>CANMIX010000005.1 GCA_947497985.1 uncultured Paracoccaceae bacterium
CGAAACCATCGTCCAGATGGACCCAAGGCCGGTCATGCACTAACAATCAAATTGGACCACTCAGGTGGGGCTGACCACAGCCATTCGCGCTCGATGCGCGTTCGAAACTAAACCTCAACACAACTTGATGACCTGCGCGGTGAAGAGCGCATCACGGCTTTCGCAATGCCTGCGGAAGTGGGGTGTGAAGCTTTGCCGTGTGGGATCCAAAAACTCTTAAAATGGAGACCAGATATGGCCACTAAGAAACAGATCCAAAATCGGAAAAAACAGACCCAGAAAAAACGCAAAAAAACGTCAACTAAGCCAAATGGGCCTTGTCTTCGTATGACGACCACTCAGACATCTTCCAATTGTGATGATTTAGATAACCCAGAATACCCTCAGGGTACTCAAACTGAGAAATTGTCCATCGGCAACGTCCCCAAAAATCTGGACAATTATGATGACGATTTTGAACACAGCAAAAAGATCCACACCCAACATTGCAAAGAGCATCAAAGTCGCTGGAGGACGTGCTTCGAGAACCGAGTGTTCAAATCAACAGACATCAAAGACTTTGACGCACTAATTGGATTGCGGAGTCTTCACGCCGACTTTGTACCTGCCAGTGACATGAAGGCTCGTTATAAATTTGGCCATTTTATCATTGATGAGATGCAACGCCTCTACGACTTGGGCTTGAAACACCCTGATCTTGACTTTCAGTGGATCACCTTTGTCTCCGACCACTTCATGTTCAATGAGAGGGACGGGACCGCAGAAATCTATGCGTGCAAGAAAGCCACCCAAGACGTTCTGCGTAACTACACTAGCTACAACGCTGTTGGGATAGTCGAGACACAGCCGATCATCAACTTTCCTCAAGATCAGAAGGGGAAGATGTTCGCCGTGCACACTCATGTCTTCTGTTGGGGGCCGAAGGGGCAGACGCCTGATCTTAAGCGCCACAGCAAGCGGTTCAAATCCAGCATCACAAAGCTGCCCATTCACACACAAGCGGTCTACCACTACGAGGGCAGTTTTGGTCGATTGGGACGCTATATGATTAAGCCGCCGTTCGAAGGTAAGGAGGTGAACTTTGAGAGATACGCACAACGCAGAGCTTGCCTCAAGCCAGCGAGACGGGTCGAGAAGTTTCATGACCTGCGCCTGTTTGAGCTAAACGCAAAAACTCCAATGGAGGCTCTCGTGTTTGGTATCCGAGACGGTGTAGCCGTTCGCCAGCGTATCGTGGAAAAGCTGCGGAACTGGCAAGCCTCGCGCGGGGGGGGGAGGTTGTCAACCTCAAGGACCGAGTTGACCAGTTGTTCGAAGACTTCCTTCGCGACAACAAAAATCTCAAAAACTACCAGCCGCTTGTGGTGAAGTACAAGAAGGGTCAGTAGTTGGTTTGCACAGGGATAGAGAGGGGACTTATCGCCCCCTCTCTTATTTCTACTTTGCAGGTGCTGCCCTTTCCGGACATTCGGACCCAAAAGTTGATTCTATGATGCGGCCCGCCAGACCGGACCTTCGCCGCACTGCCGAAATGTTGCCCCGCTCGAACTTACAGATTGCGGACTTAGCCGCCGTTCCGAGACTTGTAGTCAAAGTCTGCTTTTGACTATGATATGGTGCGGGTAAGATAAATTCTGTTGATAAAAGGGTAAAACCTCATTCGTCAACGCCCTTTGTATCAGTCACCTAAAATTCGGGATCAACGTTAGATGCTTCCAAAGAGACTTATGTATAGCGATACGCTCTGCATCGTTTAGCGTGGTGTTTCCACGAAAAACCCATCTATATCGCCGTCGCGTCCCTGCGCGGTCATCTCTTACAACGAAATCATTCCCGAGCACTCCAATCCTATAGAGATCAGACAGAATTCTTATGACACCCTTTTTCTGGAAAAGAGCTTGCACTTCGTGATCGGATTGATGTCTCGAACGTACTCGTTCTTCCAAATCGGCAGTAAAGAAATGTGTGTTGAACCCGAGGAAAACCCTTTGCAAGGCAGCGATTTGTGCAGGGCTGTAGGATGCCAAAAGCTCTTCTGTGATCTCCAACCAAGTTTGCTTTGAATACTCTGTCGATGTTTGGTCAAAATGAGCTGTTGTAAATGCCGCAACATTTCTGTCGTAATCACGCGCAACTCTTAATAACCGCACGATATCTCTTGGTCTATAGTATGATGAGTTCAGCAGAAACCTATGATAATCCTGATTATTGATTTTATCTGGAAAGAACCTTGTCCATACTTCGCTTTCACTAGCATTCGAAGATACCGCTATTTTTTTGGCAATTAGGTTCAATAATGGGTGTTGTGGACTGTCTTTGGCATCCGACCAGTCAAGTTTATCACCGTAGTCGTCAACGTCACGTCCAATTTCATGACCTAGTTCCAATACTGAATGCAAAACTTCCGTTCGCAATGATGAGACTATGAAAATTTTTCTATCATACTCGGCTGAATCACTGTTGATATGAGAGATGGCGGCAACCAAGTCTCGAATTATCCTTCTGTCTCTATCGAATTGTTCCGAAGTTTGGTGAAACAACTCTAATTCATCAAAGAATAGATAGATGGGCGTATCTAGCTCTATCTTGCTCAACAACGCTGAACAGGCACGATTGACGCTTGAAATAGACACTTCTGATATGTCTTTACTCGGATCAATGTCTATGCCAAGTTCAACAGCGACACCTAGAGCTTCCCCTGAAAAGCTTAAGCTTCCAGCTGAAATTTTGGAAAACAGTGAGCCAAGCGTAGAAGTGATGCGATTTTCTGTTACCCTAGTAAGCTTGTATAATTTTTGAGCATTCGATGAGGCGACACCTGCAGCTTCCAATTTTGCAGCAAGCTTTTGGTAAATAAACCATTTCCAAGGCTCTTTAAAATCTTGGATGAATGTTGGAACGTCATTAGTTCCAACAATTTGGAAGCCTGCACCTTTAGATAGTTTTTGACGGTCTTCCTCGGTCACGTGGCTCTTAAATAACAATAACTCTGACAGGGAACCATCGGCAGAAACTTTGTCATGCAAATAACGTAGTAGCGCTGTTTTCCCCGTTCCTTTGAGGCCAAGGATAAAGTGCTTTTTTCCATTCAGGTATTCTCCAGTATCAATTCTTTGAGGAACTGAATATGATAGAAAGAAATTTCTTTCGCCTGACCTCTTTTGTTTTAAAATCTCATTTTTGGCATCGACGTCACCAAAACTAATGTCTTTTAAAAGCATACGTGGCCTCGCTTTATGCCAAATTTACACACTATTAAGTTGTTTGCGAAGAGAATTCTACATGTCAGAACCGTTTTCGTACAGTTTTTTTTGCAAGCTTACATCCAAGTGTATCAAGTAAACGACCGATAACTTGATACAGTGCGATTGCCGAATGCCGACCTTGGTGCAACTTGCAGCATCGGTGACATTGGGCTCAAAGCTATCTTGCGGCGGTGCGGCAGCACACCTGCAGCGAAATCACGTTTGATCCCAGGTGGGCGATGACTGGTGCCAGCCCAAAGCGGTCCCATATTCATCAGGACTGTAAGTGCGTGGAGCAACGCAAATACAGGTCAGGAATGCGCTAAAAAGCTGACTTTTGCAAAGTCAGTGGACACTTCATACCTATGCCTACTTTGGCCTTAAAGCAGGCATAGGTGTGGCTCATAGAGCCAACAATGCAATGTGCTCTGCAAAGGGAGAGCTTTGGCATCCTACACAGCATAGTTGATAGCGGTGCTGAACTCTTACAGACAATTCAATTTGCTCAAGAGGAAGATGCGAACAGCATCAACGCCTGACACGTCATTGTTTGTAAGGGTACTGTGAAGATTGGCTTTGGAACTCATTAAAGAAATCAAATAGATTCTCTTGAGCTATTGGTGAGGGATCGACATCAGCCATTTTTCTCACATAATACTCACCGGCATATGCGATAGGTCTATCTGTTCGATCAATTTTCACTATTGCTACATCTTTATCATAGTAGCTCAAGAATACCGTGTTTCTGGTTATGTTTCGCTTAGTCGCGTCATCAATGCTGCATTTATCAATTTTTTGACGGAAAAATTGTTGGTATCGATCAAGGTCTCCACAAACTGTTTTTGCTTCAGCGTCCACTCCCACGATGTAAAATGGGGCATTTTCGACAACACGCCCACCATATGTTTTTTCGTGCTGATCCGCTGTGGACTTCTTATCGGCTACTCCGAGAAGGACATAACTAGGGCCAAGGTTTGAGTTGTGCATTGCGCAAAGTGTTTTCACTATTTTTTCAACAATGTGACTCTCCTTACTCGCTCCGTCAGATATGGAGAATATACCGGATTTAAAATCGTAGCTTACATTTTCAGTGCGTGATTGACTAAGTATGGTATTGAAGCTCTCCATCCAAGAGAACTTAGAAGCATCCGCCTTATCAGATTTGGAAAAGCAATGATTAATTACTCCACTTACTGACTTTACTAATTGCTCTCGATGCCTATTTAGCCACTTTGCATCTTTGAAGAGAATTGGCATACAGGACGTAGCGATACCCTCGAGGGCAGCATGCAGCTTTTCATGAGATGTTATGATCATATTTTTCTTAACAAGTAAGTCGTATGTGGACAAAAAGATAACCTGATAGGCTTGTCCAATTTTCTTTGCATCACCCTCGTACAGATGAACTGCAAGGTTCTTATTGCCTGTTGAGAAGACCTCTTTGAGCGTATCAAAAGTCATGCAAAAGGATTTATACAGGTGGTCAAATCCATATTTTAATACTGCGTCATTTACTGCAGTATTTTCGCAAGTGCCGGTGGCGTATACTAGATCTAGAAACTTCGAGGAAGTTTGTGCCTGCTCCCCGATAACAATTCGAAGCAACATATGGGCAACTAACTCTTCGTCTCTCGATGCCATTACATTGTCTAAGGGCATAATATGGAAAGAATTCCAGAATGTATCACGCACCTTTATTCCGTAATCGAGATCGTTGTTGGTAAGTGAAATCTCATGCATCGCCCGCAAATCTACGATATCGTTGTGAGATGCATCGCCCCTGATGTACGTCGAGCACTTTCTAACCAATTGAGGGAACTCACCAAGAGCGCCTGCTTGACGTACCTCATGGCGGGAGAGGCGAACCCCTCCGGTATTTATTCGCCGAAAAGCCTCATCTACCCCCTCGGAGTTGGTGTAGGTTGTCGTGGATATTGGAAGAGGATAGTTGAGAAGCTTGGCGCACAGGTCCTTTGACATCACAGGTTCACGCTGATGCAACTGCCCTTGCTCTTTTAAAGAGTTAGTTTCTGAAATAACTGATAGGTCGAAGTGACTTCCATTGACGGGAAATCTACCTTCGATAAAAGAAGTAATAGCTTCAAGCCTTTGCATTCCATCCAATATTTCAAAACATGGACCCTTACTGGCATCAAAGAATGACACTCCTAGAAACAAGGGAACCGGAAACTCAGCCAAAATTGAATCAATGAACCGCTGCTTTTCCAATCTTGACCATACCAGCTTTCTTTGGTAGCGCCTGTTCACAATATACTGGCCCTTCCGATATGCGGAATAAACTGCCTGTATAGGCTCGCCACGAATATTCAAATTGTTTTGCATTAAATTACACCCTTCAGAATTCCGCTCACACCTGAGCGTAGAAAAGCTCTTCCAAGTCACGAAAGCGAAGGAAGAGCTAGATGGCTAACCAAGAGGCGAGTCACCTTGTCCGTGCCAGACCATCAACTATTCGGCGAAAAGTCCAGCAGACAATCAAAGATTGCGTGAGGGGAAATCACATCGTGGATGATCTATCCGTTTCCGTACCTTATTGATCAGGCGCAGTCGAATTATCTAGGTTCACCATACAACGAGAATGACCGACTAATTCCCTACTTTTCGAACGTCTCTCTCCCTCATATTCAAGCTTCAAAGGTGCAATTTTTCGATCCATTACACACATACAGCGTCGTCCTGATAAGGTGAAACTTAATGTCCGCTTTGACCGGCGAAGTGGACAGACACATGAAAGCTAAAACGAAGTACGGAGCAGACTTTGCAAATGACGCTTCCTGCGCTTCGCTGCCATTGGTGCGGACGCAGCATAGTTCCAATCTGTCGCGACGCGTTGAGTGTCCGCTCTTGGGAAAGCCGTCGGTTGCTTTCGCTCATGCAGCGAAGCTGGCACCGCGTCAGAAGCGAATGTCGTGTTTGGGCTCAAGCCCGGCATTCGCCGCAAGACTGCCGATGGTCTCCTTTGGTGGACACTAAGCTAAGCAGATATTGTGAGCTTGGTCGACTGGTGACCGCTTAGCGGACTTTGGCGCCGATGGCCACTCAGTGGCCATCGGCAGGCACTCAGAGCAGCCGGGTTGCCATGCCGCCATCTACGGCTACCGGAGATCCTGTGACGAAGCTCGATCGATCAGATAGCAAGAACAAGGCTGTCTGCGCAATTTCTGTGGGGTCAGCCATCCGTTTCATGGGATGCAATCCAGCGATGAATTCATGGGTTGCCGGGTCGTCACCCGCCATGTCGGTCTTGGTCCCACCTGGCAAAACAATGTTGATGCGAATTCCTTCTGCAGCATATTCTGCAGCCAAGGACTGTACCAATCCAATCAACCCGGCTTTCGAAGCAGCATAGGCTCCCATTCCGGGTATTCCGCCGTTGCTGAAACCGACAAATGTACCGGTGAACACAATTGATCCGCCGCCTCCTTCTGCCATCGCGGGTAGCTGAGCTTTGGCTGCGAAGAATGCGCTGGTAAGATTAGTTGATAGCACGGACTGCCAATTTTCCTCGTCCATCGCAGGAATTGGCCCCATTTCACCCATTTTGCCCGCATTATTAAATGCCCCGTCAAGCCCACCAAATTTCTTGCTGGCCAGTTCAACGAGAGCCTTCGCGTAGTCTTCGTCTTGAACGTCCCCAGCGAGGCAAACAGCTTTTCCGTTGCTCTGCGTGATCTGCCCAACCAGTGTTTTCAACTCGGGCTCGCGGCGCGCACCGAGTACGACATTCGCGCCTTCTGCGGCGAATAGAAGTGCGGCCGCCGCTCCGATCCCGCTACTCGCCCCGGTAATGATAATCGTTTTGTCTTTGAGCTCCATCGTCATGCCTTTCAGTTTTGTGCACATCGAGGACCTAGCGGATGAGATGACGGTGGAGCGACCCGTTTCATGCGGCAGCTGATCTGCCAAATTTGAATGCACAAGATTCGGGTCGAAAAGCGCTTCAATCCCCAAAACGGATGTTCATTGAGCGCGCAGCATCAGTCACTTCGGGCTCGAACCGGACCAGATGGGGGCACGCCACCTGAACGTCGGGCGGAAATCTATGCTATCCGCCGCAGAGACAAACCTATGGGGCGCGTGAAGCGGAAACCTGGGAGGCTCTTAGAGAGCTGCTGGCGTGAAAAGCTGGATAGAGCACATATCTCGACGGCATCGTCAGAGCGTATACGGTATAACTCCGCATCCAAGCACAGCGCCTGCATCACATCTACGTAGGCGCGCTTTCCGCGCTATCGTCACCCGCTAGGTATGAGATTAACGCCCTGACGCGATGTGGCAACCTGTCTCGCGATGGGTATGTCAAAACGCTCTCTTGCGGGTCCGTCTCGAAGCGTTCGAGTAGTGGAACAAACTGCATATCTGCAATGCCTGATTTAAAGTAGTTTTCTGCAAGCCGCGCAATTCCAAGGCCATTCTGACAGGCGTTGGCGAGGGCAACCCCACTATTGCTTGCCCACCGCGACTGCACTTTCACTTCAAAGACATTGGTGTCTTGACGAAATACCCAAGGCTGCCTTCGCCCCATAAGGCAAGAATGTTCAAGCAGATCGCTTGGATGCTGCGGCGTTCCATGGGTTCGCAGGTAGTTCGGAGAAGCGCAGACCATAATCCGCCGTGTCCCGATCCTGCGTACAATCAGATCCGGGTCGCTGGGCATGCCGTGACGTATCGCAAGGTCGAAACCTTCCCGGACAAGATCCACCTGACGATCGGTTACGTCGAGCTCAATTTCTACACTAGGATGTAAGGCGCTGAAGCTTGCCAGTTGCGAGCTCACCCACGTGTCTCCGAACAAGCCTCCTGCGGTGACGCGAATGCGTCCTTTGACAAGGTTTTGTTGCTCAGAAATGTCTAACTCCAACGATCCAATTTCGTCCAGAATGTGCGTTGCGCGTTCATAGTAGCGTGCGCCGATGTCGGTCAGCTCTACGCTGCGTGTGGTGCGGTGCAACAGTCGCACGCCGAGCCGGGCTTCGAGTTCGGCAACCTTTCGGCTCACAAATGACGTGGAAACACCAAGTGTTTTGCTGGCGCGCGTAAAGCCGCCATCGGTGGCAACCGCGCAAAACTCAACTAGTCCATCGAACTGATTCATTGTTTCCCCTGAGCAATAATCCATGAACCCACAGGGGGCTTAACAATCATATTGGCAATAGATAGCTGTCTGTCAACGGGCGCAAAAACATCCAAACACGGCGCTTGTCACCACGTACAGGCGAACTCTGCTGAAGGAAGATATCATGACAAAGCCACGCATCCTTATGGTCCTGACCTCTCATGACCAACTGGGCAACACCGGCAATAAGACGGGTTATTGGTTGGAGGAGTTTGCCTCCCCCTACTACACATTTATCGACGCTGGCGCTGAGGTAGCTTTGGCTTCTGTGGCTGGAGGAGAGCCGCCCGTGGATCCCACGAGCACGCAACCTGATTGGCAGACCGACGCCACGCGTCGATTGGCCGCCGATGCCGCCGCGAACACGGCGCTTTCTCAAACAACACCGATTGCTGATGTCGATGCCACGGCGTTTGATGCGATATTCTTCCCCGGTGGACACGGTCCGATGTGGGACTTCCCTGGCAACGTGAAGCTGGCGAAACTCATTGAGGCGTTTAACACGGCAACGAAACCAATTGGTGCGGTTTGCCACGGCGTGGTGGCCTTGGTTGACGCGCAGAAACCTGACGGGTCGCCGTTGGTTGCGGGCCAAACAGTCACAAGTTTTACCAACGGCGAGGAAGAAGTTGTCGGCTTGACCGAAGTTGTCCCTTTCCTTTTGGAAAATTGCCTTCGAGAGCTGGGTGCTGCAATCAGCAATGGCGAGGATTTCAGCGTCAACGTCGTGACAAATGAAAACCTGGTCACTGGCCAAAACCCCCAATCCTCTGCGGCAGGCGCAAAGGGCATCCTTTCCTTGCTGAATGGCGCCTGATGTATGCTTAGCGGGAAGCTCTCTATGTCTTACGCTGTTCGCAAGATTTCAGCTGCCATGATATCGCACCAACCGCTATTCGGTGTGTTAGCCGGACTTCTGGCGTCAGCGATATGGGGAGCTTACCTGTCTCTTTCACGGGTCGGGGTTACTTCCGGTTTGGATTGGTTCGATGTTGCGTTCGTGCGCTACGTTGTCGCCGGGCCTTTCGTTGCGTTCATCTGGACCACAACCTACGCAGGAACCCGCCCGATTGTGACGCTAGGTCAAGCCAGCGTTGTTGCCGCGCTTTTGGGTCCCCCATTTATCTTTGTGAGCGTTGGGGGGTATGCATATGCGCCCTTGGCCCATGGCGCGGTCATCTTGCCAACAACGCTCACGCTCGGGGGCTACGCCCTGGCCCGCCTTTTCCTGAAGCAGAGACTGTCGCTGCTGCAAATGGGCGGTGTGGTCACCATTTTAACCGGGTTGTTTGTGATCACCGGCGTCGGAAATCTGGGTGGTTCCAGGGGCGTGTTGCGCGGTGACCTGATGTTCGCCCTGGCCGGATTGTTGTGGTCAGGCTTCAGCGTTCTGCAGCAACGGTGGAAATTGAATGCCGTTGATGTGACGCTTGTTGTGTCACTCGCAGGTTTTTTGTCCATCGTTCCTGCCTATCTGTCGCTCAGAGGGGTAAGCGTCGTATCCAACCTGACAGCCCCCATGCTTGCGACACAGATTATCGTACAGGGGGTGTTGTCTGGCGTGGTCGCGATGATTGCATTCTCGCAAGCGGTCAAGTTGCTAGGTGCGACCAATGCTGCAACGTTTCCTGCCTTAGTTCCTGGTTTCGCATTGTTGATCGGGATCCCTTTGACAATGGAAATACCAACTCCGGTTCAATACATAGGGATCGCAATCCTCGCCTTGGGTTTGTGCATTTCGCTTGCTGAGAAAAATTAACTTAACCGAGCATTGGAGATCGTTAATGATTAGATGCTAGCACCTAAACAATGTCGACAACTTCACAGCTCGAAACATAAGGCTCGACGGCCTGATCCTCCCCCACTGAAGTGGTCCTCCGCTATGTTTAGGAAAATGGAGGAAACACATGTCCAACAAGCGACCCAAGCCCGAAGAGATTGTCACGAAGTCACGGCAAGTTGAGGTTCTGACGGGGCAAGGGATGCCACGTCTGGATGCGATCCGGCAGATCGGTGTGACTGAACAGACATTCTATCGCTGGAAGAAGAAGTACGGCGGGATGGGTGCGGATCAATTGAAGGAACTCAAACGCCTACAGAAAGAAAATGAGCGGTTGAGAAAGGCTGTATCGGATTTGACGCTGGACAAACTGATCTTGGCGGAGGCGGCAAAGGGAAACTTCTAAGCCCCGCGCGTCGTCGTGCTTGCATTGATCGTGTTCGTGCTGAGCTGCATGTCTCGGAGCGCCGCGCGTGCCGCGTTCTGAGACAACATCTATCTACGCAACGCAAAATGCCTAAAGGTCGTGCCGATGAAGAACGATTGGTGGCCGATATGATCGAACTGACCCGGCAGTATGGCCGCTACGGCTATCCACTGCCTGGCAGGGCATTGCGCAGCAATGTCCCGAGAGGGTCGGATCGCTGCACTGCTGAGAGATGCTGGCTGGCATGTGAATGACAAGCGCATCGAACGCCTGTGGCGACGGGAGCGCGGAGGATCAGAAAACAGTCTGGGAGACTGTTTGCCCGACAAGCCTAAAAGTACCAATGAAACAACCAAAGAAGGGGCGGCTTTGGTTGCATCCCTCTCGTGACATTCCTTCGGAATACACTGCCGGGCAGTGGATGGGTCGTGCGTTCGATTGCGGCCTGAACACCGCGATCATGTGTGGTCCTACGACTTCGTGCATTGTCGGACTGACGACGGAAAGGCGTTCCGTACGCTCAACATCGTCGATGAATACAGCCGGGAATTTTTGGCCAATACGGTGGATCGCAAGCTGAACTCCGGCAACGTCATCGACGTTTTGAGCGATCTGTTCATCCTGCGCGGCGTGCCGTCGTTCATACGATCCGATAACGGCCCGCTCGCCATTGTGCTTGAACCAATGGCGCACAAACTCGCTTCGTCGCTGGGGCAGTCCAAGACTGGATCAAAGCGGTTGGAGCCAAGACGGCTTACATCGAACCTGGCTCGCCGTGGGAGAACGGATACTGCGAAAGCTTCAACGCTCGGTTCAGGGACGAGTTCTTGAACGGCGAAATCTTCTATAGCCTGCGTGAAGCCCAAATACTCATCGAACAATGGAGAAAACACTACAACACGAAACGCCCCCATAGTGCTCTGGGTTATCGCCCACCGGCCCCCGAAACCATCGTCCAGATGGACCCAAGGCCGGTCATGCACTAACAATCAAATTGGACCACTCAGGTGGGGCTGACCAGGTTTTGTGGTGAACCACAAGAAAGTCAGGCGCATCTATACCGAAGAGAAGCTGCAGGTGCGGCGCAGAGGTGGTCGCAAGCGTGCGTTGGGCACTAGAAAGCCAATGGAGCTGCCGGATGGACCGAACCAACGCTGGAGCTTGGATCTCGTGTCAGACGCGCTGACAGACGGACGTCATTTCCGCATCTCGGCTGTTGTGGATGATTACAGTCGAGAGAACCTAGTGTTGGTCGCGGACACGTCCCTGTCAGGGCATCGTGTCGTGCGTGAGCTGGATAAGATCATCGCCGAACGCGGTATGCCGAAGACGATTGTGTCGGACAACGGCACCGAGTTCACCAGCATGGCGATCCTCAAATGGGTTCACCTCAGCACAGGTCCAGAAATTCTTGCGTTCTTGCGCGAGGCTCTTGCAACGCGACGCAGGGCATCGTGTGCAACAAGGATGTGAAACGGCATGATGCAGGCTAAATAGATGCGCCCGCCCAGATTGTGCCGATGTACCCATGTCGCAAGGGATACACGGCCGTCGCCCGAGATAACCGACACACGGAAGTCGAGGTGCGCATCGTTAAACCCGGCGATCAGCTCTTCTGAGGTTTCGCTTTGCACTGGAAAAGGGCCAACCTTATCCTTTGCGTCGGGGCCGTCAGTTAACAGCCCCAAAGGTGTAACAACCACACTACGCAGCATGAGAAGCAACCGTGCCCACCATGGAAAGTCAGTGATAATTTCAGCTGCTTGGCGCGGTGTCATTACTGCATCGGTGACATAACAATCCAAAAAATCGCCGGTCTTAAAATGCAACCAAAGGAGACTGTTTTCGGGCAAATCGCAGTGCTTTACAGGAACTGGTTGAAACATGTTGGGGCCTATTTTCACTTTAGAATTTGGCTGCAAATGCCGAATACTGAGATGGAAAGAAACAATGGCATTGGCGGGAACTTGAACGGATTGACACCCTCCTGCAAGGCGACAAAGCCGGCCGAGACGGCCAGCCCGCCAGCAAGCAGCCCGTTGAAGCTTACCAAAAGGGTGTCCTCCATGACAAAGCCCGAGCCAAATCCGATGCTCATCGCAAGCATTAGAATAGAATTCGCCCGCCATGAGAACGTCAAGGTTCTGCGCGGGTCTTCTGGCAAGGATCTGTTATCCAGTATCGGGGCCGCGTTCTGTTTGGTGCCGATTGTAATGTGCGTGAAGAGAGCCAATAAAGTGACGGCTGTCGCTAAACCTAGCAAAAGGGATGTCATGGCGCGTTCCTAACTGTTGTGTTCGAAATCAGTAACTAGTCCCAGAAAGATCACACGTATAGTTGCCAAAATGAATGCACCACTTCTAAACTTGCAACCATGATGGACTGGAACGACTACCCAATCGTGCTCGCGATAGCGCGCCACCGCAGCCTTTACCGTGCGGCACGTGACCTTGATGTTGCCGTGTCGACCGTGATGCGGCGCCTCGCACAAATCGAAACACGCGCCGGGCTTGCGTTGTTCCACAAAACCCAAGACGGACATGAACCCACTGCGGCAGGCGACATCATTATTGCAAAGGCAGAAGAGATGGAGGCGTTGTCTCGGTCCGTCGAACTCTCTCTTCAAGCGGAACGCAGCGCGCAAGAACGCACCCTTCGGATCAGCGCCAGTCAGGTCATCGCCCCATTTTTTGTCGCCAAACATCTGTCAGCACTCAAGCGGGCGTGTCCTGAACATGAGATTATACTTACTATAACTGATAAAAGCCCAAGTCAGGGCATCGAAGGTTTTGACGTTTCTCTTTGGCCTTCCTCGCCGTCTAATGAGGACCTTTTTGGGCGGAAGTTGACAAACGTGAAATGGGCAACGTTTGGAGCATCGGATGCGACAGCGATCACGCCTGACAGAGACGAAATAATCGAAATTATTGGGTTAGATAACAGCGCGCAATACCGGCCTTTGTCGGGAGAAGACATCCCTCCGACCACCGCGACCAATTCGCTTATCGCTGCTGCTGCCATGGCTTCTGCTACTGAAGGCCTTGCCTTTTTACCCTGCATTCTCGGGCGGAGTTTTTTACGACTAAAGCAACTCACCCCAGCGCAGGACCATCACATCGGGCAACTTTGGGCGATCTATCGCAAGGACACGACACAACTACCGCAAGTTCGGGCCGCTCTCGGCGCCCTCGTCAAAGCAGCTGTCCAAGATAAAAACCTTTTTTTGGGACTTTGACTGTCACCGATGAAGGTTCTATCGCATCGTTGAAAGCGGCATGAGACGGGTGTGCACTCTGGACGCAATTATTCTTTGAATGCGGCGAACTGCTTGACGATAGATGGTCCCTGCGTGCCGCATTGAGCATTGCGGATCACGTGAGAAACCCAAACCCCTGCAAGGTTAGGTTAGCTGACATTTTTTTGTTGGGTGCGGGGATCGTCGGACAACTGTACAAATTTATCCTGACATGGTCCAAGGATCTTAGATAAAGCGGACATTGTTGAAGTTGTGGCGAAAACCCGCTTCGTCCGCCTCCTTGCCGTTCGATGGTGTTTGTCGGCTGCACCTGCGGCGAAGGTCTGCTCTTGCCATTGCTCGTGCAGCATGTGCCCGCAACCCGGGTAACAGATCCCAGCGCTTTGCAAATGTCGCTAACCGCGCTTCGCGGCCATTGGTGCGGAGGCAGCATCGTTCCAACCTGTAGCGACGCTTTGAACGTCCGCTCTTGGGAAAGCCGCCAGTTGCTTTCGCACATGTAGCGAAGCTGGCACCGCGTCGGAAGGGAATGTCGTGTTTGGGCTGCTTGGCGTCATCTGGCGGCGGTGACGAGGCGCGGGTTCGCAGCGCCGCAAAGCGGCTCTGAGCCCAAATTACAGTTTTTCTGCATCGCAGCCAAAACCTGAATTTCTCAAATTCATTGGTAAACGGCCGCTCTCAACCTAGAAGCCGCACAGATCCAATATCTGCGTACTCTCTTCAGCAACCAAGAATGGCGTAAATGTGAGGCCTCCGATGATAAGGGCTGTGATTGAACAAAGCAAAACAGCGCCTGCTCCCATGTCTTTGGCGAGACCGATCTGGGCGTTGGTATCCGTTGTTATAGCATCGCAGGCATTTTCGATTGCGGTGTTTATAATTTCAGATGCGATCACCATGCCGATACATAAGATGATCCAGCGCCAAGCTGCGAGGTCAATTTGCAAAACGACGCCCAACACAATGGCGCAGGCCGCCGCGCCCAAATGAATCCATGCGCTGTGTTCGCTGCGCAGAACGAGATACACGCCGTTAAATGCACACCGAAAACCACGTGCCCTGACGCGCCAATCAAATCGCATCGCTGGTGCGGGGCGCTGTATAGGAAGGGGGCGGCTTTCTAAACGCCATCTCAGCGGGTCAGCAGCCATTGAACCAGGCAGCAGGCCAAGCTTACGAGCAAACCAAACAACGCTTCCAAACAAAAGCGCGATCACTGTACAGCAGATCATTGTGCACCTCCTTCCAGCGGGCGAACACTTATTGTCGCTCGACCAGCGAGCTGCGCTGTTAAAACGGCTTCACCATTGGGATCCGAACGACACATGTTTTGTTCTAGACCAGACACTTGATACGTTGTGTTGGGAACCAGTCCAGCGATCGTAAACAAAGCGGTTGTTTCAGGTTTTGACGGGACCAATACACAGGTGAGTACGCCATCGTCGCAAACCGCTTTTGCGACAAGTACATCGGGGTAAGGTACGGATTTCAAATAGGAGGTTTGTGCTTGCACAGGCGATGTGACAAGTTCGCGTAAGCCATCAGTTCGTGCGACCCGCGCAAACATATCGTTTGCATGTGCCCAGATGGACGCCTTTGGTCTGTGCGCAATACCATCCAGCGTATGCTCCGGCAGCTCTTGGGCAAGTGCATTTTTGATCTCTTCTGACGCTTTGCCGTCACCCATCTCCAGTGCCGCTGCAGCCGTCGCAGTGTAGCCCGCTGCGCGAGAAAACATGTAATTGCCCACATCGACAGGCCAGATTACTTTACGCCAGTCCCGGCCTGCACGAGCGATCTGCATCACGGCCCATTGGCGTTTCGCGAGATCAGGGAATACGGCATTCAAGAAAAGACAAGGGAAACTCTGCATGACCGCCCCACCTATGGCAGGGGCAGCAAGGCCCGTGTAACTTGATCGGAACGGAACAAATTGTCCTCTTGAGTCGATGAATTCGGCTTCAAGGTGCGCTCTAAATGCAGGGGCAATGCTGTCCCAATGGTCCGTTTCATAAGTCGCATCATAGGCGCGGATCGCTGTCACAGTAATCGCGTTACACAGTGGGAACACCCAATTAGGCTCACAAGGTAGAAGTCCGTAGCCAGCTTGTTTGTATTGGTCGACCAGACCCTCAATGATCTCGTGGATGGTGTAGCTAAATACCTGCCCGTCTTTTGACGTACAGGTAAGCGCCATTGCATCGTCATCTAATGGATAACTAACTGCTTTTTGTTGATACAAGAGTTGTGCTGCGACAAAGCCTGAATACATAATGTTGTCTCGGGCGAAGGGGTCACCGTTGGTATCAAAATTTCCCCAACTATTTTCGAGCTTCCAATACCCCCAAACTTTCGGGTCTGTTTGTTTTGCATTCAGGTTTGACTGAGCGGACGCCATATACCCAGCAAAGGCTGGCATTTGGGTCATCTGAACCATCGATAGCGCATACGAGATGAAATTGAGCTGATACCGTAATGCAGCGGTTTGAAATTGATCCAAGACATCAAATCCATTGAAATCTGCCACGGGCTGCAAGGCGCGATCCAAGAGCAATCGAATACAGGCGAGATCTTCATCCGTTAATCCGTCCGGCTTTGACACATCTGAAGCTTGCGTCTGTTGATAGGTGCTTAAGGCACGGTTGAGTTCTTCCCGTTTTGCAGGGAGCTGCCTCTTGTGAAACGCACTATAGGCGCTGATTAGAACAAAACCGATGGCTGGCACCGACAGAGCCCATGAGGTCTGACCCGACGGCGTCATCAACGTGGAAAGGAGAGCAAGGCCAAACCATGTCACGCAGGGCAAGATGACGCTCCCCGTCGCGAACCAAATCACCAAGGCAAGGCCAAATGCTGCCACACTAGCGAACAGCATCATCAGGGCTCCGATGTCCCAGCCTGTGAGAACAGCCGGTACGAAACCGAGACCAGGCAGCACTAGACCAAGCCCAAACGTTTGCCAATTGACGGAGGGCCCCAAAAAAACAAAGCAAAACCCAATCAGCGCCAGCAAAGCGTAACCTTTCAAGAGCCGCATTTGTTTTGCACGTGTTATCGGTCCAATCTTGGACAAGTCAGTTGGATAGAATAGATTTTTGGAGCGTAAATTACTTTGCATCACAAAGTCTTTCTTCAAATTTTTTAGAGGGCGGGTTTCGATTTCAAGTCGGTGGATGGAGCGGTTTCATCTGCAGTTGCATCCCTGACAATTCTTTCAAGCACCGCAACATACTCAAAGAACTGTCGCTGACCTTCTGCTGTGATCATACAATGGGTGTGAGGGCGGTTTTTCTCATACCCTTTTTCCACTGTTACCAAATCGGCATCTTGTAAGACTTTGATGTGTCGGCTCAAGTTGCCATCTGTGAGGTCGCACAAACGCTTTAATTCAACAAACGATAGCCCCTTTGGATGTGACACCAGAGACGTCAAAAGCCCAAGCCGAGCTTTTTCGTGAATTGTGCGCTCAAGCCCCTCATAGGAGAATCTAGCGCGATCAGTTTCGTCAGACATTTTATGATACGCCTCTTCGCGTTTCTGGCGCCCAGTACAACAGACAAGCCAATAGGATTTGACCAAATCCAAACGGTACGCCCATTGCCCAAGGTGTTATTTCCTGGTTTTGAGCCGATAGTAACAGAACCAACAAACCCACAACAAAGTACCATGCCGCTGCGAACATCACATTGCGCGGCAACATCGATGCAGCCGCAAATAGACCAAGCCCAATCAAAACTTGCCATAACCCCGGCAACAGCCAGACCAGGCGCGGTTCTTGGCTCACAATAATCCAACCGATCCCTGCTCCAGCGGCAAGACACGGCAGGAACTTCTGGACAATCGCCCAGAGTAAGTCATATGCATTTACACCATTTTCCCGGCGGGTTAGTGCCCACATCTCAACGCCGATCAAAGCAGCACTGATGCAAGCAAGCACAATCCAGGGGACTATTATCGAGGTCTCCCCATAAGCGTCTTGAAATGCAGAAAGCACGAGGGCCAATAGCCCCGTCAGCCCGATGACGAGCGGGCCAAAGCCCCGAAAAAGCTGCACGTCCGCAATTTGATTGCGAATAAGAGCGATATCATTCAATGCGCGATTTATGTCGGTCATAAATTACTTTGTAACGTAAAGTAATTTGACTTGCAATTGTCCGCCTGCGACCTCTGCATTTCTGCTTCGAGACATCTTTTTCAGCGGAGGCGAAAGAGCCGTTGCTTCAGAAGCAGCCATTTGTGCAATTGCAGTGAAGGGAAGCTTTGTCCGCTCCCTTCCGTTCGATGGTGTTTGTCTGCTGCACCTGCGGCGAATGTCTCAAAAGGGCTGGCTAGCGTCATCTGGCAGCGGAGACTAGGTGCGTAATCGTTGCAACCATAGTGCCGCAGTGCCGCAAGTCGGCTTGGAGCCCAACTTGCCGAATGCTGCGCTTTGCACGAGGGTCAGCGCGGAGGTGGAAGCGGACTTTGCAAAGCTTCTTGAATGACTTTTTGCAAACACCGTCGCACCAAGCGCAGTTTTTGGTTCCTGACCAGTTCCACGTTCGAAAGAAACCGCCGGTAAGTGGGCATCTAATTTCTTCTAAACCATTTGCTACTGGTCTTTTGAGGCTATTTCTCGTCAGAGATGCCCTTAGCTATGCTCCTTCCTACGGATCTTTCTAGGTCATGGAAGAAACACTCTGAGGTCAGGAGAATACAACCCCAGAACACTACTCACGGCCGCGAATATCATGTTGGGCGTCTTGTCCTTGATCCGCGTGGATACGAACAACACCGGCCTGACCGGCAAGCTGGGAATATCTTGGTAGCATAGCAGTTTCGTGGCCGCGATTATTCAGCGCTTCGATCGTTTGCACGCCAAGGTGCTACTCTATTTTTAGATTGTCCGTCGCGTCCGAAAAGGTTCTTCCAAGGAGGAAACGAGGGGAGGTCATCGTGGAGCATGCGTCCGCGCCATAGTCGATCAGATGTGTAAGAAGCATCGCGAGCGTCTGCGGCTGCCCGTCCGCACCTTGGGTACCATAAAGCAAATGCGGACGCCCGTTGTTCAAGGCAATGCCGGGGTTGAGGGTGTAAAATGGCCGTTTCCCCGGCGCGATCATACTCGGGTGCTTTGGATCAGTCGAAAAGGCTGAACCTCGGTTTTGCCAGATGATCCCGGTATCTCCGACAACAACGCCGCTGCCCCGGTCGAGATAGGTGCTTTGCAAGCAACTTGCACAGCGGCCCTGATCATCGACAACAGCAAAGTAGACAGTGTCTGCAGGTTGAAAGACGTCCGGCCATGGAGCGGCACGTTCTGTTATTTGACCTGCGTGTTCTGTCAGATAGTCTGGCTGGAGACACTGGTCGATCTTTGGATCAGCAAAATCAGGATCCGCGAGCATTTTGCGGTCGCGAAACGCGTGTTTCACGGCCTCGGCCACCCTGTGAATATGCTCGGCACTGTTGCGTTTGACATCAGATATATCCAACGCGTTCAATATGCCCATGATTTGTAGTGTTGTTATGCCTTGAGTGGGAGGCGGCGGTGCCAGCAGCGTCAGGGTACGATAGGTTTGACGCAGCGGTGCCTCAAGCCGGGCCTTCGTTTCGGCAAGGTCTTTTGCGGAAATAGGAACCCCAAGCGCTGTCAATCCTGCCAATACATCCTGCGCGAGTTCGCCTTCATAGAAACTGCGAAACCCGTCACGCGCCAACTTGTGCAGACTGGCGGCCAGTTGCGGCTGTTTGAATCGTGCACCATGTGCGAGCGGTGTGCACGTAGGTTTGAACAACGCATCAAAGCCTAGCCAATGTGCGGTTTCATCCCCCCGAAACGCCAGCTAATGCGCCTGCGATTTCGAAACAGGAATGCCGTCATCGGCATGGGTGATTGCCTAGTCCAAAAGATCTGGGACGGAACAGGTGGTCGGCAAAACCTCGGCATTGGTTGGAGCCGCATCAAAAGCCTGTCCTATACCCAGCAAACAGCGCGTCTCTCCCTCGGCGTCTGAAAGCAGCCAGACTGCATCACCGCCGAGGCCGCAGAAATGCGGGCAGACAACCGCCAGAACCGCGTTGACGGCGATTGCCGCCTCGGCCGCGTGCCCACCAGAGGCAAGGATTACTTCGCCAGCTTGCGTCGCGAGAGGATGCGGGCTGATGACTGTTGTGCTCATGCGAAGAAGCTCCAGAACATGCGTAGCGATGTGATCAGTAAAAAGAGACCGAACAGCAGTTTCAGCATGTCTTTTGGGATTTTATGTGCCAATTTTGCGCCGTGGGGCGCGCAGAATGCTGTCACCGGAACAATCAGGATAAAGCCGATCAGATTGACATAGCCAACCGACGCCGGAGGAAGATCTGCCGTTCCCCAACCAGCCAGCATGTAACCCACCACAGCCGGGGCCGAGATCAGGAAACCAATGCTGGATGCGGTGCCAACTGCCTTGCGGATATCAAAGCCAAAGGTGGTCAGGATCGGAACGCACAGTGTTCCGCCGCCAATCCCCATCATCGAAGAAAACAAACCAACAATGCCGCCTGGCCAAGACGCGCCGTTCCATTGGGAAACCCATCCCATATCGGCTGACTGCCGCGGCGCAGGATCATATCGCTGGCAACCAGCAGGGCCACAACGCCAAAGATCAACGTCAGGAAGCGTCCGTCGATCTGCCCCGCGATATAGGTTCCGATGAAAGTGCCGACAACAATCGGCCCGGCCCAACTGCGCAAAAGGGACAGATCCACCGCCTTGTGCCGATGATGGCTGCGCGCAGAGCTAAGCGAAGTGACAACAATCGTGGCCAATGACGTCGCTACTGCGATCTTGATCGCCAAAGCAGCCGTATGGCCCTGTGCCTCGAGAATGGAAAACAGCACGGGCACAATCACAATACCGCCACCGACGCCCAAAAGCCCGGCCAACAAACCACCAAGAACACCAGCGCCAAGAAGCGCCAGAGCAAAGATCAGGAGTTCAAACATTTCTATGGGCTCTTCTAGGCAGAGTGAGAGACAGGATGGTGCAATACCGGAAGGTCATGCGTGAAACTGCGCCGCCCGTTTTTGAAACCCATGATGGGTTTGGCAATTTCAGCCACGGCTGAAGCAGGGTTTGTGGCGTCCAGAACCAACAGATCTGCGGGATTGCCGACTTTGATACCGTAGTCGGTGAGGTTCATCAGCTTGGCCGCCCGCTCTGTGATCATTGAAAAGCAATCCGCCAGCTGGGTTCCGACACCGACTTGTGCGATATTGGCATAGAGGTTTGCTAGACGGATCAGGGAACAATCGCCAAAGGGAGTAAACGGGTTCAGAACGTTGTTGGTGGCCAGCGCGCAGTTGACGCCCAGATCCAACAACAGATGCGCCGCCGTAACCCCGCGCGGAACCGCGTGATCATATTCGCGCCCCATTAGGAACAGGTCCGTTGCAGGCAACACTGCCACTGCAACACCGCTGTCGGCGAGCTTTTTGGCCATCGCTCCCATCTTATCTGGCGGCAGGAAGGACAGCTTTGTCTCATGCCCGATGGCAACACGACCGCCCCACCCGAACTTATCTGCAAGGCGGCAGACATATTCAGCATCCAAAGAACTGGTGTCAGATGAAAAATCGAGGTGCATATCGATGTCGACATCAAACTCTTTGGCCGTCTGAAACACCCAATCCATCTGCGCCTGTGGATCTGTATCCGTATATGGGCAGGCACCAAGCACCGTTGCGCCGTTCTCCAGCGCTTTGATCAGCAACTTGTCTGTGCCGGTATTGTTGGTCAGCCCTTCTTGCGGGAAGGTGCAGATTTCGACATCGATGCCCCATGCGTAAGTTTCGATGGCGCGTTTGACCCCTTCGAAGCCGCGCAAGCCGATCACGGGATCGACCTCCAGCTGGGTGCGCATCCGCATGGTGCCACTGGCGATACAATTGGCCAGTATACGCTCGGCACGCGCTTGCACGTCCTCAGCCGTGAAATCGGGTTTGATGGCTGAGACCAGCTCAACCGCTTCAGGCAGATCACCGCGTTTTATCGTGCAACGGTTGTTGATATAGGCTTTGTCGAGATGGATATGGCTTTCGACCAGCCCGGGAACCACCAGCTTTCCTTGCAGATCAATCTCTTCGCCTGTCGCGGGAAGAGACTGACCAATGGCCGCGATCTTGCCATCCACAACCGAGATGTCGACCTGCTGCCCGGACGTTTCGCTGAGAATGGCGTTTTTGAGGGTCAGTCCCATTTCAGGTCTCCGCAAGCTTGTTATAGCGATAGGGCTGGTAGCCTTGGTCGTGGTCAGAGGTGCGTATGCTCGCTTCTACATGTGGCATCAGCTCGGCCACCATCTTGCGATTGTGGGCCTCTTGTTCGGTTTCAGGCGCGCTGAGACGTTCGTGGATTTCCCCCATGACGGCATCGCGATCGATTGTTGTGACACGCCCACCTTTGACGACCTGTTCGCCGCCGACAAAGACCGCATCAATGGCGGATTTGGTCAGCCTATGCAGCACTGTGTCCACCATTGGCGTCCGTGGGTCGACAAAGGGACGTTCCAGTTTTTCCTTGTCGATCAAAACAATATCAGCCTTTTTGCCGGGTTCCAGACGTCCGGCAATGTCGCCAAAGCCCACGCTTTTGGCACCATGTTCGGTGGCAGATTGCAGCACTTGCGCCGCATCAAGGCGTTCGTTGAATGCACCGGTCTCGCGGTGGAGCGCCCAGACCAGCTTCATCTCAACCGTCATGTCGCGGTCATCCAGGATGTTGGATTGATCAATGCCCAAGGCCACTGGAATACCGCGTTTCGCCATGGCGTTCACGGGCGCAATGCCGCTGCCAAGCCGCAGTCCAGAGCTTGCATTATGGCACATGGCGCAGCCGCAGCCCGCGATCAGATCCAGATCGCTGTGGCTCATCCAGTTGCCGTGGCCAAGGGTCAGTTCTGGCCCCAAGACCTCAAGCCGGTGCAGGTGCTCAACGGCAGAACAGCCATTTAGCTCTTGCGCGAAGCGCGCTTGGCGCTCGGTTTCTACAAGGTGCATATGCACATTCGCACCTGCATCGCGCGCCGTTTCGACCATCATTTGCAGGCTGTCGTCTGAACACCAATGCAGATTGGATGGTGCAAGGTTCATACGCACATGATCTGGCGCACGCTGGTGCCAATCCGCCCGCATTTTGCGGAAGAAGGTCATATAATCCTGCGTCGGTGTATGGGTGGCGGCCAATTGCCCCTTGGCCCATTCACTGAGCGAGCCCCCCAAAACGGCAATAAAGGACGCATCAGACTGATACCCCATAACATTCTGGTTGCGCATCATAAAGGAATAGCCCGCGCGCATGCCGATCTCTCCATAGGCGTTCAGCACGGCGTTGCTTGTGGCTTCCCATGTCTCTGGGCCACCGATCAAACCGGAATGGATGTGATGCACCATGGTTGTGCCGCTCTCGAGCATCTCGATCGCGGAATATAGCGTATCCAGACGCGGACCAATTTGGCGCATGCCGCGAAATTGCGGCAACCACATTTCAAGCGGCGCAAACGGCACACCGTTCATCAGCGGTGTGATGCCAAAATGATGGTGGCTGTTGACGAGACCTGGAATGGCAATCTTGTCGGCTCCGCCATACCGCGGCAGATGATCCATACCATAAGCCACGGCGGACATTGGCCCGATCTGTGCGATCATTCCATCCTGTACGCGGATACAGGAGTCAAAGCGCAGCTCGGCCCCGTCCTCGCCCCGTCCGCACAGAATAGTGCCGGCTTCGATGATGCAGTCTTTCATGACAATTTCCTGTAATCAGGGATCAGGCCCATGCGACGCGCCGCAACAACGCGGTACAATGGGTCCCCAATCACGCGCTCTTCCTCGTAGGCTGAATAGGCGATGGAGATATCGTGTTCATCATAGGACGCGGCGGCGACGGCCCAGATTTTGGACCAAGGCGGCGCATCAACCGCACGCCATTTGGTGAGCGTTTCAGCATCTGGAAGTGTCGGGTACTCCATGTCCGGGATCAGCGTCGAAATGCAGAGCCAGAATTTGCGCAGCATCACCTCTGGCTTGGTGCAGTAAGGCAAAACAATCCGCAGCCAATGCACGCCGGTCACTGCGTGAAGCGCTGCAAAATGCTGGGAACTCGCAAAGATCGCCAGCGACGCGGCGGCCATTTTGTCCAGCGTGCCGTCATCAATGGCGAGCCAATCCACGATACCCTCAAAATCAGGGTGTTCCGCATGGCCCCGCATATTGTGCCACAGCAATTCCCCAATTGGGATCTCTCCAAAGGATGAGATTTGCGCAACCTTGGCTATCATTTCGACCGGGTCGTCCGTGATGGCGCCCGCACCCGTTGGCTCTGGCATCTCAAGGAAAGTTGCAGCCCAGTAGCCCAAGGCCACCGCCACATCTGTTTCATTGCGGCGCATCAACCCATAGGCCAAACGCATCAGCGCGTGAAAGGCGCTGGCGCCGACTCCCGGTGCGAGGCGATCAATATAGCAGCGCACCGCATCATCAATCCCCAACCGCGCGACCTCACCCGCAAAGAAAATGCGCAGATCAGGTTCTGCCGCGCGATTGCCAATTTGTGCGTGCCAGTTTTCAGCGGTCAGCGGCTTTTCGCTTGGGGTGCCGAATTCAAAAAGCGACTTGGTTCCATTGTAGTGATCAAAGAACTCCTGCATCCGTTCAGGAGCTCCCCCGATACGGTCCAGCGCCGTCAGTACCATCGGAGCGTGATTGGCAAAGGTCTTGGCGAATTCAGAGCCAAAGCTTGGCATTGCCTCTAAAATGGAGGCAACTTCAGGTGTTTCGATATGGGTCGGCATGTTTTACGCACGCTCCATTTCGACATCGGTGGGTGACAATGCCTGGTCAACCAAGACATCCAACCCAGCTTCGGGAAAAACCTCGTTTACAAGGCGATCAATGACGTTGGGTGCAACGTCTTGGAACAACTCGTTCACGATGCCGGACACAACAAGCGGGGTGGCGTAGCGCAAAGCCGCGATCGAGTGGATGGTTGGCCCAAGGCTGAGCGACGATGCGCCGTTCAGCATGAAAACGCGTTTGAGGTAAGGGGCTTGCCCCGGATCTTTTTCCATCAATTGGGCGGTTTGCGATTGATACGGATGGCTGGCCAAATAGCTATGTTCCAGCCCCGCTGGCGGTTCATAAACATCCCCCCAGGACGCAACCGCCCCTGCGATTTCGGCAAGCTCTGGACGTTGTGCAAGGTTCAGATCGCTGCCGGTGGCTGCGATCAGGAAGTCATATGTTTTGGTGCCGCCTTCTGTTTCGATTTCAATTGCCCCCTCGGGCGTGACGCAGGCCGACAGCCATGGGGTCGAGGGACACAGAACTGCTCCGCTCGACAAAGCGCGTTGGTATGTCGGTGCCGGTGGAGGCTGCCCGATCTCTTGCAAATGGTGCCAGCAACGCCATTTCAGCTCATTGGGCATCCGGGGATAGTGGCCAAGAAACCCTGCAGTTTCTAGAAAACGGCGTGGGTTCTGGATTGGAAATTCAGCGCGCCGAAAACAGATATCAGCGGATACGGCACCTGTTTCCATCGCGGTTGCAGCGGCATCAAAGGCAGATGCGCCTGCGCCCAAAACGCCGACCCGCTTGCCACGCAGCATTTCATGATCGAATTCTTCATTGGAGTGCCGCCAGAATTGACGCGGCAGATCAGACACAACAGCGGGTGTGAAATCGTCGCCTGCACCAAAGGCCCCGGTGGCAAACAGAACGGTTTTGGCAAAGACCTCTTGGACGCCGTCAGCTGTTTCAACGGTCAACGAAAACAGGTGATCAGTGACGGGCACCACCTTGGTCACGGTTGACTGGTTCTGCACTGGCAAATCCAGTGTTTTGCGGAACCAGACAAGATACTCCATCCAGTAGGTGCGCGGAATTTTCGTGATCTCTTCCCATGCCGACGTGCCATAAGCAGCCTCGAACCAAGCCTGAAACGACAGGTTCGCAAAGCCATGTTCTGGCCCCGAATAAACCTTGGGCGTGCGCAATGTCTGCATGCGGGCAAAGGTGACCCATGGACCTTCGCGACCTTCGGGCTGGGCATCAAAGATGCGTATATTGGTGACCCGTTCACGCATCAGACCAAAGGCAACAGACAAGCCCAATTGCCCACCCCCGATAATGGCGCAATCCAGCACTTCGGTCTCGTCACTGGCGTCGGCAACCCATTCCTGCTGGGGGTAGGCCAACAGCTCAAGATCCCGTTCGATGGCTTGTTCGAGCGCCTCTAAATCAAGTGTCATTACAAAGTTCCTCTGTCGTCGCGAAACCAGATCAACGGTTTGCGGAATAAGGTTGCATCAGGGCAGCAGGATTTCTGGAGCGCCCAAAGACGCCAGAGACTGCTAGAATGGTCAGGAGATAGGGCAGCGCGACCAGCGCTTGTGACGGGATGCCCGTGTCAAACAGCTGGAGCGACAGCGGCAGCGCGTCCATTGCGGCAAAGCCAAGGGCAGCGGCAATCGCCAGATAGGGGTTCCAACGGGCAAGGATCACGATCCCAAGCGCGATAAATCCGCGTCCCTGAACAATTGTGTCTCGGAACAGGCCGATCTGAACCAGTACGAAATAGGCCCCAGCAAGCCCCGCGCCGAGCCCAGAGATCAGCACGCAGATGATCCGCATCCTGACCACATCAATACCGGCAGCAGCGGCTGCCCTTGGGTATTCACCCACGGCCCGCAGGTTCAGGCCAAAGCGTGTGCGATAAAGGACATAGCCGCCAAGGGCCGCCAACGCCAAAGTTGCATAAAGCAGCAAGGATTGTTCAAACAGCGCGCTGCCGATCACCGGAATGTCGCGGAGAAGCGGGATGGAAACTGGCTCGAACATCGGAGCCAGTTCAACCCGCGGCACGTCCCCAAGAGCCATGCGAAACGCATAGCTGGCAGCCCCCATGGCAAACACGTTGAAGATCAGCCCCACAACAACCTGGCTCGCCTGAGTGATCACATACATCCAGGCCAGAAACGCCGCCGAGGCGAGACCGATCACAGCAGCGCTGCCGATCCCCAATACCGGAGACCCTGTTTGGATCGCTGTGACGTAAGCGGCCAGCGCGCCCAGCAGGATGATCCCTTCGATGCCAACGTTCAAAACACCGCTGCGTTCGCTGAACAATTCTCCCAATGCAGCCAACAAAAGCGGCCCAGTCAAGCGCACGGCGGCGGCAAGCCAAGTCGCCAAAAAACCAAGATCCAGTAGCGTATCCATCAGACGTCTTTCGTTGAGGTGGAAGAGGCCTTGGGTGCCGCGACAACAACGCGATGCGTCCGCAAAAACTCAAAGGCCAGAAGGAAAAGAACAATCGTGGCCTGCACGACAACAACAATGGAGGATGGAAGCCCGGTCTGGCGTTGCATGGCATCACCCCCGATCGACAACCCGCCATAGAGAATGGACGCAATTGCCGAACCCAGGATGCTCATCCGACCTAACAGCGCTGCGACAATGCCAAGAAACCCAGTGCCGTCGGACAAGCCATCCAATAGCCGGTGATGCACGCCCAACACCACAACCGCGCCGCCAAGACCTGCCAAGGCTCCGGCCAAACATGCGGCCTGTCGGCGACGCACGGCGGCATTGATCCCGCCATATTTGGCTGCGGTTTCATTGAGGCCTGCCGCCAGCATCTCAAACCCGGCGCGGGTGCGATTGAGCAGCACAATAAGTACCGCCCCAACCGCAAGGGCAATCAGGATCCCCGCATGAAGCCGGGTGCCCGGCAGGATGTAAGGCAGCCACATGTCGCGGCGAAATCGGATGGTCTGGGGTAGATCGCCGTCTACGCGCCATGGACCGACGACCAAATACTGGATGAGGTAGATCGCCAGAAAGTTCATCATCAAGGCGATCAGGATTTCGTTGCCGTCCAAGCGTACCTTTAGCTCTCCGACAATCCCGGACCAAATCGCGCCAAGCACCGCGCCCCAAATTAGCGCGAGTGCTATCAGGATCAACGGTGGGAAGTGTGCAAGAACCGCACCGTCAACAGCGGCCAGAGCCACCATCGCGGCCCCCATTGCGCCGATCAGCAGGCAGCCCTCAAATCCCAGAAACATGAAGCCACAGCGCCAGGCGACAATGGTGCCGAAGGCGACAAACATCAGCGGTGTCGCTGCAACCAGAGTAAATCCGAAACCGCGCAGGCTTAGGAATGCATTGCTGATAAGGATCGAATATCCTTCGATCGGACTGGCACCAAACGGGATGAAAAGCAGACCCGCAAGTGCCATGCCCAAGATCAAGGCGACACCGATCAGTGCCGCGCTCGCCCACCATGAGGTCAAGGGTTCAGAGCGTTGTTCAATCCGCACTCTCATGCTGCCGCCTCCGCTTGTCGAAGGCTTTCGAGCGTGTTGCCAACCATCATCGCCCCAAGCAGGTCTTTGGTCGCCTCGTCCCGGTGGACAATTCCCATGATCTCGCCCTCAAACATCACCGCGATCCGATCCGACAGCGCCAGCACTTCTTCCAACTCGGTCGAGGCCATCAGGATCGGCACCCCAGAATTACGTTGTGCCATGATCTCAGCCCAGATCAGTTCAATTGCGCCGACATCCAACCCGCGTGTGGGCTGTTCGATCAAAAGAACCTTTGGATCTCGCGCGACCTCGCGGCCCAGAATGACCTTTTGCAGGTTTCCGCCCGACAAGCTGCCTGCGATGAATTCCGCATTGGGCGTGCGCACGCCGAAACGTTCGATCAGGCCGTCTGCGGCTTGACGCAGCTTGGATCGGTCGATCATTCCTTTGGGCGAAAACTCCGCACCAGACCCCAGCAAGATATTGTTTTCAATGGAGAGACTGGTAAGAGACCCGGTGCCGCGCCGATCTGGTGGGATATAGGAAATTCCCAGTTCCCGTCGCTCGTGACAGGTCGATTTTGTCAGCTGTCGCTTGTCCAAAGTGATGGCTCCATCGACTGCCGAACGTAGCCCCATAATGGTTTCGAACAATTCGGTTTGCCCGTTTCCGTCCACGCCTGCGATGCCCAATATTTCGCCGTGGAACACTGCAAAACTGACGGGTGGCGGAAGTTTTTCGCCATCGCGGCGTGGCACCACAAGGCTGATGGCTTCCAGCCCGCGCTGACGCTCCTTGGTCGCGCTGCGCTCCAAATGGCTGTCGACATCGCGCCCAACCATGGAACGGATCAACGCTTCGGGCGTTGTGGTCTTGGTGAACAACGTCTCGATCATACGACCAGCACGCATGACCGAGACACGGTCGGATATATCCATCACCTCTTGCATCTTGTGGGTGACGATCACGATGGCGCGGCCGTTGTCGCGCAGCTGCTTCAGGACTTCGAAAAACCGTTCGATTTCCAGCGGCGTCAGAACCGCAGTGGGTTCGTCCAGGATCAAAACCTTGGCGTCACGAAACAGAAGTTTGAGGATCTCGACCCGTTGGCGCTCACCGACCGACAACTCTTCAATAAACGCATCTGGATCAACATCCAGCCCGAACTCGGCCGAAAGTGTGCGGATTTTTTCCCGCGCTGTTGCGACACCATCCACCCCGTCGGGCAGATCAGTGGTCCCCATCACCAGGTTTTCGGCCACAGTGAACGGGCCAATCAGCATGAACTCCTGATGGATCATGCCCAACCCGGCTGCGATCGCATCGGAGGGGCTGGAAAATTGGACCTCGTGCCCCTCCATGAAGATCTGCCCCTCGGTCGGGGCATAAAGCCCGTAGAGGATATTCATCAGCGTCGATTTCCCGGCGCCGTTTTCCCCCAAAAGCGCGTGAACCTCACCGGCATAGAGGTCGAGGTTGATATCGTCGTTGGCCAAAACCGAACGTCCAAAACGTTTGGTGACGCCAAGCATTTTCATCAGTGGTTGCGACTGCATGGGGTGTCCTTTTCCGTATGCCGAGGCGTAATTGCCTCGGCATCGGGTGTTGGTCCTCAGGTTGCGAAGTGACCTTGGCCTTACTTGATGGCCGACCATGCTTTCTTGAACGTTTCCCAATCTGCATCGGACACAATCGCAGGGTTGTAGCTGCCATCGCCGTAAACAGTCAGCCAAACCATCCCGAGGTCTGGAACCCATGTGGTGCCGCCCTCAAAGCTGTCCTTTGCAACCATGCCGGCGACCGCCTGAACGATGCCAGTGTTGTTCGGGTTGAGACTGGTCGCCAGAACCTCAGGGGCCTGTTCGGTTTGATCCGAGAACATGCCAATCGCGGTGACCTTTTGTGCCGCGGCTGCGCTGACAGCGCCGATGCCGGTGATGTCAGCCGAGTGCCAGATCACATCAGCACCATTGCCGATCATAGTTGTTGCCGCTTCGCGTCCTTTGGCGGCGTCGTTATAGTCGCCGGTCACAATCGAATAGCTGGTGGTGCCATCAACAGTTTTGGCTGCGCCATCTGCATAGCCAGTTGCGAGGTTCTGGGTGGTTGGGTTGTCACCGCCACCTACGACGCCGATCTTGCCGCTGTCGGACAGCAGCGCGGCGAGCACACCTACGGCATAGCCAAGGTCTGGATAGCGATAATCAAGATACAGCGTGTTTTCGGGGATCTCGGTGTCACCGGGGGCCGATGTCGTCGCAAAGAACGCTTGGTCGGGATATTCCGGCGCCAGTTCCGCCATAAGGCTGCCGAATTGGAAGCCGTGTCCAATGATCAGGTCAAAGCCGTCATCGGCATAGCCCTGCACAACAGACGGAATGTCTGCCTGACTGACGTTTTCGGAAAACGCCACCTTGAACTCGCTCTCATCGAGCATGGTCAAACCAACATAAGCACCTTGGTTCCAGCCGCCGTCACCAATGGAGCCGGGCAAGACCAACGCGACAGAGGTCTCAGCGGCGGCAGCAGCGCTCAATACACAGGCTGCAACTGTGGAATAGCAAAGGGTCTGAACTGTTTTCTTAAGTACGGTCATCATTTCCTCGTTCTAGATCGGGCACTTGGGAGGAGCGCCATTTCGATTTCAGGCAGCGTGTCCGAGCGAAAGATCAGTGAAGGGGAGGATCTGACGGCGACGCTGTCTAAAGCCTAGTGAGCGAAAAGATGTGAGAACAATGTCCGTTTTTGGATATTTGTCATATCAAAAAAGTTATGGGATTATTCTTCAAATAACATCTGTGGTATGCGGCGTTTTTAATCCAAATCGATGTTTCTGCCCCTTTTCGCGGCATCGAGGATCACTTTTCGTAACCAAATGCAGGAAGGGGTTTGGTCAGAAATCGAATGCCATAGGAGGCGGAACTCCAATTTCGGGAAAAAGTCAGGGGCGGGCGTCACAGTCAGCGGAAGAAGGCGTGCGAATCGTGAGGCAAATTCCCGGCTCGTCGTGAAAACCAGATCACTTTGCAGCAACACATATGGGATCAGGTTATAGTCCGGAATGGAGGCAAAGACCTTGCGCGGCTGCGAAAGCTTGCGCAGCGTATCACCAATCGGGTCATTTGCCGGTTCAGAGATCGGGTTGGGCGCGACATGTTTCCACTTGTGATAGTCGATATCGTCCAGCGGCGGATCCTGTTCAATCGGGTGGCCCTGCCGGGTGAGCAGCACCACATCCTGCGAGAGAAGCGGATAGAACTTGAGATGCTCGTGCAGATCACGGTTAAACCGGGTAACACAGTCGACCACCACATCAAGCTCGCGTCGTTCTAACAGCCCAATAACGCGATCTGCAGAAGCCACTGGTGACAACCTAGTTTGCAGGCTCGGTCCGCTTTTGAGAATTTCAGAAACCACTGCCGGGCCGAGGCTTGCAATATTTGAATCCGTAAACCCAAGAGAGAAAATACGATCCGCGTTCGATGGATCAAAGTCTTCTTCGGGGGCAAGAAGCATGGACAGGTTGCCAAGTATATCGTCCAGCTGGACGCTGACCGAACGCCCACGATCGGTGACCAGCATCTTGTCGCCACTGCGCACCAACAGCGGATCATTGAACCGCAAGCGCATATCAGCCAACAATCGGCTAACGCTGGATTGTGACGTGTTAAACTGATCTGCGGTTTGCGTCACACTTTGACGTTTCAACAGGTCGGCCAGAATGTTGAGCTGATTGGACGTGATGTTTCCAAAGGCTTTTGACATAACGCCCCCTTTCTTCCGTGTTGGTTCGCCTGTGGGTCCCGAAGGGCAACCCGTGTCAACCTTTTGAATGAATGCGCGGCCAATCAAAACAATTCTAGTGGTTTCGAATTTAAAAGATAAAGCCAACTGCTGGATTTGCCGAAAATTGTCACACTCCGAAAAAATGTGGCTTTGGGCGGCATAGCATGTGAACGCACACGAAACCCTTAGCTGAACAGACGCAGCTGCACCGCAGCGAACTTTCGCAATCATCCAACATGCGGAATGCGTTATTTTGGCTTTGAGACGCACGCGGTCTGTGCCTGTTGATCAACAAAAGGCCGCTTTGTCCGCAGATTACCAGTTCGCGGGATACTCCATTTCGCGCTCGCAGCGAATGGCGGCAATGCGGGCAGCGACCGCAGCATACGAGAGAGGGGTTCAAAGTCCGATATGGGCCTTTCGCCCGACTTTGCAAAGTTCACTATCTGCGCATCGCTGACCTTGGCATCCAACTCAGCAAACGGAATCAGCTCTGATAGGGTTTAAATGGCCGCTTTGCGCAGCCCGCTGGTCCCATGCGTCTGAGAGCATAGACGTCATGATAAGCGCTGACGTCAGACAGAAAACAGAAAATTTCGAAGCCGAGAGATCGAAGCTGGGCCAAAGGTTGAGGCCGTTTGCTGAGATCGCGTCGGCACGGGCCGCAGCGGCGGATATATCACTGATGGATGCCGCGATTGCTCCGGCATTCACGCAAATTTGGTTGTGCAGATCATTGCCTGAATTGCATGCCCAGCGTCGAAAAGAAGCGCTTTCGTCGTTCAGTCAACCAAGATGATCCGCATAATCGCTGACCAGAAGGTGCTTTGGCACGATATCCTCTTCGACTGCCGCAAACCGGCCGAGCTGTTCGCGGAAGATATTGTCGGTTTCATCGTCGTTGACGGTCGATACCTCGCCGATCAGAACATCGCCGCCTTCACCCCAGAACGCGTGCCAATCACCTGGACGCAGCGTCACGCTTTCGCCGGGTGATAACGTCAATTTTTCACCGGCCGCATAGGTGCGGACAATGCCATCGCACATCACCTGACCGCCACGGTCTTCGGCGAAGTTGCCATCATCATCTGAGCCGAACAACTCCACCACCAATGTCGCACCACCTCGGTTGATGATATCCTCGGCTTTGATGACATGGGTGTGCATCGGCGATAGCTGATCTTGGCGTGAGATCAGGAGCTTTTCTGCATAGCACATGCCGCCTCCGCCCTGAAGATCGGACAACAAGCCGTTGCGGAGGGTGAAAAGAAACAACCCCATTTTACCAAAATCACCTGCGCCATAGTCGGTGATGTCCCAGCCACAACGGCTGTCGATGATGTGGGGTGCTTGCTTTGCCTTCACCAAGAACTCTTCGGGTGTCCAATAGGCAAACGAGGGCAACGCAAATCCGTGGCGGAGGATCATTTCATCTGCATCGGATAAGATCGCGTTTATCTCTGAACGCTTCATGGCGCTACCTTACACGCGTTGATCATTTGCATCAAAGAAATGCAGACGATCGGTGTCAAATTTCAGCCCTACGGTTTGACCTTCTAGATCTTCCGTCGCTCCGGTGGTGCGCACCGTAAGTAGCCCCAGCGCTCCACAATCGATGTAGTGGAAGAAATCTGCGCCGAGATATTCACTGACCTGCACCACTCCGTTGCAATGACCCTTTCTTTCTTCAACAATCTCGATGTGTTCGGGACGCGTACCTAGCTGTTCAGCGGCCCTTTGCTGTGACGTCTGCAAGGGACCCGTTCCGCCACCCGGCAGGGTGAAGGTGTCCCCCTCCGTGCCGCAGGCCATCATGTTCATCTTGGGGCTGCCAATGAATTGCGCCACAAAGACATTGTCTGGACGCTCATAAAGCTCACGCGGGGTTCCGACCTGCATGATCTGGCCGTCTTTGAGGACAACAATCCGGTCAGCTAGGGTCATCGCTTCGACCTGATCGTGGGTCACATAGACCATCGTGCTTTCAAGGGTCTTGTGTAGGCGCGCAATCTCAAAGCGCATGTCTACACGAAGCGAGGCATCCAAGTTCGAGAGGGGTTCATCAAACAGAAAACCCTTTGGCTTGCGGACAATGGCGCGTCCGATGGCCACACGCTGGCGCTGACCGCCCGACAGATCCTTTGGGCGGCGATCAAGGTAGTCTGTGAGTTTCAGTGTCTCGGCGGCGACGCTGACTTTTTCTGCAATCTCCGCCTTTGAGGCTCCCGCCGTTTTCAACGCAAAGCCCATGTTGTCGCCGACCGACAGGTGTGGATAAAGCGCGTAGGATTGGAAGACCATCGACAGCTCACGCTCAGATGGCACCTTGTGCGTAACGTCTTCACCATCCAACAGGATTTGGCCACGGCTGGTCTCTTCGAGCCCAGAGATCATACGCAACAGTGTGGACTTCCCGCAGCCCGATGGTCCAACAAAGATAATCAGTTCACCGTCGCGTATATCAAGGTCGACGCCCTTGATGACTTGAATGTCGCCAAACCACTTTTCGACGGATTTAAGCTGAATAGAGCCCATTGTCTTGTCCTTCCCAAACGGCTCTACGCCGCGCCTTGTTGTTGTGTCTCATTGTCCCAAGCCAACCAAATGGCGGCCGTCCATGAAAAATTACGGCTCACGCATCCTTCGCCTGTCATTGGGTCGAAACACTCCCAAAAACCGGACTTTTCAATTGCGTCGATGAGCCCGCACCGCAGTTCCATTGCATGTGCGGCATAGCCTTGCTCCCGCAATCCCATGGATGTCAGGTAATTCATTTGCGCCCACAGTGGGCCGCACCAGTACCGTTGCGGTTCGAACGCATCATCGTTCGGGTCCCAGCTGGGCAACATGTAGTTCACATCGGCGTTGATCCGATCAAGGTGCGCGAGTGTCTTTGACCGCTGTTCAACGCTGCCGGCATCGGCATAGAAGCAAAGACCACTACAATTGCTAAATCCCGGTGAAAACGTTCCAGACCTCACATCTATTGCGGTGAAGGCCTCAAGCTCTGGGTTCCAAAGCCGGTCCGCGGCTTTCAGCCCTGCCTCAATCCAAGCTTCGATCTGAGCGATGACTGTGGGTGGCTTTCCGATGTCTTTGGCCATGGCCAGCAGATCCCGATTTGCACGCAGCAAAATAAAATGCAGGTTCGGATCGCCCATCAAAAACGGGCCTTCGTCTGTCAATCGGCGTTGATCCCACCCGATGCTTTCACCGAACTGCACGATCGAAATGTATTTGTCGTACTGCAGTTCTGTGGGCCGAAACCGTGGGTCGGAATGTTTGTTGTCCTGCCGTGTATAAGGGGCAAGATCGGGCGCGACGTCCATCCGATCCAAGCCGATGTCCCATTCTGGGCAGTTGTCGCGCCCCGTTTCCCAAGGATGCACATTTGTGATCAACCCATCGATGCCACGCTTGTCATGGAACCACGCGTGCCATGCAAACATCTGATCAAAAACATCTTTGCGTCGCTGTTGGTCGCCGACAGTCAGTTGCCGAACAATTGTTGCAAGCACCGGCGGTTGACTGACGCCCGTCGATGCGATCGCGCCAGGCGTGTCGCCCCAACGATCTGGCCCAGGGAAATAGCCCGGTTCATCGCTACGAAAGATGATGGAAGGGATCATGCCGTCGGGCCACTGGCCCTCAAGCAGCGACAGGATCTCAGTCCATGCGCGATCGCTATCATATGTGGCGATCCCCAAGGCGATAAACACGCTGTCCCAGTTCCATTGGTGCGGATAAAGGCCCTGCGTGGGGATCGTATACGTGCCGCGGTCGTTCAAAGCGAGGATGTCGAGCGCTTGTTTCTTGAGTGACATAATCTACCCTTTCACGCTTCCAGCGGTCAGACCGGTTACAAGAAAACGCTCGAACCACAGAAACAACGCAAGGACAGGGACCGTTGCGATCACCGCGCCCGCCATCAAGTGCTGGCGTGGAACTTCTGAAGAGTTCAATTCAGCGATCCCGCGTGAGAGCGTGAACAGGTCGACGTTATCAAGGAACATGAAAGCAAACAGGAATTCGTTCCAAGCGATCATAAAGACGTAAAGGGCGACCGATGCCAGAGCGGGCAACGCTAAGGGCAGCGTAATCTTGATGATCACGTTCAGGCGCGTCAGCCCATCCATTAAACCTGCTTCTTCCAATTCGGCAGGAATGCCACGGAAGTATCCCTGCAACATGTAAAGTGCGACGGGGATCGTTGTTGCGGGATAGACAAACAGCAAACCCCAAAGCGTGTTGCGCATCCCCAATTGGGAGAAGATCGCATAAAGCGGAATAACCAGAACGATCATCGGCACCATGTAGATCAGCAGGATCGAGCGGGAGAGGAAGTTTTGCCCCGGAAACCGCAATCGTGCCACAGCATAAGCTCCGGGTACCGCGAAGAAGAGGGTGATTGCCACGGTTGCAACGGATACCAGTGCCGAGTTCATCAGATAGGTGCCAAAGTGGTACCGGGTGAACAGCTCGATATAGCTGCGGAACAATGCGGAAAAGCCTTGGCCAAAGTCGATAGAAAAATCGAGCGGATTGGACAGCAAGAGTTGCTGGTTCTTCAAACTCATCATGATCATTACGAAGAATGGCAAAGCGACGGCGATGGTGAAGGCCACGAGGCCAAAGCCTTTGATAAACCGCAGGCAAAGCACTTCGATATTGTAGCGTTTTTCAGAGCCGGGACCGAGGTTCGCTCCTACAAAATAGATCGACTGAACCACAAAAATCGCCGTCAAGATCACAAAGACAAACTGACCAAAGGCGTAGGTGCTGATTGGTTGGCCCATCGGCTCTGCTCCTGAGGCGACGAGCAGCAGGATGATAAATGCAAGTCCGGCAACCGCACGTAACGCTAAGGAGCGGCGCTCATGTGGTTGCCACATCAGGATACCTGCTGCCGCAAGACCTGCGAATGCACCTGCAGTGACCTGAGGCTGAAAGGTTAAACCCGAAACAAAGAGCGCAAGCAGCGTGACAATGACGGTCCAGATCGCGCCCCAGAGCGCTCCAAAAACGATTGAAATATAGAAGATGTTTCCAAGACGGCTCATGCGTCATCCTCCGGTGAGAATTTGAAGAAGATGACCGAAAAACAGAGCAGAACAAGGAACACGACCACGGCGACCGCAGCGCCGGCGCCAAGGTTGGACAGTGCAAAAGCCTGTTCGTAGACGTTCACAGTCAGCGTGCGCGTACCTGCTGCCCCGCCTGTCAGAAGGAAGATATCGTCGAATTTGTTGAACGTCCAAATGAAGCGCAAGAGGAAGAGAACCGCCATGATGCCCATCAGCTGCGGGAGCGAAATAAAGCGGAATTGCTGGAGCGGAGTTGCGCCATCAATTTCAGCCGCTTCATAGATGTCGGTCGACATCGATTGCATCCGTGCAAGGATAAAAAGCATCGCAAGCGGAAAGTAGCGCCAGATCTCAAAGATAATCACTACCGTCAGGGCGACAGGAAAGGTGAAGGTAAATCCCAAGATAGTAATGTCTACAGCGCGCTGGCCCAAAAAGCTGATCGGCCCGTCAATGACGCCCAATTGGATCAAAAGCGCGTTCAGCGTACCGCCAGGGCCTGGATCCAGAAGCAGCACCCAAGCCAATGCCACCGCGATAACCGGCGCAACATAGGGCGACAGGAAAAGTCCACGCAAAATGGCCCGACCACCGAATGTGATATTCATCAATTGGGCCGCAAAGAGACCCATGACCAACGCTCCAACCGTGCCCGCGATTGTGTAATACATCGAAGCCCATAGAACGGTCCAAAAGTCGGACGCGTTGAAAAGGCGTTTGAAGTTGTCAAATGTGAATTCACCATTGGTCAGAATGTTCTCGGGAACGAAGGTGAATTCCGGGTCACTGTCTTTGATGTTCTCGGGTGCGTCGATGAAGGCCTGCATCGCCGCAACACGCACCACGATGTCTTCCCGCTGACCGGGCGCATAATCGCCCAGATCACACCGAATGTTCTGACCGGTCGCGACACAGCGATCATTGACAGTCAAAATTTTGAGACTGTCCGGCACAGTATCTGTAAACACCACGTCAGTAATTGCGCTTTTGCGTGATGAATTTCGTGCGCGGTAACGAATATCGGCCTCGTCACCTGCGACTTCGAATTTGCCCATCAATCGCTCATTCACAAGAATGGCAGGCGGGCGTAAGTCAGCAAGAGCGACGGGCTTAAAGCTGATCCAGACATTGGCGATCAATGGAAACAGAACAACTGAAAGCACGATCAGGAACGTAGGTAAAAGCAGTAAATAAGCAAAGCGCATTTCACGCTTTGCGAGTGGCCCCAAACCTTTCGGTGGGCCTGACGGCGGTGTTTCAGATGTCGACATTGGTATGCTCGCGTCAAGAGTCTGAGGCAGCGAAACACTGCCCCAGAACGTTTGGCTTAATTGGCCATCAGAGCTTTATGCTCAGCCACAATCTTGGCGGCAGCTTCATCTACAGAGAGTTCGCCATCCGTCATCTCACGGATCACACGAGACATGATTTGACTGTTGATGACGTTGGAGGATGCAGCCAACTGGCCAGAATCCACTCCCCAGCGATCGCCGACAGACAGCCCGGCCACAATGTCATCAATGACTTGCTGTGGGTAGATGTCTGCGAGCGGCGCTTTGCGGTCCACACCGACATCCAGACCAGCCCACGTTAATTCATACGCGTTTGAACCTGCTTCCGGGCCAGTCCGAACCGGGAATTTGCCTTCAGGGGCTTGGCTGAGCCATGCACCATAGCCGTCAGACAGAAGGAACTTTACGAATTCCTGCGCCACTTCGGTGTTGGCGTCAGCAGTGATGCCCATGTAACGGACGTCTGACCATGCGGCCCCATCGGCGTTGCCTGGCCCCGAGACCATTGTCGCAAAGCCCGTATTGCCAGCCAGCTCTTTGGTTGTGGGGTCATCGTTGATGGTGACCGGTGCGCTGTCGCGCAGGCCGCCCAGCTCATCCAAAATAGATGGCGACCAGATGATCATTGCGGCTTTGCCATCAAGGTACAGCTCGCGCGATTGAGACCAGTACAGATCACCTTCGGGCGATGCTGAGACCAGCTCATTGTAGAGTTCCAGCAATTGTTTGAGGTTGGTTGTGTCTTCGTTGACAGAGCCATCAGCATTCACTGGAGAGTACCCTGTCGCGAGGGACAGATGCTCAATCAGCTGCATCATGTAGCCTTCGTCGATCTTTGTCGCAGCCACAAACCCGTACATCTCAGGCGGATTATGTAGCGCTTTTAGACCCGCGCGGATCGTGTCAAAGGATGTGGGCGCAGCAAGGCCGTTAGCTTCGAACAGGTCGCTCCGGTACACGACCATCTGCGTCCAACCATCGGTGGGGACAGATACAATCTCTCCGTCGCTCGAAGCCATGCGAATTGGACCGGCTGCAAAGGTGTCGATGCCGAGGTCACTTACAACCTCATCAGCTGCGGCTGTATCCAAGAGACCGGCTTCGGCATAGGGCAGAAGATGTTGCACGGTGTGGTTCAGAACGTCTGGCAGGTCCCCCGCAGCAAAAGCAGCCGTTGCACGTGTCTGAATGTCCGACTCCTCAACCGGGATCAGCTCTACGTCGTGGCCAGTTGCTGCGGTAAATGCCGCCGCCATTTCTTCTTGGATCGCCATGCGCTCTGGCTGAACTTCCATTGTCCAAACACGGATCGTGTCAGCAAATGCTGCCCCGACCAATGCAGAAGAAAGCATCAATCCTGTGAGTATGGTTGTTGTGCGTTTCATTGTTTGTCCTCCCTAACAGAAACGTCGTTTTGGCCAGCCTTAACGGGTGCTGGACCGTCAGTATTGCGTTGCACCAAATGGGCGCGCTGCAACTCGTGAAATGAGCGGGGGTCTGCTCCATCGATGATCGACAAGAGCATATCGCCGAGGCGACGGCCCGCGTGGGCCTGTGGCTGCGCCATGGTCGTAAGCGGAGGATTGGCATGTTTGCCAAAGTGAAGACCGTCATAGCCGATAACGGACACCTGTTCTCCGGGCTTAATCCCGCGCGCATGTAGCGCTTCTAACGTCCCAAGCGCGACCATATCCGTGACGCAGACCACCGCCGTTGGCGGGGTCGGCTGCTCCATCAACAGACCCGCTGCGGCAGAGCCACCTTCATCTGTGAACTCTGCAATTTGGACCAGCTCAGGGTCATGTGCCAAAGCGTTGTGGCTCAGTCCTCGGAGGTAGCCATCAAGGCGCTCCTGCGCGAATTGATACTCAAGCGGCCCACCGATGAACCCAATCCGACGATGCCCCATCTGCACAAGGTGATTTACAGCAGTGAAAAACCCGTCTTCGCCGTCTACATCGTACCACGCGTAATTGTCGCAATGGTCGGAACGGCCATGAACGACAAAGGGGCATCCCAGATCTTGCGCCAATGTGATACGTGGATCGTTCTTGAGCGGGCGCGAGATCACAAGCCCCGCGATCCGGCCCGACGTCACCAAACGATCGATGGTTTCAAGATCGCCAGCAGACGCATCCGCTTGGCAGACCAGTAAGTCCCAATTGCGCTCGTTCAGCGCCTCACCCAATCCTGAAAGCAGTTGCGCGATAAAGGGTTGTGAACTGGCCCCATGCTGGCGCGGGATCAGATAGCACACCGTTTCAGGTGTGCCGATGGAAAGCCGCCGCGCATTTTGATTGGGACGATAGCCAAGCGCATCAGCCGCGTGCTTTACACGCTCACGCGTGGCACGGCTGATATCTGGATAATCATTCAGCGCCCGACTGACAGTGCTGACTGTCAAATCAAGATGTCCGGCAAGCGCTTTCAAATTGACAGATCGATCGCTCATCCAGTTCCTCCCCGGCTGGACGGTAGGCGAAACCGTTTTCGGAATGCAACCGAAAACGGTTTCGCTAGCCGTTTGCTTTTCCTTAGGGTTGAGGTTACAGGACGCCTACACGACAATGATGGGGGTAAATAATGCTCCGGGAAAAGTTGAAGCGAATGGTGTTGTGCCGCCTTTCGGGCCACCCATTGCGCGCGAGACTTTGCCGTCGGTCTGGCCGCACGCCACATGTCGCCGCAGGTAACGCCTTATTCCTCACTGTTGGCTTTGATAACCAACGCAGAAATCAGCCCCATGTGAGACGACTGATGTGAGATGTTGTCGCCGGGTTGCAGGAACCTGTGTGATCGGAGTTCTTCGTCAATAAATGCCGCGATAACAGCGTCATAGGGCGCGCGACCTTTCAATACATGTCCGTCAGTCACATACCGCAGTGCTCCACGCAGAATTTGGCGGAGGCTGGGCGGCATAAAAATCACCCCTTCCGCAGTGCCGGACATCAGAACCTGGCCTTTTGAAATGTTGGCATCGTCGACAAGGTGCCAATAGCGCGATTGATAGAGGAAACGCGCGTCTTCGGTGTCTGTCAGGACCTGTTTCACCAAGTCACGAAACGAGAGGATCATATCACCTGCGCGCGTATCCTGACGGGGCTCATCGTTGACGGTTGTTGTAAGGCGTTCGGTTTCAACAAACGCCTGCCAATCCCGTGGCATGACAAACAATCCGCCAGAGGGGAAATGGTCTGGACCACTTTTTGCGTCGCTAAATCCCTTACCTGAATCCAAATTGTCAGGGTCAATCAAACGCAACATCGTTGCGCGATCTGTGAAATCCCCGCATAAGAAAAACCCTTTCTGTGCTTGGTCGAAGTCCGCCACGCTGTGGATGTCGCGATCAAAACGAACGCAGATCTCAACCTCGTAATCAAGCAGTTCATTTGCGGTTAGAGATACGGTTGTTACGGGTGGTGCGGGCGCTCCGAATTTTGGGAAATTAAACACTGATTGAGCCTGCGTTTCTTCCTGGTGTTCCGGAAAATTGGTGCCGCTTGCAACATGGCGGCTGGCAGTGCCTGCCGCGGGCAGCAGGTCTTCGTAGGGGTGTTCAACAAGCGGGAAAACAGAGGTCTCAGGCGTAAGTGCTGCTGCCAATTCGCTGAGGCGCTGAAACCCGATCTGATCGGTGACGTGAAAAAAATCTGTTTCAGATGTCAGCCCCTGTGCGGTGAGATCGAGCCCCGCGACGGCCTGTGGAGTTACAACGCTCACCAACATGACATGCGGTGGATTCGTGGGGCCATTGTCGATTAGCGCCAAGGTGACGCCTTGGTTCGGTGGCAATACGCCCATCCTAATCGGTGTGGTTTCACGACTGAACGAGTTGCGGCGATTGGGGTCTTCGGGTTGCAAAAGAAAGAGCCCCGCAGCCAGTCCGATACTGGCCGCAGTGAGAACAATAGAAATGCGCATCGCTATTCCTGTTTTGATAAACGTGAGACGTGGTCCAGCTTAGAATTGGAACAAAACGCCAGCAGTCAGGCTGGTTTGCGTATCGTCAAAGCTAACGCTGCTGTCTTTTGCGTCCCCTATGAGTGTAGACACATCGAGGCTTGTGAACAGAAGCGTGCGCGGACGTAGGGCATAGCTTCCGGTCAGCGTTACTCCGCCTTTGGCAAACCCCGAACTGGCATCAAATGTCGCCAGGCCTGATGCGGCGGACTGTACAGGCGTGACCGAGAAATAGGACGCCATCCAATCGTCATCTGCCCAGACGAGGTATGGTGTCGCTGAAAACCGCACGCGACTGTTGACCTGTGCACTGTAAGTACCAAAAAGCGTTGCCTTGGTTCCATCGTGCCCCTCATCGGACAAGCCATGCTGGACTTCGATCCCATACGCCAAAGGACCAGTTTCATACTCCACAAACACTGTGGCAATCGGGCTCGCTTCGATATCTGGAAAACCGCTTAAGCGTGGATCATCCGCAGCAATGCGCTCGGCGAAGTCATATCCTATTCCAACCCCGAACTGCAGGTCACCGGCGGGCAAAGTTCGGGTGGTCTTGAGGCCCAATCCGCGCTGGTTCAAAAACCCATAGCGACCGATCTCAAGATCCAGGATCGGGATCAGATTGCTTTCCCGTTCGTCGGATCCTGGGAACGTGGGCCCGGACGAAACCCCAAAGCCGACCGCGCCATGCACCAGGCGTTCTTGGGCAAGGGCGGCTGTGCTGACGAGGGACGCCGCAATTGCAACACCTGTCGCGGCGCGGACCTGTGATTGAATATTCAAATTCATTTTTTGACCTTTCAGACGCTTATTCGGACCACGCGGCTCCGCTGTGCGACAGATCACATCACGGGGTCCACGTTGGCCAAATCTGCGCAGTGCGCTTGCGTGTCTGAAAGCCAAACAGCTTGAAACCACAGTCCTTTTTCGTGAACGGCAGACAGGGTTTCGCGACCGGTAGATTTCGACCGTTCGCGAAATACCTGTGTTTCTCGGCATCATTCGTGGCTAACGTCTCAAACGAATCCCACCTTGCGTATGATTTTGTGGTCCCATGTTTTCAGAGTTTAAAATCAGCAGTCTTCTAGTCCTTTTACGTGGTCAGACAACGTCATTGCGGCACCAGTTGTTGGTTTCTGTGATCGTCCTGCTTGTCTGTGCGACGGTTCTGGCAGGTTTGGAGCCCGGTGCCAGCCGAGCGCTTTCATTCCCATGGGCCTTGCTGCATTGGATCGTACATCTTCTTGGGGCGCTGTTGATTTTTGCCTTCCTTACGATTGCAGCTATGCGTTTGGGAATCCCTGACCTTTGGGCGATTGTTACAGCCGTTCTTGTGCTGCCGCTCTGCCTTGCGCCGCTGTCTTTGGGGACTGAGGCCATCATCGCCCATGTGACCGGGATAACCGATCGAAATCCGGACGGATATTGGGAGGAACTCAGTCGTGTCGCCATACCGGCCATTGGCCTGACGACCTTGTCGGTTCTTTTTGTGTTTAAGGCCGCGGAATTTACTGTGAAATATCGTACACAGCTCGTTGCAAGGTTCGACAAAGAACCCTCCCTGCGCAGTCTGTTTGCGAATGTGCCCCATACGCTTGGCGAGGATTTGATTAGCGTGAGCGCCAATGATCATTACGTGCAACTGCGCACCACTGACGGCAGTGCGATGTTGAGCCTTAAATTCACTGATTGTGTAAAGAAACTCGCAGCATTTAACGGTGTTCAGGTGCACCGATCACATTGGGTGCGTTTGAAGCACATCACAAACGTACGCCCAAACGGCAGTAGCTATCTGTGCACCATGCGAGACGGTTCCGAGATCTCAGTCAGCAGGCGCAGATACAAAGATCTGAAACAGTCGCTTGAAAGGCTCAGCGCTGAAGCGTGAGTGAACCGCCCCGGGGCTGCCGGAGGCTGATTTCAGTGAGTTATGCAGCAATGTCGTCAGTTTTCAGTGCGGCGTATAAATTGGCCGCTGCTCCTGCCGACGGAGTGTTTCCGAAAGGCTCAAGCAGACGACGGTTGTTGAACCAGTCCGCCCATTCGAGTGTCGTGTATTCAACCGCCTCAAAGTTGCGCCAAGAGCCGTGGCGGAGAAAGGACCTGTCCCATTTTAGTGCCGCCCCAAGTGCTCGTCTATGCGACTTTTCGTTCGAAAGCGACGGGGCTTTTCCATCCCAATGCTGCGTGCCGTCACCTCAGATCGTAGAAGCCGTTGCTGCATTGGCAGGGTGCCAACTCGGCGGCCTATCACGTCTGCCACGCACAACAGGAAATTTGTGGCGACCCCTGAAGGACTCGAACCCTCAGCCTGCTGATTAGAAGTCAGCTGCTCTATCCAGTTGAGCTAAGGGGCCTGACCACGCAAATCCATCTATCAGATGGATTTGGTGAGGAAAACCCATCATCTGGTGCCCGGCGTTTTCCGATGAAGGTCTGTTGCGGAGCCGTGCGTGGGTTCGTTATAGAACAGTGACCACAGTGCCTACCGGAACCCTTCCGTAAAGGTCAGCGACATGTTCATTTGTCAGCCGGATGCAGCCGTTGCTTACGGCGCTGCCGATGGTCTCTGGTCGGTTGGTTCCGTGAATGCGGAAATAGGTGTCCACGCCATTTTGGTAGAGATACAGGGCCCGTGCGCCAAGCGGGTTTTGCGGGCCGCCGGGTTGGATGTATTCATTGTCGACAAATTTCGCGTAGGCACGGGGGTCGCGTTTGATCATATCTGGCGTTGGACGCCAGCTTGGCCATTCTCGTTTTCGCTCAATCACGGCGGATCCGGTGAATTCTAACCCGGCTTTGCCAACACCAACACCGTAACGGATGGCGCGCCGTGGCTCGGTCACATAGTAGAGGTAGTAGGAGCGTGGCAGGACCAGTATTTGCCCGGGCTCGAACTGCTTTTTGATTTTCACTTCTTGAGGCGTAGAATCAAATGGTGTTGGTTCAGAGGCTTCCAAAAAACGTGGAAAAGCCATAGCCGCGAGGGCAACCGCAGAAGTTTCGACAAAGCGACGGCGTGAAATCATTGGATAACTCGTAACTTTAAAACTCGCAAAAGTATGGTCACTGAAAGATAATATTAGGTCAATGGAATTTGAAAGCCAGCGCAAATCATTGTGGCCTAGAGGCCACCGCAAAACGGGCGGTCCATTTGACCGAAATAATGGACGGTTAAAAAAGATAAGGCCGCGCAAAGATCGCGCGACCTGAAAACTGAATACTGGATAGTCTCGTCCTAGATTAAATTACGCGACTTTGCGGCCGGCCTCTTCGGCGGCTTTTCCACGCGCCGCTTCCATCCATTGGCGGTCCAAAAAAGCCTCATGATCGTAGCCTGACATGGAACCATCGTCATCATCGCTATGGCGAAGATAGGTCACCATGACCACCCCGATCATCGTGACGCTCCCGGCTGCAGAATAGGTCAACAGACCGAACCACAGAGGGATATCAAACATTACAATTCCCAGCGCCGCGGCAAATGCCCCAGCAACCATTCCACATACCAACCCGAAAAAAGCCATGGCCACACCCTTTGAACCTTCGGAACTCACCCGAAATCATTAATGACACGTAGACAGGCTTCATCAAGTTAAAGCTATCTACACTTCTGTTAAAATTCTAATATCAAGGGCGACAACCGCCCCGTTACAGCCGGATTTTGGTTACTTAACCAATCCATCCGCATGCAGGAATAAATCCGACATTGCCTTGTTTGGTTCATCTTGTGCCACATCAAGTTGGCTCCAAACCAAGTAGATGACGCCGGTCACAATCGCACCAATCACAGGGTAGATCACGAGGATGCTCCACAAAGGAACGGACAGAAGAACAACGCAGGTGCAGGATGTAAAACCGCCGGTGAGGGCACCGATCAATGCGCTAAACCAAACCTTGTCCATCTGAGTTCTCCAACTGTTGTGATGCACTCAGTATGGATTAATTTTCGATAAAATGACGGGTAGCTTTGGTATCCCTGCGAACCCCAAAGGGTAGGGCGGACGCATGATACTATCCTTTGGGATAGGAAAAGGCGGGAAAGTGGCCGAAATCGATCCGCCGCATAAGAACGCCGCCCTGTTTCCAAGGCGGCGAGCAAAGAGATTCGTAGGTTGCGGAGGCGTGTGCCGAGCGTGATCAGCCCCGATGTGCGCCATCTGCAAGTGATCCGACAAACTCCAGCACTTCTGCCACGGGCTTGCCTTCTTGGATCTTGCTGACAATGGCACTGCCGACCACGGCACCATCCGCAATGGATGCGATGGATTGCGCATTGTCCGGCGTCTTGATGCCAAATCCAACGATGACTGGCAGATTGCCTGCGGCTTTGATCCGCGCCACTTCCGGCGCCACATCTGACGCCTGAGCCTCCGCAGCTCCGGTGATACCGGTGATCGAGACATAATAGACAAAGCCTGACGTGTTCTGCATCACGCGTGGCAGGCGCGCGTCATCCGTGGTTGGCGTTGCCAGACGGATAAAGTTCAGCCCGGCCGCCTGAGCGGGAATGCATAGCTCTGCGTCTTCTTCGGGCGGCAGGTCCACCACGATCAACCCATCAATCCCGGCCGCTTTGGCGTCAATCAGGAATTGATCGACACCGCGATTGTAGATCGGGTTGTAATATCCCATCAGCACAATCGGGGTTGTGTCGTCAGTTTTGCGGAATTCACGCGCCAGTTCCAGCGTGCGTTCCAACGTCATGCCCGCTTGCAATGCGCGTTGACCTGCCAGCTGGATGGTGGAGCCATCCGCCATCGGATCGGTAAAGGGCAAGCCCAGCTCGATAATATCGACGCCCGCACCTGGCAGACCTTTGACGATCTCAAGCGAGGTGTCGAAATCGGGGTCGCCTGCCATCACATAGGTGACAAATGCTTTTTTGCCTTCGGCCTTCAGCGCGGCGAATTTGGCGTCGATGCGGGTCATGGGCGTGCCTTTATTCCTTGTTCCGCACTGATGTGCCGAAAGTTTTGCAAGAAATCAATCCCGGCCGCCCATGTCTATGTCGTATAGCGCCGCGTTCATCGGCGCCGCTTCAAATCACAGCGGTTTGTGCCAGCGCAGCATGACGCTGTTTACGCCTGGGTTGCGATCCGCGGTTGAGGCATTTGATTTATGCGACACCGACAGAGAAACCGCATTGCCGTTATTGAGGGTGCGCCCCACGCCCAGCAGGCTGCGGATTTCAAAGGTGGAACCCAAATCGTTGCCTTCCTCGCTCTCGAAATAGGCGCCGGGCATTACGCTGGTTTCGATGAACCAACGGTTCTGCAGCTCAAATGTACCAACCAGGCCACCACCAAGAAAGGCGTCGCCGGTTTCCTGGATCGAGGCAACACCGCCCCAACCAACAGAAAGATTCCCGCGTTCAAAAAAGGAATCACCGTGCAGTTCTACGGCAAAAATTACGCCATCTTCGGAACCAGTTTCCGAAAAGTCCGATTGGCCCAGGCCAAACACAAGGGATTGTGCCTGCGCGGTGCCGGCAACCGAAACTGCCAGTGCGGCTGCTGTAAGCAAAGATTTCATCCCACGTCCTCGTCGTGTTTTTAATTGTTGGCCAGCATATAGGCGAAAAACGGCCGGACAAAAGGGGGGATAACAACGTGGTGAACAATATGTCTCCATTTCCACACGAATAGTGTCCGCGCGCGCGCAATGCTTGCGCCTTGGGGCATAGGTGCCTAGAAGCGGCATCCAAGTGGCATCAGGAGGCCAAGATGGGCTTTAAAATGGGAATCGTGGGTTTGCCGAACGTAGGCAAGTCAACACTGTTCAACGCATTGACCAAAACTGCCTCGGCGCAGGCAGCTAATTTTCCGTTCTGCACGATTGAACCCAATGTGGGGGATGTGGGCGTGCCGGATGCGCGTCTGGACAAGCTGGCCGCGATTGCGGGTTCGGCCCAGATCATTCCAACGCGGATGACCTTTGTGGATATTGCAGGTCTTGTGAAAGGCGCATCCAATGGGGAGGGGCTGGGCAACCAGTTCCTGGCGAACATTCGCGAAGTGGACGCCATCGCCCATGTTCTGCGCTGTTTCGAGGACAAGGACGTCACCCATGTTGAGGACCGCGTAGATCCGGTTGCCGATGCCGAAACCATCGAGACCGAACTGATGCTGGCCGATCTGGAAAGCATCGAAAAACGGCGCGCCAATCTGGTGCGTAAACTCAAGGGCAACGACAAAGAAGCCCAGCAACAAGACCGCCTGCTGGCCGAAGCACAAGCCATGCTCGAAGAGGGCAAACCAGCCCGTCTGGTGGACGTGGATGCCGAAGATGCCAAAGCGTGGTCCACACTGCAGTTGCTGACCACCAAACCGGTGCTATATGTCTGTAACGTCGGCGAAAGCGAAAGCGTCGATGGTAACGACTATTCGAAACGCGTGGCAGCGATGGCGGCGGAGCAGGGCAACAGCCACGTCATCATCTCGGCCCAGATCGAGGAAGAGATCAGCCAGCTGGAACCTGATGAAGCCACCATGTTCTTGGACGAAATGGGCCTCGCCGAGGCGGGCCTCGACCGCTTGATCCGTGCAGGTTACGAGCTGTTGCAGTTGGAAACCTATTTCACCGTCGGCCCAAAAGAAGCCCGCGCCTGGACCATCACCACAGGCACTGCGGCGCCTCAGGCGGCGGGTGTGATCCACGGCGACTTTGAAAAAGGTTTCATCCGCGCTGAAACGATTGCCTATGACGACTACATCGCAGGTAATGGCGAGGCCGGAGCCAAAGACGCAGGCAAGATGCGCGCCGAGGGCAAGGGCTACATCGTACAAGACGGCGACGTCATGCACTTCCTTTTTAATACCTGATACGCACCATATGCAGGTGGCACAGCGGGCGCGTCCTTGATCTCAGGGGCGCGCCCGTTTTGCGATTGAAGCAGGCGACAAAACTGTGCAAGCCTTCTGCTTCCGGGGGGCATGTTTTCAACCGGGACAGACGGTGCGGACAAAGGAAGACAGGATGAAACTGATCATTGATACGGACCCTGGCGTCGATGACGCGATGGCCATCTTCTATGCGGCGGCCGCGCCGGATATTGAGCTGGTAGGGCTGACCACGATCTTTGGCAATGTGACCACCGAAATGGCCACCCGTAACGCTTTGCGCTTGGTCGAGGCCGCCGGGTTAGAGGATGTGCCAGTGGCGCAGGGCGCGCTCAAACCATTGGTCTTGCCACCGTTTCCACCTTCGGCTGAGGTGCACGGCGCCGAAGGGTTTGGCGATATTGCCGCCGCCACGCCCAAGGGACAGCCGGTCGCGGAAGACGCGGCGGATTTCCTTATCCGCATGGCCGAGGCGCATAAGGGAGAACTGGTTGTCTGTCCCATCGGCCCCTTAACGAATATCGCGGAGGCCCTGCAGCGTGATCCGAAATTTGCCGAGAATGTAAAAGCGATTGTGATTATGGGCGGCTCCCTGGAGGAAGGTGGCAACATAACCCCCTTTGCCGAGGCCAATATTTATCACGACCCCCATGCCGCGGACATTGTCCTGCAAGCCGGAGAAAAAGTGACCTTGGTTGGGTTGGATGTGACCCATCAGATCCTCTGCACTCCGACAGATTTCGACGCAATGGCAGCACAGTCACCGGAATTGGGTGGGATGCTGCAAGACATGTCCCATTTCTACATCGCCTTTTACAAACGCATGCGCGGCTTTGCGGGCTGTTCACTGCATGACCCGGCGGCGGTCATCGCCTGCACCGACCCGCAGCTGTTCGAACGGCGAAAGGTGGCGTTGCGGGTGTCCTGCGAGGGTGAAGATATTGGCGCAACCTTGGCAGCCCCTGACAGCGGGCGCGCGCCGGTTCAGGTCTGCATGAGCGTCGATAGCGACGCGGTCAAAGCGCAGTTTTTGAAACGGCTGGCCCTGTTGCCTTAGGTTGGTTTTACCTGACTTCCAGCGGTGACAAGCCGGTCCTAATAGTCCTGCCATTCCCGCGCAGCAGCGCCAGCCCCAGCGGCCAATTCTGCAATCCTGCTGGAGGTTTGCGGCGGGGGAGGCACATCAGAGACTTCAGGCTCTTCGGGCTCATCCAGATCGAACAAGAAGATCTCGCCGCTCTCGCGGCGCTCAATATCGAAATGGGCAACCAGCTCTGCCAGTTTCGCAGCCTCGTTCTTCAGCAAATGGCTGGCAGCCGTGGATTCTTCGACCATCGCGGCGTTCTGCTGTGTCACCTGATCCAATTGTAAAACGCCCACGTTGATTTCGTTCAGGCCGGTTGATTGCAGTTCTGCTGCCTGTGCGATGCCGGTGATCAATCCGGAGATATGGCTGACCTGACCCACAACTGCAGACAGTGCACCACCGCTCTCGCCCACCAGCTGAACGCCGTTGTCGACCTGCTCAGCACTGTTGCCGATCAATTCCTTGATCTCCATCGCCGCATCCGAGGACCGCTGTGCCAGGGCTCGCACTTCGGCCGCCACCACCGCAAAGCCGCGCCCGGCTTCACCTGCACGCGCTGCCTCAATTCCGGCATTCAGCGCCAACAGATTTGTCTGGAACGAGATGTCATCGATCACAGTGATGATCTTGGAGATATGGTTGGAGCTTTCCGAAATCTCATTCATGGCATCCACTGCACGTTTCACAACGCTGTCGCTGTCCTGCGCCACGGTTTGGGCCTCATCCATCGTGGTCTCAACCCCACGCGCGCCTTCGGCGGCGGTGCGCACACTGCCAGTTAACTCATCCAGCGCAGCAGACGTCTCTTCCAGTGTGGCGGCCTGGCTTTCGGTGCGCATGGCAAGATCATCGGATGCGGCGGAAATCTCGGACGCGCCACTGCGGATGTTATTCGAGGTCTCCACAATCTCATGCATTGTTTCTGACAGGGTCTCGACCGTGCGGTTGTAATCACGCCGCAACTGCTCATGATCTTCGGGAAATGTTTCAGAGATCACCACTGTCAGATCCCCCTTGGCCATCGCGTTCAGACCTTCACGCAGTCGGCTGACAACAAAGGCTTGCTGTTCCTGAAGCTCCGCGCGGGCTCCGTCTGCCAAATGCGCCTTGTGAAGATCCGCTTGTAATGAGGTCAGGGCGCGCCCGATCTTGCCAATCTCGTCAGCGCGGTTGGCTGTAGAGATGTCGAGATCCAGTCGACCGCGCGCCAGCTCATCCACGTCGGCGCAAATCGTGTCGATTGGACGCAGGACCGAACGCGCCGTTAGGATTGACACCATCAGCACCACACATCCAAGCGCGGCCAGTCCTGCCAAAAACATCCAGGAGAGTTGGTCTGTCGCGGACATTGCATCGTCAATCGTGTGACGCACTTCGATCAGAGCGCCGTCAGAGCCGGTTTCATCAGCGGCAATCAATACCCGTAAAATATGGGCGCCCGTGTGGTTGGAATAGTGGCTGACAAAACCCGTGCCGCCCCCTGTCACGTCTGTTTGTGTATGGGCCAATGCCGGGTCCAATGCGACCGTTTGAGCCGTATGGACAATAACTTGCAAACTGTCATCGAACAGTCGCGTGTTAGACAGATCTACGTCTGGGTATTCTTGAAGCATGACCTGCACTTGGCGGGCGTTTTGCAAGGTCGTTTCGGTGCTAAGATACAGTGTCGTGCGTTCAACCAAAAACGGCACGATAAACAGTCCCGCCAAAACACAGGCAAAGATCATGATTGGTATCGGAGCCGCAAATTTGAACATAAGCGACCGTGCGGAAAATCCCATTACGCTTCACCTCTGGCCAAAAAAGAGGGGGCACAGAAACCCTCATTCCACAATAACCCTAGGCAAAGACGGTAAATAATCCGCAAACAAGCGCCATCACGCCGCCATGCCACAACAAATTCGGGCACAGTATGGCAATTACATACTGTGCCCGGACACTTCATCGAAAATAGTGAACCGTCGCGTAAACCGGCGGCCTGAGCTTAGCCCAGGAATTCATCCGTAACAAAGACGATGTCGTCTACGATGCTGTCGTCCTGGTCGCGAATGATGATCTTGTCGCGGTCACCTTCCAGCTGGATGTGAAGGTCGCCGTTACGCTCAAACGCGCGACGGATTTCCACGCCAGCTTCCAGAACAATGGTATCTTCGCTTGCATCAAAATTGGTGATGATATCACGCTCGCGGTTGCCGTCATCTGCGTCGGAACCAAAGACAAATGTATCAGCTTCGGATGTGCCGGACAGACGGTCGTTGCCATCGGTGCCAACGATTACATTTTCTTCGACTTCTGGAACGGGCTCTGGATCCGGGGTCGGAGCAGGGTCTTCGCCAACGGTTTCGCCGTCTGCCTCGAAGCCAACTTCCGCATATGACAGGTCGTGGCTGGTGAAGCTTTCGAATTCCGCACCAACGATGTCGGCCAGCGTGTAGCCTGCGCTTTCAACTGTTGCGACTTCAACGGCATAGGCACGGCTGTCGATGTTCTGGTTGTTGACGAAATCGATGCCACCGGATTGGTAGGCTTGAACGCCGGAAATCGAAGAACCATCGCTGAAGGATACGGTCACCAGAACTTCCGCATTGAACGGGTTGATCTCGGTGCTTTCGCCCTCGTTGAACGGGGTGTCGTCCGTGTCGATCACGGTGCGGGTGGTGCCCAGACCGGGGGCGTCGATGGAACCAGGACCGAAGACCGCGCCTTCGAATGTGGTCGCGCCCGGAGGTGTCATACCAAAGTCAAGCTGGTCGAATGCAACGCCGTTGTTACGGATTTGGGAATTTGCGGTCACGGATGTGATCCCGTCGCCTGCAAAATCATTGCTTGGCAGGAAGTAGGTGTCGCCGCCTGCGGAGAAGGTGATGCCAAAGACAACACCAGCGTTGGTGTTCAGGCTGACGTATTCATAGTCAGGGGATTCAGATGCGATCTGAACGCCATCGACAAAGAAGTCGATCTCTTCCGCTTCGTTCAGAACGATCTCGCGGCGGGTGCCTTCAAAGATCACCGAACGAGGTCTGACGGTAAAATCGCCGGCATCCGGATCAACAGTCATCAGCTCGACTGCGGTCAGGGATGTACCCGCCGAAATGATATCGGTCGAGCCAAGTTCGACACCATCAATACGGTATGCGGTACCGGTAAGAATTGTAGGCATGTCTTAATCCTATTCTAGATTTTGTAATATTTTTCAATAGCTAACGTCTGAATTGCTAACGGCGACAACATACGAGTTTTAGGAGTTAATTTTGTATTAAGGCAACATCCGCACATCTTCACGTTGATGTGGGTTCTCTGCGAGGAGGCGTGAATATGGCGCAAATATGGCGACAAAAAGATGTTCACATAGGGCACAAAATCGCACAATCACGGGTGTTTGCGGAGCTAACGCAAGGCTCACAATAAGTTCAGTAACTGGAATGTATGTGATGGAATTCCGTAAGGTCAGCTTGGAGCATCGGGTTGGAACAGACGGGGGCTCAGCGAATGTCACCTGCATGAAGGGCTGTAAACCGCATCGATTGACAGGGGGGATTCGCTGAGTTTTTGCCCCGTAACACGCTCGGTTCCACGGGGATCGTGTCAGGAAATGATCTTTGCCTTGGTCAGAAAACGCGTCGTGCGACCATTGTCTAGGCTAAAGCCGTCGCCGCTGCCGGGACCCGCGTCGATAATCAGTTGAGAGTTCTCCCAGATCTGTGCGATCGAAGGTGAGGCCCAAACCCCAGCCCCCTCGGCCTCACCCAGCTTGATGTCCTTGCTGCCAATGAATGCGCTGCTTTCACGAAAACACATGGCACCGGTGCCATCGCAACAGCCGGCCGACAATTGAAACACAACTGGCCCATGCTCGGTGCGTAGCTCCGCCAACAGGGCGCTCGCCGCCTTGGTTATCACGACCTTCTCCACAGTATCTGACATCGCAGTCTCCTCCCTTGACAGTATCGGAAAGGTACGGGCACGCGGGGATGAACCAAGCGAGACCAAAGTCGTAAACCAGCGGTCATCACATTTGCGTGGTGGCCCCATACCGAACCCGCTGCCCTAACACGATCAAACCGCTTTTGCGGTGTCTTGGGCGTACTCCGTTTGGCTAGTTTACCTTTTAGAGTATCGCTCTAGGACGGTGAAGAACTGCGTAAACCCTTTGATCAATTGACGAAAAAATAGCGTCAGGTGACACTAAGGGCATGGCAAACCACATTTTGAAAACGATGATTGCAACCGTCATGATGGGGTCGGCTGCAAGCGGCGATGAATTTGCTTTTGGGGTCGGCTGGGACGATCTGTTTGACGCACACGGGCGCGAAAGCATGTCTGTTTTGATCGAATATCACTCAGATCCGATTTACCAAAGCCCCTGGTTCAACGTCTCGCTACTTGCGGTGATCCAGGCGGATAACAGAGGCGATGTCTTTGCAGGGCTCGGGGTTTATAACCTAAGCGATATTGGTCGTGCGGGGCGTTACTTTTTGGAAGCAAGCCTAGCCGTCGGGCATTTTGACCAAGGCGGGCATAGGGACATACGCGACAATGGAACCCGCTGGCGAACGTCGTTGGGTGGCGGTGTGCACCTCAATGAACGTCGACGGGTCTCTTTGACTTTGGACCATATTCTGGATATGGATTTCAAGAACTACAATCCCGGCAGCGAAACGCTGCATGTTCGCTACACCGTTGGATTTTGACAGCGGCTAATTTCGTTGCGACAGGGTGCGATCTGCCAACACCGCGGCAGATGTTCGATTGTCCACGCCCAGCTTTTGAAACACCTGTTCCAGATGTTTGTTCACCGTGCGGGCGCTAAGTTCGAGGATGACGCTAATGTCCTTGTTGGTCTTGCCCAAAGTGAGCCAAAACAGGATCTCGGCCTCGCGTTTGGTCAGAGAAAAGGCACGAACCAGCACGTCTTCTTTGGCCATGCCATTGGTATGAGACAGCTGCACCAAATATTCCTGAGCCGCAGACAGGCAAACAAATGAGAATTCAACCGGGCCCGCACGGAAATCACCGGTATTGGTGTTGAGGGAGGCGTTCAGCAACCAATCGGCCAAGGGTCCGGTGCCTTTGCCCGCGTCACTGCATTCTGCCTGTGCATTCTCTAACAAGGTCAACGCCTTGCGCGCACCCCAAAGGACCCGCCCGTCCTTGTCAAAGGCCAACACGGCACCCCCGAATGAGGTCACGGCGTCACGGGCACCCTGTATCAATTTGAAGTTCGCCACATGGGTGCTGATACGTGCCAGCATTTCATCCAGGATCACCGGTTTGGTGATGTAGTCCACGCCGCCTGCGCGCAGGCCTTTGACGATATGTTCCTGTTCGGTCAGCCCGGTCATAAAGATAATCGGAGCCAGCACCGCATTTGCACCGGATTTCAAGGCGCGACAGGTGTCAAACCCGTCCATCTCGGGCATCACCGCATCCATCAGGATCACATCCGGCTGCACCCGGTGGGTCAGCTTGATCGCGGATGGTCCATCGCGCGCGACCAATACCGTCATGCCTTCCTGTTCCAGCGCTGATGACACCATGCCCAGCGATTCCGGGTTGTCATCTACCACAAGGGCAATGCTACGGCCGTTTGCTTCACTGAGGTTCATGTTCGAGCTCCTTCAGAACTGAGGCGATGCCTTCGATGTCAAAGACGTCAAGCCGCGCCCGCAGTTGCGCCAGAAGCGCGGGCGGGCAGCTGCGTTTGAGTTCGAGATCGGTGAGTTTCGCGCGAATGGCACTGGCGTGACCGATGTGGGAATACTCCAGCAGAACCTGCAGGTCCTCCTGTGGCAGATCAATGTGGCCTGTCGGCTCCACCATATCTTGCCCTTCGACCACCAGCGTGACTTTCAACAACTCGGCCACCTGCAACAGCAGGTCATCCAGGTTATAGGGTTTGGCAATAAAGGCGTCATGCACCGCCAGTTCGGGGCGCGGCGGGGCTTCGTCCTTGGCGTGGCCCGAGATGACGATGATCGGCATATTGCGCATCGGCCCGGCGCGCAATTCACGTGCAAAGGACCAGCCGTCGCGTTCCGGCATATCGATATCCAGCAACAAGATGTCGGGCGAGACATCGGCCAGGATCATCTCTGCCGCATCGACGGACGAGACCGCCACGACCACAAAACCCAGCGCGCTGAGGTAGTTATCCGCAAGCGACAGATGGTTCAGATCGTCGTCCACAACCATCACCGTCTTGCGTCGCCCCTTATAGCCGGAAAACTCCAACGTGCGGCCGCTGCGGGTGATGTCTTGGTCGTCAAAGATGCTGGGGGTTACCGTCGGCAACATCAGTCGCACGCGAAAGATACTGCCCTTGCCAACTTCGCTTTGCACTTCAATCTCACCACCCAGGATTTCGACCAGCAGTTTGGTGATCGTCAGCCCCAGCCCCGATCCATGGGCCGCAGCAGCATGCGCGCGTTCAAAGGGGCGCCAAATGCGCGACATCTCCTCAGGTGCGATCCCCAGACCGGTGTCGGTGACGGTGATTATTGCCACCTCGTTGCGATAGGTCAGATCAAACCGCACCTCACCTTTCTGCGTGTAGCGGATCGCGTTGGACAACAGGTTGATCACGATCTGGCGCAGACGTTTTTCATCCCCGGCAATAAAATTGGGGATCCGTCCCTGGGTGGCCATGGTAAAGCGCAAGCCCTTGTTCTGCGCCTCGTTTTCGAAAATGGCCGAGGTCTGTTTCAGGAAAGTGCGCAGGTTGATCCGGTCGCGCATAATCTCAATCCGTCCGGCCTCAATCCGGGAGATATCCAACAGTCCTTCGATCAAACCGGCCAGATGTTCGCTGGATCTGCGAATGCTGGAAATCGGGTGACGCCATTGTTCCAGCTTGGGGTCTTTTTCCAACAGCTGGGCAAAGCCATAGATCGCATTCAACGGCGTGCGCAACTCATGGCTCAGACCAGACATATAGCGTGTCTTGGCCAGATTTGCGGCCTCGGCCTTTTCCTTGGCTTGCTGCAGCGCAAGATCGGTGCGTTCGTGGGCGCGGATCTCTTTCAACAGCCGCTCGGTCTGTCGCTCGGCCTCAGCGCGGGCGTTGCGTTGGCTTTCACCGCTCAGGATGAACATCCAAACAGAGATGCCAATCACGATCAAAACGGTGCAAAAAATCACCGTCAGAACCGCTTCGAAATTGGGCGCACCTTCGATGTTTCGAATGATCCTCAGCAATAACCCAAAGGAGCCGGACAACAGCGCCGTGGCAAAGAAGAACCGAAACAGACGCGATTGAACCGCCGCCGCCGCCGGTTTGGGCAGGTAGCGGGTCAATGTCTGTTGCGTGCAGTGCTCCAACGTCCCTTCGGGGCGGCACATGTCGTTACAGCTGGTGTCCAGCGTGCAACACAATGAGCATATCGGCGCCTCGTGAAACGGGCAGCTGATCATATCTTCGGGATCAAATTGATATTCGCAGACCGAACATTGATGACAGTCGGCCTGGGGCAGTTCGGCCGGGGCAGGGGTGACCAGATAATACCGCCCACCCGTCGCAAAGGCGATCACCGGCGCCATGATGAAGGCCGTGAGAAGCGCGACAAAGGACGACAGCGCCTGCATCTCAGCCCCCAGTACCCCGCCATAGGCCACCAAAGATACAACGCAGGCCAGCCCCATCGAACCCAAGCCAACGGGGTTCACATCATATAGGTGTGATCGACGAAATTCGATCCCCTTGGGGCTCAACCCAAGCGGTTTGTTGATGACAAGATCCGCCACCAACGCGCCAATCCACGCCACGGCCACATGGGAATAAAGGCCCAGGATATGCTCCAACCCGTTGAAAACACCAAGCTCCATCAGCATCAGCGCGATGGCCACGTTGAACACCAGCCAGACCACCCGGCCAGGGTGGCTGCGGCTGAGACGGGAGAAGAAATTCGACCAGGCAATCGAACCCGCATAGGCGTTGGTGATATTGATCTTGAGCTGTGACAGAAGCACAAATGCCCCGGTCAGGGCGATCACCAGGAACGGGCTGTCCAACACCTGATCAAAGGCCACAAAATACATCCGTGTGGGATCGCTGGCCTCTTCGATTGAAATCGTGTGCTGCAAGGCCAGGACAGCCAGATAGGACCCGGCCAGCATTTTCAACACGCCCAGGATCGACCAGCCCGGACCTGCCGCCAGAACCGTCAGCCACCACTTGCGCCGCTCCCTGCGGGTTTTGGGCTCGGGCAGGAAACGCAGGAAATCCACTTGTTCGCCGATCTGCGCGATCAGTGAAAACACCACCCCAGAGGCCGCCCCCAGCATCAACAGCGTTGACTGATCGCGGGTTTCATCACGTCCAGAAAAGCTGGTCCAACCCTCAATATCATAGCCAACAAAGGCCAGCAGAACAAAGGGCAGCACATGTAACAGCACCCACAGCGGCTGCGTCCAAGTTTGAAAAGCTGAAATCTTGGAAAACCCATGAATAACCAAGGGTATTACAATCAACGAGCTGCCGACATAGCCCAGAAACAACGGCACGCCGAGGCAGAACTCCAAGGCTAACGCCAAAATGGCAGCCTCTAGCGCGAAGAATATGAAGGTAAAGGACGCATATATCAGCGAGGTGATGGTCGAGCCGAGGTAGCCGAAACCCGCACCACGCGTCAGCAGGTCAATGTCCAACCCATAGCGCGCCGCATAGTAGGAAATCGGCAGACCCGTCAGGAACAACAGCAGGCCCACCAGCATGATGGCGGCGATGGCGATGTCGAACCCGTAGGTCAGGGTGATGGTGCCGCCAATGGCCTCTAACGCAAGGAATGAAATGGAACCAATGGCCGTATTGGCGACACGGCCAAAGCTCCATTTGCGCGCCCTATGGGCCGTAAAGCGCAGCGCGAAATCTTCCATTGTCTCGTTGGCAACCCAGCGATTGTAGATCCGTTTTTCCCGCGTGGCCCTCAAGGCGGCAACCATCCTGTTCTCCTGATCAACAGGCAGAGGGGCCCGGAATCGCTTGCGCAACACCCGGAGAATTCAACACGTCCCCCACACCTTTACTGTGCTGCACATCAGCATAGTGCGCAAAACGCGCAGCCCTATACGTCAATTGACGTATACTGCGCGGCAGCAATTCCAAGCATCCTTTTCAGCAGCCGGCATCGCAGAAATGCCCAAACATTACGCGCTGACAAGGAGACGACATGACCGACGAAACTTCAAAAAAACCAAATACAGGTGTGAGCCGCCGCGCCATGCTTGCAGGTGGTACAGCCCTTACGGCATCCCTGTTCCTGCCCAAGCAACTTAAGGCTGCGGACTATCCAACCTCAGAGGTCAACACCACGGGTCTGGCCGTCACCGATGACACCGTGACCATCGGTATCTTGCACTCCATCACCGGCACGATGGCGATTTCTGAGACCGGTTCTGTGCAGGCTGAAAAACTGGCGATCGAACAGATCAACGCCCAGGGCGGCATCTTGGGTCGCAAGATCGAATACATCCAAGAAGACGGCGGGTCTGACTGGCCGACATTCGCAGAGAAAGCCAAGAAGCTGTTGGTCAATGACAAGGTCGCCAGCGTCATGGGCTGCTGGACCTCTGCCAGCCGCAAGGCGGTGCTGCCGGTGTTCGAGCAATACAACGGCTTCCTATACTATCCGACCTTCTATGAAGGTCTCGAGCAGTCACCAAACGTGATCTACACAGGCCAAGAAGCCACACAGCAGATCATCGCGGGTCTGGATTGGGTCGCCAAGGAAAAGGGCGCCAAAAGCTTCTACCTCTTGGGGTCTGACTACATCTGGCCACGCACCTCCAACAAGATCGCGCGCAAACACATCGAAAACTACCTCGATGGGGCTAAGGTCGTGGGCGAGGAATATTACCCGCTGGGCCACACCCAGTTTAACTCGGTCATCAACAAGATCCGCCTGAAAAAACCGGATGTGATTTATGCGATCGTCGTGGGTGGCTCTAACGTGGCCTTCTACAAACAGCTCAAGGCGGCTGGCATCGACATGACCAAGGAAAGCCCGATTGTTCTGACCATCTCCGTGACCGAGGACGAGATCCGCGGCATCGGTGGTGAGAACATCGAAGGCGCCTATGCCTGCATGAAATACTTCCAGTCACTGACAAACGACAACAACCAGGAATTCGTCAAATCCTTCAAAGAGATGTGGGGCGATGACATGGTGATCGGTGATGTGACACAGGCGGCTTATCTGGGCCCATGGCTGTGGAAAGCGGCTGTTGAAAAAGCAGGCAGCTTTGACGTCGACAAGGTGCGCGCTGCGACACCGGGGATCGAGCTGACATCGGCGCCCGAAGGGTACGTTAAAGTGCACGACAACCACCACTTGTGGTCCAAAACCCGCGTGGGTCTGGCCAAGGCCGATGGTCAGTATGATGTGGTCTTTGAAACGGCAGATTTGGTCGAACCGGATCCCTTCCCGGAAGGCTACCAATAAACGCTGCGGGCTCTTGCCCAATGCGCAGGGTGGACGGGCTGGCTGCGGCCCGCCACCCGCTTTCTTCTCCGATAATCAAAAAAACACCATCCACGCGGGGGTAATTGCATGTTTGCCGACTATTCCATGTCCGAGCTTGGCGCGATTTTCGCCATGCAGGGCTTTGCCGGCCTGATCCTGTTTTCCGTCTTTGTGCTTATGGCGCTGGGCCTGGCCATTATTTTTGGCCAGATGGGGGTCATCAATATGGCCCACGGCGAATTCATGATCCTTGGGGCCTATGTCACCTATTTGGTGTCCAATTTCTTTGCCGCCTATTTGCCCGGACTGTTCAGTGCCTATTTCTTCCTCGCGATGATCCTCGCCTTCATCGCGTCGGGGGCTTTGGGGTTGTTTATCGAATGGTCGATGATCCGCCATCTTTATAAACGGCCTCTGGATACGCTTTTGGCGACCTGGGGGCTCAGCCTGATTTTGCAACAGATCTACCGGTCTGTTTTTGGCGCGCGCGAGGTTGGTGTCAGCATTCCCGACTGGATGATGGGGTCTATGCCCGTGACCGATCTGATCGAAATACCGATCAACGGGATCTTTGTCATGGTGCTGGCGGTCGGCATTTCGCTGGCGGTCTATGTGATGATGTTCCGCTCTGGCTGGGGCAAACAGGTGCGTGCGATCAACCAGAACCGGGTGATGGCGGGCGCGGTTGGCATCAACACTGAATGGACCGACCGGCTGACCTTTGGCATCGGCTGCGGTGTGGCTGGCGTTGCGGGCTCTGCCTTCACCATGATCGGGTCAACCGGACCCACTGCTGGGCAGCTTTATATCGTCGACACCTTCCTTGTGGTGGTCTTTGGCGGCGCGGCCAGCCTGTTGGGCACCATCGCCTCGGCGTTTTCCATCAGCCAGGCGCAATCGATCATGGAGTTCTTCCTGTCTGGATCCATGGCCAAGGTTCTCACGCTTTTGATCATTGTCGGCATCCTGATGATCCGCCCGCAGGGTCTCTTTGCCATGAAACTGCGCAAGTAAGGAGAGCCAGACATGAAAGCGAACGCATTATTCACCCGCTCCGAGATGATAGGTTTTGCCATCCTGGCCTGCGTCATCTTCCTCCTTCTACCGGCCGTTCTGGACACGTTTCGTCTGAACCTCTTTGGCAAATACCTGACCTATTCCTTTGTCGCCATCGGCCTTGCGCTCTGCTGGGGGGCAGGGGGGATCCTCAGCCTTGGTCAGGGCGTGTTCTTTGGCCTTGGCGGCTATTGCATGGCGATGTTTCTCAAGCTTGAGGCCTCGACCCCGGAAAATACGGCGATCCAGTCCACCCCCGGTATTCCGGATTTCATGGACTGGAACCAGCTCACCGCGCTTCCATGGTGGTGGGAACCCTTCCATTCGCTGGGGTTTGCTATGTTTGCCGTTGTGGCGGTGCCAGTGGTCTTTGCCTTTATCATCGGGGTCGCGATGTTCCGCCGTCGCGTGGGCGGGGTCTATTTCGCGATCATCACCCAGGCCTTTGCGGCAATCCTGACGATCCTGATCATCGGCCAGCAGGGGTTCACCGGCGGGGTCAACGGCATCACCGATCTGCGCACCCTGTTGGGATGGGACATCCGCACCGATGAGGCCAAGGAAACGCTTTATTACGTCAACGGCATCCTCCTCTTTGCGGTGCTTTTTGCAGCGCAGTTCGTGCGCAGGTCCAAGCTCGGCCGCCTTCTGATCGCCATGCGCGACCAAGAAGACCGAGTGCGCTTCTCCGGATATGATGTGGCCAGTTTCAAGATCTTTATCTTCTGTCTGGGCGCGGCATTTGCGGGCATCGGCGGGGCGATGTTCACCCTTCAGGTCGGCTTCATGTCGCCAACCCTGGTGGGCATCGTTCCCTCGATTGAAATGGTGATCTTCTGCGCCGTGGGCGGTCGCATGTCGATCCTGGGGGCGGTCTACGGTGCGCTTCTGGTGAACTGGGCCAAAACCACGTTTTCGGAAAGCTTTCCGGAGCTCTGGCTTCTGGGTCTGGGCGGTCTGTTTATCGCCGTGGTCATGGCCTTCCCCAATGGTCTGGCAGGCATCTGGTCTGAGAAGGTCGAGCCGCGCCTCTTGAAACTCATCAAGAAATCGCCCGCGCAGGCCGCCAGCCCGGCGCAGCAAAGCACACCGGCGGAATAGGAGCTACCCGATGAACACGACAAACGACAAATACGTGCTCCGCGTCGAAGGGCTGACTGTTAGCTTTGATGGCTTTAAGGCGGTGAATGACCTCAGCTTTTATGTGGAACCCAATGAATGCCGGGTGATCATCGGCCCCAATGGGGCGGGTAAGACTACGGTGCTGGATCTGATCTGTGGCCGCACCAAAGCCACCGAAGGCTCGGTCAAATTTAAGGGTCAGGAACTGCTCGAGATGCGCGAGGACCAGATCGTGCACGCCGGTGTGGGACGCAAATTTCAAACGCCCTCGGTCTATGAGGATCTGACAGTTTTTGAAAACCTCGAACTGTCCTACCCCAAAGGGCACGGCGTCTTTGGCGCGTTGGCGTTCAAACGCGACGCCGCTGTCAAAACCCGCATCCAGGAGATTGCCGAGACGATCTTTCTCGACGGGCAGCTGGATGAAAAAGCGGCCTACCTCAGTCACGGGCAAAAACAGTGGCTCGAGATCGGAATGCTGCTCATTCAGGACCCCGAGCTGTTGATGCTGGACGAACCTGTTGCGGGCATGTCGGTCGCCGAGCGCAAGAAAACAGCCGAGCTTTTGAACCGCATCATCGCCGACCGCAGCGTCATCGTGATCGAGCATGACATGGGCTTTGTCGAAGACATCGCCACCCGCGTCACGGTTCTGCATCAGGGCAAAACCCTGTCCGAAGGGTCGATGCAGCGCGTCCAGAACGACCCCAAGGTCGTCGAAGTCTACCTCGGCCACTAATGAAAAGGAGAGAGCCACAATGCTGAATGTCAGCGATCTACGCGCCGCATATGGTGAATCCGAGGTTCTGCACAGCCTGGATCTGGATGTGAAACCGGGCGAAATTGTCGCCATCATGGGCCGCAACGGCATGGGTAAAACCACGCTTATGAAAACCCTGATGGGGATCGTGCCGGAAAAGACCGGGGCAATCACCGTGGGTGATACGCCGGTGACAGGGTTGAAATCCCACCAGCGGGTTGCCAATGGCATCGCCTATGTGCCGCAGGGGCGGATGATCTTTTCTGCGATGACAGTGCAGGAAAACGTCGAAACCGGACTGACGGTGACCGGCAAAACCAAAGTGCCCGATGACATCTATGAACTCTTCCCCGTGCTTCTGGAGATGAAGAACCGGCGCGGCGGCAACCTGTCGGGCGGTCAACAACAACAGCTGGCCATCGCCCGCGCGCTGGCCTCCAACCCCAAGGTGCTGCTGCTGGATGAACCCACCGAAGGCATCCAGCCCTCAATCATCCGCGAAATGGCCCGCACCCTGCGCAAGATCCGCGACCAAAAGGGGCTGACGATTATCGTCTCTGAACAGGTGCTCAGCTTTGCCCTCGATGTGGCCGACCGGGTGATGGTCATCGAGAACGGCGAATTTGTCCATGACAGCCCCCGCGACGGAATTGACGAGGCCAAAGTCTCGAAATTCCTCTCCGTCTAACCCATTCAAAACAGGGAGAATGAAAGATGCCCGACACGCTTTATACTGGAACCACCTCGGATACGTTGATCTCGGTCGATCTGAGCGAGAGCCCCCATACCAATGAAAATGTCCACAACCGGTGGCACCCGGATATTCCGATCAACGTCTGGGTCAATCCCGGCGATGATTTCAAGGTCGAGACTTACGACTGGACCGGTGGCCAGATCAAAAACAACGACGATGCATCAGACGTGCGCGATGTTGAACTCGAACAGGTGCACTATCTGTCTGGCCCCATTGGCGTAAAAGGTGCAGAGCCCGGCGATCTGTTGGTGGTCGAAATCCTCGACATTGGTGCCAAGGAAGAGATGAACTGGGGCTTCAACGGCTTCTTCTCCAAACAAAATGGCGGCGGGTTTCTGACCGAACATTTCCCCGAGGCGCAGAAATCCATCTGGGATTTTCACGGCATGTTCACAACCTCGCGCCACGTGCCGGGTGTGAAATATGCGGGCCTTATTCACCCGGGCCTGATCGGTTGTTTGCCGGATCGCAAAATGCTGGATATGTGGAACACGCGCGAAAAAGCACTGTTTGACACCGAACCGGACCGCACCCCGCCACTGGCCGCATTGCCCAACACCCAAAGCGCACATATGGGCGCGCTCAAAGGGGAGGAACGCGACAAGGCCGCAGCCGAAGGCGCGCGCACTGTGCCGCCGCGCGAACATGGCGGCAACTGCGATATCAAGGATCTGAGCCGCGGCTCCACCTGCTATTTCCCGGTCTATGTGGACGGTGCGGGCCTGTCGATGGGCGATCTGCACTTTAGCCAAGGCGATGGAGAGATCACCTTTTGTGGCGCGATCGAAATGGCGGGCTGGCTGCATATCAAGGTTGAACTGATCAAAGGCGGGATGGAGAAATACGGGATCAAAAACCCGATCTTCAAACCTTCACCGATGACGCCGAATTACGATGATTATCTGATCTTTGAAGGCATCAGCGTCGATGAGTCCGGTGAACAGCATTACCTGGACGTCCATGTCGCCTATCGTCAGGCCTGCCTTAACGCCATCGAATACCTCAAGAAATTTGGATACACCGGCGCGCAGGCCTACGCGATCCTTGGGACGGCACCGGTCCAGGGGCATATCTCGGGCGTGGTGGATATCCCCAATGCTTGTGCAACCCTGTGGCTGCCAAATGACATCTTCCAATGGGATATGATGCCCAACGCCAATGGCCCGCAGAAATATCTGGATGGCTCGGTCGATATCCCGCTGGCGCCGGATCTCTGACCCGCGTTGGTTCAAAACCCCACTGCGGGCGGTCACAGACACGGCCCGCAGTCACTCCTTTCTGTGCAGCCCATGAAAGAACAACGATATGCCTGTTTATGAATACTGGTGCGACGACTGCGGCCCGTTTGAGGCGCTTGGCAAGATCTCAGCCTATGACAAACCCTGCAGCTGTCCCGAATGCGGCACCGAGGCCCCGCGCGTGATGATGACTGCCCCGAACTTGGCCACGATGGACAGCAACCGCCGCAACGCCCATGCCACCAATGAGCGCGCCGCCGACAGTCCCAAACGCAGCAGCCAACACGGACCCAATTGCGGCTGTTGTGGGGGAAGCAACAAGAAAAAGAGCAAGACGCTTTATCGCCCGGATGGCTCCAAAAGCTTCCCAACCAAACGTCCGTGGATGATTTCGCATTGAGGTCTGCGTCTGTTTAAAGGCCAAACACTCCGCCATATTTCGATAGCAATGGTGATGATCTTTGCGATGATAACCGCAAAGGTCACACAACATCGATGAACAAGGCGGCACGCATGGCAACGGAAAACCTCTCTATCCTCGGACAACCGCTGCAACTGCCTTGTGGGGCGCAGCTCAGCAATCGTATCATCAAGGCTGCGATGTCTGACAGTCTGGGCGACGGTGAAGGCAATGCGACCGCAATCCAGGCCCGGCTTTATGAACGCTGGGCGCATGGCGGCGTAGCGCTTTCCCTGATTGGGGAGGCGCAGGTTGGACCGCATTTTCCCGAAAAACCCGGCAATCTGGTGCTGACACCGGACACCGATTTGGCCGCGCTGCGAGATCTTGCCACGCGGGGGGCGCAAAGTGCTGCGCAGATTTGGCCGCAGCTTGGACATGCCGGCGCATTGGCCCATGGTCCCATCAGCACCCCCAAAGGGCCTTCGCCGTTGGACGTCGATGGGCTGACATGCGACGGCATGACAGTGGCAGAGATCCAGGCCTTACCTCAGATTTACGCACAGGCGGCAACCGTGGCCCAGCAGGCGGGGTTCACAGGGGTGCAAGTCCACGCAGGCCACGGATTTCTGTTCAGCCAGTTCCTGTCGCCGCTATTTAACAAACGCGACGACGCCTATGGCGGGCCAGTCGCCGGACGGTTCCGAATTATCGATGAGACGATCACAGCTGTGCGCGAGGCTGTTGGTCCAAGCTTCCCCATCGGGATCAAGATCAACTCTACCGACATGTTGGACGGCGGGCTGACAGAGGCAGACGCGCTTGAAGCGGTGCGCTTACTGGATCAGACCTCGGTTGATTTGATCGACATCAGCGGCGGCACCTATTTCCCCGGTGCGGCGTCCAGTTCCGATGGTAAATCCGTGGCCGGTCCCAATTTCGCTGATTTTGCCAAACGTGCCAAGGCGGTGACGTCCGTTCCCATTATGCTCACCGGTGGTATCCGCACCAAAGCACAGGCTGTGTCCGTGCTGCAGTCAGGGGCCGCTGATGCTGTTGGTCTGGCGCGGGCGATGGTGCTTAACCCCTCGTTGGCCAAGGATTGGTTGCAGGATAGGGGAGGGGATCCGCAATTTCCGCGATTTTCCTCAACTCCACACGGCGGAATAACGGCGTGGTACTCCATGCGGCTGACCGCGTTGGGCCAGGATGCAGAGCCTGCGTTTGATGAAGATCCGGCGTCTGCCTTGGCGGCCTATGATGCACGCGATGCGGAACGCAGCATACGTTGGCTGAAACGCTTCTCTGACACCTAATGCGGTACGACACGTATTCGAATTGCCCGGCCAAAGTATCCTTTGGCCGGGCAGGGTATTAGGAGGCGTCAACCTCATCCATGCGGACGCGGAAGAAAATCGCATAGAGCGTTGGCACCACGATCAGCGTCAGGATGGTGGCAAAGCTCAGGCCGCAGATGATCACCACCGCCAGAGATTTGAAAAACGGATCCCAGATCAGGGGCACAACCCCCAGAACCGTGGTCAAAACACCCAAGGACACCGGCCGTACCCGGCTGACGGCGGCATCGACCACCGCCTGCATCCGGGCCTTGCCATCGGCGATCTGACTGTCGGTTTCGTCAATCAAAACAATGGCGTTTTTGATCAACATGCCGGTTAACGACAACACGCCCAAAATGGCCATGAACTCCATCGGCGTTTGCGTCGCCGCCAGTCCCCAGACCACACCGATCAGCGCCAAAGGCACCGTCAGCCAGATAATCAGCGGCTGACGCACGGCATTGAACAGGAAGATCACCACCAGCACCATCGCGCCAAAACCCAAGGGCATGGTTGAGGCAAGACCTGCATTGGCCTCGGTCGAATTGCCAAACTCACCGCGCCATTCCAGCGCATAACCGGGCGGCAAAGGGATCGCCTCGATCGCGGGGCGCACCGCGTCGAACAGATCGCCGGACAAGACACCGGGTGCATTGTCGGCCTGCGCCAGAATGGCCAGCTCGCGGTCAATACGGCGCAGATTTCCGGCCTCAAACACCACATCGAACCGATCCACCACTTGGGTCATCGGGATATAGCCGCCGATCACCTGGGAATAGATCTGAATATTGTGCAGTTCTCCCACATCGTTGCGCTCAGCCTCGACCGCGCGCATGACGATGTTCAGGAACTCCTCGCCTTCGCGGTAAACACCCAGGCTGGCGCCGTTTAGATGGGTATAAAGCGCGTTTGAGATCTCTCCCTGTGTCAAACCCAGCCGCCGGGCGTTCTCGGTATTGATGACCGGGCGAATAACAGGCACCTGCTCGCGCCAGTCGTCTTTGACGGCGACGGCACCGGCGTCATTCATGATGACCTTGGCCTGATCCGCCAGTTGACGCAGGACTGCGGCGTCGGGACCAGTGAACCGGGCCTCCACCTTGGAGCCACCACCGGGGCCCAGAACAAACTTCCAGACCTTGGCGTTGGCATCGGGATAATTGGCATTGATCCAGGTCTGCAAATCCCCCTGCAACGCGTCGATCTGGTTGAATTCCTCCACATCAATCAGGATCTGCGCATAGGCCGAATTCTGGTTCTCGGATTCATAAATCAGCATGAACCGCAGATGGCCGCTGCCCACGGATGTATTGGTCGAGGTCACGCCGGGCAGGGTGCGGACATACGCGTCAATCTCGCTGATATCCGTCTGCGTCGCGGTGATGTCGCTGCCTTCCGCCAGAAAGAAATCCACCACAAATTGCGGCCGGGTCGAGCTGGGAAAGAAGCCAGCTGGCACAAAGGAAAACAGCACAAGCGCCGAAACAAACAGCCCCACAACCAGGGCAACGGTCGCATAGCGCAGCCGGATCGCCAGATCGAGGAACCGGCGATATTGGCGCAGCACGATGTTTTCCTTGGCCTCCCCATCGCCGGTGCCCGGTTTCAGCAACAGGGTACAGAAATAGGGGGTTAGCCAAATGGCCACCAGCCAGGAAAACAGCAGCGAGATGGAGATGGTCCAGAACAGGCTGCCTGCATATTCCCCGGTGTTGTCGGGGGAAAATCCGACGGGTGAAAACGCCAGCAAGCCAACCACAGTGCCCCCCAAAAGTGGCCATTTGGTCTGGTTGACCACGGCAATTGACGCCTCGGCTGCGCTTTCGCCCTTTTGGACCCGGACCAATGTGCCCTCGACCACCACAATGGCGTTGTCGACCAGCATCCCCAAGGCGATGATCAACGCCCCCAACGAGATCCGCTGCATGTCGAGCCCATAAAGATACATCCCCATCAAGGTCCCAGCGACCGTGACCAACAGGATGCCCCCCATCAGGATGCCGGAGCGGATCCCCATAAAAATCAGCAGCGTGCCCACCACAATGGCCAACGCCAGCACGACATTCATGACAAAGTCATTCACCGATTGCTTGACCGAGACGGATTGATCCGAGATCGCAACAACTTGCATCCCGATGGGGCGTTCCGAAATCAGCGAGTCCAGCTTGGCCTTCGCGGCCTCACCCATATTGACCACATTGCCACCCAGATTGTTGGAAATGCCAATCCCCACCGCCGGACGGCCGTCGCGAAAAAGCAGGGATGTGGCAGGCTCCTTCAGGCCACGGGTGACGGTTGCGATGTCTGACAGACGAAACGATCCACCGGTTTGCGGGTTGGTGATCAACAGGTTGCTGATCGCGTCCACAGTGGACACGCCCGACCGTGCGCGCACCTCCAACCGGGTGCGTCCCGCCTGGATGGAACCACCGGGCGTCACCAGGTTCTGCCCCTCCAACACGCTGGCAATCTGGCTGGTCGACAGACCCAGCCCCACCAGTCGCGCGGGTGAGTAGTCCACATGGATCACCTCATCCTGCACCCCGTTCAGGATCACTTTGGACACGCCCTCAACCGTCACCAACTCGCGTTGCAGGTCCTTGGCGTATTCATAGAGCTCGGTCATGGTGTAACCGTCGCCCATCACGGCGTAATAGACCGCATAGACATCGCCAAAATCATCATAGACCTGTGTATCAAGCGCATTGGGCGGCAGATCCGCCTGTGCATCATCGACCTTGGCCCGCATCTGGGCAAATCGTTCATACAGGTCGGGATAATCCGGCGTCGATTGGATGGTGAATTCCACCGTCACCGTGCTGAGGCCGGGCGATGAGACCGAGCGCACCTCGTCCACGCCCTGCAATTGCTGCAGCGCGTTCTCAATCACTTCGGTCACCTCATTGGCAACCTCTTCGGCCGAGGCACCGGGGTAGGGCGTGATGATCTGCGCCTGGCGAATGATGAATTCGGGATCCTCAAACCGCGGCAGCGCGGTATAGGCGAAATAGCCGGAATAAAGGATCAAAAGCGTGCAAACAGCCGAAATCAGCCGCTTGGTAATGGCAAAACGGGCAAGATCCATGTCTTAGCCTCCAAAACGGGTAAAGGGGCGGATCTTCATACCGTCCTGGATCTGGCTGACCCCGGCGGAAATGATCTGTTCTCCGGGCTGCAGCCCGTCGATCACCTGCACCTGATCGCCTTTTGCCTCACCCAATGTGACATCGCGGCGGCTGACCGTGTTGTCGCTGTCGACAACCCAGACAAACGGGGCGCTGTCGGGAGCCGCAGCCACCGCCGTAATCGGGATGCGCATCGCTTGCACCTCGGCAGGTGCGGTCGCTGTGACCTGTCCTGCCATGCCGGGCAACAGGATCACGTCATCGGGCTGTGGCACGGCCACACGACCGCGATAGGTTTGGGTGCTGGCATCGGCTTGCAAGGCAAACTCGACCACTTCTGCGACAATCGGCTCGGCGTCGATCGCGTCAAACCGGGCGGTATTCACAATTTGCTCGACCCCAGATGCTGTCAGCAGCGTGACATCGGGGCCCGGCACGTCAAAGGTCAGATGCAGCGGTTCCAGTTTTTGCAGCAGGGCCACGGTCTGACCCGCTTGAATATTGGTGAAATTGTCGATGTCTCGCCGCCCGATCATCCCGTCAAAGGGAGCCACCAGCGTCGCATCGTCCAGATTGTCACGCGCCACTTGCAGCTGCGCCTCGACCGAGCGCAGGGCCGCTTCGGCTGCCGCCACCTCTTCGTCGCGCGCGCCGATCTGTCCCAGCGCCAATTGCTCTTTTTGCGCTTCCAGATTGGCGTCAGCCACTCGTAAATTGGCCTCATCCGTATCGAGCGTCGCCTGCGAGGCGACATTTCGCGCAACCAGTTGGCGAGTGCGCTCTGCCTGTTCCAAGGCTTGGTCAAATTGCGCCTGGGCCGAGGCCACGGCGGCCTCAAGGGCTGCAATCTCTTCGGGCAGCAACCCGGCCTTTAATTGTGCCAATTGTGCCGCGGCCTGATCACGTTGGCTTTCCAATTGGGCAACTTGGGTCTGAAAATCACGCAGATCAAGCTGGGCAATCACGTCGCCTTGGGCCACTTGCATCGAGCCGTGAATGGGCAGCTCTAACACGCGACCGCTCACACGAAACGACAGTTCGACCTCTTTCGAGGGCAGGACGATGGCGGGGTAGGTGCGGCTGATCTGACCGGTATCTTCCTCAACCGTATACACTTTTGCCGGTCGTGCGACGTCCTGGGCGAACCCGGGTGCCCCAACCAAGGTAAAGCAGAAGGCGGTTACAAAATATGGCTTGAAATTAAACATTTAACAGCTCCAAGATCTGCGTGTTTAAATGGAGCATAGCGCGAGTGCACAATCTGGGAAGTGGGTTTTATTTGGTATGACCTTAATTGGGCAAATTTTTCACGGGTCCGGCCTTTTGGTCATCAGCGCCTTGATCCATGTTGTGATCCTTGCGGGCAGCATCCGGTTCACAGTGTTCGTCGGCAAAAAACTAGAGGGTACGCTGCGGTGGGTGCATGACAATGTGATCCTTGCGGTGGGGGTCCTGTGTATGGTGCTGGCCCACGCGTTTGAGATCTGGCTATGGGCGCTGGCCTTCATCTGGACCGGCGCGATAGAGGGGTTAGAGACCGCGTTTTACTTTGCCCTCGTGACCTATACGACCCTTGGATATGGTGACATCACGCTGGAACCGGGCGTGCGGATATTTGCAACTTTTGCGGCAATCACGGGGCTGTTGTGTTTTGGGATCAGCACCGCGTTTCTGTTGGGGGTGATCGTACGTATTTTCCCCAATATCCCATCAGGCCCACGCGGATGAAATGCGGATGAACAAGGTGATTTTTTACGATCCGTTGCGCATTGACCGTACGGTCAATTGTTTCGCGTGCGAAACATTGCAAGCATTCCTTAACCCTTTACGAGGACCCACTTGGCCATGAAATTCTCCCCTGCCACCCCGGATCAATATGCAGCGATCACCGCCTTGGTGCAGCATTGCTTTACGACCTCGGCCAGCGCTGACGAGGGCTTGCTTATTGCGACACTAACGGCGGATATCTTTGCCAGCGTGGCGCCGGGTGATCTGCATGTCTTTGTCGCGCAGGATGATGTGGACCCGCTGGCGGCCATTCTCTTTACCCGCTTGCGTTACCCGGAAGAGACTCGTGATGTGTTTGTGCTGGGTCCCGTCGCGGTTCACCCGGATCGTCAGCGACAAGGGATCGGGCAGGGATTGGTGACGCACGGATTGGCGGAATTGCGCAGCAGCGGTGTGGATGTGGTCCTGACCTACGGCGACCCACGGTATTACACCAAAACAGGGTTCCAGCAGATCTCAGAAGATCACGCCAAAGCCCCCATGCCGCTGCAGTTTCCACACGGATGGATGGGCCAGTCCCTGACTGATGCGCCGTTTACGCCGTTGCGCGGGCCGTCGTTCTGTGTGGAGGCGTTCAACAACCCCAAATATTGGTGACCTGCGCCCCAGAACGAAAAACCCCGGCCTGTGGGGGCCGGGGAACGGAAAACGACATCTCAAACAGAGGGGGCGGATTACTTTGCCGCTTGCGCCAATGCGGTTGAGCGTTGAACAGCCGCTTGTTGGTCTCCCGCAGGATCGGCGGTTACCAGCGACGGCTGGAAGCGCACCATGTCAATCTCGGTGACGCCGATGGTGTTCAACCACCATGTCAAATAGGCTGAGTGGTAGTCCGCACCGTATTTTGCATCCGCACCCGGGGCATAAACGCCAGCCGTGTAAAAGACGCGGGCAGTTTTGTCTTTCAGCAGGCCAAAGTAACCGTCATCAGGGGTAAAGCCAAAGGTCAGGCCCGGCTGGGTGACGATGTCGATGTATTGTTTCAGACGGTAAGGAATGCCGCCGTTCCACATGGGCACGGACAGGACGTATTCATCGGCCTGTGTGAAGCGGTCGGTGATGGCAACAATCTGATCCCAGGCTGACTGGCGTTGACCGTCCATCTCACCCACACCAAAGAACGTCATCTTGGCCGCGGCTTTGTCACCGTCAAATTCAGGCAGTTCCGCATCCCACAGGTCGATGACGTCGATCACTACATTTGGGTTCTCTTTTTCAACAGTGTCGAGATACGCATTGGCTAGTTTTGACGATTGCGACTCCTCACCACGTGGGGAAGCCACGATGTGCAAAATACGCTTGGGCTGGGCTGCCGGTGTATTGGCTGGGGTGGCGACGGCTGTAGATTTGCCAAACAGGAAGTTCCAAAATTTCATCGATCATCTCCGCAACAGGTAGGTCAGGCGTCTGCGCGGTGCCGTTGGATTGGAGCATGACCCAATGTTGCGACACCAGCAAAAGCATTTTTTGATGGTTGTGGCTTTGGTAACTGCTAAAATGAGGTTTAGCAAGTTACATGATCGTGACGAGATTGAAGCATTCGACAGTACTTTACCCCAGTGGGATCAGTGCCTATAACGCGGATATGTCCAATCGTGTGGCCATCATTATTCGAATTATTTACCCGGCGCTCTGATCCCTTTGGGGTCCTGCGAGACGCCGGGCAAAGGTGCTTGAGACTTCGCACCGTTCCGAATATCCAAAATCCGACAGATTATTCAAAGGACGCCACATATGTGCGCCGACACGCCCGAATACAAAGATACGTTGAACCTCCCCAAGACAGCATTCCCCATGCGCGCAGGCCTGCCCAAGCGCGAGCCCGCATGGCTGGAACGTTGGGAAAAAATTGGCGTCTACGACCGCCTGCGCGAAAAAGAAGGCCGCACGCCCTTTACCCTGCATGACGGTCCTCCCTATGCGAACGGCCACCTGCACATCGGCCACGCGCTGAACAAGACGATCAAGGATATGATTGTCCGCTCCCACCAGATGATGGGATTTGATGCGCGTTATGTTCCGGGCTGGGATTGTCACGGTCTGCCGATCGAATGGAAGATCGAAGAGAAGTATCGCAAGAAGGGCAAGAACAAAGACAACGTACCCGTTGTTGAATTCCGCCAGGAATGCCGCGCCTTTGCCGATGAATGGGTGAACATCCAGCGCGAAGAGTTCAAACGTCTGGGCATCACCGGCAATTGGGAAGATCCCTATCTGACCATGAATTATCACGCCGAAGCCGTGATCGCCGATGAGTTCATGAAGTTCCTGATGAACGGCACGCTCTATCAAGGCTCCAAACCGGTGATGTGGTCGCCGATGGAGAAAACCGCCCTGGCCGAGGCCGAGGTGGAGTATCACGACAAGGAAAGCTTCACCATCTATGTGAAGTTCAAGGTCTCCAACGCGGATCACAAACATGCCGGTGCCTATGTGGTGATCTGGACCACAACGCCTTGGACCATGCCGTCGAACAAGGCTGTCGTCTTTGGTGAAGACGTGGCCTATGGCCTTTATGAGGTTACGGCGACGCCAGATGAATGCTGGCTGAAAGTGGGTGAGAAATACCTGTTGGCCGACAATCTGGCGGCGGATGTCTTCAAACGCGCCCGTCTGGGTGAAGATCAATACACCCGTATTGCAGATGTCCCGGTTTCGGAACTGGCCGACGCGCAGCTGACCCACCCGCTGGCTGGTGCCGAAGGTGGCAACGGCGAATGGGATGACATCCGTGATTTCCGCGCCGCACCTTTTGTGACCGACACCGAAGGTACGGGTTTTGTGCACTGCGCGCCGTCCCACGGTATGGAAGAGTTTGAGCTGTACCGTGATCTGGGCATGTTGGAGCAGGTGATAACCTATAACGTCATGGACGATGGTGGCTTCCGTGCGGATCTGCCGTTCTTTGGTGGCAGCTATATCCTGAACCGCAAGGGTGGTGAGGGCGACGCCAACAAGAAGGTCATCGACAAGCTGGTTGAAGTTGGCGGTCTGATGGCGCGCGGCAAGATCAAACACAGCTATCCGCATTCCTGGCGCTCCAAGGCTCCGATCATCTATCGCAACACGCCACAGTGGTTTGCCGGTGTGGATCGCACACTGGATGACGGCATGGGGCAGATGGGCGATACCATCCGTACCCGTGCCCTGCGTTCGATTGATGAGTTGGTGAAATGGACACCGCAGACCGGTCGCAACCGTCTCTATTCCATGATCGAAAGCCGCCCCGACTGGGTTCTGTCGCGTCAACGGGCCTGGGGCGTGCCGCTGACATGCTTCACCAAAAAAGGCGCGCTGCCCACGGATGCGGACTTCCTCCTGCGCAACGATGAGGTCAACGCCCGCATCAAAGCGGCATTTGAGGAAAATGGCGCGGACGTCTGGTACGAGGACGGCTTTAAGGCCAAGGTTCTGGACGGCATCGCTGACCCGGATGCCTATGATCAGGTCTATGACGTTCTGGACGTGTGGTTTGACTCAGGCTCGACCCACGCATTTGTTCTGCGCGATCGTGAAGACGGGACCGAGGACGGTATCGCCGATGTTTACATGGAAGGCACCGACCAACACCGTGGCTGGTTCCATTCCTCCCTGTTGCAGGCCTGTGGTACCAAGGGGCGTGCGCCCTATAAAAACGTGGTGACACACGGGTTTACCCTGGATGAGAAGGGCATGAAGATGTCCAAATCCCTGGGCAATACCATCGTGCCCGAGGAAGTTGTCAAACAATACGGCGCCGATATTCTGCGTCTGTGGGTGTCGCAGGTGGATTACACCGCCGACCAGCGGATTGGCCCGGAGATCCTGAAAGGCACCGCCGACAGCTATCGCCGTTTGCGCAATACCATGCGGTATATGTTGGGCTCGCTGGCTGATTTCACTGAGGATCAGCGCGTTGAGCCGGCGGATATGCCCGAGCTGGAACAATGGGTTCTGCACCGTCTGGCAGAGCTGGATCACACCGTGCGCGAAGGCTACAAAGCCTATGATTTCAATGGCGTGTGGCAGGCGATCTTTAACTTTGCCACCGTGGATCTGTCGGCCTTCTACTTCGATATCCGCAAGGATGCACTGTACTGTGACGGCGACACGCTGAACGCCCGCGCGGCGCGCACCGTGCTGGATCTGCTGTTCCACCGGATCACCAGCTGGCTTGCGCCGGTTCTGGTCTTCACGATGGAAGAGGTCTGGCTGGAGCGGTATCCGGGCGATGACAGCTCGATCCACTTGACCGACATGCCCGACACGCCGCGCGATTGGCTGAACGAGCCTTTGGCTGCGAAATGGGCCAAGATCCGTCAGGCGCGCCGCGTTGTGACATCGGCGCTGGAAATCCAGCGGACCGACAAGGTGATCGGTGCCTCGCTTGAGGCCGCGCCTGTGGTTCATATCCGCGAAGCAGATGTTCTGGAGGCGCTGAAGTCGGTGAACTTTGCCGACGTTTGCATCACCTCTGACATCAGTCTGAGCAATGACCCAAGCCCGTCCGAGGCCTTCCGCATGCCTGAGGTCGACGGGATCTCTGTGGTGTTTGAAAAGGCCGATGGGGAAAAATGTCAGCGTTGCTGGAAGATCCTGCCCGATGTCGGCAAATTCGCCCATCCCGGTGTCTGCGGTCGCTGTAACGACGCGCTGGGCTGATTTGAGCTATCATATTCTCGTGAGAAGGGCGTCCGGTGGGCGCCCTTTTTCGTCGCGCTCGGCGTGCACCGCGCCGTGGCTCCTTCAAAGGTGAATACAATCGCGAGTAGTCTAAAGGTGTATTGAATTTCTGACACTTCTGGCGACGGCGCAGCTGAAAATGCCAATAAAATTCAGCACGAGTGCCGGTTGCGATTAATCAAGTCGCAGCTGAGTGTGTGTCCGAATTGGAGATACACTAAATGTTGACCCACTTACTATGAATGGTTAAGAAACCCTTAACGAATTGGAGATTTTCCGTGGTGGTTCGCAATTCGGATGCCAGTTTTTGGGGGTGCATAGTTCATGCAAGAGCATTTGAAGAATGCCAAAGTAAAGCCGGCGGCAAAGACAGGGGATGCGGGATCGGTTCAGGTCAAAAGCGTTTCGTCGACCGGAAACATCAAGATTTCTTTGAAACCCGCGCCAGAGGGTCAAAAGCAAGCACAAAAGACAGCTGTGGCACCTGCCAGTGCCAAACAGCCCAAGGTTGCAAAAGGTCAGGCTGCAAAAGCCAAACCGGTTAAGGCGGCGAATGCCAAGATCAGCAAGCCCTCCGAAGGGATGACGCCCAAGTCTTTGGCCTCTGCCAGTGCGCAAAGCGATGCCGCATTTGCTTTGGATGAGACGGCGGGACGGTCGGCGTCCTTGAAGCCCTTGGGCCTAGCTGCAGCGGCATTGGGTGTTTTGGCGTTGGGCCTTGGTGTTTTGCAATTTGCAGGCGGTAAGTCCGAAGCGGTAGCCCAAGGGGATATCGGGGCAGCGCAGCCTGCCGCCGAGCCTCGCGCTGTTGAGGTGGCACCGGAACCCGTCGACGTCGTCGTGGAGGCAAAACCTGCTGTTGCGTCACAAGTGGCGCCTGTAATCACCAACGTCGAACCGGTCAGCGCCCCCGTGGAAGTCAAAGCAACACATGCGCAGCCTGCTCCTGCGCCCGAAACTGCTCCGGGTCCCAAGACCGTTTCAGCCAACCTTGTCGTGCCTTCGGTTGAACCCGATAAAGCGGCCGTGGTCGCGCCGGTTCAGACGCGGGTTGCACCAACCGTTGTCGCGGAGGCAACCGTGGCTGATCCCATGGCGTCTGTGATTTCGCAGGCTATTGCCAAACTGGGTTCAGCGCCGACGCCTGCGGACCCAGCGCCGATTGCCGGCAGTGTGGTCAAGGACACGGCCGCAGCGACCGAGTTGAAAGCGGCTTCGCTGTTGCAAGCAGATCCTGCGCCGGTCGAAGCTGCAGCAGAAGAAGAAAGCGGGGAGGTCGCGAAGGCTCCTGCCAAAGCGCCAAAATCCGAAGCTGCAACCGACAAATTTGTGCCAGCGTTTCCATCTAACACTGCCACGGGGCTGAACCCTGATTTGATGGCGCGTTTGACCACAGGAACCTTGGATGCGCTGCGCAGTGGGGCTTCACAGACCTCGACGCCAGTGACCCAAGCCGCAGTGAGCGATCTGTACCGTCTGATCAGTCAGGGCACTGCTGCCGGTAAGACTGAGGCGCAGATCGCTGCGGATCTGGTCCAGGCACATGCGTCGGGCGATTTGACCGTGCCTGCAGGCTTTATCCTGCCGGATGGGCAAGTGGACACTCAGACCATTCTGAGCCTGTTTATCGCACACTGAGGACCGACAGTTCGCGGGACGGTCGGGGCACTGGCTGGACCCATGTGCCAACGGTCGCACGGATACGTCAGGACACATGCGGACTGCCCGCCTGTGTCGACCCAAAGATGAACCAAACACTTATTAAATCTCGGCGCGAATGCAGCGTCGTGTTGCCATGTTTCAGGGGGAACCATGAAGAATATAATCACTGCCGCAGCATTGGGTCTGGGCGTATTGGCTGCGCAATCTGCCGCCGCAGAAACCTGTGGTGGGGTCTATACCGTTAAGTCCGGCGATAGCCTGTCGCTGATTTCGGATCACTTGTTCAAAGATGTTGGCAAGTGGAGCCTGATCCATACCCAGAACATCAAAGCAATTGGTTCGAGCCCCAATGCCATCCGGGTTGGCATGCGGCTGGATATCCCCTGTATTGACGGGCTGCCATTGGGTTTGGAGGGCGGCAAATTGATCGCCGACGCCGTGCCAACCGTCGCGGAACCTGTTGAAATCGCCCAAGGCGATGCGGCGGTGCGTCACAAGATCAATCTGTTGACGGGCGATAACTTCCAACCATTCACCGGCAAACAATTGCACAATGGCGGTTTGCTGACAGATCTGGTGAATGCAACAATGTCGGCGGCCGAGCCGGAGCAAGGGTTCGCAATCCACTGGGTTGATCATTGGGACGCCCATTTTGAACCATTGCTGTCCAATGCATTATTGGATGCCGGTTTCCCCTGGTACCGTCCGAATTGTGAGGAACTGCCTGAAAGCTATCGGTGTGAAAACCTGCTGTTTTCCGAACCTCTTTTTGAAACTCTGACCCTGATCTTTACGGATGCCAGCAATCCGATTGATTTCTCGAGCGATGAAGATGTGCTTGGCAAATCGATTTGCCGCCCAGCTGGATTTGACACAACGATCTTTAACGAGAGCGGCCGCAATTGGCTGCGCGATGAAAAGATTGAACTGGTTGTAGGCAATACGCCGTCCCATTGTTTCGAACTGGTCATGGAAGGCGAAGCCGACCTGTTGGTTCTGAATGAATTCACAGGTCGCGAAAAGATTAGTGAATTGGGACTGGAAGGTAAGATTCATGTGGTTCCAACACCGATCTCGATCCAGTCGCACCATATCGTTGTGCACAAGTCGCACCCCGAAGCCGAGCTGATCCTGGCGATGGTGAATGATGGTCTGACCAAGATCCACGATTCCGGCGTTTATCAATCAATCATCGAAGATCACATGGCCCGCATCTGGGCCGGGTTCTAAGGGGGCGGCCATGCAAAAGCTGTTGTTTCCTTGGATTGTACGCCTCGGTTTGGCCTTGGGGTTTGCCCCCTCGGCCGCTTGGGCGATCTGTAATGTCGATTACGTCGCCAAACCCGGCGACAACCTGTTTTCCATCGCTGAGGAACACTATGGCGATCGCGAGCGCTGGGGGCTGATCTATTACCGCAACCAGCGTCTGCTTGCGGCGTCGACGGTTATTCCTGGCCGCACGTTGTTTGTTCCGTGCCCGGAAGAAGAGGTCGTGCCGGACGCCACACCTTTGCGGAAAGTGGATGCAGAGCTGACGCTGCTGACCGGCGGCAATTTTGGCCCGTTCTCGGGACAGGATTTGCCGGGGCAGGGGATGGTGACAGAGCTGGTGAATGCCGCGCTGGAACTTGCACCCTCGCCCGTGTCATATTCGGTGAGCTGGGAGGACGAGTGGACCAACCATCTGTTCCCGCTGCTGGATGAAAAACAGTTTGATATGGGGTTTCCCTGGATCAAGCCGGATTGCGCGGCATTCCCAGGCAGCGAACGCTGTGAGAAGTTTCATTACTCCGATCCTGTGGTCAGCCTGCCGGTGATGCTGTTTGTCGACGTCGCACATCCCATCACCTTTGATCAGCCGTCGGATCTGGAAGACAAATCGATCTGCCGGCCGAATGCAATTTACAACCATGACCTCAATGCGACTGAGCCGTCGTGGATAAACAAGGTTGGAAACCTGACCGTGGTTACGCAGCCTCATCCGGTCGATTGTTTTGTGTTGCTGCGTGCAGGCGAAGTTGATGCGGTTGCGATGAACCTGTTTCTGGGAGCGGAAACCATCGTTGCGGAGGGACTGCGTGAAAAGGTTGTTCCGTTGGAGCGACCGCTTGCGCTGGAAGAACTGAGCGCGGTGATTTCCAAACGCCACTGGCGTGGCACGTCGCATCTCTACCGGTTGAACGCCGGTCTAAAAGCACTGCGCGAAAGCGGTCGCTTTGAGCAGATCATGACGCGGCATTTGGAAGCCTTCTGGTCACAGATCCAGTAAGGCATCCCTTGCGTGAATGGCTTTAAAGGTAGCCGTTCACGCGCATCTTGTGCGCATAACGACGCTGTTTTTCCGCCATGGCGCTGGCGGGCAGTGGACCTCCATAAAGGCCGCTGCGAATGTCCCGGACGGCATCCAGGGCCTTGTGATGTTCGGAACGCTCCTGGGGGTTGTTGATACGGTTCTGCACCGCTTGCTCCAGGGCCCGATTGCCGGGCAGGCAACGGGCTTGTTGCGCTTCATTAAGCTTTTGTACGTATTCGCGGCGGGCTTCGGTGACGATCGGAGTTTTTTCGCCCATGTCACGGTAACCTGCATCTGGTGTTGTTTGGGTCGGCATGACCTTTGTCGCACCGTGGCCGTTCAGGTGGCTGTTCATCTGACGATAAACGCTGACGCTGGTGGTGTTTGAGACGCCATTTAGAGCAACCATTGTCTTAACCTTTCCTAACAACTCTTAAATACGTTTTACGCGAATTTTAGGAAAAGTGGGTCGCACATAGGGCGAATGGTTAACAATTTCGGTTAGTTTATTAACCAAAGTCGGGTTGCGATCATGCCCATCCACAAGATATTGTGGTCTCGGTCGTATCGGTGATGAATAAAGCCGTAAGTCGTTTAAAAACAACGTAAAATTTTAGGGGAATCTATGCAGACTTCTTCACTTTTGTCCCCGGTTGGACCGCTGTTTGTAAGCGAAGATGCAGGCAAGCTGGTGCGGCTTGCCTGGGAGGGGGCAGAGACAGAAACCACAGATCTGTTGGACGAGGCCGTTTGCCAGTTAGAGGCTTATTTTGCCGGTCGCCTGAAGAGCTTTGACCTGCCGATGCGGGTTGGTGGCAGCGGGTTTCAGCAAAAGGTCTGTGCAGCGATGCAGGCGATCCCCTTTGGAGAGACGGTGCAATATGGTGACATCGCGCGGGAGCTGGGGTCAGCGTCGCAACCGGTTGGAAATGCCTGTGGAGCAAACCCATTGCCCGTTTTGATCCCCTGTCACCGGGTTCTGGCGGCGAATGGCTTGGGCGGGTTCTCAGGTGCAGGAGGTGTTGAGACTAAGGTCGCCCTGTTGCGCCATGAAGGCGCCGCAGGGTTGTTGATTTAAGCGGCGTTGTCGTCTCGTTTGGGGATGACTTGCTGAACGATACCAACCACCAGCAAGTAGGCGGAGGTGATCACCAAACCCCAATGGGCCCAGCTTTCGGGGTGGAAATTCACCCAAGCGGCCCAACCCGCAAAAAACGTCCAGGCCAGCGCCATTGGTAATGACAGTTTACGCCAGCGCACCGTGCGGACCGGGTGGATGAATTTGAGCGGCAGGAACATGGCGATGGCCAAGAGCGTGACCAAGGCCATGCTGGTCCAGTGGCTGGGTTCAATGGCAAAAATAACCAATACCAACATGTTCCAACACCCCGGAAAACCCGAGAATGAATTGTCTTTGGTCTTCATCCGGGTGTCGGCGAAATACATGGCCGAGGCAAAGGTGATCACGATGATCGCGGCCCAACCGGTCCAACCCGCCATGAGGCCTGATTTAAACAGGGCAAAGGCCGGGATAAAGACATAGGTCAGGTAGTCGATGATCAGATCCAGCAGCACCCCGTCAAATTCGGGCGCATAGCGGCGCACATCGTAGTGACGCGCAAGCGGGCCGTCGATGCCATCCACCGCAAAGGCCACCACAAGCCAAAGGAACATCAAGTCCCATTTGGCCTCAACAGCGGCGAGCATGGCAAGCATGGCAAAAACAGCGCCAGTTGCAGTGAGAAGATGTACGGATAAAGCGCGGAATTGAGGTGTCATCCGTCTGTGATGACGAATTTCCAGCATTGCTTCAAGGGTGAAAGCAGCCGCCTCACGCGATGGTTGGTGCCGGGCTACGGGGGCAGCCAGGCATCTGCGTTTTACTGCGGCGGTTAATGCAGCAATTGCTTGGAAGGCGTGTTTTCAAAGGCGGGCTGAGCGGCAAGTGACAAGGAAGGGATGCCATTGCTTGGCAGTTCGATCATACGACCGCGGGGCGCACGCAAGGGGCCCGGCAGCGGCAGCGTTGGCGATGTTGGCGCGCCATCGGCCATTTGGATCAGGACGGCAGCAGGGACGTCAGAGGGCAGCATCAGGTGATTCCTTTCTGGAAAGCGATGCCGCCAAGATGACCCAGCAAGGTTAATGAGGCGCGTAGAATGCAGGCGCAATTTACCTTGCATTTTAACGGTCGTCTTACTTCAGGCCTTGGGATGGGCCCGGCGATAGACGTCCATGAGGTGTGCTGTGTCGACCGCCGTGTAGTTCTGAGTGGTCGATAGCGAGGCATGGCCCAGCAGTTCCTGAATGGTGCGCAGGTCTCCACCGGCTTCCAGCAGATGCGTTGCAAAACTGTGGCGCAGGGCATGGGGTGTTGCTGTTGGCGGCAGGCCGAGTTGTTCGCGGGTGCGGGCAACGGCCTTTTGGATCTGGCTGGGTGACAAGGCCCCACCGCGCACGCCGCGAAACAGCGGTGCATCGGCCGTCAGATCAACCGGGCAGAGGCGCAGATATTCATCCACCGCGTTGCGCGCAACGGGCAGGACCGGGACCAGGCGCTCTTTTTGTCCTTTGCCGAGAATGCGCATCACTTCGGGCAGGGGGACATCGCGCCCCCGCAACGACAGCGCCTCGGATATGCGCAGCCCGCAGCCGTAAAGCAGCGTCACCACGGCGACATCCCGCGCCGCGACCCATGGGGTTTCGGATTGCAAAGCAACTGTGTCGAGCACCGCTTTGGCGGCGTCTTCGGACAGGGGGCGGGGCAGTTTCTTGGTGAATTTCGGTGCACGGGCAGACAGGACCGCGGTGGGTTCAAACCCTTCGCGTTCGGCCAGCCAGCGGTAGAAGGCTTTGACCGAGGACAGCTTGCGTGCCAGTGACCGCGCGCCGACCCCTTCAGCTCGGGTGGCGGCCATCCAGGCGCGCATGTCGCCTGTGGTGATATCGGACAGCGCCACCAGCCCCTGCGGGCCGCCGAAATGGGCGCTCATGAAGCCCAAAAAATCGCGTAAATCTCCGGCGTAGGCGGTAATCGTATTCTCTGACGCCCCCTGCAGCGCGCTGATACTGTTGAGCCAGTTCTCAAGCGCGTCACGGCAGGCGGGAGAGATCAGCGTCATGACAGCCAGTTGCGCAATGTGCGTTCAAAAACACCGGCAAAGAACGTGAGCAGATCCGTGCCATGTTGCGGCGTAAATTGATGTGGATCCTCGGAGCCAAACACCAGCATTGCTGGCAGGCGCCCGGTGCCCAGGTCCAATGACATTACAGCTTCGGAGCGTAGCCAGGACGCTTGTTCACCGTGAATCATTGGATCGCCTTCGTGCAATTGGCGCAAGGTAACAACAGGCGGCGGTGCGCTGCGGCCATATCCATTGTACTTCTGGATGAAACCGGTCGGCAGGATGCGCAACACATCTGAGACGCGTGTGACGTCCTGCGCGTCGTCAGCTTCGTAGCTTTCGAGGACCAGGGCCAGAGCGTTCACATTCAACGCCTCGGCAACAGGGCCATCAAGCGCGGCGAGGAAGGATTTGAAATCTTGCGGTTCCAGCAGGGCAAGCACAGCGCGGTGGATTTGGTTGGTGCCGGCGAGGTTTTCGTATGCCGCAGCAATCACCGAACGATGGGTGTCTTCCAGCCGGTCCAATCGGGCCTCAAGCCGCGACATGGCGATGCCGCGCATGTCCACAACATTTGCCCCCAGCGCGCGATCATTGGCGGCCACCAGGGCCTCCATCACGCTGGGATCGTCCAGCACCACATCCGGTTGTTCCAAAATGGCGGCGCGCAGGCGGTCTTCCAATTGGGCTGAACTGCTCATTCGTCTGCCTCGTTTATATCTTGAACGATCTATATCACAGCCGATGGGCCCTGTGCGAGGGTTTCTGTGGCGGCAGGCCAAGCATGTACATTTAAGCAAAAAGGCGCGCATCCCGAAGGTGCACGCCTTTCAATCTGATCGTATCAGTTCTGAAAATCAGAGGATCTTGATATCTGCCGCTTTGATGTCCGCCAGGAACGCGTCCAGACCTTTGTCGGTCAGCGGGTGGTTGACCATGGCTTTGATCACGGCAGGCGGTGCGGTGATCACGTCTGCACCGATACGGGCCGAATCAAGGATATGGTTCACTGAACGAATGGAGGCCGCCAGGATCTCAGTCTCGAACCCGAAATTGTCGTAGATGGTGCGGATGTCTTCGATCAACTCCATGCCATCAAGGTTGATGTCGTCCAGACGACCGATGAAGGGAGAGATGAAGGTTGCGCCTGCTTTTGCCGCCAAGAGCGCTTGGTTCGCAGAGAAGCAGAGCGTTACGTTGACCTTGTGGCCATCGTCGCTGAGGGTTTTACAGGCTTTTAGACCATCCCAGGTCAGCGGTACTTTGACGGTGATGTTTTCCGCGATTTCCAGCAGCTTGCGGCCTTCGGCAATCATCGTGTCTGCATCAACTGCGGTAACTTCGGCAGAGACGGGGCCTGCAACCAGATCACAGATCTCTTTGGTGACCTCGATAATGTCGCGGCCGGATTTCTTGATCAGCGACGGGTTGGTTGTCACACCATCTACCATGCCCAGGTCATTCAACTCGGCAATTGCGTCGATTTCAGCGGTGTCTACAAAGAATTTCATACCTTCAGGTCCTTCAGATGGCTTGGCCTCGGTTCAACTTGCCTTTACCTGATAGGGAGCCCCGCGAAAACCCCGTTTGCGGGTTGCACAGATTTTCAGCAGCAAAACCAAAAAGGCGCGCCCTCTTGTCCCAGCTCACCTTCAACTCTGATCCGCAAAACGATCCCGAGTTCTTTGCGGAAGGTGCGCGGGTTGGGGTGCTGACCAGCCAGCCGTTGGATCGGGTGTTGGACTACAAAGCCCCGGCGGGCGGTTGTTTTCGTGGTGCCTTTGTCGAGGTGCCGCTGGGCCCGCGCAAAGTGCTGGGTGTGGTTTGGGGGCCAGGGGCGGGCGATTTCGACCTTGCAAAACTGCGCAGCGTGATCCGGGTGCTGGATGTGGCCCCGATGCGGGACGAAATGCGTGCCTTTCTTGCGAAAGCGGCGGATTACACGCTGACGCCGATGTCGTCGATGCTGCGGCTGGCCACGCGCGCGCCGGGCCTATCTGACCCGCCATCTATGCGCAAAGTTCTGCGGTTGGGGGAAAACACGCCGGATCGGATGACGGATGCACGCGAGCGGGTATTGGCGGTGATGGAGGAGTTCGGCGGCCTTTCCTTTACCCCCAAGGAGCTGTCGGACATGGCCGGGGTGACGGCTTCTGTGGTGAAAGGGCTGGTGAAACAGGGCGCTCTGATCGAGGTGGAGACCCCGCGCGACCAACCCTATCCGCATCTGGACCCGGAGCTGCCCAGCAAGACCTTGACCGAAGACCAGGCAAGCGCGGCGGCCATTCTGGAAGATGCGGTAAAAAGCGGATCCTACGGAACCACGCTGCTAAAAGGTGTCACCGGCTCCGGTAAGACCGAGGTCTATCTGGAGGCGGTCGCGGCCTGTCTGCGGGCGGGTCGACAAGCGCTGGTGTTGTTGCCGGAAATCGCACTGACAGCAGAATTCCTGAAACGGGTTGAAGCGCGGTTTGGCGCGACGCCTGCGGAATGGCATTCTGGTGCCACAATGACCGAACGACGTCGGGTCTGGCGCATGGTCGGGCAGGGGGCGGCGCAGCTGGTGATCGGTGCGCGCTCGGCGTTGTTTCTGCCGTACCGCGACCTTGGTCTGATCATTGTCGATGAAGAACACGACACGTCTTACAAGCAAGAAGACGGCGTTTTGTACAATGCTCGCGATATGGCGGTGCTGCGCGCGGCCATGTGTTCGGCGCAGGTGGTGCTGGCCTCGGCCACCCCATCGCTTGAAAGCTGGGCGAATGCCAAAGCCGGAAAATACCGCCGCCTTGATCTGACGTCGCGCTTTGGCGCGTCCGTTTTGCCCGAAATGCGGGCGGTGGACATGCGCAACGAAGAACTGACGTCGGGGACTTGGATTTCGCCCACATTGAAACAGGCGATACAATTGCGTCTGGAGCGGGGGGAGCAGTCACTGTTGTTCCTGAACCGCCGTGGTTTTGCGCCGGTGACGATTTGTCGGGCCTGCGGCGCGCAGGTGGCATGCGACAATTGTGATGCGCGGATGGTGGAACACCGGTTTCTGAAACGTCTGATGTGCCACCAATGTGGTGAGACCAAGCCGGTTCCCACCGAATGCCCCTCCTGCAAAGTTGAGGGCAAGATGGCCCCGGTGGGTCCCGGTATCGAACGGCTGGGCGAAGAAGCCGCAGGGCTGTTCCCTGAGGCGCGGATTGCGGTTCTCAGCTCTGACCTCTTTGGATCGGCCCGCGCCTTGAAAGCCCGGATCGAAGAAATTGCGGCGGGTGAGGCCGACATTGTCCTTGGCACGCAGTTGGTGGCCAAAGGGCATAACTTCCCTCTGCTGACGCTGGTGGGGGTGATAGATGCAGATCTTGGCCTGCAAGGATCTGACCTGCGGGCGGGCGAACGGACGTTTCAATTGATGCGTCAGGTTGCCGGACGCGCGGGCCGCGCCGAACGCCCCGGTGAGGCGTTGATGCAAAGTTTCCAACCCGAACACCCGGTGATCCGCGCGATCCTGTCGGGCGATGAAGAAGAGTTCTGGCGTGCCGAGGCCGAACAGCGCCGCATTGCGGGCGTGCCGCCCTATGGGCGGATGGCAGGAATTGTCTTGTCCGGCCCGGACTTGGCGCAGGTTTTTGATCTGGGCAACCACCTGGCGCGCAACAACGGCGCGTTGACGCAGGTTGGAGCACAGCTGTTCGGCCCTGCACCTGCGCCCATCGCCCGCATTCGTGGACGCCACCGGGTGCGCCTGTTGATCAAGGCGGAGAAGGGCGTGGCCCTGCAGGACGCCATTGCGCGCTGGTTGCGGCCGGTGCAGTTGAAGGGTGATCTGCGGCTGAACGTGGATATCGACCCGCAGAACTTCTTTTGACGAAAAAAGATAATTTTTGGCGAGTTGACGCTTTAGAAAACACTCCTAGCGTCCTGCAATCATGAAAATCTATGACTGGACCGAACCTCGTGGATGTTCGAATAGTTATACCTCAGATCTTGTGCTTCTCTCGGCGGGGCCGTGATATTTTAGGTTATCCGCTTGTGGGTATCTTGTGGAAAATATGTGGATACCGGCGTTAAAGAAAGCAGAAAAATGGCGTCGTTATGATCGTTCTCTTGGTTGAAATTATTGAACTCGACTCCCATATAAGGTGCACGGATATTTAGGAGAACGAATGAGAGATAGTTTTGATGCACCGCTATTGGGACGTACGAAAGTCACCGAGGACGTTAATGAATTGAAGATCGTCGTTCCTGCACGAAAACGCCTGTTTTATATGGCTTTTACCACTGCATGGCTAGGGGGCTGGGCTTTTGGCTTGGTCGCGGCGTTGGGAGCGTTGTTTACCGGCGGTGGCGGCGGATTTGCATTTGGGTTCTTGCTTTTTTGGCTCTGTGGTTGGACCTTGGGTGGGCTTGCAATCATCACTACGTTGATTTGGATGTTGGTCGGGTTTGAGCGGATCACGATCGACCCTGAAGGCTTGCGGATCGAACGGCGGATCGGGCCGATTGCTCGAAAGCGCCTTTGTGCCCTGTCGCATATTCAAGATATGCGTGTGGTAGAACAGGCTTCCTCCGGGTTTGGCCGTCAGGGCCCTCAATCATGGCATACTGGCTTCTCACAGGGAGCGGTGCAGTTTGACTATGGGCGGGGCACGCTTGCCTTTGGCTTGGACGTCGATGCGGGCGAGGGCAAGGACATCCTTGCGCAAATCACGCGCCGTTTTCCGCAACTGGCGGGCTAGGAACGCGGCCCTTTGCGTATCGGTACAATGTTTGCGCTGTTAACGACGTACGCTGTGTGTTTTCCAAAACCTATAAAAATCAAACCCTCACACGATGTGCGCGTTTGTGCAGAGGGTTATGTGCGCAGCCCTCCCCCTCGCCAGAATTAAAAAAAGCGCGTAAGGGGTGGGCATGTTTAGACAAGTCTCTCTTTCTGATATTGATCAGCTGCCGCGCTGGCGCCAACCTGTGGTGCTGTTGTTCCTTATGGCCTTGGCCATGCCGATGGCGTTCAACGCTTGGAGCGCGCTGCTCAATAACTTTGTGATTGAGATGGCCCAGTTTGATGGGCGCGACATTGGTCTGTTGCATACCGTGCGCGAAATCCCGGGCTTTCTGGCGATTGGTGTGATCTTCATCATCCTATTTGTGCGCGAGCAGGTCTTGGCGGTGGTCTCGTTGTTGTTGCTTGGCGTGGCAACGGCGCTGACGGCTTGGTTCCCGTCGATGGGCGGGATCTTGATGATCACGCTGCTGTCGTCGATCGGCTTTCATTATTATGAGACGGTGAACCAGTCATTGCAGCTGCAATGGCTGAGCAAAGAGCGCGCGCCGCAGGTTTTAGGCTGGTTGTTGTCCGCCGGATCCATAGCAACCCTGGTGGTGTATCTGGCGATTGAACGCCTGTGGAAGCCCTTCGATCTGAGCTATGACATTGTTTATATGACCGCGGGCGGCGCGTCGGTGTTGCTGACGCTTGTCTGTCTGTTTGCCTTTCCACAGTTCGAAGCGCCGACACCACAGGTGAAAAAGCTGATCCTGCGTCGTCGTTACTGGCTTTATTATGCGCTGCAATTCATGGCCGGTGCACGCCGTCAGATCTTTGTTGTCTTTGCAGGCTTTATGATGGTCGAGAAATTCGGCTTTGAGGTGCATGAGATCACCCGCCTGTATCTGATCAACCTGATGATCAATATTGTGGCCGCGCCTTTGTTGGGAAAACTGGTGTCCAAATTTGGCGAGCGGCGCACGCTGATCGTGGAATACGCGGGCCTCGCAATTGTCTTTGCCGCTTATGGCGGGGTCTATTGGTTTGGCTGGGGCGTTGCGGTTGCGGCTTTCTTATATGTCGTCGATCACATCTTTTTCGCCATGGCATTGGCGTTGAAAACCTATTTCCAAAAGATCGCAGACCCTGCGGATATTGCCCCCACGGCGGCTGTGGCCTTTACCATCAACCATATTGCGGCAGTCTGCCTGCCGGTGCCCTTGGGTATTCTGTGGGTGATGGCGCCAGGCGCGGTGTTTACGTTGGCGGCGGGGATGGCGTTGATTTCGCTCTCCTTGGCTCTGTTGATCCCGCGCCATCCGGAACCGGGCAATGAGACCATCTTTGCCCTGTGGCGCAGGGCTGCGCCTGCCGAATAAGGCAAATCCGCTTGACCTCTGTCCCGCTGCGCCCTAGGCGCGGGGGCAGAGTTTCAGGAGATCCGCCATGCCCACCTTTACTGCCCTGACCACATTGACCGGAAAATCCCAAGCCGAAGCGTTGGGGGAGGCGATGGAGACCCTGATGCCGGAACCCACCGGTGTTGGCGTGTTCGAGGTCGAAGACGGGTCGGGTCTGTGGGAAGTGGGCGGTTACTTCATTGAAGAACCGGATCAGGCGGGGCTGGCGCTGTTGGCGACGATCCACGGTGCGAAACCTTTTGCTGTGTCCGAATTGCCGGAAACCGATTGGGTGGCCCACGTCAAACGTGAGCTGCAACCGGTCGAGGCGGGACGGTTCTTTGTCTATGGCAGCCATGATGCGGATAAAGTGCCGGCCGACAGCGTTCCTTTGCTGATCGAAGCGGCGATGGCCTTTGGGACCGGACATCATGGCACTACCTTGGGTTGTTTGCTGGCGCTGGATCATTTGCTGAACGAAGGTTTCGTCGGCAAAAAGGTCGCGGACATCGGCTGTGGCACTGCGGTTTTGGCGATGGCTGCTGCGCGGGTCTGGGATGGCGATTTCATTGCATCAGACATTGATGAGGTCGCGGTTGAGGTGGCCATTGCCAACCTCAAGGCCAATGACATGGCGGGCGCCGTTAATTGCGTCGAGGCTGCGGGTTTTGACCACCCCGATCTGGCCGCCAAAGCGCCTTTTGATCTGATCTTTGCCAATATCCTGAAAGGGCCGCTGGTGGCGTTGTCACCGGACGTTTCTGCCCACCTGCGGGACGGCGGTCATGCGATTCTCTCGGGGATTCTTAACGAACAAGCCGATGAGGTGATCGAGGTTTATTCTCAAAATGGAATTAATCTTGTGAAACGCGATGTGATTGGTGAATGGACGACCCTACTTTTGCGCAAGTAAGGCGGAATTGAGCCAATTCTCTCTGAATTTTAACAAACTTTGGTATAGTCGCTTAACCGTTATCGAACCCGCACTCAGTTCCGATGTGCGACAGGTTAGGAGGCAACTATGGGTGAACACATTGGCGAGTTTCGGTCCCGACTGTCCCGTCTGGATCGTAAGTACAAAGGTATGGCTTCAGGTGGCTATGATGCCAAGCTGCGCTCGGATGGTCTGATCGTGATCACCCCGCGCAAAGTAAAGCGTCGCATGGCGCTGTTGCCGATCGCGGTGTTCCTGTTGGGCTTTGTGGCCTTCAAAGGGTTTTTGCTCTTGTCGCTGGGTCCGACCAGCTATGATGAGCGGGTTGCGCGTCTGCAAGAAGGCAGCAGCGTCGAGCAGGTTGGCGCTTTTGTGATGCAGTCCGACCCGCTGAGCAAACTGCTGGCTGAGCAAATGGGATCTGTCCTACAGTAGACATTGACTGCGTGCATCAGACTGTGCTGCGCGTCGACATGAAAACGCCGCCACCCGGAGAAGCCGGGGGCGGCGTTTCGCGTTACTGCTCGATGTTTTTTGCGGCCCTCTTGGGGTAGGGCCATTATTGGTTCTAGCGACCCGTGCAGATAAGCCGGTCGATGTCGCAGCGGGTGAGGCCGATATCGGCCAGTTCGCGGTCGTTCAGGGACAGCAAAAGATGGCGCGTGCGGGTGTCTTCACGTTTGGCCATCGCCCAAGCAAAAAATCCACGCAAAGCTGCGGTCAGGGTGGTCAATAGGCCCAACGGGCCACGGGCGGAGGGGGCGAAATTCAATGCTGCCATTTCCGTGTCCTCAATAATGCAGCGCCGTCGGTGGTGCTGTCTTTAAACTGTTACAAATTCAGGTCGTGGGGATCTAAGGGGTGCGACGGGGCGCTGCAAGCGATGCTTGAGCAATCCTACTATGCTGAAAATGCATAGCTCTTCTGAAAGGCAGGGTGAGGGCGCAGGCAAAAGCAATTGGACATGTTCGCCTTTTGTGCTTATCGTGGCGCGCAATAACAAACACAAACAAAGGCCGGGCAGAGATGCGGATATTGGGCATTGATCCGGGGTTGCGCACCCTGGGATGGGGCGTGATCGAGGCGCAGGGTACGCGGTTGTCCCATGTGGCCAATGGGCTGTGTAAATCGGACGGTGATGATCTGGGCGAGCGGCTGTTGTCGCTGCACAATCAGGTCACCGAGGTGATCGACGCCTATCAGCCGGATCAGGCCGCCATTGAACAGACATTTGTGAACAAAGACGGTGCCGGCACCCTAAAGCTTGGGCAGGCGCGGGGCGTGGCCTTGCTGACCCTAGCCAAAGCCGGCCTGCCGGTTGGGGAATATGCGCCAAACCGGGTGAAAAAGACGGTCGTGGGTGTTGGACACGCCGCCAAAGAGCAAGTGTTGCACATGATCAAGCTGCAACTGCCGGGCTGCTCTCCCAAGGGGATGGATGCCGCAGATGCACTGGCGATTGCGATCTGTCACGCCTATTACGGTGGAACCAAGCAGCGACAGTTGAAAGAGGTGCGCGCATGATCGGCAAGCTAACAGGGCGATTGGAATATAAAGCACTGGACCATGTGCTGATCGATGTGCGCGGCGTGGGCTACATTGTGTATTGTTCGGACCGCACATTGGCGGGTCTGCCAGGTGTGGGTGAGGCGGTGGCGCTTTATACGGATATGGTGGTGCGCGAAGATCTGATGCAGCTTTATGGCTTTCCGTCGCTGGTCGAAAAGGAATGGCACCGTTTGTTGACCTCGGTTCAGGGGGTGGGAGCCAAAGTCTCGCTCGCGATTCTGGGCACGCTGGGTCAGGATGGTGTCAGCCGTGCGATTGCGCTGGGAGATTGGGCCACGGTGAAGGCCGCCAAAGGTGTGGGGCCGAAAACCGCGCAGCGCATCGTGTTGGACCTCAAAGACAAGGCGCCGGGGGTGATGGCCATGGGCGGCACTATTAGTGAGGCGATGGATGGTCCTGGTCTGGACGTGGTGGAAGTGGTCGAACCCACGGCCACCCCGAAACGCAAAGCCACCAAACCCAAAGCGCCAACTGGCGCGGCAGCTGCATCAGCAGGCGCGCTCTCGGCGCTTGGAAATTTGGGATATGCCCCGTCCGAGGCCGCAGCGGCTGTTGCGGAAGCGGCCGGAGACAACCCGGATGCAGGCGAGCCCGAGTTGATCCGCGCCTCGCTCAAGCTTCTGGCACCGAAAGACTGATGGGATGCAGGTTGTGAAACAGGGGAAAAATGGCGCGTCGCAAAATGTGATCGCTTTGACACCGCGCCAGAAAGAAGCCTGCCATGATTGATGCAGATCCTACCTTGCGTCCGGCGCCTTTGCCGGAAGACAGCGCACCCGAAGCGGATCGGGCCCTGCGCCCGCAGGGGCTGGGGGAATTTATTGGTCAGGCCGAGGCGCGTGCAAACTTGCGCGTCTTTATCCAATCCGCCCGCCAACGGGGTGAGGCGATGGACCATACGTTGTTTCATGGCCCCCCCGGTTTGGGAAAGACAACGCTCGCGCAGATCGTGGCGCGTGAATTGGGTGTCAACTTTCGCATGACCTCGGGGCCGGTTTTGGCCAAGGCGGGCGATCTGGCGGCGATCCTCACCAATCTGGAAGCGCGCGATGTTCTGTTCATTGACGAAATCCACCGGCTGAATCCGGCGGTGGAGGAGGTGCTTTATCCCGCGATGGAGGATTTCGAACTGGATCTGGTGATCGGTGAGGGACCGGCTGCGCGCACGGTGCGGATTGAACTCCAGCCCTTTACATTGGTCGGGGCCACCACGCGGATGGGTTTGTTGACAACGCCCCTGCGCGACCGCTTTGGCATTCCCACCCGGCTCCAGTTCTACACAGTTGATGAGCTGTTTGAAATCGTGAGCCGCAATGCGCGCAAGTTGGGCGCGCCTGCCGATGAGGGCGGCGCACGGGAGATCGCGCGGCGCGCAAGGGGCACGCCAAGGATCGCCGGACGCCTCTTGCGCCGCGTGGTGGACTTTGCGGTTGTTGAGGGCGATGGCACCATCACCCAGGAGCTGGCCGATGGGGCATTGACGCGACTGGGCGTGGATCAGCTTGGTCTTGACGGAGCCGACCGGCGGTACCTTACCCTGATTGCTGAGAACTACAGCGGTGGTCCTGTGGGCATCGAAACGCTCTCGGCCGCTTTGTCGGAGAGCCGTGATGCGGTGGAAGAGGTGATCGAGCCCTATCTATTGCAGCAAGGTTTGATCCAACGCACCCCGCGCGGTCGGATGTTGGCACAGAAAGCCTGGACCCACCTAGGGATTGCGCCGCCGAAATCGCAAAGCGATCTGTTTACATAGGGCGGTACAGTAATGCGCAGTTTGGATGAATTATCTCAGGTTGCGCAGGATGTTTCGGATATCTATGCCGCACGATTTGGGATCGAACGAGACGCAGTCTGGCATATGGCGAAGCTCTCGGAGGAATTGGGTGAACTTCAGGCCGCTTACCTCAAGCTCAACGGCCAAGGACGAACCGAGGCGGACCGGGATGTGTTGCGCGCGGCTCTCGAAGATGAAGTCGCGGATGTTTTTGCCCAAATCCTGTTGTTTGCCCGTTGGCAAGAGGTTGATGTTCCGGCGGCGGTGAAGCGGAAATGGGGTAAATACCTTGAATGATTGCGCCTCCAGAGCGGAAGGTCACCCATAGCGCGGGCCACACCTGCGCCGCGCCAGCGGCGCTTGGCCCAACGCGGCAACGGGTCCGGCGCAGCCGGGCATGGGGCAGGGGCGGGAGTGTTTGCGTGACGCCTGATGCCGCTCGACCCTTGTCGTGCGCGGTCTGAGCGTGCATAGACCGCGCCCAGATGTGCCGCTGATCGAGGAGCCGAGCCCCGTGACCCTGACCTATAGTCCAGAACAGATCGAAAACCTGTTTACCCGCGCCGATGGATCCTATGCTTTTGCGCGTTGGGGGCGTCCCATTGTGCCCATCGTCTTTGGTGTCGAAGATGCGACCTTGATCACCGTCAAAAGCGCCTTTGAGGCGGTGGCGACACTGGCCGGTCATCAGATGGCGGAAACCGATCCTGAGCTGGGGGCGAACCTCATGGTCTTTTTCTTCCGGGATTGGAATGAGCTTTTGACCGTGCCGGATCTGGATCAAATGATACCTGACCTTGCGGCGTTGGTCGCCAGGCTGGCAAAGACCAATGCTAGCCAGTACCGGGCGTTTCGCTTTGATGACCAGGGTGCGATCCAGGCCGCGTTTGTTTTCCTGTGTATGGAAAGCGATTTAGCCAAGGTACCGGCCGAGACATTGGCATTAACCCAAGCCGTGCAGACAATTGTCCTGTGGAGCGAGCAGGCATTTGCCCAGACGTCTCCCCTTGCGGTCCTGCCCGAGACCGGTGCCACCATCTTGCGGCCTGAGATTGCGGGGGTCATCGCCGCCGCGTATGATCGGATGATGCCGCCGTCTTCAAATGATGCCAGCCATGCGTTGCGCTTGTTTGCACGGCTTCAGGCACCGATGGACAGCAAGGACGCAACGCCGGAGTAGGACAAGCCATGCGCGCCTTTGTTGGACTGCCCTTGTCTGATCCGGATTTGGACCAGTTGGAAGACCTGCAGGCCGCAGTGCGCGTGGGCCGTGCCGTGGCGCCTGAAAATCTGCACGTGACGTTGGCGTTTCTGGACGACCAAGACGTGGCAACGCTGGACGCGCTGCACAGCGAACTGGCGCAGATCAAAGCGCCTGCGCTCGATCTTGTGGTGGATCGTCTGGATATCATGGGGGGCAGCAATCCGCGTGTGCTTTGCGCGATGCTGGCCAATGATCCGGCACTGACAGCCTTGCACGCTCAGGTTTGTTCTGCTGCGCGGCGGGCTGAGATCGACCTGCCCCGCAGCCGGTTTCGACCACATATCACCCTGGTCCGCTTTCCCCGCAGAATGGAGCCTGATGCGCATCAGTCCCTGGCGCAGTTTCTTGGGACATATGGGGCTGCGCAGCCAACACTTATGCCGGTGACGCGTTTCACCCTGTATCAATCGGTCTTGGCACCCGAAGGGCCAACCTATACGCCACTGGCGGACTATCCGCTGGGCGGCTAAGAGATAGCAACCCGATCAAAAGAGCCTCTGTGATGTCTGATACCCCACTGCACCATTTCCCGATCCGTGTTTACTATGAGGACACAGATATGGGCGGGATCGTCTATCACGCCAATTACCTGCGTTTCATCGAACGCGCCCGCAGTGATTGGGTGCGCAAGCTCGGTGTCGATCAAAACGCCATGCGCGCGGCGGGTGAGGTCTATGTGGTGCGCCGTATCAATGGGGATTTCCTGGCCCCTGCAAAGTTCGACGAGGAACTGGGCGTGGAAACCGCACCGGTTGAGATCACGCCTGCACGTCTCATTTTGAAACAAACGGTGAGGCGGGACGGGCAGGATCTGTTCACTGCCGAGGTCACAATCGTTGCAATCGCTGTAGAAACCGGCCGCCCTGTGCGGCTTCCGGCAGAGATTCGCGCATTGCGGTAACAAATTTGGGCGCAAGCCTGCTCTGCATAGCAATCGTCATTGATCTACGTTAGTTTGAGGTCAAATAAGGCCGGAACAAGGTCAACAAACGATAGAGCAGGTCTATGGAACATTCTTTGGCGGTGGCACAGGAGATTGATTTCTCCATGTGGGGGCTGTTTGCGCGAGCAACTGTAACGGTAAAGCTGGTCATGCTGATGCTGATTATTGCATCGGTCTGGTCCTGGGGCATCATCATTCAAAAAATCATCACCTATCGCGCGGCGCGCGGTGAGGCGGCGCAGTTTGATATGGCCTTTTGGTCAGGCAAACCGCTGGATGGATTGTTTGAGACGCTGGGCGCGAACCCCTCAGGTCGGTCTGAACGGATCTTTGCCGCCGGGATGAGCGAATGGCACCGCAGCCACCGCGATGATGGCGGGTTGATTGCTGGTGCGCAGGCGCGCATTGACCGGTCGATGGACGTGGCAATCGCCAAAGAGGTTGAGGAATTGCAGGGCGGCCTGTCAGTTCTGGCGACCGTAGGCTCGACCGCGCCGTTCATTGGCCTGTTTGGCACCGTCTGGGGGATCATGACCTCATTCATCGAGATTGCAGAGCAGCAGAACACCAATCTGGCCGTTGTGGCACCGGGTATTGCCGAGGCGTTGATGGCCACGGGCCTGGGTCTGCTGGCCGCGATCCCGGCGGTGATTTTCTACAACAAGCTCAGCGCGGACAGTGATCGCATTGTCGGCGGGTACGAAGCATTCGCGGATGAGTTTGCCACTATTCTCAGCCGTCAGCTTGATAGCTGATCGGAGGGCGGAATATGGGCGCAGGTGTTCAGGCAAAAGCAGATGACGGCAACCGCAGACGTGGCCGCAAACGGCGCCGCTCGCAGGCGATGGCCGAAATCAACGTGACGCCGTTTGTGGATGTGATGTTGGTGCTCTTGATCATCTTTATGGTGGCTGCACCCTTGATGACCGTGGGGGTGCCGGTTGAATTGCCCAAAACCGCCGCGGGTGCCTTGCCCGGTGACGACGAAGAACCCCTGACCGTGACCATGACCGCCGGAGGCGATGTGCAGATCCAGACGACCTCTGTCTCGCGCGAGGAATTGGTTGTGCGCCTGCAGGCGATTGCTGCGGAGCGCGAAAGCGACCGTATTTTCCTTCGAGCTGATGGGGCGATTGCCTATCAGGATGTGATGCAGGTGATGGGGGCGCTGAACGCCGGGGGCTTTGCCAATGTGGGTCTGGTGACCGACACGGGCGGTCCCGCATTGGACGGCCGCGACGCGGCGGGTCAGTAACGGGGCATCGGCGTGCAGACCGGAACCAAAATTTCACTGGCCGCACACAGCCTCTTGATGGGGTGGGTGGCGTTTGGGGCGTGGTTTCCATCGGAACCCTTACCCAGCCAGGTCCAAGAAGTCAGCCTGATCAGCGCGGCGGAATTTGCCCGCCTCAGCCAAGATGTGGCCGCGCCCGAATTATCGCCGGAACCGGCAACGCTTGCGGTGCCTGATACGGCCAACCTGCCAGAGGTTGCGCCACCCCCGGCAGAGAGCACGACGGAAACCCAGCCAGAACCGGTGACACAGGTCGACCCGGACCCGGTGGTCGAGGATCGCCCCGATCCTGTGCCCGAAGCGCAGCCCGAAGCCTTGACCGAGATCACGCCGCCTTCCCCTGTTGAGGTCCCGGAACTGCCCACGCCTATTCGACCGGCAGAACGTCCCGACGCTGGCCAGCAAGTGGACCGGGTTGCGCCCGTGCCCGTGGCACCGCCGCCGCCAGATGCGGCACCGGATGAGGTCGCCCAACCTGAGATCGCCCCAGAAGAAGGGGCCCAGGATCCACAAGAGGTTCAAGAGGCCACCGCGCCCGAGGCGGCCAGCGATCGGATTGTGACCGAGGAAAACGAAAGCGACGCGCCTGTTGCAAGTGCGGCCCCAGCGCGGTCTGTGCGGCCAAAAGCGCGTCCACAGCGCCCGGATCCCGCACCAGAACCCGCCGTTGCAGAAGCCGCGCCGGAACCAGAACCGACACCGGATCCCGCCCCCGAGCCAACCCCGACCGAGGCGCCAGCGGATCGTGCGGACGCCGTGGGCGATGCCTTGGCAGAGGCGCTGTCAGGTGGCGCAGAGGTTGAAGCACCCGAGCCGTCGGGCCCGCCGCTGAGTGCCGGTGAGAAAGATGCGCTGCGCGTTGCGGTCTCCAGCTGTTGGAATGTGGGATCACTTTCTAGCGAGGCGCTGAGAACAACGGTGATTGTTGGTGTATCCCTGTCCCAAGACGGCAAACCGGATACTGGCAGTATCAAGATGCTGTCCAGCAGCGGTGGATCGGCTGCTGCGGCGAGGCAGGCCTATGAGGCCGCGCGTCGGGCCGTGATCCGTTGCGGGGCCAAAGGCTTTGACCTTCCCCCTGAAAAATATGCGCAATGGCGCGATATAGAAATGACGTTCAATCCAGAAAGGATGCGCATCAGATGAGACAGTTTCTGGCAGGCTTGTTGATCGGGGCTGCGGCCCTTGCGCCCGCAGGTATTGTGATGGCGCAGAGCACGCCATTGCGGATTGAAATCACCGATGGTGTGATCGAACCTTTGCCCTTTGCTGTTCCGGACTTTGTTGCCGAAACAGGGACCGCGGGCGAACTCTCGGCGCAGATTGCACGGGTGGTTGCGGCCGATCTTGCGGGCACTGGACTGTTTCGCGAAGTTCCCGCCAGCGCACATATCTCTCGTGTCACTGATTTTGACGCGCCGGTTCAATATGCAGACTGGAAAGCGATCAATGCGCAGGCTTTGATCACCGGTGGTGTCAGCGTAAACGGCAATCGGCTGACAGTGCGCTTTAGCGGCTATGATGTCTTTAGCGAAAACATGTTGGGTGAAGGGCTGCAATTTTCCGGAACCACCGAAGGTTGGCGTCGCATGGCGCATAAGGTTTCAGACGCGATCTATTCCCGGATCACGGGTGAAAGCGGCTATTTCGACAGCCGGGTGGTGTTTGTGAGCGAAAGTGGTCCCAAGAATGATCGCCGCAAACGTTTGGCGATCATGGATTATGACGGGGCAAATGTTCAGTACTTGACCAATTCGTCGGCGATTGTCTTGGCGCCACGGTTTTCGCCTGCGGGTGATCAGGTGCTTTACACCTCCTACGAAAGCGGTTTTCCGCAGGTGCATGTCTTGGATGTCGCGCGCGTTCAGCGCCGGATCTTGTCGCCAGAAGATGGTGTCATGAGCTTTGCGCCGCGCTTTGCGCCTGATGGTCGAACAGTTGTTTTTTCCCAGTCACGTGGTGGCAACACTGATATCTACCGTATGGAAATCGCCAGCGGGAACCTGACCCGCCTGACGAGTGCGCCGTCGATTGAGACTGCGCCTTCGTTTTCGCCAGACGGCAGCCAGATCGTGTTTGAAAGCGACCGCTCCGGCAGTCAGCAGCTTTACGTGATGGCCGCCAACGGGGGCGAGGCGCGCCGGATTAGTTTTGGCAGCGGGCGTTACGGCACGCCGGTCTGGTCACCGCGCGGGGATTTGGTGGCCTTTACCAAGCAAAACAGAGGCCGTTTCCATATTGGCGTGATGCGCACCGACGGCAGCGAGGAACGTCTGTTGACCTCTTCCTTTTTGGATGAAGGGCCGACTTGGGCCCCCAATGGGCGTGTCATCATGTTCACCCGCGAAACCCAAGGCGCAAGCGGGCGGGCAACCTTGTATTCCGTCGATATCTCAGGGCGAAACCTGAAACCGGTGCGCACACCGGATGGTGCGTCGGATCCGGCATGGTCTCCGCTGCAGAATTAAGGCGATAGTTTGCGATCCTAGGCGTTAGGGTTGCGGTGAAGATAGTTAACGGTTGCGCGCTGTGTTAGGGTGGCAACTATAAAGCAAACAGTAAGACACAAAGGTGAGGCATATGGGGATCAGTGGCATGAAGCGGGCAATCTGCCTGGTCGCAGCTTTGGCGGTTTCGGCGTGCAGCAACGCAACCGATTGGCGCGATGACGGTTTTGGCGGCAGCGGTGGTGCAGGCGCAGGCACAGATGTGGGGCTTGGCGCAGGCGCTTTGGCCCCCAACAGCCCGGCGTATTTCCAACAGACCGTTGGCGACCGCGTGTTGTTCGCCGTGAATCAGCACAAACTTGGCGCAGAGGCCCAATCCATTTTGGCCGCCCAAGCCGGTTGGTTGAATACAAACCCAGAATACACAATCACCATCGAAGGCCACGCAGACGAGCAGGGGACGCGCGAATATAACCTTGGTCTTGGCGCGCGTCGTGCAAATGCCGCACGTGAGTTCCTGGTCGCAAATGGTGTCTCGCCAACGCGGATCAAAACTGTAAGCTTTGGCAAGGAGCGCCCGCTTGAGATCTGTTCGGCAGAAGCGTGTTACGCGAAAAACCGACGGTCGGTTACTGTGATTGCGGGCGGGTTCACCAGCTAGGAGCACTTAAACGATGCGGCTTTTTTATTCTCTTGCACTGAGCGTCTGTGTCGCTCTGGCCGGTCCCGCTCAGGCACAGGATGCGGAGACACTTGCTGATATCCGCCAAGAGCTGACGGTTCTGAATGTCGAGGTGCAAAAGCTCAAACGTGAGCTATCCACCACCGGCGCGCCGGCAACCAATTTGGTTGGCGACACCGTTCTGGAACGGGTCACCGCGATCGAAGTGGAGCTGCAGCGCATCACCGCCAAGACAGAAGAGTTGGATCACCGGGTCAATCGGGTGATCACCGATGGCACCAATCGGATTGGCGACCTGGAATTCCGCCTGGTCGAGCTGGAAGGTGGGGACATCAGCCAGTTGGGCGAGACCTCGACCCTTGGTGGAGAAGAGGTTGTTACCGCCCTTCCCGAAGTGGTCGAAGAAGACAGTGCCACAGGTGAGGAATTGGCAGTCGGCGAGCGCAGTGATTTTGATGCCGCGTCACAGGCTCTGACAGAGGGTGCCTTTGCAGATGCGGCTGAAAAATTCGCACTGTTCAATGAAACCTATCCCGGCAGCCCCCTGGCGGCCGAGGCTGCTTTGCAGCGCGGTAAAGCATTGGACGGTCTTGGGGATACCCGCGAAGCGGCGCGCGCGTATCTGGCGGCGTTCAGTGGCAATGCAACTGGACCAAAAGCACCACAGGCCTTGTTTGAGCTGGGCGCAGCGCTTGGCCGGTTGGACCAGCAGGAACAAGCCTGCATTACCTTGAGCGAAGTTGGCGTGCGTTTTCCTGTGTCGCCAGTGGTGACCGATGCCGAGGCGGAAAGGGTGAAACTCGCGTGCCCCTAAGCCCGCGCCTTTCACAAACACATTTGCCATCAGCTGAGGCTGCAAAGAAGAAGCTGATGGCGGCGATTCACGATACGCTGCCGACTCCACCGGCCCAAATTGGGGTGGCTGTGTCGGGGGGGAGTGATTCACTTGCCCTTTTGATAGGCCTGAGCAAGGCTTTTCGTGAACGCGACGTCAAAATTTTTGTCGCAACTGTGAACCATGGTTTAAGACCCGAGGCCGCTGATGAAGCGGAGGCGGTTGCAAAATTTTGCAATGACTTGGGCCATCCGCACACGGTGTTGCATTGGGATACACCACGACACGAGGGCAATATTCAGGGGCAGGCGCGCGCAGCACGATTTGACTTGCTGAGTAAATGGGCGCTTGAGAATAAAATCTCGCTGGTTGCGCTTGGCCATACTGCGGATGATCAGGCCGAGACGGTTTTGATGCGTCTTCGGCGTGAGGCTGGCGTCAGCGGTCTGGCCGGGATCCCAGAACGACGTGTGCATGGCGGTGTGGAGTTTTTCCGACCTGTTCTGAAAATGCGCCGCGAAGAATTGCGTGACGTTTTGCATGGTGAGAGGGTGGGCTGGATCGACGATCCCAGCAACGACAACGACATGTTCGAACGTGTTCGCACCCGTAAAGCATTGGCCGTCTTGGAAGATCTTGGGGTATCGCCACTTGCGTTCTCTACCGTTGCGCATAACCTGACCCAAGCGCGTAAGGCGCTGGAATGGTACAGTTTTTTGGAGGCGCGTGAGGTTCTAAGTGCGCGATTCGGCGCGGTCATAATCTCTCGGAGGGCCTTTCGTGTGTTGCCGGCGGAAATTTCCCATCGGCTCCTGACCTCTTCTATTCAGTGGCTCACGGGCGAGGTTTACGTGCCGCGTCGCCGCGCGATGACACAGGCACGCGACGTGGTGAAACAGGGGGGCAGCCATACTGTTGCCGGCTGCCGCCTCTTGGCAAAAGGCGACCGCGCCTGGGTGTTTCGTGAGCATAATGCGCTGTGTACATCCGAGGTCGCGCCGGGACAGGAATGGGATACGCGGTGGCTGGTATACGGCGGCGACAGCGCCTGTTTATCCGTTCGTGCGCTGGGGCCGAATGGGGTCCGGCAATGTCCAGATTGGCGGGCGTTGGATTGTCCGCGTGAGGTTCTGGAGAGCACGCCGGGCGTCTGGAATGGGGACGAATTGGTGGCTGCGCCGCAGGCTGGATTTGAAAATGGGTGGAAGGTTACCCTTACAAGATCCGAAGAAGCGTTATACACGTCGTTTTTAACGCATTGAACCTCTGCTCAGTATCCCTATTTTAGAGACAAGGCAGAGCCGCGATCGCGTGCTTTGAAATTTTGGGAGATCTTTCCTTTGGGCAATGCAAGAAATATCGCCTTCTGGGTTGTTTTGTTTGTGCTGGTGATGGCGCTGTTCAACCTGTTCAGCGGATCCGGCAGCACGATGCAAAGCCGTGAGCGAACATACAGTGATTTTGTCGCTGCCGTGGACAGCGGTGGCGTGGCCACTGCGACGCTGGACGGCGAACAGGTGCGCTTTACCACCACAGATGGCCAGAACTACGTCACGATCAAGCCAGTGGACGCCGAAGTGACTTCGATGCTGATCGAAGCGGGTGTTCCGGTGAGAGCCGAAAAACAGCAACAATCTGGCCTGCAGAGTTTTGTCATCACTCTGCTGCCGTTCCTGCTGTTGATCGGTGTCTGGGTTTATTTCATGAACCGGATGCAGGGCGGCGGCAAAGGCGGCGCAATGGGCTTTGGTAAGTCCAAGGCCAAGATGCTGACCGAAAAGCACGGCCGTGTGACCTTTGACGATGTTGCTGGCATCGATGAGGCCAAGGAAGAGCTGGAAGAAATCGTAGAGTTCCTGCGCAACCCGCAGAAATTCTCACGCCTTGGCGGTAAGATCCCAAAAGGCGCATTGCTGGTGGGCCCTCCGGGTACAGGTAAAACGCTGCTAGCACGCGCCATTGCCGGTGAGGCCGGGGTTCCGTTCTTTACTATCTCTGGTTCTGACTTTGTGGAGATGTTCGTGGGTGTTGGTGCAAGCCGCGTGCGCGACATGTTTGAACAGGCCAAGAAGAACGCGCCTTGTATCGTCTTTATCGATGAAATCGATGCTGTGGGTCGCCATCGTGGTGCAGGTTACGGCGGCGGCAATGACGAGCGCGAACAGACGCTCAACCAGCTTCTGGTCGAAATGGATGGTTTTGAAGCCAACGAAGGCGTGATCATTCTGGCGGCGACCAACCGTCGCGACGTGCTGGACCCAGCGCTGCTGCGTCCGGGTCGTTTTGACCGGAATGTGACCGTTGGCAATCCTGACATCAAAGGCCGTGAGAAGATCCTGGGCGTACACGCGCGCAAGACCCCTCTGGGCCCCGATGTTGATTTGCGAATCATTGCACGTGGTACACCTGGCTTCTCGGGTGCGGATCTGGCCAACCTTGTGAACGAAGCCGCCTTGATGGCTGCACGTGTCGGTCGCCGGTTTGTCACCATGGAAGATTTCGAGAGCGCCAAGGACAAGGTCATGATGGGCGCCGAGCGTCGATCCATGGTTCTGACGCCTGAGCAGAAAGAAATGACCGCTTATCACGAGGCGGGCCACGCGCTGGTCGGTCTGATGCTGCCTAAATGTGATCCGGTCTATAAGGCGACGATCATTCCGCGCGGTGGCGCGCTGGGTATGGTGATGAGCTTGCCTGAAATGGACCGCTTGAATTGGCACAAGGATGAATGTGAGCAAAAGCTCGCCATGACCATGGCCGGTAAAGCCGCGGAAATCCTGACCTATGGCGAGGAACATGTCTCAAACGGTCCGGCCGGTGACATCCAGCAGGCGAGCCAATTGGCGCGTGCCATGGTGTTGCGCTGGGGGATGTCCGACAAAGTGGGCAATATCGATTATGCCGAAGCGCATGAGGGATATTCCGGCAATACCGGCGGTTTCTCGGTCTCTGCCAACACCAAAGAGATGATCGAGGACGAGGTGAAGCGCTTTATCCAAGAGGGGTATGAGCACGCTCACAAAGTGATCTCTGAAAACAAGGAAGAGTTCGAACGTCTGGCACAAGGTTTGCTGGAATATGAAACTCTGACGGGTGAAGAGATCAAACGCGTGATGCGCGGCGAGCCGCCTCATGCGGATGACGATGAGGATGACGGCGCGGATGCTGGCAAGACCTCGGTCACGGCGATCCCAAAGGCGAAGCCCAAGAAAAGCTCTCCTGATGGAGACATGGAGCCAGAGCCAAGCAGCTGATCCCGTCGCTATCTGTTGTTAGATTGAAAACCCCGCGCCAATGGCGCGGGGTTTGCTGTTTCAAGCGATGTCGCCCGCCTGAGCGGGGCGACACGCCGTTGGCGCAATAGGCGATGCTGCGTGTTGTGGCGGGAACGGTGAATTTCGTGACGGAAACGGCAAGGCGCGATGCTGCGGCTGCAGCTATTGATTTCGCGCAAGGCTGGGTCATGCTGTGAGAATAACAATCACAACAACGTTGATCCGGGATACAGTCATGAGCCAGAAGTCAGATATTGAAATTGCCCGCGCTGCGGCCAAGACGCCGATTGTAGATGTCGCCGACCAATTGGGGATCGCAGCGCAGCACCTGATCCCTTATGGGCATGACAAGGCCAAGGTGAGCCAGGCCTTTATTCAGGGACTGAATGGGCGTGATAATGGCAAGCTGATCCTGGTGACGGCAGTATCGCCAACTCCTGCCGGTGAAGGCAAGACAACCACCACAGTAGGGCTGGGTGATGGGCTGAACCAGATCGGCAAGAAGGCGATGATCTGCATCCGGGAAGCCTCATTGGGGCCGAATTTTGGGATGAAGGGTGGGGCTGCCGGTGGCGGTTATGCGCAGGTTATTCCGATGGATGATATGAACCTGCATTTCACCGGTGACTTTCACGCGATAACCTCGGCACATGCGTTGCTGTCGGCGATGATCGACAATCACATTTATTGGGGCAACGCTCAGGACATAGATACGCGCCGTGTTGTCTGGCGACGGGTGGTGGATATGAACGACCGGGCGTTGCGCCAGATTACGGCCTCGCTGGGGGGCGTGTCCAATGGGTTCCCGCGCGAAACTGGCTTTGACATCACCGTCGCCTCAGAAGTGATGGCGGTTCTGTGCCTGGCGCGCGATCTGGAAGATCTGGAGCAGCGGTTGGGACGGATCATCGTGGCTTATCGTCGCGACAAGACCCCGGTTTTTGCCTGTGACATCAAAGCCGAAGGCGCGATGACGGTTCTGTTGAAAGACGCGATGCAGCCCAATTTGGTCCAGACTTTGGAACATAATCCAGCCTTCGTGCATGGCGGCCCTTTTGCCAATATTGCCCATGGCTGTAACTCGGTCATGGCAACAACAACCGCATTGAAGCTTGCAGATTATGTGGTGACCGAAGCCGGGTTTGGTGCCGACCTGGGTGCCGAGAAGTTCATGAACATCAAATGCCGCAAGGCTGGTCTGGCCCCGTCGGCAGTGGTGGTCGTGGCGACGATCCGCGCGCTGAAAATGAACGGTGGCGTCGACAAGGGGGATCTGGCGCAGGAAGATGTGGAGGCAGTAGAACGCGGCTGTGCGAACCTTGGGCGTCACATCGAGAACGTCAAAGGGTTTGGCGTGCCGGTTGTTGTCGCCATCAATCACTTTGTCGCCGATAGTGATGCGGAAATAGCTGCGGTGCAGGCCTACGCGGACACGCACGGGGTTCGGGCCGTGGTCTCCCGCCATTGGGCAGAGGGTGGTGCAGGGGCTGCGGATCTGGCCGAGGCGGTTGTCGCTCTGGTTGATGGCGACTGCAGTCAATTTTCGACGCTTTATCCAAATGAGATGCCGCTCTTTGAGAAGATCGAGACCATCGCCAAACGTATCTATCGCGCGGATGAAGTTGTGGCTGATAGTAAGATTCGCAACCAGTTGAAGGAGTGGGAGGCCGCCGGATATGGCGCGTTACCAATTTGCATGGCCAAGACGCAGTATTCTTTCTCCACGGATCCGCAGCTACGCGGGGCGCCCACAGGACATTCGGTGCCGTTGCGAGAGGTGCGCCTGGCGGCGGGAGCCGGGTTTGTGGTCGCGATTTGCGGTGAGATAATGACCATGCCGGGGCTTCCGCGCCACCCAGCGGCGGAAACGATCCGCTTGAATGACAAAGGAGACATCGAAGGCTTGTTCTGACCGGGAAATTGGGTCAGATGCGAACGCGGGTTTTTTATCGGACTCGCGCAGTCGCAGGAGAGAGATGCCATGACCGCTGTTGTATCGCCCAAGGATTGCTCTGACATGGCCGCGCTGCGCAAGCAGATCGACCGGTTGGACAAGGAACTGGTGGACATGCTGGTGGCCCGCGCGGGCTATATCGACCGCGCGATAGAGCTGAAGCGCGAAAATGGCTGGCCTGCGCGTATTCCGGAACGAGTCGACGAAGTGATTGAGAATGTGGGCCGCGAGGCAGCTGAGCGGGATCTGGATCCCGAGTTGGTAAAAGCCCTGTGGCGGCACTTGGTAGACTGGTCGATCCAGCGCGAAGCGCAGGTGATCCGGGAAGATTGACGGGCGCAGGTGCGTTCCGAAGGAAAGGACGAGAAATGGCAGCAACTCTTATCGACGGCAAGGCCTTTGCGGCCAAGGTCCGCGGTCAAGTGGCGGAACATGTGGCCCGCCTGAAAGAAGAACATCAGATCACGCCGGGTCTGGCGGTGGTTCTGGTGGGCGAAGATCCTGCAAGCCAGGTCTATGTGCGCTCCAAGGGCAAGCAGACTGTTGAAGTCGGCATGAAATCCGTTGAGCACAAGCTGGACGTTGATACATCTGAGGCGGATCTGCTGGCCTTGATCGATCAGCTGAACAATGATGCCAGCGTGCATGGCATTCTGGTGCAGTTGCCGTTGCCCGGCCATCTGAACGAAGATCTGGTGATCAATTCCATCGCGCCGGCCAAGGACGTGGACGGGTTTCACATCTCCAACGTGGGCCTGCTGGGCACCGGTCAGAAGTCCATGGTGCCTTGTACGCCGCTGGGTTGCTTGATGATGCTGCGCGATTATCACGGTTCGCTGTCGGGGATGAATGCGGTTGTGATTGGCCGTTCCAACATCGTCGGTAAGCCAATGGCGCAATTGTTGCTGGGCGACAGCTGCACCGTGACCATTGCCCATTCGCGCACCAAAGATCTGCCGGACGTTGTCCGTCGCGCCGATATCGTGGTTGCGGCCGTTGGTCGCCCTGAAATGGTGCCGGGCGACTGGATCAAGGAAGGCGCCACGGTGATCGACGTGGGCATCAACCGTATCGACGCGCCGGAAAAAGGCGAGGGTAAGACCCGCCTGGTTGGCGACGTGGATTTTGCCAGCGCGTCCGAACGTGCAGGTGCGATTACGCCCGTGCCGGGCGGTGTTGGCCCGATGACTATCGCGTGCCTGTTGGCCAATACTGTGACCGCTTGCTGCCGTGCTAACAACCTGGCGGAACCCGAAGGTTTGACAGCCTAACCCCTTACCCCGTTTGGCGGGGGCGGATTTAAGTATTTTTGAAAAGATGAAAGGGCGGTTCTGTTTGGTGCCGTCCTTTGGTCATCCCTAGAACTGGTCTTACCGCGGCATTGGCATCGGCAAGGGACGCGGGCCGGTCAGGATGGCCAGCGCATTTTGATCCATCAACGCGGTGAGGGCTGGATCCGTGCTGCGCAGGCCACCGGTATAGGTGCCAAAGGCGGGCAGGATGACGCGCGACTGATCCACAAGGAACGCCGGGCGTGAGGTGCTGCGCAGGCGCGCCTTGGGGTGGTAGTGGCCTGAAACTTCGCCTTGTGTCGCGGGGGCGGCAATATGGCGGAAGGTGAGGGGGCCGATATTGTGGCTCTCATAGTGCGCGCCGCCTAGGTCGGTTGGGGCAGGGTCGTGATTGCCTTCGATCCAGATCCAGCGCCGAGCCGCAACCAGGTCGTGAAGTTGCGTGCGTTCCGTTGGGAGCAAAGCCTGCACGGCTGCCAGATCATCAAAGGTGTCGCCAAGGCAGATAACGGTGGCTGGATCTGACTGTGTGATCAGCTGTGACAGGCGCTGCAATGTATCAGCGGTCTCATAAGGTGGGAGAGTGCCGCCCCCGCGTCGGGCGTGGCGTTCAGATTTTCCCAGATGCAGGTCCGAGACCACCAATACGCGCTCGCTCGACCACCAAAGAGCTCCCGAGCCAAGGGCGGTCAATGAAGTGCCTGCAAAGGAGAAATCAAATCCGATCATTGTGATGTCTTTAAGGGGAGAGGGGGCAGGGCACAATCAGCTGGCAAGGTCTGAGAGACCGGATTTACGCATCAAGGCCTCAGTCTCTTGTTGCAACAGCTTTTCTTCGCCGGCGCCTTTGACCGGGACTTTGCCGATTTCCAGCAGCAATGGTGCTGCAAGCGGGGTGATCCGGCCCAATTGGCGATGGGTGATGCGGCCTTGGATGCGGGTCAGCATCTCCTCGACGCGACCAAAATCGACCAAGCCGCGCATGGCCTCATCTCGGGTGACTTTGAGCAGCAAGTGGTCGGGGTCATATTTGCGCAATGTGTCATAGAGGATGTCCGAGGAGAACGTCGCCTGCCGCCCATTTTTGCGAGCCCCCGGTTGGTTGCGCTCGATCAATCCAGCAATGGTGGCGACCGCGCGAAAGCTGCGTTTCATCACCAGATTGCCAGCCAGCCACCCCTCGAGCCCGTCGCGCAGGCCAGTTGGGTCCAGCAACGGCTCAGGGGCTGTCACGGGCTCGAGCCCCCAGATCAGCGTGGCGTAATCGGTGGAGACAAAGCCCAGCGGGTCGAGGCCCAGCTCCTCCATCCGTTTGGTTAGCAAAAGGCCCAGTGTCTGCTGTGCATTACGCCCTGCAAAGCCGTAGATGCAGGAATAGGCGCGCCCATCGTGGGGGAAGCTTTCAAACAGCAAATGACCTGCACGCGGCAGTTCCGAGACCTCGCGCTGCAGGTGGAGCCAGTCGGCGGTATGGGCTGGAAGGTCGGGCCAGTGGTCTTGTTTGAACATCTGCAAGATGCGCTGGCTCAATTGGGTGGAGGTGGCGAATTTAGTGCCTGAAAACACCGCCACCTTGGGCTTTTTGTTGGCATTGCGGCTGACCTCAACCGTCATTTCGCGCAGGCCCTCGTAACGCACAATACGCCCGCCGATCAGAAAGGTGTCACCTGGGGTAAGAGAGGCTGCAAAGGCCTCTTCGACCTCGCCCAAAGGTTTGCCACCACGGCTGCGTTTCAGGCGTACTTTCAACAGGTCCGCGTCCTGAATGGTGCCTAGGTTCATGCGAATACGCGCCGCCGCTCGCGGATCACGTAACTGCCACAGGCCATCGGGGCGCTTTATCAACCGTTGCCATTGGTCATAGGCTTTCAACGCATAACCGCCGGTGGCGCAGAAATCGAGGCAGGCGTCAAATCGATCACGGGGCAGGTTTGCATAATCACCAACGGTTGAGACTTGGGCAAACAGATCGTCGGCGGCAAAGGGCCCTGCGCAGGCGGTGATGAGGATATGTTGGCACAAGACGTCCAAAGGGCCAGAGCGGCGCGCCTCTCCGTCTAGATCGCCCGCCTGGACGGCTTCAAGCGCTGCGCGGCACTCAACCACCTCAAACCGATTGGCGGGGACCAGCAGCGCCTTGGAGGGGGCATTATAGCGGTGATTGGCGCGGCCAATGCGTTGCACCAGACGTTTGACGTTTTTGGGCGCACCGATTTGGATCACCAGATCCACATCCCCCCAGTCGATGCCGAGATCCAGCGAGCCGGTGCAGACCACCGCGCGCAGCTCTCCACGCACCATGGCCCCCTCAACACGTTCGCGTTGTTCCCGGTCAAGCGAGCCGTGATGGATTGCGATGGGCAGGGCGTCGTCGTTGGCAAGCCAAAGGTTGCGAAAGAAGATCTCAGCCTGGGCGCGGGTGTTGTGAAAGATCAGTGTGGTTTTGTGGCGTTTGACCTGTTCCAGAACTGCCGGGATGGCATAGGCCGCGCCACCTCCGGCCCAGGGCGGCGGCTGGTCGACATGTAGCATCGCGATATCGGGGGCAGGTCCTGGGTCGGCCAGCACGATGTCGCAGGGGTCGGGGTGGCAAGCAAGCGTGCGGGCAATGGCGTCTGGATCATCAACGGTGGCTGAGAGCCCGACACGACACAGGTCCGGGCAAAGATCCTGCAGTTTGGATAGGGCCAACATCAATTGATCGCCGCGTTTGCTTTCCGCAAGCGCATGGATTTCGTCAACGATAATGCGCTTCAGCCCTTTGAACGTGCGGTGGGCGTCCGGATAGGAAATAAGCAGCGCAAGGCTTTCGGGCGTGGTCAGCAGGATATGCGGCGGGTCCGCACGTTGTCGGCGTTTACGGGATTGGGACGTGTCGCCTGTGCGATCCTCAACGCGGATGGGCAGCCCGATCTCATCCACAGGCGCGCGCAGATTCCGTTTGATATCCGCGGCCAACGCCTTGAGAGGTGAGACATAGAGCGTGTGCAGCCCGTCATGTGGGGCAGTTGCCAGATCGGCCAGAGTTGGCAGGAACCCGGCCATGGTTTTGCCGCCGCCCGTGGGAGCAATCAGCAGGGTTGCCGGATTTGAACGGCGCTCCAACATTGCATGCTGATGGGGGTGGATGGACCAGCCCTTTGCGGCAAACCACGTTTGGATGGAGTCTGGAAGCATGCTCATGTTCTCTGTTTAGTCCAATTGGAAAGCATGGCAAATATCAAAAGACACAAGCACTCCCGCGCCCGCAGTTGCCTTTGCTGATGCAAAGCCACCTTGGCGGCCTTGGGCGTGGCAGCCTGCTGTGCAGGCTGCTGCACCGCGCGAAAGCGCGGTGCTCGGCCCAACGGGAGCGGATCCTATTTATGGGATCCAGCGACGGGCGGGAGTGTTACGTTTTAGGGAGCTATGGCAGCCGAGACGCTCTGTTACTTCACGATCGTCTCGTCTTTGACAAACATGTTTGCCCAAGCGCGGTCGATCAGATCTGGTGTCATCTGGTAGGGGATGCCTTCGAACTCACAAATCGCGATCATCTGATCGATCAGGAACACTGGCTGATAGTTCGCGTATGTGTTGTCGATCGTTGGGTATTTGCTCCGTAGCAAATGCACCAGCGCGGCTTCATCCAACGGCATGCCCTTCTTGCGCGCCACTAGGGCAAAGATCTTGAGGAAGTTTTCTTGGTTCGGTCCGTCGATTTTGATCTTGAAGAAGATCCGACGCAGGGCTGCTTGGTCAAAGATCTCGTTCGGGTGGAAGTTGGTGGAGAAGATCACCAGCGTGTCAAACGGCACCTCAAACTTTTCACCCGATTGCAGCGCGAGGATGTCGCGGTTTTCCTCCAACGGAACAATCCAACGGTTAACCAAGGCTTGCGGTGGTTCAGCCTGACGGCCAAGGTCGTCGACGATAAAGATCCCGCCGGAAGATTTTAACTGCAAGGGCGCCTGATAGGTGCGGGCGGTTGGGTTGTAGACAAGATCCAGCATCGACAGTGACAGCTCACCACCGGTGACAACCGTGGGCCGTTCGCATTTCACATAACGGCTGTCGAACCGTTTGACGCGGCGCAACTGGGTCGGGTCGTCTGGGTCCTCATCGATGGCGTTATGTACAATCGGATCATAGACCGTAATCACCTGACCGGCGTATTCAATCGCGCGCGGTACAAAGACATGATCGCCAAGCGCGTCGCGAATACCATTAGAAATAGAGGACTTACCATTGCCAGGTGGGCCATACATCAGGATCGAGCGACCGGCGCTGACGGCGGGACCCAATTGGTCCAACAGCATGTCTGGCAAGATCAAGTGGCCCATGGCTGAGGTCAGCTGTTGCCGGGTCACAAGAATATTGCGGATCGACTGACGCTCCACTTGTTCGCGGTAGACATCCAAGGGCACCGGCATGGCACCAAAGTATTCAGACTGGCTGAGGGCATCCAAAGCGCGGGCTTTCCCGGCATCTGTCAGCTGATAACCCATCTCATTGCCATTGTTGGCGTTAAGGGTCCCGGTGGCCTCCAACAGTTTCTGGTCGCGCGCCATATCGATCAGCTCTTGCGTGACCGAGGCAGGCAGGCAGACGGCCTCGGCGACTTCACTGACCATATCCACGTTTTTGCGGAACATGGTTTTCAACATGATGTCGCGCATCATAACGATGGGCAATTGCATCTGCGCCAAGCCTTTTGGCGCGGGAGGAGCCACGACGGGCGAAGCCTGCATATTCATTGTGCGAACCTGTCTGTTGCCTTGGGCGTAAGGGCGAGGGTAGCGCTGGCGCAAGCACCAAACCCATAGGCAACAGATTATTCAGGACTGTGGCAACAGCACGGCGCCATTGGCGCAAATTGAGGTCAGACTTTGAAAACCTTTAGGAAATTACTGTCCGTAGGTCACGCCCAACAGCAGGTAGATCGCCAAAGTGCCGCCCAGGCACAACCCCATGGGGAACTTTGACCCGACAGACCAGCTTTGCCAATCTGGGGCCAGACGGCGCAAGGGCGTATACTTGGCGAGACGGTGGGTCGCAAACCCGGCCAAGAGGTTCACAGTAAACAGGATCAGGATCAGTTGCAGATCGCCCAAGGCGACAAAGGGTGCGGCAGCGCCCGCAAATTTAGCGTCTCCTGCCCCTACAGCTCCTCCTGCGTAAAACAGAAATCCAATCGCGACCCCGATCGGCAAATGCAAAAGCTGCCAGCCGTAATCCGACCATGTGGGCATCGCGATCAGCCCGACAATCACATAGGTCGCCCCTAATAAATCGACACACCAATTGGGAATGCGCATGCCGCGCAGATCCGAATGGGCGACGATAAAGCACAAGGGCACCACAAAGGGGACAAACCACAGCGCGGCACGCGCCGGGATCTGCATCTGAAGGGCGAGGTCGGCAAACGTCATCTTAGGCGCCTTCGAGGGTTTGAAGCGCACGGGCGGCTTCCTCAAAATGCTGGGGATGGGTGGCGACGGCTTCGCGCAACAGGCTCTTGCCGGTTTCGACATCTCCTTGTTTAACCGCCGACAGGCCCAATGTGTTCAACAGCAGCGCGCGTTCCGTCTGCGTCATGGGGACATTGGGCAAGCTGTATTTGCGCTGTGCACCACGGGCCAGAACCAAGTTGTTTTTGGCGGTGAATAGGCTGCGGTCCTGACGCAACGCATCGGTAAAGAGCTTCTCGGCTTCCGAAAATTGGCCGCGGGTCAATTTCGAGTAGCCCCAGTTGTTCAAAACGCGGCCCGGGCGGGTCGTCAGCCCCACAGCAGTTTCATAGAAACTGTCGGCGCGTTTCCAGTCCTTGCTGGCGTCTGCGACCAGCGCTTCAAGACGGTAGCGTTGGTAAGTCTCAATCGTGGGGGGAACGGAATCCAGCGTCGCCTTAGCGTTGTCCCAAGCGTTGGTGCGGATCTGTGCATCAGCAAGGGCCAGCTTGTCCTGACTGTTGGCGCCTTCCATTCCAACAACCCGCTCCCACACGCTGGCGCCTTCATCGTTACGTTTGGCACGGATGAGGGATTGCGCGAGCCCGCGCTGCAGGTCGATCCGATCCGGGTCCTGCTGACTGGAGCGTGCAAAATATGCGACGGCCTCGTTCGGGTCCGCGATGGTCAGATATACATCGTTGAGGTTGGTTTCATCGATGACATTCAGCTCTTCCAATGTCTCTTCGACGTCAACTTTTTCATGAGAGGCACAGGCCGACAGGCCAATTGCTGCAATCAGCGATGCCGATAGCACGAAATGCTGGCGCATGGGATGCGTCCTTTATACTGCTCAAACTTATGGTGTTTTACGCAGAAGGTAACTGCCCCGACCGCGCTGCACCAAATTATATGGTTGGTCTTCTTGCGGCTCACTATGCGTTGCCGCGTCAAGTTTTACGAGGGCCACACGCAAATTTTGAAGAATTGCGTCACTTTCGCCATTATCCAAAGCCACCGCACGGCGCAAAAATTGCTCGGCTTCGGCGAATTTCTGCCGTTCCATCAAAACGACGCCCAAGTTGTTCAGGCTTTCAGGCCAATCGGGCTGTTTTTCAACCGATGCTCGCATCAGTTTCTCCGCTTGCCCCAACCGCCCAAGGCCGAGGTTGGCCGTGCCAAGGCTCGACAGGATCTCTGCCGTTAACCCCATGTCTACGGCCGCGCGGGTGAAGCTTTCATAGGCAAGCTCATACTCGCCAGCGGCCATAAGCCGATGACCTGCGTCCAACGGATCCGCACCTTCTTTGCGAAAGTCGATCCCCGGCGCCCAAGGGTTATCTGGAAGCTCAGAAAAGTCGGAGCGCGCGCAGGCTGCGACAAGGGATATCAAAAGAAGCGCGATCCAGGGGAACAAACGGGCCATGTGTCCTGCACGAATATAGGAGGAGACGAAATACTACTTATGATTAGGCAAAAATGCGTCGCACTGCAAACGTGCTTGCGAAGAATTGAAGACCCGCGCCGTTTAGATGCGGCGCGGGTCAAAAGGACAGTCGCCCAAAAGGTCTTTAGCTGGGAGGGCCAGAGCCAAGGTTCGAGATGTTCTCCATCGACGGGCCAATCAGGATGATCAACAGCGGTGGAACCGTTAGCATCATGGTCGCCAGCGTCATTTTCACCGGCAGTTTGTTGGCGGCCTCTTCGGCGCGCATCACGCGTTTGTCGCGCATCTCACCGGCATAGACGCGCAGAGCGTCGGCGATGGATGTACCAAAGCTTTGGGATTGGATCATAACGGTTGTGAAAGAGGCGATGTCCTGCACGCCGCATCGGGTCCCCAGGTCGCGCAACACGCGTTCCTTGTCTTTACCGGCTTTCATTTCCTGAGCAACAATCTGAAACTCATCGGACAAGGCAGGGTAGGAGGCTTCCAATTCGGCAGAGACACGGATGATGGACTGTTCCATGGATTGCCCAGCCTCGACACAGACCAGCATCATATCAAGCGCATCGGGAAAACCCTTGGTGATCTCTTTTTTGCGTTCCTCAACACGGCGGGTCACCCAGTATTTCGGAAGGAAATAGGTGGCAGCCCCCGGGCCGAGAATACGCATTGCCATCTGCTGGCTGGTGTATTCGACGTCCGCGTTCAGCACATAAACATAGGCCAAGCCCAAGGACAGACCGATGAGCCCCAGAACCATCTGAGAAAAGAAGAAAATCCGCACCGCATCACGGGAGCTATATCCCGCCTGACGCAGTTTTAACTCCATCGCAGACAGTTCTTCGGCATTCTGAGGTTCGAGGAAGGATGCGAATTTCTGCAGCTGTTCGTTGCGGTTGGTTTGACGCAGGCTTTCGCGCTGCGATTTGGGATTCTTCTGTGCGATGTCGCGCTGCAGCTTTTTGAGCGGGTCTTCTTTCTCGTTCAGCATCAGGTAGGCTGCGACCAAGACACAGACCAAGCCAAGGCCGCCAATTGTTATCAACGGGCCAAGCTCGCCAAAGCGTTGGATCAGAAAATTCTGAATGGAGTTCAAAAGCTGCACGCGTGCCCCCTTAGACTTCGATGTTTGTCAGCATGCGCATGACAAAGAGGTTGGCGGTCAACATCCCACCCACAATGAAACAGGCCGGGATAAACCATGGGTGATCCATGACCCCGTCATAGTAATTCGGATCGTTGATCAGAATGATGACAAGCACGCCCAACGGAAATGATGACAAAAAGCGGCCCGACCACTGCGCCTCGGCGGTAATGGCTTTTACACGACGGAACAGACGGAACCGGGCGCGGATAACTTTGGCGAGGCCTTCGAGGACTTCGGCCAAGTTACCACCTGATTGCTGTTGAATGGTTACCGCAACAGCCAGGAAGCGCATGTCTTGAATACCAAGACGTTCAGCCATGTCTTTTAGCGCTTCGCCGACATCACGGCCATAAGCGCTTTCGTCGGCGATAATGCCAAATTCAGTTGCCAGCGGGTCTTCCACTTCTTTGGCAACGATCTGAACCGCGGATGAGAATGGGTGCCCCACGCGCAGGGACCGCACCATAAGTTCAACGGCATCAGGCAGCTGTTCTTCGATCTTGGCGATGCGCTTCTTGGCTTTGTTGTTGACCCAAAAGAAGATCGCGCCAACGCCGATAATGATCGACCCTAAGATGCGGACTTCCAAACCGGTCTGGGTGCCAACGCTCAAGGCCAGAAACGCCAAAACGCTGACGCCCGCCATAATGAGCATCAGCTGCTTGGGGCTGAACGCGATCGCCGCCTTTTGAGCCTTCTCCGCCAACAGAGAATACAACGGGATCGACTTCGAATTCATATGCTGGCTCATCTCCTTGCGGAGTTGTTCCAGCACTTGTTCGCGGTTGCCGCCCTTTTCCAGCATGTCCAGGCGTCGGTTCACCTTGCTGTTGAGGCTGATGGATTTGCCAAAACTAACCAGATAGACGCCTTCGACCAATGCCAAAACGGCAAGGAAAATAAGGCCATAAAGAATGGGTTCGATGGGCAGTTGCATCAGAAGCTCTCCATCGTCGTCGGCTCATAAATAGCCGCAGGCAGATTGTAGCCCCACAGACGGAAGCGTTCCGAAAAGTTCGAGCGTACGCCAGTGGCTGTAAAATGGCCGATGATCTTATTGTCTGGTGTCAGGCCGACACGCTGATAGCGGAAGATTTCCTGCATTGAGATCACATCGCCTTCCATGCCGGTAATTTCGGTAATGGAGGTCATCCGCCGTGAACCATCCTGCAGACGCGAGGCTTGCACAATCACGTTCACCGCCGACGAAATCTGGCTGCGCACCGCTTTGATTGGCATTTCGATCCCGGCCATTGCGATCATGTTTTCCAGACGAGAGACACCATCACGGGCCGAGTTGGCGTGGATCGTGGTCATTGATCCATCGTGGCCAGTGTTCATCGCCTGCAGCATGTCGATCACTTCCTCGCCGCGGGTTTCCCCCACGATGATCCGGTCAGGACGCATCCGAAGGGCGTTTTTCAGACAGTCGCGTGGGGAAACCTCGCCTTTGCCCTCGACGTTGGGCGGGCGGCTTTCCATTCGGCCCACGTGGGTCTGCTGGAGTTGAAGTTCCGCCGTATCCTCAATGGTCAGGATACGTTCGGCGTTGTCGATGAACGAGGACAGCGCGTTGAGCGTGGTGGTTTTACCGGAGCCGGTACCGCCCGACACGATGATGTTCAGACGGGTCGCAACGGCGGCCTGCAAATAGGCGGCCATCTCTTCGGTGAAAGCACCAAAATTCACCAGGTCATCAATGCCCAGCTTGTCCTTTTTGAATTTCCGGATCGACACCAGCGAGCCATCGACCGCAATCGGCGGCACCATGGCGTTGAAACGGGACCCATCCTGCAAACGGGCATCCACATAAGGGTTGGATTCATCGACCCGGCGCCCCACAGCCGATACGATCTTATCGATGATCCGCATCAGGTGGCGTTCGTCTTTAAAGGTGATGTCGCTCAATTCCAGCTTGCCGGCGCGTTCAACAAAGATCTGCTGAGGGCCGTTGACCAGAATATCGTTGACGGTGTCGTCCTGTAGCAAGGCTTCCAGGGGGCCGAGGCCGGTGACTTCGTCATAGAGTTCTTTGTTAAGGGTCTGGCGGTCTTCGCGGTTCAGGACAACGCCTTTTTCCGACAGGATCTCCGTCGCAATGGCGGAAATCTCGGTGCGCAATTCCTGCTCGCTTGCATGTTCCAGCGCGCTTAGGTTCAGGTTTTCCAACAGCTCGCGATGCAGCTCGACCTTGATCTGACCCAGCCGCTCCTTGCGCTTGCGTTCCTTATCCTGCGGAGCAGGCTTAGCGGCCTGTTTCTCTTGAGCAGGTTTGCGCATAGAAGCCGACTTGGGCGCAGCAGCAGGTGCTGCGGCAGCCTTAGGCGTGGCTTTGACCGGTTGGGCAGGAGCTTGTTTTTTATATCGCGAAAACATCTGTCACCTTAAACAATAATCATGCGGCCGCGGCCTCGTTCCGGCCAAGCTCGTGCAGGGATTGGGCAAGCTTGCCGATTTCTTTGCGAAGCGGGTTCTTGGGGGTGGACAGCGCAAGTGGCTGACCGTGATCACAGGATTGCATGACCGTTTTTCCACCGTCTGGCAGTTGAATATCGATAGAGATATCCAGCGATTCCGACAGGCGTTTCACCCGGCTTTTCCCGCCAAGATCCGTAAACTTGGGCGCACGGTTCAACGCAAACCTCAGTTTTTCAAAGGGCAGGTCTTCGGCCTGAAGTAAACGCTTGATCCGAAGCGCATTTTGGGCGCTGCGCATATCAAGTTCAATCAGGGCAAAATAGAGGTGCGACATATTCAAGACGGTCTCGGACCATTGAACCAGCGACTTCGGCAGGTCGATGACGACAAAATCAAAGTGTTTGCGCGCGATATCGATCAACTGCTTGATGTCCTCAGGCGCCATGAATTCAAGCGGCAACATCTCGGTCGGCGCGGTGAAGACTTGTAATTTGTCCTCATAGTTCACCAGCGCTTGACCAAAGGAATCGTCGTCCAACGTCTCCATATCGCTAAGAAGTTCGGCGACAATCTCGCGCCGGGGCAGGTCCAAATAGGTGGCAACCGAACCGAATTGAAGATCGAGATCGAGAAGGCAAACTGACGGTGTGTCCGTTTCGCAGCGTTCCGCGATTTCCCACGCGAGGTTCACGGCCAAAGTCGTGGCGCCAACACCACCGGCGAGCCCGTGACAGGCAATGACCGCGCCTTCGCGCTGGTTCTCGGCCTGCAATGTTGGACCGTCTACGGCGATCGGCGCGGCCGGCTGGCTACGCAGCCGTTCGATTGCGGATTGCAATTCGTCTTCGGGCAAAGGGTAGGGGATGAATTCATCGGCCCCTTTGCGCAACAAAGTGTGCAGCGCGGTTGGGGTGACGTCCTCGGCGATCAGGATTACCTTGATGTCTTTTGCTTTTGCGGCTTCGATGATGACGCCCATCCGGTCCAGCTCATCTTCGTCGTCGCCATCCATCGCCAGGGCCACAAACTCTAACGAATGTGCATCTTCTTGAGCAAAAAAGGGCATGGCTTCGTCAAAGGTCAAGTCGCCCCAGGCTTCGCCCAGAGCGGTCTCCATATCTTCGATCAGCAGGTCAAAGTTCTGCACATCCCGGCTGATGGTACAGGCGGTGATCGAACTTGTCTCTGGTTGCGGCAGTCCACTGCTCATTGCCTTTGGTCCTCTTTCACGGGAGTGCCTGGCTTATGCTGCAGACTTGGCTGGTCCGGTTCATCCGAACGCAGTTCACCCCATGGAGTAAGGATCATGGAAAATATGGGCGAGATTTGGGCTAAAAAGCCCCATTTGTGAGGAATTGTTTAAGAATTGAGTGAAACGAAAAAAAGCACCCCGCAGGGTGCCTTTTATGTTGGACGTTAGAAAGCGCTTCTATTCGAGCGACGAATTGCTGGACGCTTCTGTCAACGTTGATGTGGCAACAGCACTTTCGACATAGTCGCGATAAATGATCTGAGCATATCTCCCGTCCAGCTCCTGATGCCTTTTCAGGAAACCAGTTACCTCTGTCACGGTTCTGCGATTTCGACGATCACGGTCCTGTGTGTCGATGGCTGGGCGTGTTTCGCCAAAAGAAACAACGGCTTCCAACCTGCGGCGACTGATGCCTTTGGAGACCAGGTAACGGACCGTTGCGTTGGCTCGGCGTTGGCCAAGAGCGCGGTTGTAGCTGTTAGAGCCCACCGCATCCGTGTGGCCGTATACCGTAAAGCGTACTTCTGGGAACTGTTTGATCCAGTCGGCCTGACGATCAAGGACAGTGCGCGCGGCCCCATCCAGACGAGCGCTGTTGAACTCGAAATTGATCGTCGTTGGGATCTCTCGCGCAAAGCGTTTGCCCAATTCGATCACATAATCGCGTTCGCCACGCTGAACGGCGGAGTTGTTTTCAAAAGCAGCTCCAAAAGTGTTGCGGGACTTGTAGTTAGTGCCAACTTCTTGGGCGCAAGCCGTTACGCTAATCAGGAGAGGGATGAGGGCCAGTTTTTTGAACATATGTGCAGTCCTCATATCAATCCAAGACATAGCCATAAGAGCCGGTGAAATCCTGGCTGGCCACTTCTCCGGCCGCGCCTGTTTGGCCGCGTGTGACTTTGCCCAGCAAGAACAGGTCCGATTCGCTTGGAGGTGCAATCCGATCGGTTGGAAGCGTCAGGGCATCACCACGCGTTGGTGTGACCAAATGCGCACTGACGATGATCACAAGCTCAGTTTGTTCGCGTTGAAAACTGGTGCTTCGGAACAAGGTGCCAAGGATTGGAATATCGCCGAGCCACGGGATCTGTTCGATGTTGTCTGCAAAGTCATCTTGCACCAAACCTGCGACCGCGAAACTCTCGCCATCGCGCAATTCAACCGTGGTGCTGGTTTCACGTTTGGAAAAGCCAAATGCAGTCAGACCGTTCACGGTTGTTGTGTTTGCAGGATCGATCTCCGAGACGGCGGCCTTCAGTTCCAAGTTGATCAGGTCGCCGTCGACAACCCGCGGAATGAAGTCCATCTCGATGCCAAACGGTACAAGCTCGACCCCAATTGAACCGTCTTCGTCAACAACCGGAATTGGAACTTCCCCACCGGCAAGGAAGCGCGCTTCTTGCCCCGATAGGGCAGTCAGGTTGGGTTCCGCCAGCGTGCGTACAACGCCTTTTGTCTCCAAAGCCTCCAGCAAAACAGCGAGTTGTGCGGAGCCGATACCAAACCCAAATGAGAACGCACCGGCGCTGCCGTTTGATAGCGTGACCCCATCACCGTCCAGAACACTTTGGAAATTGTCTCCGACAATATATGTCCCTGTTCCCAGGTTTCCGTTCGCGTCTACGCCAATCAAAGATGAGTTCAGCTGCTTGGACACGGCACGTTGCATTTCCGCGAAACGAACCTGCAGCATCACCTGTTGGACACCGCCGACGGACATCAGATTGGAGACGCGTTCCGGAGCATAACGTTCAGCAAGGTCCAAAGCGCGTTGCAGTTTGGCGGCGCTGGAGACCGTGCCAGACAGCACCACGCCATCATTGGCCGTGCGGACTTCAATCTTTTCGCCGGGAAGGATCTGACGCAGACGTTCTTTGAATTCACTTACGTCTGCTGCGACCCGAACGTCCACATTGGTGATCAATTGACCAGATGCGTCCAACAGGGTTAGCGTCGTCAGCCCCGGGGTTTTACCCAGAACATAGATCGAGCGATCTGACAGCGAAGAAATATCCGCGATGCTTGGGTTTGCGATGGTAATCTCTGCAAACGGGTTATCGCTTTCGACAACCACCGCCCGGTTCATCGGAACGTCTAGCGTGGTTGTCACACCTTGGCGTACGACACGCACGCCATTTGCCGAAGCGCTATGCGCCAGCGGCAAGCAAAAGAAAGCAACCCCAGCCAGGGCCGCTGCAATACTACGTCTAAATGACATGTGACCTGCCTTTCCGATCACGCCTCTATGGTTCGGGTCTTTTTGCCCGTCTTTCACAACAGTCTGCGCGAAAGGCGTTTTTAATGCAAGAATCATTGTGTGCAGTTATTTGTGTGTTGAGCCAGAGCAACAGCAATGAGAATCGAGCCAAAGATCGTGGTTTATGTTTTTTGGTTAATTTGTTGAAATAAAAGAAGTTTAGGGTGATTTATTGATGGTGGAATCATCTAAAAACACCCGCGGAATTTTAACGCAGAAAAGCCGCCCGGAACTTGGGCGACTTTGGCTTTGGTCTTCATTTTCGCGTGTTTTCGCATCAGTTGGTGCAGGGGATCGGGATCTCGACAACCTCGGCTCCGCGCCTGTTGCGGATCGTGCAGACCTTCTCTTCTGTCACGGCAATTGGGGCTTCGTATTCAGCGACCCCCAACAGTTTCCGCTGGTCGACTTCGACAACCGATGCGATCGTGTCATCTTCGGCACCAACAAGCGCAAGGGATAGGCGACCAGACGATTGAGCCTGCGCAAGCGCCGCAACTTGTACCGGTTTTACAGCCACTGTTACTGTTCGTGCAATGAGCGCGCCGTCGACATCACCGGCCGTTTGATCGACTGCAATCAGTTCAATATTGGATTGGATCAGGCGCGTGACTTCGCCTTGACGGTTACCTTGGGAATTCACCATATTGCCGGTCCAATATACTTCGACGCGGTCACCCGGACGAAGGAAGCCAGACACACCAGAGGTAACATCCACCTTGATGGCAAAGGCACGCATGCCCCGTTCCAAACGCGAGGTCAGCCCGGCCTCTTCACCAGGTTTTGTAACTTTGACAGCGAGAATTGGCTCCCCGACTTCCATCTGACGCAGCACGACACGTTTGTCCTCTGGTCTGTCAGGCGGAAAAATGTCTTCAGCGGTCCGGAACACGCCCTCTGGCAGACTTTCTTCTGGCCAGCGCACAGCTTTGACAGCATCAGGGAGCAGTCGTTCGCCATATTTTAAAGGTTGGGCCGCAACAAAAACATCAACTGTTTTGACGATTTGCGCCTGCGTTGCACGTTCATGCGCAAGCGCGTTTTGATAGGCCGCAATACGATTTTTGACCATCATAACTGCACCGCCGGCTAGGGCGATACCAACGACAAGAACTATTCCAAACACGGCCCGCATCAGGTGCTCCTTGGGTTAGGGTCACTGAAAAACAGCAACAAGGTCAAAACAGATAAGGCAGAGTTTTGGTCCGCCAAGTCATAGTAACAACAAGATGTCTGGAAATACTTCATCTCCACAAAAGGAGCTGGGCTTATTCGATCGCAGAATTGCGTGCGCCAAGATTGGTCCCAGTTGAGTTCATGTATTCAGACACCGCCGTAAGCACGCCAGTCGCGGCGTTCTGCAGCGGCACTGTCAATAAAATCACTGCGGCCAAAATAACGGCAGTGAGCACAACCCAATCCACCGTTACCGCGCCGTATTCGCTATTGCGAAATCTAAAAATCATGTTTTTCATGTCTTCCCCTCACGCTTACGATGGGAAGGCGGCCGCGTCGTTCTGCTATATGAGCGAAATCTCTGACGCGGCCACCGTTTTCAAACGACCAAGGTTCTGAGAACCTTGTGAAACTTCATCCGAGGATTAAGGTGTTGTGGTCGCTGCGGCGGCAGGGATCGCACCAGCGGTACCCAGGTTTGTACCTGTGGTGGTCAAATAGTCACCGGTGTTGCCAACCAGAGTTGAGGTCGAACCGGAGATGCCGGTGTAAACAACGCCTGCCAGAGCAGCAACAGCGGCGGTCAGAACAACCCAGTCAACAGTCACAGCACCGGATTCGTCTTTGCGGAAGTTTTTGAAGAATTTGATCATGGTAAGTCCCTCCAAAGGATCTCATTAAGGTGTAACACGACCGCTCCGAAGCGTGCTGGGGGTTTGCTCTCTCACCAGCGTGTCCCCTGTCCGTCGCGGTATGGGCATATATAGCCAGCGGAGAATGGCAGGATTTGGGCCAGAACCCGGAAGGACATGCCCAATTTTAACTTTTCAGCAGGAAATTGATTAAGTCACTGAAAGTAAATGGAATAAAAAGTAACCAAATATTGAGTGACGTGGCTCAGATGCGGCAGTCGCAAGCAAATATGGCGGAAATGCCCGATTTCACCGGGTTTAACTGGCACTTTGCGCGGGATTGGTAAAAAATTTACTAAAATCAACGGCAATCCGAGCGAGCTTATGTTTCTTTTACGGTGTTTGGCCCTTGGGGGTTTGCTTGCATCTCCCCTTTGGGCGCAAGAGGACGCGGCGTCAGGTGTAAATGTGGGCTCAGCAGAGGGTGCCGAGTCGCAACCTATCCGCAAAACCCCAACGCCTTTTCCTGAATTTCAGTCCAAGTCTGTGAAACCGCCCAGGCCCGGGGCACAAAAACGGATCACGATACAGATCGAACCGACGGCGCCTGCGCCGCCCCCTGTGTCAGGTGCGGTTCAGTCCGGTGAGCCTGCTCGGACGCGTTTTGGGGATTTCTGGCAAGCCATTTCACCCAAGTTGGAAGATAGCGGTCCCGGCCGACTGGGCCTTGCGCTGTCTCAGGTCAGCAAACAGCCCGGCCTCGCTGCGCCGCGATTGCAAAGTTTGCAGGATATTGCCGCCGCGCACGGCGTGCCGATCCTGCTGGAGACCGTCAATACGCGCGTCTCGCCGGCGCTGGCCCTGGCAGTGATTTCTGTAGAAAGCGCAGGGCGCGCCGATGTGACAAGCGCGGCCGGTGCCCAAGGTTTGATGCAACTCACCCCGGACACGGCGGATCGTTTTGGGGTCACAGACCCGTTCGATGCAGCCCAGAATATTGCTGGGGGTGTGAAGTATCTGGATTGGCTGATGGAGCGGTTTGATGGCGACCCGATTCTGGTCCTTGCGGGTTACAACGCCGGGGCAGGGGCTGTGCGTGACCATGAGGGCGTGCCGCCCTTTGCGGAGACCCGTGACTACGTGCCCAAAGTGCTAGCCGCGTTCCAGGTGGCGCGAGGCCTATGCAAGACACCACCCGAATTGCTGTCAGATGGCTGCGTGTTCCATGTTTTGAAGTGACACAACTGGCGTTGAAGCGCCGCTTCTAAAGCGTCATCAATAACAGCGGACAACTAGGTGTAGGACATGTCGTCCAGCCCGGGGTGAGTGTCAGGGACGCCCGTAACGAGGTATCACGCAGCGACGAACAGTCACGAGCCGCGCCATCCGAAAGGTGCAGTGCGGATGCACAGCCATAAAGTGCCAGAAACCGACATTGGCGTCGTCGCAATTCCGATAGCGCATGTATTCGCTGGTGAGCATCCTTGTAAGGTCGCAACTTTGGGAGCATGCATCAGATGGTTTCGCTGGCAAATAACTTCATCGACTACGATAAATATCCGATCGCAACACCGGGCGCGCAACGCGATGCGATTGTATCGGATGTTCAAGCTCACCTTAAGGAGCAAGGGTGTGCTGTTCTGAAAGGGTTCCTCTCCGCCGAAGGCATCGCGGCGTCGGTTGCCGAAGCAGATGCTGTGGCGGGCAAAGGCCACCATAGTTTTTCACGCACTAACGCCTATTTCACGGCTGATGATCCATCGTTGCCGGATGATGACCCCAGACGGCAGTTTTTTGACAGATCAAACGCTTTTATTCCGGCGGATAATTTTGCCCCCAGCGGCAGCTTGCGCACAATTTTTGATAGCGCTGGGTTCGATGATTTTATTCGCGCATGTTTGGATGAACCCGCAGAGCGTTTCTTTCGCTATGCCGACCCGCTGGCGGACGTCATCGTGAATGCCGCGGATGCCGGGAACGGGTTTCCATGGCATTTTGACACCAACAATTTCACAGTCACCCTTGCGCTGCAAAATGCAGAGCGTGGGGGCGCGTTTGAATATGCGCCGATGATACGCAGCAGCGAGGATGAAAATTTCGCAGAGGTCTCTGATGTGCTCAACGGGACGTCAGACAAAGTTGTGTCGCTGGAATTGGAACCTGGCGATCTACAGCTTTTCCGAGGGCGGTATTCCCTGCATCGTGTCGCGCCGCTTGAGGGCAATACGCCCCGTTACGTGGCGATCTTTTCCTATGTAGAGGCGCCCGGAATGGTCGGCAGCGTAGAACGCACACGTCAGCTTTATGGTCGGACGTTGCCGATCCATCACGATCGTGCCGGTCATCGAACGGATGCGCTGATCGACTGATGGGCTGCGGTCTTTGATACTAAGGATGAAAAAGGGCCGCGCTTGAAACGCGGCCCTTTGTTTGTTCGATCAGAACACGAGTGGTTTAGTCGACCAGCGTTGCTTCGGTTGATGCAACCAGTTCATCCATAGTGACGCCGTCGGCGAGTTCGACAACCTTCAGGCCGCCCTCAACAACGTCCAGCACCCCGAGGTTGGTGATGATCCGGTCAACCACGCCGCGACCGGTCAGCGGCAGCGTGCATTCCTTCAGCAGCTTGGACTGACCGTGTTTGTTGGCGTGGTCCATGACCACAACCACGCGGCCCACACCGGCCACCAGATCCATCGCGCCGCCCATGCCTTTGACCAGCTTGCCTGGGATCATCCAGTTGGCGAGGTCGCCGTTTTCGGCCACTTCCATCGCACCAAGGATCGCCATCGCAATCTTGCCACCACGGATCATCGCAAACGACTGCGCTGAATCGAAATAGGCGGTTTGTGGTAGCTCGGTGATGGTCTGCTTGCCAGCGTTGATCAGGTCCGCGTCCTCTTCACCGTCAATCGGAAAGGGGCCCATGCCCAGCATGCCGTTTTCCGACTGCAAGGTCACTTCGACGCCTTCGGGAATATAGTTGGACACCAGCGTCGGAATGCCGATGCCAAGGTTCACATACCAGCCGTCTTGCAGTTCCTGTGCGGCGCGGGCCGCCATTTGATTACGATCCCAAGGCATTATGCTTTCTCCTTCGCACGTACGGTCCGCTGCTCGATGCGCTTCTCGTGGTCACCTTGAATGATGCGGTGCACATAGATGCCGGGCAGGTGGATCGCATCCGGGTCAAGCGAGCCGGTTGGCACGATCTCTTCGACCTCGGCGATGCAGACCTTACCGCAGGTGGCGGCAGGTACGTTGAAGTTGCGCGCGGTCTTGCGGAACACCAGGTTACCGGTTGCATCTGCTTTCCAGGCTTTCACAATGGCGATATCGGCAAAGATGCCTTCTTCCATAATGTAGTCTTCCATGGCGCCATCAGGGCCGGTGGGGAATTGCTTCTCCATCTTGCCTTCTGCGATCACGGTGCCCACGCCGGTTTTGGTAAAGAATCCGGGGATGCCGGCACCGCCTGCACGCATGCGTTCCGCCAGCGTACCTTGGGGGTTAAACTCCAGCTCCAATTCACCCGACAGATACTGGCGCATGAATTCTGCGTTTTCGCCCACGTAGGACGAGATCATCTTCTTCACTTGGCGGGTTTGCAGCAGAATGCCGATGCCAAAATCATCAACGCCCGCGTTGTTGGAGGCAAAGGTCAGATCCTTGGTTCCTGCGTCTTTGATCGCGTCCAGCAGAAGTTCTGGAATGCCGCAGAGGCCAAAGCCACCTGCTGCGATGAACATGCCGTCGTTGAGCAGCCCATCAAGGGCTTCGGCGGCGGTGGAATACACTTTTTTCATGAAGTCCTCCCGACTACGGAAAATCTGGCCAAGTTGTCGCGCCCGTTGGGGGGTAAAGTCAAGAATACTGAGAGATTCGGGTATTTCTACGGATTCACGCTGGGCCACCGCACAGCTCGCGGTTTTAATCATTATTTCGCGTGCGTTAACGGTTGGGCGGCGGTTTTTGCCCAAAATTGGCAGAAAATACGTAGTTTTACGTATATATGGGTGCCATAAATTATCAATAAATTAACCATTTGTTACGAATTCGTCCGGACACTGACATGAGATCCATGGGGGATTAAAATGTCTGACTACGCGATAGATGCGTTCTATCTCGGGAGTGATGCCGAGCTGGACACGTTCGATGGTAATTGGTCTGTGGCGCAAGCCTTTTCACTAGTCGGAAACACATATGGCAGCGGGGCTGCGCCGCTGCTTCAATCACATGAAACGGTGTTGCTGGAAGATTTCAGCCCAGACGAAGGCTTCTTTTCCACCAACACACCACATGAGCTCCATCCGCTGATTGCGGAGCCTGAACAGGATCCGATGGATGGGGCTTTGGAATACCACGTGACCATTCAAACCGTCGATGCGGAACGCGTTCAGGCGCGCATGTTTGTCCTGCAAGATGACCTGGGGCGGTTGTTCCTGACGCCGGGGCGCAATGCCGTGCCGGTCATGAGCCAAGCGGTGCGATCGATCACCATTGATCACCTCGCTCAGGATAAGATGGCATGGTTGTGTTCCGATCTTGAGGCCAGCAATTTTGTTACCAGCTTTCTGGAAGGCACCCGATTGATGGCTGTGGGCGGTGAAGTGCCGGTAGAACAGCTGGAGATTGGCGATCTGGTGCAGACCTTGGACCACGGGGTGCAGCCAATTGTCTGGATGGGATGCCAACACGTGGTGTCTGGTGCGTCGGAGGCGCCAATCCGCATCGGCACCGGCGCATTGGGGATGGGGTGGCCCAAACGGCCGCTTTATGTATCGCCTCAGCACCGGGTTGTCGTGGCCTCTGAGATTGCGCAGCAAATGTTTGATCAGCCGCAGGTTTTGGTGCCGGCAAAGAAACTGCTGGGTTTGCCAAATATCAGCCAATGCAGCGTGCACCGGGCCCTGACCTATTGGCATGTGATGACCCGGGCGCATGAGATTTTGTTCGCCGAAAGCGCCTTGGTCGAAAGTTTCCTACCGGGGCCGATGGCCTTGTCCGCCTTGCCGGAACGCAATCGGCGTGACCTTTTTATACATCAACCGTCATTGGTGTTTCAGGAGGGCAAGCCCAATACCGCACGTCGATGTGTCGAAGGGGCCAGAGCCGAAAAACTGGTGGAACGTTTGCGCCGCGCAAGCCGCCCGGCCTTGGAGGAGCATTGCCTGACACGCGCCGCGTCAACCGGTGCGTGGAGACGACGCGCGGACACGCGGCGCGCAGCAGCGGTGCGATGTTACGCAGGCGCTGCACCCGCGCTTGTGGAAAGCGTCACGCCCCAAGCGGCTGTAACGGTTTGGCCGCCCCACCAGAATTAAACTGACGGGGCGCGACCTTTTTGGTTACTCTGCATCCGCCTTTTTGGCGGTGGTTGAGGTCTTTTTGGCGGTGGTTTTCTTCTTGGTGGTTGTCTTTTTGGCCGCCGCTTTCTTTTTCGGAGCCTTCTTGCCAGCTTTTTCGGCAATCAGGGCCACGGCCATTTCAACGGTCACATCCTTGGGCTCTGTGTCTTTGGGCAGGGTCGCGTTGACCTTCTCCCATTTGACATAAGGGCCATAGCGCCCGTCCATGATCTGGATTGCGCCGCCACCATCCGGGTGTTCGCCCAATTCCTTCAGCGCTTTTGCTGCTGCGCGGCGTCCACGACCCGGATTGGCGCGTTTCTCCGCGATCATTTCGGTGGCAAGGTTCATGCCGATCTCAAAGACATCCATCGTTTCTTTGAGGTTTACGTAGACCGGTTTTTCCTCATCCGGCAGCTGGTGCATCAAATAGGGGCCAAAACGACCCAAGTTCGACGCAACAACACCGCCGTCTGGGTGTTTGCCGATCTCACGCGGCAGGGTCAGCAGGGTGACGGCCTGTTCCAGCGTGATGTCGTTGGGCCCCCAACCCGGCAGATAGTCTTTGTTCTGTTTGGGCAGCGACGACCGCGGTGGCTTTTTGTTCTCGGGCGTGGGCTCACCGCGCTGCACGTAAGGGCCAAAACGACCGGATTTCAGGTGGATCTCATCACCGTCATCGGTACCGAGGATGCGTTCATAGCCTTCGGCGCCTTCGCCGGAAATCGGGCGAGTGTAGTTACATTCCGGATAGTTGCCACAGCCGACGAACCCGCCGGTGCGCGACGATTTCAGGTGCAACTGACCGGCACCACATTTCGGGCAGGCACGGGGATCGGTGCCATCTTCGCGTGGCGGATAAAGCTGCGGAGCAAGCGCGTCGTCCAAAACATCCAGCACTTCGGAGATCCGCAAATCGGATGTCTCAGAAATCGCCGCCGAAAAGTCGCGCCAGAATTGGCCCAGGACGTCTTTGTAATCGTGATCCCCGGCCGAGACATCATCCAGTTGGTCTTCCAGTTCCGCCGTAAATGTGTAGCCCACATATTTGCGGAAGAAGTTCAGCAAAAAGATCGTAACAATCCGGCCTTTGTCCTCTGGGAACAGGCGGTTTTTGTCTTTGCGGACGTAATCGCGGTCTTGGATCGTGGTGATCACGGACGCATAGGTCGACGGGCGGCCAATACCCAGCTCTTCCATCCGTTTGACGAGCGTCGCCTCAGTGTAGCGGGGCGGGGGCATGGTGTGGTGTTGCAGGGCTAGCACGGATGAATTCGTGGCCAGAACAGCCGCATCACCACCTGCTTTGTCGAAATCAGCCTGCAAGGAGCCTGCGAATTTGATCGCTTCACCCTGCATGATTTGCGGCAAACGCTTGTCGTCATCATCCGTCACGACATCATCGCGACCTTCCTCGTAGACCCGCATAAAGCCGTCAAACAGCATCACCTGACCGGTGGCGCGCAACACAACCTGCGCATCCGCCGACGCGATATCGACGGTGGTACGTTCCAGGCGGGCACCTGCCATCTGACAGGCGAGGGTCCGTTTCCAGATCAGGTCGTATAGCTTGCGCTGGTCATCCTCGGAGACTTTCAGCGAGGCCGCATCGCGGCTCATGTCGGTCGGGCGGATACATTCGTGCGCTTCCTGCGCGTTTTTGGCCTTGTTCTTATAGATGCGCGGCTCAGATGGGACATATTCCGCGCCATAGCGTTTTTCGATCTCACCACGGGCCTCGGTCACGGCCTCGGGTGCCATGTCGATACCATCCGTTCGCATATAGGTGATCAGACCGGCTTCATACAGGCGTTGCGCCGTGTTCATACACTGGCGCGCACCCATACCAAATTTACGGCTGGCTTCCTGCTGCAGGGTCGAGGTCATGAACGGCGCAGACGGGTTGCGCGACGCAGGTTTTGCCTCAACCGAGCGGGCGGTGAAATCACGCGCTTCAACTGCCTGAACCGCCAGTTCTGCAGCTGTGGAATTGGCAAGGTCGAATTTATCCAGCTTGTCGCCGCCCAAAACAGTCAGGCGAGCTTCAAAATTCTGGCCACGGGGCGTCGCCATCTGGGCCTTTACGGACCAGTATTCACGTGGATTGAACGCCTCGATCTCCATCTCGCGTTCGACGATCAAACGCAGGCAGACCGACTGCACCCGTCCCGCAGACCGTGCGCCGGGCAGTTTGCGCCACAACACGGGGGAGAGGTTAAAGCCCACAAGGTAGTCCAACGCGCGGCGCGCCAGATAGGCCTCGACCAGAGGCATATCCACCTGGCGCGGGTTCTTCATGGCTTCGGTCACCGCTTCTTTGGTGATCGCGTTAAATGTCACCCGGCTGACGCTGGTGGATTTCTTGATCGAGCGGCGTTTGGTAAGTGCTTCCTGCAAGTGCCAGCTGATGGCTTCCCCTTCGCGATCGGGGTCAGTTGCGAGGATCAGTTCGTCATCGGTCTTCAGCGCATCGGCGATGGCTTTGACGTGTTTACGGCTGTCGGTCCCGATCTCCCAGGTCATCGCAAATTCTTCGTCCGGATCCACCGAGCCGTTCTTGGCCGGCAGGTCCCTCACGTGTCCATAGGATGCCAAGACCGTGTAATCGGAGCCAAGGTATTTGTTGATTGTTTTTGCTTTGGCCGGTGATTCGACGACGACAACTGGCATAAATTAAAGACCTCTTCGGACGTATTCGGCGCGTTCTATGGCCGGGCAAAGTGTGGTGCGCAAGGGCTGAATGTCAATCCGACTGCATCAATTCGTTGCCGCGGTCAATCGTGGTGCAAGCGGAAAGGAAGGCTTTTTTGCATGCAAGCGCCGGGTGGTGCAGATTTACGCCGACATCGGGGCAGGCAATGGGCAATCCCTTGGGCATGTTTAGGATTTATCGAACTTCAGACAGATCAAACCGCCGGGTTGGCGATCCACATCGCCCTTCATTTCCAGTTCGGTTAAGGCGGGTGCGACATCTCGCGCAGGGGCAGCTATTTCGCGAATTAATTGATCTTCGGCTGTTGGTGATGGCCCCAATCGTTGGAGAATCTCTTGGTGAATCGCGGCCGTTTCGCGCAAATTTCGTTGTTCTGGGGGCGGAGGCGGCAGATCCGCCAGCGCAGGCTTGGACATGAGCACGCGATCTGGGGGCAGCGCCTCTAGCACGTCGCGTGCGCCACGGATAAGTTGCGCACCATCCCGGATTAACAGATTACAACCCGCCGCACGCGCGTCAAAAGGGTGCCCCGGAACGGCCATGACTTCACGCCCCAGATCCAGCGCATCGCGAGCCGTGATCAGGCTGCCTGAACGGGTGGCGGCCTCAACCACCACAAGGGCGTGGGCAAGGCCTGCGATGATCCGGTTGCGCTTTGGGAAATGGCGCGCCATCGGGGCCAGTCCCATCGGCTGTTCTGACAGGCGCAGACCTTGGGCCGCAATTTCGTTGGCCAGTTTGGTGTTCTCAGTCGGATAAATAACGTCCACTCCACCTGCCATAACGGCGACGGTGCCGTGGTCCAGCGCGGCCTCATGGGCGGCGGTGTCGATGCCACGGGCAAGACCGGATGCAATAACATAGCCCGCTTCGCCAAGATCGCGTGCCAGTGCACGCGCCATTCGCAGCCCAAGAGATGACGCATTGCGCGCGCCCACCAGTGCCAAAGTCGGGCGTTGTAACAGCGACAGATCACCAATCGCCCATAAAATTGGGGGAGCGTCTGGCAGATCATTTAAATGCGCGGGATAGTCCGGATCGCCAAAGCACAAAAGCCGCGCTTTGGCGGCTTTTGCGGCATCCATTTCGGCGGTCACCTTGCTGGCTGGGCATATTTCATAGCCTTTGACACCAGCATCGCGCGCCATTTTTGGCAACGCTTCCAGCGCATTCTGCGCTGAACCGTATGTGTTAATTAGGCGGTGAAAAGTCACCGGACCTACACGCCGGGAGCGCAACAGACGAAGCCAGGAAAATCGGGTATCTTCCGTGGTGGGTGGGAGTGGGGGGTGAGTGGAAGAAATGTTTCCTTCGATCATCCTAGGCTCCGCCCTGTTGCACTATCATGAATACGTTTGGGGAGGTTAACAGCAGGTGAACGTAGATCGCTTTTTCGTTGTTTTTTCTGAAAAAGGTTATGAATCGATTTTACGATGGGAAACCTGCCGTATCCCCAGTGTTTTAAGGGGGTACGGCAAGTGTTCAAATGCAAAGGCCGACGCATATTTCAGCGTCGCCCTTTGGTGTCTGAGCTTGAGCGTGGTTAATAGAACGCGCTTAAGTGGCAGAGCCGCCCACGGTCAACCCGTCCATCAGAACGCTGGGCTGGCCTACGCCGACGGGCACCCATTGGCCCGCTTTGCCGCAATTGCCCATGCCGGGATCGAGCGCCATGTCATTGCCAAGCGCACGGATTTGTTTGAGCGCGGTCGCCCCATCACCAATTAATGTCGCGCCTTTAACCGCGTCGCCAATGCGTCCGTTTTTGACCCGATAAGCCTCGGTACAGCTAAAGACGAACTTGCCGTTGGTGATATCAACCTGACCACCGCCAAAGCCAACGGCCCAGATGCCGTCTTTCATCTCTTTTACCAGATCATCAGGATCGGCTGTGCCGCCCAGCATATAAGTATTGGTCATGCGCGGCATCGGCGCATGGGCATAGCTTTGACGGCGTCCGTTCCCTGTGGGCTCAACCCCCATCAGGCGCGCGTTTTGGCGGTCTTGCATGAAACCGACCAAGATACCGTCTTCGATCAACGTGTTCTTCTGACTTGGCGTGCCCTCGTCATCCACGGTGATAGAGCCGCGTCTGTCGGGGATGGTGCCATCATCCAGAACGGTCACGCCAGGGGCGGCAATGCGTTCGCCCATCAGACCTGCAAATGCGGACGACCCTTTACGGTTGAAATCGCCTTCCAGCCCATGACCGATCGCTTCGTGCAGCAGGATGCCGGGCCAGCCGGGGCCAAGCACAACTTCCATCTCACCCGCGGGTGCCGGGATCGCCGTCAGATTGACCAAGGCAATGCGCAGGGATTCTTGCACCTTGCCCTGCCAATCCTTGGGGTCGACCAACCCATCCAGGCCAACGCGACCACCACCGCCTGCGGATCCGCTTTCACGGCGGCCGTTTTCTTCGACGATCAAAGAGACGTTCAGCCGGGTCATCGGACGCACATCGCGAATGCGCACGCCATCGGGGCGCAGGATCTCAATCTCTTGTAGCGAAGCAGCCAGAGACGCGGTCACTTGTACCACCCGCGGATCCAGATCGCGGGCGTATGCGTCAATTTCGCGCAATGTCTCGACTTTGACGGGAAAGGGCAGGGCGCTGATCGGATCGGTCTCGGAATAGAGCCGCGTATTCGTGGGTTTTGGCGCATCAGCCCAGGTGCCGCCTCCGTCACCGACCGCCAGCCGTGCTGTATCTGCAGCACGCTTCAGTGAAGCAACCGACAAATCTGTAGAGTGTGCGTAGCCTGCAACATCTTCGTTGATCGCACGCAGGCCAAAGCCTTCGGAGGCATCGTAATTGGCTGAACGCAGGCGCCCGTCATCAAAGACCAGCGACTCGGATTTGCGTCTTTCTGCAAAGATTTCACCATCTTGCGCCCCGTCGAGCGCGGTTTTCAAAACCGCCAGAGCCTCAGTTTCGGGGAGGCTGGTTTCAAAGGGACGAAAGTCGGAATGGTCCATCAGGGTCCTCGGGTTTATTGATATAAATCAAGAAAAGCGACGGTTTGCCGCGAGCATTTCTCTTTAACTGTGCTGAGGAATATGATTTTGATCAGGATCAAAGACAATAGGTTAGAGGCAGTTTGCGGATTCGGGAGGAATTCTGCTATGACCCGCCTCGACAATAGATGCGATCAAACGATCAGGACAGCGTAATGAAGAATGCTTTGATGCTAGGGGGCCTTTTTTCTGGCCTTTTGACTGTTCCCGCCATGGCTCAGGAGGCTCTGGAGACCGTTGGCAAACCCGTCGATGGCGGGCTCGGGTTCCAGCCACCGGCCACTCAATTGGCCGAGGGGCTTCAGAAACTTGATGCGATGATTTTGATCATCATCACAATCGTCTGCGTTTTCGTGGCCGGACTGCTGGTCTGGGCCATCGTGCGCTTTAACCGCAAAGCCAATCCAAACCCGTCGAACTTTAGCCATCACACTCCGATTGAGATCGCATGGACCGTGATCCCGATTCTTGTTCTTGTCTTTATCGGTGCCTTCAGCCTGCCGGAACTAAAAAGCCAGCAAGTGATCCCAAAGGCTGACCTGACCATCAAAGTCACCGGCTACCAGTGGTACTGGGGTTACGAATATGTGGACCACGCCTTCGAATTCGAAAGCTTCATGCTGGCGAAAGACGAGCTGGAAGAGAACGGTTATGCGGCGGATGAGTATCTGCTGGCAACAGACACCGCGGTTGTTGTTCCCGTGAACAAGACTGTCGTGATGCAGGTGACCGGCGCGGACGTGATCCACTCTTGGACCATCCCAGCTTTTGGTGTGAAACAGGACGCGGTTCCTGGCCGTCTGGCTGAACTCTGGTTCAAAGCTGAACGCGAAGGTATCTATTTTGGCCAGTGTTCCGAGCTGTGCGGTAAGGACCACGCCTATATGCCGATCACTGTGAAGGTCGTCAGCGAAGAAGCCTATGAAGCCTGGCTGAATGGTGCGATCGACGAATACGCGGGCCTGCCCCAAACATATGAAGTCGCAGCCAAGTAAGCCAACTGGCCGAACCGCACAGCGCGTCGCGCCCCAAATGGGAGCGGCGCAGACGGAGTAACATAAGCAGGGCCGCTATCGGCCCTGTTGTGTAGACGAAAGACCCGAGGACTATGACAGACGCAAGCCTTCACGCCAGCACCGTGTATGAGGACGAGGCCAGCTTTGGTGATTACTTCGCCCTGCTGAAGCCGCGCGTGATGTCGTTGGTTGTGTTCACGGCCCTTGTGGGCCTGTTGGCCGCGCCTGTTTCGGTGCACCCTGTTGTCGGCTTTTGCGCCATTTTGTTCATCGCAATTGGCGGCGGTGCCTCAGGCGCGCTGAACATGTGGTGGGATGCGGACATCGACCGCATCATGAAACGCACCAAGAAACGTCCGATCCCCGCAGGTAAGATCACAGCCCCAGAGGCCATGACATTTGGCATCGCCTTGTCGGGCCTGTCGGTCATTATGCTTGCGTTGGCGACCAATATCTTTGCTGGTGCGTTCCTGGCCTTCACCATCTTCTTCTACGTGGTGATCTATACCATGTGGCTGAAACGCTCGACGCCGCAGAACATCGTCATCGGTGGTGCCGCCGGGGCTTTCCCGCCGGTGATCGGCTGGATCGCAGCAACGGGCTCCATGTCGCTGGAGCCTTGGTTGATGTTTGCGCTGACCTTCATGTGGACTCCGCCGCATTTCTGGGCGCTGGCGCTGTTCATGCGCAATGATTACGACGATGCGGGCGTGCCGATGTTGACCGTGACCCACGGCCGACGCGCCACGCGGGTACACATCCTTGCCTATACTGTTCTGCTCGCAATCCTTGCCATCGGCACGGGCTTCACCAGCATTGGTGGTCCCGTTTACATGGCGGTGGCTGTTGTGCTGAACGCATTGTTCCTGATTGGTGCGGTGCGGATCTGGCGCCGAGATGAAGACGCGAGTGAGGTGGATAACTTCAAGGTTGAACGCAGCTTCTTCAAACTTTCGCTGCTATATCTCTTCCTGCATTTTGGTGCGATTCTCGTAGAATCGCTGTTGAAACCCTTTGGTCTGGGAGGCTGGTAAAACATGGCTCTGAATAAAGAACATGAACTGCACAGCCGCCGCAAAGGTCGCAACATCGGCCTCGGGCTGGTTCTGGGTGGCTTTGTCGTGCTGGTCCTGGCCCTGACCATGGTCAAAGTGACATCCAACGGGTTCAACTTCCCGTCCGAGCTGTCACAGGGGACCAACTGATGGCCGTAAACGCACAACAAAAAACTGTGCTGCAACTGGTTGGTGTTGTGTGTCTGATGGGCGGGCTCGCCTGGGCATCAGTTCCGTTTTACGACTGGTTTTGCCGGGTCACGGGCTTTGGTGGTGTGACCGGTGTCGCCGAAGCAGGCTCAGACACCATTTTGGACCAGACGATCACCGTGCGTTTTGACGCCTCCAAAGAGCGCGGCATGCCATGGGAGTTTAAACCCGTCGCACGCCAGATGGAGCTCAAGATCGGTGAAACCGGATTGGCCTTTTACGAGGCCTATAACCCCACTGACCGGCCCATTGCGGGCATGGCGTCCTTTAACGTGACGCCTTATTCGGCCGGTGGATATTTCGACAAGATTGCCTGTTTCTGTTTTGACGAACAGATATTGCAACCAGGGGAGCGGGTGCAAATGCCCGTAACCTTCTTTGTGGATCCCGAAATAGTCGAGGATCCCGATGCGAAATACGTGCATACGATAACCTTATCGTACACGTTCTATGAGAGCGATCTGCCCGAAGGGTACGCGGCTCTAGAGGTCGGCGCAGATGAAAACAAGAACTCGGTCGCTAGGTGAGGGACACTTAAATGGCGCACGCTAAAAATCACGATTATCATATTCTACCACCGTCCATCTGGCCCTTGGTGGCCTCGGTCGGTGCGTTCATCATGCTGTTTGGCGCGGTGCTTTGGATGCAGGGCATCACATCGGCGGCCTTCTGGGTCGGCTTTGTGTTGGTTCTCTACACCATGTACGGCTGGTGGCGCGAAGTGGTGATTGAATCCCGCCAAGGGGATCACACCAACGTTGTCCGTATCGGCCTGCGCTATGGCTTCATCCTGTTTGTCATGTCCGAAGTCATGTTCTTTGTTGCGTGGTTCTGGTCCTTCTTCAAACATGCGATCTACCCGATGGAAAGCTACGTCGGCGCGGAATACGTCGCACCTGCGATCCACGCGGTCGATCCATTCCACCTGCCGCTGATCAACACGCTGGTTTTGCTGTTGTCGGGCTGTGCGGTGACCTGGGCGCACCACGCGCTTGTGCACAACAACGACCGCAAGGCGCTGATCCAGGGCCTGTCGATCGGCATCGCACTGGGCGTTTTCTTTACCTTCCTGCAAGGCTACGAATACGCTGAACTGATCCTGCACGAAGAGTGGGAATTTGGTGGCGATGAGTTCTACTCGAACTTCTTCATGGCCACTGGCTTCCACGGCTTCCACGTCCTGATTGGTACCGCCTTCCTGACGGTCTGCCTGATCCGTGCAATGAAAGGGGACTTTACCCCAGAACAGCACGTCGGTTTTGAGGCCGCAGCTTGGTATTGGCACTTTGTTGATGTTGTCTGGCTCTTCCTGTTTGTCGCCGTCTACATCTGGGGGACTTCCGGCCTCTAAGGTCGCAGTCTTGCACAAAGTGTAATGGATACATCTTTGTGGTTTTAAATGCCGCAAAGCCGAATTATCACCCAAAGGCGCGTGAGGCATGGACCTTGCGCGCCTTTGACGTTGGAAAGATGAGGACAATGCGAGCGTTTTGGTTTCTGGCCATTGTGGGGGGGATTGGATGTGCGATCCTGCTAAGCCTCGGCACGTGGCAGCTCAAACGATTGAGCTGGAAGACCGCAATTTTGGCTGAGATTGAGGCCAACATCGACGCAGCACCTGTCTCGCTTCCGGATCGGATCAGCCCCGACAAAGATAAATACCGTGCGGTCAAAGCCCAAGGCGTGTTGCAACCAGGCGAGATCCACGTCTGGACCACCCTCAAAGGGCAGGGGGCTGGTTATCGCGTCATTGCTCCGTTCGAGGTCGAAACACACGGGCGCATCCTGGTGGATCGCGGTTTCATTCCGGCCTCAGACAAACAAAACACCCGCCAATTGGGAGAGGCGACATTGGTCGGCAACCTTCATTGGCCCGACGAAAGCGACAGTTTCATCCCCGATCCCGATCGTACCGGAAACGTGTGGTACGCGCGCGATGTTGCGGTGCTGTCGGCCGAACTGGACGCCCGCCCCATTTTGTTGGTTGTGCGCGACACTTCACCGGGCGACGCCGCCCTGACACCGATGCCGATCACTACCGCTGGTATTCCCAACAACCATTTGCAATATACCATCACCTGGTTTTCCTTGGCGGCGATCTGGGGCGGCATGACCGTCCACTTCCTGCGCCGCGCTGGCACCCAACCTAAAGGTTCGAACTGATGAAATATATCTCCACCCGCGGCCAAGCCCCCGAGCTGACGTTTGAAGAGGCCATGTTGACCGGCCTTGCGCGTGACGGCGGCCTGTATGTCCCGGCCGAGATCCCAACCTTGAGCGCCGATGACATCGCAGCGCTGTCTGGTCTGCCTTATGAAGAGGTCGCATATCGTGTCATGCGCCCCTTTGTTGGGGACTGTTTCACCGATCAGGAGTTTCGCGACATTATCGCCCGCGCCTACGCGGGCTTTGGCCATGTGGCCCGCGCGCCGCTGAAACAGCTGGACAGCAATCACTTCCTGCTGGAACTGTTCCACGGCCCGACCCTGGCGTTCAAAGATTTTGCCATGCAGCTGATTGGCCAACTGTTCGAAGTTGCCCTGAAACGGCGCGGCGAAAGCGTGACCATTGTGGGGGCAACCTCGGGCGATACCGGATCCGCCGCGATGGAGGCCTTTGCAGGCCTAGAAGCGGTGAACGTCTTTATCATGTACCCCCATGGTCGTGTCTCTGAGGTGCAGCGCCGCCAGATGACCACACCAACTGCTGCAAACGTACATGCGCTGGCCGTAGATGGTGACTTTGACGATTGTCAGGCGCGCCTGAAAGACATGTTCAACGATTTTGAGTTCCGTGACGGCGTCAAACTGGCCGGTGTGAATTCAATCAACTTTGCCCGTGTTCTGGCGCAGGTGGTCTATTACATCACCGCCGCCGCATCGCTGGGTGCGCCACATCGCAAGGTCTCGTTCACGGTACCAACCGGCAATTTTGGCGACGTTTTTGCGGGTTTCATTGCCAAACAGATGGGGCTGCCAATTGATCAGCTGGTGGTCGCCACAAACCAGAACGACATTCTGCACCGCTGCCTGTCCGGCAAAGGGTATTACAAAGGGGAGACCATCCCCTCGATCTCTCCTTCGATGGATATTCAGGTCTCCTCCAACTTTGAGCGCGCGCTGTTTTATGCCTATGGGCAGGACGGCAAGGCCGTTGCCCAGCTGATGGATGAGTTGAAGTCTGGTGGCTTTGATGTCAGCCAGGGCGCCATGCAGTTTTTGGCGGATACATTTGTGTCCGGTCGCGCCTCGGAAGAAGAGACATTGGCCACGATCAAAGCAGAATATGCCGCCTCGGGCGAACTGTTGTGCCCCCATGGCGCAGTTGGCGTGAAAGTGGCGCAAGAACATCGCAAACCAGATGTGCCCATGATCACTTTGGCAACAGCACACCCGGCAAAATTCCCTACCGCGGTCGAGAAAGCAAGCGACGTGCATCCGCCTCTTCCCACACGCATGTCAGATCTATATGAAAGATCGGAACGTTTGACCCGCATCGCAAATGATCTGGGTGTACTTGAAGATCATATCAGAAAGACAATCGCCCAGTGAACAGCCCAGTAACGGTTCAACAACACGAACTCTCCAATGGTTTTCGGATCGTAACGGAACATATGCCGGGGCTGCAGTCCGCAGCTATCGGTGTCTGGGTCGGTGCCGGAGCGCGCAATGAACGTCTGGAACAGAACGGCATTGCGCATTTTCTGGAACATATGGCCTTCAAAGGCACAACATCGCGCAGCGCCTTGCAAATTGCCGAAGCGATCGAAGACGTGGGCGGCTATATCAACGCCTACACCAGTCGCGAAGTAACGGCCTATTACGCGCGGGTTTTGAAAGACGACACCAGTCTGGCGATGGAAGTGATCGCCGATATCCTGCAGAACTCTACCCTTGATTCACATGAAATCGAGGTGGAGCGGAACGTGATCCTGCAGGAAATCGGCCAATCGCTGGACACGCCGGACGATGTGATCTTTGATTGGCTGCAAGAGCAATGTTATCCCGGTCAGCCCATTGGTCGCACGATCCTCGGCCCGTCCGAGCGTGTGCGCGCCTTTGGCCAAGAAGACCTGCAGAACTTTATTGGCGAACATTATGGCCCGTCCCAGATGATCCTCTCTGCCGCTGGTGGTGTTGATCATGATGAGATCGTGAAGCTTGCCGAAAAGCTCTTTGGCCATATGAAGCCGAAATCGGACCTTATCAGCGACGCGGCGTTGTTTCACGGGGGCGAGGTGCGCAATACCAAGTCGCTGGAACAGGCGCATTTTGCTCTGGCGCTGGAAAGCCCGGGCTACCGCGATGATGCAATCTATACCGCGCAGATCTATGCCAGTGCTATGGGCGGCGGCATGTCGAGCCGCCTGTTCCAGGAAATCCGTGAAAACCGCGGGCTGTGCTACACGATCTTTGCGCAGGCTGGATCTTATGCCGATACCGGTGCCTTGACGATCTATGCGGGCACGTCCGGCGAACAGGTTGCTGAACTGGCGCAGGTGACTATTGATGAGCTGAAGCGCGCGACCCATGATCTGAGCGATCATGAAATTGCCCGCGCGCGGGCCCAGATGAAAGCTGGCATGTTGATGGGGCTCGAAAGCCCGTCAAACCGTGCCGAACGTCTGGCTCGTCTGGTTCAGATCTGGGGCAAGGTACCCTCGCTTGAGGAGACCATCGCCAAGATCGACGCCGTCAGCACGACCGATGTGCGCACCCTGGCCGAGACTTACGCGGTGCAGGCTCCGGCGGCGCTGGCGCTTTATGGTCCGGTCGACACTGCACCCACGTTGGAGGCATTGCAGGAGAGGCGCGCCGCCTAATGCTACTGTCGCGTCGCAAGGTCCGTCTGGAAACCGAACGTTTGACGTTACGGCTGCCAACCCATTCCGATTTTCGCGAGTGGTCGGCCCTGCGTGAGCACAGCCGGGACCATCTGGTGCCGTGGGAGCCGACCTGGGCCGATGATCATCTGGGGCGTAAGTCCTTTACCAATCGGGTCTATTGGGCGCAGCGCTCGGTGAATTCCGGCACGGCGATGCCGCTGTTTATCTTCCGGCGCACGGATGCCCGCCTGTTGGGGGCCTTGACGCTCGACAATATTCGACGCGGTCCGGCCCAGGCCGGGACCTTGGGCTATTGGATGGGGCTGCCTTTTGCCCGTCAGGGATATATGCGCGAGGCGATCAATGCCATGGTGCATCACGCCTTTACCCAGGTGAACCTGTCTCGGATCGAAGCCGCCTGCCTGCCGGAAAACGCCGCCTCGCGCGGCTTGCTGGAAAGCTCAGGCTTCAAATATGAAGGCGTCGCGCAGTCTTATCTGCAGATCAACGGACGCTGGCGCACCCATGTGCTTTATGCCGCTTTGCGCCATGACCGGCGCGGGCGTACCACTTCGGGACAGGTCTGACCCGTATTCGGACCCAAGATGAGATAGGTGCCCCATGCCCTTGAACCCAGTCACCCCCTATTTCCTCAACACGCTGGCAACCCAGCTGTCACCTGACAGCCTGCGCCCGGCTGAACCACGCTATCTCGAGGAGCCACGCGGGCGATATCAGGGCAAGGCCGGGGCTGTTGCGCTGCCACGCACGGTGGACGAGGTCGCAACCATCCTCAAATCCGCCAATGGAGCCAAGATCGGCGTTGTCCCCTATGGTGGAGGCACCGGTCTGGTTGGTGGGCAGATCGCAACCGACGGACCGGCACCGCTGGTGGTGTCGTTGGAACGGATGAATGCAATTCGCGCAACCTACCCACAGGAAAACGTTCTGGTGGCCGAAGCGGGCGCTATTTTGGCGGATGTTCAAACGGCCGCTGCGGATGTGGACCGGCTGTTTCCCTTGTCATTGGCATCCGAGGGCACCGCGCGTCTGGGCGGTCTGTTGGCCACCAACGCGGGCGGCGTCAATGTCCTGCGCTATGGCAATACCCGCGATCTGTGTCTGGGGCTTGAAGCTGTTCTGCCCAGTGGTGAGATCTGGCAAGGGCTGACACGGCTGCGCAAAGACAACACCGGTTATGATCTGCGCAACCTGTTGATCGGGGCCGAAGGCAGCTTGGGAATTATCACCGCCGCCGCCCTCAAACTGTCCCCGCGTCCCCGTGGCCTTGGCACTGCGCTGATGGTGGTGCCGGATCCGGCTGCTGCAATTGATCTGCTGGCGCTTGCACGGGATCGTTTTGGGGAGGCCGTCAGCGCCTTTGAACTGATCCACGGTCAGGGGTTGGAGTTTATGGCCCAGCATCTGCCTGGTATCCGTCAGGCCTTGGACCCACGTCCCGAATGGTGCGTGTTGATCGACCTTGGTCTGGCCAATGAGGGCAGCACGGATGCGGCGCTGCTGGCGCTGTTTGAAGCCGCGATGGAGCGTGATCTGGTCAGCGATGGCACCATCGCCCAGTCCGAAGCTCAGCGACAAGACATCTGGTCCGTGCGCGAACACATCCCCATCGCAAACAAGGCCGTGGGCTCGATTGTCAGCCACGATATCTCGCTGCCGATCTCAGACATTCCTGCATTTGTCGTGCAGGCCGGGCAGGCGCTGGCAAGCCTCGGCGATATGCGGATCAACTGTTTTGGGCATCTGGGCGACGGCAACCTGCACTACAACGTCTTTCCGGCGCAGGGGCGTGACCGCAGCGAATACAGCGAGCTGCGCGCCGCGATCCAGACTTGCGTGCATGATATGGTGGCACAGTTTAACGGCTCTTTCAGCGCCGAACACGGGGTTGGTCGGCTGAAGGTTGCGGATTTGGAGCGTTACGGCGATCCGACCAAACTGGCGGCCATGCGCGCGATCAAATCAGCGCTTGATCCCAATGGCATCATGAACCCCGGTGCCGTTTTGGCAACCACATAGAGTTTGGCCACAAAAAAAAGGGGGCCGTGTTGGCCCCCGTCTCGTCGCATATGGGTCTGACAGGTTACAGCCCGTCAAACTCACACAGAACATTCACATCCATGCCCTGGCTCTCAAGCAGTTTGCGCCCGCCCAGTTCCGGCAGGTCAACAATGAACGAGCATGAGATAATATCGCCGCCCAACCGTTCGATCAGCTTGATGCCTGCGCCCGCCGTGCCACCGGTAGCCAGCAGATCGTCGACCACCAGAACCTTCTCACCCTTTTGGATGGCGTCGTCGTGGATCTCCACAATCGCCTCACCGTATTCCAGCTTATATTCCTCGCTGATGGTGGTGCCAGGCAGCTTGCCTTTCTTGCGGATCGGCACAAAACCAACGCTCAGCTGGTGGGCAATCGCCCCGCCTAGGATAAATCCGCGCGCTTCAAGCCCCACAACCTTGTCGATCCGCTCCCCCGCATAGGGGAGCAGCATCTGGTCGATGGCCATACGGAACCCGCGCGGATCGGCAAACAGGGTGGTCACGTCACGAAACATGATCCCCTCATGCGGGAAGTCCACAATCGTGCGGATATAGTCTTTTACGTCGGGCTTTTTGGGCATGGGGTCGCTCCCTGTGGATCGCGCGTCACGGTCATCATCAATCACCCCGGAGGCAGTCCGGGCCAACTGGGTGTGACCGAAAACAAGGCACCTTTCAAGCAGCATCACGGCAAAAACCAAACCGCCGGACCACGACCGTGACCCGGCTGCACATGTGGTTCAGCAGTGCCGCTAAACTGGGCGTCGCAAAGTGGCGGTCAAAACCCCCATGGCCATCAAGGCGACGCCACCGGTGCGGCTGATCCAATCGTTAAAGGCAGGCCGCGCGATGGTCCGGCGCAGCTTGTCCGCCGCCAGCGCATAGACAAGCGCGTTCGCCCCGGCAAGGCCGACGAAGGTGGCGATCATAACCGCGAACTGCGGCAAAAGTGGCTGTTCAGGGCGCACAAACTGAGGGGCAAAGGCGATGAAAAACGCGATGGATTTGGGGTTCAGCGCGGTGACAATCGCCGCATGTCCAAAGACGCCGCGCGCCTGAACCTTGCTGGTCCCCACAGCGGGCAGCCCGCCGGATCCGGCGCTGCGCCACAGTTTGAGGCCCAACCAGACCAGATAGACCGCGCCGACCCATTTTAGGATGACGAACAATTCAGCCGAGGCCAACACCAGCGCACCCAATCCGGCAAGCGAGGCCGTCATGGCGATAAAATCCCCCAAGGCCACCCCAAGGGCAGACGCCACCGCGACCGAGCGTCCCTTGGACAGCGAATAGCTGAGCACCAGCAAAACCGTGGGGCCGGGGATCAACAGCAACACAACAGATGCGGTGACAAAGGCAAGCCAAAGGTGAAAATCCATACGTCTTCTCCAATACAATCAAACCCAGCAATCCCGAAAACAAACGAAGCGGCAAGGTTTAAATTGTATTGGATCACCTGTTTGCGGTGGTCGAGTGCTGGCCTAGCCCAGAACGCGTCCCGCAACCGCATCCAGCTTGGCCAGCAGGGCAGGGTCACGTTTTTCCGGCGCGGTCATAATGGCAAATTCCAGCGCCTTGTCGCAGCCATGTTCGCAGTCATCGCGGGTGGCGCCCAACAGGCCTGGCAATTTGGAAACCAGCGTGCGCCCATTGGCGGAATTGCCCTGCAAGGTCGCGATGATCGCGGTCACGTCGACTTCGCCATGGTCCGGGTGCCAGCTGTCATAGTCGGTGACCATCGCGATAGAGGCGTAGCACAGCTCCGCTTCACGAGCCAATTTGGCCTCGGGCATATTGGTCATGCCAATCACATCACAGCCCCAGCTTTCACGGTACATTTTGGACTCGGCCAGGGTCGAGAACTGCGGCCCCTCCATACACAGATAAGTGCCGCCGCGATGCACGGTGATGCCAGCGTCCTTGGCCGCAGCCTCAGCCGCATCCGACAGGCGCGGGCAGGTGGGGTGGGCCACGCTGACATGGGCCACGCAGCCGGTGCCAAAGAAGCTTTTGTCGCGCGCAAACGTGCGGTCAATGAATTGATCCACAATGACAAAATGCCCCGGTGCCATTTCATCACGAAACGAGCCGCAGGCCGAGACAGAGAACACATCCGTCACGCCCAGACGTTTCAAAGCGTCAATATTGGCGCGATAGGGCACTTCGGTCGGGGAATGTACGTGACCACGCCCATGGCGTGGCAGAAAAGCCATTTTGACCCCGTTCAAAGTGCCGGTCAGGATCTGATCCGACGGCGCCCCCCAGGGTGTGTCAACACTGACCCATTCCGCGCCATCCAGCCCATCAATGTCATAAATGCCTGAACCGCCAATGACGGCAATCATGGTCTCTTTGGTCACGGTTTTGATCTCCGAAATTTTACATTGGCCAAGTTGTGCGACCTCGCGCCGCTTTTGACAAGCACCTCAACCGGTCACTGTCGTGTTTTGTCCGCCGAACATAAGGGGGGCGCTCGTTTCAGGTCGCCTTGATCAAAGCCCACGCAGATCTGATTGCTGATGAAAATCCTGCATTGCGGCGTCAAACCCGTCCAACGGCCAGCTCAGATCCTGGGATTGGCCGTGACTGTCGCGAAAGGTGAACCGAAAGGCATCGCCTGTTTGCATCGCCTCCAACAGTTCACTCGCGGCAGTATCATCAAAGCTACAGGACAGCCCGGTCAGGCAACCGATGCGCCGGGTTTTCCAGATGTCATCGCCTGCCTGTTCAACCCGAAAACCATTGGGGCCAAACAGGGTGCCGGGTTCCAGTCCAAACTCAACCTCTGGCCCGTCGTCACCATTGGTGACAAACATGAACTGAGCGGCGAATTTCGGCTTTTGAGAGAAGACGTCCACATAGCGCAGGTAGCAGCGCTGTTTCAGGGCCTCGCCCTCCATCCGCTCGTCACAGGATGACAGGTAGATGCCGAATTTCTCGAAATGGGTGACCTTCCAATTGCTGGGTGTGTCGCGACCATCGACATCCTGCGCGGCGGCGCTTCCGGCAATCAGCAGCGACAGAACCGTTGAAAATGTCAGGCGCATCATAGTCTCCATTTCAAATATCATTTTGGCTTGCTTTGTCTTCTAAGGGCTGCGTGGAGGCGCATAAAATCAACTTGTTGCTATGGATGTTGCAGAGGCGGCGCGCGGTGGTTGCAAATCCCTTGCCGGGGCGTGCGCCGGATTGGCAACCGTTTCGCCGCGAAACCTCGGCCATGTCTGGCACAAGGCTTGCGCGGCAAATTTCTGCATCATTGGCGCATCAAACCTGTCCAAGCTGTTGTTTTGGCCCCTATGACACCGCGCAATCCGGGGTGGCTTGCCTTGCTTGAGGGGCGCTTTACCGTTAACAGGCTGGCAACAACCTCCTTCCCCTAATCAGGTAGACTTGATGACACGTGGCGTTTTAGGCCTCCTGGCCAAGCAGATTTCTCCCCCGAACCTGTCGATCATGCAGGATGAGGGCTTTACCGTTTCCCGCGTCCGGACCGAGCTTTTGTCCGGTCTGACTGTTGCTCTGGCGCTTGTTCCCGAAGCGGTGGCCTTTGCCTTTGTGGCGGGTGTGCACCCGTTGGTGGGGCTTTATGCGGCCTTCCTTGTAGGGCTGGTGACTGCGCTTTTGGGCGGACGCCCCGGCATGATCTCGGGTGCGACCGGTGCGCTCGCAGTGGTTATGGTGGCGTTGGTCGCCGAGCACGGGGTGGAATATCTCTTCGCGACCGTTGTCTTGATGGGGATTTTGCAGATCATCGCGGGTGTGATGCATTGGGGCAAGTTCATTCGCCTGGTGCCGCATCCGGTGATGTTGGGTTTTGTGAACGGTCTTGCGATTGTGATTTTCCTTGCTCAGCTGACCCAATTCAAAGTGCCGGGAACCGGTGGTGAACAATGGCTTGCGGGCGGTCAACTGACCCTGATGCTGGGCCTTGTGGCGCTGACGATGGTGATCATTTGGGGCATGCCCAAGATTACAAATGTGATCCCTGCGCCGCTTGCGGGCATTGGCATCGTTGCCATCCTGGTGATCGCGCTGGGTCTGGATGTGCCGCGTGTTGGCGATATGGCCTCGATCGAGGGTGGTCTGCCGGGCTTCCATATTCCGTTGGTGCCGTTCAATCTGGAAACCTTTGAGATTATCCTACCCTATGCGGTGATCCTGGCCGCAATTGGCCTGATTGAAAGCCTTTTGACCCTAAACCTTGTGGGTGAGATGACCGGCAAACGTGGTGGCGCAAGCCAGGAATGTATCGCCCAAGGCGCGTCCAACGTTCTGACCGGCTTCTTTGGCGGCATGGGCGGTTGTGCGATGATTGGTCAGTCGATGATCAACGTCAAATCTGGCGGCCGCACCCGGATTGCAGGCATCGCCGCAGCCTTGTTCCTGCTGCTGTTCATCGTGGCCGCATCGCCCTTGATCGAACAGATCCCGCTGGCGGCGCTGGTCGGGGTGATGTTCATGGTGGTGATCGGCACCTTTGCGTGGAATTCGTTCAAGGTGATGACCAAAGTGCCGTTGATGGATGCCTTTGTGATCGTTCTGGTGACTGTTGTAACCGTAGCCACCGACCTTGCAATTGCGGTTGTGGTCGGCGTCATCGTCTCGGCCTTGGCCTACGCTTGGAACAACGCGCGCCGCATCACGGCCCATACCCGTGACAGCGAAAGCGACAAGGGCGCCAAGGTTTATGAAATCGAAGGGCCGCTGTTCTTTGGCTCGTCCGAAGGGTTTGGTGAGCTGTTCACCATTGCCGAAGACCCCGATCATGTGATCGTCGATTTTGCCCGCAGCCGTGTGGTCGACCAATCTGCCCTCCAAGCGATTGAAGTTCTGGCAGCAAAATATGAAGCCGCGGGCAAGACACTGGTTCTGCGTCATCTGAGCCGTGACTGTCACCAGCTTCTGAACAAGGCCGGTCACCTGATCGTCGACAGCGACGACGACCCGGAATACGCGGTTGCGGTGGACTATTCAGTCCGTACCGGGATTCTTGGTGGGCACTAATCAGTAGAAATACAGGCCGAACTTATACGGTCAAATCGCTTCACTAAACGGTGATCCCTCTGGGATTGCCGTTTTTTTATAACGGCTTAGATCGCTGCGCCCTTCAGTAGGGTTGAGGAGTTGTTAAGGTCCTCATGGCACTTCTTCACATATTGAAGCAAAGGAGCCAGAATGGAACCTCAACCAAGAATTGGCCTCGCAGCCTTGGCAGAATTGGCCTTTGGCGGTGGCGACGTTAAGTCATTTTACAACGACCTTATTAGCCTTATCAAAAAAGACCCTACAAACGCTGGTGTCATGATGGACTTGTCCATTGCTGCACAGCTTGAGGGGCATCAAGAACTCGGTCTGGCCTGGCAAGATTATGCGCTGGACATCAGTCGGGTGTTTGCACCTATTCGGGCCACGTCGGCAAAGAAAACTGTACTGATCTATGCGGCGCCGATCCACATGGGGGGCAATACGCCCGTTGATCTGTTATTGGGGAGCGATGCATTTGACGTTGTGACCTATTATCCGAGCTTCGACATGTCTCCTGCTGAATATCCGGAATTGCCACCCCATGATGTGGCTTTTTGTGCGGCGCCTGCGGATCATGAGCAGGCAGAGAAGTTCTTTGAGAATGTGCGTCGCATTGCTGCAGCCCAAAGGGTAAAGGTGCTGAACCTGCCGCAACATTTGGTCAAGCCAGAGCGGCACACAGTGCCGGAACTGTTGGGGAATGTCCGAGGGCTGCGCACCCCCAAAACGTTAGAGATCGATCGCGCGACACTGCAACAGATGCTGGCACGCGAAATCGAGAGTGAGGCACTGGCAGAGACCGCGGCCTATCCGTTTGTTGTTCGCCCTGTGGGCTCTCATGCGGGGGCAGGCTTGGCCAAGGTGGCAACCCGCGCTGAGTTCTCAGCTTACCTTGAAACCCGCCCAGAAGACGCGTTTTTCGTCAGTGAATTTCTTGACTATGCTTCGCCGCAAGACGGGCGTTTCCGCAAGGCGCGTATTGTCTGTATCAACGGGCGAGCCTTCCCATGTCACTACGCCATCGCGGACCGTTGGGACATTTGGTACGCCAATGCAAAGATGGAAGACTGCGCTGATAAACGCCGCGAAGAAGAAGCGTTTATGGACAATTTCGCAGTGGAATTTGGTAAGCGTCACCAAGCAGCCTTTGATGCAATTACTGCAGTCATTGGCTTGGACTACTATGGGTTTGACTGTGCCGAAGACGCCGAAGGCAATCTCGTTTTGTTTGAAATCGACAACGCATTGATCGTGCACGATTTGGATAGTCCGGAGATTTATCCCTATAAACACGGGCACATGCAGAATGTCTTTGACGCTTTTGAGGCCTTACTGGCGTCGAAATGTCCCGATCCGGAGCTGTCTATACCGACAAGCTTGATTGCAAATGTGCCACCTCTTCAAGTCCAGGAACCACTTGTCGTGGCGTAATGGCCGCGCATACGCATGACAGGCAAGCCCGGCGACAATTATCGCGGGGCTTGTTCGCAAGCAAGGCTTGATCACCTGCCGTCAAAATAATCCCCACGCCTTCGCAATCTATTGGAAAACATCAAGAACGCGCGAGCGCGCCAGTTTTTCGGATAATTAACTATGTCGCATCGCGTGGTGGTGTTAACCAAAATGCGCTGCTAGTTGGCGGACATGTTTAACGTATATTTTATGTGGGCATATTGATGAAAAAACTTTTTACGGCTGGTCTTTTGACTGTGGGCTTGGCGACGGCGGCACCGGCTGCCGTTGTCGAATTTGATTTCTACGTTTTCGACCAATCCGGTCTGCTTTTGTCGGATGACGGGGTGCTGTCCTATAATGACAGTCTTGTTCCGCCGACAGGCGCAACGTCTTTAAATCCCGACGACGGAATCGAGCTTTCGGTGACCTTGTTTGGGACACGGTATACTGGTGCCAACGACGTGGACTTTCCGGAATTTGTAGGTTTCGATTTCTTTGATGGCGCTTTGGCGTTTATCGACTATGCGTTGATCGACGGCATAAATGGTGTTGATTTTTCCGATCAGGATTTTGGATCGCTGAACTTTGCCGGAGATGGGCTTCTCTTTGATGAAGTGGACGATATCTTCATTGTAACCGCCTTCTTGGGTGACATTGCGCCAATTCCCGTGCCGGCTGGTTTGCCGCTAATGGCAACAGGATTGATCGCGTTGGGATGGATGCGGCGCAAGTCGCGGCAACAGAGCTGATCGGGTATCCCGTGTGCAGGGAGTTAGGCGCGGGATGGGGCCAAGGCCTCCAATTGCGCAACGTCTCCTTCTAACAGCGCGGCTTCGGCTTTTGCGATATCCGCAATTGGCCAATCCCACCAGGCCAGCGCCTCGAGCCGGGTGATCACGTCCGGGGCAAACCGGTATCGGATCACGGTGCCGGGATTGCCGGTGACAATGGCATAGGGCGGGATTTCACCGCGTACCACAGCCCCAGCGCCGATGATCGCACCATTGCCAATCCGCGCACCGGGCAGCACCATGGCGCCATAACCCAGCCAGACATCATGGCCGACAACCGTGTCGCGCAGATCGGTTTGATAGCCTGCGCGCGTTTCAACCGAGAACACCGGGAACGGATAACACGTCAGCCCGGCCTGGCTGTGGTTGGCGGCCGCGGTGATGAATTTCACCCCATTAGCGATCGAGCAAAACTTGCCAATGATCAGACGTTCCTGGGAGAACGGAAACAGATAGGGGGCAAGGCGGCGCCCCCAGTCTGTCGGTGGGTCAAAATCCGACGCATATGTAAATGCTCCGACCTGGAATTGCGGGTTCTCAATCACTTGGTCCAACAAAACAGTGCCGGGATACAGCGTGCCGTCGGGCAAAGTGATTGGGTGGCGCGCGTCCGGGTCAGGCATAGGCATATGTTTGCTCCAGTGTGTTATCCAGGGCGTTGCAGGCTGAACAGATCCCGGATGGTGGTGTAATCCATATAGCCCAGGCGGCTGAGCGGGTGATAGGTGGTGATGTCGAATTTGCCATCCACCAGACAGTCGTCGCGCATGTGCACGCCGACCACTTCGCCCATGACCATGTAATTGGTCTCGCCTTTCAGCTCAATGATCTGGGTCACTTCGCATTCCAAAGCGGCAGGTGCAGCGGCAACACGTGGGCAGGCGATTTGACTGCATTCCGCGGCTTCCAGTCCGGCGTGGGCGAATTCATCGACGTCTTTGCCGAGGTTTGCGCAGGACGCGTTCATTGCATCGCGCATCTCATATTCCACCACATTGACGCAGAACACGCCGGTGTCGCGGATATTGGCCAGCGAATCCTTGGTGCCGTCTTGGTCCGGTTTGGTCCCTGTCGAGCAGAACATCACCTGTGGCGGCACATAGGCCGTCGCGTTGAAAAAGGAATAGGGCGCCAGGTTGTTCACCCCGTCTTTGGAGCGGCTGGAAATCCAACCGATGGGGCGCGGCGTGACAATGGCATTAAATGGATTATGCGGCAGGCCGTGGCCTTCGCTAGGGCGGTAGAACATGAGGGTCTCCAAGTGTTTGCGCCACAGTTATGCACGTGCTAGGGGCAATTCCACCCCTGAATGCGGGCACGATGAGGTGAGCGCGGTGATCGAGCTAAAATCTGAGCAACCAGAAGACCGTTGGGAGGTCGAGGCCCTGTATGACCTGTGTTTTGCGCCCGGGCGTGAAGCTTTGTCGTCCTATCGTTTGCGCGATGATGTGCCACCGGTTCTAGGGTTAAGTCAGGTTGCCCGGGACAGTGATGGAATTCTGGCGGGTGCAATCCGGTTTTGGCCGGTGCATGTGGGCGATCACGACGCGCTGTTGCTGGGTCCGGTGGCTGTTCACCCAACCCGACAAGGCGAGGGGCTAGGAGGCTCTTTGATCCGTGACAGTGTCGCGCAGGCCTTGGACAGCGGTTGGGCGCGCATGATGCTGGTGGGCGACCATCCCTATTACCAGCGGTTTGGCTTTGAACGGCTTATGGGGGTAGAGATGCCGCCGCCAACCAATCCAGACCGGGTTTTGGGGCTTGAACTGAAGCCAGGAGCCTGGGCGGGCGTTCAGGGCAAAGTCACCCGCTGGAGCGCGTAACACGGGTTGAAAATCACCCTTATCACTCCCATTTTTGAGTAATGCAGGGAGTGCCACCGTGGTCGAAATTCTTATGCCAGATCGGGCGTATGTGCCCGAAGACATTGATCAAGAACTGGAAAAGCTTGCTGAACTGTATCAGCAGGCCAATGGCCCTGGGATGCGGTTCCTCAATTTCATGGGGGCACAAGCGGATCAACTTCTGGCGCGCCTGCCGGAACCCGTTAGGCTCAACTTGGACGGGGCCACCGAACAGGCGTTGATGTTCGCCCTGCGTCAAAGCGCGGCGCGCCGTTTTCTGCCCACGGTTTCACCGCGCGGCGAACGGCTGGTGGGGGCCGCGCTTGGCGCTGTGGGTGGTGCAGGCGGATTGGCAGGCACTTTGGCTGAACTGCCGCTGACCACCACGCTTTTGTTGAGGATCATCCAACAAGAGGCCGCGCGCCACGGCTTTGATCCCAAAACCGAGAGCGTGCAGTTCGACACGATTCGTATCTTTGGAGCGCCGGGCCCCTTTGACACAAAGGCGCGTGATGCTGGCTATCTTGCGGTGCGCCTGGGCATGAGCAGTGGTGGCATGCAAAAACTGGTCGCACAGGTTGCTCCAAAATTAGGCATCGCTTTGGGGCAGAAACTGGCTGCACAGGCGGTTCCGGTGATTGGCGGCGCGGCTGGGGCGTCCTGCAATTACCTTTTTGCAGGATATTATCAAACTGTCGCAAAAGTTCACTTTTCAGTGCGTAGACTGGCAATCGACTGTGATATGCCAGAAAAAGAATTGATAGATCGCCTGCAAAGTAGGGGATGACCCAATCGGTTGTGTTTGTGGAATTGTTTTGAGGGATCGGGTCGCCTGCTTGAGGCGATTGGAAATAACGTGAAATGCCAAAGTCCTTAGAAATAGCGACGCCACGCAAACAACAATTTGCTGCGTTGTGCTACCGTGTCACTGCAAAAGGAAAGTTGCGTGTCCTGCTGATTACCTCCCGCGGGATCGGGCGGTGGATCGTGCCAAAGGGCTGGCCAATGCAGGGTCGCACGGCCTGGGAAACGGCCCGTGCCGAAGCTTGGGAAGAAGCTGGCGTACGCGGTAGCATCGCATCTGCAAGTGTCGGACGTTACTTTTACGAAAAATGGCGCCCGGATGATGCGCCTGTGCCTTGCCAGGTTGACGTCTTCCCGCTGGAAGTTACCGATCTAGAAGACAACTTTCCCGAAGTTGGTCAGCGTCAGCGCAAGTGGTTCTCCCTTGAGGAGGCTGCAAATTTGGTAATGGAGCCCGAGTTGGCTGAAATTCTGACGAGCTTTAATCCCAAGATGTTGAATTCCGCGGCGAATTGATCTTGTGCTTGATGAATTTGGGGTTTTAATCACGTTTTCCTGCTATGAGGGGAAGCATGATTCAATACACGCTCAAATGTGCAGAAGGCCATGTATTCGAGAGCTGGTTTCAATCCGCCGACGCCTTTGACAAGCTGTCGCAGGCTGGGTTGGTGACCTGCGCCGAATGTGGCACGCACCATGTTGAAAAAGCGATTATGGCACCGCGTGTGCGCACCGGACGCAAAGCGGTCTCTTCCTTGGGAGAGCCGGAGGCACCGGTGACAGAAGCGCCAGCGCCGGTTGCTGCTGCTCCTGCGGCGGTGTCGGCAGCGGACCCCATGCCCCCCGCCAAGGCAGAGGTTGAGGCAGCGCTTAAGAAAATACGGGAAACGGTTGAAGCGAACTCCGACTATGTTGGGGACAAATTCGCCGATGAAGCGCGCGCCATGCACGTCGGCGATGCGCCGGAGCGGGCAATTTATGGCGAGGCCAAGATCGATGAAGCAAAAGAGCTGATCGAAGACGGTATCCCGGTGATGCCGTTGCCTTTTGTTCCTGGGCGCAAGACGAACTGAGATACGGGTTAAAATCGGGCAGGTAAAACAGAAGGGTTACACATGCATGTAGTCGTCACCGGAGCGAGCCGCGGCATCGGCAAAGAACTAACGCGTCAGATGCGCGACGACGGACATGAGGTGAGCGCCACCTCGCGTGATCATTCGGCCGACACCCAGCTTGATGTGACTGACCCGGGCCAACAGGCACGGTTTGCAGCCCGGCTGAAGGGCAAACCGGTTGATCTATTGATCTGCAACGCCGGTGTTTACCTCGACAAGAATATGGCGCTGGGCGATTTCAGCGCCGAGGTCTGGACCAAGACGATGGCGGCCAACGTTACCGGGGTTTTCTTGACCGTTCAGGCCCTGTTGCCGAATTTGCATCTGTCTGAAATGCCCAAAATTGCAATTCTATCCTCGCAGATGGGCAGCCATTCGCGCGCGCCCGGCGGCAGCTATGCCTATCGTGCCTCAAAGGCGGCGGCGACAAGTATTGGACGCAATCTGGCAACTGATCTGAAACCTCATGGCATTGCAGTCGGGATCTACCATCCCGGTTGGGTGCGCACTGATATGGGCGGCCCGGATGGAGAGGTTTCGGTTCTGGAAAGCGCGGCCGGTTTAATCCGTGAGTTTGAAGATCTGAGCGTAGAGACGACGGGGTGTTTCCATGACTGGGATGGTCGGATCATGCCTTATTGATTGACCCTTAGCCGCATTTGCGCTGCCGTATCAGGCATAAAAAAACCGGGCGCGAGGCCCGGTTTTTTACGTTTTGTGATGAAGGCTTATTCCCAACAGCTGACCAGGACAGTCATGCCGTTGGCTTTGCGCACCAGTTCTGCATTTGGAACGGAGCCTTGTGGATCTGTCTGGTCGGTTGCCGCAACAGAGGCGCGTGCCAGAATGGCGCGTAGCGCTTCGGCGTTGGCGGCAAAGCTGACGTCTGCGGGCAATTGTTGGCTGCCAACTTGACGCGGCAGCAACATGCCCAGAACTGCGCCATTGGCGTCCAGAACCGGGCCTCCGACATCGCCGGATTGTGCAGCTAGGGCCAGACGGGCAACGCCTTGGTTGCCATCGAGGCTGCGCAGATCGCTGAGGGTGCCCCAGGTCAGGGATGGTGCGCCAAGGATCCCCTCGTAGGAGAAACCAGCCACGGCGACATCAGACTGAAGGCGCGGCGCGGTGATAGCCAGCTGCGCGATGTCCATAGGTGCCAGCGGTGCGCGTGGGCGCAATACGGCGACGCCATTTGGCGCGTCGTCCAGAACCACATCCACAGGGTAGTCGTGATCCAGCGTCACTTGGCTACATTGCGCCACCACGTCTGAAGTTGTCAGCACGGTGCCCGCAGCATCGACAAAGAAACCGGTGCGTGACAGGCGGGGTTTGCGAATTTCCAGACCGGACAGCAGATCGACGCTTTGCGGGGCGTCCGCTCCGGCTGTGGGGTCCAGAACACCGTCCAAACGGGTGAAGGTGTTTTGCATTTCGGTCACGATCCGTGCGCGGCGTTCATCGTCGCCTGTGGGCCAGATCAGGGCAAAACCTTTGATCTCACCGTTGCGCAGAGTGGCTTCGGCATGGGTGACAATCCCGTTGCCGCGCCCTTCGATGGTAAAGCTGTTGCCGTCGCGGCTGCGCGGGCCGTCCAGTGGCACAATCTCAAGCGTTTGCAGGATCTCATAAAGACCTGCCAGCGTGCGCGCATCACCCGGCTGGCTGATCAGCAGCACCTGTGCGCCCAGATCGCCGGAGCGTTCGTAGATCGAGAACGGCGATTCATGGCGGGCAAAGGTGACCTCATTCGCGGGAATGGACAGGGCGATCCCGGCGTCGGCATTTTCCACTGGCGCCATGCCAACCGAGATCAGCGGCGCATTGTATTGATCCAACAGGGTTTTGCGCTGTGCCGTGGTTAAGACACCGGTGGGTTCGACCAGGTTTGCAGCCTGCCAGTCCGCCATCGAGCGCCGGGTGCCGCGGCCAAAGGAGCCATCAATGGCAGAGTTGTAAAACCCCTGTGCCTTGAGGGCGATTTGCAATTGCTGCTTTTCTTCGCGAGACAGACGTGCCTCGGAGCGGCGCGCCTCAGCCGGGCTTTCATCTGCGGCTGTCGGTTGCGGCTGTGGTGCGCTTGCTTGCGGAGCCGGTTGGGTTGGCTCGGCATTGGCAACAGGGGGCACGACCGGCGTCGTCTCAACCGGACCAACCGGGTAGAATTGCGCCCGAAGGTTGCGCGAGAATGCAATAAAGCTGTCGCCTGGGATCTGACGTTCCGCGCGGTAGACTTGCAAAACCCGTTCCGCATCGGTGCGGCTGTAGGGACCAAGGACCACGCCATACCAGCCACCGCCCAGTGAAAACCCGGAGACATCTGGCAGGCGGGACGCGAAATCGCGAGCGCGCGCTTCGGCCTGGGCCAGCGACGGATGGGCTGCGACCTGAATCCAGACAGTGGGTTCTTGCTGTGCACGCGCAGTTTGGGGGACGGCGATGATTAACGTTAGAATGGACAGCGCCCAAACGGCGACGAGCTTTTTCATAAGTGGGCCTCTATCCCGGGACATAAATAAATTCCTTTGGCTCTTAACGGCTATGCGTTTCAAATGGAACTCCTGATAGAGGGGAAAAAACGGGCCGTCATGCGGAAACCAGCGGTGATCACGGCTTTTTTCGACGGGGTGCGCGTGTTTTGAGCCGTTGACCCTGTGCCTGCAGTTCCCTAGGAAGAAGACCGCATTTGATGCCCCAAAAGGGAAGAGACATGACCCAAGCACAAGGCGCACCGCGCTCCTTCCAAGAGATCATCCTGCGGCTCCAGACCTACTGGGCCTCAAAAGGCTGCGCGATCCTGCAGCCCTATGACATGGAAGTGGGGGCAGGGACCTTCCACCCGGCAACCACGCTGCGCGCGCTTGGCTCCAATGCCTGGGCTGCGGCATATGTACAGCCGTCGCGTCGCCCGACCGATGGTCGCTATGGTGAGAACCCGAACCGCCTGCAGCACTATTACCAATATCAAGTGTTGATCAAACCCTCGCCGCCCAACCTGCAGGACCTGTATCTGGGCAGCCTTGAGGCAATCGGCATCGATATGGAGCTGCACGACATCCGCTTTGTCGAGGATGACTGGGAAAGCCCGACTTTGGGCGCCTGGGGTCTTGGCTGGGAAGTCTGGTGTGACGGGATGGAAGTTAGCCAGTTCACCTATTTCCAACAGGTGGGCGGTCATGACTGCGCGCCGGTTTCGGGCGAGCTGACCTATGGTCTGGAGCGTCTGGCGATGTATGTGCTGGGTGTGGATCACGTGATGGATATGCCGTTCAACGATCCGCAGTCTCCGACGGCGTTGAAATATGGCGACATCTTCAAACAGACCGAAGAAGAATACGCGCGTTGGAATTTCGACGTGGCCAACACCGAAGTGCTGCTGCGCCATTTTGAGGAAGCCGAGGCCGAATGCGCGGCGATCCTCGCGCAGGAGCATGTGGATCCGAAAACCGGCAAGCGCATTATCATGGCGCATCCCGCCTATGACCAATGCATCAAGGCCAGCCATATGTTTAATCTGTTGGATGCCCGTGGCGTGATTTCGGTCACCGAACGCCAGGCCTATATCGGTCGTGTGCGTGCGCTGGCCAAACAATGTGCGGATGCCTTTGTTCTGACCGAGGCCGGGGGCTTTTCCGGTGAGGACGCAGCATAAGCGGGAGACGCACAGATGATGGGTAAGTTTCTCGCCCTCTTGCTGGGTGGCTCTGCACTGGCTGCGGGCATTGGCATGTATTACCTGCAGGTCTATGGGTTTTACGAAGATGTCGCCCTGGCACCGGGCCAAGATGTGGTGTTGACGCCGCTGGATGGCACTGCGGCGCAGCCCATTGCCTATGATGCCTTTGAGGCGATTGACGCGGACAGCTCACCCATCCGCTATCGCGCTTGTTTCACCACGCCGTTGACGCCGGATGAATTGGCGCAGGTCTTTACCCTGTCCGACAAGGATGAGCCGCGCAATGCGCCCGGTTGGTTTGACTGTTTTGACGCCGCAGCCCTTGGCGCGGAGCTGAACGCAGGCACGGCAACCGCTTTTTTGAGCGAAAAGAACATCCACTTTGGCGTTGACCGGATTGTGGCGATCACCACCGATGGGCGCGGCTATGCCTGGCATGAACTGAATAACTGCGGCAAGAAAGCCTATGACGGAACCGTTGTTGGCGAAGACTGCCCGGACCGAGACAATTGAATTTCGCCGGGGCCACAGCCCTGGTTTGACACCGATACATGCGCCTGACGCGCAGGACCCGAGGACGCGACGATGCCCGATCTTTTGATTGAACTCTTTTCCGAAGAAATCCCCGCCCGCATGCAGGCGCGTGCCGCGGATGATTTGAAAAAGAAGGTGACCGATGGTCTGGTGGAGGCTGGTCTGACCTATGCCGGAGCGGCGACCTTTTCGACGCCGCGCCGCCTGACATTGGCACTGGAAGGGTTGCTGGCCGAAAGCCCCACCGTGCGCGAAGAGCGCAAAGGCCCCAAGGTTGGCGCGCCAGACAAAGCCATCGAAGGTTTCCTGCGCGGGGCAGGCGTCACACGGGATGATCTGGAAGAGCGTGAGACCCCCAAAGGCGCGGTCTATTTCGCAACCATCGAAAAGGCGGGCCGTCCCGCCGCAGAGATCATCGCCGAAGTGCTGGATACAACCATCCGCAATTTCCCCTGGCCGAAATCCATGCGCTGGGGCGCCGGGTCACTCCGCTGGGTGCGCCCGCTGCATTCGATCATCTGCGTCCTGTCCAGCGACGAGGGCGCCGAGGTTCTGCCGTTTGAAATCGAAGGGATTGCTGCCGACAACACCACCTTTGGCCACCGTTTCATGGCGCCTGCCCAGATCACCGTGTCCGTTTTTGACGACTACGCGGCCCAGTTGAAACGCGCCTTTGTGGTGTTGGATCCACAAGAACGTGCCGACGCGATCTGGCAGGACGCGACCAATCAGGCCTTTGCGTCTGGTCTGGAAGTTGTCGAGGACAAGGGCCTGCTGGCAGAGGTTGCCGGTCTGGTTGAATGGCCCGTGGTTTTGATGGGTGAGATTGCCGAGGATTTCCTGGGCCTACCTGCCGAGGTTTTGCAGACCTCGATGAAGGAACACCAAAAATTCTTCTCGGTCAAAAACGCCAAGACCGGACGTATCGAACGGTTTATCACCGTCGCCAACCGGGAAACCGCCGACAATGGCGCCACCATTCTGGCAGGCAACCAAAAGGTTCTGTCGGCCCGCCTGGCCGATGCAAAATTCTTTTGGGAGAACGATCTGCGCGTTGCCAAGTCCGAGACCGGCATGACCGCCTGGACCGAAAAACTGTCGAACGTGACCTTCCACAACAAACTGGGCACCCAAGCGGCGCGGATCGACCGGATCGCCGCACTGGCACGTGAGATCGCGCCGGTTGTTGGGGCCGACGCGGATCTGGCAGAGCAGGCGGCACGTGTGGCCAAAGCGGATCTGTCGTCCGAGATGGTCTATGAATTCCCGGAGCTGCAGGGGTTGATGGGGCGTTATTACGCAGAAGCCGCAGGTCTGCCACAAGACGTGGCCAATGCCTGCGAAGCGCATTACTCGCCGCTGGGTCCATCGGATGATGTGCCAACCGAGGCGGTGTCTGTTGCTGTGGCGCTGGCCGATAAGATCGACACGCTGACCGGGTTCTGGGCCATTGATGAAAAACCCACCGGATCCAAAGACCCCTTTGCCCTGCGCCGTGCGGCCTTGGGTGTGATCCGTCTGGTCTTGAACAATGATGCGCGGGTCGCGCTGACCGAGATTTTTGCCAAAGGCTATGAGGGTGTCAATACGGCTGACCTTTTATCGTTCTTCCATGACCGTCTAAAAGTCTTTTTGCGCGATCAGGGTATTCGCCATGATGTGATTGATGCCTGCATTGAAATGGACAGCAATGATGATCTGACGCTGCTGGTCAAACGCGCCCGCGCGTTGCAGGATTTCCTGGGCACCGAGGATGGTGTGAACCTGGTTCAAGGCTTTAAACGTGCCAACAATATCCTGACCCAGGCGGAAGAGAAAGATGGCGTCGAGTATTCCTATGGTGCGGACCGTAAATTTGCGTCCGATGACGCCGAGAACGCATTGTTCGATGCGCTGGAAGGAGACGGGGAAGCGATCTCCACGGCCATCGAGGCCGAGGATTTCGCAGCCGCCATGGGCGGCTTGGCCGCACTGCGCCAGCCGATCGATGCGTTTTTTGAGGCGGTTCAGGTCAATGCCGACAATGAGATCGTGCGCCGTAACCGTTTGAACTTGCTGAGTGATATTCGCAAAGCCTGTGGGCAAGTGGCCGATCTGAGCAAGATTGAAGGTTAAGGCGGACACCATCACAGTTAAAGGAAAGGCCGACTATTTCATCAGTCGGCCTTTTTCTTTTTGCGCAACCACCTAATTTGCGCCAGATTGACCAAACCCTTGCGGGGTCTTTGCATTTTGCAGGTGCAGAAAGATTTTCAATTTCCGCTCTATGCAGGGGCAATTGCAGTGTTATGCTGCGGGCAGTGAAAGGATGCTGCAGTGCAGAAAATTGGTTCCGAGTTCCAGGATGCGGTGCGTATTACGCCGACGGCTGCGATGCATGTCTCGGCCCACGGCGGTCGTGCCAAATGCTTGCAACGCCTGGTGCGGTTGGAGTTGCCTGTACCGCGGACTGTGGCGCTGTCGTTCGACGCGGTGCACAATATTGCAAATGGGGTGATGCCGGATCTTGAGGCCATTTTGTCTGAGTTCCCCACGGACGCTTTGTTGTGTGTGCGGCCATCATCGGAGGATCCCGACTGGGGAGGTCCCGGCGCGATTTTGAACATTGGCGTCAATGACGCCTGTTACGTGGATCTTTGTGACCAGTTGGGGCGTGATGCGGCTGCGGCGATCTACCTGCGGTTCGTGCAATCCTATGCGGTGCATGTGGCGCGCCTTGATCCGGATGTTTTTGAAGACGTCGAGGATGGCGGCCCGGATGCGCTGGTCGAAATCTTGCACGCCTATGAAGCCGAAACGGATGAGAATTTTCCGCAGGACCGGTCAGAGCAATTGGGCGCGGTTTTGCGAAGCATGGCACGCGCCTGGGAAGGCACTTCGGCCCGGCTGTTGCGGCAGGCCCGCGGTGCGCCCGCTGATGCGGGGCTTGGCCTTGTGGTGCAGGAAATGGTGCCGGGACTAGGGCAGGGGGAATGTGGGTCCGGTGTTTTGCAGCTGGTGGACTCGAAAACCGGCGAGCAGCAGATCACCGGACGTTACCTGAGCCAGAGCCAGGGGCGCGATGCCTTGGGAGCTGATGTTGCTGCGATGTATCTTGCCAAAGACGAACGAGGTCCGGCGCTGGAAGACCTTGCGCCGCAGGCGTTCGAAGAACTGAAACAACATGCAGCCCTGATGCGCCAAAAGCTGCGTGAGGAAATGCAGGCGGAGTTCGTCATTCAGGATGGAACCGTGCATGTCCTCGACGGCGTGCGCGTGCAGCGCAGCGCGCGCGGTGCACTGCGGATGGCGGTGCGTTTGGCCGAAGATAAAGTCATCCCGCAACAGGAAGCGGTAATGCGGATTGATGCGCATTCGCTGAACGAGCTTTTGCACCGACAGGTGGCACCAGATGCGCGCCGCGATGTGATTGGTGACGGGATTGCGGCAAGTCCCGGTGCGGCAACGGGGCGTCTGGTCTTTACCTCGGCAGAGGCGCAGGCGAGTGCGTCACGCGGAGAGGCCTGTATTTTGGTGCGCCGCGAGACCTCACCCGAGGATGTGCGTGGCATGCATGCGGCTGTTGCGGTTCTGACGGAAAAGGGCGGCATGACCAGCCATGCGGCAGTGATCGGGCGCGGGCTTGGCCTGCCTTGTATCGTAGGGGCGAATTCCATCCGGTTTGACACCCGTCGCAAACGGTTGAAAGCGGCGGATGGGCGGATTTTCCGATCGGGGGATTTGATCACCATTGATGGCAGTTCCGGGCAAGTGCTGGCAGGTGAGCCTGCGATGGTGGAAGCCGCACAAGACGGTGCCTTTCAAACCTTGATGGCCTGGGCGGATGAAGAGCGTGATATTGCCATTCGCACCAACGCGGACACACCGCGCGATGCCCGCACCGCCCGTAATTTCGATGCTCAGGGCATTGGCCTGTGTCGGACCGAACATATGTTCTTTGATCCAGGTCGGCTGACTGTGATGCGGGAGATGATTTTTGCCGAGACCTCGTCCGGGCGGGCGGCTGTTTTGGCGCGTTTGTTGCCGATGCAACGGGACGATTTTCGCGAGCTGTTTCGGATCATGGAAGGATTGCCGGTCTGCATTCGTTTGTTTGACCCGCCGCTGCATGAATTCCTGCCCACCAGCCAATCCGGCCAGCGCGAATTATCAGAGGCGCTTGGCCTGCCGGTCAGCGAGGTGACCCGGCGGGTGGAAGAATTGGGTGAGTATAACCCGATGCTGGGCCTGCGAGGTGTGCGTCTTGGTGTGACCGTGCCTGAGATTTACGACATGCAGGCGCGCGCGATTTTTGAAGCCACGCTTGAGGCGTCGAAGGATGGCGCGCCGGTTGTGCCAGAGATCATGATCCCGCTGGTATCCGCCAAGCGGGAGGTGGAGCTGGTCAAGGCGCGCATCGATGCGGTCGCAGCTGCGGTGCGTTCTGAACGCGGGCAGGCGTTTAACTACCGGCTGGGCGTGATGGTTGAAACGCCACGCGCGGCGCTGCGGGCGGATGAGATTGCGGCCCATTCGGCTTTCTTGAGCTTTGGGACCAACGACCTGACCCAGATGACATATGGTTTGTCACGTGATGATGCGGGCCGGTTCATGTCTGAATATGTCCGCCAAGGGGTCTTTCCTGAAGATCCGTTCCATGTGCTTGATGTGGATGGCGTCGGAGAGCTGCTGAAACTGGGTGTTCAGCGCGGTCGTGAGGCCAGTCCGGGCATCACATTGTCGATTTGTGGCGAACATGGCGGCAACCCCGAATCAATCGCTTTTTGCCGCCGTGCCGGGTTTGATTACGTATCGTGTTCACCATTTCGTGTGCCCGTTGCGCGGCTTGCTGCTGCGCAACTTGCCATCGCCGATAAAACGAAGGAATTGCTTCAAACTAACTGAAAATTAACGACTTCCTCGACATATCCTTGTGAAAATGAGACAGAGATGAAGAAGCGGATCGATGCGTAAAAACGGGTAAATCCGGGCGCTGACTAGACCTTTTATGAAGTTTCAGCTAGACGATCCGACTGCGTGCACCAGCTTTGCCATGTACGCGGTGTTTTTGGGGGTGAAAGAGATGAAGACTATCAAGTTTGCCGCTGCGGCTGCTGCGGCTGTGACCTTGTGCGGCTCCGCACAGGCTGAAGCAGATCTTGGCGAACTGTTCCGCAAGGAGCAGGAGGTTTTGCAGGCCATTCCCGAAGCCCGCTATGCACGTTTCTTTAAGTTTAACGGCAAAAATGGGCAAGCCAAGGGCGAAAATGTGGAATTTACCAATAGTTGGCTCGATAATCGCCCAAAAGCGACCGGCGATGCTCAATTTCAGTGCTTGGCGCAGGCGTTATACTTTGAGGCGCGGGGCGAGACGGTAAAGGGCCAATTCGCTGTGGCCGAGGTCATCATGAACCGGGTCGCCAGTCGGCAGTTCCCAAACACAGCCTGTGATGTGGTCAATCAGGGAACCGGGCGCAAATACCAGTGCCAGTTCACCTATACCTGCGATGGCCACAAGGAAGTGATCGCCGAAAAGCGGGCCTATGATCGTGTGGCCAAGGTTGCGCGTGTGGTGCTGGATGGCACGAATACAGACCTGACCGACGGTGCAACATACTATCACACGACAGCGGTGCGCCCTCGTTGGAGCCGTAGTTTCACCGAGACTACGCGAATTGGCGTTCACAAGTTCTACCGTGACGATCGTTATCGGACAGCGTCCAACTGACATTATCTCAAGGGATGCGAAAATTTGGCGTATTTGGCGTGAAATGCTGCGCGATAGCGCTGTCTCCCCTGATTTTATGACGGTATAGAGAAAGCCCCGGCCGGATTGGTTCGGGGCTTTGTGCCATCCGTCAAGGACAGCTTAGATGACATCTGAAACCGAACTTGCCTTTGCGCATCCCGAAGCGCGCGCAGAGGCGACTGCCGATCGTCCCTTGGATCGGCTCTCGTTGCGCAATCACATCGTGGATGTGGAAATCGGCGCTTTCCAAAGCGAACGCGATGTAACCCAGCGGCTTAGTTTCAATGTTGTGGTGGAAATCGCCCCTTTGCCCGCTGATCTGGATGACGACGTGGATCGCATATTGTCTTATGACAAACTGGCTGAGGCGATTGCGGCTGAATTGGCGGCTGAACGATTGAATTTGTTGGAAACGCTGTGTGAACGGGTAGCGACGCGTATTCTGTTGGAGCCGCAGGCTCAGCGGGTGTTTGTGCGGATCGAGAAGCTGGACCGCGGTCCCGGCGCATTGGGTGTGGAGATAGTGCGCAGCAAAGAGGGCGCAGCGATCGATGCCTCCGTGGATGTGGTTGCAGCCCCAAGCCCACGGATCGCCTATCTGACCGAAGCCGCATTCCAAAGCCCGCACATCTCGCTATGGATCGACCAGATGGCTGCGATGGATGCGCCATTGGTAATTTGTGTCCCACCGGCACCAGCGGATGAACGCGATGGTATGTCGGCAGGGCCGCGCCGTCGGACAGCCTTGGTGTCAGTTGAACTCGCCGCATGGCAGCTTAACAACCGCGAGCCTCGTTGCGTGGTTGTGGAGAGCCGAACCGAACTGGACTGGGCGCTGAAAAACCGGCAGATTAGCATATGGGCTCCGGCCAAGATCGTGCTGGATGCTCCGGGGGGATCAGACGTGGACGCCGAAGACGGATGGGCATTGGCCAAATGGTTCGCAGAAACCTTCGCAGCTTGCGAAGTGGTTGTATTTGCGGAGCAGGTGGATGACGCTGACTGGTCCTCCGCCATTCCTTTACGTTCGGTGACAGTGGAGCAAGCAGAGATTTGATCTATTTCCGACCCTTAGTGCGAGATGGCGAAACGCGCCCCGAAGGTGCCATTCCCTTGGCAGGGGGCAGCCTGTGGTTTTCCGAGGTCGAAGCACTTGAGCGAGGGCGCCCACCGCAGATCATGCCAGCTGGGCTGGTCCCCGAGGAAGAGCGCCGCCGCATGTCTGCACGCCGTTCTTCCATTGCGGGTCTGGATATGGGCACGCCGCAGCTGATGGGGATCTTGAACGTTACTCCCGACAGTTTTTCGGACGGTGGCGTGCATGATGACTACGATGCGGCCTGCGCGGCGGCTGGGCGGATGATCGAACAAGGCGCGACGATTATTGATGTGGGCGGCGAATCCACCCGACCCGGTGCCGAGACCGTGGAAGAGGTCGAAGAGATCGCGCGCACCGCGCCTGTGATTGCCGGGATCCGCGAACAGAGCGAGGTTCCGATTTCGCTTGATACCCGCAAAGCTGCGGTAGCCTTGGAAGGGTTGGAGGCCGGGGCCAGCCTGGTAAACGACGTCTCAGGCTTTACTTTTGATACGGCCCTTGCCCCGTTGGCCGCGCAGGCCGGCGTGCCGGTCTGCATTATGCATGCGCAGGGTGATCCCCAAACCATGCAGGATGATCCACAGTATGAGGACGTTCTGTTGGACGTCTATGACTTCTTGGAGCAGCAGATCGACCGTTTGGAAGCCATCGGTGTGTTCCGTGACCAGATCGTTGTTGATCCGGGCATTGGGTTTGGCAAGACGCAGGCCCATAATCTGAGGCTGCTGAAAAATATCAGCCTGTTTCACACGCTCGGCTGTCCTATCTTGCTGGGGGCCTCGCGTAAGCGGTTTATCGGTGACATCGGCAACGCGCCGCTGGCGGTGGACCGGATGCCGGGCTCAGTTGCTGTGGGACTTGCAGCTGTAGCTCAAGGCGTGCAAATCCTTCGGGTCCATGACGTGGCAGCCACGCATCAGGCATTGCGCCTGTGGCAGGCCATCCGGTAATCTGACGGCAATTATGGCACCGGCAATGAACCGGCCCAGTTGCGAGGCAAAAGCGATGCGGAAACTTTTTGGAACCGACGGCGTGCGTGGCACTGCCAATATTCACCCGATGACGGCTGAAATGGCGTTGCGGATTGGCGCAGCGGTTGGGCGTTACTTCCGCCGTAACAGCGGCAGCGACCATCGGGTGGTGATTGGCAAAGACACCCGCCTTTCGGGATATATGTTCGAAAACGCATTGACGGCGGGTCTGACATCGACGGGCATGAATGTCTTGTTGCTGGGGCCAGTGCCGACACCTGCGGTGGGGCTGATGACCCGCTCCATGCGCGCGGATTTAGGTGTGATGATTTCCGCCAGCCACAATCCGGCGGATGACAATGGCATCAAGTTCTTTGGTCCCGACGGTTACAAGCTTTCGGACACTGCCGAGATGGAGATCGAAGCGCTGATTGAGGCCGGGGTGGAATGCGCCCAGTCGCATAACATCGGGCGCGCTAAACGGGTGGATGATGCGCGTTTCCGTTACGGCGAACGCGTAAAAAGCTCCCTATCGCGGGATGTACGTCTGGAAGGGTTGAAAGTGGTGATCGACTGCGCCAATGGCGCCGCTCACCGCGCGGCTCCCGAAATTCTATGGGAATTGGGGGCCGAGGTGATCCCGGTCGGCGTCGCTCCGGATGGGCGCAACATCAACCGTGGGTGCGGCTCGACCCAGCCGTCTGTGGCCGCAGAAACCGTGGTAGCACATGGTGCGCATGTCGGGATCTGCCTGGATGGCGATGCGGATCGGGTTATCGTCATCGATGAGACCGGCAAGGTGGCCGATGGTGATCAGTTGATGGCGCTGTTGGCGCGGCAATGGCACCGCGATGGCCGTTTGAATGGTGACGCGCTGGTGGCGACCGTGATGTCAAACCTCGGGCTTGAGCGGGCGTTGAATGCGAACGGTATTGCGCTGGAACGTACCTCGGTTGGGGATCGTTATGTTGTGGAGCGGATGCGTGCGCAGGGTTTCAACCTTGGTGGTGAGCAATCCGGCCACATTGTCATGACCGATTTTGCCACCACCGGAGATGGTCTGATGGCGGGTCTGCATGTCCTGGCGGAAATGGTTCGCAGCAACAAGAAAGCGTCCGAGCTTACCAATCAATTCACCCCGGTGCCGCAACTGCTGAAAAACGTCCGCTATACTGCCGGGCAAGTGCCTTTGGAAAACGAGCGTGTTCAGGACGCCATTGCCTCGGCCGAGAGGGTTTTGGACGGTCAGGGGCGCCTTTTGATCCGCAAGTCTGGCACCGAACCTTTGATCCGCGTGATGGCTGAATGCGAAGATGAAGCGGTCTTGAACCAGGCTGTCGACAGTGTTGTCAGCGCGGTTGAAGTGGCGACGGCTTAACGCGGCACCTTTTGGGGCGTGGCCATGCCAAGTGGTCTAGACCGCGATCCAATTGTTTGTCAGCGCCATGGCGAGTGCCTGTTCTTTGGTTTTGACGTTCAAGCGCCTTTTCATGGTCGCCAAATGCATGTTGATAGTCGAATCCGCGACCAATAAAGCATCTGCGATCTGGCTCAGCTGCATACCATTTGCAAGCAATACCAGAATCTCTGCCTGACGTTTGGTCAGTGGGGATTCGTCCGGTGCCAGATCCAGAAGCTGTTGCATCCTGGAATGGGCTGCAAAGGCAAATACGGCCCAAAGCCCGCCTTGTTCTTCCACCCTGACTTTGAATTGCGCCGCGTTGTCTTCAAAGCCAAACCCAACTCCAGCACCGCTGTAGTTGCCATCAGGATCCGGCATCGCAAATGTCATCGCCGTCCGTTGCCCGGAAATTTCGAATCGGTCTTGGCTCAATTGCATCGCTGTCGGGCTGATTTTGTTTACTTGATGTGCGTCTATATCCATTCCCCACAGGGTTCGAGGCACGCCCGCGCGCACGTTCTGTACGGAATAACAGCTCATCAAGTTCGGACGATGACAATCCATTTTGACCGCCCAATCCGGCATTGTGGTCACACGGAAGTTTTCTTCTTCGGTTCCCATGAAGGCATGCACGAGGCAAGTCCCCATAAAGCCTGACATTTTCAAGAAATGATCACCCACTTCTTCTGCTGATTTGGCTGAGGATATTTTGGCTGTGAACTCTAAAAGATCGTTGGTCATTTTGTAATTATTAAAAAACGTCTCATGCAAGTATAGAAATGTATAGGTTTACGGCTCACACAAAAATAGCGATGAAGAACCAATACACGTATTGGCATATTTACATAGACAGGTTTCGCCGTGAACCAAATGAATTTTAGTGAAGACGTATTAAACTCAGAAAGCCACACTGCAGATGGGCTTTCGCCGACGTCATCTACAGGAGTTCAAAGGAGTGATTGCGATCAAAGCAGCTCAATAAAAGGGGCTGGGTTTCAAATAACCTTTTTCAGCCTGATTATTGCAATGATCTCTTTTGTTGTTTCCTTTGTCGTGCTCGACTGGGGAATTTGGGTGTCGTTGGGTTTGTATGTATTCATTGGCTGGGTCACATTCCTTTACGTATTAGCCTGCGTTCTGTTGGTTCGCTGGGTTCGGAAAGGGAAAAAGAACGCCGCCTAAGTGTCTGTATTTTCGATGCTACCGGTGGAAGAATTTTGATAGGGACTTGTATTGGCTGATAGCTACGCCGCCGATAATGAGTGCGAGAGCGTAAAATAATGAGGACGGTAAAGGTTCGTTGAGGATCACAGCACCGAGGGCGACCGACCAAACGGGGACCTGGTAATTCGTCAGGCTCATAAATACAGGTCCGGCGCCACGGACAACCAGAACGCGCAATAGGTTCGCGCCGGCTGTTGGGATGAGGCCAAGGATAGCAACCCAGAACAGCGTCTCTTGATCCAGTGTTTGTGGCAGTGGGCCTTCCACGATCCAAGCAACTGGAATGATCGCTACTGCTCCGATCAGCATCAAAACTGCAGCAAGGCCGAGCGAATCCACAGGTGGTAGGCGCCGGGTTAGGATCGAGGAACAGGAATAACAGGCCGCGGCGGACAGGCAGGCCAGGCGCCCCAAAGTTTCAAGTTCTGAGCCGCTGCTGTCAAATGCTTTGCCACCGATCAAGATCAATATGCCGACAAAGCCAAGGAGCGTGCCGATAGCACGGCGGGGTCCCATTTGTTCCCCGGCGACAAAGACATGTGCGAGGGGCAGGATCATCAAAGGGATCGCTCCCATGCTGACCCCGGCAAAGCCAGAGGTGACATATTGCAAACCCCAGCTGAGCAGCAAAAAGGGCAGCGCGGTGCTGAGCAGGGCAATCAATGTGACGGATGTCCAATCGCTGCGGTCTTCAAACAGGCGGAAGCCGCGAATGCCCCAGATCGCTGACAGCAAGATGCCGGCAAAACCTATCCGACCCGCCGCCAGCCAAAACGGTGTAATGCCGCGCAAGGCCAATTCGACCATCAAAAACGTACCACCCCAGACAAAGCCAAGAGTTGCGATCATGACCCAATAGCGGGGAGCAATGGCGGATTCTGGTTTCATTTCGAAAATTGGTTCTCTGCGATTGCTGCGCGCCAAACGTGAAGCGCCGAGGAGGGTATTTCGGGAGCGTTCATTCTTCTGATGGTCTCGGACCGTGCACGGTTGATCTCTGATCTATAAGGGTTCTGTAAGTGCCAAGATTTCTTAAATCGCTCACCGGCATCCTGGTCGCGACCAATTTCGGCGAGTGCAATTGCATGGTTCAAAAGGGAGGCTGCGAGTTGGTGTTCGGTTAGTATTGGATGGGCAAAACGTTCAGCAATTTTGCAATATTTCAGCCGGTTTTTTGCGGGTAGCTCCAATTTGCCACACTCGACATTTACACCGGTTGCGAACATACCAAAACACCAACAAAAGAGGCCGAGGCCAATCCCAATCTTGGACAAGCGAGCGATGCGACGATGTCGTTCCGGATCCAAATCTAATTGCATTCAGCTACCTCAAAAAGAAACAGGGCCGACGATGCCGACCCTGCTTCAAAAGTGCAATCAGAGAAAGAACTTAGTTCTTTTCTTTGTCGACCATTTTGCCAGCAGAGATCCAAGGCATCATGTCGCGCAGTTTGCCGCCGACCACTTCGATCTGGTGCTCGTCGTTGGCACGACGGGACGCTTTGATAGTTGGCTGACCAACTTGGTTTTCCAGCATGAAGTCACGCACGAATTTACCTTGTTGGATGTCGGTCAGGACGTCCTTCATGGCTTTCTTGGTCTGCTCATAAGGCAGGATGCGTGGGCCGGTGACGTATTGGCCGTATTCAGCAGTGTTGGAGATCGAGTAGTCCATGTTGGCGATGCCGCCTTCATAGATCAGGTCAACGATCAGCTTGGTTTCGTGCAGACACTCGAAATAGGCCATTTCAGGTGCGTAGCCTGCTTCAACCAGAGTTTCAAAGCCACAACGGATCAGTTCAACGATCCCGCCACACAGAACAGCTTGTTCGCCGAACAGGTCGGTTTCACACTCTTCGCGGAAGTTGGTCTCGATGATGCCAGAGCGACCGCCACCGATGGCGGAGCAATAGGACAGGCCGATTTCCAGCGCTTTGCCGGTTGCATCGGTGTCAACAGCAACGAGGCAAGGAACGCCGCCGCCTTTGGTGTATTCGCCGCGTACGGTGTGACCAGGGCCTTTAGGCGCCATCATGATCACGTCTACGCCTTCTTTGGGCTCGATCAGGCCAAAGTGTACGTTCAGGCCGTGGGCAAACGCAATTGCGGAACCCGGCTTGATGTTGTCGTGGACGTATTTCTTGTAGGTTTCTGCCTGCAGTTCGTCGGGCATGGTGAACATGATCACGTCACACCAGGCTGCCGCTTCGGCGATGCCCATAACGGTCAGGCCTTCGCCTTCGGCTTTTTTCGCGGATGCAGAGCCTTCACGCAGGGCCACAACAAGGTTCTTGGCGCCGGAATCGCGCAGGTTCAGCGCGTGCGCGTGACCTTGCGAGCCATAGCCCAGAATGGCAACTTTTTTGTCTTTGATCAGGTTCACATCGCAATCGCGATCGTAATAAACGCGCATGTCACGTCTCCTCACATTGAATTTGCGGAGATCATAGGCATTCCTGTGACGGGTGCGAGGGTGTTTTGTATATATCTTTACCTCATTTCGCGCTTATCATTCGTCAAAGTTTGAATTATTGGTCTAATCATGCTTGATGATCTGGATAGACGCATTCTTCGCCGTATGCAGGCGGAACCGGACCAATCGCTGCCGGATTTGGCGGATCAATTGGGGCTGACGCCGTCGCGCCTGTCGCGACGGGTGGAGAAGCTGCGCGAAAACGGTGTGATCCAGGGTGTGCGGATGGAGATCGACTGGCGCGCGCTGGGGTATGAGGTTGAGGTGTCGCTGCGGGTGACGCTGGACAAGACATATGCGCAGGCCTTTGACGAATTCATTGCAGCCGCGCGCGACATTCCCGAGGTGCTGGAGATCCAAACGTTTTTGGGGCAGGTGGACGTGCGCCTGACGGTCATTGCACGGGATATGGCACATTATCAGGGGATCTATCGTCGTCAGATCCTGTTGTTGCCGCATATCGCCGATATCGAAGCCCTGATGCATGTGGCGCGGATCAAAGCCGAAGAAAGCCTGCCGATATGAGCGAGTATGACGCCATCGATCTCGCCTTGTTGCGGGCCTTGTCCAAGGATGCCACCCAATCGGCCGGCGCGTTGGGGCGGGAGTTGGGGCTGAGCCAGCCCGCGACGTGGCGGCGGATCAAGCGTCTACAGGATCAGGGCATTCTGGCGGGGCGACGGCTGGATCTGAACAAAGAGAAGTTGGGTTTTGGGGTCACCGTCTTTTTGGGTGTCAAACTGGCGACCAAGGGTCGCGTGTCATTGGAAGACTTCGAACGCGCCGTCACTGCAATCCCCGAGGTGCAGCGGGTTGAACATGTGTTGGGGCTTTATGACTATCGCCTGCGGGTCACCGCGCGCGACATTGCAGATTTTGAGCGGGTGCTGCGGCGACGGGTGATGACCTTGCCCGGTGTGGGCAACGTTGAGGCAAACGTCATGCTATCCGAAGAACGCAGGCCGGGCCCGTTGGGGGATGCGACTTAGCGCACGCCCAAGCCCATTTGCATCAAGGTCCGGCGTACAGGTGGCAAGGAATACAACGCGCTGAGGCCTGCGGCACGCAGATCACGCAAGGGGCGTGGTTCCAGCATTGATGTGCGGTTCAACAGATCAATGCCGCGCACCCGGATCATGATCTCGCGGTGGCGTGCCTTGTGATAGGCGCTGAGCATTGCGGCATCGCCCAAACCTTCGGGGCGGGTTTGGATCAGATCGCGCAGGGTGGTCAGATCCCCCAGTGACATGTTCAGCCCCTGTGCCCCGATCGGGGGCACCACATGGGCGGCTTCGGCCATCAGGGCCACCCGTTCCCCATTCAACCGCGCAGCAGATTGGCTGATGATCGGCCAGATCGTGCGGTTCGAGGCCAGTTTCAGGGGTCCGTAAACGCCGCCACTGCGTTCGGTCATGGCCGCCTCAAAGGCCTCGGTGGGCAGGTTCAACAACTCCTGCGCTTTGGGGCCGCGCTCCATCCAGACAAGGGCAGAGGAAGGTTTTCCCTGATGATCGGGGAGCGGCACCAGGGTGAAGGGGCCGCCGCTGCGGTGGACCTCGGTTGAGACATTGTTATGCGGGCTGTCATGGGTCACCGCAAGCGCCAGCGCCTTCTGGCCATAGCGGGTGGTGGAGACCGGAATGCCTGCGGCTTCGCGCACAGGGGAATTGCGCCCATCACAAGCCAGCACCAGATTTGCGGTGATCAGCGCGCCATCCGTCAGGGTGATGCGCGCGGAATTGGAACGTGTGAACAGCCCACGTTGGGCAACGCCGACACCCATGCGCAGATCTACATTCGGCATTTCAGACAGGCGCGCCATCATTTCGCGACGCAGCAACCAGTTGGGAAGGTTCCAGCCAAAGGGTTGGTCAGAAATATCGGAGGCGTTGAAATCCCGGACGACGCGCGGTGTTGGGGTGGCCCCGCCGGCATCGACAATCCGCATGATCTGCAACGGCGCGGCATGTGCGCCCAAGCGGTCCCACAATCCACATTCCGACAACAGCGCCTGCGCAGGTTGCAAAAACGCCGTGGTGCGCAGATCCGCCCCTTTGGTGTCGCGCTCCACAATCGGGGGCGTTGGGTCGGCGCAGATCACCGTCAGGCCCATATTGCCAAAGGTGGCCGCCGCCGTAAGACCGGCAATCCCGCCGCCGGAAATGAAGATATCGCAGCTCTCTGACATATTGCCGCCCTCCAGAACTTTGCCCTTCACATAGGGATTTGCGCGGCGGAAGTACAGGCGACATGGATGCGCAGTGATTATTCGCCGCGCCCCTGAATTACCCGCGTGAGATCAAAATCAAGAGGGTCCACATAACCGGCACCAGCGCCAGGGCGGGCAGGTAAAGGCCCGGCAGGCCAAACAACAGTACCAGACAGGCCCAACCGCTTAGAAACGCGCCGAGGGCGTAATAAACATTGTTCTTGTCGCCGTAGGATATTTCTTTGGCCATACGACCGACAAAGGGAATTTTGAACACGAGGCGTTCTGTAAGGCTCAGCTGTGCGGGGAGGGCGTAGGCTGACATTTCATATCTCCGAAAGGTAATGTTTCCGGCGGATATAGGCACGACGGAGATGTAGGCCAAATGCGCCTTTTGCCGCAGGATTTTACGTCGCGGACGGTTCGACGCCGGGACTGGTTCAACGCGACAGCGGCCTTTGGGCGCGATAGGGTCTGACCCAAGAGAAGGACATCAGATGACCCAGAACCGCATCAACCAGATCCGAGACCTGCTCAAAAGCATTGAAACCGGCGACCCCGGTCCGATTTCTGTGGTGAATGAGGCCAAATACGTCCAGCACAACCCGCAGACCCATGAAGGCAGTGAGGGGCTGGCGACATTGTTTGCGCGCCTCGCAAAGACCGAGCCGCGCGTGAGTATGGTGCGCGGGTTTGAGGATGGCGATTATGTCTTTGCGCAGATGGAGTATGATTTCTCCAGCCGCAAGATCTGTTTTGAAGTGTTCCGGTTTGAGGACGGGCAGGCGGTTGAGCATTGGGACAATATCCAGGATCGGCTCGGCCCGAATGTATCCGGCCACGATATGGTTGGCGGCTGTGTTGAGGTCACCGACCTGCACCTGACCGAGGCAAACCGGGCACGGGCGCAAGAATTTGTGCAAAAGGTCCTAATCGCGCGTCAGTTCGAAATGCTCGGGGACTATGTGCAGTCCCATTTCGTCGAACATAATCCGCATCTTGGTGATGGTATTGCCCGGTTGCATGCGGCTTTGATGGCCGAGGAGGTCGGGCAGCCACGGATTGCCTATCAAAAACTACACCGCGTGTTAGCGCAGGGGAATTTTGTGCTGACCGTCAGTGAGGGGCTGCAGTGTGGCGTGCAGACGGCGTTTTATGATCTGTTCCGGTATGAGGTCGGGCAGATCGCGGAACATTGGGACACGACCGAAACTGTTGCACCACAGTCTGAATGGAAAAACACCAACGGCAAGTTCTGAAGGCTTACAGCAGTTGTTCCAGAAATGCCGTCAGATCATCGGTATGATGGTGAATGTGATCTGCAGGCAAGGCTTCGGGCGCGACATGAACGGTGCGCATGCCCATTGCATGTGGCGCGGCCAGATTACGGGGATCGTCTTCGAACATCGCGGCCGTTTCTGTGTCGATCCCGGCCTTTGCAAAAACCAGGTCAAAAGCCTCTCGTTGCGGTTTCGGTCGATAGTCGGCGTTTTCAATTCCATACACGCCATCAAACAATCCCGCCAATCCGCGTGCCTCCAACACTTGCCGTGCGTAAGGCGCGGTTCCGTTGGTGTAGACGATCCGTTTGCCCGGTAGGGCCGCGATGTGTTCGACCAGAGCCTTGTCGGCTTCCAGCTGGGCAAAGGAAATGTCATGCACGCTGTCCAGAAACGGATCAGGGTCGATTTGATGATGGATCATCAGCCCGGCCAGAGTTGTCCCGTGTTCGCGCCAGTATTGTTTGCGCAGGCGCCCAGCTTCGGCTTCGTCGACACCGATGTTTTCCATCATGTATTGAGTCATTTTGACTTCGATCTGGTCGAACAGCCGCACTTTGGGGTCATAAAGCGTATTGTCGAGGTCAAAGACCCAGTGGCGTACATGGGAAAAGGCGTGTTTTGTCATGTAACCCTCGTTACGCGTTGCTTGAAACTGTGACAATGGCGGTGCGACAGGGCTGCGGGAAAACGGCGCAGTTTTAGCGTTGGGGTTGCGCGAAAACATCTGCGGTGTAGACATAATACCCACACGACAACAGGGATGACGATGTACCAGAACCGCAGTAACCAAAAAGACGCCTATGCTCTGATCCTCGAAGCGATTGATGTGGGTGTTTACAAGCCGGGGGATCGGCTGGTCGAAAGCGATCTGGCGGACCAATTTGGTGTCTCTCGGACGCCAATCCGCGAAGCGCTGCAGCGTTTGGAAACCCAATCCCTGTTGGAGCGCGACGGCCGGTCGTTGATTGTTGCCTCGTTGGATCACAACCAAATGGCTGAGCTTTATGCGGTGCGCAGCGAATTGGAAGGGCTGGCTGCGCGTTTGGCCGCCAAACATGCGACACCAGAAGAGGTGAAAGTCCTGCGGGAAATGGTGGCCGAGGATGACGCGCTGGTCGACAAACCCGTTGAACTCGCGCGGGCCAATCGTCGGTTCCACGAACAGATCCACCTGGCCTCACACAACCGGTATTTGGTGCAGCAGCTGGATCTGGTGCACCGAACCATGGCGTTGATGGTCAATACGTCCTTGTCTGCGCAGGGGCGGGGGCGGATTGCCCAGGCGGAACACAAGAAGATTGTCGATGCGATTGAACGTCACGACGAGGAGGCGGCCTATAAGGCACTGCGCGAACATATCTCGGTGGCATTTGTCACTCGCCTGAAGCAGGACGCGAGCCAGCGCGAGCAACGGTAACCGAAGTCAGCGTGACTTTGGGACCTGATGCGCTGGGCTGGTCGCTGTGCAGCCCATGTTGGGTTTTGTCCCAGTAAAACGGTTTGAAGATCAGCTCATACAGGGCTTTGTAAGCGGCAATCGTACCCAACGGGTAGTAAAACAAAAGAGTTGGAGCGCAAAAGGCCAGCCGTTTTCGCCCGCAAGCAAAGGCGGCCGCTATGGCCAGTAAAATCGATAACGCCTCGCAGCCCAGCATAAAGATCACCAGCCTCTGTGCGCTCCGCTCTGACAGCCCGGTCGCCACCGGGTGGTCAATGTTGAACCACATCAACCAATAGGTCCACAGGATCGGAGCCAGTAAGAATTGGCCAACCGTTCCAATAAAAAAGGCCTGCAGTCCAAAAAGCTTCCACCAACCGATGTCTTTGCGCAATTGCCCGGCGCGACGCATATGGACCAGATAGGTCACCATGAAGCCTTTCAGCCATCGGGAGCGTTGCTTGACCCAGGGCCAAGGACGGCAATTGGCCTCTTCATAGGTGGTGGAGGGCAGCATTCGAGTTTCATAACCGGCGCGGTACAGGCGCACGCCCAGATCCGCGTCCTCAGTTACATTATGGGCGTCCCAACCGCCGATTTCCAACAAGACACTGCGCCGGATAAACATCGTCGTGCCGCCCAAGGGCAATACCAATCCAAGCTTTGACAGCGCAGGCAGCACAACGCGAAACCAACCGGCGTATTCCAATGTAAAACAGCGCGACAACCAATTGGTGGTGGGATTGTAGTAATCCAGCACACCCTGAAAACAAGCCACTCGGGGTGGGGCATCTGCAAAGGCGCGCGCGACTTTTTCCAACTGGTCCCCTTCGGGGGCGTCCTCAGCGTCCCATACGCCCACCAGATCGCCGCGACAGAAATCCAGAACATAATTCATTGCGCGGGGTTTGGTTTGCAGGCCGCCATTACGCGGCACTTCAATCACTTTGATCCAATGGGGCAGGTCGACACGTGCGACGGCGTTTTTAGTGATGAAATCATCTTCTTCCAGCACCAGGAACACCTCCAGCAGTGTGCGTGGATAGGACAATCTGCCGAGCCTGCGCAACAGATCCCGGCTGATCTCGGCCTCCTTAAACAAGGGCACCAGAACCGAGATGTTTGGCAACCGTCGCAATTGCCCCTTGTTGGTTGGCAGGGTTGGGTTTTCTGTGCGCTTCAATTGTTGGATGTGAGACAGCAATCCCACCAGTTTGAGCGACATAAACAAGCACAGGCACAGAAGCGCGGCCAGGGTCAACACGCCAAACACAGCCTGCGGGGCAAGGGTTAACCCGGCCGCGGGTAGGATCATCAAACCGCATAAGGCACGCTGCACCGTGCGGCTCAACAAGTTTCGGCAACTCATTCGGTTGGGGGTGCGAGAGGATGCGTTGTGCGCCAGTTCACGGCGGAAATGGGTGGCGATTGCGGCGCGTATGTCCTCTTCATCCGCCAGGACAAATTTCACTTGTGGAAAACTTTCACCCAACGCTGTCTCGAGCGTGGCGCGCTCTTCCGGATGCGCGATGGCAATCACAACTGTATCGCCCAGTTTCATCCACGGAACTGCGGTGTGCAGCAACCAAAAGGTAGGTGCCTTGCGACCCAACAAGGCGCGGCTCATCTGGCGACCCTTTAGGGTTACCGTGGGCATGTCATGTTGATCGGCCAAAGCACGTAACACCTTGGCACGACTGGCCCAACCCTGCGCAACAAGGATCTGGCCAAGCTTTGCCCTTTGGTGCTGTTGCAAAACCAAAGCCCGCATCAGCCGGTCATTGCTAACTGCGTTTTGACGCAGCAGAATTTTCCCTAACAGCGGTCCACCCGCCTGTTCACGCGGTGTCGCAGGGAGCGCAACGTTGGAAGACCAAACTTTTCCCATACGGCATTAACCCTGTGGATGAATACCGTATAAGTAGAGTTGATTTTTTGGTTAAAAAAGCATTAAGAAGTGCTTGGGTTCCGCCGTTTTTGCGGCGAAACCCATTGAATTCACGATGCTTTGCGCTGCGCCATTGCTTCCGCAAAACGCTCAAACAGGTAGTAGCTGTCTTGCGGGCCGGGGCTTGCCTCGGGGTGTTGTTGGACCGAGAAGACCGGGCGTTCTGCGATACGGATGCCGCAGTTGGATCCGTCAAACAGTGAAATATGCGTTTCTTCCACGCCCTCAGGCAGCGACTGCGCATCGACCGCAAAGCCGTGGTTCATCGACGTGATCTCAACCTTGCCGGAATCATGTTCCTTGACCGGGTGGTTGGCGCCGTGGTGGCCGTGGTTCATCTTGATCGTCTTGGCCCCAAGAGCTAGCGCAAGCATCTGGTGACCGAGGCAAATGCCAAACATCGGCAGGTCAGTGGTTTCCAGAATGGTCTTGATCATCGGTACAGCATATTCGCCTGTGGCAGCCGGATCTCCGGGACCGTTGGACAAGAACACGCCGTCGGGATTGTGGGCCATAACTTCTTCAGCAGTTGCAGTCGCAGGCAGAACGGTCACGTCACAGCCTGCAGAGGCGAGGCAGCGCAGGATGTTGCGTTTCGCGCCAAAATCCAGGGCGACAACTTTGTGCGCTGGCGCCTCTTGGCGATTGTAGCCTTCAGGCCAGGCCCAACGCATTTCGTCCCAACGGTAGGATTGTGCACAGGTGACGTCTTTTGCCAGGTCCATACCTTCCAGACCGGGCCAGGCGCGTGCTTTGGCAACCAGCGCTTCGATGTCGAACTCGCCATCCGGATTATGGGCAAGCGCGACATGCGGTGCACCTTGTTGGCGGATAGCGCGGGTCAGACGGCGGGTGTCGATGCCACCAATCGCAATCCGGCCTGTCCGGGTGAGCCAGGATTTCAGCTCTTCCGTCGCGCGCCAGTTGGACGACAGGGTCGGGTCCCATTTGACCACCATGCCTGCGGCAACTGGGTCGCTGGTTTCATCGTCTTCGGGGTTTACACCGACGTTGCCGATATGGGGGAAGGTAAACGTCACAATCTGCCCGGCATAGGACGGATCAGTCATGATTTCCTGATATCCGGTGAGCGCGGTGTTAAAGCACAGCTCGGCCACGGTCTCCCCTGTGGCACCGAAACCAGTGCCAAAAAAGACGGTGCCATCGGCAAGCGCCAAGCAGGCGGTGGGCTTGGACGGGGCGGTAACGACCATAACGCGACTCTCCATGCGGGTAAAATTCACAGGCTTGTAGGGTGCAGCGCAAGGGCGGTCAAGCAGTGCCCGTCGGCATCAGAGCGAAAACTATGCGTTAATTCGGGTCTGGATCGACCTATGATTAACAAAAAGCGGCGCAGAACAGGCTAAACTTGTCAGGGGCAGGGAAACTGGTTAATGGTCGGTTCTCCTAATCCTGTTGTATGGAAGATAGATATGGATACGCGAAAGCGGGTAAACGACGCATTGAAGCAGGCGATGAAAGACAAAGCGTCTGAGCGTCTGGCAACGCTGCGGCTGATCAATGCTGCCATCAAGGACCGTGAGATTGCTGCGCGTGGCACTGGCGACGAAGGTGAGATCGAGGACGGTGAGATTCTCGCCATTCTTGGCAAGATGACCAAGCAGCGCACTGAAAGCGCCCGCGCCTATGAAGAAGGTGGACGCCTGGATCTGGCGGAACGGGAACTGTCGGAGATCGAAGTTATACAAGAGTTTCTGCCCAAGCAGCTGGATGATGCGCAGATTACGGATGCGATTAAGAATGCGGTTGCTGAAACGGGCGCAGCATCGATCCGTGACATGGGGAAAGTTATGGCAGCACTTAAGGCCAAATTCACCGGTCAGATGGACTTTGGCAAGGTCGGCGCGTTAGTTAAAGATCAACTGTGTGCCTCTGGCGGTTGCTGATCACGTTCAACGCTCCATGAGATGTCGAAGTAAAAATACCGCCTTGGGGCGGTTTTTTTATGACCCTATGCTTTGATGAATAAGGTCTGCAGTTCGTTGAACAGGGCTTCGCGCTCTTCTTCGGACAAGAAGGCTCCGATCTCAACCTCGCGACCATTGCCACGCAGCGTGACATAGTTTGGCACTGGACCGTCGTTTGGGTGGAGATGGGGCGTGACCCAATATCGGTTTGCTTGCCATTCCTGCAGCGCTTTGGCGGGGCCATGACGGGTCAGGCGGGCAGTGTTCTGGTCCAGCGTCAAGATCTCAAGGATTTGCGCATTGCCGCGGCTGCGATCTAACGCCCATTTCAGGCCAAAAAGCGCGACCAGCAGAAATGGCAAAATGCCCCACAACACGACAGAGCCCAAGACAGGGAGCAGAGGTACAAGCGACAGCGCCGCTGCGAGGGCGATGACCCGGACATAGCCTGTAGCCGTCAGGGACTGATGCGGCCACAGGTGCAGTTCACCGTCGTGATCGCCGGGTGGCGTGATCCATTCGTAGGGCATAATGCGTGCCTGATGTGACATGGAAAAAGGGCCCCCGCAAATGCAGAGGCCCTTTGTTGTCTTAAGCTGAAAGAGCCGCGCCTTAGTGGGCGTGTGGCTTGTCCCAGTCTTCCTGCTTGGGCAGGATTTCGAATGTGTGCTCCGGCGGAGGTGACGGCAAGGTCCACTCCAGCGTATCGGCATATTCGTTCCAGTAGTTGTTCTGGGTCACTTTGGCGCCGCGCAGCAGCGAGTAGATGACCACACCAAAGAACAGCAGGAAGGACGCAAAGGAAATGAACGCGCCATAGGACGAGATCTTGTTCCAATATGCGAAGCCTTCTGGGTAGTCGATGTAACGACGCGGCATGCCCTGACGACCCAAGAAGTGCTGTGGGAAGAAGGTCAAGTTTGCGCCGATAAAGAACAGCCAGAAATGGATCTGTGCGCCCAGCTCGTTGTAGTGACGGCCGGTGACTTTACCAAAGTAGAAGTAGATGCCGGAGAAGATCGCAAAGACCGCACCAAGCGACATAACATAGTGGAAGTGAGCAACCACATAGTAGGTGTCGTGATACGCCCGGTCCACAGCCGCCTGCGACAGAACCACACCGGTCACACCACCAACGGTGAACAGGAACAGGAAGCCAAAGGCGAACAACATAGGCGCTTTGAATTCAATTGAACCCTGCCACATGGTGGCGATCCAAGAGAAGACTTTTACCCCTGTCGGAACCGCGATGACCATTGTTGCCAGCATAAAGTAGGCCTGCTGGTTCAAGGTCATACCAACGGTGTACATGTGGTGTGCCCAAACAACAAAACCCAGAACACCAATCGCGATGATTGCCCAAACCATTGGCAGGTAGCCAAACACTGGTTTGCGCGAGAATGTCGCGATCACGTGTGAGATGATGCCAAAGCCCGGCAGGATCACGATGTACACTTCCGGGTGGCCAAAGAACCACAGGATGTGTTGGTAAAGGATCGGGTCGCCACCGCCGGATGGGTCAAAGAAGGTGAATCCAAAGTTACGATCCATCAGCAACATGGTGATCGCACCGGCCAGAACAGGCAGGGACAAGAGAATCAGCCAGGAGGTAACAAAGATCGACCAAGAGAACAGCGGCACCTTGAACAGGGTCATGCCAGGGGCACGCATGTTCAGGAAGGTGGTGATCATGTTGATCGCGCCCAGAATGGACGAGGCACCCGATACGTGAACGGCAAATATCGCCAGATCCATCGAGTAGCCGCCTTCGTTAACTGACAGCGGTGGATAAAGGACCCAACCAACGCCAGAACCCAGCTGATCGTTACCACCAGGGCTAAAGACGGAACAGACCGCCAGCATGGTGCCAGCGACATACATCCAGAAGCTAAGGTTGTTCATCCGCGGGAAGGCCATGTCCGGTGCACCAATCTGCAACGGCATGAAATAGTTGCCAAAACCGCCGAACAACGCCGGAATCACGACGAAGAACATCATCAAGATGCCGTGGCCAGTGATCAGAACGTTCCAGAGGTGCCCATTGGGCGTACATGGGTCAGAGGCAAAGCCTTCCAGACACATATATTGGACGCCTGGATCCATCAGTTCCAGACGCATATAAACGGTGAAGATAACAGAGATCAGACCCACGATCGATGAAACGATCAGGTAAAGGATCCCGATATCCTTGTGATTTGTGCTCATGAACCAGCGGGTAAAGAAACCGCGCTCGTCTTCGTGGCCGTGACCATGAATGGCTGCATCTGCCATTAAGGTGCCTCCTGTGTACATACCTGCAGGCCGCGCGACATCCTCCCGGCAGCCCGAACCCTCAAGAAGAGTTTTTAGAGCGCTCGCCGCAGTGCTTCAATGGCCGAGTTTGATCTAGATCAAGAATAATTGTCGCGGCTGGTTGAATTTTTCCGCCGCTTACGGTGGGGAGACGGCGCACAAATGGCGCTTGACCTGATGCCGGTGGAGGTCGAAAACCTGAAAGACCGCTAATTTAACAGGAGGGCTGCGCAATGGCGAGCTATGATCCCGACAATATTTTTGCCAAGATTTTGCGCGGGGAGATCCCCTCGGAGATGGTGTATGAAGATGACGAGACATATGCCTTTATGGACATCATGCCACGCTCAGACGGGCATTTGCTGGTGATCCCCAAAACGCCCTGTCGCAATACGCTTGACGCGACGCCAGATCAATTGTGTGCAGTGATAAAAACGGTTCAAAAACTGGCGCTTGCGGCGAAGTCAGCCCTTGAAGCGGATGGTGTGACGATCCAACAATTCAACGAGGCCGCAGGGGGGCAAGAAGTCTTTCACCTGCATTTCCACGTGCTGCCACGCCACGAAGACGTGCCGCTGCGTCCGGCCGGAAACATGGGGGATATGGCGGCCATCAAAGCGCATGCTGATAAGATCAGAGCCGCGCTTGCGTGACGCTTTCTGGGGCAGGGCGATGCTCTGCCCCGACGGCATCAGGTCGGCTGTCCAAAGGTCTCTTCAAAGCTTTGGCGCAGCGCGACGTCCACATCGTCCATGCCAACCGGCAAGCCGAGGTCAACCAGGCTTGTGACACCAAAGTCTGAGATGCCACAGGGAACGATTCCCGTGAAATGATCTAAATCCGGCTCCACATTGATCGAGATGCCGTGAAAGCTGACCCATTTGCGCAGGCGGATTCCAATGGCGGCGATCTTGTCTTCGGCCATTTGACCCGTCACGGTCTTGGGGCGATCCGGCCGTTCAACCCAAACCCCAACGCGCCCCTCGCGGATCTCGCCTTTGATGTTGAAACTGTCCAGAGCACCGATCACCCAGGCCTCTAGATCCTGTACAAACCGGCGCACGTCTTTGCCGCGTTTGGCCACGTCCAGCATCACATAAACGACTCGCTGACCGGGGCCGTGATAGGTGTATTGGCCGCCGCGTTTGCTCTCGTAGACAGGAAAACGGTCGGGGTCGGTCAAATCCTGCCGTTTTGCTGAGGTACCTGCCGTATAAAGGGGCGGATGCTCCAACAGCCAAATGCATTCATCGGCTTCACCTGCGGAAATACGTGCAACCCGTTCTTCCATAAAGGCAACGGCGTCCTCATAGCTCACCAAACCCTCTGCGGTGATCCATTCTACCATTGGCCCAAGCTCCCTCGATTAAGCGTATTTTCCGTTAAACCTACACAAAGCAAGCAAGACAAGACTCGCCAGATCGCGCAAGGCTGCGGTATCGTGATTCCATTGTGAGTAATCCATAGAGGTGAGTGTGATGTCTTCCAAGGCGCTTCGGGCCGCAGTGGCCACTTCATTCCTTTTGACGACGGCCTCTGGCCCAGCAATGGCCAGCGATCTGGGAGCCGCACTTGTTGGAGGGATCATTGGCGGGGTTATCACCAATGAGGTGAACAAAAACCGCCGTTCCACGCCGCGCACATCAACGCGCAGTTCAACCGCCTATAATGCCACGCGTGCTGCCAACCGTGAGACGCAGACCGCGCTGAATTACTTTAGCTTCCCGGCTGGTACGCCTGATGGCGTCATGGGCAGCCGCTCGCGCGCGGCAATGTCGCAGTATCAGGTCTTCATGGGTTTCCCGGCAACTGGAAAGTTGACCCCGTATGAGCGCGACTTCTTGGTGACGTCGTTCAACCGCGCCCAAATCGGTGGACCGCAGGTTATTAAAGCTGTGCAAGGTCCCAATGGTGTACGCGGTCTGCTGCACACATGGCGCGACGAAAGCTTTGGCAAGCCAGCAAGCACCGGCTATGCGGGCCTGCCGATCGAAGTCAGCGAAGCGGTTGATGAAATCGCTGAAAGTGCCGAACCAACCGCTGAACAGCTGTTGCAACGTTCGGGCTTTATCCAACTGGCGGATATGAATGGCGACGGCAAGAACGACTATATGATCGACACCTCGGTTTCGGGGTCATCGTTCTGGTGCGGGGCCAGCCATTGTACTGTGATGGTTTTTGCCTCCACGCCGGACGGCTACCAGCGTAACGATTTTCTGGGCCGGGGCGTGACCCCCGCGAATTTTGCCTGCCATCGCGGTTCTTGCACATTGGAGCAAGGCAACACGACCCTTGCGACAACAACACCCGCCCCTGTGCCAGCCCCCGCTGCGCCAAGCACTGTCTTGGCCTCTAACGAGGCACCAGCAGCTGGTTTGGGTGGTATTACCCTGTTTGAAACACCCCAAGCCACAACCCCGCAGGCGTCATTGACCAGCCACTGTAGCAAGGTCAGCCTGCTGACCAGTTCCAGCGGTGGATACATGACTGTGTCGAACATGACCGACCCTGAGTTGGCATTGGGCGAACAATTCTGCCTTGCGCGGTCTTATGCGATCAACAACGGCGAAAGCATGATGGCTGCGTTGAATGGTGTCACACAAGCCCAGGTCGACAGCCAATGTGACCAGTTTGGCCCAGCGGTGAAACCGTTCCTTGCGCAATTGCAAGTCCAAGATGCAAACACGGTGATGAGCAACGTTCAAAAGTTCATCCTGCAAAGCAATATGTCACTGGACCAGCTGAATAATACAGCTGCGATCTGCTTGTTGTCTGGTTACCGCCGCGACAATATGGATGTGGCCCTTGGCGCTGGGTTGATTATGACGGGGCTGGGCAAACGTCCCTATGCCGAACTTATCGGCCACCACATCGCGCTTGGCTTTGGTGCGCCGACATCTGTGCAACGCGCGCAGGATTGGTACGGTGTTGCTGTGACGGCGCTTGAGGGTGGTGCAGAGGCGGTATTTGCGCCTGGCCAGCCAGAGCGTGTTGGACTTGTAAAGCTTGCCGCAGGTCAGCTGGGTGGTGCGCCGAAACTGGCCCAACCGGTTCCCGCATCAAGCGATGCGACCGGGTTGCCGACTTTCAGCTTTGGTGACTAACTTTTACTAGAATAGCATTAAACAAACGGCCCCGCTTTTTTGACGGGGCCGATTTTGTTTCCACTGTCGACAACCTTCGGCAAAAACTCAACCAATTGGCGTTTTGCCTCTTTTCAAGCAGATACAGCTGGTCTATATGCCCCTTCACCAAGTCTATGACAGTGCGGTCGTGGCGGAATTGGTAGACGCGCAGCGTTGAGGTCGCTGTGGGGTAACACCCGTGGAAGTTCGAGTCTTCTCGACCGCACCATTTCACATTTTGATGTGATCTACCGCATAATCCAAAAGACCTTTGACCTTTCGCGCTGATTTGTTCTCGCTGTCTTGTGTGAGGATCTACGGCGCTGGAGATACTTTCTTTTGCCCCCCTAAGTGATCCCCCCATGGTGAACCCGGCTGTTGACTTTTGTCCTGAAATGACATTTATTTCTGTCATGACAGAAATTGCAGACATGAGTAGCTCATCGGCCAAGGCGCAATTTATCCTGTATTGGGGTGATATGGGCAGCCAATGGGGTGTAAATCGTTCGGTTGCGCAGATCCACGCGCTGTTGTTTCTCAGCGTGTCACCGTTGAATGCCGAAGATATTTCGGACCAGCTTGGGATTGCACGTTCGAACGTGTCGAATTCCCTTAAAGAGCTGGTGGGGTGGAAATTGATCCGTCGTATTCCTGTGCCTGGTGACCGCCGTGAACATTTTGTGGCCGAGGTGGACGTATGGGAGATGGCGACGCTCATCGCGCAAGGTCGCAAGGAGCGCGAGATTGATCCGGCGATGTCGGCCATCGACAGTTGCTTGCGCCAAGCCAAAGATGAAACTGGGCTTGATCCGGTTGTCTTGTCCCGGATGCAGGACATGCAGGACTTTTTGAAAACCGCAGATCACTGGTCGTCGCAAATGTTGAGCGTGCCAAAGTCCAAACTGAATGCACTGATGAAGATGGGCGATAAGGTCTTCTCACTGATCAAATTGACAGGCAAAAAGACCGACTAACTTCGCTACATTTTTTTTGAGATAGAATTTCTGTTTGTACGGAAATTAAAGATATTACGGAAAGAGGTGACGTAATGAAAACTGATAACTTTGCAGTTCACGGTGCCCCTGATGATCGATTTGAAAAACTAACCGGCCGTCAGGCATGGCATGCGCTGCGCCCGGCTGTACGCAAGCGGTTTGGCAAAGGGCTCAAAGGGGGTGTTAGTGTCGCCTACCAGGGTAAAGTTCTGTCAATGCAGATGAATTTGGCCGGGCGCCTGCTGGCACATGCGGCCCGTATTGTTGGTGCACCCTTGCCCTATGATCAGTCTTCTGTCGGCCAGCCCGCGGTTGTAACCGTCACAGAAGATATTGCCGGTAGTGGCCAATTCTGGATCCGACAATACGGCCGCAAGGCCGGGTTCCCCCAAGTCGTTCACAGTTCGAAGCGGTTCGCTGGTCCCACCGGGCTTGAGGAATACATCGGTTACGGCATTGGCATGGCCTTAAAAGTCAGCGTCGAAGGGCAGGATTTGCTCTTCAAAAGTGACCATTACTTTGTGCAATTTCTCGGCCTTCGCATCCGTTTGCCACGGGCTCTCAGCCCGGGTGCCTTGGTCATCGGTCATCATGACATGGGCGGTGGGCAGTTCCGATTTTCCCTCGATCTGCACCACCGATTGTTCGGTCAGATGATTCATCAAGATGCAATTTTCAATGACGGAAAGGAGTAAGTCATGGACAACCCAATTCTCTGGGGCCTGATTTCAATCCAAGTTTTTATGGGCGCCTTTGACACGCTTGTGCACCATGAAGGCACTGAACGCCTGGCGTGGCGCGCATCACAGAAGCAGGAGCTGCGCCTTCATGGTGTGCGAAACTTTTTTTATGCGGTGATCTTCTTTTGCTTCGCCTGGTTGGAGCCACATGGGATCTTCACAATCATCCTGGTTGCGATCCTGAGCATTGAAGTGATCATCACCCTTTGGGATTTTGTCGAAGAGGATCTGACCCGCAAACTGCCGGCAACTGAACGCGTCAATCATACTCTTTTGGCGCTGAACTATGGTGCAATCCTAGCCTTAGCGGCCCCATACCTTTGGGAATGGGCGTTTTTGCCGACCGATCTGATCCCCGTCAGCTATGGCTGGTGGAGCGTTATGGCCACTGTGTCGGCCATCGGCGTCGGGGTTTTTAGCGCCCGTGATCTTTTGGCCGCGTCCCGCAGTGACCGCCTTGATCGGGGCGACCCGGCAGTGTTGGTGGAGAATTTAGAACCACGCCAGACTGTTCTGGTCACCGGTGGGACCGGTTTCATCGGCACCCGTCTGGTCGAGGCGCTGGTTGCGGCGGACCATCATGTCACTGTCTTGACCCGCGACCTGCGCAAGGCGGATCACCTGCGCCATCCCGTGCGGGTCATATCAAGCCTGGACCGAATTGCAGACGATGACCGTTTTGATGCCATCGTCAACCTCGCAGGGGATTCCGTGGTTGGCGGGCTTTGGACTGCAAAGAAACGGGAGAAAATCATAGCGTCCCGCGTCGACATGACCCGAGCCCTGCATGCTCTGATAGAGAGGCTCAATCATAAACCTAAGTGTTTGGTCAACGGATCTGCCGTAGGATGGTATGGTTTGCAAGAAGACGGTGACGACACCGAACTCTCCGAAGAGAGCCCGGCAAAACCAGCCTTTGTGCATGATGTCTGCGCGGCTTGGGAGCAAGAAACCCAATCCATTTCAGCGCAAGGCGTGCGGGTTGTTATCCTGCGCACCGGTCTTGTCCTGGGGGTCGATGGCGGCATGCTCGCCAAATTGCTTACCCCCTTTGAATTCGGCGCGGGCGGTATCATGGGGCATGGTCGACAGTGGATGCCGTGGATCGAACATGATGACATGATCCGGGTGATTGCATTTGCAATTGCAACCCCTGAGCTGTCGGGGCCGATCAACGCAGTGGCACCGGAACCTGTGCGCAACGAGGCGTTTTCCCGCGATCTGGCCGCCGCATTACACCGCCCGCTGTTGGTACGGTTTCCATATTGGCTGCTTTCCCACGGGCTGGGCGATATGGGGCGCGAAACCATGTTGGGTGGGCAACGGGTTGTTCCAGCAAGGTTGTTGAACGCCGGGTTCGACTTCAATCATGACAGGCTTGCCGCGATGTTGCGCAAAATTGTCGGGGCAAAGGACGCTGATGTCGCAAAGTAAGACGTTTGGCATCAAAACCCGGCTCGCGTGAGCGCATTGAGATGGTTCTTCCACCGATCAACGGACTGACCCGGTGGAGGAACCTAACTTTCATCCGTTTCACAAAAAACTTCGCTTGAAATCAGCAGGGTCTTGCGATCATGTGTGAAACAAAGGGTGAACAGTGAGGGATGGCATGGCGCGGCTTCAGATCAACAATGCAACGGCGCGCGCGCTTTGGCTGACCTCGCATGGGCTGGCGCAAACGCCCACCGGTGCGCTGGATGTGTTGGGGATGATCAAACAGCTGGGGTTCGTTCAGCTCGACACAATCCAAGTTGTATCTCGGGCGCATCATCACATCCTATGGAGCCGCAATCAGAACTATCGCGAACACATGTTGGACCCGTTGTTGCGCCAAGAGCGGCAGGTGTTTGAGCATTTTACCCATGATGCTTCGGTCTTGCCGATGGATAGCTTGCCCATGTGGCAGCGCCAGTTTCAGCGCAAAAAGGAACAGGTGGGCCGGTCCAATTGGTTCGGCAAACATCTCGACCCTGATCTGATTGCCGAGGTGCTGCGCCGCATCACCGAAGAGGGGCCATTGTCGACGCAGAACTTTGATACCAAGGTCAAAGGTGACAAGGCCATGTGGCAGCGCCCCCCGCATAAGATGGTGCTCGACTATCTGTGGTATTCCGGTGTGCTGGCGACATCTCATCGGAATGGGTTCAAGAAGTTCTATGATCTGGCCGAGCGTGTCTTTCCTCAGGATCTGCCACGTCTCAGCGACGCCGAGCAGGTGCATCAACTGTGCCACGCCGCCCTGGATCGGATCGGGTTTGGTACTTTGAGTGAGATCCGTAAATTCTGGGAGGCCTGTGAAACGCCAGAAGTGAAAGCTTGGGCCGACAGCACCGCAGCCGAGCTGGTGGCGGTTGATGTTCAAGGCGCTGATGGCAGTTGGACGCAGGCGTTGGCCTGTGCAGAGATTGAAACACGGATCAAGGAGCTGAAAGACCCCACCACACGCTTGCGGATTTTGAACCCTTTTGATCCAGCCATTCGCGACCGCGTGCGCCTGGCCCGGTTGTTTGGCTTTGACTACACCGTTGAAATGTTCGTACCCGCTGCCAAACGCAAATGGGGTTATTATGTCTACCCTCTGCTGGAAGGGGGGAAATTCGTAGGCCGGATCGAAGCCAAGGGCGACCGGTCAAAAGGCACTTTGACATTGACTAATTTCTGGACCGAGACAGAGCGTCTCAAGACACCCAAACGGAATGCCAAACTTGACGCAGAACTGATGCGGTTGGCAAAGCTTGCTGGTTTGGAAACTGTGGTTTGGGACTTAAGCTGACGTTGCCGCACGTGGCCAGCGCGCGTCGGGGGCTTGAACCCCTCAACACGCGCTTATGCGGTTCCAGTTGCGTTTGGTTACCTCACCCGGCGGACCTTGTGTTGTTTCAGACCTCAGAGATGTGAACAGTCCGGCGGTCTTCGGCAGAGCGCGCGATGGCTTCTAGGACTTCGATATTGTGGACCAGCTCATCGTTGGTAAAGGCATAAGGCGCTTCTCCTAATGCAGCCAGGCGAAAGGCTTGCAGGTTGTGCATCACAGCGTCTTCCCATTCAAATGTCTCGGTTGTGACGCCAGACCCCGTGCGCGCTTTGTGATAGCGAACCTTGCCGCCGGGAGTATCGGGGTGGGTTTCGTTGATCACTTCGACCCATTCATCGGTGCCAAAGACATGCATCCGGATGAAATGCGGCGTGTGCAAAACGGCGCTGAGGGTGGCGGTCATTCCGGCTTTAAAGCCGAGCTGTGCGGTCACCACATCACCGGTCTCCCAGCCGAGTGACCGGTCAGACGTCATCGCTTGAACGGTTTCAACCGGACCAAAGAAAGAGATCAACAAATCGGTCAGGTGAATACCCATCGCAGTCATGCCTGCAGCGGGGGAAATCGCTTTGGTCGTTCGCCAGTCGCCTTGAGGCACATTGATTAGCTTGTCATGGCTAAAGGCGGCCTCTGCATGCATAATTTTGCCCACGGATTGGGACGTGATCGCGTCTTTCAAGGCCACCAATGCAGGTTCAAACCGGCGTTCATGACCGATGCCGAGCTGCACGCCAGCCTCAATACAAGCCGCAACCGAACGGCGCGCGCTGGCGGCGGTCAGGCCTAAAGGTTTTTCGCAAAACACATGCACACCCGCTGCGGCGCAGGCGATGATCTGTTCTTCGTGCAGCGGGTTCGGCGTGGTTAGGATCACCGCGTCCACATCCGGCAATTTCAGTGCGTCATCCAGATCGGTGACCAAGGTTAGCCCTTCATCGGCGATCTTTGCATGGTTGCCTTCGAAAGGTTCTACAATCGCGCGGATTTGAAAGTCCTCACTGCCTTTCAAACGGGTGGCGATATGGCTGCCCCACCATCCAAATCCGGCAATTACGACGTTAAACGGTACGGTCTTCATCGTCATGCTTGCTCCCCGAGCTGGGCAAATTTACCGCGAAAGAACAACAGCGGCGCTTTGTCGTCGTTACCACGAAAGTTCAGAACCTTGCCGATATAGATCTCGTGGTCGCCGCCTTCGATTGTACTGTAGGTCTCACATTCCAGCACCGCCGCCGCACGATCGAGAACCGGCACATCTTTTACGCCGGGTGTCCAATCGACCGAGGCGAATTTATCTTCGGACGGACGGGAGAAGTTCATCGCCAGATCCGCTGACTCCGCGCACAGGATGTTGATGGCAAAATGCCCGTGATGGCGGAACGCGCTTAGGCTGGGGGCTGTCAGCGCCAGGTTCCAGGCCACAAGCGCCGGGTCCAGCGAGACCGAAGAAAATGAATTGGCGGCCAAGCCCACCGGGGCGCCATTCTCAGCCCGCGTTGTAACAACAGTGACTCCGGTTGCGAACTGCCCAAAGACGTTTCTCAGGGCGATCGGGTCGAAACTCGGGGCTTCATCCGGGCTCGTATGCGCGTTCATCAGGATCTCCAAACTTAGAGTTTTCAGAACGATCCCAAAAATATGCCATTTCCACAACTTATGTAATCTGATGCACGACTTAAGAAAACTTGATGGCAAAGACCGGGCGGCTCAGAGAATGCGAGCTGAGGTGTATCAGAAAAATTGAGAACTGGCATAAGAAACCATCATTTTCACTGCTGTGGCGCTTCGTGTTTTATCGGGTTCAGATTTATTGGAGGAGGGGCGCATGCAGCTATCATTTTTCACGATGCCTATTCATCCGGTCGGAAAACCGGTTTGGCAAAGCCTGCAAGAAGACCGCGAAGCCTTTATCCTGGCGGACAAACTCGGCTTTGTGGAAGGGTACTGCGGCGAACATACAACCGACCGGGCCGAAATCATCACCTCGACCGTGGCGTTCATGGCCAGTCTCGCGTCAGAGACCAAGAATATCATCCTTGGGACGGGCACTGTGAACATGCCCAACTCGCACCCCGCGCGGGTTGCAGCTGAGATTGCGATGCTGGACCATCTGTTAAAAGGGCGTCTGCACTTTGGTATTTCGCCCGGTGGTTTGCTGTCTGATGCCGAGATCTTTGGCAATCTGGACAAGGACCGCAATGCGATGTTCATCGAATGCATCAACATGGTTCTGCAGATCTGGGAAGGCGAGCCGCCCTATAATCTCAAAGGGGAGTATTTCGAGGTCTCCACCGAACGAACGATGATGCCTGAAATCGGCCAGGGTGCGATCATCAAACCCTATCAAGATCCACACCCACCTATCGTGGGCACTGTTGTTGCCCCCTTTTCAAAAGGGGTAACGGCGATGGCGGCCCGCGGATGGGAGCCGATCTCGGCGAACTTCCTGCTGCCCAAGTGGGTAAAAACCCATTGGCCCAACTACAAAGAAGGCTGTGAGCAGGGAGGACGTGAAGCCAATTTCGAGAACTGGAGCGTGGCCAAAAACATCTGTGTCGCCGATGACATGGCAACGGCGCGGGCTTATGCACGCGACCCTGACAGCCCCTATGTGCACTATTACGCGCAACTGTTGACCAAACTGCGCGCGGGTGGCCGCCTGAACCTGTTCAAAGAAGATCAGAATATGTCAGATGACGAGGTGACGCTGGACTACGTCATGGACAAGCTGGTGATCTATGGCGATCCCTCCAGCGTGGCTGATCAGGTCCTGGCCTTCCACGATGAAGTCGGCCCCTTTGGCAAGCTGGTCTATGCGGGTCATGACTGGGCGGATCGGGATCTGGGGCGCAATTCGATGATCTTGATGGCGGAAAAAGTTCTACCGCAAATCAACACAGCGCTTGGCGCAACGGGTCTTGGGGCGCAGACATGACTACGATTGATACAGGCAGAACAACCGGAAAGCTGACGCTTTTGGACGGAACCCGGCTGCATTATTGCACCGAAGGCAAGCCAGATGGCGATTGGATCGTCCTGTCTAACTCGCTCGCCACTGACTTGCGACTGTGGGACGCCGAAGTGCTTTTCTTGTCCAAGACCATGCGTGTGTTGCGATACGATGTGCGCGGCCACGGACAAAGCGACGCGGCACCGGGTCCCTATAATTTTGATCAGCTGTGCGACGATCTGGTGCAGCTGATGGATCACCTGTCGATTGCAAAGGCAGATGTCATGGGCATCTCGCTGGGCGGGATGACTGCGCTGGGGATGGGGATCAAACACCCGGGCCGTGTGCGGCGCATCTTGTGCTGTGATGCGCGCGCTGATGCGCCCGATCCGTACAAGGCGATTTGGGACAATAACATCGCGCGTCTTCATGCCGAAAATCTGGCCGCGTTGTGCGAACCCACGCTGGAGCGCTGGTTCACCGGGCCTTATCTGGCGGATGCGGCCAACACTTCCCAGCTGGACAAGGTGCGCGACATGTTCAACACAACCGCGCCCGAAGGCTATGAGGGTGTTGCGCGCTGTTTGCAAAGTCTCGATCTCAAAGGCGGTTTGACGAACCTCAAACACCCGGCGTTGTTCGTGACCGGTGCCAATGATCTGGCGGCGCCCGTCGCCGTTATGCAGGAGATGGCAGAGCTGGCGGTGAACGGGCAGTTCCACGCGATTGAGGACGCGGCGCATCTGTCCAACCTCGAACAGCCCGAAGCCTTTGCCAAGATCATCACCACATTCTTGGCCAACACTTGATCGAGCGGAAGCGTTTCTAAAAGGAGGAAACATTATGGCGGTGAAAGAAAAACCGATCTGGAAGTTTAAGGTCACAGGCGCACAGGAGACGTCGACCAAGTCGACCGCGACTGCACGGGGCAAGTCGGTGGTGATTGATGAGCCCATCCAACGTGGCGGCACGGATGAGGGGCCGATGCCGGTGGAATATGTATTCATGGGGCTGCTGGGCTGTACGCAGGTGATTTCGAACAAACTGGCGGCGGCCAATGGCGTTGTGTTCACCAGCATGGATATCGACATTTCGGTCACGATGGACAGCCACGGCACCCGGTTGATCAACCCAATCGACATCCCGTTCCCCGAGGTGACGTTGGACATTGTGGTCGCTTATGACGGTCCGCGCGAAGGTGCGATTGCGGTTGTGCAAAAGCTCAAACATCACTGTGCAGTCTCAAAAATGCTGCAGGAATCCGGTACGCGTGTCATCGAGAACTGGGTTATGAACGGCGAAGCAATCGTCGCTTAAACCATACCTGAAAAGGGAGGAAATCCATTGGCGCTAACCGTGCTTCCGAAAATCATGGTGGCGCCAAATGGCGCGCGAAAAACCAAAGAAGACCATCCAAACCTGCCGGTCACGATCGCGGAGGTCGTGACTGAAGCCGCGCGTTGTTATACGGCCGGGGCAGGGGCAGTGCATGCTCATGTGCGCGACGCGGAGGGGGCGCATGTTCTGGATGCGGGCCTTTACTCCGAGCTGTTACAGGAACTGGCGACCCAGGTTCCGGAAATGGTCGCGCAGATCACCACCGAAGCCGTGGGCCGTTATTCACCGGAAGAACAACGCGCCTGTGTCGCGGCCGTTAAACCGCGCTGCGTCTCTATTGCGTTGCGGGAAATGACACCGGGACAGGACGACGCCGTATTGCGCCGCTTCTATCACGATCTCTGCGCGGATGATGTGAACGTCCAACATATCCTTTATGCGCCTGAAGAAATCACCCAGCTTGCCCATTTTGTGCAGTCGGGCATCATTCCGGCGCAGAACTCAGAAATGCTGATCGTGCTTGGGCGATACCAAAAGGACCAGCAGAGCACGGCTGATGACCTGCCGCCGTTTATTTCGAATTTTCCATCGCTGCCGCATCAATTGCCCTGGGCCATCTGCGCCTTTGGATCACGGGAGACCGAATGTCTGAAGACCGCGATTTCTCTGGGCGGCAAAACACGTATCGGTTTTGAGAACAACGTCTTCAATGCGGATGGATCAGTTGCGGAGACGAACGCCATGCGTGTATCAGAACTGATCAGCGCAATCGGTGAAGAATAAAAATTCGCCCAACGAAAGAGCCGACGCCCGTGGCCGAAATATTTGAAGTCATTACTCCGATTCTGTTGATCACGTTGATCGGATATTTTTTCGGCCGCTCCAAGGTTGAGCTGCATTCAGCGACGCTAAGTACGACCGTTATTATGGTGGCGATGCCATCGCTTGTATTCTCGTCTTTGACCTCGCTGGATATGACGCTGCAACGCTTGTTTGGCGTCTTGGGGGCGGCGGCTTTATGTATGACGCTGTCGTTTGCCTTATCTTACATTGTAGTGCGCGCACTTGGGTTTTCCGTGCGGACTTTCTTGCCCAGCCTGCTGTTCCCGAATTCCGGAAACATGGGGCTGCCGCTGGTCTTTATTGCCTTTGGGGATGTTGGGCTTAGCTTGGCTGTGGCCTATTTTGTTCTTATCTCCTTGACCCAGCATACAGTGGGAGTCGCGATTGCTTCGGGACAATACAGTATCGGCTCCTTGCTGCGCCAACCTTTGATCTATGCGGTATTTGCGGTTTTTGGCGTCATGTTGACCAGGGTCACAGTCCCCACAATTGTTGCGACCACAACCGAGTTATTGGGGGGTATGATGATCCCCGCCATGCTGATCCTGCTCGGTAACTCTTTGGCAAAGCTCAAAGTATCTGATTTCATGCCAGCCTTCGCGATTGCTGTGGGTCGCCTTGTAATTGGGGCTTCTGCAGCAATAGCCACCATCTGGCTGCTTGGCCTGACAGGTATGTTGGCCGGCGTCGTGTTTATGCTGTCGACCATGCCTGCGGCGGTTATGAGCTATGTCTACGCCGAACGGTTTCAGCGCGACCCGGAAAAGATCGCGGGCGTGGTTGTTCTGTCCACGGTTTTGACATTCGCCGCGTTGCCGGGCGTGATCTGGATCGCGAAACAGATCGCGCTGCATTGATCTTGACGACGTGACAGGCCACACTGGCTGTCCGCACAGGACACCGTCCAAAGCGTTTAGGGAGAGGTAGGGGCCAGATGCTGCGAAATCTAAAGCTTCAACACTTGCGCTACTTTGTTGCGGTCTACGAAGAACGTTCGATCACCGCTGCCGCCAACCGTGTGAACGCCACGCAATCCGGTGTCAGCATGCAGATCCGCGACTTTGAAGAGGTCCTGGGGCTCAAGCTGTTTGACCGCACTTCGACCGGAGTTTTGCCAACCAAAAGCGGCGAACAGATTTACATGCGGGCCAACCGCGTGCTGCGTGAAGTCGAAGAATTTGCCATTGATGTCGAGAACCACACAGACCAGCTTTATGGGACCGTGCGAGCAGGGATCATGCCGACTTTTGCAAAGTCCATTCTGGCCCCGACATTGATGAGCTTTGCCGATATGCATCCTTTTGTGGATGTGAACATCATCGAAGGCTATAGCGAGACGCTGACGGAAAAGGTCGCCAAAGGGACATTGGATTTTGCGGTGGTACCCGGCGGTCAACTGCCCCTTGGTGTGCGCAGCACCCATGTGGACACAGATATCGAAGTGTTGGTGCAAAAGCGCAAAGACACTGCGGGCGATGACCCGATGAAGTTCCAACTGTCCACCGCAGAGCCGCTCAATCTGGTGTTACCCGGGCCTGGCAACGCGCGTCGTGCCAAGATTGACGGCTACCTGAACAACATGTGCCGCTCCAAGCATTCGATCCTGGAATTGGACAGTATGATGGCCACGTTTGACCTGCTGGAAAAGGGGGAATACGCCTCGGTTCTACCAGGGTGTTTGTCACTGCCCAGCCTCGAAGATTCTGGCATGATGCTGACGCCGCTGCTGAACCCGATCTTACAGGTTGACTACCTTCTGATCGAACCCGCGTCAAAGGCGAGCCCAAAAGTGGCCACTGTTTTTGCAAATGTCTTGTGTGATGAGATTCGAAAATGGTGTGCCGCAGGTCGTGAAAGCTTTTTAAGCGACTGAAATTAAACAAGTCTATTTTACTAAATGAAACCTCACCCGACACAGAGCTGCGTCCGGGGCTGCAGGTGTCCTACGCGTCAACTGGATGCCAGTCTTGTCGTTGAAAACACACAAATGGGCATCAGTGAAACTGATTTCAGCCATAAGAACACATAAGTTGTTTTGACGGCTCGAATTCGTATCATCCAAAGACATCAATTGAGATTTTGAAGACTTAGGGGAGAAAGTCGACAGAAAATCATGGGCAACGGCGCTCCGTGAGGAGCGCGAAAGCCCATACAAACAGTGGACTTAGGGAGGGTTCCACCGTTGGGAACACATAAACTCACGACCGAGCAAAGGATCTTGCTCGCTCTGTTCGTATTCGCGGCCTTGTCGGTCGTCTTCATTGGCAAGATGGTCGGTAAACCAAAGCTCTTGTTTGGTCAGTCGCTCACATCGATCGATCCAAACCTGTTTCCGCTGATCATCCTGTGTGGGCTGGCGGCGTTGAGCGCTGCGTTCTTCATTTGGGTCAAGAGAAACCCGGATGGGATCGAAGAAGAGAAGATGCCGACAATCGCATTGGTGCGCGGGGCGGCGCTTTTTGGTCTGATGACCGTATACGCCTTGCTTATGGAGCCGGTTGGGTTCTGGATTTCATCCTGTTTTGCCCTCTCGACCGTCTCTTGGTTGGCGGGCAATCGCTCCATTGCGCAGATTATGGGCCTGGCAGTTCTGGCGCCCCCGCTTTTGTACCTTGCAGCAACACGCCTGTTGGCAGTGTCCTTGCCTGAACTGAGCGCGATCGAATTCTTCTATGCCCGTATTCTTGGTGGATAAGGCGCATGGACAAGACACTGAACTACACGAGGCAGAAGACCTATGCTTGAGCAATTCATAACAGGCTTTGGAATGGCGCTGCGCCTGGACACTTTTATGCTGATGGGAGCAGGGTTGTTCGGCGGAATGCTGGTCGGCGCATTGCCGGGATTCACCACCCTGATGGCCATGGCGATCCTGCTGCCTATTTCCTTCTTTCTTGAGCCCATCGTAGGCATCCCCTTTTTGTTAGGGGTCTACAAAGGCGGTATTTTTGGCGGCTCGATCCCGGCGATCCTGGTCTCCATGCCGGGCACCGGTGCCGCCGTGGCGACATCGCGGGACGGCTACAAGCTGACCCAACAGGGTAAGTCACGCAAGGCGCTCGACATGGCGCTGTTTTCCTCGGTCTTTGGGGATATGAGCAGCGACATCTTCACCATGCTGATGATCTTTCCGATTGCCTATCTTGTGATGCAATTTGGCCCGCCAGAGCTGTTCGCGGTTCTGCTGCTGAGCCTGGTGATCATCGCCGCAACCTCAACACAGAACCCGGTCAAAAGCCTGATCATGATGTTGTTTGGTCTGTGGCTGTCCTTCATCGGCACTGACCCTCTGGGTGGGGTTGAACGGTTTACCTTTGGGATCTTTGACCTCAAATCAGGCATCCCGCTTCTGCCCATGCTGATCGGTGTCTTTGCGATCCCTGAAATTGCTGGTGTTGTGATGCGCAACGAAGGCGCCCGCAAGCTGGCCACGCTGGTTGGGGAACGCCTGACCTTTGCAGAATACCGCCGCTGCTTCAAAACCATTTGCCGGTCGACGGTGATTGGCACAGGTATCGGCACCATTCCCGGACTGGGTCAGGTGGTTGCAGCCATGATGGGCTATTCGGCTGCCAAAAACGCATCAGACCATCCGGAAACCTTTGGCGAAGGCGAGCTGGAAGGTATCGCCGCGGCTGAGGCTGCAAACAATGCGGTGAACGGCCCGACCATGGTGCCGCTGCTGACACTGGGCATTCCCGGTGACAACGTGACCGCGATCCTGCTGGGTGCTTTTGTGGCGCAGGGCTTGCGCCCCGGTCCGCAGCTGTTCGAAGAACAAGGCGCAACCGTCTTTGCGATCCTGATCGCCATGGTCTTTGCCAATATCATGTTCCTGGCCATCGGTTACCTGTCGATCCCGTTCTTTTCACGCATTGTGCAGATCAAGACGTCAGTGCTGATCCCAATTGTGATCATGTTCGCCTTTGCCGGAACCTTTGTGTTCCGTTCTGACAACTTCGATCTCTTGATGCTGGTTGCCTTTGGTATCTTTGGATTGGTTGCCAAGGCCGGCAAGTTTGACGTGATGCCAATGGTCATGGGCTTCATCCTTGGGCCGCCGATGGAATACGCCTTTGGCCAAACCATGGCGATGGGTAACGGTGCGACATTGTCCTTCTTGTTTGAAGAACGGCTTGGAGCCATCGGTGTCCTGATCGCGACACCCCTTATTGGACTTACTCTGTGGAGGAGGATGCGAGCGGTCGTCTCAGGCTAATGCGCTGAGGCTGGGAGATGTCACCTGCCCAAAGATCACTCGAAATAAACAAGGTGCAAACAGGAGGAGAAACATGTTTAATTTTTCGCTAAAGAAGCTGGCGGTTTCACTGGGCTTTGCTGCTCTGATGACGCCAACACTTGCTCTCGCTGAATACCCGGAAAAACCAATCACGATGGTTATTCCCTTTGGCGCTGGCGGCTCGCATGACTTGAATTCGCGTGTGATCACGTCGATCATTCCCACCTACCTGAACCAGGCGATGATTGTGCGTCTGACACCTGGCGCAGGTGGTCAAAAAGGCACGCAAGAAGTCGCAAACGCGACGGCTGATGGTTACACACTGCTGTTCACCCACAACTATGTGGACATGCTGCAGCAATATGTCGAAGACCTGCCTTATGATCCGCTGGAAGACTTCATTCCAATTGCGCGTGTGAATTATGCGCCGATGGGCGTGGTGGTGCGCGCCGACAGCCCTTACAAGAGCTTTGAGGATCTGGTCGAAGCGGCCACAATGGATCCGGGTTCGGTTCGCATGTCGCATTCCGGAAACTGGGGTGCGCAATTTGTACCTGCGGCGCAGATCATGCGGGCGCGTGGCATCCACTTTAATCTGGTGCCTTACAAAGGGGGCGGACCGGCAATGCAGGCCCTGTTGGCAGGCGATGCCGAAGTCACTATGGGCTTCCCCTCCACACTCAGCGGGCAAATCGAGTCTGGCGCAATTCGTGTTCTGGCGACCGCAGGTGCAGAACGCATGTATGACGATGTTCCAACATTCGCCGAAGTTGGCGTCGAAGGCGACATTGGCTTTATGCACCGCGTTCTGGTGGCTCCGAAAGGCACCCCACAGGAAGCCGTGGACAAGCTGACCGAAGCCTTTGCGGCATTGGTCGAAGACACCACCTTCACCCGTATGATGGGGCGTTTGAACGAAACCGTCGATCTGATGGATGGCGAGAGCTACCAGAAGCTGCGCGAAGAGCAGGCGCATGCCTACGAAGATCTGGTGAAAGCGCTGACAAGCCAATAACCGCAACAGCCGAAGTGGCGGCGCATGACCCATGTGTCGCCATTTCTATGACTACCACCAACGTAGCGGCCCCACCCAATCAAAGCACAGGTCTGCAAAATAGGGTCGCAGAGATAGGATCATCATGAGACAAGTAGACGTAGCAGTAATCGGAACCGGCTGGTGCGGTGGCATTCGGGCTGAAACCCTCTCCAGATCAGCATTGGTAGACCGGCTGCATATCTGCGAAATTCGCCCCGAACGTCTGGCCGAAGTGAAAGAGCTGACCAATCCGGCAACTGCAACGCTGGACTATCAAGAGATCGTCAACAACCCCGATATCGAAGTGGTCTATATCTCAACCACGCCAGAGCAGTCCCATTATCCTATCGCCAAGGCCTGCCTGAAAGCGGGCAAAAACGTGCTGTTGGAAAAACCCTTGGCGCTGGAGCTGTCTGAGGCGGATGAGCTGATTGCCCTGTCCAAAGAGAAGGGGGTGAAATTCACCATCGGCTATTCGCAGCGTTTTAATCCCAAGATTGCCTATGCCAAGAAATCCATCGCCGAGGGCAAACTGGGCAGTGTGGTCAACGTCATGGTCAGCCGTCACCTCTCGCGCAACCTGGGCAAAAAGATCGCCAACCGGGTGAAGCTCTCTCCGGCCGCGATGGAATCCACTCATGATCTGGATTTTGTGTTCTGGCTGTTGGCGCCTGCAAAACCTGTCCGCGTCTACTCCCAAGGTGCCTATGGCTACATGAAGGATCTGAACGGGTCCTATGACTGCATGTGGACCACCGTGACCATGGATGATGGTACCCTGGTTGTGATCGGTGGGGGTTGGAACCTGCCGCCGAGCTATCCGAATTATTGTGGCACCTGGATCGAAATCACCGGCACCGAAGGGGCGCTGATCCTGGACGACACCAGCCGCGACAATTGGCTGAATACGGTCAAGGACGGCACCCAATACCCGATGTCGACCATGCCGGGCGAGCAGGTTGACCACGCCTTTGCCGGTCAGATGGGCCCTGAGACGCTGCACTTCCTCGAAGCGGTGCTGCTGGATGGCGACGTCATGGTTGAACCCGAACATGCCCGCATGGTGATGGAGACCTATTCTGCGGCAGATGTCTCGGCCGAGGTCGACGAACCCATAAAACTGCCACTATCCAATCAGGCGCTCGCAAAGCTGGCCGATCTTAAGGGTGGCTAAGCACAGGCAAAGATCCCAATGGGGGTGAACCTGTGAAAAGTCGCCCTTTTGGTGGGGTGAATATGAGCGCCCTTATGGGCGCTCTTTTTGTGGCTTCATGTTTTCGGTTCGCGCGTGCTATTGGCCGGGTGCCTCTGTCGGCGATGTGAGAGCAAGAGCGGGATCGCGCACCCATTGATACAGCCAGACTTCTGACAGCTTTTGGGCTTCACCGGCTACATGCGCCGTGAGCTCAACCAAGTCCGCATCCTGCCCATCAATGTCAAAAAACAGGCGCCAGCGGGTGGTTTTGTCGTCAATCTTGTGCAGCACCACATTGGAGATTTCCCCAGCTGATGTCGCAACTATAGGTACCGGCTCTGCATCGCTCGGCATGTCTCCCAACGCGCCACCCTCAAAGTCGACCACAAACTTGCGCAGGTTTGGGTTTGTCACGGGCACGCCAGACGGGCCGCCAACACCGGTGCGGGTGCTAAAGACATAGGCCAAATCAGAATTCATCAGCGGGGGCAGGGCACCCCAATGCATTTTATAGTTATAGCTGCGGGTGTCGCCGGCTTGTGGTGCATCATCCGGGATCCAGAACATGACGATATTGTCGTCTATCTCCAGCTCCGCCGGGATTTCAACCAGACGCACGCTGCCCGCACCCCAATCCCCAATGGGTTCGATCATCACAGAAGGGCGGTTGTGGTATTGCGCGCCAGCATCTTGATAGTCGTCATAGGAACGATCACGTTGGATAAGGCCGAACTGCGCCATCTCCGTGTCTGGCAAATAGGAGTTGGAGACGCGCGGCGGGTTGTTCAACGGGCGCAGCAGTTCGTCGCCAGACGCAAGGACCACTTTCAATGCATCGGTGTCGTGCACCTGCGGGCGGAAGTCATCAAAGCGGCGTTCGGAATGTTCCGAGAAATAGAACATTGAGGTCAGCGGCGCGAGGCCAAGTTGTTTGACCGCATTGCGGAAATACAGTTCCGATTCCACTTCGATCACCGTGTCATCGCCGGGTTTGATCACAAATCGATAGGCTCCAGTGACCGAGGCGCTGTCCATTGCCGCGTAGATCTCCAACCCGTCATCCGCGCTTTCAGGTTTCACAACCCAAAAGGCCGAGAACCGTGGAAACTCTTCCGGCCCCCCCAACCATGTGTCAATCGACAGGCCACGTGCAGACAATCCGTAGCTGTTGCCTCGACCCAGCGCGCGGAAATAGCTCGCCCCCAGGAAGGTGATCAGCTCATCGTATTTTGTCGTACTGTTGAGAGGCGCGGTGACTTTTAGCCCCGCAATCCCCGGCAGCTCAGCATGGGCTGGAACGCGGGTCGCAAGGTCGTTGCGGTATTCAAAATCATCGGTCGAGAACACCATAGGCGTCGCGGTGCTGTTGGAGATTTCAAAAATCTCAACAGGTTCCTGAAACAACCAACCAGGGTGAAAGGCCTGTAATTGAAAGGGGGATGCGTCCTTGTTCCAGCGCGCCGCCTCTGGCAGGAAATAGATATTGCGGTAGTCGTCGTAAGACAGTTGGTCGAGGAAGCTTGCAAGTTTCGCAGGCGGTGTATCCGGCAGCGCTGCTTTTGCCTTCATGTAGGATTTGAGCCAATCGAACGAGAACGGTTCAGCTTCTGCAGTGGTTTGCGCGATGGAAGTGGACGGAACAGCCGTGGTGGCCAAAAGCATCGCAACAAAGCTGCGTCGGGTCAAAGAAGGTGCAAACCGCATTTAATGATCGGGCTCCGGTTGGGATCAGGACGTGTCCTGAACAGCAATACTCAGTTTCGCACCGTTCCTTAAGTCACATCCACGCAAGCAAACTGACACATATGGAGCTTAGCTGATGCCACAACCGCAAAACGGGATCCAAGACGGGCGCGTTTCGCTGCGATATCAGGCGCAGGCCGCACGCGGCAATGGGCCTGCGCGCGACCGATCAAAATTGGCAGATTGCCGCACAGGACACGGCGATCTGGATACGTCAGCTTTTGTAATCTGGGCAGATCTCGTCCAAGAGGCGCAGATGGGCCGCCCATTCCAAGCCAAGGTCATCGTCTTCGCCCATCGGGGTCTCATATTGTTGGGCTACATGATTGGCCAAAGCATCCTCAACCACCCGCAATGGCCGCCCCATCGACAGGGTGGCAACCTGAATTTCACAGGCCCGTTCCAGATAGAACATATTGTTGAACATCTGCGCAGCAGTGGCCCCGGTCGTCAGCAGGCCATGATTGCGCAGCACCAATGCTTGGTTTGTGCCAAGACTTGCAACGATGCGGTCCCGCTCCTCCAGATTGAGCGCGATGCCTTCGTAGTTGTGATAGGAGATCCGGTTGTAAAACTGCAGCGCGATTTGGTTCAGCGGCAGTAGCCCTTCCTCCATGGTGGACACCGCCACACCTGCGCGGGAATGCGTGTGCATGATCCAGGCCGCATCGTGGCTGGAGCGGTGAATGGCTGAGTGAATGGTGAAACCGGCTGGATTCACGTTGAACGGCGAGGGTGCAACCTTGTTGCCGTCCACATCGATTTTCACAAGGTTCGCAGCCGTGACCTCTTCCCAGCGCAGACCATAGGGGTTGATCAGGAAATGGCCGTCCGCATCTGGCACCCGTGCGGTAATATGGGTGTAGATCAGGTCGGTAAACCGGAAATGCGCCGCCAACCGGTAACAGGCGGCGAGGTTTACGCGCGTGTCCCATTCCGCTTGGCTGATCCCGTCTGGGCGTTTTGAACTTTCCATGGGCTGGGTCTCCTTGGTCCGCGGGGGGCGGTATCAGAATTCGATTTGTGGTTTCACATGCGCGCGTGTCTGCGGCACATTTGGCAGAGCGCAGAGCATTTCGTACAGATATTCCGCGGCAATGATGGCGGTATTTCCGGTTGTGTCAAAAGAAGGTGCAACCTCGACAAGGTCCGCACCAACAAGGTTCAGACCCGCGCAGCCGCGAATGATTTCCAACCCCTGTACGGTGGTCAACCCGCCAACCTCGACAGTGCCGGTGCCGGGGGCAAACCCGGGGTCCAGACTGTCGATGTCAAAGGACAGGTAAACAGGCGTGTCGCCGATGCGGTCACGGATCTGAGCCATCAGCGGTTTCAACGATTTGTGCCAGCAGTCTTCGGCCTGAATACAAGTCCAGCCCTTGGAACGGCCCCAATCAAAATCATCGGCAGCATAGCCGCTGCCCCGCAACCCGATCTGAAACACTTTGTCATTGTCCAACAAACCATCATCATAGGCGCGCCGGAAGGGGCAGCCATGTGCGATGCTTTCACCAAACATTTCATCATTGGTGTCCGAATGTGCATCCACATGGATCAAGGCAACAGGCCCGTGTTTTGCGGCAATCGCGCGCAGGATGGGCCAGGTCAATGTGTGATCCCCGCCCAGCGTCAAGGGCAGCGCATCATGTGACAGCACTTCTTTGTAAAACGCCGTGATGATGTCGACGGATTTCTTCAGATCAAACAGGTTGATCGGCACATCGCCAATATCTGCCACCTGCAGATGTTCAAACGGCGCCGCACCCGTTGCCATATTATAGGGGCGGATCATGCGGCTTTCATCGCGGATCTGGCGCGGCCCCAGCCGGGTTCCTGGCCGGTTCGAGGCACCGATATCCATCGGAATACCGATGAAACAGGCATCCAAATCCGCTGCACTGTCCTGGCTTGGCAGGCGCATCATCGTTGCGGGTCCGCCCGAACGCGGCATTTCATTGCCGCCCAGAGGTTGGTTGAAAGAAGGCGTAGTCATGAGTGCACCTGTATTTTGGGGTACGCAAATTGGGTCGAGTGTATTGGGCGTGGGCTATCCGGCCTTGCTTTGACTGCGGTGCTGCCAGATCAGTCGTCCCAGGATCACAATGGTGACCAGAACAATCAGCACCACCGACAGGGCGGCAACGGCCGGGTCGACATTGTCGCGCAATCCCATCCACATCCGTCGCGGCAGGGTGATCGCCTTGATCGAGGTGACAAACAGCGTGACGCCGATCTCATCCCAGGACAGCACAAAGCTCAGCATAAAGGCAGACACCATGCCAAAGCGGATATTGGGCAGGATCACGGAAAAAATGCGGGTTGGGACCGAAGCCCCCATAGAGCGCGCCGCCAGATCAATTTTGCGATCCACTTGCGACAGGGCCACCATGATGATCACAACCGCATAAGGGACAACCATGACCGTATGGGCCACAGCCACGCCAAGCCAGCCGTCATAGACCACAAGAGAGTTCCAGTTCGAAACCGTGCGCAAAAAGTAATAGAGCGTCAACGCCGACACCACGGGTGGGGCAACCATTGGCAACAACGCGATACCGGCCAATAGCCCTCCAAAACGTGGGCGCATCATCCACAGGCCCAGACAAAAGGCGGTGGCCAAAAGCGTTGACAAGATCGCCGCCGTCAGCCCCACCTGCAGGGACAGGCCAATGGCCTCACCCCATTCGGGTTTGGTCCACAGGGCTTCGTAGTGGCGCAGGGACCAGCTGTCTTTGGGCAGGCTGAGGTACCGTTTGGGAGTAAAGCTGACAGGGATCACCGCCAGCAGCGGCAGCAGAAGGAACACTGCTGTCAGGGCCGCCAAAGTGGTGGAAATCTTGCCTGGGCGCAGACCGGTCATCATGAGGAAACTCCTGCGCGTTTGATGAGGGCCACAAGGAATGCCCCGATCGAGACCATCAACAGGGCCGAAAGCGCGGCGGCCAAACCCCAGTTGGGGATTTGAAAAATGCGCAAGTAGATCAGCTCGGCAATCATCACGCTGCGCCCGCCACCCAGCAAGGTCGGCACGATGTAGAACCCAAGCGAGAAGACAAAGACCAGGAGCGCAGCGCCGACAATTCCGCTTTTGGTCATGGGCACAAAGATCTGCCAGAAAATCTGCATGCGCGACGCACCCATGCCACGTGCGGCCAGGATCACCCGGTCATCAACAGCGCGCATCGCACTGGCCAAGGGGAACACGGCAAAAGGGATCAGGAAATGCATCATGCCGATGATCACCCCAAATTCATTACGCACCAACGTCAGCGGTTCTGCAATAATACCAAGGGATTGCAGCCATGTGTTGATCAGACCCCGATTTGACAGCAACGACAGCCAGCCAAAGGCGCGGCTGAGCACGGACAGCCAGAACGGGATCATAATCGCCAGTTCAATAAACACCCGCGTCGTGGTGTTTCCCTTTATCCACAACAGGGTGAGCGGATAGGCCAGCACAACGGCCAAAACCGTCACACACAGGCATATCCGCAGGGTGCGCCAGATCACGCTCCAGACCAGAGGATCCCCCAAGGCCGCGCTGTAGTTTTGCAACCCCGGTTCAGGGGTTGTGACGCTTTGCAGCATCACTCCGCTCAGCGGCAGTAGATAGGCAAGCCCAAGAAACAACAGCAAGGGCGACAGAAGGAGGAGTCTGGACATGGGGCGTCGTGTGGTCGTACGCGAGATCCCCGCGCACGACCCCTTTCATCAGGCAGAGATTACACCAAGATAGGCATCCAAGGCGGCGCCATAGTTCTCTTCATACCACTCCATATCCAACGGCGTTTGCTGGGCAAAATTCGCAGGATCCACAGGGTTGTAGAACTTGTCCGCATCCGGGATCAGCGCATCCGCAGCCGGGTTCGCAGGACCGTTGCCCAACAGAGCAAACAGTTTGGCCTGTGCTTCCGGCTCTTGTGAATAGGCGATGTATTCCATCGCCGCCTTTTCGCCGGCGGGGTTGTTCATCAACACACCCGTAGATCCAGGTGCGACGATGCCTTCTGCCCAGGTCATCGCAATCTCACCTTCGGTGTCGCGATCCAACAGCATCGCGCGGGTGTTCCAGATGATGGCCATCGACACGTCACCGTTCAACAGCAATGACTGGCTTTCGGCGCCGCCGCCCCAATAGGCACCGATGTGCTCTTTGAAGCCTTCGATCTTGGCGTGGGCGCGTTCCAGATCCAGCGGGTACAGATCCTCGGGCGCGACGCCATCTGCCAGAAGTGCGGCTTCCCACATGCCAACACCCCATTTGTACATGGCGCGTTTGCCGGGGAATTTATCGGCGTCAAAGAAGTCCGCCATCGAGGTCGGCGGCGTGTCGTATTTGGTTTTGTCGTATACAATCACGTAGCTGTAGAAATAGCTGTTCGCAGCGTATTCCCATTGGAACCCGTCGCGTAGTTTGCCCGGATCAACAACGTCCCAATCGATTGGGCGCATCAGGCCCAATTTGCCAAGCGCCTGACCCGAGAACGGATCACAGTCGACCAGATCCCAAGTGGGGTTGCCGCTTTCGGCCTGCGCTTTGATGGACCCTTCCAGCGGACCGGACCCGTCATACAGGACGTTTACACCAGATTCAGCTGCATAGCCTTTGCCAAAAGCCTCGGCCATTGCGTCGATTGCGTCGCCGCCCCAGTTTACGAATACCATCTCTTTGTCAGCGGCATGGGCGCTGCCGGCGGTCAGGCCAAGGGCAGAGGTCCCCCCCAAAAGCGCGAGGCCCTGAAGGAAGCCACGGCGTGACAGTTCGCCCGCTTTCAGCTTCTCTTTCAACATCGAAACTTGGTCTTGCTGGAAGTGCTTGTGCATTTTGATACCTTTCTGTTGGAGGGCTGATCAGAAGATCAGGCTATCTTCGGCCGCCCAGCCGACCCGGATCTGCTGCCCAGGTTCGGCCGTATGATTGAGGTCCGAGGTCTTTACGTCGATCACCATCGGGCTGCCGTCGGCAACCGAGGTCAGCTGAAGCCGCGACTGCGCCCCCATGTAGATCCGATCGTTGATCACGCAGGGCAGACCGATTTGGCTGCCGTCTGGTTGAATGGCCAGTTTTTCGGGTCGCACCGCGATATGGCGCGCGGATGCTGTGGGCGCCTGTGGCAAGGTCAACGAGAATTCGCCAACCTTGGAGGTTGCGCCTTCAAACGTCGCAGGCAGCACGTTGATATCGCCCAGAAATTCGGCCACGAAACGGTTGCTTGGTCGCTCATAGACGGTTGTTGGATCCGCCAGTTGCTGCAGCTTGCCCTGTTCAAAAATCGCAACCCGGCTGGACAGGGCCAAGGCTTCGCTTTGATCATGGGTCACAAAGACAAATGTGGTGCCCATCTGCGCGTGAATACGGCGCAGCTCATCCTGCATTTGTCCGCGCAGGTTTTTGTCCAGCGCCGAGAACGGTTCATCCAGCAACAACACCGGCGGCTCGTACGCCAGCGCGCGGGCCAGAGCGACACGTTGCTGCTGACCGCCAGACAGACCAGAGGGGCGTTTGTGACCGTGACCAGACAGGCCGACCAGATCGATCATATCGGCAACACGGGTACGGATTTCAGAATTGGGACGTTTCTGCACCTTGAGCGGGAAGGCGATGTTTTGTTCGACCGTCATATGCGGGAACAACGCGTAGCCTTGGAACATCATGCCAAAGCCGCGGGTTTCAGCGTCCGCGTGGGTTTTGTCCGCGCCGCCGATTTTCAGCACTCCGCGTGTGACCGCCTCAAACCCGGCCAGCATCATCAGAAAAGTGGTCTTTCCTGATCCGGATGGGCCAAGAAGGGTCAGGAACTCCCCTGGCATGATCTGCATTGAGACATCGGTCAGCGCGGTGAAGGTTCCGTAGTCTTTGCCGATGTTGATAGCTTCGATGGCGGGCTTGGCAGCGGTCAATGTAGTGCGTCCTGCAAATTGCGTTGGCTGCAAAAAAGATGACCGTGAAACAGAACTACGAACAAGTGAAACCTATTCACCACAACGACAAAGAAAATTTGTCGATATCTGGCGCGCCTCTGAGTTTGCCTAGCTTTCGGGCAAAGCCCCCTTAATCCAGCCCACAAAGGCGGCAACAGTTGCGTTTCGGGGCCGATCGCGGGGCAGGGCCAGATAATATGCGTTTTGTGTGGCCAATCGCTCCGGGAACGGACGGACAAGTTTTCCGCTTAAAAGGTCGGCGGAACAAACAAATTCATCTCCCATTGCGATCCCTTGCCCAGCCAAAGCAGCCGAATAGGCAAGGTTCATATCGGCGAATCGAATGCCTTTGCGGGCCCAGTCGTCGGGCAGATTGACCATCCGCATCCAACTGGCCCATTCGTGATAGTCATTCAGGTGCAGCAAGGTCGCACGCGCAAGCGCGGGTGGATTGGTCAGACCATTCAGCTTGTTCAAATAGGCGGGACTGCACAACGGGGTGTAGGAGATCTTTCGCAGGAGTTCCAATGATACACTGCCGGAAAACTCCTGACCGAAGGCAATAAAAACATCCACTTCCGGGTTGCTGACGTCATTTAGACGGCGCGGCGTGGTGAGGTTCAGGTGAATGTCGGGGAATGCGGTATGGAAACTTTCGAGGATCGTGCACAGCCAATGGCTAGCAAAACCGGGTGGACAACTGACTGTCAAAACCCCGCTTGGCCCTGCCGTGGCCGACCGCGCCGCCGCGTTGTTGAGCGCATCCAATGCCTTGCGCACATCTAGCGCATAACGTCGCCCTGCCGGGGTCAGTTCAAGTTTGGTCCCAACTTTAGTACTGATGGGAAAGTCGAGGTCACGTTCGAGCTGGCGCAGCTGATGTGTGACGGCGCTTTTGGTGAGGTGCAGCTCTTCGGCGGCCTGCCAAATGGTGCCAAGTCGGGCAAAAGCTTCAAGCGCGCGCAGCGCCTGCGTGGACGGAACCCGTTGCATATAATAACCCTGTGTTCAGACCTGACATATTGCAAAGCATAATTTTTTTTGCGGTCAGTCGCAAATCATGAAGAGCCTTCAACCGCGAACGCATATTGGATCCAATCCACAAAGGCGGCAGCTGGCGCCGTAAAACCACCCGGCGGCGGGGTGATCCAATAGGCTGCGCGCGCGGGGATCTTTGCGTCAAACACCCGCAGCAACCGACCGGCCCGCAGCGCCCGTTCAGACGTCACCGCATCCCCAAGACACAACCCCATGCCGGCCTCGGCGGATGCATACATTGCCAACAAACCGGTAAAGATCAGCCCTGTGCCCTCCAGCTTGGGGGATTGGCCCACCCCCTCCAGCCATTGCGCCCAATCTGCATAGGTATCGAGGTGGAGCAACATATCCGGCGTGATTTGTGCCGGCGTCAAAGACCCATGTTTGTGCAGAAAATCCGGGCTACACACCGGGAAAAAGTTCACATCAAACAGATGTTTTGACCCCTGCGGCGGATCTTCGGTAAAGATGATCGCCAGGTCGCAATCTGGCACCTCTTCGCCAACCGCAACGCTGCGCAGTTTCAGGGAAATGGCCGGGTATCTGTTCAAAAAACCGGACAGACGCGGGGCAAGCCAAGTTGCTGCAAAGCCAGATGTGACGGCGACCTCCAAGGTGCCTTTGGCCTGATCCAAACCATTGTGGGCCTCATGCAAAAGCGCCAATGCCGGGCGGATCGCGGCAACATATCTGCGGGCCTCGCTGGTCAGGGCAACGCCGCGCCCTTTGGCAGCGGTCAGAGAAAACCCCAACTGCGTCTCCAAGCTTTTTAGCTTGTGACTGACTGCGCTTTGGCTCAGGTGCACTTCGGCTGCGGTCGCGCGCACCGACCCTGTGCGGGCCAATGCATCCAAGACAAGCAGAGCAGAGATAGGTGGAAGACTCATCTATTTAATTCATCATTTCTGGGAAATAATATCAATAGACCTGCAAAAAGTTAAACAGTAGCGATGAAGGAAACCACATTTCTGCCAAGGATCTTTCCATGGATGCGAGCTTTTCCCGGCGTAAACTGTTGGAGCCAGCCGAGCTTCGAGAATTAAACACACGGTCTGATCTGCGGGGGTGGATTCAGATCCTCAGCCATGTGGGCGCGATTGCCCTGTTTGCGGTGTTACACGTACAAGCAATGGGCAGCTATTGGGTTCTGTTGACCGGTTTTGCCCTCGGCGTTTTGTTGAACTTCCTCTATGCGGGGCAGCATGAATTGTCCCACGGCACTGTCTTTGCTACCCGCCGCGTGAACGAGTTTTGGGGGCGGTTGATTGGGTTTGTCATGATCTTTCCGCGCGACTTTGATCAGGTCATGCATTTTGCCCATCACAAATGGACCCAGGATTGGGAACGCGACGGTGAATTGGTGCGTGAACCATATACGCTGACCACCTATCTCTTGTGGCTCAGTGGTGTAACCTACTGGCGCAACAGAGTGTTTGGCGTCGTGCGGCGTGCCCGTGGTGTGATTGTAGAACCCTATATCCGCGCCGACGAAGAGAAAAAGGTCATTCGCGAAAGCCGCATCCATCTGGCGCTGTATCTGCTCATCATTGGTGCGTCCCTGACCTTTGGCAGCTGGGCCTGGGCCACGTTTTGGATCATCCCGATGATTTTGACCAAACCCGTTCATCAGCTGCAAAACACGATCGAACATCTTGGGCTAAGTCACGAAGACAACATTCTGGAAAACACCCGCAGCACCCGCACCAATGGATTGATCCGTTGGCTGTGCTGGCAGATGCCCTATCACACCGCGCATCACACGTTCCCATCGGTGCCGTTTTGGAAGCTGCGTGATTTGAACGCCAAAATCGAAAAGCAGATCGGCGGCGAAGTCTGGCGCATGGGTTGGTTTGAATTCCAGATCGAAGTCATCAAGAAACTGCGCCAAAAAGACGAAAGCCAATACCCAATGAACGAGGTCTGGGTGGTTCCGGTCAACGGTCGCAACATGCGGGTGGAAGCAGAATGAGCCGCGCGCTGGAGATCTACACCTCCCTTTGGGCGATGCAGCCGCATGACCCCACAGGCGTAAAACTGCCCTACGAGCAGGTTGTCGAAATGGTAGCCGAGGCCGGATATCACGGCATGGCGTTGGATTTTGGCGCCACCTCGGTCGAGGACGTGAAACGGATCCAGCCGATGATGGCGCGCGCCGGGCTGACACCGTTTTTGGTCGACTTCCCCAAGACCGTCGAAGGTTTGCGCCCCACGCTTCAGATGGCCAAAGATTTCGGCGCGCCTTTTGTGGTGGTCATCGGTCAGGTCATGCCGATCAGCGTTGAAGGCATGATCCCGGTCATTCGCGCCTGGATCGAGATGTCAGAACAAGAAGGCATGCCCATCCTGTTTGAAACCCATCGCGACTGCATCACCAATGATCTGTTTTCGACGCTGTGTTTGCTGGACGCGGTTCCCGAAATGCGCCTGTGTGCCGATCTTTCACACTATGTCGTGGGGCGCGAAATGGCCTGTCCCATTCGCCCACGCGACGCCGAACATATGAGCCGCATCCTGGCCCGTTCCGACAGTTTTCAGGGACGTGTCGCAGGGCGCGGCCAGATCCAGCTGCAACTGGAGTTTCCGCAGAACCAAAAATGGGTCGATATGTTCAAGACCTTCTGGCGCGAAGGGTTCGAAGGCTGGCGCCGTCGCAACGATGACGGAACCTGTGTCTTTCTCTGTGAACTTGGGCCGCCCGATTACGCCATGACCGGTCCGGACGGGCGTGAGATGTCAAACCGCTGGGAGGAAGCCTTGCAAATCAAATCCTGGGTCGAGGCGATTTGGCAGGATCTCGACCAGATTTGATGTGGCGGCCTTGGACGGCCAAGCCCCGTAAAACAAGAGGGCAAGACCGAGCTGGGTCTTACCCCCATTTTTGTGTCCATTTGCTTGGTGACTACTGGGCGGATTGATCCACTTCTTTTGCTTCTCGCATAAAGGGGCTTTCGTCTAGCACCTCGTAATCCGGAACGAATTCGCCATGTTCCAGCGCGTCGGCCATATAGCGGAAGGTTTTCACTGACATGCGCATCAAATGATCGCCTGCTTTCATTGGCGGGTACTTTGCGATGGTCTCAGGTGTTTTGAACTTCTCAAGAGGTTCGACCACGGTGTGATAGTCCAACCCGAAAAACAACGGCATCGAGTAGCGCTCCTTGCCAGTATTATAAACCCTGTGTTGCGTGGATTTGAATTCGCCCCCGGACCAAGTTTCAAAAATGTCACCGATGTTTACAACGAAACAGCCGGGGATTGGCGGTGCCTCGATCCAGACGTCTTCGGCGTTCATCACCTGCAGGCCCGGTGCGCCGGTCAACAAAAGGGTGAAACATTCAAAGTCAGAATGGGCAGGGATGCCGGTGATTTCCTTGGTGGCGGGCAATTCATTTTCCGCGTAGCGCAGCAGGCGCAGTTGCGAAGTGGGGTAGGTGATATGCTGCGTCAGCTCTTCGGGATCAATTCCCAATTCCAATGCCAAAGCGTCCAGCAGGCGCAGACCTAGGTTAAAAGCGGCATCGTAATAGCCTCCGACGGTATCCTTCCAACCAGGAATATCCGGCCAGATGTTCGGCCCCGTCATGCGCCATTGTGCAAGATAGTCCGGATGATCGTCGGGCGCGTCAAAGGACATATCCCAAGCTTCGTTATAAATGATCGACTTCGGAAAGTCGGCACCGTTCTCCTCGAACGGTACATAACCGCGATGGTGGGTGGTAAAACCCGACCAGTACTTCATCTTGAACCGGCGGGGTTTTTCATGGAACTCCTTGGATGCCGTAAACAGCGCATCGATTTGCTCCTGCGGAATGCCGTGGTTGGTAATATAGAAAAAGCCGGATGTCCGGGCCGCGTCGCCCAGGGCGGCGGCAACTTTTGCCTTGTCATCTGTGTTGCCGGTGAACAATCCGGCAAGGTCAATTACGGGAAGGTTTGCTTCCTCAATCGTAAGCGCACGCTGGTCTTGAGAAATGTCGGAACGCATGTGTTCAGTCCTCTTTCAGTCCGTATGACTGAGTATTCCCCACAAGGCCCCGCCGACTGGCCCTCTGCTCTGCGACGGGACGGGGAGAGCCCGGAACCATGTTTCACTGCCAGAGAGCAAAGGCATAAAAAAATTGATCACAATTCTTCATCACGCGCGCCGTTTCGCTCAAAACTTAAACAATGGTGAATATGTTTGACGGGTTTTCGGCCTTGTGACTCACGGGATTTGAACCTGCCGTTGCAGCGTAAAGGCACAAGGACGTGGTGAATCACACCACGCCACGCCGCAAAACAGGGGAAAATTGTCATGTCCGGGATGAATCGTCGCTCGCTTTTGAAGTCCGCCAGCAGTGTTGCAGGCCTTGCCGCCGCCTCCAGTGTGATAGGTGCACCGCTCATCGCCCAAGAACGCAGCCTGAAAATCGGCTCTTACGGCGGATACTTCGAAGACAGCTTTAAAGCGCATGTTTATCCGGCCTTCACCGAGGCAACCGGCATCAAAGTGGAAAGCGTCACGCAGCCGAACTCAGCCGATTGGTTGGTCACAATGACCCAGGCGACACAGGCCGGCAGTGTGCCGACCGATCTGTCGTTGTATGGCCGCGCTACCATGATCAAAGCCTCGCGTGTGGGCGGCTTGCTAGCCCCGTTGAATGCCAAAGCCATGCCAGCCACCAGCAATATGGACCCGTATTTCGTCTTTGATGACACCACCGGCACCATTGGCGTTGGCGCGATGTCGTGGTTCACATCGATGGTCATCAACCCCGAAGAAGTGGACACCCCGGCAAGCTGGGCGGAATTCTGGGACAGCTCAAAATACGAGGCGTCGCTGGGTCTGCCGCGCAACTTCAATGCGCAGTTCCTGGACATCGTTGCCGCGACCTTCTTTGACGGGGCCGAGACATTCAGCACCAAAGACGGCATCATAGCCCTGGTTGAAAAAGCTGCCGAGATCAAACCAAACGTTGCCCTGTGGTGGTCTGCCGAAAGCCAGATGGAACAGGCGATGAAAAACACCGATATCATCGGCGGGCAGTATTATCTGGATGTGTCAAACCTGATGGCGCTGGACGGCTTCCCGATCCAGGCGGTCTTCCCCAAAGAGGGCAACCCGCAGGATTACGGCTCCTGGTGTCTGTCATCTCTGTCGGACAAAGGTGACGAAGCGGCAGAGTTCATCAACTTTACCTCTGACCCTGCTATCCAGGCCTTGATGAGCCGTAAAATCGGCACAGCGCCATTGGTTCCGCAGTCCAAAACCGACCTGACAGATGAAGAGTTCGCATTTGTGTCCGGCGCGCCGTCGATCAAACCAGCCTATGAGGCCTATCTCGACAGCGAGACATTTATCAAAGAGACATGGGATAAAATGCTCGCAGGCGCATAAGTCATGAATGGACTAAGCCTCAAAGGTATCTACAAAGATTTCGGCAGCGCACGCGCTGTCGAAAACGTCCACCTCGACTTTGCCGAAGGGGAGCTGACGGCGCTCCTTGGTCCCTCAGGCTGCGGGAAAACCACGCTATTGCGCATGATCGCAGGGCTTGAGACACCCACTGGCGGCAGCCTCCATTTGGGCAGTCGCGACATCACGGCGCTGGCCGCCCACAAACGCCGCTTTGGCATGGTGTTTCAGAATTTCGCCCTTTTTCCGCATCTGAGCGTGCGCGAAAACGTGGTCTATTCGCTGGTCATCTCTGGAACCAGCAAGTCAGACGCGATCGCGACCGGGGAACGTTTGCTCGATCTTGTGCAGCTGCAGGGATATGGCGACCGCCGTGTGGGCCAGCTGTCCGGTGGTCAGCGTCAACGGGTCGCCATTGCGCGCGCCCTTGCGCAAGAGCCCGAAGTGTTTTTGCTGGACGAGCCGATGTCGGCGCTTGATGCAAAGCTGCGCGAAGACATGCAGGTAGAGCTGCGCCTGTTGCAGCAACGTCTGGGCATCACGACCATTGTGGTGACCCATGACCAGCGCGAAGCCATGACAATGGCGGACAAGATCGTTGTCATGAGCCGGGGCAAAGTCGAACAGGTCGGTGCGCCGCAAGATATCTATCACCGACCCGAAAATGCCTTTGTCGCGGATTTCATAGGCAAGGCGAATTTCTATGATGGCGTTGTCGAAAACGGTAAACTGCGGGTCATGGACACGCTGCTTGAAACGAACTCTCCGGCCAGTTTTATCAACGGCTCAGACGTCCGCATCGCCTGCCGGCCCGAAGTGCCCAGCCTGGGTCGTAAGGACATCGCAGGCAGTCAGCTGAACGCAACTGTGACCTTTGTGCGCGACGTTGGACCGGCCCGTGACATTCACCTTAAAACGGACATTGGACCGATGGTGGTGGAATATGCCCGTGGCGAAGAACAGCAGGACTTTCAGGTGGGGCAAGATACTATTGTGACCCTGCCGCTCGATGGGTTGCATGTGTTCCCAGAACCCAGACAGGACGCAGTATGAGCGCGGTAAGCGATCCCGAAATTCTGGCAAACTCTGCCCCGACCGCACGCAGCCGTCTCGCAGATCTGTCGCTGTCGCAGCTGGTAATCTGGGGGCTTATCCTGTTCCTGTGTCTCTCTCCTTTTGCGTTGATCATCGCCGTCTCCTTTGGTGAAAAGATTGAGGGCGCAAGTTGGGAATGGGGATTTTCCCTGGTCAATTATCAACGTGTTTTTGTTGGGGCCAACTGGCCGGAAGAGGTGACATTCCTCTATCTGCAGAACCTTTACTATTCCCTGTACTATGCTGTCTTTGCAGCGGTTATCGCGGTGCTTTTGGCGTTTCCGTTTACCTATTTGATGACCGGCCTGTCGCGCCGGGCCCAAAGCGCGTGGTTGGTTTTTATCCTCTCCAGCCTGTCCCTGTCCGAAGTGTTTATCGTTATGGGCTGGGATGTGCTTTTGTCCAACCGTTCGGGTCTGCCGATGGTGTTCAAGGAGACTGGGTTGACCGCCTGGCTCAAAGAGGTGGGCTGGTTTGACACGCTGCGCGAATGGGGGTTGGCCAATCCGCGCAATGTGAAATTCAAAACATCCGTTTTTGCCACCGTGCTGACCATGTCCTATCTGGTTTGGCCCTATGCGGTGATCCTGCTCTATCCACCTCTGTCACGGATGGACCGCAGCATGATTGAGGCCGCCCAGACCATGGGGGCGGGACCTTGGACCGTGATGCGTACCGTTATCCTACCCTCGGTGCGGCTACCGTTGTTTGGCGCAACACTCTTGCTGTTTGTCTTCCTGCTGGGGGTCTATGTCGCCGTGTCTGTCTTTGCGGAGCCGGCAAAACAGACCATGGCTGTATCAGTCTATTCCGCCGTACGTGGCGCTACGTTGAATGCGCCGTTTGGGGCCGCACAGGCGGTCATCCTCTTGATCACTGCGAGCGTATTCCTGGTGTTGGGGCAATGGATGAGTCGGAGGGCGTCCGCATGATTTTACGCACGCTTTCGAACCTATTTCTGGCGCTGTCGGCCGTGATGTTGGCGCTGCCTATTCTGGTGGTCTGCGGGGCCGCGCTCAATTCCGGACGCTCCATGTTTTTCCCGCCAAAAGAGCCGACCTTGGCCCGGTTCAAGGAATTCTTTTTCACCGAAACCGTCTGGGTCACAGCTCTTGGCAATTCGGTGATTGTTGCCTTTTGCAGCGCGGCGCTGGCGGTGTTGGTCGCCTGGCCCTTGGCCTATGGGCTGTGGAAACAGGGCGGCAAGGCGGCGCAGGTTCTGGCGGGTCTTGGCTCGATGCCCTTTGCCCTGCCGCCCATTGTTTTTGGTGTGGGACTTGGATTTCTTTGGAGCTTCATCGGCACGCTGGGCACCTTGTGGATCGGCATCATCAGCCACGCGGCTTTGTTCATGGCCTTGCCGCTGGTGACCATTTCCATCGGTCTGCAATCCATCGACCGGTCGCATCTGGATGCGGCGGCTACAATGGGGGCGACAGGTTCGGTGGTCTTTCGCACCGTGATCTTGCCACAAACCATGCCCTATACTGTGTCGGGTTTTTTCTTTGCGCTGGTACTCAGTTTTAATGAGTTCATCGTGATGTTCTTTGTCTCGGCATCGTCCTATTCCACCGTGACGCTGCAGATCTTCAACTCCCTGCGCAATGGCTACACCCCGACCATGGCTGTGGCGGCGATTACCTTTATCGTGATTTCGGTCGCGGTTTTTTCTGCCGTCGCGCGCTGGGGGGATCTGCCGCGTTTGATGGGGGCAGAGCCTGCTAAATCCTAACCACCGCTAAAAAAAGGAGTTCGCCATGGCGCGCCAACCTACACTTGTCGGCAAAACCGTCCTGATTGTTGTTGATATCCAAAAGGGAGCCTTTCTGGATCGCAGCAACGCAGGCATCCCAACCATGCCCGACTATTTTGACAATATGTCTCGCGCGCGCAAAGTCGTGGACGCAGCCCACGCAGCGGATATCCCGGTGATCTTTTTTGAGGAAAATCACCGCCGCGATATGGTGGATTACGGGCGTGAGCTGGACGGGGCCGAGGGCATTCACTGCCTCGACGGTGAACCCGGCACGCCTGTTGCTGCAGAAGAGATGGACATGCGCGACAGCGACTATTTCATCCGCAAACGCCGCTATTCCTGTTTCTTTGGGACCGAGCTTGAAATCCTTCTCAAAGGGCTCAAGGCAGAGACACTGATCCTGATCGGCGGCATGACAGATGTCTGTGTCCACTACACATTCGTGGATGGGCACCAGCATGATTACTACATGCGCGTGATCGCAGACAGCGTGGGCGGCACGTCGGACGCGGCGCATCAGGCGTCGTTGAACGCAATGGAGTATCTGCAGACCGGCGCGGTGCAAACCACGGATGAAATCGTGGCAAAACTGTCCAGCCTAAAAAGCGTCGCTGCATGATTGGTTCGGGCGACCTCCAGGGGCATTGGCAACGGATCTGGCTGCGTGCTCCGGGACGCGAAGATGAAACCACACGGGTCCATTGGATGCAGTTCGGACCGCTTTATGCGGACATTCGTATCCCTCTGGACCGCCCCACGCTGGATGGGGCCAAAGCGCTTTGTGATCTTACGCCGGCGCAGCTGGCCTCTTTGATGGCGGCTGAAGGGTTTGCCGGAACCATCACGGTTGTTGACAGCATCTGCACCTGGGCGCGCGACATCAATTGGCATGGCACGCCCGACGGTGTGGATGCGGGGCTGATGTCGTTCGATGTGGCGGGTGATCTCGTCGAAGACGGTGTGCATGCGGAATATGCGGAACTTTGGCGCAGTCAACCTGCAAAGACCACGGCGGCTCATCGCGTTCAGGGCAAAGGGCTTGAGGGCGTGCTGGTGTTGTCACAGAACCAGTTCCTGCTTGCCCTGGGGACGCCGGACCTTCCAAACAGCGCTCCGCTTATCGCGGCGCTCAGAGAAGGGACGCAACCAGACGCATTGCCGGCTCATTTTGCGTCACACTATATCCTCGGCGACTGGGATCAGGGGATCGGGACCGCGCGCCTTGCCACCAATCCGTTCCTAGAAGGCCGCCAGGTCCTGACAGCTACAGCCCAAGGGTTCGTCGCCGAATTGGCCGATTTTTACGGAGCGCCGCACCGGATCGAATTGCAGATCTATGCAGTGCCCCATTGGGCCAGATAACTGTCGATTATTGTCAGCATCCGCGCTCGGTCAAAGGCCGGGTCATGGCCGCCATGCACCACATTGACCGGCAGATCACGCAGGCGTTTTAAACTGGCGGTGTAATCCGCAACGCCCATGCCGGGACCGCTATAGATCAACGGGCCGTCGTAAATCGCATCGGCTCCAAACAGGGTCCCGCTGTCCGCGTGCCACAGCCCCAACTGCCCCGGAGAATGGCCTGGCAAATGCAGCACCTCGCCTTGCCAGTCGCCAAGGTCAATCACATCGCCGTCGTCCACCAGCCCGGTTGCTGGCGCGGGTTTGATTGCGTAGTTCGCAAGATCATAATTCGACGCAGGCACCGCCTTGATCAGATATTCCCACAGCGGCTCATACCCCGCATCCAGAAACAAATTGGCTAGCGCATCTGAAATATCCGCACTCGCAAGGGAATAGGGCGCGGGCTTGGCCAGCTCATCTGTTTCGCTGGGATGCACCAAACGCGTCTCAAACTCATGCGCGGCACCGATGTGGTCCACATGAGTGTGGCTCGACAGGCAGATGATCGGCTTTTCCGGGTCTTCCCGCAATCCGTCAACCACAGGGCGCAATGGTGCGATCCCCATGCCGCTGTCGATCAACAGATCCGCATCACGTCCCAGGACAAGATGCATATTGGCGGAGAAAATAGGGTGAACATGCGGCTCAGTGATCAGCCAAATCCGATCATCAAGGCGCGCGGTGTGATACCAAGGGGCTACAACAGGAAGTGTCATACCATCACCCTAACACGGGTACGTAACAGTAACAGCGCCGGGTTAGGCCGACAGAACACATCCACGTGGCCTGCATTAAATTCAGGCACTTACAGGGGAAAGACAATAAAACCTCACACCGCGCGCGCAAAGGCGCAGTGTGAGGTCAGGTCGTTTACGGCAGATCGTATGATCGGCTTGTGCAGGTTTTACGCCTTGCGCGGTTTGCTGTTGGTCGGACGTTTGACCTTGTTGCTTGGGGACAGCATGGCGCGGGCTTTGTTCTTTTTGCTGTTTGGTTTGCCTGCCGGAGGCGGAGGACCTTTGCGGGGCGCGGGCTTCTTGGACCGTGCTTCACCACCACCGTTGAAATCGGATGATTTGCGGTCTGAACGACGATCGGTCGGCTTGGCAGGGGTTGGCTTGGCTGCACGTGGTTTATCGGGCGCATCGTTGAACTTGCGTTCCGGCCGTTTGCCTTCGAACCGTTTGCCATCGCCACGCGGTTTGTCGCCACGAGGTTTATCCCCGCGCGGCTTGTCACCCCAAGGTTTGTCCCCGCGTGGTTTGTCGCCACGTGGCTTGTCAGACCGGTCACGCCCACCACCGCGGTGCCCATCAGTACGCGGGCCGCGCTTGTTCATTGGACGGCCACCTTGACGGCTTTCGCCTAGGTCAGGCGCTTTATCCAGCTTTTTGACAGCGGCACCATCTTCGACGGTCATGTCCTCGCCAATGGCTTCGACAAATTTTGCAACGCTGGTCTCTTTGATCTGCACAAAGCTTTCGTCTTGGCGCACACGGATGGCACCAATGTCGTCTTTGGTCAGGCCACCGAATTTGCACAGCATTGGCAACAGGCGACGTGGCTCAGCCTCGGCTGCACGACCACCTTCGATTGAGAACCAGATGGTCGGGCCAAAATCGTCACGCCGTGCGGGTGCTTTGGTGTCCACATCGGCCAATTCTTCTGGGGCGGAGCGAACAGACCGGTATAGGCGCAGATAGGCGGCGGCCAGCTGCTCGGCGCTAAAGGCTTCGGCGAGGGAGGCCACAGGAGCCGCTTCGGCCTCTTCAACCGGGGTCTGCCAGGTTGGATCTGCCAGCATACGCTCTGAATCGCGCGAACGCACATCATCGGCAGAGGGGGCCGTGGTCCATTCGGCTTTTACTTTGGCGAACTGCAGAATGCGTTCGGCTTTTTTGCGGTTGCGACGGGTGACGATCAGCGCGCTGACACCATGACGGCCCGCACGACCGGTCCGGCCAGAACGGTGCAACATGGTTTCATGGCTCGATGGCAGTTCGGCGTGGACCACCAGATCAAGGTTCGGCAGGTCGATACCACGTGCCGCAACATCCGTTGCCACACAGACATGGGCCCGACCATCGCGCATCGCTTGCAGCGCGTGCGAGCGTTCCGCCTGTGACAGCTCACCCGACAGGGCAACAACTTTGAAGCCGCGATTGGACAGGCGCGTTGTCAGACGGTTCACCGTCGCACGCGTGTTGGCAAAGACAATGGCGTTGGGCGCCTGGTGGAACAACAGCGTGTTGATCACCGCGTTCTCAGTGTCATGCTCAGCCACGTTCATGGCCTTATAGTCGATGTCAGCGTGCTGCGTGCTCTCGGATTTGGTAACAATCCGCTGCGCGTCTTTCTGATAGCTTTTGGCCAGCTCTGCAATCGAACGCGGCACGGTGGCCGAGAACAGCAGCGTTTGGCGGTCTTCCGGTGTCTCGCCCAGAATGAATTCCAGATCCTCGCGGAAGCCCAGATCCAGCATCTCATCCGCTTCGTCCAAAACAACCGAACGCACGGCGCTCAGGTCGATGGAGCCGCGCATGATATGGTCGCGCAGACGGCCCGGGGTCGCCACAACAATATGGGTGCCACGGGCCAGGGCGCGGCGTTCATCGCGCATATCCATGCCGCCGACACAGGACGCCAGATGCGCACCGGCCTTGGCATAAAGCCAGCCGAGTTCGCGTTTGACCTGCAGGGCCAATTCACGGGTTGGGGCAATAACCAGCGCCAAAGGCGCGCCTGCGGCCTCAAAGGCTTCTGCGTCCTGCAGCAGGGTGGGGGCAATGGCCAGACCAAAGCCAAGAGTTTTACCCGAACCGGTCTGGGCCGATACCAGAAGGTCGAGACCTTCCAGGTCCGCATCTGTTACGGCGGTCTGAACGGGTGTCAGTGTGGCATAGCCACGGTCATCAAGTGCGTCACGAAGAGCTTTTTTCACGAGGTTTTCTTTTCACTGGGGTTGCGCTTCCCAAATGAAATACAGGCCCCCCTAAGCAAAATTGGGCCGCACCATGTTGGATCAAGCGATGGAAGGCGGCAGCGATAGGTCATCATGCGGTCTTTGTACAGGTCTGTTTGGGTGAATTTTGTCCTTTGTTCGGGGGAAAGGCCCGATCGGCACCCGTTATACGACTCTGAGCGTCTTAAGCTTGCGCTTTGGGTTGTTGGGTGTCCGTCCTGTGGCCAGACTGACCTTGTAACATGTGATCACCGGAGACTTTCAGCAGGCGAAACAAGCCTCAACACATTCGGTAATTTTTATATTGAAGGTCGATTTATTTGTTATTTTTTGTCAATCAATCTGGCTTTGAACTGGCACGTTTCGACCAAGTCGAAGCCAGAATAAATTCCTGATCGGCGTTCTGGTTCTATTGTTTTGACCATTTAAGAGGGGTCGAGGATACACTTTTAAGAATTTAGGCGCATTATTGAATCAATTATATATGAATTTAAGTGTCTGATATTTAGCAAGTAAAATTTCATAAGAGCATGTTTGAGGATCGATACAGAAGATTGCCGGTGTTGTTTGCTCAATACAGTATCGTTTTATTGAAATGGCTGGCTTGGATGTTGTTTTTATTTGGTGAGGTTTACCCTGAATTAATCGGTTGAATATTAGTTTGAGTTTAATCGCAGTTCAATTTTTTGGAAATGGCCACCCTGAACGGAGCCGCAAAATGCACAAGTTCACTGACATCGGCCTGACGGCCATCGGCAGCGCAGTGCAATCATTGATTGCGGATGTGTGTCGACGTTCCAGAAGCCGCGACCCCGCTCCAAGGTTTTTTCCGGCTCCGCTATTCTACACCGGCCAAACGGAACAAGACGCAGCACCTTTTATCGCGGCACCAGATACCTGCGAAAAACGTGAGCAAAGCCAAGCGGGGATCTCGCACCGGTTCGAATGTACAACGCTTATTTCGAATATGTTCAGGCCACTCCGGCAACCGAAAAATGTGGTCCATCTAACCTCAAGTAAACCCTAAGGATTCTCCTGTGTTCACTTCGACAAAACTGAAACTATCCGCCAAATTACCTTTGTTTATTGCTGTGTTCAGTATTCTGATCAGTGCATTTCTCATTGCCATTCCTGTATCGTCTTTCAATTCATTTGCCAGGTCTTCGGTGCATGAAAAAATGGAAACCATGCTGAGTGACAGGAAGAGGTCGGTCGAAAACCTGATGCATGGCGTGAACGCAGATATGCAAGCCATGATAGAAAGCACGAGTACGCGGTATGCTCTGCAAGCTTTTAGCGCTTCGTTTGCTGTAATAGACGGCAATCGAGAGGATATCCTCAAGCGTGGCTACATCACTGATAACCCACATGAGGCGGGGAAGAAACACCTGCTCAACGCCGCGGATGTCGATGAAGCTTATGACATCAACCACGCGACCTATCATCCGGGCTTTCGCACGCTGATCGAGGGCAAGCGTTATTATGATGCCTTCTTGATCAACCCGGATGGTGACATCATCTATTCGGTTTTCAAAGAGCAGGACTATGCAACAAATTTGATCACTGGCGCCTATTCCGATTCAGGTTTGGCGCGTGCATATAATGCCGCGATTGCGGCTGAAAAAGGTTCGATCGTTTTTGAAGATTTCGCGCCATATGAACCCAGCTACGGGGCACCGGCAAGCTTCGTTGCGGCACCTGTCTTTAACGCAGCGGGTGCTCTTGTTGGGGTCGCAGCACTGCAATTCCCGATCGGTGAACTTGCGGAGATTACCCAAAATTCTAGTGGTTTGGGGGAAACGCAACATGTCTATATCGTTGGCGCAGATTCCAGGGCGCGCACGCCCTCGCGATTTGAAGACCAATACAATGTCCTCGACGTGTTGCTAGACGCCGGCAGTGTTCAAGACGCGCTAAATGGCGAAAGGCATTTCACAGACGTGACTTTGGGTATCTCAGGCAATGACGTCTACTCTTTTGCTTTGCCGTTGGACTTTCCCGGGGCGGCATGGGCGATCGCCGCTGAACAGGATGTGGATGACGTCATGGCTCCGGTTCGTAAAGAAGCCAAAAGCTTGATTGTTATCTCTATCGTCGCTGTAAGCGTAATGTGCATTGTTGGTTGGTGGTTCGCGCGCAGTATTACCCGGCCTTTGGGTACTATCTGCGCCTCGATGCGGGCGATTGCCGATGGGGATTTCAAGACTGATGTGGTTGAAGCCAACCGCGGGGACGAAATTGGCATGATCGGGAAAACCCTTGTGTCCATGCGCACGGATCTCGAAAAAGGACGTGCCAACGAAAGCGTGCGTGCCGAGCAACAGCAGGAACAGATGCGGGTTGTTGATGTCCTCAGCGAAGGTTTGTTGCGCCTGTCCAAGGGGGACTTTTCTCAGGAAATCCAAGAAGAATTTAGCGGCGAACATGATACTTTGCGGGTGAACTACAACACGACGGTTTCGACGTTGAACGACACGGTTGCCAAGGTTGTCCAGATCTCATCCAATATCCGCAGCGCTTCTGCTGAGATCAACAAAGGCTCGCAGGATCTGTCACACCGTACCGAAAGCCAGGCTGCAACATTGGAAGAGACTGCCGCCGCACTGGATGAAATGACCGCAAGCGTACGCTCAGCCGCCGAGAATGCCCGCAGCGTCGAAATCACCATGACCGAGGCGCGAAAATCGGCAGAAACCAACCGCGAGGTTGTGGAAAACGCCGTGGCTGCGATGACCAAAATCAAAGAAAGCTCGGATCACATCGCACAGATCATCACGGTGATTGATGACATCGCGTTCCAGACCAATCTGTTGGCTCTGAACGCAGGTGTTGAGGCTGCGCGCGCCGGTGAAGCTGGGCGCGGATTTGCCGTGGTCGCCTCTGAGGTGCGGGGCTTGGCACAGCGATCATCAGATGCCGCGATGGAGATTAAGACACTGATCTCCAACAGTGGTCTTCAGGTTGAAAACGGTGTGCAGCTTGTCGACCAAGCGGGCGAAGCGCTGCAAAGCATCGTTGGTCAGGTCACTGAGGTCTCGCGCCTGGTCAGTGGCATCGCCACAGGGGCTGCGGAACAGTCAACCGGCTTGGGTGAAATCAACTCTGGTATGACTCAGCTTGATCAGGTGACCCAGCAAAACGCGGCTTTGGTACAGGAAACCACATCCACCAGCGATGGGCTTAATTCGGATGCGATGCAACTCGCCGAACAAGTGTCGCATTTCCACCTTGCCCAAAGTGGATCTGCCCGGGCGCACGGGGCCTTGGCGGCTTGATCTTAAGCAAGGTCTATGTCTGCTAGGTTGTAAAACCCCATAACAAGAACCGAAGCCCTGTGGTTACAGATGGGCTTCGGTTCTTTGTTTGATCGGACGTAAGTGTGCGCACATATTGCAGATTATCAAAGCCGGTGTCTGTTGGTGGCGTTTTTACCCTTTGGGGCATATGCTTTTGCAATGACAACTAGAATGAGCCGACAATGAAACGCCTTCGCAATCCACGTACCGGTATCGATCAGGGTGAAGCGTCAATCTTTTCAGAATTTGAAAGCGGCGGCACCATGTGGACCGGGACAGGCGACCGGGAGCGGCGCAAGCCGGTGAAATTTGCCGAAGCTTATGCGCACCCGCCCGCGGTTCAGGTCTCGGTTGCCTTGTGGGACATGGACACGGCCGCGGCCATTCGCGCGGAAATCCGTGCCGAAAACATCACCGAAACCGGCTTTGAAATTGTTTTTCGCACTTGGTCCGACAGCCGGATCGCCCGGCTGCGCGCCAGTTGGTTGGCAATCGGGGATCTGCCGTTCGATGATGATTGGGACGTGGATTAACCCGCCTTTTGGGGTGGTTTTGCCAGGGTTGTCAGGCTGTCGTAATGGCGGATCTTTTCATCCAGCAGCTCCCGACAGGCATCAATCTGCGCCTGCTGGGTGTCCAGCTCGCTGCGATGCGCCTCCAAGATGGCGCGCCGTTCCAACGCACTGCCCGGATCACGGCTGAGTTCGACATAAGATTGGATCACCTTAAGCGGCATATGCGTCGCACGCAGTCGTTCAAACATTCGCAACCAACGCAGATCCGTGGGCGTGAACACCCGATGCCCGTCGGCACCACGTTGCAGGCGGGGCAACAGCCCCGCGCGCTCGTAAAACCGGATCGTATCGACACTCAGCCCGGATTGGGCGGCAGCCTCCGATATCTTCACGCAACATTCTCCTGCGAGTTGGTCCGCACCCCGTTGGTTTCTTCCAAAGCGGCCGTGTCTTCATAGAAACGATAGAGCGTCAGCTTGTCATCTGCGAATTCCGCATAAAGGGTCCAGTGGCTGTGAAACAGCTTATCCGTCGCGCGCACCCGGTGAATAAACCGTCCCGTCGCAAACCCGCGTGTGTCATCTGCCATGGTATGATCCACTTCAAACAGCTGCGTGTCAAAGATCCGGCGCAGCTCGTTGAAAAAGGCGGTAAACCCCTCTGGGCCCGTATAAGTGCCATAAAGGGGCAGCGCCTCGTAACGTTCCTCGCGCACGGCGATGATTTTGGCATCCTCTGCAATCATATGGGCTGCGCCTTCTGGCGACAGAACGGCTGCAAAAAAGGTGTCGATGAAATTGGTCATGCTGGTCTCCTGTTGTGATGACGCCTCAGCGCTAGCAGGGTGGAGCAACTCCAGGTCAAGCGGCGATTGACCCTATTTGTCAAAACGCCCCGGCCGTGCTCAGGGACCGGTGGCGGCCTGGGCGTGCTGTGTCATGCGGCGTTTACAGTGGCGACATATGCCGTGGTAAAGCGCTGTTTTAAAACTGAAAGCCCCGAGCCAGATGAATATGCCTGAAATGAACCAACAGCTTTTGACACAAGCCCTGGCGTGCGCCCACCACATGGCCGATCTTGCCCGGCCGCTGGCGCGTGCCACCTGGCTGCAGCCCAAGGACGTGACGTTCAAGGAAGACGGTAGTTTTCTGACCCGCGCGGATCTGGCGATTGAACGCAGCTGGCGCGATCACCTGTACACAGCGTTTCCAAGCCATGCCATCCAGGGCGAGGAATACGGCAGTAACAGCGGCGACGCGGAATACACATGGGTGCTCGACCCCATCGATGGCACCCGGCAATACGGCATGGGACTTGGCAATTTCTCCACCCTCATCGCACTGTGTGACGGGGCGGGATATCCGTTGTTGGGAATGATCGATCTGCCACTGATGGATGCGCGTTACTTTGCGGTGCGCGGGCAGGGGGCATGGTTGAATGATCGGCGTCTTGCAGTGTCTGGTGTCACGGATCTGAAACAGGCGCTGACCATGCTGGCCAATCAAAACAGTTTTTTCGGGGCGCAGGCGCGGGCCTATGAAAATCTGCGCGCGGTGGTTGATGGCGCGGCCTTTGATGCGGGCTCCCCGGCCTATGGCGCGCTGGCGGCGGGCAAAGTGGACCTGTGCCTCAATGGCGGTGACCTAAACGCCCATGACATCTGCGCATTGGTCCCGGTGATTGAGGAAGCAGGCGGCATCATCACCAACTGGCAGGGCGATGCATTGGGGCTGGCCTCATCCGGCGCGATTGTCGCGGCGGCGACACCTGAATTGCACCGGGCGGCGTTGGCGGTACTGTCCGTCTAAGGTCCACGTGCGACATCACGAAAAAGCCGCCTCCAAAACTGGAGACGGCTCTTGCAGAGAAAACCCAAAAGTCAGGGTTCTATTAACGGCTTGCCGTCAAATGCTCATAGATCGGGATCAGCGTCTTGTCGTCAAACAGCGAGGACACCGATGTGCCGTGCCAGATGTTCAGGATCGCTTGGGTGAACAGTGGTGCTGTCGGTAGAATGCGGATGTTCGGCGTCTTCAGGATTTCTTCGGTGGGCTGAATGGAATCTGTGATGACCAAGGATTTCATGACCGAATTTGACACCCGTTCCACAGCAGGACCGGACATCACACCATGTGAGATATAGGCGTGGACTTCCTTGGCACCATTGTCCAAGAGCACCTGCGCCGCTTTACACAATGTGCCAGCCGTGTCGCACATGTCATCCACGATCAGGCAGATTTTGTCAGAGACATCACCAATCACGGTCATCTCGGCCACTTCGCCGGGCTTTTCACGGCGCTTGTCCACGATCGACAGCGGCGCATTGATACGTTTCGCCAGTTCCCGCGCACGCGCCACGCCGCCCACGTCAGGAGAGACCACCATCAGGTCTTCCATCTGATCCGCAAACTGGTTTTTCACATCCAGTGCAAAGATCGGCGAGGCATAAAGGTTGTCTACGGGGATATCAAAGAACCCCTGGATCTGGGCCGCGTGAAGATCCATGGTCAGGATCCGTTCTACGCCTGCTTCCACCAGCATATTGGCAACCAGCTTGGCCGAAATCGGGGTCCGCGCCTTTGTACGGCGGTCCTGACGGGCATAGCCAAAGTAAGGGATCACAGCGGTGATACGTTGGGCTGATGACCGGCGCAGAGCATCTGCAATGATCAGCAGTTCCATCAGATTGTCATTGGCCGGGTTGGAGGTCGGCTGAATGATGAACATGTCTTCGCCGCGCACGTTCTCGAAAACTTCGACAAAGATCTCACCGTCGTTGAAGCGTTCGACCCGGGCATCGACCAGCCCTTGGTCCATTCCACGATGCAGGCTCATCCGGCGTGCGATCGCTTCGGCGAGCGGAAGGTTTGCGTTCCCAGAGATGAGCTTGGGTTCGGTCAAGGTTGGCATAGTCTGTATCCCCAGCAGCAGAGGCAGTTTGTGACAGATTCGTGATGTTGAAACCCGCTTAACATGGGCTTAGGTCTAATCCCAGTTCTAAGCTTAAGGAATTCATCACATGGCCAAGATCGATTATTACTTTTCAACCCTTTCTCCCTTTACCTACCTCGCAGGCGCTCGCCTGGAAGAGGTCGCAGCCAAACACGGTGCAACCATCACCTATAAGCCGCTCGACATCATGTCGCTGTTTGGCCGCACCGGTGGCACCGCGCCCAAAGATCGCCACCCTTCGCGCCAAGAATACCGCACGATCGAGATGGAGCGTCAGGCGGCACTGACCGGCCTGCCGCTCAATCTGAAACCGGCGCATTGGCCAACCAACGCAGCCCCGTCATCCTATGCGATCATTGCTGCTCAAAACGCCGGTGGTGGTGATCTGGGCAAGCTGGTTCAGGGTTTCTTGAGCGCGGTCTGGGCCGAAGAGAAAAACATCGCCGAAGATGACGTGGTGCGCGGTATGCTCGAAAGCGCCGGTTTTGACCCCGCGCTGGCTGAAAGCGGTTTGCTGACCGGCGCGGATACCTATGCGCAAAACCTCGAGGATGCGGTGAGCGCAGGTGTCTTTGGCGCGCCGTTCTATATCACCGAAGATGGGGCTCGTTTCTGGGGGCAAGACCGCGTTGATGCGCTGGATTGGCACCTGGGCCGCAGCTAAGCGCGGAACTGGTCAACGTAAAAGTAGAGGAGAGCCGGTTGGTCAGACCGGCTCTTCGATTATGTAGTCTTCCCATTCTTCCATGGGGGTCTCAAACTCGGACACGGTGCGCCCACGTACAGACACGCCGGCGGTATGGACGCTTTCTGGATCACCGGTGACCAGCGGGTGCCAGTTGGGCAGAGATTTCCCTTCCCACAGCAGCCGATAGGCGCAGGTCTGCGGCATCCAATAGGCGTGGCTGTCCAGGTTCTCCGGTTTGAGCACGATACATTCCGGCACAAATTGATGGCGGATCGGATATTGGCTGCACAGCCCCGTGTCATCATCCAGCATGCGACAGGCCACGCAGGTCAGCGCAACCTCACCGCTGTCTTCGTCTTCCAATTTGTTGAGGCAGCATTTGCCGCAGCCATCACAGAGCGCTTCCCATTCCTGCGTGGAGAGTTTCTTGAGCGGCTTCTTCTCCCAAAACCGTTTGGCGAGCCCTGCGCGGTCAATATCCGTATCGTTGCCCATTGCCGTCAGAGTGCCGTCAACAGCGCGCGTGCTTCGTCGCAATCCGCGTGCATCTGATCCATCAGCGCCTCCAGTCCGTCAAATTTCATCTCGGGACGTAGGTAATCCACCAAGCCAACAGAAAGCGTCGCGCCATAGAGATTGCCTGAGAAATCAAACAGGAAGGTTTCAATATTGGGATGATCGCCGTCAAACATCGGCCGCACGCCGACCGAGGCTGCGCCATGATAACTGCCCGCATTTGGCCCATCCAGAACGTCAACCAGGACCGCATAGACGCCAAATTTTGGCGGGTGCAGCCCGTCGATGGACATATTGGCAGTCGGGAAACCCAACTCACGCCCGCGCTGCTCGCCGCCAATCACTTCGCCTTCGATGCGGTGCCAGTGCCCCAGCATATTGGCCGCGTCGCGGGGACGTCCCTCTGCCAAAGCATTGCGGATCGCGGTCGAGGACACCGTGTCGTCAGAATATTCCATCAGTTCGGCCACAGTCACACCAAAGCCCATCTGCGCGCCAAAGCGATTCAGGTCTTCCACCGTGCCAGCGCGCCCTTTGCCAAAACAGAAATCCGCACCAACCACGACATGGGTCAGCCCCAAACCGTCGGCGATGACTTTCTGGGCGAATTCCTCCGGTGTCAGTGAAGACAGGGCGGCGTTGAAATTCAGCTGATAGAGCTTGTCGACGCCCAGCTTGTCCAGTCGTGAGGCGCGTGCCTCGGCCGACATCAACCGAAAAGGCGGCGCGTCAGGTGCAAAGAATTCCCGTGGGTGCGGTTCAAACGTCATCACCCCCAAGGGTGCATCAGGTGCTGCATCGCGTGCCAAGTCGATGACCGACTGGTGGCCAAGGTGGACCCCATCAAAATTGCCGATGGCGACACTTGCCCCTTTGTCCTGAGGCTCGACAAACTGAAAATCTCGAATAATCCGCATGGGCGCATGCCTAGCCGGATGGACGGTCACACGCAAGCATTGCGCGTTTGAATTGCGGCGATTTGCGACTGTAGTCGCGCATCACGTTGGTGGCGTGCGTGAAACTGTGCAACTGGCGCAACCCGCGCCGCGCCTTGAGGCGCGGCGCTTTGCCCAACGGGAGGAGACCTCATCTGTGATGGGTCACTTCCGGGCGGGAGAGCTCCCGCGCATTTTGCTTGGCCCCAATGGGCCCAGGAAAACCCTTGGGCCCCGCAGCGCGCCTTTGCGGCGCGCTGCGGGCGCTTTCTTGCAAGGTGTTGCGTCTCCAGCGCGCGCCGTGGTGGGGGTGGGTTAACGTGCCTGTGGCAGGCTCGCGGGTGATTGATCCTTCGCCCGGCCTTCACACAGCAGGCGTCGTAAGACTTAGGAGCAGGGCCCGATGGCAAGGGTTTTGTGAAGTGCGCTTGGCAAGCGGGGCTGACACCCCCGTTCCCGTATCCGTTGGTGGCGCGCCGCCATCTCTTATTCGGTTCGGTTTGAACCAGATAAAACCGACCACCCGACGTTCACCACCTTAATCGCAACCTCACACGGAAAACACATGGAAAACCGGCTTCCCCAAACGGGGGCGCCGGTCCAAATCACGTGTCGTCTGTTGATGTGATCGCGAAAGATCAGTCGAACTTGCGCGACGGGGCCATGACCATGGCTTCGCCCACCAGAACCTTCTTGCCGTCAACGATGCAGCGGCAGTCCAGCTTCACCCGGCGTTTGTCAACCTCGATACCGGTCACTTCAACCTCGGCCAGTACCATGTCGCCAGGGCGTACCGGCCCCAGAAATTTGAGCGACTGGCTCATGTAAATCGTGCCATGGCCCGGCAGCTGTTCCCCAATCACGGCTGAGACCAGACCAGCCGTCAGCATCCCATGGGCAATGCGACCCTGAAACATGGTCTCCTGCGCGTAGTCTTCGTCTAGGTGCACCGGGTTGCGGTCGGTTGAGACTTGGGCAAATTTCTCGATATCTTCATCGGTGATGGTTTTACGCAAATAGCGCATCATGCCCATTTCGATATCTTCGATACAGATGGTTCCGCGTGGCAGGTTATCCAACATTCTGATCCCCCTGGGGTGGCCGACCGCCGTAATGGTCAGGTAATTTTCAGGTCGCAAAGGTGTAGCTTGGGTAACTTTATTACTTTGCAACTGCAGAAAATCAAGGGGAAACTGATCTAACGCAGGAAACCGATACTAAAGGTGGGGGCGGATTTTTCCTTGTTCAGATAGGTCTTTAACGCCTCAGGCTCTGGTTGGTGCGACGTTTTGGTCTCTTCGGCTGCAAGACCGCCAGTGATGAACAATGCGTCCAAGCCTTCGCCCATTGCGCCGGAAATATCTGTGTGGGGTCCATCCCCAATGGCCAGAATGTCTTCATCCTGAATGGATTTGTCGACCTCCGCCAGACGACGGCGCGCCAGATCGTAAATGGGGGGATGGGGTTTGCCAAAATAAAGGCTCTCGCCGCCCATTTCCGTATAAAGCTTGGCCAAAGCGCCGGCACACCATTCGCGCTGATGGCCACGGTCCACCACGATATCGGGATTGGCGCATAACAGCTTCAACCCATTGGTTTTTGCCAGCAGGAAATCAGCCCGATTTACATCTGGATCCGCCAAAGTGTCAAAGGGCCCACAACAGACAATCCCCTCGGCCTCCGCCAGCGGTACACGGGTGATTGCAACCGGATTTTCGATCACGTTCAGCGGCTCAAAGAATTCCCAGTCACGCTGCCATTCGCCAATGAAATAGACCTTTTGCCCCACCGCACCGGTGAACATTGCCGCGCGCGCACTGTCGCCTGATGTGGCAATCGTGTCATAGGCATCCTCGGGCACGCCAAAGCTTTCCAGTTGCAAAGCAACGCCGGCACGGGGTTTAGGAGAGTTGGTCACCAGCACCACAACACCGCCGGATTTGCGATAGGCCTGCAGGGCGGCCACCGCCTCGGGGTAGGCGGTTATGCCGTTGTGAACACAGCCCCACAGATCCACAAACAGAGCGCGGTAATTCTGGGAAATCTCAGCGAGGTTTTCAACGATCTGGGTCATGGGCGGCCCCCTTGGCCAATAGCTGCAGTGTCATGTGATCTATGGCAGAGGGGCGGGAGAAACGCCAGCCTGTGGCGGCTATCAGGCGCTGTGGATCAAAGGGAAATCAGACCGTTTTGCAACGCAATCACAAGAGCCTGTTCGCGGGTATTTGCCCCCAACGCTTTGCGCGCGGTCCCAAAGTGCAGGGTCACGGTCGCCTCGGTCAGGCCCAGTTTCTCGGCAATACGTGCGGTTTGATAACCTTGCGCCAAATACGACAACACATCCCGCTGACGCGGCGTTAAAGAATACTGTGGCAGTGATTTGTATTGTTCCGTGTCCGGTAATGTATCCGGGGTAATCGTTGTTGCGAGCAAGGCCGCGAACAGATCACGGCGCTCTACATCCTGCTCCGCGTGACCTGGACTGCTGTCCTCATAGGCAAGGGTTACATATTTTCCAACTGCGCCGGCCTCGCCAAAGCGGCTGCAATGCAGAATATCATACCCGACGTCTTTCAGCCCGTGGTTCAGAGACCAAGCATTTTGGTTTTCGACCTGCTGTTTCTTCAGACTGCCACAGGCAAGCAAAACGTGCCCGGGGCGATGAGCCAATTTGTCAACTGCCGGGTCCACCGCAATATAGTTTTTCTTAATGTATTCGTCCATCCAATAGGATGGCATGTCGGTGTTTAACCATTTGATTTGCCGTAGAGATCCATCTGCCTCGGCCACAAGGATGCTCTTGATACCCATCTGATCTGCCAAATTCTGCGCCGCCGACCAACGCGGTGCGCCGTCGGGCGTCGCAACCAAAACGTTCAGCGCATCTATCAATTGGTTCTTCAAAATAGACCCTTATCATCTGTGAACCAAACACCCACGCATCAAACCGCACACAAGGATTCTACCTTGATGCAAATGCCAACCTAGAGATTTCTCTAGGTTGGCGAGCGCCCACATTCATTGCAAGAATTTATTAACCTCAATTCGTTTTCCACCGAGGTGTCGCGCTGGCCGTTCTTATTTTCAAAGACCTTTTCTTTCTTACGGCGCAGGTTTGCCAGTGAAGCCTGCGCCATTTTTTTGCCTGCCCTATTTCGGGCCAAATTGCGAACTAACATCAGAAAAATGAATAGATTAATCAAATTTTCCTTAAGCGTTTTCCTCGCCAGCGCGACGGCAAGTTTTGCTTGTCCTCGAGCTGATGTGGAATTCATTCTGACGCAACACGGCGTCGTTACAAAACAAGTAGAGCATTTCCGTGGCGAAGCTGCTTTTACGGCCGAAATTGTTCGGGAAACGATAGAATCCGTCGATGGACGCATTCTGGACGAACAAAAATTCGACGCGTTTTTCTCTGGAAGGATGGCAGACTTCGTGTCCGAACGCGGTACTGAGTTGTTTTCTGAAGCTCTTTGCACGGGCATGCCAGCCGAAGAGGTTGAGGCACTGGCAGACTTCTATCGTAGCAACTACGGCGAGCTCTGGCTCAAACACGCCGATAACCCGGAGCTGTTAAAGCGGTTTTATGTCTGGTTGATCAGCGGAGCGTGGCGTCATTCGGAATATGCATATCTCGGGACCTCCGAATATTCTGACGCCTATTTGGCGCTACTGAATGAACAGTTCGAAGTCTCTCAACGGATGTTTGACTCAGCTGAATTTGCCGCTGTCATCCGTCGCAAAGATATTGTCGGTTTCGCAAACGACGCATTCCGAGAGACACGTGCGCGTAACTTTGAAAAGCTTTCAAATTACTAGCCCGCCCTCGCTTGATTGGGAGCGGGCATACAAAAAGGGCCGCAGCCAAATGAACAGGTTAATCTGGGTTTCTTTGAGTCTTCTCGTCGCCGCCAACATAGCCGCAGCGTCCTGCCCACGGGAGGATTTGCATGCATATTGGTCCCATCTAGCGCCGGTTGGGGTGTTTAACGAGGCGGATTTCGTGAATTTCGACGCACAGGCATTTGCCGCCGAGACGGCGAATGACCTCGCAGAAGTTGGCGTGCTAGCGATCGATCCAGCGGGCGGGGTTGAGTTTCTTGTGTTTCGCCCGATCAAGGAGGCCACACCGGCGGTATTGGATGTCTATGTGGACCAGACATGCGCGATCTATCGCGACCAACCCGTCGCCGAACTCGTCAAGTTTTTGCAAACCCCAGATGGGCAGGCGCTTTTAGACGCGGCGCACGATGACGACCGCGCGACCGCTGTTATTGACGCTTTGTACCTGCGCCCCGCACCATTTGAGGCGAGCTGGGATGAACTCCTTGGCTTTTTCGAAGACACTGCGGAAATCGAAGATGAGCTGGGCGCGCGGATCACAGACGTAACAGCGCCTTTGTATAACCAAACCCCGTTCGAGGACCGGATTGCCGACATGTTCGAACGCAGGGATATCGTGTCGTTCAAATCCGAAAGACATCGGGAATTGGCAATTAAACTTGCGCGGGCCAGAGCTGAGATGAAACTGTTAAACGGCACGCCGTAACCCTTTAACTGCAGTGCCTGTACAAACAAAAACGCGCCCCTGGTGGAGCGCGTTTTCTATTTCAGCGATGTTTCGACAGATCAGACCTTGAGGTTCGGGATGATCTGTTTTTTGCGCGACATGACGCCCGGCAGAACAACGCTGTCGCCGTCCACGGTTGCGCCAAAGCTCTTTTCTGCAACGCCTTTGACAATGTCGTTTGGAACCAAGAGGGTGGCTTCTTCTTTCAGGATGTCGACCACGAACAGCAGAACCTGATCCACGCCGTCCTCGGCTTGAACGGTGGCATAGGTTTCCATCAGGCTCGCCTTGCGGTTCAGCGGGATTTCTGGCGCGGTGGTTTCCAGAACAGAGACGCGGAATTTCACACCGTCGACTTCGTATTCTTTGGAATCCATGCGGATCAGTTCCGCATCAGAGAAGGCAGAGACGTCAGACTTCGCCGCAAACATCTCAGCCGCATATGCGCCCAGATCGATGTTCAGCTCACCTGCCAGTTTCTCTGCCAGCGCTTTGTCCACGTCGGTGGTGGTGGGGGAGCGGAATTCCAGCGTGTCGGACAGGATGCAGGACAGAACCAGACCTTTGATATTGTCGGGCATCTTGGCCGCGTCATCACCCATCAGATCATACATGATGGTCGCAGTGCAGGCGAGGGGACGCACGGTGATGTCGATCGGGCCTTTGGTTTCCAGACCGCCAACCAGCTTGTGGTGGTCGATGATCGCCAGCACGTCCAGCTCGTTGATGTTGGCGGGCAGCTCGGCCGGGTTGTTGGTGTCCACGATGACCGCTTGAGTGCCGGCTGCGAATTCGGTCTTGATGGTTGGTTTGTCAAAACCCCACTTTTCAACAACAAACGCCGCTTCGGTGTTGGGCTCACCCAGCAGAACAGCTTCGGCGGCAACGCCTTTGACTTCGTTTAGGTACCAGGCCCAGATCAGTGGGGAACCGGTCGAGTCGGTGTCGGGGGATTTGTGACCAAAAACCTGCAGGGTCATGTGGGCGCTCCTAAAGACTGATTAGATAGAATTTGCGGGCCTTATAGGCATCCCATCGCTCCTTGTCACGCCTGCATGTCGCAGCGCAGCAAAAGCGCGACATTTGGCGCTGGGAAACGGCTGAAAAGGCGCGGTGTTGCTCTGCATTGTGGGCTAAACTACCCACAACGCATGCTGAAAATGTGTTTTAATGACGTCTCAGCTTAGCACGTCACGCGCGCAGCCATTGCGTGAACCGAGCCCTGACTTGCACGAAAGACGGTGTTTCCTTCGCGCACACAGCCGATCTGCTGAATGCTCGCGCTCATCAAATTTTCATAGGGTTCGCGTGTGTAGAAGAGCACCTTAAAGACCTCTTTGACCCGCAGGCGTTTCATAATCAGAAATGTGCTCTCATCCACGGTCACAAGACGGGCAAATGCGTGCCCATGCACTGTGTCCAATCTCGCCGCATAGGGCGGGTTCCAGCTACCGCTGCGGTGACGATAGGCTGTGTCTAAAGTGGGAAAGTTTCTTGCGGGTTGTCCGGTTGATGCAAAACTGGGGGAATGGATCACCGCATGTGGTAAGCCGTTTGGCAATTGATACCATCCCGGTGCACGCGCCGCAAAACGATGCGATGTCGGTGCGGCGGCAGGCGTTGCAGCGGCGATCACATTTGAAGACCTGACCGATGCCGGAGTTGACCGCGGGCTGCCGTATGTTACCGGTGACGGGGCCGCGTGGAAGGCCGCATTACCGGTGTTTTGTGTGGTTGTGTTGCAGGCGGCGAGGCCCAGCAAAACCAAGGCTGGTAGAAGTTTTTTCATAAAATACCTCATTCAAATAGGTCACTGTTCTCGTCAGATGAAACTCAAAACCCACGTTGTCGACGGGTAGAGTTTGGAGTGAAAAATTCTGGTGCAGGTTTTGCAATTTGATTGGGCAACAATGTGGTCGCCTGCCAGCAGAAAAATGTTGAATTGAAATTGAAATTTCAGTGCCCTGCGGTTCGCGGAAAGCCGGGGGGCGACACAGCTGCAAACGCTCGGCGTTCCTTTGCCGATGGTGTTGGAATTTCGACGCTGCGCCTTGGCGAAGGCGGCAGTGATGCCTAGCTCCTTGCCATGTAGGTAACAGGCAGAGTTCTTATGAAATTGATAGGTTTGAACACATTGCGGCAGGTGGTTCTGGGGGCGGCGGTGACGCTTGCATCAACAGGTATCGCAAGCGCAGGGGACACAGCGGCAGTTGCAACTGCGTTAGAGGGTAAGCACGATGCGCGCATTGGGTTTGTGCTGCGGGACATGACGTCCGATTGGCAGATCAGCCATCGCGGCGATGAACGGTTTCCGATGTCCAGCACCTTTAAGCCACTGTTATGTGCCGCAGTCCTTGCCCGTCGTGATGCTGGCGACGAGGACATGGAACGCCACCTGATGTATCAATCCGCCGATCTGGTCAGCTATTCACCGGTTACTGAGCTGCATGTGGACACAGGCATGACCCTGGATGCGCTGTGTGAGGCGACGATCACCCTCAGCGATAACACCGCTGCCAACCTCTTGTTGGATACAATCGACGGCCCTGCAGGGCTGACCCGGTTTCTGCGCGGTATTGGCGATCCGGTGACCCGGTTGGATCGGTGGGAGACCGCATTGAATTCGGCTGAACCTGGAAATGTACAAGACACCACGACGCCGACTGCTGTTCTGGACACGCTGCAGTCCCTTCTGTGGGGCGATGTCCTGTCACCAACATCTGCGGCGCAGCTGCGCCAGTGGATGATCGATGATCAGGTCGCGGATGATCTGATACGTGCGCATCTGCCCGAGGGATGGATCATCGGGGATAAAACCGGAGCCGGTGGGCATGGTTCCCGCGCAATCATCGCGTTTTTGGAAACCGACCAAGGGGGACGTTACCTTGCCGCGATCTATATGACGGAAAGCGAAGCAGATTTTTCGCAGCGCAATCAAATCCTGGCTGAGATTGGCAAGGCCATGATTTCACAGATCAAGGCACGTTAATCACCCGAGGGCAGGCGGTTTGTCACCCGATCAAGGCAAGCCAGCCCAGAATGGTTATCATCGACATGGCAGTCGCCAACAGCACGGTTGAGGCCGCGACGCGTTTGGCGCTGTCATAAATATTGGCAAAGATGAAACCATTGACCCCGGTTGCCATTGCGGCGGTCAAAACGCCAGAGCGCAGCAATTCTGTATCGACCGACAGGCTGCTGCCCAGCCCAAAGACGATCGCGGGGTGAACCACCAACGACAGGGTGCAAGCGAACAGGATCACCCGCATATCGCCTTCAGGCCGATATTGCGTCAACACGCCTCCCAACGCAAAAAGCGCGGCCGGCAGAGCAGCTGCGATCAACATCGACAGGGCTTCTTCGACTGTGTTTGGGATGGTGATGCCCGAAAGATTGACGATGAACCCAAGTGTGATGCCAAGGATCAGCGAGTTCTTGAACATCGCGCGCAACACATGCCGACTGGTCTGAACAAAACCGGTGCCGCGGTTGCGCAGGATCTCCATTACGGTGATGCCGATGCCATAACTAAAGGGGGAGTGGAAGGCGATGATTGTATAGTTGCCGGTCAGCGCCTCGGGGCCAAAGGCACGTTCCGTGATCGGCAACCCCAGCAGCGCAGCGTTGGAAAACAGACAGCAAAATCCGATGACGGTTGCATCAGTCCAGGGACGGCCAAACAAATACCGGGCGCCAAAGATCCCGGCCAGAAAACACGTCAGCGCACCTGTGTAAAAGCTGATCAACAGCGGCACGGAAAACCCGGTCGACAGATCCAAATGGGCAATCGCGCTGAACAGCAGGCAGGGAATGGCAAAATTCTGGGCGAACTTCATCAATCCATCGATATGAACCTGTTTAAAGATCCCTGCCCATGTTGTGACATAGCCTGCCCCAACAACCAGAAAAACCGGCAAAATAACATCAATTAACGTGTTCAACATGGGCTATTCGCAATCCTTTGGCGGATCCGCAGGCCCGTTACAACGGGTAGCGGATAACCATGCCGTCGTAGGCAGGGGTAATATGATCGGCCGTCTCATCCGCCAATACAGTGTAGTCTAGATCATTGTGTAGGTTGGTCAGTACCGCGCGTCTGGGAGCCATGCGGGTGATCCACTTTAGCGCGTCATCCAAATTGAAATGGGTTGGATGCGGCGCGCGGCGCAGCGCGTCCAGAACCCAGCAATCCAAACCTTCCAGATCGGGCAATGCATCATCATAGATCTCGGACACGTCTGGCAGATACGCCAGATTTTCTATGCGAAACCCCAGCGCATCAATGGCCCCATGTTTCACCCGGAAGGGTTTGAACGGGATTGCACCACCTGGGCCGTCGATCACAAAGTCCCCGTCGATGCTGTGCAGATCAAGAATAGGCGGATAGGACGACCCCTCAGGCTGCACAAAAGCATAGGCAAAACGCGACAACAGCGCGTTCTGTGTATCCGCATCGGCATAGACCGGGATGCGGGCCCGCATGTTGAACACGATCATGCGCAAATCATCGATACCATGCATGTGGTCCGCATGGGCATGGGTATAAACCACGCCATCCAGCCGTCCAGTGCCCGTGTCCAGCAACTGGCTGCGCATATCGGGGGACGTGTCGATCAACACGCTGGTGGTGCCGTCCTCGGTCTCACGCTCGACCAACATCGAACAGCGGCGGCGCGTGTTCTTGGGATTGGCCGGATCACAGTCGCCCCATTGTCCGCCGAGGCGTGGCACGCCGCCGGACGAGCCGCAACCCAAAATGGTAAAGCGCAGCTCTGCCATCAACGCACCGTCTGATGCTGGGCCACTTTCCAGAAGAGGCGGTCAAAATTCTGTTCAGTCTGGGCAGCAAAATCGGCGTAGTCCATGCCAAAAACCTCGGCTCCGATACGCGCGGTTAGCGCAGTATAAGAAGGCTCGTTGCGTTTGCCACGATAGGGGGGCGGTGCCAGATAGGGGCTGTCGGTCTCCACCAGGATCCGGTCCACCGGGGCGGCTGCAAAAATATCGCGCAGCTCCTGGCTTTTGGGGAAGGCGGCGATGCCCGACATCGACAGGTAACAGCCGATTTCAAGCGTGGCCTTGGCAAGTTCCGCGGAGGAAGAGAAGCAATGCATCACGCAAGTGAAGGACCCTTTACTCATCTCATCGCTCAGGATCCGGGCCATGTCGTCATCAGCGGCACGGGAATGGATGATCAACGGCAGGCCGGTTTCACGTGCGGCCTCGATATGGATCAGCAGGGATCGTTTCTGCGCTTCGGCGCTGTCAGAACTGTAGTGATAATCCAGCCCAGTCTCACCAATACCGACAAATTTCGGATGTTTGGCCAGCGACACCAGTTCCTCGACCGAGGTCATCGGCTCCTCGGCGACACTCATCGGATGGGTGCCTGCTGCATAGAACACCGGCGCGTGGGCCTCGGCAATGGCGCGCACAGAGGGTTCGTTTTTCAGCTTGGTGCAGATGGTGACCATGCGGGCCACGCCGGCTTCGGCCGCGCGGGTGATAATATCGTCCAGCTGGCCTTCAAAATCGGGAAAGTCCAGGTGGCAATGGCTATCGGTGATTTGCGGTTCGCTCATGCTGGTCTTCTGCCCTTTACGCCCGTATCGCGTCCTTTGGCCGTGGCCTTAACGGGACGCGGTTTCCTGCATCTTGAAGACCGTATCTAGGACAAGTGCTGCGGGGTCAAGGTTCACCGACTGCCCGTGGCGTGCCCGTGACGAAGCCGTGGCCGCAAGGTCCGCCCATGCCCGCGCTTTGTGCGGATTGGGCGACAGACGCAGCAATGTTTCCCCCTCACGCGGGGCGGCTTCGGGCATTGGTGCCTGACCAGTTGCCCCGGTGCGCGCCAGTCTTGCGAGGCTCGCCTCGATCAAGGTCAACAGAAGTTCGAATTTGGCCCCGGCACCGGGCTGCGCTGCGGCTTCGGCCAGTTTCAGCGCGCGGCTGCGATCCAGTCGTGGCAGGGAGGCGAGGATCTGTACCCATTCGCCATAGATCTCAAGCCCGCCCATGGACAGCAGCCGGATCGCATGGCCCACAGAGCCTTGCGCCAACGCGTTCAGATGGTCGGTGTTGCCCTCCAGGGGGATCCCGGCTTGGGTCAGTGCAGATTGCATATCGCTGCCATCCAACGGGCCAAGGCGTAAGGTCCGGCAGCGGGATCGAATGGTGGGCAAAAGGCGCGAGGGCTGGTGTGAAATCAGCAGCAAAGCGGTGCGTTCTGGCGGCTCTTCGAGCATTTTCAACAAGGCGTTGGCCGCGCTGGTGTTCATATCATCGGCGGCATCGACAATCACCACGCGCCGCCCGCCATCGGTGGCAGAGAGGCCAAAGAAGCGATTGAGCGCACGCACGTCGTCGACCACGATCTGGTCGCGCAGTTTTTCGCGATCGTTATAGCTGCGGGTGATGGCCGCCAGCCCCGGTTCTGCCAGCGCCTGAATGCGGTGTGACACCGGGTGGTCCGGGTCAATATCAAGGGAGGTGGGCGGTGGTGGAGCGCCGAACAGGCCACCGTCGTCGTCCGGCGTGGCCAGCAGGAACCGGGCAATGCGCCAGGCCAATGTGGCTTTGCCGACCCCTTGCGGGCCGGTGATCAGCCAACCGTGGTGCATGCGGTCAGACGTGAAAGCCGACAGAAAGTCACGTTCAGCAGCGTCCTGACCAAACAGGCGCAGGGTTTCGCGCGGGTGGGGCGCACCGGGGGCCTGATCGGCGCGCGGGAGAGTGTCGGCGTCGCTCATGTCAAGATTACCCCAACGCCTTGAGGGTGGCTGACAGAACTTCATCCGCCACGTCTTCGGGCGGCTGGTCGCCGTTGATCACCACAAAACGGTCAGAGAATTCTTGGGCCAGCGCGAGAAATCCCGCCCGCATTTTCTGTTGCAGCTCCAGCCCCATGTCCTCAAACCGTTCTTCGTGACCCTTGCGCCCTTTGGCACGCGACAGACCGGTGGCCGGGTCCATATCCAAAAGGATGGTCAGATCCGGTTCGCGGCCAATCATCAGGGCGTGCAGCTGGTCAACAGTGGCCCGCAGGTCACCACGAGACAGGCCCTGATACATACGGGTGCTGTCGGCAAATCGGTCGCAAATCACCACTTTGCCTGCGTTCACCGAGGGTGTGATCAGGCGTTCCAGATGGTCGCGACGCGCTGCCGTGAACAACAGCAGTTCTGTTTCGGCGGACCAGCGGTCGGGATCGCCTTCCAGCACCAGGCTGCGGATCTCTTCGGCTCCGGCTGAGCCGCCGGGTTCACGGGTCAAAACGGTGTCCAATCCACGCGTTTCTAACGCTTGAGCCAGACGTTTGCATTGGGTTGATTTTCCTGACCCGTCGATACCTTCGAAGGTCAGGAAAAGGCCATTTTGATCTTTGGGGGTCACTGGGTTGTCTCAGGGCCGTTCAGTAAACGTTTGATCAGAACTTCGGCCGCCGTTCTGACCCGCACGGGAAATCCGCCCACCGGTACATCATACTCCGCCACAAGGGGAAGCCGTTTTTCTGGCAGGCCGTCCGGCTGGAACACCAATTCCGCCAACAGATCCCCTTGGGTGATCGGGGCCTGCAGCGGGCCATCATAAACCACCTCACCCTGCAATTGGTTGCGTTGCAACGCAGGCAGAAGGACGTTCAAATCATCCTGTGCCACCAGACCAACGCTTTGTGCATTGCCCATCCAGACCTCAGCCTGGGCGACAGGAACGCCTGCTTTGGCTATGGTTTTCTGGGAGAATTGGCGAAAGGACCAATTGACGACGGCCTCGGATTCTTCGGCGCGTTCGCGGGTGCTGCCCAGACCGGTGAGGACAAAGATCACCCGTCGATCATCCTGTTTAGCGGATCCAACCAGACCATAACCGGCCTCTTCGGTGTGACCGGTTTTGAGACCATCGGCGCCAATGTCCAGGGACAACAGCGGGTTGCGGTTGCGCACATTCGACGGCGCGCGACCGTCAAACGGGAACTCACGCTCGGCAAACATCGGGTAATACTGCGGGAAATCCTCGATCAACCGTTCGGCCAGGATCGCAAGGTCTTTGACCGACATCCGATGACCTGCCGCAGGCCAGCCGTTGGAATTGGCAAAGGTCGAGTTCTCCATGCCCATGTCACGGGCGCGTTCGGTCATGTAACGGGCAAAACCCGCTTCGGTGCCATCGGGCGACAAGGCTTCGGCCAGAACCACGCAGGCATCATTGCCGGACAGAACGATAATGCCGCGCAACAGATCCTCGACCCGGACCCGGTCCTGCGTGTTCAGGAACATGGTCGAGCCCTTATAGCTCATGGCGTGCAGGCTGACCGGCAGGGTTTCGTTCAACGTCAGGCGACCATCGCGCAGGGCCTCAAAGGCGATGTACAAGGTCATCAGCTTGGACATCGAGGCCGGGGGAAGCGGCACGTCCGGGTTCTTGGACATCAACACGGTGTTGGTGCCTTGGTCCACCACATAGGCTGCGCGTGCCTTGGTATCAAAGGCGGCAGCAGACAGGGCCGACAGGCTGACCATCAGGCCGGCAGCAAGCGTGGATTTAAAACTGGTCAAAATGGAACGTTTCAACAGAGTGATCACGGGCGGTCTCCCTTTGATATCAGTTGGTGACAGCATATGCGTCCGTGAAGCCTGTGTCGCGTACTTGTTTCAACAACTGGGTGCGTTCTGATTTGGTCTGGGCGGGGCCGACGAGAACACGCCAGAACGGTTTTCCGTTCGAGGATTGCGCCAAGACCTGCGGGATCATGCCTGCGTTGCGCATAATGTCGGCAGTACGTTTGGCGTTGGCCTCGACACTAAAAATACCGATCTGCAGGAAGGGTTTTTCAAGTGAGGAATTGACAATCGGCTTGGGCGCGGGTCTTGGCGCGGGGGCCGCAACCGGTGTTGGGGCAGGCGGCGCACTGGCGTCAATTGCAGCGGCCGCGCCGGCAATGGGATCAAGCGAAGCGGTTTCGATCGGGGCCGGAGCCAACGCGCCCAGTGCGATATCCTCTGGTGCGCCAGACAGGTCGGTGATGGGTGCTTCTGAGACGGCTTCTTTGCGCAGGGCGGTCACGTTGACCTCAACCGGGCCACCGGCCAGCATGCCAAGGGCCTCTGCCGCGTCGGATGATACCTGCACGCGTGGGCCGGGAATTTCACGCTCGCGCCGGAACAGGGCGCCGATGACAAATTTGCCATTGGCGTTATTGCGGATGATGACACGTTCAGGATCGCGTGCGTCCGGGTGGGCCACCCAAACACCACCCAACGAGGGGCGACCGTCCCACAGGCCGGTTTCTGTCACTTGAAAGACATCGGGCGCCTCGACGTCACGTTCCACCAGTTCGGTCGAAGTGGCGGTGTTGGTCGCGCCTTCCTGATCCGGTTTGTTCTTGCCTTTGAAAAAGTCGCCAAACCGTTTCCCAAAAGTCGGCTTTTCTGCAGCCGATGGGGCTGCCCCATCTGGCGTGCCTTCTGCAAAGGGTTGACCGCTGCTTGTGGTTTCACATGCGCTCAAAGCTGTGACCAATGCCAGCGCTGCAACCATATGCGTGCCGCGAAATTTCATAGAAGGAGACTTCTGCATCCTCAGTGTCCTTGCCTGTTTTTACTGCCGCTATGATGCATTGTGCCTGTGCGCATCTTTGGCTGGCCTATTATGTTTGCGATCACCATAACCAGATGGTGTACACAAGAAAACCCTATGCCCAAGAGGTCGGCAATAATCTGACAAACTCTGGTGACAAGGTTGTGAATTTGCAGGAGAGGTAATTTCCCACTTGCATCAAATCCGAGCAACGCATAAACCCCACGCCAGACCGGGGAGGTGGCAGAGTGGTCGAATGCGGCGGTCTTGAAAACCGTTGAACGTGAGAGCGTTCCCAGGGTTCGAATCCCTGTCTCCCCGCCACTCTACCTGCACCGGTGATTTCCCAATTTTCAAACGATGTCCCGCTGGATGTCGCTGTCATTATGTACCCGGTGGCTTTGCCATTTAAATCAGCACCGGTTGGCAAACGCCGCATGTGTTTGGCCACACGCGACATTGTTGTGCTTGCCCAAAGCGTGGCCGCGCAGGAAGCTTGTGCCACGTAGTCCACAGATTGGGGCTGCGCTACGTCTCATAACACAAGTGAAATTCCAATAATGACCAAGCCTCCTTTTTCGTTCCAGCCTGTGTCTGCCATGGACGTGCCGCGATTTGCAGGCATGCCGACCTTTATGCGGCTGCCGCATGTTCCGATGGGGGCTGAGCATTTCGAGATGGTGGAGATTGGCCTTGTGGGGGTGCCTTGGGACACAGGCACCACCAATCGCCCCGGTGCACGTCACGGGCCGCGCCAGCTGCGGGATCTGTCGACGATGATCCGGGCACGGCATCCGGTGTCCGGGATCGAACCCTTTGTGGCGCGCAATTGTGCGGACCTTGGCGATTGTCCGGTGAACCCTGCCGACACGATGGATACGTTGGGGCGGGTGACAGACTATTTCACCGAGCTACATGCCGCCGGTATCACACCGCTGGTTGCGGGAGGCGACCATCTGATCACTTTGCCGGTGTTGCGGGGGCTGGCGCAGGATGGACCGTTGGGCATGATCCATTTTGATGCGCACACCGATCTGTTCGACAGCTATTTCAACGGCTGCAAATTCACCCACGGCACCCCGTTTCGCCGCGCGATTGAGGAAGGTCTGCTGGATCCCAAACGGATGATCCAGATTGGCATTCGTGGCACACGCGGTGGCGATGATGTGGAGTGGGGGCTGGAACAAGGCATTCGCATTGTCACCATCGAAGAGCTTTATGATACTGGGTTTGACGTGATCATGGCCGAGGCTCGACAGATTGTTGGCGACCAACCCACCTATGTGACCTTTGATATCGACAGTATCGATCCCGCCTTTGCGCCGGGCACTGGCACGCCTGAAATCGGTGGGTTTACATCGTTAGAGGCGCAACGGATGGTGCGCAAATTGCAGGGGCTGAACCTGGTCGGAGCCGATCTGGTGGAGGTCAGCCCGCCCTTTGATGCGTCTGGCGGGACGGCCTGGGTCGGGGCCTCGATCATGTTTGAACTGCTCTGCGTGCTGGCCGCATAACCAATATTTGGGTTGAATCTCGCCGTGGCGTTTAACCCAAAAAGCGGTGTAAACGGCAAAACATGCTTAAATAATGGAACTTCCCCTTGGTATTTACGCGGAAACACGGATAATCCGCGCCAATGACCGGTAGAGGCCGGCTTAAGGGAAGGAGCAGGTCATGGAGTTGATGGATGTAGAGGCGGCGCGTGTGCGTCTTGCGGCTTTGTCGCGGCTTGAGGTGCATCTGTCGTTTCGGATTTCGCGATTGTGCAAGCTGTTGGATAATCACGCGATCAAGAACCTGAAACACCCCGATTTGAATCTGACGGATTACCGGATCCTGTTGGTGTTGGACATCTTTCAAGAGGCCAGCGCCGCTGAGCTGTCACGTTTGATGGTCATCGACCGGGCGCAGATCAGCCGATCCGTTGGCGCGTTGCGCAAGGCCGAATTCCTTACCGAACGCGGAGACCCAGGCAACAAACGGCGCAAATTATTGTCGTTGACCGACAAGGGACGCGCGACGTTGGCTGAAGAAGAGCCATTTTTCACAGAACGCCAAAACATGTTCGAAGAGATGCTGTCCCCGGATGAGCTGTCGGGGTTGATGGTGGCAATCGACAGGCTGTCCCGGCATCTGGCGCAGGATCTGGACCAGCCACAGGCGATGCCGAGCTCCGAGGCAAAACTGCCCTGATCCTCAGGAACAGGGCAGGTCTTGGGCAGGGCGCTATTTGCCCGCTTTTAAAACACCGCGCTGGATTTGGTCGGCCTCGATCGATTCAAACAAGGCCTTGAAGTTCCCTTCGCCAAACCCATCATCGCCTTTGCGCTGAATGAACTCAAAAAAGATCGGTCCGATCACGGTTTTTGAGAAGATTTGCAGCAGGATCCGTGTGGTGCCGCCGTCAACCACACCTTCGCCGTCGATCAGGATGCCGTATTTCATCATCTTGTCGATGGGTTCTTGGTGGTCAGTGACCCGGTCCTGGGACATGTCGTAATAGGTCTGCGGCGGTTTGGGCATGAATTTGATGCCATTGTCGGCAATCTGATCCACCGCGTCATAGATCCCTTCGGTGCCGACCGCGATGTGCTGAATGCCTTCGCCTTTGTAGCGGCGCAGATATTCTTCGATCTGGCTGGTCTCATCCGCGCTTTCGTTGATCGGGATGCGGATTTTGCCATCCGGCGACGTCAAAGCGCGGGAGAACAGACCCGTGTGTTTGCCCTTGATGTCAAAGAAGCGGATTTCTTTGAAATTGAACGCCTTGGCGTAGAAATCGTACCAGGTCGACATATTGCCGCGCTGCACATTATGGGTGAGGTGGTCGAGGTAGTAAAAGCTTGCGCCTGTGGGTTTGGGATCTACGGCGTCCAGCCAGTTGAATTCCGACGAATAACATGAACCCTTGTCGCCATAGGTATCGACAAAATACAGCAGCGAACCGCCGATGCCGATCACGGCTGGAACATCCATTGATTTGCCCGGACCCGTGTATTCCTTGGCGCCATAGTCGACGGCGCATTTCAAGGCGTGCTGAGCGTCCACAACCCGCCACGCCATTGCGGGCGCACAGGGGCCGTGTTCGGCCACAAATTTCGCGGCATGGCTGCCGGGTTCGCGGTTGATCAGATAATTGATGTCACCCTGACGATAGAGGGAGATGTCTTTTTCTTTATGGCGCGCAATCTCCACATAGCCCATTTTCTGAAACAATTCTTCCAACGCGCCGACGCCGGGATGGGCGAATTCGACGAATTCGAACCCATCGGTTCCGGCAACGTTGTTGTCATCAATGGTGGCTTGTGGCGCGTCATGTGGAAAGGGACCCATTGAGGTTCCTCCTTTGCTAGTCGCGCTGACGTGCCCTGCACGCGACACACAATTCCCGGCCCGCGGGGATCTGCAGGATCGATCTGCAGCTCGCGGATAGTGTTGCGTCGCAATGGTGACTTGTCAACAATGTGGCGCGGCGCTGTCGAAAAATGCCCCAACGTCACATTGTCAGCCGAAAGGAGGCTGCGGGCGTTGCAGGCGTGTCCGACCCGGGTGAAAATTGATGCCATACTAAGGTGGCGACGTTTGTGCCATCGAATAGGTCGGATGCACTGGTGTGGGGTGGGGGAATCTGGTTTACGTTGGCGCAGTTCCCTGACGCCGGAGTTCGTTGCACATTATGACGCATCAGACTGACTTTGTTCCTACCGCCGATAACAGTCGTCTTTTGCGCGATGCCTTTGGTCGATTTGCGACGGGGGTGACCATCGTCACCGTGGCCAGCGACACAGGACCGGTGGCGATTACTGCAAACAGTTTTTCCTCCCTGTCGCTGAACCCGCCCTTGTTGCTGTGGTCAATCGATCGCGGGGCAAACCGGTTTCGCTATTTTGAACAGGCTGAACATTTCGCCGTGCATATCTTGTCCGCGGCCCAGAAATCGCTGTGTTGGGATGTGGCCAAGGACGCCTTTTGCTTGCAAGGCCGGGCGCTGGGCGAAAATGCGGAGGGTGTTCCTCTGTTGGAGGGGGCCTTGGCGCGATTTGAATGCAAGCGTCACGCGGCTTATGACGGTGGCGATCACATGATTTGTGTCGGCCGGGTCCTGCGTGCAAGCCTGTCTGAGGCAGGAACCGCCGAGGCAAGCGAGCCTCTGGCGTTTTTTAACGGCAAAGAAGGCCGGTTTCGATCTGCTGATCTTGCGTAACAACGGGTGAGTTGCCCTGGCGGCATTGCGACTTTCACGCCACGCTCCGTGAAATCTCCAAAAACGCATATTTGGCGATTGTCTCGATTTTGTTAACAATGGGTTAATAAATAAAAACCGAGGCAGGATCAGAGCAAATGACAACGGGCTTTAGCGGCGCGTTTGTCCTTTCATGGTCGCAAACAGAAATAGATGGTCTTCCGGCCACCGCCCCCGAGGCATTGCAAGTGGGATCCGCGTGGTCCTGGCAAGGGCAGGTCGTGCGGGTGGATGGGCCTGCATCTGCGTTGCGACTGGATGAGGCGACAAACGATTCCGATATGCGCTTACGCGCAGCAAAGATTGTGCGCAAAATGGTTGGTGTGGCCTTGGAGCTGGCACCTGACCGAGTATTGAGTGACGACACAGCCCCGTTGCGTGACAGCTGTTTCCGGGTGACCAACGGGGTGCAAAGTTTCACGATTACTGTGATTGATGTGGGGCCGGATCAGGCACCTTTGTTGATGTTTTTGGGGGGCGTGCCACCGCGGGATCAGGATTTGTGGGTGATGCAGGTCTCACTGGATCCGATGCGGTTTGGGGCCGCGCCTACACGCAATGGGGTGATTTGTTTTACGCCGGGAACCCGGATCGCAACCCCTGATGGTCCACGTTTGGTAGAGACGCTGCGCGAAGGCGATATGCTGCAGACCCGCGACAACGGCCCGCAGCCGTTGCGTTGGGTGGGAGGGCGTCGAATGAGCGGTGCGCGTTTGCATGTGATGCCGTCCCTGCGGCCTGTTCGAATTCGCGCAGGTGCGCTGGGCATTGACCGCCCCGAAGCAGAGCTGCTGGTCTCACCCGAACACCGCATGTTGATCAAAGGGCGACAGGTGCAAGCACTGTTCAATGCGCCCGAAGTCATGGTGGCAGCGCGGGATTTGGTCAACAATCGGACAATCATTGTGGATCATCACGTGCGGCAGGTGACATATGTTCATCTGTTGTTAGACGGCCATCAGGTTGTTTGGGCCAATGGTGTCGAGACGGAGAGCTTTCACCCGGCCAGTGCCGCCTTGGATGCGCTGGCCCCCCAGGACCGCGCGCGTTTGTTGGCGGAAGTGCCCGAGGCAGAGTACGACCCGATGCGGTTTGGAGCTTTTGCGCGGCGTAATCTGAACCGGTCCGAGGCTGCGATCCTGCTGCATGAGGCGGCCTGATCCGGGAATCGCGCACGCAGCGTTATATTGCTGTTGACTCCTGCAGGCGTTGGTATAGAAGCGCGGCTTCATTGGTGTTGGTGGCCCCCGCAAGGGGATGCCTGTCATGTCTGGTTCCAACGGGATCATTCAAGAGGACAACGCCCTTCTATTGTTGCGGTTTGACCCGGTTTCGGAACAGGTCGCGACGCCATTTTTGAAGGAGATCAGCGTATGACTAAACGTACCGCTGCCAAGTATAAAATTGACCGCCGTATGGGCGAAAACATCTGGGGTCGTCCTAAGTCCCCACTGAACCGTCGTGAATATGGCCCCGGCCAGCACGGTCAGCGCCGCAAGGGCAAACTGTCTGACTTTGGTATCCAGCTGCGCGCCAAGCAGAAGCTGAAAGGCTACTACGGCGACCTGACCGAGAAGCAGTTCCGCCGCATCTATTCCGATGCTGAGCGTGTAAAAGGCGATACCGGTGAAAACCTGATCGGTCTGCTGGAGCGTCGTCTGGACGCTGTTGTATACCGTGCCAAGTTTGTTCCAACCGTATTTGCGGCACGTCAGTTCGTGAACCACGGCCACGTTCTGGTTAACGGCAAGAAGGTCAACATCCCGTCTTACCGTGTTAAAGAAGGTGACGTGATCGAAGTTCGCGAAAAGTCCAAGCAAATGGCTGCCATCCTGGAAGCGGTACAGCTGCCTGAGCGTGACGTTCCGGACTACATCGACGTAGACCACTCCAAACTGGTTGCAACCTATGTACGCGCGCCCGGCCTGTCCGACGTTCCGTACCCTGTTGTGATGGAGCCGAACCTGGTTGTTGAATTCTACGCGAAGAACTAATCTTCGCCGCACCAGTACCGAATTTCGAAGGGCTGCCTGTATCAGGCGGCCCTTTCTGCGTTTTGGAGGCAGCCCTGGGCCGATCAAAACGATTGCCAAATGGGTTAAAAATTTCTTAAGGTTTTCGAGTTTTGACATTAAGGGGCGTCAATGCAGTGCGACAGTTGGTCGCAACCGCATGGTGCAACAGGGAGAAATGATGAACTACGTGAAACTGGGTCTTGGCCTGGCGTTTGTATTTTGTGCGCATGTTTCTGCGGCGGCACCGCTCAAACTAGAACCTGCGGATCCGCAACCTACCAATCTGAAACCGGGGCTTTCGGTACGTTATGCCTATCCGGCGGATGTTAAAAACCTGAAGGCGGCTGAAAATGCGCTGCGCTACAAGGTTGAACAGGGCACGCCGATTTCCGGGCTGGATCACCGTGACACGAATGTGGGCCAGAAGGTCATGACCTCCAAGCGCGCAGAGCGGGTGGTCGCTGACATCAACGGCTTTGTGCATTTTGATACGCCCGGCCAATTCACCATCGACTTTTTGACCAATGACGGGCTGCGCGCGCAAGTGGGTGGTCAGGTTGTCGGGGAATTTGATGGCCGCCAACCTTGTGAAGAGACCTTTGCTGTGGACGTCGAAGTGCCAAAGGCAGGATGGTATCCGCTGAAGGCTTTGTATTTCCAACGCACCAACACGGCCTGTCTGCATATGCGTATGGGGCCTGCTGGCAAACGTGCCAAATGGATGCCCGACAGCGCCTTTGGTCACTAAGCCTAAGGACTGCAATGGCTACAGCGGAAGGGGGCGCCCTTCTGCTATGGTCTCCATCGCGAAATAGGAAGTGACGCTGTCCAGCTCGACGCCCGCGATAAGGCGTTGATAGACCCGGTCATAACTGGGCATGTCTTCGGTGACCACTTTCAGCTGATAATCATAGTCGCCGCCGATCCGGTGGAAATCCACCACCTCGGGAATTGTCAGAACATGGCGGCGAAACTGGGCCAGCCAGTCTGCAGAATGATGGCGGGTGCGCAGCATGACAAAGACTACCAGATCCAGCCCCAGCGCTTGGCGATCGATGCGGGCGGTGCTGCCTTGTAAAACCCCGTGTTCATCCAGCGCCCGCAAGCGCCGCCAGCAGGTGTTCTGTGACAGGTTCAACCGGTCGGCCAGTTCCCGTTGAGACAGGCTTGCGTCGCTTTGCAGCGCTTTGAGTAGGGCCCGGTCGATCTGATCTATTTTAAAGCCCATATGCGATCATATGATCGAATAATTATGTAAATCAATGTGAGAATGACGGCATATTCATCAATTCGGTGGGGCAAGATGGATGAAATCTGACCAAGCGGAGCGCCCCTATGCCATTTGCCACCTTCAAAGCAGATCTCGCCACACATGTTGCCCAAGGCACCTTGGGGGAGGATATTATCGGCGAAGGGGTAATGATCCCGGGTCTAAATGGGCAGGTGCCGCTGGTCTATGCGGACTACGTCGCCTCTGGTCGGGCCATGCAGAGCGTCGAGCAGTTCATTGCCACGAACGTGCTGCCATTTTATGCCAATTCCCATACCGAGGCGTCTTATTGCGGGCAGTATATCACAAAGATGCGCCGTGCGGCCCGGTCTGAGATTACGCAGGCGTGCGGCGCGCGGGCGCAGGATGCGGTGATCTTTACCGGTTCCGGTGCGACGGCGGGGCTGAACCGGCTGGTCAGCCTGTTTGGGATAAACGATGCGCGTGATCCGGTGGTTTTTATCGGGCCCTATGAGCATCACTCAAACATTCTGCCCTGGCGTGAGAGCCAGGCAAAAGTTGTGGAAATCCCGGAAAGTGCCGACGGCGATGTGGATCTGGATGCTTTGGCGCGGGCGTTGCGGGACCATGCGGGCAGCGATTTGAAGATCGGCAGTTTCTCGGCCGCGTCCAATGTGACAGGCATTGTCACCGATCCTGACCCAATCTCGCGCCTGTTGCGAGAGCACGGTGCAAAAGTGGTCTGGGATTATGCTGGGGGCGGGCCATATCTGCCCGTCGATATGGGAGCCAATGGCGCAGTCGCCAAGGATGCGGTGGTGTTGTCACCCCATAAATTCCCCGGCGGTCCCGGCGCGTCGGGCGTGTTACTCGTGAATCAAAATGCGGTGGCCACGCAAAAACCCAGCTGGCCAGGCGGCGGGACGGTCCGCTTTGTCTCACCCTGGCGGCATGATTACAGCCAAGACTTGGTTGCACGAGAAGAAGCGGGCACCCCGAACGTTATTGGCGACATCCGCGCGGCGCTGGCGTTTCTGGTCAAAGGCGCCGTCGGCCCCGACCGGATTGCCGAACGCGAAGCGGAGTATGCGCGTATGGCCTGGTCTGCCTGGGAGGGGCATCCGCAGATCACCGTATTGGGGTCGCGCAATTCGGACCGTTTGCCGATCTTTTCCTTTATGGTGCGGGATCGGGCGGGAAACCCGGTCCATCAACAGGTGTTCACCCGCATGTTGAGCGATGTCTACGGCATTCAAGCGCGGGGCGGATGTGCCTGTGCTGGACCTTATGCGCATCGCTTGTTGGGCATCGACGCGGCCACATCGGATGCTCTGTTCCAGCGCTTGGAGGCCGGGAAAGAGTTGGAAAAACCCGGCTGGGTGCGGCTCAACTTTTCCTATTTGATGTCGCCTGAGACGGTGCAATACATTCTGCAATCCGTGGTGACACTGGCCGAAAATGTCCAAAGCTTTCTGCCGTCCTATCACGCGGATCCGGCCACCGCGCGGTTCAAATACGCAAGCTAGGCGGGGATCCTCCTGCGGATTTTGGCAAATGATCCGGGTTTCGCTCGAAAAACGACCCAAGCAGGCGGTTGCGCGCAGTCTTGCGGCTTTTCCATTGGCGGCGGTGGCGATATGACTGGGGCGACTAAAGGAGCCCAAGCCTATGACGCAGATCACACCGCAGCCCGGAATCATGGACATCGCCCTCTATCAGGCGGGCAAATCCCATGTGACCGGTCAGACGCGGGTTATCAAGCTGAGCGCGAATGAAAACCCCTTTGGCCCAAGCCCTAAGGCAATTGCCGCGGCGCAGGCTGCGGCGCCGGATCTGCATCGATACCCCTCCACCGATCACGTCGACCTGCGCACCGCCATCGGTGAGGTGCATGATCTGGACCGCGACCGTATCATCTGTGGTGTCGGCAGTGACGAGGTGCTGCAGTTCATCACCCAGTCCTACACCGGGCCGGGGGATGAGGTGATTTACACCCAGCACGGGTTTTCCATGTATCCGATCCTGGCGCGACAAGCGGGGGCAACCCCGGTCTGCGTGCCGGAACGGGACCGTATGGTGGATGTGGATCTGATCCTTGGTGCGGTCACTGACCGCACGCGGCTGGTGTTCCTGACCAATCCGGGCAACCCCACAGGAACGATGCTGAACGACGCAGAGGTCGCGCGACTGGCACAAAGTCTGCCCGCGCATATCCTGTTGGTGGTGGACGGTGCCTATGCGGAATTTGTCCGCGGCGATACCCTGTTTGATGGTGGGGCTGCATTGGTGGATGCGCATCCAAATGTGATCATGACGCGTACCTTCTCCAAGGTTTATGGTCTGGGTGGTTTGCGGGTTGGCTGGGGCTATGCCGCGCGTGAGATTATCGATGTGCTGAACCGGGTGCGCCAGCCTTTTAACCTGTCGAACCTGTCGTTGAACACCGCCGAGGCCGCTCTGCGTGACCGTGACTATCTGTTGTTCTGCGTGAGCGAGAACGCCAAATGGCGCGATTGGTTGGCGGCGGAGCTGGCGGCCATGGGCGTGCCATCGGATGAAAGCCAGACCAATTTCATCCTTGCGCGGTTTGCGGATCAGGATGAGGCCGAGGCTTGCGATGCGGTATTGCAATCACGCGGCGTCATTGTGCGCAAAGTGGCCGGGTACGGCATCCCCAATGGGCTGCGCATCACCGTTGGCGACGAAGAGGGCTGCCGCGCCGTGGTGGCAGGGATCAAAGCTTTCAAGGAAGGCGTGCGCGCATGACATCTGTGGTTTATGAGCGTGTGGCGCTGATTGGTCTGGGGCTGATCGCCTCTTCGATGTTTTGGGCGATAAAACGCAGTGGTCTGGCCGGTGAAGTCACCGGGTTTGCCCGCAGCGTTGAGACCCGCGAAACCGCACGCCGCATCGGCCTGTGTGACCGGGTCTGCGACACGGTGGTGGAGGCGGTGCAGGACGCCGATTTGGTGGTTTTGTGCGTGCCGGTTGGTGTCATGGGGCAGGTCGCGGCCGAGATCGCACCACATCTAAAAGCCGGGGCCACGGTGTCTGACGTGGGTTCGGTCAAGGCCAGCGTGATCGAGGCGGTGCAGCCGCATCTGCCCGAGGACGTGCATTTTGTGCCAGCCCACCCGATTGCAGGCACCGAACATTCCGGCCCGGAATCCGGGTTTGCCGAGCTTTACGACAACCGCTGGTGCCTGTTGGTTCCGGTTGAAGGCACCGATCCCGCCGCGACCGAACGTCTGCGCAGCCTGTGGGAGGGGATGGGCGCCAATGTGGATGAGATGGAGGCAGACCACCACGATCTGGTGCTGGCTGTTACCTCTCATGCGCCGCATTTGATTGCCTATACAATGGTGGGCGTCGCGGATGATCTGCGCCGGGTGACCGACAGTGAGGTTATCAAATACTCGGCCGCGGGGTTTCGGGATTTTACCCGCATCGCGGCCTCGGACCCAACCATGTGGCGCGATGTGTTCCTGACCAACAAAGAGGCGACGCTGGAAATTCTGGGCCGCTTCACCGAAGAGCTGTTTGCCCTGCAGCGCGCCATTCGCACCGGCGACGGGGAGCATTTGCACGATTATTTTACCCGCACACGGGCAATTCGCCGTGGAATTATCGAGGCAGGCCAAGATACAGCTGCACCGAATTTTGGACGGGAGAAAACATGATACGTAGTGCAGGTGTAGTGGCTGCTTGGTCTATTGCGATGGCGCTGAGCGCTGCAAACGTGCAGGCCAATCCGGTGGAAGAAGGCGCGGCACCTATATCTGCAGGCCATCGCTCCAGTTTTATGTGGGCGCTTCCCGCGCAAGCAGAGGCGATAACACCACTGCCGGATCTGTTGGAACCGGTTCTGTTTGGTAAGCGCAAGCGGAAGCGGCAGGAGAAAGCAGCGATTTGCGGCGATCTGGATATCCAGGGCGAAAACGTCGGCGCGGTACCCGGGCGGCTGAACGGTTGCGGTGCACAGGACGCGGTTCGAATAAGCGCGATCTCAGGTGTTTCCTTGAGCCAGCATTCGGTGATGACCTGTGAGACTGCCCAAGCGTTGAAACATTGGGTCGACAAGGGGGTGCAGCCGGCGTTTCGCAAAGACGTGGTGGGGCTGCGGGTTGCGGCGCATTACTCTTGCCGCACGCGCAACAATCGCCCTGGTGCCAAAATTTCGGAACATGGGCGCGGAAAGGCCATTGATATTTCAGGGTTCATTCTGAAAAACGGCGATGTGGTGACGGTCCTTGAAGGCTGGAAAAGGCGCAAAACGCGCAAGCAGTTGGAACAAGTGTGGAAATCGGCCTGTGGACCCTTTGGCACTGTGCTGGGGCCGCGCGCGGACCGCTATCATCAAGACCACTTCCACTTGGACACGGCCCGCCATCGTGGTGGACCCTATTGCCGGTGAAATTAGCGGCTAGAGCAGGGGTGGGCTCCCGCGCCTGAAGGGGGCTTTGCCCCATTACAGACTTGGGCCGGGCATCGCACCACAGGTGCGATGCGGTTGCGATTTATGGCAGAGGTCACCGCAATAGGATGCGCGGCGCAGGGCCCAGTGGGAGGGGACCAAGCATGACGCGGCCACGGGCAAAATTCAGGCGCAGTTCCAACCGTTCCGGATGACCGCTGCGCCCGGCGAGCAGAGACAGGACTTGTTCAACATTGGCGCGCAGCGCGGGCGGCAGCAGTCCGGTTTCTTCGGTGAGGGTTAGCATGCGTTGCCAATCCTGCGCCTGCAACGTGATGGTACCGGTCGGGCGACCGGATTCGTCCATAGACAATTCACCCGCTGCGCGCATCTGCATCGGACCCCATTGGACAAGCATCTGCTCCAAGTCGAGGTGACGCGGTTGCGGGCGTCGCAGTTCAAGTGCGCGTCGATCCCAAGGCGTGTCAAACGTTGCAGTGGCGCGAAATTCCAAGGCTTCAAACGCTTCTGGCAAGCTCTGGGTGGAAAACAACACCCGCCGCGTGCCGCCAGAGAGAACCAGGCCTGCGATATTGCCGTGCAATTGATAGCGTAGGGGTTCGTCGCTTTCTTCCATGCGCAAAACGAAGGCTTGGCCGGATAAAAGAGGTTGCGCCGCGTCCGAGATTTTCCAAGGTCCAGAGTGAAGGTCGATATGTTCCAGCGCCAACGCGCGACCCGGCGCAAAGCCGAGACCTGCGCGCATATCGTCGGCTTCCAAAATCAATGTGCCATCAAAATTGGAGAACCGTTGAGGGGTCGCAGGAAAACGTAGCCCCTGTTGGGTCGGCGAGACGGCCGCGCTGTCAAACGTGATCCAATCCGCGCTCCAGGCGGTGCCAGTGCCAGGATCCGCGAGCACCGGGTTCAAGATGCGGGTCACGTGACGGGAGGGATATCCTGCGGTTTCAATCCCATCATATTCCGCATGCCACCCTTCACGCGCGCGTTCGCCGTACCAGGCGGTCACGCCCTCGCGCAATGCCCAGGCAGCGATGCCCCAATAGGCAGTCCACAGAAGAGTGAGCACAACAAGCCAATTGATCAACCTGCGCATATCAATCCCCTTTTCGCAGCCCAGAAATGCTGTTTATAAGTTGCTGTTAAAAAGGACCAGTAACGACATGACGATGTGGGTATTTGGATATGGCTCGCTGCTGTGGAATCCTGGATTTCCGGTGGCAGAGACGCGCAAAGCGACGCTGCATGGTTACGGAAGGTCATTTTGCATGTGGTCCATCCATCATCGCGGCACAGAAGAGAACCCTGGATTGGTCTTGGCCCTGGATGAGATTGAGGGCGCGCATTGCACCGGTCTGGCCTTTGCTGTCCAAGACGGGCAGGAAGCCGCGACGCTGCAGACCCTGCGGGAACGTGAGTTGATCTCGTCAGCCTATGTTGAGCGCGAGCTGGACGTGGAGCTGGAAGATGGAGAGCAAGTGCGCACCGTAACTTATGTGGTGGACCCGCATCACGTGCAATATTGCGGTGGCATGGCGTTGGAAAGTCAGGCCCTGGTGATTGCGCGCGCCATTGGCGGGCGGGGTCCAAATACAGAATACCTATACAACACTGCCGAGCATTTGACGGAAATTGGATTGGAAGATGCGGATCTGAACTGGCTCACTGCGCGAGTGCGTGAACTGACTGCATAAATGCGTGATAAACACTTGGCTCTTCAAGGTCTTTCCCTATAGGCTGCGCGAGGACAGCGAGCAGTAACAGGTGTCAGGAGTCATAACCTATGGCGCAAAATGGGCGCGAGGCGAGACCGCAATTTTCTCAACCCGTGCGACAGGTGATCATGATGTTGATCGCGCTGGGGCTTGCCGGATTTGGAGCCTTTGTGGCTCTGCCGCGGGTGTTGCCGATCTTTGAGGCCAATCCTTGGTTGAATGGTTTTATCCTTCTTGTTTTTCTGATCGGCGTGACCGCCTGTTTCTGGCAGGTGGTGCAGCTGATCGGGTCTGTGCGGTGGATCGAACGGTTTGCCAGTGATGAGACCTTTGAGGACGATAAAGCCCCGTCGATGCTGGCGCCACTAGCCTCGCTTCTGCGCTCGCGCGGCGCGCGGATGCAGTTGGGGTCTTCGTCGACACGATCCATTCTGGATTCGGTTGCCACACGGATCGACGAAGATCGCGAGATTACACGGTATATCGTTAACCTACTGATTTTTCTGGGCCTTTTAGGGACGTTTTACGGTCTGGCGACAACGGTTCCTGCGGTTGTGGACACCATCCGCAGCTTGGCGCCGCAAGAAGGTGAAGAAAGCCTGGCGGTGTTCAACCGTTTGATGAGCGGGCTGGAAGCGCAGCTGGGCGGTATGGGGGTGGCGTTTGCCTCATCTTTGCTGGGACTGGCGGGATCTCTGATCGTCGGTCTGTTGGAGCTGTTTGCCGGTCACGGTCAGAACCGGTTTTATCGGGAACTGGAAGAATGGCTGTCCTCCTTTACCCGGGTGAGCCTGTCGTCTGAGGATTCCGTTGGCGAAGGTGGCGGCGGTGCCGTCAGCCAAGTGTTGGACACGATGGCAGAGCAGATGGAAGCGCTGAATGTGATGTTCATGGACACTGCGCAATCGCGTGTGGATATGGACCACAAGATGGATGCGTTGATCAATGTGATCTCGGATATGAATCAACGCCAAGACCGGACCGAAACCCTGTCGGGCGCAATCGAACGGATCGCTGTTGGTCAGGAAGCACTGGTTGAGATCATGCGGGCCCAGGGCGATGTCGGAATTGATGCCGAAAGTCGTATGCGCCTGCGGTCGATCGATGTGCAGATGCTGCGAATCCTCGAAGAGATTTCTGCGGGCCGTCAAGAAAGCCTGGCCGAGCTGCGCAAGGACATTGATCTGCTGGTCAAGGCTTTTGCCAATCCGCGCGCGCGTATGCGCCCGTCACCACCACCGGGCGAAGGGGCCTAAACCATGGCTCTGTCACGGCGCACGGGTCAACGGTTCCAGGGGGCGATCTGGCCCGGGTTTGTCGACGCGATGACGGGCCTGTTGCTGGTTTTGATGTTCGTCCTCACCATTTTCATGATGGTGCAATTCGTTTTGCGTGAGACGATTTCAGGCCAGGAAACCGAATTGGACGATCTGGCCGATGAAGTGGGGGCGCTTGCCTCGGCGCTTGGGTTGGCGGACCGGGAAAACACCCAGTTGCAGGCGCGGCTTGGGGCGTTGAATTCAACTTTGAACACGACGCAGGCTTTGCTGACACAAACCCAGCAAGAGCTGGCGGATCGAACCGTGGCCCTGGCACAGGCAACGGCAGAGCGTGACATTCGCGATTCCGAGCTGCAAATCGCGCGTGGACAGATTACCGCCTTTGAAGCACAGGTTGCGGCTCTGATCAGCAGCAGGGATGATGCAGAACGCCGGGTCTCTGCTTTGACAGCTGAGCGCGACGACCTTGAAACTCGCCAGACGGAATTGTTGAGCGCGCAGGAGGCGTTAGATCTCGCGCTTGCCACGGCACGGGACGAAATTGACGCGCAAGTCGAAGCAGCACGCCTGGCCGCCGCGCAACGCGAAGCGCTGGAAGCTTTGATCGCGGATCTGGAAGAAGAGGGCACGGCGCGTTCAGCCGAAATCAACGATCTACAAGAACAGCTGAGTGCGGAAGAAACCGCGCGTCTGGCAGAGGCTGCGGCGGCACAGGCCTTGCAGGAGCGTTTGGAAAACGCGGATGCAGAACTGACGGCTATGACCTTGGCATTAGAGGCACAGCGTCAGGAGGCCGAGGATACATTGACCTTGCTGGCTGCCGCCCAGGCTGCGCGCACGCAATTGGATGCCCAGTTGGAAGAAGCGCTCAGCACCTTGGAAGCCGCGCGCGCCCAGGCACAGGAACGCGACGCGTTGGCTGAACGTCTGACTCGGGTTCTGTCGCAGATGGAAGTGAGCCAATCCGAGGCTGTGGCGCGTGTATCTGCCCTGGAAGCTGAGCTGGACCGGGTGCGCAGCACCAGCGTAGAGAACCAGGCCAACCTGCAAGGGGCGTTGGCGGCGGCACAGGCCGAGGCGTTGCGGATCCAACAAGAGTTGGAACGCGAACTGGCCCAGCAGCAGGCGACATCCGTGCAAACACAAAGCGCCTTTGATCAAGAGATTGCCCGCCTGCGCGAAGAACGCGACGCGGCGGCGCGTGCCTATGAACAGGCGCTTGCAGAGGCAGAGGCACGCATCGCTGCATTGGATGAGAGCCTGCGCGCCGAGCTTGCAGATGCTGAACGTGGGTTTGCCAGCCAGAAGGCCGGACTTGAGGCGCAACTGGCGCAGTCGCGCACCGATCTGGAAGCCGCGCGGCGCACAACGACATCGACCGAGGATCAACGCGCCGAAGTGGAGGCCCGTCTGTTGATGGCGCTGGAAAAGCTGGAGCAAGCCAATGCTGCAGCGCAGGACAAGGATCTGCTGCAAAGCCGTCTGCTGGCCGCGCTGGAAGGCCAGGAAACTGCGGAAAGTGCTGCAGCAGAAAGCCGGTCTTTGGCAGAGCAGAGATCGGATCTTTTGGCGCAGGCCCGTGCGTCCTTGGCACAGGAACAAGAGATTTCAACCGAAGCGCAACGCCAGACGGCCCTGTTGAACCAACAGGTTTCGGCCCTTCGCGAACAGCTCGGCGGTTTGCAGGCGCTTTTGGACGATTACGAGGCGCGCGATGTGGCGCAATCCGTACAGTTGCAAAGCCTAGGTCAGGATTTGAATGCCGCCCTGGCGCGCGCGGCTTCAGAAGAGCGCAAACGCCGCCTTTTGGAAGAGGCAGAGCGCAAGCGTCTGGAGGATGAGGCCGCGGCGCTTGCGTTGCGGGCAGAAGCCTTGGAAGCCGAAAGCGAAGATCTAGCGCGGTATCGGTCAGAGTTCTTTGGTCGGCTGCGGGATGTCTTGGGCAATCAAGAGGGCGTGCAAATTCAGGGCGACCGGTTCGTCTTTGCCTCAGAAGTGTTGTTTGGCGCAGGTAGTGCCGATTTGTCCGAGGAAGGGCGCGCTGAAATCGCCAAAGTTGCCCGGATCTTGCAAAGTATCGCGGCCGACATTCCACCGGAACTGAATTGGATTATTCGGGTGGACGGTCATACGGACAATGATCCGCTGATCAATCATCCGAAATTTGCAGATAACTGGGAGTTGAGCCAGGGGCGAGCCCTGTCAGTGGTGCGGTTCATGGTGGAGGGACTTGGCCTGCCGCCGCAACGTCTGGCGGCAAATGGGTTTGGCGAATACCAGCCTGTAAATCCAGACGACACGCCCGAAGCCCGTGCGCAAAACAGGCGCATTGAGCTCAAGTTCACCGAGCGCTAGAGACCCCCGGAAAGAAACGTCTCTCAAGCAACAGGGAGGGCTCCCGCCCAGTGCCAGCATGCCCTAAAGGGCCTGCGCACCGGTTGGGCGTGGCCTTGCGCGATGCGCAAGGCGAGCGCAGGACGTGGGCTTAGTTGATGGAAATCGCCGACGTCATTACGTCCACAACCGCGCCGTTGCGCAGCAGTTCGGCGGTGCCGGTATATGTCCCTGTGGGCCAGCCATCGGCGCGTAGGCGACGCCCAGCCGCCCGGTAGAACTGGGCCTGTGCCTTCGATAGATCGTCGGTATGAGAGACAAAGGGACCGTCGGGCCCTGAAATGCTGAGCCGCAGTTGGTCACCTGTGCGCCCACCATATGCATATCCCCAGAACACCAATGCCGGTGCGGCGTCAGGCAAGCTGGACCGGGCTGCGGTGCCTGCCTTTACCGCACTGTATTCGGGAACCGCGTCGGAAAACCCTGTCGCCAGTAGGCCGCCGGGCTCATATGCAACATCAAACCCCCATAAGGGGGTTGCGGTGGCGCGACAGGTGGATTGATCCGGCGTGGCCGCGGTGAAAGGATCCACGACTTGGCCGTTGTGGCGCACCGAGAGGTGGAGATGGGGAAACTGCGTTTGCCCGGAGAGGCCGATTTCACCCAAGGGCGTGCCGGGGGTGACCTTCTGTCCCGGCTTGACCAAGACAGAGCCTTGTTTCAGGTGGCAATACTGGGTCTCCCAGCCGTTGGCATGTTTGACCACAACACCGTTGCCACATTCGCGTCCTTTGATCGCTTCGGCCGTCTCGGATGTGTAAAGCACGTCTGCCATGTTGTTGCGCACCCCTGAGACCGTTCCTGCGGCGGCGGCCAACACTGAGACGCCGGCGCGCATTTCAGCCTGGGTGGGCAGGGCGATATCAGTGCCTTTGTGACCATCGTAGCTGAGACCCTGGCACAGGAAATCTTGCGATCCGGGGCCTGGATCGTGGTCGACGTATTGCTGGATGTGGCAATCCTTGCCCAACGTACAGTCCACGGGCCAGGACAAAGAGAAATCGCTCGCCCCCAGTGAGGAGGCGAGCGATGCTGCACAGGCAAAAGCCAAGGCAAATTTCATTGAGTTATTCCGCAGTCAACAAAGGTGGTTTTTTGCCAGAGATGCGCGGCTTGGCCGGGCCCTCGATCCGCAGATCGAGCTTGCCTTCTTTGATGCCGACTTTGACAAGCCCGCCTTTGGTGAGTTTGCCAAACAGCAGTTCTTCGGCCAGTGGCTTTTTGATGTGTTCCTGGATGACACGACCCAGCGGACGTGCGCCCATTTTCTCATCATAACCTTTGTCAGCCAACCATTCTGCCGCCGGGCGGGTCAGTTCGATTGAGACATCACGGTCCATCAATTGTGCTTCGAGTTGCAGCACGAATTTCTCAACCACTTGCATGATCACTTCTTTCGGCAGGGCACCGAAAGAGATCACCGCATCAAGACGGTTGCGGAATTCTGGCGTGAACGTGCGTTCGATGGCGGCAGTATCTTCGCCCTCGCGACGGTCACGGCCAAAGCCCACGGCGGATTTCGCCATATCGGCGGCCCCGGCGTTGGAGGTCATGATCAGGATCACGTTGCGGAAGTTCACGGTACGGCCGTTGTGGTCGGTCAGCTGGCCGTTGTCCATCACCTGCAAGAGGATGTTGAACACATCGGGGTGCGCTTTTTCAATCTCGTCCAGAAGCAGCACACAATGCGGGTGCTGGTCGACGCCATCGGTCAACAGGCCACCCTGGTCAAAGCCCACATAGCCAGGAGGGGCACCGATCAGGCGAGAGACTGCGTGTTTCTCCATATATTCGGACATGTCAAAGCGCAGAAGTTCCACACCTAGCTGATCTGCCAGCTGTTTGGCCACCTCGGTTTTACCTACGCCGGTCGGACCCGCAAAGAGGTAGTTTCCGATGGGTTTTTCAGGTTCACGCAGTCCGGCACGTGCCAGTTTGATAGCGCTGGACAGCGCGTCGATGGCGTCGTTTTGGCCAAAGACCACCCGTTTCAGGCTACGCTCCAGATCTTTCAGAACCTCGGCGTCGTCTTTGGAGACGCTTTTGGGCGGAATGCGCGCGATCTTGGCGACCACGGCCTCAACCTCTTTGACGCCGATGGTTTTGCGACGTTTGCTTTCGGGAACCAAATGCTGCGCGGCACCGGCTTCGTCGATCACGTCGATGGCTTTGTCGGGCAGTTTGCGGTCATTGATATAGCGCGAGGACAGTTCCACGGCGGATTTGATCGCGTCCGAGGTGAATTTGATCGAGTGGTGCTCCTCGAAATAGGGTTTCAAGCCTTTGAGGATGGCAATCGAATCTTCCACCGATGGCTCGTTCACGTCGATCTTTTGGAAACGACGCGACAGGGCGCGGTCTTTTTCAAAATGCTGGCGGAACTCTTTATAAGTGGTGGAGCCCATGGTGCGCAGCTTGCCGCCCTGCAATGCAGGTTTCAGCAGGTTGGAGGCATCCATCGCGCCGCCCGAAGTGGCGCCTGCACCGATCACGGTGTGGATCTCATCAATGAACAGCACGGCGTCGGGGTGATCTTCCAATTCGGTCACAACCGCCTTGAGGCGTTCTTCGAAGTCGCCACGGTAGCGGGTGCCCGCCAAAAGCGCGCCCATATCAAGAGAGTAGATGGTGGCCGCTGACAGAACCTCGGGCACTTCGCCCTGGACGATTTTACGCGCCAGACCTTCGGCGATGGCGGTTTTACCAACACCAGGATCCCCCACCAGAAGTGGGTTGTTTTTACGGCGGCGGCACAGGACCTGAATGCAGCGCTCCACCTCATGTGAGCGGCCGATCAGCGGGTCAATGTCGCCGTCGCGCGATTTCGAGTTGAGATCGACGCAGTATTTGGCCAGCGCGCTCTCTTTCTTTTCGGCGGCCTCACCCGGAGGGGTTTGTTCCGCTTCTTCGAATTCTTCGGCACCACTGACCGTGCGGCTTTCACCGAAGGCTGGGTCTTTGGCGACGCCGTGCGCGATGTAATTCACCGCGTCATACCGTGTCATTTCCTGATCTTGCAGGAAGTAGGCGGCGTCGCTTTCGCGTTCAGCAAAGATCGCGACCAGCACGTTTGCGCCTGTGACCTCGGTGCGACCAGAGGATTGCACGTGGATCGCGGCCCGTTGAATGACGCGTTGGAAGGCGGCGGTGGGCACGGCTTCGGAGCCTTCTACGCTGGTCACCAGATTGGACAGTTCCTCATCCACGAACTCTAACAGGGCGCTGCGTAACTCACCCAAGTCGACGCTACAGGCCTGCATGACGCGGGCCGCATCTGGTTCGTCCGTGAGGGCCAGCAGCAAATGCTCCAGCGTTGCAAATTCATGACGTCGCTCATTCGCCAGCGCCAGCGCTGCGTGAATGGCCTGTTCAAGCGTGTTCGAGAATGAAGGCACGGGCGTGCTCCTCTGTCTTGGGTTGCTGGGTCCGATGGCGATCCGGTGCCTTTTGGCATCTATTAACCAAGGGTCCCTTCTTCAACCTTGTCTCCATAGTGTTAGAGTTTGGTTGATCTGGCGTAGTCTTCAAGAGGTTTCTGTCATTTTACGGACATTAAACCTCGGGTTTTACAGTGACGGAACGTCCGGGCTCAGAAATTATCCTTTCTGCGCCGCACTTCTGTGAACACAGCAAGCGCGTCTTGATCTTCCATGCCGACAGCTGCCTTGACCGAGGGCTGATCCGCTCTCAGGAAAGGATTGGTTGCGAGTTCAAGTGCCAGGGAGGAGGGCACTGTTGGGCGGCCTTGGGCGCGGGCTTCGTCGATGTCCGCAACACGTTGTTTCAGGGCCGGGTTTTCTGCTTCGATTGTGAGGGCAAATTTGGCGTTTGCTTGAGTGTATTCATGCCCTGAATAAACAATAGTCTCTTCTGGCAGAGTGGCAAGAGCACAAAGACTGGTCCATGCTTGTTCTGCGGTCCCTTCAAACAGGCGACCGCATCCCAGCGCCATCAAACTGTCGGCGGTAAAGACCGCGTTTGAGGTCGGGAAGTGAAACGCAATATGCCCGATGGTGTGACCGGAGACATCGATGATGTGAACCTCTTCGCCGAGCAGGGTGATCGTCTCACCTGCGGCGACGTGTTGGTCGAGATCGGGAAGGCGGTGGGCGTCCGCTGACGCGCCAATCACTTTGCTGCGATAACGGGCTTTGAGCGGCTCAACCGCTTCGATGTGGTCAGTGTGATGGTGGGTCAATAGGATAAAATCGAGGGACCAGCCCCGCGAATCCAATGCGTTTTCGATTGCTGTGGTTTCGGGCGCATCCACCAATGCGGTTTCGCCGGTTACGTCATTATGTAACAAAAAGGCGTAATTATCTGTGCGACAGGGCAGTGTTACGATTTCTAGGGGCATGGCCATTCGTCTCAGGATTGCTAAACTAACCCCCAGTTTGGCCAAAGGAGTGCGCGGCTGCAATGTACCTGGACGTTCAAGATCTGAGGAACTTCTATTATCGCAGCAAACTTGGTCGCGCCGCACAGGCCTCGATCCGGATGCGACTGTTGGAGCTCTGGCCCGATATGGAAGGTGAGACGCTGGCGGGATTTGGCTTTGCCGCCCCATTGTTGCGTCCCTATTTAAAGTCGGCCCGACGGGTTGTGGCATTGATGCCGGGACCGCAGGGCGTAATGCAATGGCCCGCAGGGCAGCCCAATGTGTCGGTTCTCTGTGAAGAGACGGATTGGCCGTTGGAAACCGGTCACGTCGACCGGTTGGTCGTCCTACATGGGCTTGAGACTTCGGAGCGGCCAACGCAGTTGCTGGAAGAATGCTGGCGAGTCTTGGGGCCCGGTGGGCGCGCGGTGTTTATCGTGCCGAACCGGGCCGGTTTGTGGGTGCGCTCCGATCGCACGCCGTTCGGCTTTGGTCGCCCTTACACGCTCGGCCAATTGGAAAGCCAGTTGCGCAGCCATCAATTCGAAGTGGAGAGCCATTTTTCGGGCCTGCATCTGCTGCCAAGCGAAAAGCGATTCTGGTTGAAGTCCGTCAAAGTGTTCGAACGCTTTGGGCGCAAGCTGCCTACCGTGATGGCGGGGGGCGTATTTTTGGTTGAAGTGCGCAAGCAGAGTTACCCTCAATCGGGAAATCGTGTCAAATCCACAACGCCAAGCCGCATTCGCGTGCTTGAAGGTTTGTCAAATCCGTTGCCGGAACCGGCCTGGAGTGCGGGGCAGGGGCAGACGCAAGTGGAAAATAGCTGATTCCCGGTTTGCGCGAAAAACGGTCCTCTTTTTACGACCTTCGCACAGTTTTCGTGCGTGTGCTGCGAGAGTGTTCACAAAAAATGTCGTCTCGCGGAGATCTTTTTCAATAGTTAATCTTGGGTAAAAGCGTCGCAGTTTTGCTAAGTTGTTGAAAACGTTAAAAAGGCAGAATTGAAATATGAATCTAAGGCAGTTGATAGGTTGGTAACGCTCTGCTACATCCACGCTGATTTTGATGCCTCTCTAATGCAGGGGGGCTGACTCACGCCCCCGGACGCGCGCAAGATGTGTGCCAACCGGGGCCTAATATCGGAAGGGTGGACGTGTCCGAACCAGCTTCGATTTCCGCAGGCATTGCCGCGCGCTATGCCACTGCGATCTTTGAGATCGCAGAAGAGAGCAAATCGCTCGATAGCCTTGAATCCAGCATCAATGACCTGGACGCGGCATTGGCCGACAGCGCAGAGCTGTCCGAGCTGATCACCTCGCCGGTTATTTCCCGTGAAGCACAGGGTGCAGCGATCATCGCTGTGGCAGACAAGATGGGTATTGATCCCACTGTTCGCAATACCCTGGCGCTGATGGCTGAAAAACGCCGCCTGTTTGTATTGCCCGCGCTGATCGCAGCGCTGCGCGAACGTCTGGCTGAAGCCCGCGGCGAGGTCACTGCAGATGTGATTTCGGCCAAGGCGCTGACCAAGACCCAAAGCGAAAAGCTGGCCAAGACCCTGGCCGAGCGCGTGGGCAAGAAAGTCACCATCAATGCAAGCGTTGACGCAAGCATCATCGGTGGTCTCGTCGTTAAAGTGGGCTCGAAGATGATCGACAGCTCGATCCGCTCCAAGCTCAACTCCCTACAGAATGCAATGAAAGAGGTCGGATAAATGGGTATCCAAGCTGCAGAGATTTCTGCGATCCTGAAAGACCAAATCAAAAATTTTGGTCAAGAAGCAGAGGTGGCCGAAATCGGTCGCGTGCTGTCCGTCGGTGACGGTATTGCGCGTGTTTACGGTCTGGATAACGTCCAAGCCGGCGAGATGGTTGAATTCCCCGGTGGCATCATGGGCATGGCCCTGAACCTGGAAGCCGACAACGTTGGTGTTGTTATCTTCGGTTCCGACCGTGACATCAAAGAAGGTGACACTGTAAAGCGCACCAACTCAATCGTGGACGTGCCAATCGGTGACGGCCTCTTGGGTCGTGTTGTTGACGGTCTGGGTAACCCGCTGGACGGCAAAGGTCCGATCGTTTCGGACAAGCGTGGCGTTGCAGACGTCAAAGCGCCTGGCATTATCCCACGTAAATCGGTTCACGAGCCGATGGCAACGGGCCTGAAATCCGTTGACGCGATGATCCCAATTGGTCGTGGCCAGCGTGAGCTGATCATTGGTGACCGTCAGACCGGTAAAACTGCCGTTGCTCTGGACGCGATCCTGAACCAGAAATCCTATAACGAAGCCGCAGGCGACGACGAGTACAAGAAACTGTACTGTGTTTATGTTGCTGTTGGCCAAAAACGTTCCACCGTTGCTCAGCTGGTGAAAAAGCTGGAAGAGACCGGTGCGATGGCATACTCGATCGTGGTTGCTGCAACCGCGTCCGACCCGGCTCCGATGCAGTTCCTGGCACCTTACGCCGCGACCGCAATGGCCGAGCACTTCCGTGACAACGGTCGCCACGCGCTGATCATCTATGATGATCTGTCCAAGCAAGCGGTTGCCTATCGTCAGATGTCCCTGCTGCTGCGTCGTCCGCCCGGACGTGAAGCCTATCCTGGTGACGTTTTCTATCTTCACTCCCGTCTGCTGGAACGTTCTTCGAAACTGAACGAAGACTTTGGTGCTGGCTCGCTGACCGCGCTGCCGATCATCGAAACCCAAGGCGGCGACGTTTCTGCGTTTATTCCAACCAACGTGATCTCGATCACCGACGGTCAGATCTTCCTGGAAACCGAACTGTTCTACCAAGGTATCCGTCCTGCTGTGAACACCGGTCTGTCGGTTTCACGTGTTGGTTCGTCCGCGCAGACCAAAGCGATGTCTTCGGTTGCCGGTCCGGTTAAACTGTCCTTGGCCCAGTACCGCGAAATGGCTGCATTTGCGCAGTTTGGTTCCGACCTAGACGCCGCAACCCAGCAGCTGCTGGCCCGTGGCGCCCGTCTGACCGAGCTGATGAAACAGCCACAGTACGCACCGCTGACCAATGCTGAAATCGTTTGTGTGATCTTTGCAGGTACCAACGGCTACCTCGACAACGTCGACCTGAAAGACGTCGGCCGTTACGAGGCAGAATTGCTGGCGCACCTGCGCAGCAAGAACGCCGACCTGCTGGAAGACATCACCAACAACGACCGTAAGGTCAAAGGTGAATTGGCTGATAAAGTCAAAGCAGCTTTGGACGCGTTCGCAGCTGACTTCGCATAAGGGGAGAGACAGGGAATGCCTTCTCTCAAGGACCTAAAAAACCGGATCCAGAGTGTGAAAAACACTCGTAAGATCACAAAAGCCATGCAGATGGTGGCCGCGGCGAAACTTCGCCGCGCCCAGGAAGCTGCGGAAGAGGCCCGTCCTTACGCCAAACGGTTTAATGCCGTTATGGCAGGGCTGGCAGGTTCCGTAGGTGGTAGCGATACTGCGCCCAAGCTGATTTCCGGCACAGGCAGCGATCAGGTTCATCTCCTGATCGTCCTGACTGCGGAACGCGGCCTTTGCGGTGGCTTCAACTCCAATATCTCAAAGCTCGCACGCCAAAAGGCGAACGCGCTCAAGGCCGAAGGCAAAACAGTCAAAATGCTGACTGTTGGCAAAAAGGGCCGTGACGCGCTGAAGCGTGACTTTGAGGACCTGTTCGTTGGGCACGTGGATCTCGCAGGCATCAAGTCTGTTGGATATGCCAATGCGCAGGACATCGCAAAAGATGTGCTGTCTCGTTTTGACGCCGGGGAATTCGACGTTGCGACAATCTTCTACTCGGGGTTTGTCAACGTTGTGACCCAGGTGCCAACCGAGTTGCAGATCATTCCTGCCTCTTATGAGGCAAGCGACGACGCGGACGGTCTGGCGGCTGAATATGACTACGAGCCCAGCGAAGAGGCCATCTTGGCCGATCTGCTGCCGCGTGGTGTGGCCACTCAGATCTTCTCGGCGCTGCTGGAAAACGGTGCATCCGAACAAGGTGCCCGTATGAGCGCGATGGACAACGCGACCCGCAACGCGGGTGAGATGATCGACAAGCTGACAATCGAGTACAACCGCTCGCGTCAGGCTGTGATCACCAGCGAACTGATTGAAATCATTTCGGGCGCTGAGGCGCTCTAGAAGACAACCGGAGACCATAAAATGGCAAATGCAAAAGGTAAGGTGACCCAGATCATCGGCGCCGTTGTAGACGTCCAGTTCGACGACCAACTGCCCGCGATCCTGAACGCCATCACCACCGAAAACAACGGTAAGAAACTGGTTCTGGAAGTTGCCCAGCACCTGGGTGAAAATACCGTTCGTACCATCGCGATGGACGCGACCGAAGGTTTGGTTCGCGGTCAAGAAGTCGTTGATACCGGCGCTGCGATCACCATCCCTGTTGGGAACGCGACCCTGGGTCGTATTCTGAACGTTGTGGGTGAGCCCGTGGATGAAGGTGAACCGCTGAAGGTTACCGAAACCCGCGAAATCCACCAGGATGCACCTGAGTTTGCGGAACAGTCGACTGCGTCGGAAGTTCTGGTAACAGGCATCAAAGTTATCGACCTGTTGGCGCCTTACTCCAAGGGTGGTAAAATTGGTCTGTTCGGCGGTGCCGGCGTTGGCAAAACTGTTTTGATCATGGAACTGATCAACAACATCGCAAAAGTGCACTCGGGTTACTCCGTGTTCGCGGGTGTTGGTGAGCGGACCCGTGAAGGGAATGACCTGTACCACGAGATGATCGAATCCAACGTTATCAAACCTGATAACCTGGAAGAGTCGCAGGTTGCGCTGGTTTACGGCCAGATGAACGAACCTCCCGGAGCGCGTGCACGTGTTGCTCTGACAGGTCTGACCCTGGCGGAACAGTTCCGTGACCAATCTGGTTCCGACGTTCTGTTCTTTGTTGATAACATCTTCCGCTTCACCCAAGCGGGTTCTGAGGTTTCGGCTCTGCTCGGCCGTATTCCTTCGGCGGTTGGCTACCAGCCAACGCTGGCGACCGACATGGGTGCGATGCAGGAACGTATTACGTCAACCAAGAACGGCTCGATCACCTCGATCCAGGCTGTTTACGTTCCAGCGGATGACCTTACCGACCCGGCGCCTGCGACAACCTTTGCTCACTTGGACGCGACAACCGTTCTGAACCGTGCGATCTCTGAGCTGGGCATCTACCCAGCTGTTGACCCGCTCGATTCCTCGTCGCGCCTGATGGATCCGCAGATCGTTGGTGAAGAGCACTACAAAGTAGCGTCTGAGGTTCAGCAGATCCTCCAGCGTTACAAGTCGCTGCAAGACATCATCGCGATCCTCGGCATGGACGAACTGTCAGAAGAAGACAAACTGACCGTGACCCGTGCCCGTAAGATCCAGCGCTTCCTGTCGCAGCCGTTTGACGTGGCGAAAGTCTTCACTGGCTCTGACGGTGTTCAGGTTCAGCTGGAAGACACCATCTCGTCGTTCAAAGCGGTTGTTGCTGGCGAATACGACCACCTCCCCGAAGGCGCCTTCTACATGGTTGGCGGCATCGATGAAGTGCTCGCAAAAGCCGAAAAAATGGCTGCTGAAGCGGCCTAAGGAGTATCCCGATGGCTGACACCATGCAATTTGACCTCGTGAGCCCCGAGCGAAGCCTAGCTTCGCTCAAGGCGACCGCGGTTCTGATCCCTGGCGCGGAAGGCGATATGACGGCGATGCCGATGCATGCGCCGACCATCACCACCCTGCGCCCGGGTCTCCTGAAGGTCGAAAGCCCCGAAGGAAACTCGGAATATGTGGTAACTGGCGGGTTTGCTGAAATCGGCGTTGAGGGCCTGTCGGTCCTGGCTGAAAAAGCAATCCCAACCGGTGAGCTGACCCGTGAACAGCTGGACACGCTGATTGAAGAAGCACGTTCGGCCCACCAGGCTGCTGTCGATAACGAACAGCACGATCTGGTTAGCGACGCGGCAAAGCTGCTGGCTGATATGGAAGCCCTGGGCACCCACATCGGTCTGTAACCAAGACACGTTCATAGCAGATGTCGAATCGGCCTCCATTTTGGGGGCCGATTTTTTTGTTTTAGGATCCTCCGCTCGTCATTAGTGAGATCAATTTTCCATCTAATGTATTGAAGATGCTTAATTTTGACCCCCTTTAAGAGCATCGAAAGATTTCCTGAATATGTTCTTTGAAGGTCGTTTTTTCTTGGAACCAAATCACGGCCGGTAACTCGTTGGATTTTATGGCTGTCCGGAGCCAGCGGTCTTGCTGGCTTTAGCTAAAACGGCAAATGTCGGAACCGTCTCCAAGTGTCGAACGAGTAAAGTGTCGAATGAACGGCGCGAATACGACTGTATGCGAGTTCAACAGGGGATGTTGAAAATGAAATTACGATCTTTTGTGCAGCTATTGATAGCTGTACCCATGCTGGCCCTCATGATTATTGGCGGTCTTAAAGTATTCGGCGATTTTCGGGACTATATGGGTGCTCGAAAAACGCTTGTAACAACCAATGAAGCACTGGTGATTGCTGACCTCGTTCACTATCTGCAGGTGGAGCGCGGTCAAAGCGTTGGCTATCTGAACGGCGGCTCTGCAGAGTTTAAGGACAAGCTGTCCAAGACACGGGTAAAAGTCGACGAAGATATTCGTCTGACCCATGATCTGGCCAGATCTATCCTTGCAAGCAACATGAATCTCTCTGAGATACGCGCCAATGTTGATAACCACACGATCAAAGGCCGTGAGGTGAAGCTTGCGTTTTCACAAGCCATTAAGGCTTTGCTGGATGAGGCCGCGGTCGAATTGCTGCATCAACAGAACTCTAAGCTTGTAAATATCTCGTCGGGTGTTGTGGCGCTTGATCTGGCAAAAGAAGCGGCTGGCAAGCAACGTGCTGCTGGTTTGGCAGTTTTTGCCGAAGATGGTGGATCTTTGAAGGACTATCACGACTTTGTTGCTTACGGCGCTGCCGAGTTTGAGCAGCTGCACCGCGCGCAAGCCGTGCTCAGCGAGTATATTCCGGGGCTGGACCTGGAAGCGCATGCTGCAGAAATTGGCCTGAAAGAAGTGATCTATAAGGCTGAAGCCGAAGGGCCGAATGTCACGCGTGCCTACATAAATGCATCGCAGTGGTACGCGCTTGCCACCGAGTGGTTCGATTATATGCACGAAATCGAAGAGGAAATGGCGCATATCCTGCTCGCAAAGGCTGAGAAATCAAGAAACGCTGCGTTGACAGGCGTTATTATCGACAGTGTCTTGATCCTCATTTCTGGTTGTGTCTGTCTCGCTTTGGGTATGAGCCTGCTCAAAACCTTCAACAAACAGATCGGCACACTGCAGGACGACCTTGATCGTTTGGCGCGTAAAGAATTCGACTTTGAACCTGCTTATGCCCATGCCGAAACCGAGGTCGGGAACCTGAGCCGTTCGATGGATGTGACGCGCAAATCCTTGAAAGATGCGGAACGCATTTTGAATGATAAGGAACGCGACCGTGTAACCGTGATCGAGAATTTGTCGGCGCATATGCAAATGCTGGCGAACAGAGATCTGACCTGCACCATTCATTCGGCGTTCCCGTCTGAATATGAGACGTTGCGTGAAAGCTTTAACAACACGCTGGGCACATTGGCTACCTCGTTGGAACAAGTGGTGCAGGCCTCTGCGAGTATCCAAAGTGGCGCGTCTGAAGTGAGCCAGGCCGCGGATGATCTGTCGCATCGGACCGAAAGTCAGGCTGCAACCCTGGAAGAAACAGCCGCGGCGCTGGAAGAGCTGAGCGTTTCGGTCACTTCGTCGGCCGAGGGCGCGCGCCGTGTCGAAGGCATTATGGTTGATGCCCGCAAAGAAGCCGAAAGCAGCGGTGTTGTCGTTCAAAACGCGGTCAATGCGATGCATGAGATCCAGCAATCGTCCGATACGATCGTGAAAATCATCGGTGTCATCGACGACATCACGTTCCAAACCAACCTGTTGGCTCTCAACGCGGGCGTCGAAGCTGCCCGTGCCGGCGAAGCAGGACGTGGGTTTGCGGTTGTTGCATCTGAAGTTCGAGCGCTGGCGCAGCGTTCAGCGGATGCCGCGACCGAGATCAAAGAGTTGATCGGCGAAAGCTCGCGTCAAGTCACCCAAGGCGTGGATCTGGTCGGCAGCGCAGGTGATGCGCTCAACAAGATCGTGGATCAGGTGAACCATATCTCGCAACTGGTTTCCGACATTGCAAATGGATCGTCCGAACAGTCTACCGGACTGAACGAGATCAATATGGGGGTCACCCAGCTTGATCAGGTCACCCAGCAAAACGCCGCCATGGTGGAAGAAACCACTGCAGCTGGCCATTTGCTCGCGTCCGATGCATCGGCGCTGGCCGGCATGGTTCAGGATTTCCAACTGCCAGCAGATGGCAGCGGGAACATGTCCGCACCGGCGTCGTTTGATCAGGTCGCATAGGCGCGAACCGACGATTTTGAAACGGTTAGATATGACCGCCCGGCTCCCAAAACAGGGTCGGGCGGTTCGCCGTTTGTGCCCCTCAAACGCGACGCGGCGGAAAACCTCACATGCTCTGCCTTGCCGCGCAGGGGCGCATGGGCTATTCCGCCGGTCGTAACCTAATCACACCTGCGAGGAGGCCACTATGGCCAAAGCCAAGAAACAGCCCCGCCCCAAGGCGCAAACGCCAAAAGGGTTCCGTGACTATTTTGGTGAAGAGGTGACCCAACGCACTGAGATGCTGCGGGCCATCGCGGGTGTATACCATCATTACGGGTTTGACGCGCTAGAAAGCTCGGCTGTGGAAACCGTCGAAGCTCTGGGCAGCTTTCTGCCAGATGTCGATCGTCCAAATGCCGGGGTTTTTGCCTGGCAGGAAGCGGATGACAACGACAAGGGCGATTGGATGGCTCTGCGCTATGATCTGACCGCACCTTTGGCGCGCGTCTACGCCCAGCACCGCAACGATCTACCGTCGCCGTATCGCCGCTATGCGATGGGGCCAGTCTGGCGCAACGAGAAACCGGGACCCGGGCGCTATCGCCAGTTCTACCAATGTGATGCGGATACGGTTGGAACCGCGTCGATGGCCGCGGATGCAGAGATCTGCATGATGCTGTCCGATACGCTGGAAACCGTGGGCATCCCGCGCGGTGACTATCTGGTGCGCGTGAACAACCGCAAGGTGCTCAACGGTGTGTTGGAGGCCATGGGCCTTGCCGAAGACGATCCCAAACGTGACGACGTGCTGCGTACCATCGACAAATTCGACAAAGTCGGCGAGGCCGGCGTGCGCGAGTTGCTGACCAAAGGGCGGCTCGATGCGTCGGGGGCCTTTATCGACGGGGTTGGCCTCGACGATGTGCAGGCGGATCCGGTGATCGCGTTCCTGACCTCTAGGGCGGACGATGTGGCCGGTACCATGGCCAACCTGCGCAACGCGGTCGGCGACAGTAAAATCGGCCAGGACGGTATTGGCGAATTGGAACAGATCGCACAGCTGCTTGCCGCATCTGGATATGGTCCGGACCGTGTGTTGATTGATCCGTCGATTGTACGCGGCCTTGGTTATTACACCGGCCCTGTCTTTGAGGCGGAGCTCACGTTCGAAATCCTCGATGAAAAGGGACGCAAACGCCAGTTTGGCTCTGTCGCCGGCGGTGGCCGATACGATGGGCTGGTCAAGCGGTTCACGGGGCAGGAAGTTCCGGCGGTGGGTGTTTCTATCGGTGTTGACCGCCTGCTGGCAGCGCTGCGCGAAAAGGGACGTCTGGCGACGACGCCTGTGGGTCCGGTTGTTGTGACTGTTATGGACCGTGACCGGATGGCAGATTACCAGGCCATGGTATCCGAACTGCGCGGTGCAGGTATCCGCGCCGAGGTTTATCTGGGCAATCCCAAGAACTTTGGCAATCAGCTGAAATACGCAGACAAGCGTAACTCTCCCATTGCAGTGATCGAAGGCGGCGACGAGAAGGCGGAAGGGATCATTCAGATCAAAGATCTGATCCTGGGCGCTAAGATCGCTGAAAACGCCACATTGGAAGAATGGAAGGAACGCCCCAGCCAATTCACCGTCGCCCGCAGCGATCTGGTGGCAAAGGTGCGCGAAATCCTCGAAAGTCAGGATCAGTAACCATGGCGAACCCGTCTGAAATTCTCGCCCGCGCCCAGCGGTTGCGGATGACATTTGAAACCGCCGGGGCACAAGTGGTTGAGCCGCCTGTTCTGCAATCGGCTGAAACATTGCTGGATCTTTACGGCGAGGACATCCGCGCCCGTGCCTATGTGACCTCGGATGCCTTGCGCGGCGAACAGATGCTGCGCCCGGACTTCACCGTCCCGGTTGTTGAGATGCATATGCGACAGGGGGCTGAACCTGCGCGCTATACCTATGCAGGCGAAGTGTTTCGCCGCCAGGAACACGACCCGGACCGTGCGAATGAATATGTTCAGGTCGGCTACGAGGTGTTCGATCGCGACAACCCAGCCGCCGCTGACGCCGAGGTTTTTGCGTTGATCGCCATGCAGATGCGCGCCCTTCCGGTGCGGGCTGCGTGCGGTGACATAGGTATCCTGTTGGCCGCTGTTCAGGGGCTCAAGACCTCGGAGCTGCGCAAAGCGGCCCTGATGCGCCACATCTGGCGCCCACGTCGGTTCAAGGCGCTGCTGGATCGTTTTTCCGGGCGTCTGCCGGTGCCGGAACATCGGCAGAAACTTTTGTCCACCGAAGGGCCAATTTCCGGATCGGCACCCGATATTGGCAAGCGTCGCGCGGCAGATATTGATGACCGCGTTGCGGCATTGCGGGCAGATGCATTGCTGCCGCCGATTTCCGAGAATGAGATCCTGGCTCTGGAAACGCTTCTGGCTGTACGTGAGACGATCCCGTTTGCCGTCGAACAACTGCGCGATGTCGCGGTCGACTTGCCGTCTATTACACCTGCGTTGCAGCGATTGGACGCACGCGTGGCTGCACTTCGCGCGCGTGGTATCGATGTTGATGACCTGGATTTCGAAGCCTCCTACGGGCGCACCTCAATGGAATACTACGACGGCTTTGTCTTCGGCTTCCATGCCAACCAACGTCCAGATCTGCCTCCGATTGCCACGGGCGGTCGTTATGACGCGCTGACCCGTCATCTGGGGCAGGGCGGGGAAATCCCGGCGGTTGGCGGGGTCCTGCGACCTGATCTAATGCTTTTGCTTGAGGAGGGCGCACAATGAGCCTGAAACTGGGCGTGCCCTCCAAAGGGCGGTTGATGGAAAAGACATTTGATTGGTTCGCCAAACGCGGGCTGACCCTGTCGCGCACAGGATCTGATCGCGAATACGCGGGTCGTGTTGATGGTATCGACGGCATTGAATTGGTTTTACTGTCGGCAGGTGAGATCCCGCGTGAACTGGCGGCGGGGCGGATCCATCTTGGGGTCACTGGTACCGATCTGGTTCACGAGAAACTGCCACGCTGGGAACAACAGGTGGAAGAAGTTGCCCCGATGGGGTTTGGTTATGCCGATCTGGTGCTTGCGGTGCCGCAGTTCTGGATTGACGTCGAAGGTCTCGACGATCTCGATGCGGTATCTGCACGCTTTCGTGCGAAACATGGCCACCGGATGCGGATTGCGACCAAATACCACCGCCTTGTACGCGAATTCCTGACGGATGCGGGCGTTGCAGATTATCAGTTGGTTGACAGTCAGGGGGCAACCGAAGGAACCGTCAAAAATGAAACGGCTGAGATGATCGCGGATATTACCACAACTGGTGATACGCTGCGGGCCAACCATCTCAAGATCCTCGGGGATGGCTTGGTGCTTAAATCGCAGGCCACCCTTTGGCGCAGCCGCATCGCGCCCTATGAAACAACGGATAAGGCCACTCTCAACGCCTTCCGCGATATGTTGCAAGGCTAACCAGATCCGCTGCGGGCCCGCGCGTCAGCGCGGGCCATGCCCAACGCGAGGCAGGGCATGTGAATGCCCAATCTCGGGGCGGGAGCGCCACGCCAGATCGATCAAAACAGCCACGAAACCTAACGTCCCCCTTGCCATTTCTGGTCTGGTCTGGCTCCTTTGGGCATCAATCCCATGGGAACGCGATGATGTCTGAAACGCCCAAAACTCACTCGCCTCTGCAACCGGGTGCTTTGCTCCACAAACGTGGCCAAGCCTTGGACAAAGGCGCGCCGATTGCGCCGCCGATCACGACGACATCCATGTTCCATTTACCGGGTCAGCCGGATGGATCAGACTATTATGGGCGCGCGACCAATCCGACCTGGAAAGAAACCGAGGCTCTGTTGGCCGCGCTAGAGGGGGCACCGACGCTTTTGTTTCCCTCCGGCATGGCAGCAATCACGGCCGCATTTTTTGCGACGTTGCGCGCAGGTATGCGGGTGTTGCTGCCGTCAGATGGCTACTACGCAACCCGACGCTTGGCCGAGCGCTTTTTGGCACCCCTAGGTGTCACCTTCGAGGAACGTGCGACCGCGGATTTCATCGCTGGCGGTTTTGCAGGGTATGATGTTGTCTTTGTCGAGACGCCGTCCAATCCGGGGCTCGATATGATCGATCTGGCGGATGTTGCCGCTCAGGTGCGCGCGGCAGGGGGGATCACCATTGCTGACAATACAACGTTGACCCCGTTGGGGCAGCGGCCATTGGATCACGGCGTGGACATTGTTGTGTCGTCGGATACCAAATGTATGGGCGGGCATTCTGACCTTTTGGCGGGTCATGTCGCCAGTCGCGATGCCGCCTTGATCGAGGCGGTTGAGAGTTGGCGCATGATGTCAGGTTCCATTCCCGGCGCCCATACGGCCTGGCTGTTGCATCGGGGTTTGGAAACGCTTGAGGTGCGCTTTGATCGTATGTGCACGACCGCCGAGGTGATGGCCACGCGTCTGGCCGATCATCCCGCGCTCAGGCACCTGCGTTATCCGGGCCTGCCGCAAGATCCCGCGCATAATCTGGCACAGAGCCAATGCGCGCGTTTTGGGTTCTTGATTGGCATGACCTTAAAGGATGAAGCCGCCGCCGAAACCTTTATCAACACATGCCCGTTGATCCGGCCTGCGACGTCTTTTGGTGGCATACACACATCGGCCGAGCGGCGCGCCCGTTGGGGGGATGCGGTTGATCCGGGTTTTGTCCGTTTGTCGATTGGGGTGGAACCGGTTGAGGAACTCTGGGAGGCGATCAGTGCCGCACTCTAGCTCAGATCCCGTTTCAACGCCCGAACACGCTGGCTGTCTACCTGCAGCGGTTTGCCATCCAGAGTAAACGCTGTCTTGAAACTGAACGCGGTGGCGGTTGGGCCATGGGTATGAAGCCGCATATAGCGTTCAACGCCCTCGGCCCATGTGGGGTAGGCGGGCTGCGTCTTGTGCCACCACAGAACCAGCGGTGGCCACGCCCCGTCCTGAAACCACTCCGAGCCGCGCTTCACCGCAGTTTTGTGAAGGCCACCATAGGTGAAGGCCAGGATCGATTCGAGATCCTCCCACAACGACAGCGTTGCCGGAGACCAGCCATCACCGCGTTCCTGATAAAACGGAGGATAGACCTCGGATCCCCACGGAGTGGTGCCATCGTCCATGGCATATCCAGACCGCGCAATAAAACCGGGAGCCGTGTCCACCTCGTCAAATACGAGGTCGTTTAATGCGTAAAACCCGTCATTTGCGGGATCATCCGCAGGCGTACGGAACAGGCCAAAGGTGTAAAGAGCGAGGGGCATGGAGCCGCTTTCCTAGCGCAGTTAAAACACTGTGAGTGTACGCCCCCCGAGCTGCGATCTGCAAAGATAGATTAGATAACGCCGATTTCTGCCAGGGCCTGTGACAATTCCGGGGGCAGGGGCTCTTCTTCACGACGCGCGCCCGAGAGGTCGGCGGGCGTGTCTTCGACCTTCAGATAGCGCCATCCTTGGAAGGGGCGTTTCTGTGCAGTCTGTGTCAGATGAATTTCCGGCTCCAATACAATGGCACAACGGCGCACCTCGTCTTCGCCAAAGACCTCTTCCAACCGCAGGATGCGCTGGCGGCATTGGATCTGACCTTTGATCACCCAATAGATTGATCCGCCGTTCACGATCTCGCTCTCCCGCTTGGGCCACATGCGGGTAACATGGCGGGGCAGGCCGTCCGGCCAGCGCGCTGCATGCAGGTTTTGCCAATCGGCTAAAGTTTCTACGCTTTCGGTGCCCACAGAGAGCTTTACGAGATTGACAGTCTTATCCACAGCTTCCCCACAGAGTCGTCCCAAGTAACGGCTCTATATTGTAGGTCGGTGTTTGGTGGAAACAAGGTCTTGTGGTACAATCGTCAAGAAAATCCTAACGACTGCCATTTTCCACGTTGAGATTTTTGTGAAGTCTGTAGTATCGACGCCGTCACCAAACCCATCCGCTGATTCATAGGAACCGCTGTATGACCCGCTTTGCTGCCCCCATCGCCGAACAGATCTGGGATATGAAATACCGTTTCAAAGAGGCTGACGGTAGCCCGATCGATGTCACGGTCGAGGACAGCTGGCGTCGGATCGCGCGCGATCTTGCACGTGCTGAAACCGATCCTGAGGCCTGGGAAGCAAAATTCTATGACGCGTTGGAAGATTTCAAATATCTGCCCGCCGGTCGCATCACCGCAGGTGCGGGCACCGCGCGTCAGGTGACGCTGTTCAACTGTTTTGTGATGGGCACAGTACCAGACAGCATGGGTGGCATTTTTGACATGCTGAAAGAAGCCGCGCTGACCATGCAGCAGGGCGGTGGTATCGGCTATGACTTCTCAACCATTCGCCCCCGTGGCGCGGACGTCAAAGGCGTGGCAGCGGACGCCTCTGGCCCGTTGTCGTTTATGGATGTCTGGGACGCGATGTGCCGGACCATCATGTCGGCAGGGTCGCGCCGTGGCGCAATGATGGCGACCATGCGTTGTGATCACCCGGATATTGAACATTTCATCACAGCCAAGTCTGATCCGGCCCGTCTGCGTATGTTCAACATGTCAGTGCTGGTCACCGATGACTTCATGGAAGCGGTCAAAGCCGATGGCTCTTGGGAGCTGACCTTCGGCGGTAAGGTTTATCACACAGTTCAGGCACGTGATCTGTGGAACAAGATCATGCAAGCCACCTTTGACTATGCCGAGCCGGGCGTGATCTTCATTGATCGTATCAATAAAGCCAACAACTTGAACTACGTCGAAAACATCTGCGCCACCAACCCCTGTGGTGAGCAACCGCTGCCCCCCTATGGGGCCTGTTTGCTGGGCTCGATCAACCTTGCACGTTTGGTGACCAACCCGTTTGAGAAAAACGCCGAGCTGGACCCAAAGGCCATGCAAGAACTGGTCGCAACCGCTGTTCGCATGATGGACAATGTTGTCGACGTGTCGAAATTCCCGCTGGAAGCCCAAGCGCAGGAAGCCCAGAACAAGCGTCGGATTGGCCTTGGTGTTACGGGGCTGGCGGATGCACTTCTGATGCTGGGGCTGGAATATGGCACCGACGAAGCGGCGCGTCAGACCGACCGCTGGCTGCACGCGATTGCACGCGCCGCCTATCTGGCGTCGGTGGATCTGGCTAAGGAAAAGGGCGCGTTCCCGCTGTTTGATGCAGATAAATATCTGGCGTCCGGCAATATGATGAACATGGACGATGACGTGCGTGATGCGATCCGCGAACACGGCATCCGCAACGCGTTGCTGACGTCCATCGCACCAACCGGCACCATCAGCCTTTATGCGGGCAACGTGTCCTCGGGCATCGAGCCGGTCTTTGCTTATGCCTATACCCGCAAGGTTCTGCAAAAGGACGGCAGCCGCACCGAAGAAGAGGTGGTCGACTATGCGGTTAAAATGTTCCGTGACAAATTTGGCGCCGATGCGGAATTGCCCAGCTACTTTGTGAACGCACAGACCCTCGCACCCGCGGCCCACGTCAAGATGCAAGCGGCGGCGCAGAAGTGGATCGACAGCTCGATCTCCAAGACCATCAACTGCCCGGAAGATATCTCCTTTGATGATTTCAAGGACGTTTACATGCAGGCCTGGGATCAGGGCTGCAAAGGCTGCACGACGTATCGCCCCAACGATGTGACAGGTTCCGTGCTGTCCGTCTCCGAGAGCAGCGAGAAGGCACCGGGGGAGGGCGCAGAGGCTCCGCAAGTCACTGAGAGCGCAGACGTTGTCTATATGTCCGAGCCGCTGGACCGTCCACAAAGCCTGGAAGGGTCGACCTACAAGTTGAAGTGGCCGGACTCTGAGCACGCGATCTACCTGACCATCAACGATGTGGTCATCGGAGGCCACCGACGCCCGTTTGAAGTCTTCATCAACTCCAAGAACATGGAGCACTATGCCTGGACACTGGCCCTGACGCGGATGATCTCAGCCGTGTTCCGTCGCGGCGGTGACGTGTCCTTTGTAGTTGAAGAACTGAAGGCGGTGTTCGACCCACGGGGCGGTGCCTGGGTCAAAGGTAAATACATCCCATCAATCCTTGCAGCCATCGGCGGCGTGATCGAGACCCATATGGTCAAGATCGGCTTCATCGAAGGCGAAGGCATGGGGCTAAAATCCGACCCGCAAGCGCAGGTCGTGAACCTCGACCAACGCCCGGGCAAAGCCTGCCCATCCTGTGGTGAGTTCACTTTGCAGATGGTTGAGGGGTGTATGACATGCAACAGCTGTGGACATTCCAAATGCGGCTAAGCTGATGGGGCCCTGTTGTTGTGGCGTTTCACGCGACATGACCTAAACGTTTCAATAGGTCATTTTGACAGGTGATACGGAAGATTGGCCTCGGGTATCATCCGAGGCCGTTGCAAATTCTGGCTGCGACTGGCGAACGTGAAGGTAGGGGACTAAAGGCGCCGCTGTTTCAATAAACGCAGCGGAAGCTGGGCTTTCACTGCGAGTTCAGTCTGGGTCACCAATTTCGCAAAGCTGACCTTCGCGGCCCGGTCATCCAAGTGCATTCGCTGGCACACATACAGCCAGAACGGTCTATCGTTTTTTGTCGGCTGGTCTATGATGAGTTCATTGACTCAACCAAGGTATAACAAATGAAAATTTCAAAGGTTGAAATTAGAAATTTTAGGTTACTCAAAGATATACGCCTCGATCTGGAGGATGATCTTTCACTAGTTATTGGCAAGAACAACTGTGGCAAGACATCTCTTCTTTTGCTGCTCGAAAGGTTTCTTGGACGAGGCGCGTCGTCTTTTGCCTTTGGTCAGCCCCACCTGAGTGGTCCAATTTGATTGTTAGTGCATGACCGGCCTTGGGTCCATCTGGACGATGGTTTC
>CANMIX010000006.1 GCA_947497985.1 uncultured Paracoccaceae bacterium
CTTCGGTCGCTTGTTGGCCATGTGTTTCCTCCGTTTTACTAAACATAGCGGAGGACCACTTCAGTGGGGGAAGGCCATGCTTCGGGGGAAATTTATTGAAACAACGGATGTAGCACCATGAAAGTCAATCAGCTGCGATGTATCTTGCCAGTAGGCGTTTGCAATGCTGCGCCAAGCCCGGCCAACATCAAAAACCTTTACCTTTTGAATTGGTAGCGTAGGTTGACTTTACGCAAGCGCTGTAGGCTTTGCAGCCATTTAGTCTAGCGAATTCCCGTGTTCGACGTCAGCCCAATGCTTGTTGACTGGCAGCTTTTTTGCGCGACGTTGGATGTCAGAAATCCGCACTGGTTTGAAGCCCCATTGATCCACTCCGACATTGACGCCATTGCGCGATCCTGGCCATTGGTCATGAACATGACCGAACAGATGTAGCGCTCCACGACGCGCGCTGTTCCAAGTGATCATGGGATAGTGGCAAAGCACAAGTGATTGTTCGCCGTCCTTGATTTCCTTGAGGTCTGATATGCTGGTCCACGGTAACATCGCCACCGCTTCGTCGTCGTGATTTCCAACAATCAGATGCTTGCGACCCGGGAACTGGTGAAAGCAATTCTCGAACTTTTGAGAATCGGTTGCCTGACCAAAGGCAAAATCGCCGAGAATCCATAGGTCATCATCAAAAGAGACGCTGCTTTGGATGATCGTGGTGTTCATTTTTTCGGTGGATTTATATGGGCGCTTGCAAAACTCGATGATCCGCGAATGGCCAAAGTGCAGGTCCGCTGTATACCAATTGGCCTTGCCAAGCTCCTAGTTTGTCTTGAAGCACTTGTAGCCGTGCACTGGGCTCGCTGCAATTTTCTGGAAGCTAATAATCGCGCTACTTTGGCATTCACATGTGAGTAGTGACCGCACGAGCCGGAAAAATGTCTACTGTCAATGCTGCAGTATGCTGAAGTGACTGTAAAGAATGGGAAATAACTATTTTTCGCCTGAGTTAACACTTGCGGTGCCTATACTGATTCGTATGCTGTCAAACCCGTGACACCAAATATGGTGCACAAGAACTCACTCAATGGGGCGCGCAGTAAATGTCAGAACAGCTTACTGACGGTCGGTCAAGAGATGACATTTTTGATTTTGGTAGAAATGGAGCGTGAGCGGATCGACATCCTAGACACTTTCCGCCGCAAAATTCATTCAGAGCCTCAGGTCCTGCAGTGTTACTACATTACCGGTGAAGCGGACTTTGCTCTGATCGCAATGGCCAAGAACATGGAACAATATCAGGAGCTGATACAACGGCTGTTCTTCAATGACACGAACGTCAAAAGATTTCGAACGTCTGTGGTGATGGATCGCACCAAAGTCAGTTTGCAAGTGCCGGTTTCGCCGTTTCGACACATTTTTGATGCGGGCCGCAAAACAATTGGAGTGACCTGAGTTGCAAACAATCGCCTAACTTACGTCAGTAAATGTGTTGGCGGGTCAAGCTCACGCACACTGAGCCCAGACCTGATGCGGCTGTGTTGGCTCAAAAGGTGGCTTGCATGCGAACCTATTGGATAACCGCGCTTTCCCATTCGCGGGTGAACGCCTGACGTTTCAACCGGTCGAGGTAAATCATCAAGGCAGGCTCCAAGGGGATGACCTGCCTGTTTTCTTGCCCTTCCCGCGACAACAGTTGCGGCAGCTGTGGTGTCTCCGCAGATGTGGGGCTGGCAAAGTGATCCAACATGAAGGCGACAAAATTGCGGGCGCTGAGCTGATTGTCCGACTGACGCGACACCAGAACCGTACGCATCATGGTGGTGGAGAAGTCCGACGGAACGATCACCTCGATCTGTGGGTGGTCCTGCGCCTGGGCTGCCGCGTAGCTGCCTAGGACATTATAGGCGACCAGTATCTCACCACGTGCCACCGCATCAATCATGGTACCGGAACAGCAATAGAGACGGGTGCCCAGCCCGCCCATGACTTCGGACAGACGCCAATAGGTCTCAGAGGTGCGCGCGTCCTGCGCGGCAAACAGATAACCAAGGCCCGAGCTGCGGATGTCATAGGTGGCAACACGGTTGCGAAACAACTCGGGTTCGGCGCGTAACAGCCGGATTAGATCTTGCCGTGTCTCGGGTGCGGAGTGGTTGGCCAGTACCGATTTATGCAACACAATGGCGGCGGGTTCGGCCGTGAACCCAAACAGGCTGCTACGCCAATGGGTCCAATCGGGTGAGGCGACGTCTTTCAACTGGGTGGCAAAACCGTCGTTCACCAGCTTGATCTGCAGATCCATCGCGCTTGAGATCACCAGATCATACCTGCCCGGATTTTCGCGCATGACCCGGTTCAGATTTTGGGTGCCAGTGACCAGATATTCTACCCCCAGATCAGGGTTCTCGGCGACAAACCCGTCGATCATGCCAGACACATAGGCGGTGTCAGTACTGGAAAGAACACGCAGGGTCTCGGCCGCGTTCGGCCTGCCAAAATAGTGTTGGTCCTCCCAGTTCTGCGCTTGGGCCAGGCTGGAGTAAAGGGCCAGAATTAAAGTGATAAAGTAGCGCATGCGCCGCCCTCCGCAGGGTTGGTCAGGATCAATGATCCCCCATGGGCCGTCGCCACATCAGAGGCAATGGTCAGCCCAAGACCGGATCCGATGATGCCATCAGAATTGGTGCCGCGCCTAAACCGGGTGGCCAGTTCGTCGATCTCTTCCACCGGAAAGCCGGGGCCGTAGTCGCGCACTTTTATCCGCGTCGGGTTGGCTAATACTTTGACGGTGATCGCGGTCTCGAACGGAGCGTATTTCAGCGCGTTGTCGATTAGGTTGCGCATGGCGTTCTGTATCAGGATTGCATCGCCTTCGGTCTGCACATCGTCGTGGGCCATTAGATCCAGTTCGACATCCTTCATCTCGGCGATGGGGCGCATGGCCTGGATCAGCTCTTGCGTCAGTTCGGTCAGGTTCAGGGTTTCCTTGTTCAGATGATCCGCACGAAAGGTGATCATGGCGTGATCCAGCAATTGGCCGGCCGCGCGCGAGCTTTCGTCAATAGCGCGCACCATCGACCGCAGGGCCTGTCGGTTTTCCAGCTTGTCTACGCGTTGCAGCGTTGTCTCGGCATAGGACCGTACCGTTGCCAAGGGGGTGCGCACCCGGTGGGCGGCTTCGGCGATAAATTCTTCTGACTGGTCCAGCGAATGGGACAACCGCCCCATAAAGCTGTTGAGCGCACCGACCAACGGTGCCATCTCGGCCGGGACTGGGGCGGCGACCGGGCGCAGATCTTCGGCGCCGCGTCGCTGTACAGATGCGGCCAAACGGGTGAGGGGGGTGATTGTGGCATAGGTCAGCCATAGGGACAGCAGGGTCATCAGGGCAAAGAAGCCAAACCCCAAAAGCGCGGCATTGCGGGAAATCCGGTTCAACACACCGGCCAGGTTTTCCTGTGTCTGAGCGACTGTGACGCTCAATGTTGTGCGCTCGCTCCCTCCAACCAATCGGCGCGAGGCGGTGGCAATACGCAGGTCAGATCCATCATAGCGTCCGCTTTCAAACCGCACCTCGCCGGGGGGCGTTTGCGCATGGACCATTCGATCATAACCGGACAGGAATTCCCCATCCTGATAGATTGCATAGAAAAACCGGTCATCTGCCTGTGTCGACAGGATCGAGAAGGCGGAATAAGGCAGTTCGACCGATAATGTGTCATTGCGAATGGCCGCCGCATCCAGAATGGAGGTGATCGACGCGCTGAGGATCCTGTCCTGTGTGGATTGCGCGATTTGTGCCGCATAGGTGCGCACCACCAGATAGAGGATCACCGCCAGCACAACCGCGCCACCAATCAGCGACACCATCAGCGTATTGCGCAGCGACCCGGATGTGTTCACCTTGCCTTCGCGCCGATCCTTCATCGCTGATCCAGCCTGTAGCCCAGCCCACGATGGGTGGTGATGGTCACGGATGAAGGTTCCAGATGTTTGCGAAGCCGCCCGATATAGACCTCAATCGCGTTCTCCGAGACGTCTTCGTCAAAGGTAAAAAGCCGATCACAGAGCTTTTGTTTTGAGAAGATCTGATTGGGTGCGTTGATCAACAATTCAAACAGACGCAGTTCACGGTTGCGCAGTTTTACTGGCGCGCCCTTCACCCGCATTTGACCTGCTACGGGGTCGAAACTGACATCGCCTACAGTGATCACCGGCTGCGACGATCCGTGGTTGCGGCGCAACACTGCCCGCACCCGTGCCTGCAATTCGGCGTGGTCAAAGGGTTTGGTCATGTAGTCATCGGCGCCCAGATCGAGCAGGCTGATTCTGTCAGAAACCTGCGAACGGGCAGTCAGAACGATGACAGGTGTGTCGCGTTTTTTGGCCCGGTGATGTTCCAGAAAGCTGCGCCCATCGCCATCGGGCAACATTATGTCCAACAGGATCAGGTCATATTCACCAGTGTCTGAAAACAGTTTTGCGTCTTCTATTTTCTCTGCATGATCAACAACATGGCCATCCATCAACATGCGTGACGTGACGGCGTTTGCGAGATCCAGATTGTCTTCGACCAGAAGAAATTTCATCGAACATTCCGCCCCTCCCAAGGCGCGACAGGTTTGTGTCAGGTTCACGTGAACAATGTCCCGACGATTGTGTCGCCTTGCGACCAGTTGTCAAATGGGAGGAAATTATGACGACATTCAAACTGGGCCGCCGCGCCCTGTTGGCTTCTGCTATCGCAACGCTGTCTTTTGGCGCACCAGCATTTGCCGAAGAAAAAGTTCTCGACAGCATCCACTTCCTGATCCCCGGCGGCGCCGGTGGTGGTTGGGACGGCACCGCGCGTGGAACCGGCGAAGCGCTGACTGGCGCTGGGCTTGTTGGCACCGCATCTTACGAGAACATGTCCGGCGGTGGTGGCGGCAAGGCCATTGGCTTCTTGATTGAGAACGCCGACAGCAACCATGACACGTTGATGGTGAATTCCACCCCCATCGTGATCCGCTCGCTGACCGGCGTGTTTCCACACAACTTCCGTGATCTGACCCTGGTGTCAGGCACCATTGGGGATTACGCCGCGATTGTGGTTGGCAAAGACAGCCCGATCAACTCAATGGCGGACCTTCTGGCGGCTTATGACGCCGACCCGTCCAAAACCGCCATCGGTGGTGGCTCGGTTCCGGGTGGCATGGATCACCTGGTTGCGGCCATGGTGATGGAAGCCGCCGGCAAAGACGCGCTGGGCGTGAAATACATCCCCTACGACGCGGGCGGCAAAGCCATGGCGTCGCTGCTGTCTGGCGAAATCGCAGCCCTGTCCACTGGCTTCTCCGAAGCGGTTGATCTGGCAGCCGCAGGCGAAGTGAAAATCATCGGCGTTACTTCAGACGAGCGCGTGGATGCGGCGCCTGATGCGATGACCATGAAAGAACAGGGCATCGACACCAGCTTTGTAAACTGGCGTGGGTTCTTTGGCGCGCCTGGCTTGCCCGCGGATAAAGTGGCGTCCTATCAGAATGCCATTGCCAAGATGTATGACACCCCCGAGTGGGAAGCGGTGCGCGCGCGCAATGGTTGGGTGAACATCCACAATTCAGGCGATGACTTCAAAGCCTTCCTGGAAGATCAGGAAAAGACCATTGGCGACCTGATGAAGAAGCTTGGCTTCCTCTGATCGCGAACAACCCTAGGCACGACCTTTGAAAAAACAAACCTAGGGCGGGACGAAAACTCCCGCCCTTCTTTTATCCCACGGGGAGGGGAATAATGGCACTTGATCGTTGGATCGCCTTGGTGCTGCTGGGCATTTGCCTGGCCTATGGCTATGCGGCGTGGTTCACCATGGACGCAGGTCTTGCACCCTTTATGAAACGCGCGCCCATCTGGCCCAGCACATTTCCAAAAGTGCTGTCGATTTTGGGAATTGTCGCGTCGTTGACCATTCTGTTGGGCCTTGAAAAAGGCGAAGCTAAGATTGGCGAAATCGACTACCGCCGCCTCGGCGATTATCACATCGGTCAGGCGCTTTTACTGTTGGGGCTGATGGTGGCCTATGCGCTGTGTCTGCGCCCGCTTGGTTTTTTGTTTTCAACAATCGCGTTTTTAATGCTGGGCTCCGCCATCCTTGGTGAGCGCCGCTGGATCGTCATGGCGGTGGTGGCGGGTATTGCGACCTTTGTGGTGTGGTATCTGGTGCAGCAAGTGCTGGGGATCTATCTGCGTCCGCTGCCCGGTTTCATAGGAGGCTGATATGCTCGAAGGACTTTTGATCGGGCTGCAAACGGCCCTCTCGTTTCAGAACCTGTTGATGGTTATCGCAGGCTGTCTGATTGGTACATTCATCGGCATGTTGCCGGGTCTTGGCCCGATGTCGATCATCGCGATCATGATCCCCGTGGCGATCTCCATGGGTGACCCATCGGCCGCGTTGATCCTGCTTGCGGGCGTTTATTACGGCGCGATCTTTGGCGGCTCGACCTCGTCGATCCTGTTGAATGCTCCAGGGGTTGCAGGCACCGTTGCCAGCAGTTTTGACGGCTATCCGATGGCGCGTCAGGGTAAGGCCGGGAAGGCACTGACCATTGCCGCGATCTCCAGCTTTGCAGGCGGCACCATTGGTGCGATTTTGTTGATGATCTTTGCACCTGCGTTGTCGTCGGTGGCGCTGTTGTTCCACTCGTCCGAATATTTCGCATTGATGGTTGTGGGTCTGTCGGCCATTGCGGCTTTTGCGGGCACGGGGCAGGTGGCCAAGGCAATGTTGATGACCCTTTTGGGGTTGATCATGGCCACCGTGGGTGAGGGGGCATTGTTCAATCTGCCACGCTTCACCATGGGGGTTATGGATCTGCAATCGGGCTTTGGCTTTATCACTTTGGCAATGGCGATGTTTGCCCTGCCTGAGGCGCTGTTTCTGGTTTTGAAAAAGAAAGAGATGAGCGGCAACAGCGGCGAAATCTCGGATCTGCGGATCAGCCGCAAAGAGGCCAAATCCATCGCACCCGTAATTGGCCGCCAGTCTTTGCAGGGTTTTTTCATCGGGGTTCTACCAGGGGCCGGTGCGACCATCGCCAGTTTCTTGGGCTATGCGTTGGAGCGCAATATCGCCACCAAGGAAGAGCAGGATGAATTCGGCAAAGGCTCCATCAAAGGGCTTGCTGCGCCAGAGACCGCCAATAACGCCGCCTGTACGGGGTCCTTTGTACCGCTTTTGACACTTGGTATTCCGGGGTCGGGCACCACGGCGATCCTTTTGGGTGCGTTGATTGCGCTGAATGTGACACCGGGGCCGCGCCTGATGATTGATGAACCGCAAGTGTTCTGGGCGGTGATCATGTCGATGTTCATTGGCAATCTGGTTCTGTTGATCCTGAACCTGCCGTTGATCCCCTATATCGCCAAAGTCCTGTCGGTTCCGCGCAACTACCTGATCCCGTTCATTTTGTTCTTTACCCTGATGGGGGCCTATATCGGCCAGAACAATGCAACCGAGCTGTTGTTGCTGGTGGGATTTGGTGTCTGTGCCACGGCGTTGAAATTTGCCGACTATCCGCTGGCGCCGCTTTTGATCGGCTTCATTCTGGGCGGTATGATGGAGGACAACTTTGCCCGCTCCATGCAGCTGTATGATGGGGTGGCGTTTATCTGGGAACGTCCGATGACCTTGGGCCTGTTGGTGTTGGCGGCCATTCTGGTGGTGCTGCCCAGCTACCGTGCCCGGCGCGCCCGTCTGCGTGCAGCAGGGGTGGCCGACGGGGATTAACTCCCGACCTCTGCTCAAGCAGGAAAGGGCGTGCAGTTTTTGGCTGCGCGCCCTTTTTCTGGTTTGGATGCCGTGCCTAAAACGCGGCCCGCTCGATTGTATAACCCGCATCCGACAACAGGTTCAGCAGACCGAATTCACCGGGCAGATGCAGGGCGCCGACGGCCACGACGATCGAATTTCCTTCATGGGCCTCGATCACGGGTATCCATGCGGTATTCCGCTCTTTCAACAGACGCGCCATTAGCTCGGTCCAGATTTTCTCGGCCTCGGCAGGAGGGGTAGTTGACCCGGTTAGAAATTCAGTGCGGCTGATTTCCAGATACTCCGCCACCCGTTCATCAAAATAGGCGGCCAACATGGTGGCAATGCCGTCCTCGCCATCTTCGCCGCCACCAATCAATGCAATATAGGGGCGCATCTGGCGGAGCTGTTCTTCAAGCGGGTCGCGGTCCAACATGCGGATCACATCCAGTGGATCTTCCAACGAGGCGGTGGGAACATCTGCGGCCTTTGCTGCGGCCGCAAGGCGTTTATCAAGCCCGTGTTCGATATTGGGATCGGCCCGGAGGCAGGCTGGTAGCGACAGGGCGGTTGCCAGGAACCAGGGGCGCATTTTTGCGGCGACCCATGACGGAATGCCCGCTTCCTTGGCCTTTTGTGACAGGATTTCCCAATCCCCCGCGGGCAGGCGATCAATCAGAGTAGGGCCTTCGGTGATAAAGGTCAGTTTTGGATCGCGTGCCAGATGATCCTGCATCTGGGCGATCTTATCCGGCGTGCTTTCAAGCAACAACACATCCGCGCCAGCGATCACCGGCTGCAGGTTTTGGGTGATCGGGTCCAGCCGATCCGACGAAATATGCACGGTTCCGATCAGATGGATCGTGCGTTCACCTTGTTTAGCCAGCCAATGGTTGCCCTCGGCAAAGGGGACGTTGGCCATGGTTTTGGCCACTGCTGCACGATCTTGCGCGGAAAGGGAGCTGCGTAAATCCTGCCCGTTGCAGGTCGCAAGCGCCAGTCCCGGCACCAAAAGAAGCGGTGCAAGGGCGGCCGTGATACGTTTAAACATTGAAACCTCTTGGGTGGTCAGGAGAACGCATCAAAATGCGGCGCGCTCCAATTTGTAACCGCGTTGTTTTAACAGGTTCAAAACACCGCTGTTTCCCGGAAGATGCGCGCTGCCAACGGCAACAACTACCGTGTCCCCATGCACATTCAGCAAAGTGTTCATCCACTTGCGATTGCGCCAGGTCAGCAGGCTGTCGTTCAAGGTCTTGTTCAACCGTTCCAGCTCACGTGGGGGCGTGTCGACATATTGTTGCGTAATCCACGGCAGCAGCAAAAACGCCTGCCAGACACTCTCGTCGAAATAGGCTTCGGTTGCAGTGGCGTCTTCGGGTCGCTGCGAGAGCAGCAGTGCGATGTCGTTTTCCAGAATTCTGGCTTGATCGCGGACAGGGATGCGCACCATCGCCTGAAGGCTGGTTTCGACGCTTTCAAGCGCGCCAATTGGGATGCGCTTGCGGATGGCAAATTTTTCGATGCGATCATCCAAGCCACGCCGGACGCCAAACCCCGTTGGACGGCAGCCGTTTTGGACCAAAAATGTGCTGATCGCCCAGGGTTGCAAGCGTTCCACCGCCTTGAGGTCAAGCCCGGCGGCCTTGGCGTAAAGTTGGAACTGACGCCACCCCGCTTGCGACATGACTTGGGACAGCGTCCCCTCTTTGGGCAGTAAGAATGCATCGCGGTTTTTGATGAAATCCTGCCGGAACGAGGCAACCTCACGCCCTGTGACCTCAAAATAGACGGCATCAGCATCGGCAATAACCGGGCGCAGGTTGCGCATTACAGCCGCCATGCGCTGGTCTCCACTGTGCATGGTGCCAACAATATGCAGCGTCTTGTCACCTTTACGCGCGACCCAATGATTGCCCCTTGCAAAGGGTGTCGCGGCCATCTGCCGGTCAAGGCGTGTGGCCACCGAAGGCGGTAGGTGGTCGCGGTAATCCACACCTTTGCAGGCGGCAAGGGCAGCGGTGCCCTGTAGCGCAAAGGCGAGACCCAGCAGGAACTTTTTCATAGGTAATCTCAATGCTCATAAAGTCCTTTGAGCTAACGGCCAATAAGCGCGTTTTGCAAGGGGGGATAGCACGATGGCTTGTCACGATCTCTTCAACCTGCCAATCATCGCCCATGAACCGTGAAGACCAGCTTTATGCGCCCGTTAAAACCCTGTTGGAACATCAGGGCTATGTGGTGAAGGGCGAAGTGGGCGCCGCAGATGTGGTCGCGCGCCGGGGAGACGAGCCTCCGATCATTGTTGAACTGAAGCTGCGGTTTTCGCTGTCTTTATTTCACCAGGCGATCTCGCGACTGGCGGTCACGGATCTGGTCTATATTGCTGTGCCGCGTCCCACGGGGCGGCAGGCACGGCGCCAATTGCGAGACAATTTGGCGATGTGCCGACGGTTGGGGCTCGGGCTTATCACGGTTTTGAATGATGGACGCGCCGAAGTGCAATGTGATCCGGGACCTTATGCTCCGCGAAAATCCAAGGTGAAACAGACGCGGCTCTTGCGAGAGTTTGAACGTCTGCGTGGAGATCCTAATCAAGGCGGTGCGACGCGCCATGGTATTGTCACGGCCTATCGTCAGGACGCGCTGGCCTGCGCGACTTATCTGGCGGAGAATGGGCCCTCCAAGGGGGCGGTGGTCGCAAAAGAGGCAGAGATCCCGAAAGCCACGCGGATTATGGCGGATAACCATTACGGTTGGTTTGAGCGGGTTAAGACGGGTGTCTATGCGCTGAGTGAAGCCGGGGAACGAGGCCTGGCCGATTGGGCGCATAGCGCCGATTAGAGACAGCTGAGAGTACTGGGCGCATAACGAAAGAGAGAGGGCAAAAGCCCTCTCTTGTTTCGATATGAAAATGACTTTGTGAAATTCCGTATAGTCTCAAGCAACGCTGTATACCGCCGCTCATACACCTATTATTAAGGACTTTGGGGACATATCAACCCTCTGAAATTGAAACATTATCGCAAATTTAACGGCCATTGTTTCGGTCCGCTCATCGGCGCGACAAATTTTGCTGAAATTTCGGTTAGAAGATGACTTTTCCACAGCACAATTGCGGCGATTTGGTGGACTGAACGCACCTCACTCCCCTGGTTTGTTCGCGCAGCGGGCAATTGATTCGTCCTACCTTCGCCGACAAACAGCGCAGTTTGGGGGCGCTAAAAGGCTCGCGACACGTTCAAAAGGTTAACGGCCCAAGGACCTTTGGCAAGATTTACGGCGAACGCGAGGCTGTGGCTGGGACGCAGCACAAAAAAGTCACAGAGTTTTCCATTTGAACCCGTTGACAGTGTCGAATAGCCGCCATAGCTTCCCTCCCGTTATCACTCAGCTCATGTGAGTGATAATGATCCGTGCTCGTTGCTTCCAAGAAGGATGGCACGGGTGTTTGAGAAACAAACTTTGAGCTTAAGGAGCTGCAAAGATGGCATTGAAACCGCTTCACGACCGCGTTCTGGTTCGTCGCCTTGAAGGCGAAGAAAAAACCGCTGGTGGCCTGATCATCCCCGATTCCGCAAAAGAAAAACCTTCTGAAGGTTCTGTTGTTGCAACTGGCGAAGGCGCACGTAAGGACAGCGGCGAGCTGATCCCGATGGCTGTATCCGCAGGCGACAAGATCCTGTTCGGCAAATGGTCCGGCACCGAGGTCACCGTCGACGGCGAAGAGCTGCTGATGATGAAAGAAAGCGACATCATGGGCATCATCGAATAAGCGACCGCGCTTGTTCTGATCCCCTGACCCTTCACTGCTAATTTACTCCATAGGAGAATACACATGGCCGCTAAGGACGTGAAATTCGATACCGACGCCCGCAATGCAATGCTGCGTGGCGTTAACATTCTGGCAGATGCTGTCAAAGTGACCCTGGGCCCCAAAGGCCGCAACGTTGTGCTGGACAAATCCTTCGGCGCACCGCGCATCACCAAAGACGGTGTATCTGTTGCCAAAGAGATCGAGCTGGAAGACAAGTTCGAGAACATGGGCGCACAGATGGTGAAAGAAGTTGCTTCGCGCACCAATGATGAAGCAGGCGACGGCACCACCACCGCAACCGTTCTGGCACAAGCCATCGTCAAAGAAGGTCTGAAGCAGGTTGCTGCTGGCCTGAACCCGATGGACCTGAAGCGCGGCATCGATCTGGCGACATCCAAAGTTGTAGAAGGCATCAAGTCTTCCGCACGTGAAGTTGCAGACTCTGCTGAAGTTGCACAAGTCGGCACCATCTCTGCAAACGGCGAAGCCGAAATCGGTCAGCAAATCGCAGACGCGATGCAGAAAGTTGGCAACGAGGGTGTTATCACCGTCGAAGAAAACAAAGGTCTGGAAACCGAGACAACTGTTGTTGAAGGTATGCAGTTCGACCGCGGCTACCTGTCTCCTTACTTTGTCACCAACCCTGACAAGATGACTGCAGAGCTCGACGACTGCATGATCCTGCTGCACGAGAAGAAACTGTCTTCGCTGCAAGCTATGGTTCCGCTGCTGGAATCTGTGATCCAGTCGCAAAAGCCTCTGCTGATCATTGCAGAAGATGTTGAAGGCGAAGCGCTGGCAACTCTGGTTGTGAACAAACTGCGCGGCGGTCTGAAAATCGCAGCTGTTAAAGCACCTGGCTTCGGCGATCGTCGTAAAGCGATGCTGCAAGACATCGCGATCCTGACCGGCGGCCAAGTGATCTCCGAAGATCTGGGCATGAAGCTTGAGAATGTCACTATGGACATGCTGGGCACCGCCAAGAAAGTTCAGATCACCAAAGACGAAACCACTGTTGTGGACGGCGCTGGTGAAAAGGCAGAAATCGAAGCACGCGTTGGTCAGATCCGCGCGCAAATCGAAGAAACCACCTCTGACTACGACCGCGAAAAACTGCAAGAGCGCGTTGCCAAACTGGCAGGCGGTGTTGCTGTGATCCGCGTTGGTGGCATGACCGAAGTGGAAGTAAAAGAGCGCAAAGACCGCGTTGACGATGCCCTGAACGCGACCCGCGCGGCCGTTCAAGAAGGTGTTATCGTTGGTGGTGGTGTTGCTCTGGTTCAAGCCGGCAAAGCACTGGCCGGCCTGGAAGGTGCAAACGCTGACCAGAACGCAGGCATCAAGATCGTGTCCAAAGCAATCGAAGCGCCTCTGCGTCAGATCGCTGAAAACGCTGGTGTTGACGGTGCCGTTGTTGCGGGCAAAGTTCGCGAAAGCGAAGAGACTTCCTTTGGCTTCAACGCACAGACCGAAGAATATGGCGACATGTTCTCCTTCGGCGTGATCGACCCTGCAAAAGTAACCCGTACCGCTCTGGAAGATGCGGCATCGGTTGCAGGTCTGCTGATCACAACCGAAGCGATGGTTGCTGACAAACCGTCCAAAGACGGCGGCGCGCCTGCAGGCGGCATGCCCGACATGGGCGGCATGGGCGGCATGATGTAAGTCACGCCATCCAGTCGGATGATAGGGAAGGGGTCGCCATTAGGCGGCCCCTTTTCGTTGGGAGTACGTTCACCGGGATCGCAACGCAGGCCGAGACTGTGACGGCCCGCAATACTCCGTTGGAGGCAAGGTACGTGTGTTCGCTCGTGATGGATTAAGGGGCGGCCTTATGAGGCTGGGCGAATTTCGCCTGTGTCCAGAACCGGGGAGGCATCCATGTCTTCGGCATCCAACATGGCAGCCACACGTTCTAGTCCCGCGACCAACATGGCCTGTTCCCAGTCATCCATGGCCGCAAACTTGCGCACGAACCTTTGTTGCAGCGGATCCGGGGCGTCTGCAATCACACCACGTCCTGCATCCGTGAGCAGGATATTGATCTGGCGGCGGTCCTGACTGGATTTCTCACGCAAGGCCAGACCTTCACGCACCAGCTTATCCACCAATGACGTAACCGTTCCTTGCGAGACCCGCATCCGGAGCGAGATCGCTTTGGCGGTTGCAAATCCGTTTTCAGCGATGATCTGCAATACGCGAAACTGGGTGGGAGTGACGCCGGTGGTCTGACGGATCTCACGGCCGAATAATTCAGTTGCGCGCACAATGCGGCGCAAGGCGATCAGGCTGCTGTCAATCCGTTCCATCCAAACTCCAATACTTTAGCTGTCAAAGTATACCTGCTGGATTCAAGCTTCGCAAATTTAAAAGTAATTAGATAAGCTAAGTGTTTTTAAGTCTGATAGCGACTCTTGGAGCGTTAAGTGGCGGTAAGTGGTCGCTTTTGGGATCTTTATACTTTGATCGTTGAAGTTTTGACGTATGTCTGATACTTCGTCCCTCGAAGCGATTAGGAGAGCTGATAAATGCAACACCCCGCTGACCTCGCACGCATTGCGTTGCCAAGCCTACGTCAACCGACCGCCAAAGATGGCGCCGAGGTCTGGAAATTGGTGCGCGCGTGCAAGCCGCTTGAAGAAAACTCAATGTATTGCAATCTGCTCCAATGTGACCATTTCGCCGATACCTGCGTTCTTGCGGAAAAGTCACAAGAAGCGGTGGGCTGGATCTCGGCCTATGTGATGCCCAACGAGCCTGACACGTTATTTGTCTGGCAGGTCGCGGTTGCCGAAGCTGTGCGGGGGCGTGGCCTTGGCGCGATAATGTTGCAATCTATCCTCAGCCGTCCCCAATGTGAAAATGTCACCCGTGTTCAAACCACGATCACGGCAGAAAACGACGCCTCATGGGCGCTGTTTCGCAAGTTTGCTAAATTGCAAGACAGCCAGCTGGATATCACTCCTTACTACACACAAGCGCAGCATTTTCAGGATCTGCACAAGACAGAGAACCTGGTCACCATCTCGCTGAAAAACCGAGTGGCTCTCGCTGCCTAAGGGCGCGGCTCCGGTTTCACCTTGCACATCTTTTTACCCTCAAACGCTGAAAGAGGTCGTATGTCTACGAATACCTCCGCCAAAGCCATTTTCACCCGTCGCGAGTCTGATGCGCGCAGCTATTGCCGCGGTTTTGATACCGTGTTCACCGCGGCTTCCGGGTCGCAAATGACCGACAAAGACGGACAACACTATATCGACTTCCTTGCGGGCTGTTCATCGCTGAACTACGGCCACAACAATCCGGATATGAAGGCCGCGCTGATTGAGCATTTGCAAGCAGATGGTCTGGCGCATGGTTTGGACATGCACACCGATACCAAGGGCGCGTTTCTGGAGAGCTTTGAACAGTTGATCCTGCGTCCACGTGACATGGACCACAAGGTGATGTTCACCGGCCCAACCGGTGCAAATGCGGTGGAAGCGGCGATGAAAATCGCACGCAAGGCCACGGGACGCAGCAATGTGATCGCCTTTACCAACGGGTTTCACGGCGTCACTCAGGGTGCCCTGGCTGCCACCGGCAACAGCTATCATCGCGGCGGTGCGGGCCTCAGCCTCAACAATGTCACCCGCATGCCGTTTGATGGATATATGGGGCAGGGCTGTGACACGTCCGAGCTGTTGGAGGCGATGCTGAACGATCGCTCCTCGGGCCTGGATGCGCCAGCCGCGATCCTGTTGGAAACGGTACAGGGCGAAGGCGGCTTGAACGCCGCCAGCCCAAAATGGTTGCGGCGCATCGCGAAACTGGCCAAGGACGCAGGCGCCTTGTTGATTGTGGATGACATCCAAGCGGGGTGCGGTCGCACCGGCCAGTTCTTCTCGTTCGAAGGAATGGGGTTCACGCCTGATATCGTAACCCTGGCCAAGTCGATCTCTGGCTTTGGACTGCCGATGGGGTTGGTTCTCGTGAAGCCGGAACATGACGTGATGGGGCCAGCGGAACACAACGGTACCTTTCGCGGTAACACCCATGCCTTTGTCACCGCGCGTGTGTCGATCGAAAAATTCTGGGCCGATGATGCGTTTGAGCAGGACATCGCACGCCGTGCACTGATTGTTGAAACGGGCCTGCAAGCCATCGCTGACATGGTGCCCGGTGCCCGCCTCAAAGGGCGCAGCATGATGCGCGGTGTCGATGTGGGCTGTGGGGAGCTGGCGGGCAAGATCTGCCGTCGTGCTTTCCAGAATGGGTTGATTATCGAGACCTCAGGCGCCGAGGATGAGGTGGTCAAAATTCTTGCCCCTCTGACAACCCCGGATGCGCAGCTGCAGGCCGGGCTCGATATCCTAATTGGGGCCGCACAGGATGTGCTTGGCACCCAGAAAATTGCAGCGGAGTAAGACAATGATTGTCCGTGACTTTAACGAGATTATCGAAAAACAGCGGGAACGTGTGGTGGCTGACGCCCAATGGACCAGCGTGCGCATGTTGCTGGCGGATGATGGTATGGGCTTTTCGTTCCATATCACCTTTCTGGAGGCGGGTTCCGAACATACGTTTGAGTATAAGAACCACTTTGAAAGCGTCTATTGCATGCAGGGCACCGGTTCGATCACTGATATCGCCACTGGCGAAACTCACCACATCAAGCCGGGCGTTATGTACGCGTTGGACAAGCACGACCGCCACATCCTGCGCGCCGATGAAGAGCTGGTTATGGCCTGCTGCTTCAACCCGCCGGTCACCGGCAAGGAAGTGCACGGCGAAGACGGATCTTATGCATTGGAAACAGAAACTGCCTAGTCAGTTGATCTGATCCAGCGAGTTTCGAGACAGTGCTGAAACAAAAAGAAGGGCCGCGACGGAGTTTCCGTCGCGGCCCTTCTTTTTGGTGCTGTCGTGTTCTTAGAAGAACATCGACTTTGCCGCTTCGTTCTTGTCGAGGGGCGGTGCAAATTTGGTCAGGTCGATGCCTTCCACTGCTGTCTTGTACTCTTCCAGGGTCGGCGTGCGGCCCAGGATTGCGGACAGAACAACAACCGGGGTCGAACCCAGCAGCGATTCACCCTTTTTCTCGGGCAAGTCAGCCACAACACGGCCTTGGAACAGGCGGGTAGAGGTCGCCAGAACGGTGTCACCCTTGGCGGCTTTTTCCTGGTTACCCATGCAGAGGTTACAACCCGGACGCTCGAGGTACAGAATGTTGTCGTACTCGGTCCGCGCTTTTTCCTTTGGTGCATTGTCGTCAAACTCAAAGCCGGAATACTTCTGGAGAACTTCCCAGTCGCCTTCTTCTTTCAGCTCGTCGATGATGTTGTAGGTCGGCGCGGTAACAACCAGTGGTGCCTTGAACTCGACCTTACCGTTGGCAACTTCAAGGTTACGCAGCATCTGCGCCACGATCTTGATGTCGCCTTTGTGGACCATGCAGGAGCCCACAAAGCCCAGGTCGACCTTCTTTTCAGCCTTATAGAAGGAGATAGGGCGGATGGTGTCGTGGGTGTAACGCTTGGAAACGTCGGCGTTGTTGACGTCCGGATCCGCAATCATCGGTTCAACGATGGCGTCAAGATCAACAACCACTTCGGCGAAATACTTGGCGTTTGCGTCTGGAACCAGCGCAGGCTTTTCGCCCGACTTGATCTCAGCGATACGCGCGTCCGCTTTTGCCAGCAGCGAGGCCAGCATACCGTTGTCGTGCTCCATGCCCTTGTCGATCATGATCTGGATCCGGGATTTCGCCAGTTCCAGAGAGCCGATCAGGGTTTCATCGTTGGAGATGCAGACAGAGGCTTTTGCCTTCATCTCAGCAGTCCAGTCGGTGAAGGTGAACGCTTGGTCGGCCAAAAGGGTGCCGATGTGCACTTCGATAACGCGACCTTGGAAAACGTTGTCGCCATGCTGTTCAAGCATCTGCGCCTGGGTTGCGTGAACCACATCGCGGAAGTCCATGTGATCTGCCATTGCACCTTTGAAGGTCACTTTGACCGACTCAGGAATTGGCATGGCAGCTTCGCCTGTTGCGAGCGCCAGAGCCACGGTGCCAGAGTCCGCACCAAAGGCCACGCCTTTGGACATACGGGTGTGGCTGTCGCCGCCGATTGTGATGTCCCAGTCGCTGACGGTGATGTCGTTCAGAACCTTGTGGATCACGTCGGTCATCGGGTGATACGCGCCCTTGGGATCACGGCCGGTGACCAGGCCAAAGTCGTTCATGAACTGCATCAGACGTGGTGTGTTGGCCTGTGCTTTCAAGTCCCAGACCGACGCCGTGTGACAGCCAGACTGGTAGGCGCCATCAACAGATGGGGACACAACGGTCGCCGCCATGGCTTCCAGTTCCTGCATTGTCATCAGGCCGGTGGTGTCTTGCGAGCCCACGATGTTCACGCCGACGCGTACGTCAGAACCTGCGTGCAGGGTTGCGCCCGGTGTGGTGCCGCGTGCATTGGCGTTAAAGATCTTCTCAACCGCGGTCAGGCCTTGGCCTTCGTGGCTGATTTCTTTGGCCGGTGCAAAGGCGGACTTCAGCTCAACACCCAGCGCTTCGGCGGCAAATGTTTGCAGTTTCTTGCCAAAGACGATGGCGTAGGAACCGCCGGCCTTCATGAACTCCATCTTCTGCGGAGTGAAGGAACCAGCCATATCAACCAGCTCTTCGCTGCCGTCTGCAGAGTAGAGTTTCTTTTCCTTGGTGTTGATCTTCAGAACGGTGCCGGTTTCAACAGAATACTTCTGCTCCAGAACCGGGTTGCCGTCGTTGTTCAGGATCGGATCGCCGTTCTCGTCGACCTTTTTGACCCAGTTTTTCAGGTCCACACCGATACCACCTGTCACGCCAACGGTGGTCAGGAAGATCGGCGAAATGCCGTTGGTGCCCGCAACAACCGGTGCAAAGTTCACAAACGGCACGTAAGGCGAAGCTTGCTTGCCGGTCCACAGGGCCACGTTGTTCACGCCGGACATGCGGGAAGAGCCAACACCCATGGTGCCTTTTTCCGCGATCAGCATGATGCGGGCATTCGGATGTTTGACCTTCAGCGCTTCGATCTCTTGCTGGGCGGTTTCCGAGATCATGCACTTGCCGTGCAGTTCGCGGTCCGCACGGGAGTGCGCTTGGTTGCCAGGAGACAGCAGATCGGTGGAGATATCGCCTTCGCCAGCGATATAGGTGACCACTTCGATCTCTTCGTCGATTTCGGGCAGGTTGTTAAAGAATTCGGCCGCTGCGTAGCTCTCAACGATGTCTTTGGCGACAGCATTGCCTGCGTCCAGCGCTTCTTTCAAACGGTCGGTGTCGGCTTCATAGAGGAAAACCTGAGTCTTCAAAACGTCGGCCGCTTGTGCGGCGATACCAGCATCGTCACCCAGCGCCAGATCCAGCAAAACTTTGACCGAGGGGCCGCCCTTCATGTGGGACAGCAGTTCAAACGCAAATTCGACCGAGATCTCTTCGACGGTGGCAGTGCCCAGAATGATCTCTTTCAGAAATTCAGCCTTCACACCTGCGGCGCTCGTGGTGCCGGGCAGGGTGTTGTAGATGAAGAACTGCAGCGAGTCCGCGCGATGCGCGTTGCCGGTGTCCTTGATCTGTTCAATGATTTCTGCGGTCAGCGCACCATCATCGATGGGCTTGGGGTTCAACCCTTGCTCTTTGCGCGTTTCGATCTCTTTTAAGTAGTCTGTGTACAAGCTCATGACTGCCTCGACGAATATGCGTTTCGGTAAGCTTGACCACTGAATCTAAGACAGGTCTGGCGAGTCAGCGACAAGCGCGTTGTATGCGGATGTATACCAAGCGTGCTTGGTTTGCAAGATCATCAGCAGCACAAAGGGACAGGTTCATTTGTCGCATCTCTGCACGGCTGATCTATTGGGCTCCTGAATTAGGCGGCTTCCATTTAAATGCTGTTACTACAGTTGCTGTTTGTGCTCAATCAGCTGAGCGCTGCTAATTTAATAAGCTTGCACACGTAAATGATGCACGTTCCAAAACGTCGATTTGCGCTCAAAGCTGCGTGTGGCGTGGGTTTTTATGATGATCTGATTGTCGACGTTGCAAATTCACAAGGTGGTAAAAGGCCAAAGCGCATCTAGCGCGGCAAAACCACGCGTGCGCGCAGCCCCACGTCTCCTTGTTCAAACGCAAGGCTGCCGCCGTGGATCGAAAGGATCGTCGCCACGATCGACAGCCCCAAACCGGTTCCCTCGACCTGGGTGGTGTTATGACCGCGCTGAAACGGTGCCATCATGCGGTTGATGTCATCCAGCGTGAATTCGGTGCCTTCGTCCTCGATCAAAATGGTGGCATTGCGGCTGTCGGCCTGCAAGGTCACGCGCGCGGTGCGGCCATATTTGATGGCGTTGTCGATCAGGTTCGACAAGGCGCGCTGCAGACCCACCGGACGGCAAGTGACAATAACACGACGATCTTGGGGGATGGTGGCCTGGCCTTTGCGTGACTGGAACAGGGATCCCATGCCCTGAACCACAAGCGGCGCGTTTTCGATCAATTCGACCGGGTGGCCCACATCGCGGTAGTCGTCCACTAACGCTTCGACCAGGGACGACAGCGACAATTCGCGTGGTTCTTCCAAGTTCAATTCAGCACGGGTGTAGGTCAGCACGCTTTCGATCATGCCCGTCATCTGGTCGATGTCACCCTCCAGCTTTGTACGCAGGGCTGTGTCCTCGATCAGCCGGGCGCGCAGGCGCAACCGGGTGGCCGGCGTCCCAAGATCGTGGCTGATGCCAGACAAGACCACCGCCCGTTTCGACAGGCTGTCATGTTCGGCCTCGAGGTAAAGGTTCACCGCGTCCACAACCTGTTTCAACTCGGATGGACCGTCGCTTTCGTAACTTTCCGGACCACCCAGTCGGCGATGCGAACGCAGACGTTTTGCAAAGGCCTCAAACAGGCTGGAAACCTGGACAACCTGTGACAGCAATATGGCCAGGGTCAGAAACAGCCCCACTGCGGCCAGCAGGCGCCAGTCGGTCGGGCGCGCGTTGCAACCCCAGACTGCTGTGCCGTCAATTTGTAACCAGGGGCCCAGACCGTAGCGTGCGTAGATCACCGGGTTCGAACAATACGTTGCAAGGATTTGCGTCACATTGCCCAGCTTTTCTGCGGCACTCGCCCTGGGACGCGGGGTGATCTCTCCCACTTTGTACTGCAGCCGGTCCGAGACAATGGCAAGGATCAGCGTGTCGCCCAACAACGGGTCGATGCTGCTGGAATGGATCGACAGATTGGTAACATAGGCGGGGTGCGGCGCGTCGGCCAGTCGTTCAAAACGCCCCGCCTCAGCAAGGGCTGATTGCTCGTGTGACAGGGGCTCTGCGCGAATGTCCTGTGGCAAGGGCGTGCCCTGACGCAGCGCTTCGTACAAGGAAAAACCGGCAATAAAGCTGTGGGTCAGATGTTTGTCCCATGCGCGCGACGATCCAATCCAGACGCCGCTGAAGATCACACCAGAGAGGGCCGCAGCCAAGACCCAGATCTGGCCCAACCGGCGCAAGGGGAGGGGGCGCGTCATCAGCTGGCCTCGACCTCAACATCGGTGGAAAACACATAGCCAACACCGCGCTCGGTGCGCAGCATCTTTGGGTCTTTGGGATTGACTTCGACCTTGGTGCGCAGGCGTCCGACCAGAACATCAATGGCCCGCCCTGCCGCATCGCCGCCGCTGTCACCGGTAACATCCAGCGCGGCAGCGATCTCTTCGCGGGTCAGAGGGATATGCGGATTGGCCAAGAACACCTTGAGCAGGGCGGTTTCCCGTTTTGACAGGGCCACCTGCACCCCGTCAGGCGCACGGACCTCGTCGCGTTTGCCATCGTAAATCCAGCCCTGAAACCTGAATGTTTCGGTGTTGCGACGGTAGATTAGGGAGGCGCTGCGGCGGGCGCGGTGCAATACGGCCTTCACGCGGGCCAGCAACAGATCCGGGTTAAACGGTTTGGCGATATAGTCGTCTGCGCCCACCTCATATCCCGCCATACGCTGATGATCTGCCGACAGCGCCGAGACCAAAATGATCGGCACATCTTGGTCCTTGCGCAGGCGCGCGCAAATCTCGACCCCGTTTTCATCCCCCAGCATCACATCAAGTAGCACCAGATCCACGCGGTTGTCGTTTATCAAGGTCTGAATTTCGGCTTCGGTGGACGCGGGCAAGGCGATGTACCCGCTCTGACGCAGAAATTGCGTCATCATCGTGCGCATTTCCTTATCGTCATCAACAACCAGCAAACGGGGAATCGTCACAGTGTCTCTCCTCCTTCAGCCAGTGAAATGGCTCTCCCTCCCAGTGTCATTGTAACGCCGTGCAACAAAATCAATGCCAAAGTAACAGGGCGTAACAAAACGACACAAAAACGTACCGATTGGCCGGGCAACCCGCGTATTCCACGTTGTCACAGCCCCCCTTCATTCACAATGATGACCCATGGCCGCCCGGGAGGGGTGGCGATAACGGGAGGAAATCCAAAATGAAATTTACCGCATTCGCGGCAGTCTCTGCGCTCGCCCTAACATCTGCATCGGCCGCTTTTGCAGGCCCAGAAGCCGAAGTGCTCCACTATTGGACATCCGGCGGTGAAGCAAAATCAGTGGCCGTCTTGCAGCAGGAATTTGCCGCCAACGGTGGCACCTGGACCGACATGCCGGTGGCTGGCGGCGGCGGTGACGCGGCAATGACCGCGCTGCGTGCCCGTGTCCTGTCCGGCAATGCGCCAACAGCCGTACAGCTGAAAGGTCCTGCGATCCAGGAATGGTACGAAGAAGGCGTGCTGGCGGATATCTCCAGCGTGGCCGAGGCTTCGGGCTGGGCTGCGGTTTTGCCAGAATCAATCGCCAACCATATGAAATGCGAAGGCACTTGGTGTGCGGCACCGGTAAACGTGCACCGGGTTGACTGGATCTGGGCCAATGCCGAGCTGCTTGCGGCAAATGGGATCGAAATGCCCACCACTTGGGATGAGTTCAACGCCGCCGCCGAGAAGCTGGCCGCTGCCGGCATCACGCCACTAGCCCATGGCGGTCAGGCCTGGCAGGATGCAACTGTGTTTGAGGCGGTGGTGTTGGGCATTGGCGGAGCTGACTTCTTCCAAAAGGCATTGGTCGACCTCGACAGCGACGCGCTGACATCTGACACAATGGTGCAGGCCTTTGACCAGATGCGTACCCTGCGCGGTTACGTTGATGGCAATTTCTCTGGCCGTGATTGGAACCTGGCCACTGCAATGGTCATGAACGGCGAAGCGGCATTCCAGATCATGGGTGATTGGGCCAAAGGCGAATTCCTGGCCGCAGGCAAAGTGCCGGGCGAAGACTTCCTGTGTGCTTCAACGCCGGGGGATGGGTTCCTTTATAATGTCGACAGCTTTGCGATGTTTGATGTGGCCGGCGCCGACAAAAAGGCGGGTCAAGATCTCTTGGCAGAGCTGATCGTGGGTCAGAACTTCCAGAAAGTGTTCAACCTGAACAAGGGCTCAATCCCGGCGCGTGTTGACGTGGCACTGGACGAGTTTGACAGCTGTGCGCATCTTTCAGCCGCTGACATGACATCTTCGTCCGAAGGTGGATCACTGCTGCCGTCCTATGCCCATGGCATGGCGCTGCGTGGCGCACAGGCGGGTGCGATCACTGATGTGGTGACCGCGCACTTCAACTCCGACATGTCCTCGGCTGAAGCGGTGCAAATGCTCGCTGACGCAGTCGCCAATAGCTACTAATCTTTAAATTATGTGGCCGCCCCCATGCGCGGCGTGGGGGCGGCTTTTTAATGGGAGGACATCATGTCTGACTGGCTCGAAAATCACCTGCCCAAGGTGGTGCTCGCCCCGTCCTTCATTGCCATATTGATCTTTGTCTATGGATTTATTGGCTGGACGGCGTGGGTCTCTTTTACCCGCTCAAAACTATTGCCACGGTATGAGCTGAAGGGGACAATCCAATACGAAAAACTCATGGCTTCTCCGCGCTGGGATACAGCGATGGACAACCTCTTTATCTTTGGCGCGCTGTTTATCGTGATCGCCATGGTGCTGGGGCTGATGCTGGCGATCTTCCTTGATCAGCAAGTGCGCACCGAAGGGGTGATCCGTACGATCTACCTGTACCCAATGGCGCTGTCGATGATTGTGACCGGTACGGCGTGGAAATGGATCCTCAATCCCGGTCTTGGACTGGAAGCCACGGTGCGCGGCTGGGGGTTTGAGACCTTCACTTTTGACTGGTTGGTGAACCCGGACTACGCGCTTTATACGGTGGTGATTGCTGCAGTCTGGCAAAGTTCGGGCTTTGTGATGGCGCTGTTTCTGGCGGGTCTGCGGTCCGTGGATGGTGAGATTATCAAGGCAGCCCAAGTCGACGGGATCCCGACATGGCGGATCTATACCGCGATCATCATCCCCTCGATGGCACCGATCTTCCTGTCTGCCTTTATCGTGCTGGCCCACCTGGCAATCAAAAGCTTCGATCTGGTCATTGCATTGACCGGCGGTGGTCCTGGATATGCAACCGATCTTCCTGCGACTTACATGTATGCCATGGCGTTTTCGCGCGGTGATATCGGTCAAGCGGCAAGCTCTGCCATGATCATGATGGCCGTCGTCTTCACCATCGTTGTTCCCTATCTCTATTCTGAACTGAGGGCGAAAAATGACTGATCTGTCCATGTCTCCCGCCGCTCGTAACGCAAAATCAGATGCCGGGTTTGGCAAGGTCGCCCTGCGGTTGGGATTGTACCTGATCCTCGGCCTGTTTGCGCTCTACTACCTTGTGCCACTGTTTGTGATGCTCACCACATCCCTGAAAAGCCTTGAAGAAATCCGCACCGGATCATTGATGGCACTGCCGCGTGAGGTGACGTTTGATGCTTGGAAAACGGCCTGGTCCGGGGCCTGTACAGGTATCCAATGTGAAGGTTTGCGACCCTATTTCTGGAATTCGGTCATTCTGGCCATTCCTGCGGTTGCGATCTCGACCATCCTTGGTGCGCTCAACGGGTATGTGATTGCCCATTGGAAATTCAAAGGCGCAAACCTGATCTTCTCTTTGATGCTGTTTGGCTGTTTCATTCCGTTCCAAGTGGTGTTGCTGCCGATGGCACGGGTGCTGGGCATGATGCAATTGGCCGGGACCATTCCGGGGCTGATCTTTGTCCACGTGATCTATGGGCTGGGTTTCACAACGCTGTTCTTTCGCAACTACTATGTGACGGTCCCAGCTGAATTGACCAAAGCGGCCAAGGTTGATGGCGCCAGCTTCCTGCGCATCTTCTGGTCGATCTTTCTGCCGCTGTCGCTGCCGATCATCGTGGTGACCGTTATCTGGCAATTCACCCAGATCTGGAACGACTTCCTGTTTGGTGTCTCGTTCAGCCAGGCAGGCACCCAGCCTGTCACCGTTGCGCTGAACAATATCGTCAACTCCACCACCGGCGTCAAAGAATACAACGTGGATATGGCGGCTGCGATCATTGCCGCGCTGCCCACGCTCTTTGTCTACGTCGTAGCCGGTAAATACTTCATCCGCGGTCTGACCGCCGGTTCAGTGAAAGGGTGACCCATGGCTCCTATTCTCGACATTAAAAACCTCTATAAAAACTACGGAAACGTCGAAATCCTCAAGGATATCAACGTCTCAATCGAACCGGGTGACTTTCTGGTGCTGGTTGGCCCGTCGGGCTGTGGTAAGTCCACGCTGCTGAACTGTATCGCGGGTCTGGAACCGATCACCGACGGCAGTTTGAGCATTGGTGGCAAGGACATGACCCATGTCAGCCCCAAGGATCGTGACATCGCGATGGTGTTCCAATCCTATGCGCTTTACCCCACCATGAGCGTGGCGAAAAACATCACCTTTGGCATGAAAGTGCGCGGCGAAGATGCCGCCACCCAAGAGGCCAAGCTGAGGAAAGTGGCCGCCCAGCTGCAGATCGAACCTTTGCTCAATCGTCGCCCCGGCCAGCTTTCGGGCGGGCAACGCCAGCGGGTGGCTATGGGGCGCGCCTTGGTGCGAGATCCAAAACTGTTCCTGTTTGATGAACCGCTGTCGAACCTCGATGCCAAACTGCGGGTCGAGATGCGGTCAGAGATCAAGAAGCTGCATCAAACCCTTGGCGCATCGATGGTTTATGTGACCCACGACCAGATCGAGGCGATGACCCTTGCGACCAAAATTGTGGTGATGAAAGGCGGCGTGATCCAACAGATCGGCACCCCGGCTGAGATCTACAACACGCCGGCCAACCTCTTTGTGGCGGACTTCATGGGCTCGCCCGCGATGAACCTGATCCCGGCCAAAACCCACAAAGAAAGCGGCAGCACAGTGTTGGAAATTGCCCGCGCCGACGGAGCACCGCTCAAGCTGACAGATCAACGCGATCTGGACTTGCCGTCGGATGTTTTGTTGGGCCTGCGCCCCGAAGATATCGCCGAAAGCGGGTTCCGATCTGGCGCAGATGTGCAAGAGGCTGAATGCATGGTGGAAATGGTCGAACCAGCGGGAGCGGACACCTATGTTGTGTCGCATCTGGGTGGCAAACAGGTGACCGCGCGTCTTCATGCTGAGACCACGGCGCAGGCAGGGCATCCGCTGTCCTTGGCCTTTGATCTGGGCAAAGTATCCTACTTTGCGCCCCAGACGGGTGATCGTTTGAACTGACTTCATCTTGGCTAAAAGACCGGCCCGTGCTTGAACCGCGGGCCGGTCTTGTGCTTGACGGGGGCGTGGGGCTGCTGTTTTTAATGCGCTTGCCTGCTCGATCAGTATGAGGAAGGCGTAGATTGGCCATTCTCCACTGGACATTTTTCATTTCAAATTGTGAGGTCATTTTCTGCTGAAGATGCGCCCGCCTTGTAAAGGTGGCCTAGGGCAGCGCAGTCAATGATTGGCCACATGTGTTGGTCGCACAGAAAGGAATGCCGATGTCGTCCCATGGATATGACGCGGGTCGCTTGAACCTCCCCTTTGTCGGCATCCCGACGTTTAGCAAATCACCCTATGTTCAGGACTGGGAGACAATAGACGCGGATGTCGCGATCCTCGGCGCGCCGTTTGATTTTGGCGCGCAATATCGTTCGGGTGCACGGTTTGGCCCGCGCGCGGTACGAGAGGCCTCGACCTTGTTCAGCTTTGGTCATGCCGGAGCCTATGATCACGAAGACGATGCGACCTACCTTGGCGAAGACGTGCGTATTGTGGATCTGGGCGATGCGGACATCATTCACACCAAGACCGAAGAGAGCCACGCCAACATCGAATTTGGCGTCCGCAAGATTTTGGAAGCCGGTGCGCTGCCCGTGACCATTGGTGGCGATCATTCGGTGAATATTCCCTGCATCAATGCTTTTTCGGACGACTGTGCGCAGAATGGTCCGATCCATGTCATTCAAATCGATGCCCATCTGGATTTTGTGGATGAACGCCACGGAGTGACGGCAGGCCACGGCAATCCGATGCGTCGCGCGATTGAAAAAGACTACGTTTCGGGGATGACCCAACTTGGCATTCGCAATGTCTCCTCAACTGCAAAGGAAGGTTATGAGGATGCGCGTGCGCGAGGATCAGATATTCTGTCGGTACGTCAGGTGCGCAAGCTCGGCACTGATGCGGTGCTGGCGCGTATTCCGGCCGACCAGCGGTACTATGTCACCATCGACATCGACGCTTTTTGCCCATCAATTGCGGCCGGGACCGGCACGCCGAGCCACGGCGGGTTTCTGTATTACGATGTGCTGGAAATCTTGCAGGGGTTAAGCAAGCGGGGGGAGGTGGTTGGCATCGACTTGGTCGAGGTTGCGCCAGCCTATGACCCCTCAGAAAGCACACAAATCCTTGCGGCGCAGTTGTTGTTGAACTTCTTGGGCTTTATCTTCCACAGCCGGCGCTAAGCCTTGGTCAGGCGGCGGTTCGGTTCAGGCCTTGCTCTTGCGGTTGGTCTTGCAATGGTTTGCGGTTGGCTTGATGGCGTCGCAGCAGCGTTTTGATCCGCTTGCCCTGTTTGAGGATCAGCCGAGCGGCCTTCGTCGCGCTTTGTTGGGGAATTGGCACAGGGCCCGTTTCCGCCAGCAGCGCCAGGCAGTGATCCGCGTCCTCTTCTGACAAGGACCGCAACGCCTCAGGGCCCAGGAGCAACGTTTCACTTACGGTGCCATTGGCCCGCAAAAGGTGATGTTGATCCAGCAGGATGTGCGAATAGCAGACCGGGTGATTGGGACGAATTTGTTGGATGCCAGCGTGGCCGACCAGTTTGATCGCGGCCACCAGAACCTCGTCCGTGCCAAACATGCGCTGGGCAATTTTGGATTTGACCAAGACGCGATGTTGCGGCGAGAGCTGCAAGTCACGCGTTGGGCAGCCTTGGCCCAATGCGCCGGCGGGTATTAACACGGGGCGGAGCTTGGGAGACGTATCCAATTGCTTGAGCGTCAGGAGACGGCTCCCGATCCAGCGAATGGGTTGCGGACCTTGATCAATTGTTTCGACCAGATCGCCGATCCGCAGGCCCTCAATCGCGGTTGCTCCTTGTGGCGTTTCGATCAGCGTGCCGGCGACAAAACACGGGGCCGTGCTGGCGGTCTCTAGGTTGGAGTAGCGAATGGAGTGACCATTGGGCAGGGTCAAACGTCCTTGGGACAGGGCGTAATTTCCGCCCTCTTCAATGGTAAACCGCCCCAATGAACGGTCGTTGATTTCTGTGCCAACTGGCAACGCCAAATGATCGGTGCCATCGCCGCCGTTAATACGTCCAAAAACCGTGACATCATCGGCCAGAAAAATCCTGTCGTCGCCATCACCGGCGTTCAGGCCGTTGTTGAGAACAGATGAAGACAACATCAACGTGTCGTTGCCATCGCCAAGTAAAAGCCTGTTGTTGACCGTGCTTTTGCTGATCTCTACCTGATCATCGCCGTCGCCGCTGTCCAATCCCTGGTTCAAGGTGCTGTCTTGCGCGGAAATGGTGTCGTCACCGTCTCCGGTGTCCAGCTCAGCGTTGATCGTGGCATCAAAGAGTTCGACCAAGTCTGCGCCATCGCCGGTTTCAAACCGGGTGTTCACGGTGACAGCGGTGATGCGCACGATGTCTTCACCGTCACCGGCAGTTAACCCACCAATCTGGTCAAAACCCGCACTGATCGCTTGTATCGTGTCATCGCCCGCGCCGCTTGAAATCCCACCACTTGCGGTACTGTCTTGCAAAGTGATCTCGTCGGCGCCCTCGTCACTGCTAATCAGGCCATACAGCGTGCTGTGTGTCAGGGTGAAGACGTTGTCACCAGACCCCAGGCTCGCTCCGGCTCCGAAGGAATTTGAGATTGTGACGACATCATTTCCGCTGGACACAGATATCCCATCAAACAGATTAGAGTTGCCGGAAATCGATACAAGATCAACGCCAGCCGTCCCAAGGACGCCGCTGACTGACGTTACATTCAGCTGGTTTGGATCGCCAAGAACAGAGCCGATGAAACCCGTGACTGTGATTGTGCTCCCGGTCGGGGCGTTTCCAAACAAGATTGCCATGCGGGCCTCCCCGTGTTGATCACTTCAAAACTCGTCTCGTCAGCATCTCGAATTCGCATGCTCGTAAAACGGGGTAAGTTTATGAGAACCCGTCACATATGGCGAGAGATCAAAAGGCTAGTGCGTTTCCGGACGGGCACTGCATCGCGCCGTTATTCACTTGTCGTTAAGCAAGATTTCTTAATCCGATGTTAACGATGAGGTGACGGCGTCACATAATATGGATGTGACGCTAGCGCGCTGAAGGATGGTCAAATTCCGTGCGCGCGATGCGACTGTATTTCCTGCCAGTGACGTATTTGCCCGTGTTTGGGTGAGTGGGGTTGCTGTCTTGTCACCGACACTCAGCTCTACAGATCAATCAATTTTCGAAACCTCGACCAGCGCAGTATGCGCGGAACACCCTTGGCCCAGACGTGAGGTGCCGACGTCTTTGGTCAGAACATTCGGGTTGCCATTTGGGTCGACCGGCGTACCGGGCTTGCCATACCATGCTCCGGTGGGCAATGCGACAACGCCTTGAGTGATGCCGTCGCTGATCAATGCCCGCGCGCGGCAGGCACCACGCGCATTGAAGACTTTGACCAACATGCCGGTCTCAATCCCGCGGGACGCCGCATCCGCCGGGTGCAGGACCAGTTGCTCAGGTCGTGCGCCGGGTTGATCTGCCAGCGCGCTTTCAAATTGGCTGTGCAACTTGTCACCGGGCTGGGGCGAGACCAGATGCAATGGCGCGGATTTGGTTGCAGCCCCTGGCCATTCGGACGGGGGGAGCCAAACGGGATGGCCTGGACAGTCTGCATACCCAAATCCGTCGATGGTCTTGGAGAAAATCTCGATCTTGCCAGAGGGGGTGTCCAATGGTCGACCAACCGGGTCTGCGCGAAACCGGCTAAGGAAGGACGGTGGGGCTTCTTTTTGCGCGACCGGGAGCTTGACCCAGTTTTGGTTTTTCAATGCGCCAAGGCTCGGCACCTCCAGCCCCATGTCCAGTGCACTTGTTTCCAGCTCGCCGTAAAGATGGGTCAGCCAGCCGGTAGTATTGCGGCCTTCTGTAAATGTCTCAGCCGTGCCCAGCCGTTCAGCAAGACCGGTGAAAATCGAGTAGTCATCACGGGCCTCACCAACTGGTGGGATCAGCTGCGGCATAAAGTAGAGATAGTCATCCAGATCGCTGCGGCCAATGTCTTCGCGTTCATATGGGGTCGTCGCCGGAAAGACGATGTCCGCACGCTGAGCCGTCGCAGTCCACCAGGGTTCGTTCACAATGATCGTTTCAGGCTGCTGCCATGCCCGGTGCAGGCGATTGAGATCCTGATGGTGATGAAATGGATTGCCGCCCGCCCAATAGATCAGCCGGATGTCAGGGTAGGGTTCGCGTTTGCCGTTGAAGTCATAGTCTTCGCCCGGATGCAGCAACATATCAGCAATCCGCGCGACGGGGATGACAGTCTTGACCGCGTTCTCACCTTGCGGAAGCGTCACCCCGCGTGGACCATGCATTGACTTGCCAATGGAGCCGATGGCCCCGTAACCATAGCCAACTCCGCCGCCCGGCAGGCCAATTTGCCCCAACATTGCCGCCAACACTGCGCTCATCCAATAGGGTTGCTCGCCGTGTTCTCCCCGCTGCAGGGACCAGGCAACGGTGATCAAGGTGCGACTGCTCGCCATGCGGCGGGCCAGCGCGCGAACGTCTTGAGCGGCCACTCCACATAAGGCCTCTGCCCATTCCGGAGATTTGGGTTGCCCGTCAGTTTCGCCCATCAGGTAGGGGCGAAAACGTTCAAACCCTGTTGTGTACCCTGCAAGGAAATTGCGGTCGGTGCGGTCTTCCTCTTCGAGTACAAAGGCCAGTGCCAGCATCAAAGCGGTATCTGATCCAGGGTGGCATGGCATCCACGCGCAGCCGGTGGGGGCGTCGCTGCGCTGAGGGCCGATGTTGATGCGCTGCATGCCCTTGGCGGCAAAACGGTCGAACCAACCTTCGGTCTCATGCTCGGTGATCCCGCCCATCGAGACCTGGCTGTTCTTGGGGTTGATGCCACCAAACATAACGAGGGTTTCTGTGTGATCTAAGATTGTCTGCCAACTGTCCTGCGAGTCGTATGTGTATTTCAGGAAGGGCACACCGAACACATGCGGCATAATGGATTGCGCGCAGCCTGTGGAATAGCTGCCAAAGGATTTCACATAGCCGCCGATGGAATTTAAAAACCGGTGCACCTGGCTTTGCGCATGGTGAAACCGCCCGGCAGAAGCCCAGCCGTAGGATCCGCCAAAAATCGCTTCATTTCCGTGAGTGGTGCGAACCCGGTTGATCTCGGCGGCTGCGATATCCAGCGCTTCGTCCCAGGGCAGTTCGACATAATCACCATCGCCGCGCCCCGCGCGATCGCGACGTTCCAACCAACCCCGCCGGATCGACGGGCGTGCGACGCGTGATGCATGGTGCACGGCGTCGGGAAGAGCATATGCGATGTTCGACGGATTAGGATCACGATCAAAGGGACGCGCCGCAATCAATCGCCCTCCCTCAACGTCCACCTCCATCGCGCCCCAATGGCTTGAGGTGATCAAACTGTGACGTCCGCGGCGCTGTGCCATGTCTGCGGTCCTCTATGCACAAAATAGCCTTCTCGGATCAATAATCCTATCGTGCAGGCTGCCGCCATAAAAAACGTCCAAAACCGTACATGCGAATGTCGCGGTGCGCGACACCATAAGTGATTGCTCTCACGTTCCTGGTGACCCAATGACCTGTCATTTCGGCAGACTTTAGATTCTAATTTTTCAAATATACACTGACGCCCTCAGGTGGTGAAATAACGGAAGTGTTTATTTTGAAGTGTTTTTCTGAATTTGTCCAGATCTACTATGTTTCAAAATGAAGAATTAAAACATGCGAATTTAACATTTTGTTAATATTTGACAGCGCTATCTCTACGTACATTTTTTAGGAGGCATACTATGTCAAGTATATCGGAAAATTCCAACGGTGATGGTGTCGTTGGGAAAAACATTGTGGGCACAGGCTATGAGGACTTTCTTGAAGGCGGTGAAGGTAATGATACCGTCTTGGGGTTGGGCGGAGATGATTGGATCTCCGGCGGTTATAGCGGTGATGATATCCTCACCGGGGGAGCAGGGGGCGATACCTTTTACATGGAGTTCGGTGCCGGGCTAAGTGCTGGGAATGACGTTGTTACTGACTTCAGTGCAGGAGACTTCGTTTATTTCTTTAATTACAGTGGCGCGCCTACTTCCTTGGATGTCGTTTATGATGGAAGTGATACGATCCTGATACTGGGGGCAGGCACTTCGGAGCAAAGCACGCTGCGTTTGTTGAATTACGTTGCGGCCCCGTTTGAGGATGACACGGTTGTCGACTTTTCTTTTGGGTTCAATTTCGTTCCGGATGGTTTTGTTTCAGATGATATCCTGACAGGGAGTGAGACGGAAAGTGATGTCCTAGAAGGATACGCTGGCGATGATTTGCTGATTGCAGTCGGCGGCGACGACGTCCTGTTTGGCGGCTTGGGCAATGATACACTCATTGCGTCAAACGAAGGAGGCGACATCCTTTCTGACGGCGGGGGCGACGATTTTGTCATTGGGGATACAGGCGCAGACAACTTCGAAGTTGGAGACGGCGATGACGTGCTGACCGGAAACGGGGGGGCTGACCGTTATGAGTTCAGTCTTGACAGTGGCAATGACACGATCACGGATTTTGGCGAAGGTGATGTCCTGCGTATCTTGGACACGCAATCCGGCGGGTTTTCGATTTCCGCTGAATACACCGAAACGGACACGATTCTAACGATCGCAGAAGGCACTTACCGGGAGAGTACGATTACACTGGAAGGCTACATTCTGCCCTCTTACGAATTGCCGCTGGATGGCTTTGTGAATCTGAGCTTCAGCTTGCAAGGGAGCGACATCAACGTTGTGTCCGACGATGTTTTGTTTAGCTCGTCTGATAATGGCTTCGTCGTTTCCGGTGGTGCCGGGGATGATGTTTTGATCGGCAGCCAAGGTTTCGACTATCTGTTTGGCGGTGCGGGCGACGACACTGTTTTGGGTGGCGCAAATGGCGATGTTATTGATGGCGGAGAGGGCGACGACTTTTTGGAAGGTGGCGCCGGCGCGGACTCATTTGAATTTTATGTTTACGATGGCGAGGATTTCAAAGTCGGGTTCGGCAATGACAGGATTCGGGACTTTGAAGAAGGCGACACTGTCTCAATTAGAATCGATGGCTCGGATGCCTTCGACTTTGATGTGATGACGGACGGAAGTGACTCTGTTTTGACCGTTGGTGTCGGGACCGAAGTTGAAAGTGTAATCCGTTTTGAAGATTACACGCTGGATGCTGCAGATATTGATGTCCAAAATGGCTTCATCAGCATCTTGGGGCAGGAAGACTACCTGTATTAATCCCCTTTAATATGGATTGGGGCCGACTGCTGCGTTGGTTGGCCCCTTTACTTACGCAATTTGCTGCTACTGCAAAATGCTTGCTTGATTTGGAGGTGGGTACTTATCTATAAAAGCTGCCAGCTCGCCGAAGGAGTGGCGAATTTTTATAGATAAAATAGTTGTAGGAGATCCTGATGTTGGACGCAGCCCCCATTCGCACCGATTGGACGCGTGAGGAAGCCGAGAAGATCTATAACCAGCCGTTCATGGATCTTCTGTTCCAGGCGCAGTCGGTACACCGCGCGCATTACGATCCCAACCAGGTGCAGATGTCCAAGCTTCTGTCGATCAAGACCGGCGGCTGTCCAGAAGACTGCGCCTATTGCTCCCAGTCGGCGCGCAATGGTTCGCAACTTTCAGCGGCCAAGCTGATCGAGGTAGAGCGCGTTTTGTCTGAGGCGCGTAAGGCCAAGGAAGCCGGCGCGACACGCTATTGCATGGGTGCGGCTTGGCGCTCGCCCAAGGATCGCGACATGGCCGCGCTTGAGGCGATGATCCACGGCGTTAAAGAGATGGGCATGGAAACCTGCATGACCCTTGGCATGTTGGAAGAGGATCAGGTGTTCCGCCTGCGTGATGCAGGTCTGGACTACTACAACCACAATATCGACACCTCTGAACGCTATTATAAAGAGATCATCACCACCCGCACCTTTGCTGATCGGATCGACACGTTGAACCGGGTACGCGAAGCGGGCATCAAAGTCTGCGCAGGCGGTATCGTCGGCATGGGTGAACAGCAGATGGACCGGATCGACATGCTGCTGGCGCTTGCCACATTGGAGGAACACCCGGATTCCGTGCCGGTGAACCAGTTGATCCCAATTGCGGACACGCCGCTGGCGGATGTCGAAAAACTCGACCCGATTGAATTTGTGCGCACCATCGCGCTGGCGCGGATCTTGATGCCGAAATCCCATGTGCGCCTCTCCGCAGGCCGCACCGAGATGAGCGATGAGATGCAGGCGATGTGCTTCTTTGCAGGCGCAAACTCGATCTTTGTGGGTGATACGCTGCTGACGGCGGACAACCCCGAAGAAGATCACGACATCGCTTTGTTCAACCGTTTGGGCATCACCGCTATGGCGGCGGGGTGCGACGGCACCCGCTGATGGCGGAGCTTTTTGCGCGTCAGGCTCAAGGGCTCGAGCGGCTGCAGGATCGCGGCCGTTATCGCAGCCTGCTGCCGCGCGCGGGGCATGACTTTGCCTCCAACGATTACCTCGGACTGGCGGACAGTGATGTCCTGCGTCATGCTGCGCAAGACGCCATTGCGCGTGGTGTGCCGGTGGGCGCAGGCGGTTCGCGCCTGTTGCGTGGCAATGCGTCCGAGCATCAGCTGTTGGAGGAGGAGGCTGCCGATTTCTTCGGGACCGAAGCCGCGCTGTTCATGGGGGGCGGGTTTAACGCCAATCTGGCAATCTTCTCGACCTTGCCACAACAGGGTGATCTGGTTCTCTATGATGCGCTGATCCATGCCAGCACACATGACGGCATGCGTTTGGGCCGGGCAGAGGCGCGCAGCTTCGCCCACGGCGATGTCGGCGCTGCGGCAGATGTCATCGCGGACTGGCGTGCCGATGGCGGTACCGGGCAGATCTGGATCGCGGTCGAAGGTGTCTATTCTATGGACGGCGATATTGCTCCCGTGGCCGACCTCTTTGCGATGGCACAAGAACATGACGCGGTTTTGGTGGTGGATGAGGCCCATGCCACCGGCGTTCTAGGCGCGCAGGGGCGCGGTGTGGCGGATGCGGTTGCTCATCACGAAAATGTCCTGTGTTTGCATACCTGTGGTAAAGGGCTTGGTGTCTCTGGCGCGTTGATCTGCGGCGCACAGGTACTGGTGGATACGCTGGTGAACCGGGCGCGCGCTTTTATCTATGCAACCGCACCGTCACCGTTGAACGCAGCCCTCGTGCGGGCCGCCCTTCGAGAAGTGGCAGAAAACCAAGATTTGCTGCGCCGCGCGCATGAAACGGTAGAACATGCGCATCGGGAGGCCGCGCGGCTTTGTGGGCTTTCGGGATTTCACACCCAGATCCTGCCGGTGATCGTCGGCGGCGACAAGCCGACCATGGCGTTAGCCTCGGCTTTACAGGAAATGGGCTATGATATTCGCGGCATCCGCCCGCCCACGGTTCCCCGCGGAACGGCGCGTTTGCGGCTGTCGATCACCCTCAATACCACAACTGACATCATCACGACGATGTTCTCAGATCTCTCTCAGCTCTATGAGGCTCCCCAATGACGTCTTTGATAGTCGCAGGCACGGATACCGGCATTGGCAAGACCGTGGTGTCCGCCGGGCTGACGCACGCTTTAGGTGCGACCTATTGGAAACCCGTGCAGGCTGGCATCGAGGAAGAGACAGACACAGAATGCGTCGCGCGACTTTCTGGCCGGCCCGTTCTGCCCGAAGCCTATCGTCTGAAAATGCCAGCCTCCCCGCATCTCGCGGCTGAGGCTGAGGGGATCACCATTGACCCTTCCCAGCTGACCTTACCCACGGGTGACGGCCCTTTTGTTGTCGAAGGGGCAGGCGGGCTGTTGGTGCCAATCAATCGTGAGACGCTCTATCTCGACCTCTTTGCCAAATGGCGCGCGCCTTTGGTTCTTTGTGCGCGGACTGTGTTGGGAACCATCAACCACAGTCTCTTGTCCCTGCGTGCGCTGCGCGCGGCGGATGTGCCGGTGGTGGGAATTGTCTTTGTTGGCGACGCTGAGCCTGAGGTGGAAGAGACAATCTGCCAGTTTGGCGACGTCGCCTATTTGGGGCGTTTGCCGATGATGGATAAATTGGCCCCAGAAACGCTGAAACAGACAGTTGCGGCGGGACTGGATGTTGCCCGAATTCGCAAGGCGCTGGAGGGCGGCGCATGAGCACGCTTTCACAGCTTGAATTCGACCAGCAGCACCTGTGGCATCCCTATACCAATGTGGTCAAACCCGGCCCCACCTTTGTGGTGAAGGAGGCCGAGGGCGTCTATCTGACGCTGGATGATGGCACCCAGCTGATTGATGCGATGTCGTCTTGGTGGTGTATGATGCATGGCCATCGCCATCCACAGATCACGGCGGCCATGCATGCGCAGCTCGATAAGTTACCGCATGTGATGTTTGGCGGCTTGACCCATGATCCGGCGATCGATCTGGGGCGCAAACTGCTTGAGATCACGCCCGAAAGTCTCACCCGGATTTTCTATTGCGACAGCGGCTCTGTCTCGGTTGAGGTCGCGATGAAAATGGCGGTGCAGTATCAGCACGCGCTGGGGTATCCGGGTCGCAGTGAGTTTGCCACGATCCGGTCCGGCTATCACGGTGACACCTGGAAAGCGATGAGCGTCTGTGACCCGGACACAGGCATGCATCACCTGTTCCAAGGTGCGGTGAGCGTTCAGCATTTTGTCTCTCGCCCGCCGGTGGCGCTGGGGCAGGACTGGCCGGACGATCCCGCGCTGAATGGCCTGTCAGAACTGCGCGAGACGTTGGAAGCGGGGGCGAACGAAATCGCCGCGCTGATCCTTGAGCCCGTCGTTCAGGGCACAGGCGGCATGTACTTCTATCACCCGGAATATCTGAACCAGGCACGCGCGATTTGTGACGAGTTGGGCATCTTGCTGATCTTTGACGAAATCGCCACAGGCTTTGCCCGTACGGGAGAGCTGTTTGCGACGGATTTCTGCACGGTGGAGCCCGATATTATCTGCCTCGGCAAAGGCTTGACCGGCGGACATGTCTCATTCGCCTGCACCATGACCAATGACCGCGTGGCCAATGGGGTTGGGGGCGGCAATCCGGGTATCTTTATGCATGGTCCAACCTATATGGCGAACCCGCTGGCCTGTGCGGCGGCCAAGGCTGCGCTGGATGTGCTGACCGGTCAGGATTGGCAAACCCGCGTGGCAGAGATTGCGGCGCAGATGGTTGCGGAACTGGAGCCAGCACGCGATCTGCCCAATGTCGCACACGTGCGGGTTCTGGGCGGTATCGGTGTGATCGAGATGAAGCATAGCGTCAGTGCCGACGCGGCCCATGCCCGCGCCAAGGAAATGGGCGTTTTCCTGCGCCCCTTTGGCAAGAACATCTATACCATGCCGCCCTTTGTCATCACGCCGGACGAGCTGAGCCGGATCACCGCAGGCATGCTGCGCCTTGCGCGGGAGCTTTAGACGATGAACGGGCGCTGGCTGCACCATGCCGGACAAGATGAGGCTGTGGTAGTCTTTGGCGGCTGGGCCGTAGGCCCCACGCCATTTGCAGCCCTGCCCAAGGATCGTGATGTCTATTTCCTTGATGATTATCGGGATCTGAATGCAGTTCTGCCAGACCTCAGCGGTTACGGCGCGGTCGATCTGGTTGCCTGGTCATTTGGTGTGGCTGCTTTTGGTCACTGGCAAGCGCAGTCTTCCGTGCAGTTTCGCCACCGCGTGGCGCTCTGCGGCAGCCTGACGCCGGTGGATCGACGACAGGGGATCCCTCCCTTGGCCTACCGGCGGACTGTCGAAGGGCTAAACCACGCCAGTTATCAACAATTTCAGTCGCGTGTCTTTGGGCGGGAGCAAGGCGAAGCGGACATTGATGTCAAAGCGCGCCGGGATGAACTGTGTGCAGTGGAGGCGCGGGGTGCCGCAACGGCCACCCACTTCGAAAAGATCTGGATTGCACAACAGGATAGTATTTTTCCGGTGCAGAACATGCAGCGCGCTTGGGAGGGGCAGGGCCCTTGTGTAATCGATGCGCCGCATGCGCCCTTTGATCACTTCGCCAGTTGGGAAGCGTTTTGGGCATGAGGGATCACCAACATAATCAGGACACCCGTTCCCGCGTGCGGGACAGTTTTCGACGGGGTCTCGACACTTATCATGATGCTGCAGTTGCCCAAAAGCGGATCGCTCAGGACTTGGTGGCGCTGTTACAGCAGGCAGGCGCACCACAGCAATTGGCGCGGGCATTTGAGTTTGGTTGTGGCACGGGGCATCTTACCCGCGCGCTGGTCTCCACGCATGATATCAACACGTTGTTATTGAACGATCTCGTCGACGAAGCCAAAGGCCGCGTATGCCACATCGCACAAGGGCAATGCCCCAATGTGGAGTTTATGGCCGGCGCGATTGAGCAACTTGCACTGCCGAATGACCTGGATCTCGTGGCCTCTGCATCGACCTTGCAATGGGTGCGCGATGGGCGTTTAGCGCTGGAACACCTTTGCGGCGCATTGAACGTGGACGGCTATTTGGCGCTTTCGACTTTTGGCACATCCCATTTTCACGAATTGGTGGCGTTGGGATCTGATGCGGCCGCACCTAATTACTGCGACGCAGAGACTTTAGCTGGCTGGTTGCCGACCGGGATGGAGCTTGTCGCTCTAAAGCAGGCGCCAGTGGTATTAGAGTTTGCTTCTGCGTCGCAGGTTTTGCGGCATCTGCGCGCCACTGGAGTCAATGCCCGTTCTGGCACACAGTGGAGCAAGCGCATGCTTGCGGATTTTGATGCATCCTATCGCAGCCAGTTTGGCGAGGGCACTCAGTTGCCTTTGACATATGATACGGTTTGGATGATCGCGCGGAAGGTTTAGGCCCTGGTGTTAGGTGATTGTGATGATGGTTCGAGCCGAGCACATTGTCGCGCCCACTGGCGCTTTCTACGACCTATTGCTAGCTTTGTTTGGCGCACCGATGTGCCTGGACGAGATAAGGATGAAACCGAATGCAATTGGCCTATGTACGTAGCCCTGAACGTGGCGCCACAGACAGATTGTTGAGCGCATTGGCTGCCAGACTAAAAGAGTTAGGCATCCAAACGGCAGGCATCGTGCAAATCAACGAAGAAATTTGCGACACCGAGTTGTGTGACATGGACGTAAAGGTTTTGCCGGACGGGGCGCATATCCGTATCTCGCAATCTCTTGGCCGTGAGTCGCGTGGGTGTCGACTGGATCCAGAAGCATTGGAGCGCGCCGTGGCATTGGTGCAAGAGAGCCTGCAGCAAGAGCCCGTACCACAAGTTCTTTTGGTGAATAAGTTTGGCAAACACGAAGCCGGGGGACGCGGTATGCGCGTCGTCTTTGCAGAAGCGTTAGAGCGCGGGATCCCGGTCGTGTCCGGCGTGAATAAAATGAACCTGGAGGCGTTTCAGGAATTCAGCGGTGGCATCGCCGAGGCGGCACCATTGGATGTGGATGGGTTGGTGGACTGGGTGCAAAACTGCCTGCAAAACGCATGACCCACGCAAAGCACCGCAAAAGTCGCGTGTAATCAATATATTATTGGTTGCGCGTTCTTGTCTGACCTGTGGATAAATCTGGGATGATTTTTCAGCTCTGGCTTTCACCACCATTTTCACAATAGTCTCGAAAGGGTGAAAATGGTGGGCGACCCTGGAATCGAACCAGGCGTGCGTCTCCGCGAGGGAGTTACAGTCCCCTGCCACACCTTGCGGCCTGTCGCCCACTGTCAGGTGACTGTTGCACCTGACGTGGAGGCGTGATTAATACCGCCACCTGCTGGCGTCAACACGAAAATCACCAGATTTTTGCGATGACCTTAAAATTTTTGTTCGGAGCGGAAAATGTCCAAGAAACCCAAATGGGTCGTCGAAAAAGAACAGGCGAAAAAGGCCGCTTCGGCGGAGACTGTGTGGCTGTTTGGCCTGCATGCTGTGCGCGATGCGTTGTTGAACCCAAAGCGGGAAAAATTGCGTTTGATCGTCACGCTGAATGCCCAAGGTAAATTGGCGGATGCGATCGCTGAAAGCGGCATCGAGCCCGAGATTGTCGACCCTCGAAAATTTAAAGCGCCGATTGATCCCAATTCGGTTCATCAAGGCGCCGTGCTGGAAGTGAAGCCGCTAAATTGGGGGGGGCTTGCCGAAAGCTGCATTGGTGCTGAGGTTCCGCGGGTGCTTTTGCTGGATCGTGTCACTGACCCGCATAACGTGGGCGCAATCCTGCGATCCGCAGAGGTTCTGGGGGCAAGCGCAGTGATTGGAACCCGCCATCATTCTGCACCTGAAACCGGAGCTTTGGCCAAAACCGCAAGTGGGGCGTTGGAACGCCAACCCTATCTGCGCATGCGCAACCTTGCCGATACGATTACCGAGCTGCAGTCCATGGGCTTTCTGGTTTTGGGCCTCGACGGCGAGGCGGAGGAGACCATCGAAGACGTCGTCCAGGGGCGCACAGGGGATCCTGTGGCGCTTGTGTTGGGGGCTGAAGGGCCAGGATTGCGTGAAAAGACCAAGGAAACCGTGGATAAGCTTGTCAAAATCGATGCGGCAGGCGGCTTTGGGTCGTTAAATGTTTCAAACGCCGCAGCGATTGCGCTCTATGCTTCGCTGCGCGGGTGATGAAATCGGTCTTTTGAGGCTGGTTTGCACAATAAATGAGCAAAATTCCGGGTTGAGTTAAATTCAACCCGGTATGTTGTTTTTCTCAATAAGGTTTCACTATCACATAATCGCGACCTGTCTTGATCCACGACAGGGATGCGGCATTTTGGAAGCTCGTTTGGAATCAAACGCGGTATGCGTTTGAAGGTTTAGGGTACGATTGGGTAATGCGGCTTTTGACATCAACCGCGGTTGGGTTGACACTTATTTTGGCTCCCGCCTTAGCATTTGCTGAGCAGCGGAGACTTGCCCATTCTGTTTATTATCAGGACCTTGGCTACGCGATCGGCGGCTTTGACCCGGTTTCCTTCTTCGTCGAAGATGAGCCCGCACACGGTGCCATGTCTTATTCGGTGATGTGGAAAGGTGTGACCTGGTTATTTGCCTCACAAGAGCATCAAGCCATGTTTGAGGCCAATCCACGTGCCTATGCACCGCGATTTGGCGGTTATTGCGCTTACGGCGTTTCAGGTGGGGTTCTGATATCCGGCGACCCCAACAGTTTCGAAATTCGCGACGGCGCACTATATATGCTGCATAGCCCGGACATTCAGGCGCGATGGCTTCAGGATGCCGAAGGGCGGTTGTCCATGGCGCAGGAAAACTGGCCTGATATCCTTCGAGAATGACGTCGCTATAGCCTAGGGCTTTGAAACCTTGGCAGGAAAATGCTCACGATTTCGAGAGTTAGGGTTTAAAATCGCGCCCAAAGGCCCAGATAATAGTGCAGGACTGCGGATTGGAACTTCCGCAGATCTCTTCACTGTCCCTCGTTCCGTACTCAGCGCCCAGTATTGACTGGGCGCATTTTTGTTGGTGGGGTCCGGTTCAATCACCTTGGGACAAAAGCAGGAATTTCTAGTGCTAGAGAACGAAGATACCGTCATTCGACGCGCATTGGAGAGCGCCCATATCATCGCGTTGGTCGGCGCCTCCATGAAGCCAGAGCGTCCCAGTCACTATGTGGGACAATTCTTGCGGGAACGGGGGCATCGTGTCATCCCGGTGAACCCGGGGCAGGCGGGCAAGGAGCTTTTTGGGGAAGTGGTGCGTGTCAGCCTCAGCGAGATTGAGGAGGAGGTAGATATGATCGACATCTTCCGAGCTTCTGACGCTGTGCTGGGAATTGTTGATGAGGCGCTGAAGGCGTTCCCCAGTCTCAAGGCCATCTGGATGCAGCTCGACATTTCCCATGCTGAGGCGGCAGAACGTGCGCGGGCGCGAGGCGTCACGGTAATTGAAAACCGCTGCCCCAAGATCGAATACCCGCGCCTGTTTTGATCACCCTTTTGGTCGGGCGGCTTTCTCGGTGATGCCGCTCAGACCCTGACGCTCGGCCAGGACCTTTAGCACATCATCCAGCGCGACATCGCGCGCGGCAAGCATGACGAGGAAGTGATACAGCACATCCGCCCCTTCCGAGGCGAGCTTGTCTTTGTCGTCCTTCACCGCTTCAATAATCGCCTCGATGGCCTCTTCACCAAATTTCTCGGCGCATTTTTCAGGGCCTTTGGCCAGCAATTTGGCCGTCCAGCTGCTGGATGGATCTGCGGACTTGCGGGACAGTATGGTGGTTTCCAGATCGTGGAGGATGGTCATATCGGTCTCCTCACGCCAGCCGCATCGGAATGCCCGACGCCTGCATATGCTCTTTTGCTTCTTGGATCGTGTATTCGCCAAAGTGGAAGATGGATGCGGCCAGAACCGCAGATGCGCCGCCTTGGGTGACGCCTTCGACGAGGTGATCCAGATTTCCAACCCCGCCTGACGCAATGACGGGTACGTTGACTGCGTCCGAGATTGCCTTGGTCAGTGGCAGGTTGAAGCCTGATTTTGTTCCGTCGCGGTCCATTGAAGTCAGCAGAATCTCACCCGCGCCTTTGGCAGCAACAAGCTTGGCGAATTCCACCGCGTCGATGCCGGTTTCTTTGCGCCCGCCGTGGGTGAAAATCTCCCATTTGCCCGGCGAGACTGTCTTGGCGTCGATCGCGCAGACAATGCACTGGCTGCCAAATTGATCGGCGCTTTCAGCGATCACATCCGGATTGGCCACGGCTGCGGAGTTGAAGGACACTTTGTCAGCGCCGGCCAACAGCAGGGCGCGCACGTCTGCCTTGGTGCGGACACCGCCACCAACCGTGAGCGGCACAAAACACTGCTCGGCGGTGCGGCGCACCACGTCAAACATGGTGCCGCGATTTTCATGGGTCGCATGGATATCGAGAAAACAGATCTCATCCGCGCCCGCCGCATCATAAGCTTTGGCGCTTTCCACAGGGTCGCCCGCATCGCGCAGGCCAACAAAGTTTACGCCTTTGACCACGCGGCCGTCAGCCACGTCCAAACAGGGGATGATGCGGGTCTTGAGCATATTTTCGTGATCCTGTGTCTTTTCGGGATGTTTCTAGGAGGTTGCGGCCTAAAACACCAGTGCGCAGTGCGTGTTGGCTGCGCTGTTGAGAGGGAGATTGTCATGAATAAATTGAAAGCCGCAATTGTAGGAGCCATCGTGATGCCAGGGTTGGTACAGGCCGGAGAAATCGCACAGGTTAAGTCAACGCACGACGTGCCAACAACCATGGACGCGCTGGAAGCGGCTGTGAACGGGGCAGGGGCAACCGTCTTTGCACGGGTCGATCATGCAGGCGGCGCTGCCAAAGTTGATCTGGAACTGGCACCGTCAGAATTGCTGATCTTTGGTAATCCAAAGCTTGGTACGCCCGCGATGCAAGATGATGCGCTGGCGGGGCTGTATTTGCCCCTAAAAGTACTGGTCTATGCGGATGCCGCAGGCGATGTTTGGCTGTCTTATGAGGATCCCAAGGCGATGCTGGGCAAGTTGGATGGTGTTGCAAACGATGCGGAATACCTGGCCAAAATGGCCGGTGCGCTTGGCAAATTGACAGCTAAGGCCGCAGGCGAGTAACAGCGGTTGCCACGAAAAAAGGGCGGCGCAATGTGCACCGCCCACGATATGAGTATTTGACCGATGGGTCAGGCTTTTAGAATGCTCAATGCCTCGGCCAGATCAATCGCCCCATCATAAAGCGCCCGGCCTGAGATCGCGCCGTTGAGGGGGGCACCACAGGTTTTTAACGCGCGCAGGTCGTCCAGCGAAGACACGCCACCGGATGCAATCACCGGGATCGACACCGCATTGGCAAGATCTGCGGTTGCGGGAACGTTTGGCCCCTTCATCGCGCCATCGCGCATGATGTCGGTATAGATGATCGCGGCAACGCCCGCGTCCTCGAACGATTTCGCGAGGTCTGTAACCATCACATCAGTTTCTTCGGCCCAGCCTTTGGTGGCGACTTTGCCGTTGCGGGCGTCGATGCCCACAGCGACTTTGCCCGGAAACGCACGCGCGGCTTCGCGCACCAAGTCGGGATTTTCCACCGCAACGGTGCCCAGGATCACGCGGGCCAGACCTTTGTCGATCCAATTTTCGATGGTCTTCATATCGCGGATACCGCCACCCAATTGTGCGGGAACTTTGGTCTGCTTCAGGATCTCTTCGACAGGGGCCGCATTCACCGGCGCACCGGCAAAGGCACCATTCAGGTCAACAAGGTGCAGCCACTCACAACCGGCTTTGACAAATTCCAACGCTTGAGCCGCAGGATTGTCATTAAATACGGTTGTCTTGTCCATGTCGCCATGGAGCAGACGCACGGCTTGGCCGTCTTTGAGGTCGATCGCGGGATAAAGGATCATGGCAGCACCCTGTGCAGAATTCAGTTAGCGGTCTTTTGCACAAGGCGGGCACGGATTGCAATTGGTCGCGGCCGTTCACAAAAGGCCAAGCTGCACCGGAATTGGCACAAAGCCACGTTTGATCTGCCGCGCTCGGCTGTCCTCGGCCAGTGTCAGGGCTTCGGCGTATGAGTTGAAATAACTGCGCCGCGTGGTTCCACCTGCATCGCCCAATGGACCAGTCGTCAGTTCGACGCACCATTCCCCCAGCAACGTCTGGCTCAGGCTGACACAGCAGTAGCGATGCTGGCCTTCCACATGGTCGAATTTTTCAAGTCGGACGAACACGGTGCGGGCTGGATCTCAGAAGACAAATTAAGTGTCTGGCACCTTTGCCCGATCATGCGGGCACTGTCCATATTTGTCGCGAACCGGTTGTGTTGCTTTTGTGGTGTCGAACACATCTGTCGTGTGCGGATACGGGCCCCGAAATGGGGCCCGAACGCTCAGATCTTATACGTCGCCGGTGTATTCGCCACGGGCGGGGTAGTTGTTCGGGATCGCGAAGTCCAACGCGCCGACCAGCTCTTTGAAGTGGGGACGTACAAACGGCATGGTTTGCACAGCGCCATAGTACAGGGTCTGTTGCGGGGTCACCATGAACAGGCCCGGCTCAGAGAACAGCGCAGGCTCTTCGATGCCGATCGAGGTTTTGCCACGGCTGGTGGAGATATAAAGCCCCCATTCTTTTGCAACGCTCAGCGGCAGGTCATAGCCAAAACGCAGCTTTTCAGCGCCGACAGACTCGACCATCTGGCGGGTGCGTTCTTCGCCGTCCGAACTGATGGCAATTGTGGCCACGCCGCGTTCCGCAAATGCGTCGACCTGTTTTTCAAACTCTTTCAGATACGTCGCGCAAATCGGGCAGTGCACGCCGCGAAAAAAGCAGATCACGGTGCCGCGTTCTGCGGTCTCGGTTGTGAGGTCAAATGTCCCGTGGTTGACGGTTGGAACCGACAGGGCGGGTACTTTCTGACGAGGGATCAACATGGTGGGCCTCCTATGCCAAGTGTATTGAGCAGAGGTGTGGCACATGATAGTGTTAGGAAATCACGAAAAACCTGACCGAAAGACCTGAAATGGACCGTTTGACCACTTTGATGACCAAATTCCACCTTTCGGTGCGGCGGGCCGACAAAGGACATGCGAACCTTTTGGTTTTTGGTGGCGACGACGGGGTGCCACTCCAGCTGGTCTATTACACGTCGGGAGCTGTGCCGGAGGTGCCGACGCAGACCGTGCTCTGGGCCGGAGAGGTCGATTGGGCCGGTGATGTGAACCCCTTCGTAGTCGCACTGCCGGATGTTGTACGCTACGATTTGTCCAGCAATCCTGAGGCTTTGGGCGTTGTGCAGATGATGCGCAGCGAGATGGATGGTGGGCGGTGTGGCGCGCAATCGGTGGTCAACAGGTTGGCCGAAGTTTTGATTGTCCGTCTGCTGCGCGATCAACTGCAACAGGGCGCCACAGAGGCCGGTTTGCTGGCCGGGCTTGCGGATCCGCGTATCAGCCGTGCCGTTGTGGCGATCCATGACAAGCCGGGGCACAATTGGACCAACGCAAGCCTTGCAGATGAAGCTGGGTTGTCTTTGTCACGGTTTTCCGAAGTCTTTGCATCCACAGTAGGCGAGACGCCGATGGGGTATTTGCGCCGCTGGCGTCTGACTTTGGCGCAGCAGGACTTGCAGCGCGGAGCGCGGGTGGATGCGGTGGCGCGTCGATACGCCTATGCCTCGGGTGAGGCCTTTTCGCGAGCATTTCGCCGTGTTTACGGCGTCTCTCCCATGGCGTTTCGCAAGGGAGAGACAGTGTAAGGGCGCATTAGGGGGGGAAGACGCTTTAGGGGGTCCAGGTCAGGAAGTTACTGATCATCCGCAGGCCCACGTCCTGGCTTTTTTCCGGGTGGAATTGCATGCCCAGAATATTATCCCGGCCAATGACCGCAGTCACATCACCGGCGTAATCAACACGCGCCAACCGGTCGTCCGCATTAGACACACGGAAATGGTAGGAATGCACAAAGTAGACATGATCGCCCGACTGGATGCCTGAAAACACCGGGTGGTCATTCTCAATCACAAGGTCATTCCACCCCATATGGGGCACTTTGAAGGTCGGGTTGCTGGGCTCAATCTTTACGACATCGCCGTCAACCCAACCAATACCAGCGGTCTTAGTGTATTCGTGCCCCGTTGTCGCCAAAAGCTGCATGCCAACGCAGATGCCGAGGAAGGGACGCCCCTTTACCTCAACCGCGTCAACCATTGCGTCGTAGATCCCTTTATGGCCGCGCAATTCTGTGGCGCAGGCCGGAAATGCACCGTCACCCGGCAGAACCAACCGGTCTGCCCGCGCGATGACATCCGCATCAGAGGTGACGACAACTTCACCCGCGCCAACCTCTTGCGCCATGCGCTGAAAGGCTTTTTCAGCAGAGTGCAGATTGCCGCTTTCGTAGTCGATGATTGCCGTTAGCATCAAAGCGCCCCTTTGGTGGACGGAATGGCATCCGCTTTGCGCGGATCGGTTTCTACTGCGGTGCGCAGTGCGCGGGCCACGGCCTTAAACGCGGCTTCGACGATGTGGTGGCTGTTGAAGCCATGCAGTTGATCTAGGTGCAGGGTGATGCCGCCATGGGTGGAAAAGCCTTGAAAAAATTCGCGCACCAACTCGCTGTCGAAAGTGCCGATTTTTTGTGTCGGCAGATCGATGTTCCAGATCAGAAAAGGGCGCGCCGACAGATCCAAGGCGCAGCGCACCTGGGCGTCATCCATGGGCAGGTGGCATTCCCCGTAGCGACGAATACCTTTCTTGTCACCGAGCGCCGCAGTCAAAGCCTGACCTAGCGCGATACCGGTGTCTTCAACTGTGTGGTGATCATCGATGTGATAGTCACCTTTGGCGCGGATGGTCATATCGATCAAGGAATGGCGCGAAAGCTGGTCCAGCATGTGGTCAAAGAAGCCAACGCCGGTCTGATTGTCATAGGCACCGGACCCATCCAGGTTGATGTCTACGATGATTTCGGTCTCTGCCGTTTTACGGCTGATCTGAGCTGTGCGCATGGTTGATCCTTCCAATCCTGCGTCGTGCTTATAGGCGTGGAGGAGTGCGCGGCTCAAGCCTTGTCAACATTTGTTCTAAAAAAGAGGCCAAATGTTCACGCACGGCGGGTATGCAAAATCGCATAGCTCTATTTGCTTTGGGTTCATGTAAAATAAATCGGAACCACAGATTTGTAGGTGGGCAGCGTACTGCCGTGTGACTTTTACCGGGAACTACGAGTATACCTGAAAAAGACCGCCACACGGCATTTGCCGAACCAAAAGCAACCTACAAAGTACAAACCGGACGTGCGGGGAACAGATGCACGTCCGGCCAGTATTGCACCACAAAACTCGTTACAGTCCCAGCATAGCCTAGAATCACAAGAAATCACAAAAAAAAGAGTATCAGTTTTGTGTTTTTTCGGTCTCGCTATGAAACGTCTCGTTTGAAACACCGCTGGATGGCAACCCTGTACACTCATTTGAGGTACAGGGTTTTTGTTTATGTGGCGATTAGGCCTGTATCGTTAAGTTCCGTAAATGATTGATCCAGTGAGGTTTTTACACGTGAAATGAGGTCATCTACCTCGTCCTTTGTAATGATGAGTGGGGGGCAGAATGCTAGGGCATTGCCGCCGACCGCACGCAAAATAACACCATTTTTTTCACACGCTTTTTGTGCAGCGGCGCCGCCGGCAGCTTTTTCGAAACTTGCTCCGGTTGTCTTGTTTGAGACCAGCTCAAGCGCTGCGATTAATCCTTTGCCACGAACCTCACCAACCAAAGGATGGTCCGTAAACACTTCTCGCAGCTGTGCTTGGAAGTAATCCCCGACATCAGCTGCATGTTCAAAGATCTTGTCGCGCTCATAGATCTCAAGTGTTTTAAGTGCGGCAGCACAGGCGGCGGGGTGGCCCGAATAGGTAAAGCCATGACCAAATACGCCTGCCTGATTGGAGGGTTCAATCATGGCCTCATACATCCACCCCGGAATGATGGCCGCCGAGATTGGAAAATAGGCAGAGCTGAGCTGTTTGGCAAAGCTCATCAGGTCAGGTTGGATCCCCATTGTGGTACAGCCAAAGTCATTGCCGGTGCGACCAAAACCACAGATCACCTCATCCGCCCAGATCAGGATGTCGTGTTTACGCAGCATCTCCTGAAGCTTTTCGTAGTAGCCTTCTGGTGGCACGATCACCCCAGACGCGCCTGTGATCGGCTCCACAATCATCGCGGCAATTGTGTCGGGATCTTCTGCCAGGATCATGTCTTCCAGATTTTTCAGAATACGATCGACAAATTGCCCTTCCGTTTCATTGCCTTGGCGGCCGGTGTAATAATGTGGGGCATCCGTGCGTAGAATGTTCAGGTCTTCCACCGGGGCATCAAAATGCGCGAGGTTCACCGGCAGGGACGTCAACGCTCCGGCAGCCACGGTGACACCGTGATATCCACGTTCGCGCGTAATGATCTTACGCTTTTCGGGTTTGCCGATTGCGTTGAAATAATACCGCAGCATCTTGTAATGAGAGTCGTTGGCGTCCGAACCCGAATTCCCGAAAAACACGTAAGCGTCCTCGACCGGCACCATATCGCTCAGCTTTTGCGCCAATTCCATCAGGGCAGGGTGGGTTTTGCCACCAAAGGAATGGGTGAACGGCAATGTGTGCAACTGCGCGGCAATGGCGTCTGCAAGCTCGCTATTGCTGTAGCCAAGCGAAGTACACCAAAGGCCGGCCATGCCTTCGATGAATGTATTGCCTTGGTCGTCAAATACATAGATGCCTTCGCCCCGAACCAGATTCAACTGTTCAGTCGCTGCAAGGTTGGTGGTGGGATAAACGACGGGTGCCATTAAGACCTCCTGCATTAAGATATCGTGGTTTTGACCATGCGCTGTACGGATGGATTGACCTACTTTTCACGCGAAAACGCCAAGCGTCAAAGGAAATTTGATCAAATTTGACGCAGGCTGTGAAACGGATCATTCAGGCACAAAAAAACCGCCCAATGGGCGGTCGTTTTGGTTCCGAATTGGAGCGGGCGAGGCGATTCGAACGCCCGACCCTAACCTTGGCAAGGTTATGCTCTACCCCTGAGCTACGCCCGCATTCCGTTTCGGTGAGGGGGATTTACGAAAGGGCGAAGGTGAGTGCAAGAGGAAAATGTTGTTTCGGAAAGAAAAAGAAACAACGCTGAAGCTTTATATGTTCGTGTCGTCCGGAAGCGCGTCAAAGCCCGCCTGTCGCGCCATGTTCAGCTCTGAAACGGTGCGAGGTTTAAAAGAGATGAAGCTGCTTTGACCGCATTCTGGCAGGTCAAAAGCCTTGATCAACTGCGCATCTGTGCGGCCTTCCATCAAAACGATTCCTTCACGCTCCAGAATATCGCGTGTCCCACGCCCACTGTCTTTGCGAATGCGGCGGGTAAAGTCTTTCTGTTTGGCCACAGCTTCGATCACATCACGGGGTACGGCGCGTCCTTGCATTTGACGAAACAATTCCGCCATGCGGGCATTGCCAGATTGGCCCATAAAAATTGCCGCCACCGCATCCGCTGGGACACTGCGCCAAAAATTCGCGGGGTAGGGCTGTTCTTTCAAAAGCCACAGGATATGGCGGAACCCTTCGGCGGAAATGCTGCGTTTGGCGTCCTTGTTTTTACCAACCGTCAGATAGGCAGGGCGGGCGACGATAAGGCCCAAGTAGCATAACGCGCGCGCTTCGTCGGCGGCAACAAGGATGCAAGGCTGATCGACTGCCTCCGTGGGGATCATCCAATTGCTGCCCATTGTGTTCTTGATATCTACGTCCTGGCCCAGGATTTCGGTATCAAGCCGCCCTTTGCGCAGACCCAGCAGGACGCGCAGTTCGATTTCAACGCGGGTCCCGATATAGGTCTTCTCGGTTTTTTCCAGTTCTTCATAACTGCGTCGCCCGGTTTTTGCGGTCATGATCACAGCATCAATACAGTCGCGCAGCATTTGGGGGAACGTCCGTTCCAGCTCAAGCGGGCCGCTGGCGCGGGCGGTGATTTCTGTGGCCAACGCCGTGAGGCGTTCAAAATCGGGATGTTCGGGCAGAACTGCGCTATCAGGAAGGCTGCGTTTCATTGTCGATCATCTTCCATCGGATACAGATGCCAAGGCCGGAACATTGCTGCAGCCAGCGGAAAATCAGGCAGAAATGCTGCGTAGATTGGGGCGCGCGATCGCGGCGTTCAATTGTTTGGCGACAGCGGCTGCAACCGGGGGCGGGAAGGCATTGCCGACCTGGCGATAGGCATTGGTCTTGGCTCCGGTGAAGTGCCATTCATCGGGAAAACCCTGAATGCGGGCCACCATACGGCAGGTCAGGCGCGGCATATCGTTGTGAAAGGGATCTGGCGCTTCATTGGCAATGGTGCGCCCCTCAACCCCCAAAGCCGCCCAAGCGCGTCGTGCACGGGTCGGCCCAAGATCCGGGCCTCCATGTTTTTTCGATCCGCCCACAATCGTCGGCGCGATTTCACTGGCTTGTTCCTTCCACGCATCCGCACCACGCCAGCCGCGTTCCTTCATCAGGTCGATCAAGGTCTCCCCGACGGTCAGCGGATTGTGGGGCAGGGGCTCAGGCCAGGAAAACTGCCCTGTAAACTCTTTGCGCAGGGCAATGATCACAACTCGTGGGCGCAGCTGCGGCACGCCAAAATCAGACGCGTTCAGCAGGCGCCAGTCGGTTGTGTAACCCAGTTTAGACAGCTGCTTCTTTAGCTTCTCGCGGTAATCTAGAAAGACGGCATCCAAGAAGCCGCGCACATTCTCGATCATCACAGCGCGGGGACGTGTGGCGTCGACAATCTCCATCGCATCGTCAAACAGATTGCGCTCATCTTTGTCGCCGAGTTGTTTGCCCGCAACGGAAAACGGAGGACATGGCAGTCCACCAGCCAGAAGGTCAATGCCTTTGAAATCGCCTGCGCGCTCTTTGAAATCGCGCACGTCCTCTTCCAGAACGTTCCAGTTGGGTCGGTTGTGGCGCAGCGTTGCACAGCAATGTTTGTCAATCTCAACCAATGCCGTGTGGTCAAAACCCGCCCGCTCCAATCCCAAAGCCTGGCCGCCTGCACCTGCGCAAAGTTCCACCGATGTAAGCATCCTGCCTCGTTCTTGTGTTCTGGATCAGGGTGATCATTGTTCGCCCTCTGTTCCTACCGGTCACAGCGATTCCGATCAAGGGAGAGAGGGGGCATAAAAACAACAAAACCGCCCATTGGGCGGCTGTTGGTCCGAATGGAGCGGGCGAGGCGATTCGAACGCCCGACCCTAACCTTGGCAAGGTTATGCTCTACCCCTGAGCTACGCCCGCACTCCGTTTCGGTGAAGCAGGAGATAAGCGATGGCCGCGCAGACTGCAACATGAAAAGTGGATTTTGGTGAATGAAATTCGAATTTTTTGTGACGCTCAACATGTCTTATCGGGACACGAAAACCACGCGCAACTATCCAGTTGTGTTCCGTAATTCTTTGTATTTAAGGACTTTTCCGAATTGGAGCGGGCGAGGCGATTCGAACGCCCGACCCTAACCTTGGCAAGGTTATGCTCTACCCCTGAGCTACGCCCGCACTCCGTTTCGGTGACGCGGGATTTAAGGTCTGGGCGGTTTAAGCGCAAGAGGAAAAACGCGCTAGTTGGAAAAAACGACGGATAAAACCGGGGGAGCCGTTGAAATCATAACGTCCAACAAGAGTAATGGAGGATCCGCATGATGACCTGGGAGAATTTGAAGCTGGTGAGCCTGATCTTTGCGGTGTCGGTCGCTTTGATTGCAACAAAAGGGCAGGCGATGGCCGCTTGTGGTCCGCTTTAATCCAACCGGTACAGTGCGCAAAAAAAGGCCACGGTTTGCACCGTGACCTTTGTGTGTTGCTTGTTCGAGCCGTCTTATTCTAGTTCGACCAGCAGGTCTTTTGCGTCGATCTGACCGCCTGCATGAACATGGACTGCGGTGATCGTGGCATCGCGTTCGGCGTGGATGCCAGTTTCCATTTTCATTGCTTCGATGGTTAGCAACAGATCGCCTTCTTTGACGTCCTGTCCAGGCTGCACCGCGACCGAGGCGACAACACCTGGCATCGGCGCGCCGATGTGGTTGGCATTGCCAGCTTCGGCTTTCTTGTTCGCGGCCTGGGTTGCCGCAACCTTGCGGTTGGGGACCCGGATCACACGGGGCTGACCGTTGAGTTCAAAGAACACTTTGACCTCGCCCTTGTCGTCCGTCTCACCAATGGCCTGCAGGCGGATCTCAAGCTTCTTGCCGGGATCGATCTCAGCTGTGATTTCCTCGCGTGGTTCCATTCCGTAAAAGAACGTCTTGGTCGGAAGCGCCCGCACTGGGCCGTACAGGCGGTGCCGTCCCATGTAGTCCAGGAAGACCTTTGGATACATCAGGTAGCCGTTCAGATCCTCGTCATCGACGGTAAACCCTTCCAGTTCAGCCGACAATTCAGCGCGGGTGGCTTCCAGATCCACAGGCTCCAAATGCGCGCCGGGGCGGGCGGTGTTGGGCGCTTCGCCTTTCAACACTTTGTTGACGATGCCGTCTGGAAAACCGCCCGGAGGCTGGCCAAGGTTGCCGCGCATCATATCCACAACCGAGTCCGGGAAGGCCACGTCAGTCTCGGGGCTTTCCACCTCTTCGCGGGTGATGTTTTGGCTGACCATCATCAACGCCATGTCGCCGACAACTTTGGACGACGGCGTCACTTTGACGATGTCGCCAAACATCTGGTTCACATCCGCATAGGTCTGTGCGACCTCGCTCCAGCGTTCTTCCAGACCCAGTGAGCGCGCCTGCGCTTTGAGGTTGGTGAATTGGCCGCCGGGCATTTCGTGCAGATAAACCTCAGACGCGGGCGCCTGGAGGCCGCTTTCAAAGGCCACATACTGGCTGCGGACCTGCTCCCAATAGCCTGAGATCTCGCGGATCTTGCCGATGTCCAGACCAGTGTCGCGGTCGGTGTTTTTCAGACCTTCCACGATAGAGCCCAGACACGGCTGCGACGTGCCGCCAGAGAAGGCGTCCATAGCCGCGTCCACCGCATCCACACCTGCATCAGCTGCCGCTAGAATGGTGGCACCTGCGATGCCGGATGTGTCGTGTGTGTGGAAGTGGATTGGCAGGCCAACCTCTTCCTTCAGTGCTTTGATCAGCACGCGGGCCGAGGCGGGTTTCAACAGACCTGCCATGTCCTTGAGGCCAAGGATATGCGCGCCTGCGGCTTCCATCTCTTTCGCCATGCCGACATAGTATTTGATGTCATATTTGGCGCGATCGGGGTCCAGAATATCACCGGTATAACAGACGGTGCCTTCACAGATCTTGCCGCTTTCGACAACCGCATCCATGGCAACGCGCATGTTTTCAACCCAGTTGAGGCTGTCAAAAACGCGGAAGACATCAACTCCTGTTTCCGCCGCCTGTCGCACAAATTCCTGCACCACATTGTCCGGGTAGTTGGTATAGCCAACGCCGTTGGACGCACGCAGCAGCATCTGGGTCATCAGGTTTGGCATCGCTTCGCGCAGGTCGCGCAGACGCTGCCATGGGCATTCCTGCAGGAAGCGGTAGGCCACATCAAAGGTCGCACCGCCCCAGCATTCAACTGAGAACAGCTGGCTGAGGTTCTGGGAATAGGCGGGGGCCACTTTGATCATGTCGTGTGACCGCATGCGGGTGGCCAGCAGCGACTGGTGGCCGTCACGCATTGTGGTGTCGGTCAGCAGCAGTTGGCGCTGAGCCTTCATCCAATCGGCAACGGCTTGTGCGCCTTTTTGTTCCAGCAGGTTACGGGTGCCATAAGGCTGCGCGCTGTTGTCGACCTTGGGTGCGCGGGGCGCTTTGAGGTCGGCGGCTGGCTTGGCGCGGCCTTCGGTTTCGGGGTGACCGTTCACGGTGATATCCGCGATATAGGTCAGAACCTTGGTGCCACGGTCCTTGCGCTTGGCAAATTGGAACAGCTCTGGCGTCTCGTCGATGAATTTGGTGGTGTATTCGTTGGACAAGAACGTCGGGTGCTTCAGCAGGTTCTCAACAAAGGCGATGTTGGTGGACACGCCGCGCACACGGAATTCACGCAAGGCGCGGTCCATACGGGCGATCGCCTTTTCAGGTGTCGGCGCCTTGGCTGTGACCTTGGTCAGCAGGCTGTCGTAATACCGGGTGATCACGCCGCCTGCATATGCGGTGCCGCCGTCCAGACGAATGCCCATACCAGTGGCCGAGCGATAGGCGGTGATGCGGCCATAGTCCGGGATGAAGTTGTTCAGCGGATCTTCGGTGGTGACGCGGGTTTGCAGTGCGTGACCGTTCAGGTGAATTTCGTCCTGCGCGTTCTTGCCTGTGGCTTCGGCAATTGTCTTGCCCTCGGCGATCAGGATCTGCGCCTGCACGATGTCGATACCGGTGACTTCTTCGGTGACAGTATGTTCCACCTGCACGCGCGGATTCACTTCGATGAAGTAGAACTTGCCCGTGTTCATATCCATCAGGAATTCAACGGTGCCGGCACATTCATAGTTCACATGGGCGCAGATTTTGCGGCCCAATTCACAGATCTCGGTCCGCTGCTCTTCGGTCAGATAAGGAGCAGGGGCGCGTTCGACGACCTTTTGGTTGCGGCGCTGAACGGAACAGTCGCGTTCAAAGAGGTGATAGATCTCACCATGTTTGTCGCCCAGTATCTGCACTTCCACGTGGCGGGCGCGGGTGATCATCTTCTCCAGATAACCCTCACCGTTGCCAAAGGCGGCTTCGGCCTCGCGGCGGCCTTCCAGCACTTTTTCTTCCAGCTCATCCTCGGACAGGATCGGGCGCATGCCACGTCCACCGCCACCCCAAGACGCTTTTAGCATCAGGGGATAACCAACCTCGGCCGCTTCTTTTTTGATGGCGACCATGTCGTCGCCCAGAACCTCGGTGGCGGGGATTACAGGCACGCCTGCGTCAACCGCGACGCGGCGCGCGGAGGCTTTGTCGCCAAGCGCGCGCATGGTTTCGGCTTTGGGACCGATGAAGGTGATGCCGTTGCGCGCACAGGCGTCTACGAAATCTGGATTTTCGGACAGAAGACCGTAACCTGGGTGAATGGCATCCGCGCCACATTCTTTGGCGACCCGGATGATCTCATCAATCGAGAGATAGGCCGCGACGGGTCCCATGCCCTCGCCAATCCGATAGGCTTCATCCGCCTTGAACCGGTGCAGGCCCAGCTTGTCCTCCTCGGCGTAAACGGCGACGGTTTTCTTTCCCATCTCGTTCGCTGCACGCATAACCCGGATCGCAATCTCTCCGCGGTTTGCGATCAATATCTTCGAAAAATCCGTCATGTCTTCCCCCGGTCAAGTCGGTTTGGGCAGAGTGTTAGGCGGAGAATGAAGTGGGGTATACTCGTATTTTTAGGTATTTTTCCGCCTTTTTGCGACTTTCGTCCCAAAAATAAGGCACTTAACCAATGGGAAATAAAATGTATCGAAACATTTCTGAGGGTGAATTTCGCAAAAAATTGATGGTGTCGACCAACAGTTAGCGCAAAACTAATCACCTCGCCTCGAATCAATGCAGTTTTGCAAATGAAATCAGGGCTGGTATCGCTAACATCGATGCGGGCCCCTTCCTGCATCTTGATCCGATTTGATCATATTTAATTGGGTACAAAGTGCGGTACAATTTTTCTCGGTGACTTGTATGCGGTCAAATCAGCTCAATTCGGGGCACCTGGCGGATTTCGGACAGGGCTGTGACGCCCAATTGCCCCATGTTAGCGCTTAGATCTTTTTTCAAAACATCGATCAAATGTGCAGGGCCGCGTTGCCCCAAAGCTGCGAGCGCAAAGTGAAAGCCTCGGCCCATCATGACCAGATCCGCTCCGAGGGCAAAGGCACGCAAAATGTCCAAGCCGGTTTCCACGCCACTGTCCAAAATTAAGGGCAGATTGGTGGCAGCACGGATCTGAGGCAACACTTCTATTGTCGCAGGGGCTGCATCAAATTGACGCCCGGCGTGGTTCGAGACCCAAAGCGCGTCATACCCAACCCGCTCCAGTCGCGCCGCATCTTCGGGCCGCAGGACACCTTTGGCAACCAAGGGTCCATCCCAATTGTCGCGCAACCACGTGACATAGTCCCAGTCAGGCGAGGTGCGCAGCAAGTATCCGATATGGGCGGTCGAGGATCGTGATGCCCGAGGGGACATCGTATATTTGTCGAGCGTGCGCATCCGGGGCATGCCACGGCGCGCCATGCCCGCAGCCCAGGTCGGGCGGGTGGCAACTTGTGCCAACAGGCGTGGGGTCAAACGGGGTGGTTGTGTCAGGCCCGATCTGGTTTGCCGCTCCCTGCGTGATGCAACAGGCACGTCCAAGGTGATGACCAATGTGTCAAATCCTGCAGATTTCGCACGGTCCAGCATGTCTTTGCGAATATCTGGATCCTTTGGTGGGTAAAGTTGGAACCAGGCCTGGTCTCCCAAGTGCGGCGCAAGATCCTCGGGCGATTGGCTGGCAACGGTGCTGAGGCAATAGGGAATGCCCGCGTCCCGCGCCGCGCGTGCAAGGTGACCTTCGGCGTCGGGCCAGATCAACCCCGACATCCCGATTGGCGCCATCCCGATTGGCAGCGGAAGAGCCTTCCCTAGCCAGGGCGTCGACACGTCAGCGTCTTGCGGGCCATGCAAAATCGAAGGCACAAAACCGATCCGGTCTAACGCGTGCCGGTTTCGCTGCTTGGTTGCCTCGGCCCCAGTACCGCTGTCGAGGTATTCCCAGACAAAACGCGGCAGGCGGCGCTGCGCACGTTTGCGTAAATCGCTGAGCGCCGGAAAATGTTGATCCAGATCCATACCAGCATAGTCACCGGATTTTCCAAGCTGTCCAGAAATAAGCAGAGCGCTCTGCTTGGTGTTAGGCTGCTGCCATGCGTTTGAAACTGGCGAGAAATTCCCGGACAACGATGCGGACCTGCGGGTCTTCACCGCGATCGGGGCTGTTCATCGGAATAAGCGCATCAATCGAAAGCGCGGCTTCCTTTGCTTGTTCTGGCAGTTGTTCTGGATGAAACAGGCTCATTTTCCAATCGGGAAAAGCGCGGCTGTGAATGGGGGTGCTGTTCAAAAGCTGCATGTGACTGTGGCGTTTGTCCTGTTGGATCCGGCCGTAACACTGGGTCAGCGCGGTTTCGGGGCCTTCCAGTACTTGCAAGAAGCGGGACTGGAGTAAGACGAGCATGCCGGTCAGCCCAGCTTTGGTGTTTTTCTCCTGTGCTTTCGCGATCAGGCGACCGGTTTCCATTGACGTCATAGGGCGCGTGGTTTGGCTCAGATAAATCAATCGGTGCATCAGCATACTCCCATAACTGTCCAGTGTGCCGCACGATTGCAGCTATCTGGCGTCAGATGTTTCATATCCTGCAGTTTAGGGTTGAGCGCGCGATTTGTTTAAGGCGCATCAGGGGGGCTTGGACACCCATTGGCAGTGCGACATACCGATGAGGGGGGGGAAATTCATGCGCCACTATCCTAAAGCGCCGCATATTTATGGTGATCTATGTAAATTACGTGAACAGACTGTGAACATCCTCTTTTCGCTGTGACTGAATCACGCTAGGATCGCGGGTATGAGCAGCTTTGACGAAATGGACGCCTTTGAGGGCGCATCGCTTTCCGCCCGTGCCATGGCCGCACGCCCGATGCCGTATTTGGATGGGCTGAACCCGGCCCAGCGGGAGGCGGTTGAATGCCTTGAAGGGCCGGTTCTCATGCTGGCTGGTGCCGGAACTGGCAAGACCAAAGCGCTCACCACTCGGATTGTGCATCTGCTGAACACCAACAGCGCCCGCCCGAATGAGGTTCTGGCGGTGACCTTCACCAATAAAGCCGCGCGGGAGATGAAAAACCGCGTGGGCTCGATGATGGGGCAAGCAATTGAGGGCATGCCGTGGCTTGGCACCTTTCACTCCATCTGTGTGAAGCTCTTGCGCCGCCATGCGGAGCTGATCTCTGCCGAGGACGGCGACGGTGTGATCGAAGAAGCGCGGCCGGCGCTGCATCTGAAATCAAACTTCACCATTCTGGACACCGATGACCAGATCCGTCTGCTGAAGCAATTGATCAAGGTGAATGGAATTGATGACAAGCGCTGGCCCGCGCGGATGCTGGCGGGCATTATCGATGACTGGAAGAACCGCGCGCTGACGCCCGATAAGGTGCCAACTGCCGATGCGGGGGCCTATAACCATCAGGGACCGGAGCTTTATAAACAGTATCAACGCCGCCTGCTGGAGCTGAACGCAGTCGATTTTGGCGATCTGCTGCTGCATATGGTGACGATCTTCCAAAGCCACCCGGATATTCTGGCGCAATACCAGCGCTGGTTCCGCTTCATCATGGTGGACGAATATCAAGATACCAACGTCGCCCAATATCTGTGGCTGCGTTTGCTGGCGGGCGCTCACCATAATATTTGCTGTGTTGGCGATGACGACCAGTCGATCTATGGCTGGCGCGGGGCCGAAGTGGGTAACATCCTACGGTTTGAAAACGATTTCCCCGGCGCCAAAACTGTTCGGCTTGAGCAGAACTATCGCTCAACCGCGCATATTCTTGCGGCCGCGTCGAATGTCATTCGCGGCAACCAAGGGCGTCTGGGCAAGGAGCTGTGGACCGAAGCTGAGGGTGGCGAAAAGGTCCGCCTGATTGGTCATTGGGACGGCGAAGAAGAAGCGCGCTGGATCGGGGAAGAAATCGAATCCATTCAGCGCGGCAGCCGTGGCATGCGCCCGATGGATCTGGACCAGATGGCGATCCTTGTCCGCGCCTCCCATCAGATGCGCGCGTTTGAGGATCGTTTTCTCACTATCGGTCTGCCTTATCGTGTCATCGGCGGCCCCCGCTTTTACGAGCGGTTAGAGATCCGCGATGCCATGGCCTATTTCCGGGTTGTGACCTCGCCCGACGATGATCTGGCATTTGAGCGCATCGTCAATACCCCCAAACGTGGCCTTGGCAACAAGGCGCAACAAACCATTCAAAGCGTTGCGCGCAGCAATGGCGTGTCGCTGGTCGAAGGTGCCCGGCTTGCTGTGGAAGCAGGCTTGATCAAAGGCAAGGGCGGCGCAGCTCTGCGCGTGCTTGTCGAAGATATCCGCCGTTGGGGGCGTCTGGCCGGTGATGGGGATATGACCCATATGGAGCTGGCCGAAGCCATTCTGGACGAAAGCGGCTACACCACCATGTGGCAGAACGACAAAACGCCCGAGGCTCCGGGGCGTTTGGAGAACCTGAAGGAATTGATCAAAGCCCTTGAAAGCTTTGAAAACTTGCAAGGATTTCTGGAACACGTGAGCCTTGTGATGGACAATGACAGTCAAGACGCGGAGCAGAAGGTCAGCATTATGACCCTGCACGCCGCCAAAGGGCTTGAATTTCCTGCGGTCTTCCTGCCGGGGTGGGAGGATGGGTTGTTCCCGTCTCAACGCTCCATGGATGAAAGCGGGCTCAAGGGGCTCGAGGAAGAGCGGCGACTGGCCTATGTCGGCATTACCCGTGCCGAAGAGATCTGCACGATTTCATTCGCCGGGAACCGCCGTGTCTTTGGTCAATGGCAATCACAATTGCCGTCACGCTTTGTCGATGAATTGCCCGAAGAGCATGTGGAGGTTCTTACGCCACCTGGTCTGTATGGTGGGGGATACGGTGCGGCGGCGCCGACATCACCGCGATCCACCATCGATGAAAAAGTGTCCCAGGCAGACGGATATAACTCTCCGGGCTGGAAGCGGATGCAGGCGAGAATCGGTGAGCACGGTTTGTCACAACCCAAAGAGAGCCGGAATCAGGTGATCGATCTAAGCGCAGTCTCGGCCTACACGTTGGGCGACCGGGTGTTTCATCAGAAATTTGGCTATGGCGCGGTTGTCGGGATCGAAGGTGACAAGCTTGAAGTCGATTTCGAGAAGGCCGGTGTCAAGAAAGTCGTTGCACGTTTTGTGACCGCGGATTCCGAAGTGCCGTTCTGACGTTTGCTGCAAGGGCTACGGCGAAATGGCGGTATCGAAAGATGCCGCCTTTTTTGTGACATGTTGAGTTTGTGATATTTTCGCCTTTTCCGAGATGTTATGAGGCACGGTTTCTAGCGATGGTTGAAGGCGACGTGCCTGTGTCTCCTGGATGAGAAACCGACACATTTGCCGTGCGCAAAACACAGCCCAATTTCGAAAATCTGGATACAAAAAAACGGTGACACCAGGGAGGAGGAGGGGTGCCACCGTTCTTTGTAACATCAGAGCAAGGGAGGAGGAGCCCTGACGTATGTATGGCCATTTGGCCGTTGTTAGGTCGCGACGACACCAGGGAGGAGGAGAGGTGCCGTCGCTTTATTTACATCAGAGCAAAGGGAGGAGGAGGCCCCGATGTATGTATGGCCATTTGGCCGTTGTTAGGTCGCGACGACACCAGGGAGGAGGAGAGGTGCCGTCGCTTTATTTACATCAGAGCAAAGGGAGGAGGAGGCCCTGATGTATGTATGGCCATTTGGCCGTTGTTAGGTTGCGACGACATCAGGGAGGAGGAGGATGTCGTCGCTTAAGTACAGGTCCTAGGGAGGAGGAGGAAGGACCTGATCTCTGAATTAAATATCGTCGTAGGCCGCTTCAAGTGCGACACGTTTGATCATGCTGCGCGACAAGCCAAGATCTGCCAGGTCACTGTTGCTCAGCGCGCGAAGTTCGTTCAGCGAGGTGCGGTACAGGCGGTATGCTTTCCACTTGGCAACAAGAGCAGAAACCAGGCCAGAGTTCGCAGTGTTGGACAGTGCGCTCGGTGTGATGTTCAGTGCTGTTGCCATGTCTACCATCGCTTCGTTTAAGTTTCGTTATCGTCTCTGTTGAGATTGAAAATAAACAATTGCTGCATTTGCACAATATCCGTGTCGGCAAGCCCGCTATGCGGTTGGTGCATGGGTCACATGATGAGCGGTCACGGGGATTGGATAAAAATTGCCGTGAATTGATAGGGATGCTCTCTTTTTGATACCGGGCCGGGCTTTGTTGCCACGATTGGGTGAAAATCCTTGTTGCTACCCTGTTGGGTCTTGCTGAAACCGGATCTATATGTGCGCAACGCGGGAAAATGGTGTGGAAAAATGGAAGATTTGATTCGAGATGCGCTGAATCGCTTACCCTACCCGGGTGAGGGAACGTTGATTTCCAACGACATCGTGCGTGCGCTACGTGTCGAGGGCGGTCAGGTCTCTATGGTGCTTGAGGCGCCAAATGCGGCTGTTGCGGCACAGATGGAGCCTTTGCGTCGCGCGGCCGAAGCTGCGGTTCTTGCGGTTGAGGGGGTCGTGGCGGTTTCTGTTGTGTTGACGGCGCATCAATCCAGTGCTCCGGCGCCTGCGCCAAAGGGCGGGTTAAAGGTCGGCGGGCATATGTCACCGCAGTCAGGGCAGATGCGCCCATCGGGTGTGGACCGCATTCTTGCTATTGGGTCAGGCAAGGGGGGCGTCGGTAAATCCACCGTCAGCGCAAACCTTGCAGTGGCATTGGCCCGGCAGGGGCGGCGGGTTGGATTGCTGGATGCTGATATCTATGGGCCGAGCCAGCCGCGGATGATGGGTGTGTCTAAACGCCCTGCGAGCCCGGATGGAACGACCATCGAGCCGCTACAGGCGCATGGCGTAACGGTGATGTCGCTTGGTTTGATGGTTGAGGAGAAAGAGGCGATCATTTGGCGCGGGCCAATGCTGATGGGGGCCTTGCAGCAGTTGATGACCCAGGTGAACTGGGGTGAGTTGGACGTTCTGCTGGTGGATTTGCCTCCTGGCACTGGCGATGTGCAGCTGACTCTATGCAGCAAGTCCGAACCCACCGGAGCGATCGTCGTGAGCACGCCGCAGGATGTGGCGTTGCTGGATGCGCGCAAGGCGTTGGATATGTTTTCCAAGCTTAAGACGCCCGTGCTGGGGCTGATCGAGAATATGTCCTTCTTTACTTGTCCTGACTGTGGTGGTGAGCACCACATCTTTGGTCACGGCGGTGTTGCCTCCGAAGCCGAAGAATTGGGTATCCCGCTATTGGGCGCGTTGCCCATTGATCTGGAGACCCGTCTGGCCGGAGACGCAGGTCGCCCCGTTGCGCTTGGCGATGGCGCGATGGCTGACGCTTATATGAAAATGGCTCGGGGTTTGGTTCAGGGTGGCATGGCCTAACGTTCACGCGTTTCTTGTCCCGCAAATGGGCTGAAATGGGACGCGCTGGTGAATTTGGGAATTTACGGCACTTTTGGGAAAGCATGGGAACCCGTCGCACAGTAGTGGGGCGGGTTCTTTCTATTGCCTGCTGGGAAAAAATGGGCGGCATGGGAAAGCCTGGGATTTTCGGATAATTCGATTAAACGAATCACCCGTTCCGGCCTGGTTGGGTGGTTTTGGGCCGAAAATCAGGAACCTTTAGTGAACATGTGTTTCGCTGACCTGCTTCAGAATCCAGTCTTGGGAATTTATGGGAAAATTTTGGGCTGCTTCGTGTTGGTCTATATGTAGTGAATTATTTCAAATTCCCTACTATATTAGCTGAAATGTGACCGAATTGGGGCATCCAGCTTGATTGCTCTGTCGAGAGATGAGCCTCTGATGGGGGCTTGTTCTGAAAATAACAGTTGTCAGCCCATTAATTCCCATAGTATCCCTATCTACATCGAGAGACGGAGAGCTGGGGCAACGAACGACCCCGACCAAAACTAAAAATAGCAGGTTTCATACAGGCCTTCGCTTTTTCGAAAAAAGAGAGATCCGGCGCGCGGGCGAGCAGACATCCCCCCAGGTGGCGCGCGCAGTCGGACACCCGCTCAGCGGGACGTGGAGGCGGGTTGATCAGTGGCAGCAGATCAACCCGCCCCTTTTCATTCTGGGGGACGGGACAGCGCCAAAGGCGCGATATAAGGAGCGGTCGTTTGGGTCGCAGGTTCAGAGGCGAAGGCCACCATAAGGTGGACACGAAGGGGCGGGTCTCAATTCCGGCTTCCTTTCGCCGTGTGCTTGAGGCTTCAGACCCCAATTGGCAGCCCGGCGGCAATCCTGAACTGGTTATTGTGTACGGCGACCAGCGTCGTAAATTCTTAGAAGTCTATACGATCGACGCCATCAACGAGGTGGACGACAAGATCGACGCCTTGCCGCGCGGCTCAATGCAGCGCAAGATGTTACAGCGCATGTTCCACGGCCAATCTTTCCCGACCAATGTGGATGAGACGGGCCGCTTGGTCCTGCCTGCAAAGCTGCGCAACAAGATCGAGCTGGATAAAGAGGCGTTCTTTATTGCGGCGGGTGATACGTTCCAGATTTGGAACCCTGAGACTTATGACGCTGAAGAGCTGGCTCAGGAAGAAAAGTGGATGGAAGAGCTGCCCGAAAATTTTGATCCGATGGAGTTTCTTGATGGCTAAGGTGACTGGGCTATGACGCAGACCGGGGGGAATGCACCGCATATACCAGTGTTGTTGAAGCCGCTTTTGGCTGCGGTTGCCCCCGTTTCGGGGACTTGGCTTGATGGGACATTTGGCGCCGGTGGTTATAGCCGTGGCCTGTTGGAGGCCGGAGCAGATCATGTCATCGGAGTGGACCGCGACCCGCTTGCCATTGAAATTGCCGCAGGTTGGAAGGATCAATACGGCGAACGCCTGACGTTGCAGCCGGGCGTGTTTTCCAAGATGGACAGCTATGCATCTGATTTGGACGGCGTGGTGTTGGATCTTGGCGTGTCCTCGATGCAGCTTGATCTGGCGGAGCGCGGGTTTTCTTTCATGCGCGACGGCCCACTTGATATGCGCATGTCGCAAGAGGGGCCAAATGCGGCAGATCTTGTGGCTGAGCTGGATGAAGTGCAACTGGCTGAAATTCTGTTCATCTTTGGTGAGGAACGTGCGAGCCGCCGCATCGCCAAAGCGATCGTGCGCGAGCGCGAAATTGAACCGATCACCACGACGCTGCGCCTTGCTGGGATCATCGAGGGATGTCTGCCGCGGCCCAAACCGGGGCAGTCCCATCCTGCGACGCGCAGCTTTCAAGCGTTACGCATTGCGGTGAACCGCGAATACGAAGAGCTTTTTGAAGGCATGTTGGCCGCGGAGCGTGCTTTGAAACCGGGTGGCCTATTGGCTGTGGTGACATTCCATTCGGTCGAAGATCGCATGGTGAAACGGTTTTTCCAGCATCGTGCCGGACGCACCGGGCGGGCCAACCGCTATGCGCCTGAACTGGAAGAAACCCCAAATCAGTTTGAACTTGTCACGCGCAAGGCCGTTGGGCCGGATGACGATGAGCTTGCGGAAAACCCGCGGGCACGGTCGGCACGGTTGCGCGTGGGGCGTCGCACAGCTGCTGAGCCCGAGGGCATTTCCGCCAAAGAGCTCGGCATGCCGCAACTGAAAGGCGCGCGCCGATGAGAACACTTCTTTATATGGCCACTGCGATCTGCGTTTTTGGACTGGCGTTTTGGGCCTATCAGGAAAATTACGCCACGCAGCAGGCCTTGAAGGATACGCGCAGTTTGCAACGTCAGATTGGGGCTGCTCAGGCGCGCCTAAGCGTGTTGCGTGCGGAATGGGCCTATCTGAACCGGCCAGACCGTCTGCGTGAACTGGCCGAGTTGAACTTTGACCGGCTGGGTCTGTTGCCGTTGCGCCCTGATCAATTTGGTCGCGTAGACGAGATTGCCTTTCCTGAGACAGAGCTGGAAATCGAAAACGGCGTCGTCGTCTCAACCCTAAACGCGGAGCGAGAGCCATGATCCGCAAACCTCTGCGCCCACTGGCGCGTGTGCTGGCTGCGCGTGCAAACGGGGAAAACCCGGATGCGATTGAGCGCGAAAACCTGCGCGAACGCCATGCCGAAATGGCGGTGAAATCCCGCCAGCGCGCAGAAGGGCGGCTTTTGGTTTTGGGTGTTTTCTTTGTCTGTGCTTTTGCGGCAATTGCCGCCCGGATGGGAATGATGGCCACGGCCGAACCACAAGAACCGCTGGCCAATGTGGTGGGCGGCAGCATCGCCATGCAGCGTGCGGACATTGTGGATCGTCAGGGGCGAATTCTGGCAACCAATTTCGAGACCCACTCTCTTTATGCGCAGCCGCCGCAGATGATCGATCCGGCCTATGCGGCCGATGAGCTGGTCAAAATCTTCCCGGACTTAGAACGCGACGACCTGCTGAAGGACTTCACCGGGAAGCGCAAATTCCTTTGGATCAAGAAAAAAATCAGCCCGGAACAAAAGCAAGCCGTACATGATATCGGCGACCCCGGTTTGATGTTTGGCCCACGCGAAATGCGGTTGTATCCCAATGGCCGTCTTGCATCCCATGTGCTGGGTGGTGCGGGTTTTGGCAAAGAAGGGGTCAGCGCGGCCGAAGTGATTGGCGTGGCGGGGGTCGAAAAGCAGTTCGATAACTATCTGCGCGATCCGGCTAACGGCAATGCGCCGCTGCAGTTATCGCTCGACCTGACGGTGCAAACAGCGGCCGAACAGGTTTTGAGCGGCGGCATGGAATTGATGAACGCCAAGGGTGCGACATCGATTGTGATGGACGTGCACACAGGCGAAGTGGTCTCGGTTGTCTCTTTCCCGGATTTCGATCCCAACGACCGTCCCCGTCCGCCGACAGACGGGTTTGATCCCTCGGTCAGCCCCTTGTTTAACCGCGCGGTTCAAGGCGTCTATGAGCTTGGCTCCACCTTCAAGATCTTTGCCGCAGCACAGGCGTTGGATCTTGGGTTGGTAACGCCTGAAACGGTGATTGATATTCGCGGGCCCCTGCGCTGGGGAAAACATGCGATCCGCGACTTCCATTATTATGGTAAGGAAATGACGGTCTCAAAGATCATCGTCAAATCTTCCAATATCGGCACCGCGCGTCTGGCGCAGCAGATCGGTGTCGCGCAGCAAAAGTCTTTCTTGGATCGTTTGGGCCTGTTGGAGCCCACCCCGTTTGAAATCGTCGAAGCCCAGGGCGGCCAGCCTCTGTTGCCACCTAACTGGTCCGAACTTTCGGCCATGACGATTTCCTACGGTCACGGTATCTCGACCACGCCGATGCATCTCGCGGCTGGCTATGCGGCTATTGCCAACGGCGGGCATTACGTGGCGCCCACCGTGTTGAAACAGAAGGGGCCGCAATACGGGCATCGCGTGATGTCCGAACAGGCTGCTGCGGCCTCGCGCGATATGCTGCGCAAAGTGGTCACCGAGGGCACCGCCTCTTTTGCCGAAGTGCCAGGGTATCAGGTTGCCGGTAAAACAGGGACAGCAGACAAGCCGCGCCCACGCGGTGGCTATTATGATGACAAAGTCATCGCGACCTTTGCCACCATGTTCCCGGTCGATGATCCACAATATGTTCTCGTCGTGACCTTGGATGAGCCAGAAATCGTCGCACATGGCGAAGAGCGGAGAACCGCCGGTTGGACCGCTGTTCCTGTCGCGGCTGAGATGGTTTCGCGCCTTGCGCCATTGCTGGGCGTCCGTCCACGCGTTGAACCTGCAAAAGTTACAGGTATAACGCTGACCTCAAACTGATCGTCGAGGGTACAATGACCGTAGCGAGTGAAGTGCCGCTGAGCCAATTGGGGCTGACAGCCCGTGGAGGAGCGGACCCGATGATCCGTGGTCTCGCAACGGACAGTCGAAAAGTGGCCAAAGGGTTTGTGTTTGCGGCACTTCCGGGCAGCCAGGTTCACGGCGCGAGGTTTATTGAAGTCGCGATTGAACAGGGCGCTGCTGCCATTTTGACCGATGTCGAAGGGGCTGCGATGGCTGCGGATGTGCTGGATAAGGCGTGCGTCGCGCAGGCCATCGTCGAAGATCCACGTCAGGCTTTGTCCGGTGCGGCGGCGCTTTGGTTCGGTGGTCAGCCCCAGACGATGGTAGCTGTGACTGGAACCAACGGCAAAACTTCTGTGGCGACTTTTGTGCGCCAGATTTGGTCCGAGCTGGGCTATAAGGCGATCAACGTCGGCACCACCGGCATCGAAGGCGCCTGGAGCCGCAAGCTTCATCACACGACCCCAGACCCGATCACGCTGCATGCGGCCCTTGCAGAAGCTGCGGCGGCTGGCGTGACACATGCGGCAATGGAGGCCTCGTCTCATGGGCTGGACCAGCGCCGCCTGCACGGCGTGCATCTGTCGGCGGCGGGATTTACGAATTTCACCCAGGACCATCTGGATTACCATGAAAGCTTTGATGCTTACTTCGCCGCCAAAGCCAGCCTATTCCGCAGCGTTCTGCCCGAGGACGGCGTCGCGGTTTTGAACATGAATGATCCGCGCGGTGTGGAAATGCGCGCCGTTGCCGCTGCAAAAGGGCAGGAAATCCTGTCGATAGGTCTTGGCCTGGGCGATCTGGCGCTCATTGGAACGCGCTATGATGCAAGTGGTCAGGACATCCGTTTTTCTTGGCACGACAAGCCGCATGTGGTGCGGCTGAACCTGATCGGAGGCTTTCAGGCTGAGAATGTCTTGTTGGCTGCGGGGCTGGTGATTGCCAGCGGCGAGGAACCTGAAAAGGTCTTTGAGACCCTTCCACATCTAACAACCGTGCGCGGCCGCATGGAGCTGGCGGCGACACGTACAAATGGCGCAGCTGTTTTTGTTGATTATGCTCATACACCTGACGCGATTGCGACGGCGGTCAAAGCGCTGCGCCCACATGTGTTGGGGCGGTTGATTGCAATTGTCGGTGCAGGCGGTGATCGCGACACCAGCAAACGCGCGCTGATGGGCGAGGCGGCGCAGGCCAATGCGGATGTGGTGATTGTCACCGATGACAACCCGCGCAGCGAAGATCCCGACGTGATCCGTGCGGCGGTGATGTCCGGTGCGCCTGATGCATATAATGTCGGTGACCGCGCCGAGGCGATTTTGCGTGGCGTTGATATGCTGGCCCCTGGCGATGCGTTGATTATCTGCGGCAAAGGCCACGAAAGCGGTCAGATCGTCGGTGACACCGTTCTGCCCTTTGATGACGTGGAGCAAGCAAGCATTGCCGTTGCGGCACTGGACGGAGGGATCGCCTGATGTTGTGGACCGCAGAAGAAGCGCGCACCGCCACCGGCGGTCACACACCGGTGGACTGGTCCGTGAACGGGATCTCAATCGACACCCGCACATTGCAGCCGGGTGATTTGTTCGTGGCCCTCAAAGCGGCACGTGACGGGCATGATTTTGTGGCGCAGGCCCTGGAGAAGGGGGCAGGCGCTGCATTGGTGACCCATGTTCCCGAAGGGGTAGACGCCGACGCGCCGTTGTTGATTGTAGATGATGTTCAAAGTGCGCTCGAAGCCTTGGGGCAGGCGGCGCGGTTGCGCACAAATGCCAAAGTGGTTGCCGTGACCGGTTCGGTTGGCAAAACCTCAACTAAAGAAATGTTGACGTCGATGTTGGGGGATCAAGGCAAAACCCATGCCGCTGTCGCAAGTTACAACAACCACTGGGGGGTACCTCTGACCTTGGCGCGGATGCCACGCGATACTGAATTTGCAGTGATCGAAATTGGCATGAACCACCCCGGCGAAATTGCCCCATTGGCGCAACAGGCGCGCCCGCATGTGGCGATGGTCACAACCGTGGCTGCGGTGCATCTGGAAGCTTTTGAGGATGTCGAAGGAATTGCGCGTGAAAAAGCTGCGATACTGACCGGGTTGGAGCCCGGCGGAACCGCTGTGTTGAATGGGGACGTTGCGACATCAAGTGTCCTGGCAGAAGCCGCGAAGGCGCAGGGCTGCGCCACGCAATGGTTCGGCAAAACCTCTGCAACGCACAAGCTGGTGTCGGTTGCGGCCGAGGGGGAAGCCACCTTGGCGCAGGTCTCAATCGCGGATCAGGCTTATGCGCTTTCGATCCAATCCTTGGGCGCGCATTTTGCGATGAACGCGCTTGGCGCTTTGGCATGTGTTGATGCTTTGGGCGCAGATCTGGACCGCGCTGTGCAAAGCCTTGCAATGTGGTCACCGGTGCCAGGGCGCGGCGCGCGCTTGCAGCTTCCGTGGGACGACGGAACGCTCACGGTCCTCGATGACAGTTATAATGCCAACCCCACATCTATTGCCGCCGCACTTGGCGTTCTTGCGCTGGTGCCAGCAGGTGGGCGCAAAATCGCCGTGTTGGGCGATATGAAAGAACTGGGCCCGGATGAAGTTGCGATGCATCAGGCGCTGGCTGACCTTGATGCCCTGGCTGAAATCGACACCGTGCACGGGGTCGGCCCCTTGATGACACATCTGCATGCGGTTTTGCCAACGGGTAAACGCGGCCAGCATTGGGCCTCAACCAAAGATGTGATCGCTCAGCTGCCCTCACAACTAAAGGCGGGCGATGTGCTGCTGGCCAAAGGGTCTTTGAGCATCGGACTGGGAAAGCTTATTGACGCGCTGCGTGATATAAGCGATGCCCGCCCGAATTCCAAAAATAACCATTCGTGAATAGGACCACTAAGGCATGTTATATTGGCTGACTGCGCTGTCAGATGGGGGCGACTTCTTCAACCTGTTCCGCTACATCACCTTCCGAGCAGGTGGTGCGTTCCTGACGGCGTTGATCTTTGGCTTCCTGTTTGGCAAACCGCTGATCAACGTGCTGCGTAAAAGGCAGGGCAAAGGCCAGCCAATCCGTGATGATGGTCCCGAAAGCCATCTGTCCAAAGCGGGCACGCCGACAATGGGTGGATTGCTGATCGTCGGCGCTTTGGTCACCAGCACCTTGATGTGGGGCCGCTGGGACAATCCGTTCATCTGGATGGTGCTTTTGGTGACGCTTGGCTTTGGTCTGATTGGCTTTGCCGATGACTACGCCAAAGTATCCAAACAAAATACCAAAGGTGTCTCTGGCAAGGTCCGTCTGGCGCTTGGTGTTTTGATCGCGATTTTGGCCACGATGTGGGCGACGTATTTCCATCCCGAAGGGCTGCAGAACCAACTGGCCTTGCCGATCTTCAAAGACACTCTGATCAATATGGGGCTGTTGTATATCCCCTTTGGGATCTGTGTGATCGTGGGCTCGGCCAATGCGGTGAACCTGACCGATGGTTTGGATGGTCTGGCGATCATGCCTGCGATGATCGCGGGCGTAACCTTGGGTGTTATTGCCTACGTGGTTGGGCGCGCTGACTTTACCCAATACCTTGACGTGCACTACGTGGAAAACACTGGCGAGATCTTTATCTTTACTATGGCGTTGTTTGGCGCGGGCCTTGGCTTCCTGTGGTATAATGCGCCCCCCGCGGCTGTGTTCATGGGCGACACCGGCTCGCTGGCCTTGGGCGGTGCGCTTGGCGCAATCGCCGTTGCCACCAAACACGAACTGGTGCTGGCCATTGTTGGCGGTCTCTTTGTGGTCGAGGCGCTGTCGGTCATTATTCAGGTCTTCTACTTCAAACGCACCGGCAAACGCGTCTTCCTGATGGCGCCGATCCACCACCATTATGAGAAGAAGGGCTGGGCCGAACCCACCATCGTGATCCGCTTTTGGATCATTGCCCTGATCCTGGCCATGATCGGACTTGCCACCCTCAAGGTACGCTAACGCCTCGAACAAACGGACAAAAGGGTCGCCAATTGGCGGCCCTTTTTTGATGCGCTCCCTTGCAAGTTTTTGCGTTCTCGGTACAGGGTGGCCGCGAATGAGACGGCAGCGCAAAAGAAAAGGGGAACCGCATGATCCCGGTGGTTGGTTTTAAGGGCGAAAAAGTTGCGGTTCTGGGACTGGGTCGGTCAGGCCTGGCCACCGCACGTGCCCTGCGCGAAGGCGGGGCAGAGGCGGTTTGCTGGGACGACAACCCTGCCGCGCGTGACGCGGCCGAGGCTGAGGGTTTCGCCTGCCGCAGCCTCACCCGTGATGACGCTTTTGATGATATCGCAAGCCTCATTGTGTCGCCGGGTATTCCGCATCTCTACCCCACTCCCAATCCGGTTGTAAAAAAGGCGCTGATGGCTGGCGTGCCGGTCGACAATGACATTGGCCTGTTTTTCCGTTCCTTTGCCACGCGGGATTGGGACAAGTTTGAACAGATGCCCAAAGTCGTCGCGGTGACTGGATCTAATGGTAAATCCACCACGGTTGCACTGCTGCATCACATTTTGGAAGAGGCCGGGCGTGACAGTCAGTTGGCTGGCAATATCGGGCGCGGGGTGCTGGACATTGACCCGCCCGGCGATGGCGGTGTGGTGGTGTTGGAATTGTCCAGCTACCAGACCGACCTTGCGCGCGCGCTCACTCCGGATATCGCGGTTTTCACCAATCTTTCGCCAGATCATCTGGACCGTCACCACGGCATGGGCGGATACTTCGCAGCCAAACGACGCCTCTTTGCCGAAGGGGGACCAGATCGCGCGGTCATTGGCGTGGACGAAGATGAAGGGCTGTTCCTGGCGGGGCAACTGTCCGAAGGGGCCGCAGATGATCGCGTCTTGCGGATCTCATCAGGGCAAAAGCTGACAGGGCCGGGCTGGCAGGTCTTTGCCCGCAAAGGGTTCCTGAGTGAATACCGCAAAGGGCGGCAAGCGGCCTCTATCGACCTGCGCGACATGACCGGGCTGCCGGGCGCGCATAACCATCAAAATGCCTGTGCCGCCTATGCGGCCGCGCGCGCGCTTGGGCTTGCGCCACGTCAGATCGAAGGTGCCTTGGCCAGTTACCCCGGCCTGCCGCATCGCAGCCAAACCATCGCCGAGGTCGGCGGCGTGCGCTATGTCAACGACAGCAAGGCCACCAATGTCGACAGCGCGATCAAGGCCCTAAGCGCCTTCAAAAACATCCGCTGGATCTGCGGTGGTCTTGAAAAAGAAGGCGGGCTGGACGCCCTGAAAGGGCAGACCGGCAACGTACAAAAGGCCTATGTGATCGGTCGCGAAGCCGCCAATTTCGCCATGCAGCTAGATGTAGAGAGCGAGGTCTGCACCACGATGGAACAGGCGGTTGCGCAGGCCATGCGTGATGCCAACGCCGGTGAAACAGTCCTGCTTGCTCCGGCTGCGGCGAGTTTTGATCAATACAACAGCTTCGAAAAACGTGGTGAGGACTTTATCGCCGAGGTACAGACACGGTTGGCATGATGTCTCGGGTGGTTACCGTTCTCTAGGGGGGTAACTGTTCCGTGTGAGCGACGCGGTTCTTATGTCGCGTGCCGCGAATAAACGTTGTTCAGATATTGCTGGTCATCAATGCAAAAATACGTCTCACCCACATGCTCAAAGCCCTGTGAACGATAGAACCGGATGGCAGGATCATTCTCAGCGTTGGTAGCAAGCCAAATGGACTTCGCTTGCAAGTGGCGACATTCGGTGAGAGCGGCTTGAAGTAGGCGTTTCCCGATGCCTTTTCCATGGTGGCGTGGCTGTACATAAAAGGTCGAGATTTCCACATCTGAGCACCCTTCTACCGGAGCTGTGCTTCCTGTGGAAAGGTGTATGAAGCCATCTATGCCTTCTGCATTATCCGAAACGATGAAGTGCTGAGTGGGGTCAAGTATGAGGGCCTTGATCTTGGACGGTGTGAACTCGTTGAGCGCGTAATCCGCAAACAAAGAATTCACGCCCTTTTTCAAGTAAGTTCCAACCCATACCTGGATGGAGATTGCAGCAATGCTGGAGGCATCGTCAACATGTGGCTTGCGGAGTGTCATTGCCCAAAGATGGCATGTCATTCTCTGAAATCAATGAGAGATTGAGGCGGTTGGCAAACCAGTGCCACTGAAAGGTTCCAACTCCGCGTATCCTATCCTTGCGCTATTGCCGTACCCGCTGCAAAACCTGACGCCCAGGCCCATTGGAAATTGAACCCGCCAAGCCATCCCGTTACGTCCACGGCTTCGCCAATTGCGTAAAGGCCCGGTTGGGTTTTGGCTTCCATTGTTTTGGACGATAGGGCGTCGGTTGAAATGCCACCCAGCGTCACCTCGGCGGTGCGGTAGCCTTCGGTGCCGGAAGGTTTCAAGTCCCACGACGACAGCGCGTCGCATAGTTCTTGCAGGGCTGCGTCGGAATGGTCTGCGAGGCGACCTGAAATTTTTAGTTGAGGTGTCAGATGATCCACCAAGCGGGCAGGCAGGTGTTTGGCCAGCTCGGTCGTCAGCGCCTTGCGTCCAGAGGCTTGTCGTTGGCTGCGCAGTTTTTCATAAAGGGTCCCGTCGGGGATCAGGTTGACCATGATCTCCTCCCCTTCGTGCCAATAGGACGACAGCTGCAGCACTGATGGGCCTGACAGGCCGCGATGGGTGAACAGCAGCGCTTCGTCAAAGCTTTTGCGTTGGTTGGACAGGCGGGCGGGCAGGGCGACACCAGCCAAAGGTTTGAAACGGTCCTCGGCAAAGGTAAAGGGGACAAGGCCCGCGCGGGTGTCAATCAGCGGCAAGTCAAACTGGCGCGCCAGATCATAGGCAAGGCCGGTGGCGCCCATTTTCGGAATGGACTTCCCGCCCGTTGCCAGCACCAGGTTGCGGCATGCAACCTTGACTGCTTTGCCGCCCGTCACAAGGGAGAGGTCAAAACCATCGGGCGTTTGGGTGACTGATTGAACGGACGTCTCAAGCCAGAGATCAGCACCAGCCTGTTTCAGCTCCTGCACCAGCATCGCTACGATTTGTTTCGCCGAGCCATCGCAAAACAACTGGCCCAGTGTCTTTTCATGCCAAGCGATCCCGTGGCGGTCCACCAGTTCGACAAAGTCCCACTGGGTGTATCGCGCCATCGCTGATTTGCAGAAATGCGGGTTTCCCGACAGGTAGTTTTCGGCGCTGGCATACATATTGGTGAAATTACAGCGCCCCCCGCCGGAGATACGGATCTTCTCGCCAGGGTTCTTGGCGTGATCCACCACCAGAACATCACCGCCGGCGTGGGCCGCACACATCATGCCAGCTGCGCCAGCGCCAAGAATGACTGTTTGATACTGCATAAAGGGGCATTGGCGCGGATTACTGCCAAACGCAAGAGGAAGAGACTGGCCTGAGACGAAGTTTGTGGTTACAGTCCCCTTAATGACCCTCACAAGAGGGCGTATTTGAGGCAGATATAAACAGACTACCCCGCAGAATTACGTAAATGGGGTGGCAGAAACGGCGGCGGTGATCCCATGACTGAAATGGTCTATGGAGCGGTTCCGGTACAAACCGGTGAACCTATTCTTCCCAAATGGTGGCGGACACTGGACAAGTGGACGATGACCTGCATCCTCATCTTGTTTGTGGTTGGGCTGCTGTTGGGGCTTGCGGCCTCGGTGCCCTTGGCGGCGCGCAACGGGTTTGACAATTTCCACTATGTGCAACGGCAGGCCGCCTTTGGCCTGATGGCGTTGATGGCGATGGTGGTGACGTCGATGATGTCGCCAACCATGGTGCGGCGGGCAGCGGTTTTGGGGTTTGCAGGCGCGTTTGTGGCCTTGATGCTATTGCCATTTTTGGGCACCGATTTTGGCAAGGGGGCCGTGCGCTGGTACAGCCTTGGCTTTGCCTCGGTGCAACCATCCGAATTTTTGAAGCCAACGTTCATTGTTGTTGCAGCCTGGCTGATTGCGTCAAGCCAACAGATTAACGGACCACCTGGTACGCTGATTTCTTTTGGTCTTTGCATCACGGTTGTGATGTTCCTGGTGATGCAGCCAGATTTTGGTCAATCCTGTCTGGTTCTGTTCGGCTGGGGCGTGATGTATTTTGTTGCGGGCGCGCCAATGCTGTTGCTTGTGGTGATGGCCAGCGTGGTCGTTTTAGGCGGCATCGTGGCCTATTCATCCTCGGAACACTTTGCCCGCCGGATCGACGGGTTTCTGAACCCGGACGTGGATCCAACCACCCAGCTTGGCTATGCGACCAATGCGATCCGCGAAGGCGGTTTGTTTGGTGTTGGCGTCGGCGAGGGGCAGGTGAAATGGTCGCTGCCGGATGCGCATACAGATTTCATCATTGCCGTGGCGGCCGAAGAATACGGTCTGGTGCTCGTGGTGATTGTAATCGCGCTTTACATGCTTGTGGTCGTGCGTTCGTTGTTCCGCCTGATGAAGGAACGCGACACGTTTATCCGCCTCGCCGGGACCGGTCTGGTGTGCATGTTCGGCGTGCAGGCAATGATCAATATGGGTGTTGCGGTTCGCTTGCTTCCCGCCAAAGGCATGACGCTTCCCTTTGTTAGCTATGGCGGTTCCTCCTTGATTGCTGGCGGAATTGCAGTAGGCATGCTCTTGGCATTTACCCGCAGCAGACCCCAAGGCGAAATCGCCGATTTCCTGCGCGGAAGTGGCCGGGGCTAACGGATTACGGAAGACGGATTGCTATGGCGCAGAAATTGCTTTTGATGGCTGCTGGTGGAACAGGCGGCCACATGTTCCCCGCTCAGGCCTTGGCTGAGGCGATGTTGCGAAAAGGCTGGCGGGTCAAGCTTTCGACTGATCCACGGGGTGCCCGTTACACCGGCGCGTTTCCTCATACATGCGAAATTGTGCAAGCCGCGTCGTCCACCTTTGCGCGCGGCGGAGTGTTAGCCAAAGCTTTGGTTGGACCCAAGATCGCGATAGGAACCGCCGGGATGGCTGTGCAGATGTTGCGGGACAAGCCTGACGTTGTTGTTGGATTTGGCGGCTACCCGTCGATCCCGGCGCTTGGTGCTGCGACACTGTTGAAGCTGCCGCGGATGATCCACGAACAAAATGGCGTGCTTGGTCGGGTTAATCAGATCTTTGCCAAACGCGTGGCGCAGGTCGCTTGTGGCGTCTGGCCGACGGAATTGCCCGAAGGGGCTGTTGGCGTACATGTGGGCAACCCCGTACGCTCGGCTGTTTTGGAGCGTGCCGGTGCCGGATATATTGCCCCCGGTGACTATCCGATGGAGATTCTGGTGATGGGGGGAAGCCAAGGGGCGCGGATCTTGTCCGATGTTGTCCCACCGGCGATCGCAAATCTGCCCATGGAAATTCTGCAGCATCTGCGTGTTTCCCATCAGGCCCGCGCCGAGGATCACGACCGGGTGTCAGCCTATTACGCAGAACATGCAATCAACGCGGATGTGCAGCCGTTCTTTAGCGACGTGCCCAAGCGATTGACCGAGGCGCAGCTGGTGATCTCTCGCTCTGGCGCATCGTCGGTGGCAGATATTTCCGTCATCGGGCGCCCGTCGATCCTGATCCCCTTTGCGGCGGCGGCTGGCGACCATCAATCCGCCAACGCACGTGGTCTGGTTGACGCAAGTGCCGCTGTATTGATGCCCGAAAGCGCCCTTGACGTTTCTGTCCTGACAGAGCACATGACCGCAATTCTGAGTAACCCCATGGCCGCACTGCAAATGGCCAACGCAGCGCTCTCCACCGGTATCCCCGACGCAACCGATCGTCTGGTGGCTGAGGTTGAGCGTCTCGCAGAGGAAGGATAAACATGAACCCTGCAACCAAACTGCCCGGCGACGTAGGTCCGATCCATTTTGTTGGGATCGGAGGGATCGGCATGTCGGGCATTGCTGAAGTTCTGTTGAACCTAGGCTATGTGGTGCAGGGCTCTGACCTGAAATCCTCCAAGATCACCCAGCGTCTGGAGTCCTTGGGCGCAACTGTGTTCGAAGGCCAAAGCGCTGAAAATCTGGAAGACGCATCTGTTGTTGTGATCTCTTCCGCAATCAAGCCCGGCAATCCAGAGCTGGATCAGGCCCGCCTAAAGGGTCTGCCGGTGGTACGTCGCGCGGAAATGCTCGCGGAACTTATGCGCCTGAAATCCAACATCGCGATTGCAGGCACCCACGGCAAAACCACCACCACCACGATGATGGCGGAATTGATGGTGCATGGGAAGTTCGACCCGACCGTGGTGAACGGCGGCATCATCCACGCCTATGGCTCTAACGCGCGGATGGGGCAGGGCGAATGGATGGTCGTTGAAGCGGACGAAAGCGACGGCACCTTCAACCGGCTGCCCGCGACCATTGCCGTAGTCACAAATATCGATCCCGAACATATGGAACACTGGGGCAGCATCGAAAACCTGCGTCAGGGGTTTTATGACTTTGTCTCCAATATCCCATTCTACGGCGTCGCGGTCTGCTGCACCGACCACCCCGAAGTGCAAGCGCTTGTCGGCCGTATCTCGGACCGCCGTGTTGTGACCTATGGCTTTAACGCCCAAGCTGACGTGCGCGCGGTAAACTTGACCTACAAAGGCGGCATAGCGCATTTTGATATCCATCTTCAGGCCGAAGACACGGTGATCGAGGGCTGCACCCTGCCAATGCCCGGCGACCACAATGTCTCAAACGCGCTGTCGGCCGTGGCCGTGTCGCGCCACCTTGGCATGCGCTCGGCTGAGATCCGCGAAGCACTGGCCAAATTTGGCGGTGTGAACCGCCGCTTTACCAAAGTGGGCGAAGTCGATGGCGTCACCATTATCGATGACTACGGCCACCACCCGGTAGAAATTGCCGCCGTCCTCAAAGCCGCGCGCCAAGCCAGCGAAGGCCGTGTCATCGCCGTGCATCAACCCCACCGTTATTCACGTCTCGCCAATCTGTTTGACGACTTCTGCGCCTGCTTTAACGAAGCCGACGTCGTCGCCATTGCCGAAGTCTTTGCCGCCGGCGAAGAGCCGATCGAAGGGGCAGGGCGTGATGATCTGGTCGAAGGCCTCATCCGACATGGCCACCGTCACGCACGTGCCATCCTGAACGAAGACGATTTGGAACGTCTTGTCCGCGAACAAGCCCGCCCCGGCGATATGGTTGTCTGCCTTGGCGCCGGTACCATTTCCACCTGGGCCAATGGCCTGCCCGCACGGCTTCAGGCATAGGAGACGCCCGTGAATCTGTCCTTGATCCTCGCCTGTCTGTGGGTTGTGTCAGCAAACCTGATCGCCATGCTGCCGAGCAAGGACAACCACTGGACCTATGCCTATATCCTGATCGGCATCGGCATTCCGTTGCTTGGCTATGTCACCTATGAAAACGGCCCCTGGTGGGGGCTGGCCCTGCTGATCGCCGGCATGTCCATCCTGCGCTGGCCAGTGATTTACCTGTGGCGGTGGATTACCAAAAGCGGTCGTTGAATTTGGGGCATTCTCCTTTGCTCCTGATTTTCGCATGTACCGTTTCAAGTTTCCTTGGAACAGCATTCTTGGGATGCAAAGACTGGCGGCGCGGAGCACGGGTCCTATTCGGCGCTGCATGTATGTTGCTGCTGTTGCTCATTGGATTAAGGGGTGTCTCTGATTGGGGTATTGACCGAGCGGCACTTGGCATTTTCATCATCTTCCATTTGGTATACATGCTCACGGGGCGTTTGGGGTGGCTGGCAGGACGTCAGTGGAGAAAAGGAATTCGCAGTGAACATCGAAGGTCTAAAAGGTAAGCTTACAGAAAATCGCGCGCTCTCAAGCCTGACGTGGCTGCGTGTGGGTGGTCCTGCGGATTATCTGTTTCAGCCGGCGGACGTCGATGATCTGGCGCTGTTTCTGCGGGAGCTGGACCCAAGCATTGCTGTCTTTCCCATGGGCGTTGGCTCCAACCTCATCGTGCGGGACGGCGGCTTGCGCGCGGTTGTGATCCGCTTGGGGCGTGGGTTTAACGGGATTGAGGTCGACGGCCAGATCGTGACCGCCGGTGCCGCAGCCCTTGACGCGCATGTGGCAAAGAAGGCGGCGGATGCGGGTGTGGATCTGACATTTTTGCGCACAATCCCGGGCTCGATTGGTGGTGCGGTCCGTATGAACGCAGGCTGTTATGGGTCCTATGTGGCGGATGTCTTTCAATCCGCGACCATTGTCACCCGGCAGGGCGAGATCCGCGAGATCGGCGCTGACGAGCTGAACTTTCAATACCGCCAGTCTGATCTGTCTGAGGGCGCGGTGCTGGTTTCGGCCACGCTCAAAGGTCCCATTGGGGATGCGGCTGAGCTGACCGCGCGCATGGATGCGCAGGTCAAAAAACGCGATGAGACCCAGCCCACCAAAGAGCGCAGCGCAGGCTCGACCTTTCGCAACCCGGCAGGGTTTTCGTCGACGGGGCGCGCCGATGATGTGCATGATTTGAAGGCTTGGAAGGTCATCGACAACGCAGGTTTGCGCGGCGCCACACGCGGAGGCGCGCAGATGAGCGAGAAACATTCCAATTTCATGATCAATACCGGTGGCGCAACTGCCGCAGACCTTGAAGGTTTGGGCGAAGAGGTGCGAAAAACTGTTTACGACGATTCTGGCATCACGCTAGAATGGGAAATCATGAGAATTGGCGAGCCGCTTTAACGTGATATTGCCCAAACAGGCATCTTGGTTAATGGGCGTTAGGTTTTTGCTAACTTTCGTGGCCTAATGGTTAACGGGTCGCCCGCAGTGCGTTAGTATTTGCATGCATCAAGGTGTGAGGCGACTGGGGGAAACCCCACAATATTTGCCCAAAAGGGCACTAACAATAAGGGGCGCAAATGCCCCGTAAGCTTTTGAGGCGCGGTATGGTGAGTGGGACGAGCACGGCACTCCCAAAAGTCGCAGTATTGATGGGTGGACCTTCGGCGGAACGCGAAGTGTCCTTGTCATCAGGTCGTGAATGTGCGGCCGCACTGCGCGGGGAAGGATTTGAGGTTGTCGAAACCGACGCTGGCGTCGATCTGGTCGATCGACTGACTGGCGTAAAACCGGATGTTGTTTTTAATGCGCTTCACGGTCGGTGGGGTGAAGATGGCTGCGTTCAAGGCGTTCTGGAATGGCTGAAGATCCCTTACACGCACTCTGGCGTCTTGGCCTCGGCGCTTGCGATGGACAAACAACGGTCCAAGGAAGCGTTTCGCGCGGCTGGATTGCCGGTCGCGCAAAGCGGTCTGTATGCCAAGGACGATGTCGCCCGTACCCACGTTATGCCCGCGCCTTACGTGGTGAAGCCGAACAACGAAGGCTCAAGCGTTGGCATCTATCTGGTGCATGAAAACAGCAACACTCCGCCACAGCTGGATGACACGATGCCCGACCAGGTCCTGGTTGAAGCCTTTGTGCCCGGGCGCGAGTTGACCGTCTCTGTCCTTGAGGATCGCGCGCTAACCGTGACGGATATCCTGACGGACGGTTGGTATGACTATGATGCGAAGTACAAACCGGGCGGATCGCGCCATGTAGTGCCAGCGAACCTCCCGGCTGAGATTTTTGACCTGTGCATGGATTATGCGGTCAGGGCCCATCAGGCGCTTGGCTGCCGTGGTCTCAGTCGAACCGATTTCCGGTGGGACGAGGGCAAAGGCAAGGACGGTTTGATCCTTCTCGAGGTCAACACCCAACCTGGAATGACGCCGACCTCATTGTCGCCAGAACAGGCGGTGCACTGCGGTCTGACCTTTGGCCAGCTGTGTGCCGCTCTGGTGGAGGATGCCTCGTGCGATCGCTGATCCAAAGAGTTCTGTCCAAGGCCACAGCCCACAAGATCGATCCCGCACCTTCGCGTCTGAAGTATCGTATCCAGCGCTGGATGTTGACCCCTGGTATTCGCATGGGGGTGCGTTTTGGTGTGCCGATCTGTGCGGTGGCTGTCGGGCTCAGCATCTTCTTGGCGGATGATGCGCGCCGCGATCTGATTGTCAGCACCGCCAATGAATTGCGCGCAGAATTTGAAAACCGGCCTGAGTTTCTGGTTAACGTCATGGCCATCGACGGTGCAGGGCGGGATCTATCCGAAGACATTCGCGAAGTCATGTCGATTGATTTTCCGCTTAGTTCCTTTGACTTGGAATTGAGCGACTTGCGCGAGCTGGTGGAAGGGCTTGACCCTGTGAAATCCGCCAAGGTCCGGATCCGCCCTGGCGGGATATTGCAGGTCGACGTTGTAGAGCGCACCCCGGCTGTGGTGTGGCGTACCCATGACGGTCTGGCGTTGCTGGATGAAACTGGGGCATTCGTTGCTGAACTGGGGAGCCGTGATCTGCATCCCTTGCTGCCGTTGATTGTAGGGCAGGGTGCGGATGAATACGTGGCGGAAGCCTTGCAGTTGGTGGACGCGTCTCGCCCGTTAAGCGGGCGTCTGCGTGGTTTGGTGCGCATCGGCGAGCGGCGCTGGGATGTGGTTCTGGATCGAGAACAGCGCATTTTGCTGCCGACCGGTGACCCACTGTCCGCACTGGAGCGTGTGATTGCCGTCAGCGAGGTGCAGGAGCTGCTTGAACGGGACGTGGCTGTGGTCGATATGCGCTTGGCGGCGCGTCCAACTGTGCGTATGACCGAATACGCAGTCGAAAATTGGTGGCACATTAAACAAACCAACGCAGGCAACCCGTAACATGGCAGATCTCTATCAATCACAACGTGCAATGCGGCAGATGCGTCGGTTGGCGATGCAGCGTGGTGTGGTGGCGATCCTGGATGTCGGAAGTTCCAAAATCGCCTGCCTGATTCTGCGCTTTGACGGTCCGGATCGTCTGGGCGAAGATGGTTCTGTGGGCTCCCTTGCTGGACAGTCCGGATTTCGCGTCATCGGTGCCAACACAACCCGGTCACGCGGTGTGCAATTCGGTGAAATCTCCGCGATGCAGGAAACCGAACGTGCGATCCGTACCGCCGTTCAAGGTGCGCAGAAAATGGCCGCCGTGCGGGTTGATCATGTCATCGCCTGTTTCTCAGGCGCGCATCCCCGGTCTTATGGCCTTAATGCGCAGGTCGATCTGGAAGGGCAGGAGGTCACCGAAAATGAGGTGGCACGGGTTCTTGCGGCCTGCGAAGTTCCGGAATACGGCGGCGACCGCGAAGTTTTGCACGCCCAACCGATCAACTTTGCCTTGGATCACCGCTCTGGCCTCAGCGATCCGCGTGGTCAGATTGGTCATGCGCTGGAAGTTGACATGCATATGTTGACCGTTGATGCGCCGATTGTTCAAAACCTCGTCCATTGTATCAAGCGCTGCGACCTTGAACTGGCGGGGATTGCGTCTTCGGCCTATGCCTCGGGTTTTTCCGCTCTCGTGGAAGATGAGCAGGAACTGGGCGCGGCCTGTATCGATATGGGGGGCGGTTCTACCTCCATCTCGGTCTTTATGAAGAAACACATGATCTATGCCGATGCCGTGCGCATGGGGGGAGATCACATCACCAGCGACATTTCCATGGGGTTGAGCGTTCCAACGGCCAACGCCGAGCGGATCAAGACCTTTTGTGGCGGCGTTCAGGCCACCGGTGCAGACGATCGCGACATGATTGATATCGGCGGGGATACAGGTGACTGGGAGCATGACCGGCGCACGGTCAGTCGGGCAGAACTGATCGGCATAATGCGTCCGCGTGTGGAAGAAATCCTCGAGGAAGTCCGCGCGCGTCTGGATGCGGCCGGGTTTGAACATTTGCCTAGCCAACAGATCGTTTTGACCGGGGGCTCCAGCCAGATCATGGGGCTTGACGGTTTGGCCACACGTATTTTGGGTCATCAGGTGCGTCTGGGGCGTCCGCTTCGGGTGCATGGTCTGCCGCAATCCGCGACGGGCCCCAGTTTTGCGTCATCTGTCGGGCTTTGCCTTCTGGCAGCTCATCCCCAGGATGAATGGTGGGATTTTGAAATGCCCGTTGATAAGCACACCCGTGGCACATTCCGCCGTGCGGTGCGTTGGTTCAAAGAGAATTGGTAATCGGGCGTGACAGCGCCTTCGATTATCGCTAATACTTCATTAATTGCCGCAGAATGCCGGCACACAGGCGGTCGAGCAGGCCTCCATTTTACCGAAAGATGTTCACCGTAGGTCTGCCCTGCGGCGCTCTCGTTCGTTGTGTCTGCTCTGGCTGTCTCCGCAATATCTGCCCTGATCGGCGAAATGCCGCGTTTTTTTACCCTTAAATCGGCCATATTTTGTGGTCGCTTGTGCATTAGGGGATGACGCGTCAACTGTCGTTGGGTAGACTTGATGTAATGTAGGACAGGAAAATGCCCTTTGCGGGAGGGCTATAAAACACAGGCGGATAGATCATGGCTTTGAACCTTTCGATGCCCGGACAAGAAGAACTGCGGCCGCGGATCACGGTGTTTGGTGTCGGCGGGGCCGGCGGCAATGCTGTGAACAATATGATTGCCAAGGAGCTGGATGGCGTCGAATTCGTCGTTGCCAACACAGACGCACAGGCGCTGCAACAAAGTTCAGCCAAAAGCCGCGTGCAGCTTGGTGTCAAAGTCACCGAAGGTCTTGGCGCCGGCGCGCGCCCCTCGGTTGGCTCAGCCGCAGCTGAAGAAAGCATTGAACAGATTGTCGACCATCTGGCGGGGGCACATATGTGCTTTATCACCGCTGGTATGGGCGGCGGCACCGGAACCGGAGCAGCCCCAATCATCGCGCAGGCCGCGCGTGAGCTGGGTGTGCTGACCGTCGGTGTGGTGACCAAACCCTTCCAGTTCGAAGGCGGCAAACGCATGCGCCAGGCCGAAGAGGGTGTGGAATCGCTGCAAAAAGTTGTCGATACCCTGATTATCATTCCGAACCAAAACTTGTTCCGTCTGGCAAATGAGAAAACAACCTTCACCGAAGCCTTCTCGATGGCGGACGATGTCCTTTATCAAGGTGTCAAAGGCGTGACCGACTTGATGGTCCGTCCGGGTCTCATCAACCTCGACTTTGCGGACGTACGTGCCGTGATGGACGAGATGGGCAAAGCGATGATGGGCACCGGCGAAGGCGAAGGCGAAGATCGTGCGGTTCAGGCGGCCGAAAAGGCCATCGCGAACCCGCTGTTGGACGAGATTTCGCTGCGCGGCGCAAAAGGTGTGTTGATCAACATCACCGGCAGCCACGACCTGACCCTGTTCGAATTGGACGAAGCTGCCAACCGCATCCGCGAGGAAGTGGACCCCGAGGCGAACATCATTGTGGGTTCCACTCTGGACACCGAAATGGACGGCAAGATGCGCGTCTCTGTCGTGGCCACTGGTATTGATGCAACCGACGTGAACACCGACATGCCGGTGCCGCGTCGTCCGATGTCTGCGCCACTGACGCAAACCGTTTCTGTTGAAGCCAAAGCACCTGAGGCCGCGCCTCTGGAGCTGAACAATGTGGCGACACGTGTCGAAGAGCCTGTTGCACAGCCCCAAGAGCCGTCGTTGTTTGAAGGTATGGAGCCTGCCGCAAGCGCAGAGCCCGAGCCGGAAGTGATTGAACACAGCGAACCAATGGGCGACGACGGCTTGCCGCCGCCAGCCTATCGTCCCGCTGTATCGGACTTCCAGCCGCAACCTGATACCATGCAAGAAACCAACCCAGGTTTTGTTGCGCCCAAAGCACCAGCGCCCGGCACACCGTCGCCCGAAGCTTTGCAACGTCTTCAGGCCGCCGCCGCCGCAGCGCAACCCCAGCAGCGTATGAACCCGCAGGTTCAGCAACCCGTAGCCGCGCCACAGGCAGAACAGCCTGCACAGCAGCAGGATGCTGCAGAACAGCGCCGTTTCGGGCTGAATTCGCTGATCCACCGGATGACCAATAATAATCAACCGGATCATGGTCAAAACGCTCCGATGCGACAGCAACCACCGGTGCAGCAGGCAGCTGCGCCACAGGCCGCTCCGGCGCCGCAACCGCAGCGCCAAGGCGACCCGGATCAGGAGCGGATTGAAATTCCGGCGTTTCTCCGCCGTCAGGCCAACTAAATATTTCAGATGTTACGGATCGAAAGGCCGCCGGAAGGCGGCTTTTCTGTTTTTAAACAGGTGCTTAGGTCAGTGTGAGCGAGGTTTTGCCTATTGGTTTCACCCGTGTTTCAATCCGTTACAAAGATTGAATTGTGACTTTTCTGCGAAACTCTTAACTCTTTTGAACAGGCGATCTATGCGATCGTTGCAACGAACGAGGCACAGTGTGCAAAATACGCTTAAAGCATCGGTGACTTTCGACGGCGTGGGCCTTCACTCAGGCAAACCTGTTCGTATGAAGCTCATCCCGGCTCCTGCGGGACATGGCATCGTATTTAAGCGCACTGATATCGCTTTGGGTAACACAGTTGTTCCAGCCATCTGGAATTTGGTTGAACGCTCGCCGCTGTGTACGCGCCTCGTCAATACGTCCAAAGTATCAGTTTCAACTGTCGAACATATCATGGCCGCGCTTGCAGGCTGTGGGGTCCATAACGCTCTGGTCGAGCTTGACGGTCCGGAAGTTCCGATCATGGATGGCTCCTCTGCGCATTTTGTTCGTGGGATCATGAAACACGGTGTGGCTCGTCAGACCCAGCCGATCACCGCTTATCGTGTAAAGAAAGAAGTCAGCGTGACCAACGCCGAAGGCGCACGGGCGACGCTGAAGCCTTCAGATCGTTTGAAAATCGAATTCCATATTGATTTTGCGGATCAGGCCATCGGCCAGCAGACCCGCAGCATGGATATGCGCAATGGCGCCTTTGCTCGTGAGCTGTGCGAATGTCGTACGTTCTGCCGCCGCTCTGATGTGGACGCGATGCAGGCGGCTGGTTTGGCTTTGGGTGGCGTGCCCGGTGAAAATGCGGTTGTCTTTGACGGAATGTCAGTCGAAAGCGGAGGTGGTCTACGCCACTCTGACGAACCTGTGCGCCACAAAATGCTGGACGCATTGGGCGATCTGGCACTGGCTGGTGGGCCGATCTTTGGTCACTACATTGGCGATCGTGCCGGTCATTCGTTGACCAATACTTTGCTGCGCGCATTGTTTGATATGCCCGGTGCAGTTGAGCAGGTGCTGTGTGATCCAATCATGATTTCCCGCCTTCCGGGGCAAGGGCTTGTCTGGGATGAAATCCCACAACAACGCCGGGTTGCATGATCCCTGCGACTTTCTGAAAGCTGTCGAAATTTATCTAGGCCCGCAACGCGGGCCTTTTGCGTGCGGCGTATGTTTTCAGTGACAAAAGGGGGCAAAGGTCGCGTTCTCTTGACCAGCATACCCTTGACCAAGCGGCATATTCCGGGCCAAGTGAACGTGATAGGGGCGAAAGGCATTTTGTCCTACAAATGATTGTGCTAGACCCTGCACGGTGGGGTGCGCCCCGGTTGGAATGACGACGAGGTTAGACATATGTTCGGCATCAGAGCGGCCACAAAATTCGCGGGTTCAGTTCTTCTGGTGGCGGTCCTTGCAGGCTGCGGTGGCGCAGACGGGGACGCAGCAGCACGTTCGGAAAACCTTGAAATCTTTACGCCTCAGCAGATCTTTGAACGGGGCGAATTTGAGCTTGCGCGCAAACGCAACAAGGACGCGGCCTATTTCTTTTCCGAAGTTGAACGCCTCTACCCCTATTCCGATTGGGCCCGGCAGGCCTTGATTATGCAGGCCTTTACCTTCCACGGTGGCAAAGATTACGAGAGCAGCCGCGGTGCTGCGCAACGGTTCATCGACTTCTACCCAACTGATGACGATGCGGCCTATGCGCAATACCTGCTGGCGCTCAGCTACTATGATCAGATCGACGAGATTGGCCGCGACCAGGGACTGACCTTCCAGGCGCTACAGGCGCTGCGCACCGTGATCGAAGTCTATCCAGACAGCGAATATGCAAGCTCGGCGATTCTAAAATTTGACCTGGCTTTTGACCACCTCGCGGCCAAGGAGATGGAAATCGGGCGCTATTATCTGCGCCAGGGGCACTTCACCTCGGCGATCAACCGCTTCCGCGTGGTTGTCGAAGATTTCCAGACCACATCTCACACCGCTGAAGCACTGCACCGTCTGGTTGAGGCCTATCTGTCCCTCGGCCTCACCAATGAGGCACAGACTGCAGGTGCCGTTCTGGGTCACAACTATCAATCGACCGAATGGTACGAGGATAGCTTCAAACTTCTCACGGCCAATGGGCTCAAACTCAAAGACCGTGGTGGCAATTGGTTGAGCCAAATTTACCGCCAATCGGTCAAAGGGGAATGGTTGTAACCGCTGGTACAGGAATAGGGCGGGGCCATGCTTCGAGCGCTTGAAATCCGAGACATGTTGATCATTGATCACCTGGAGCTGCAGTTTCAGCCCGGGCTCAATGTGTTGACTGGTGAAACGGGTGCAGGGAAATCTATCCTTCTGGATTCACTGGGTTTTGTTCTGGGGTGGCGTGGCCGGTCCGAATTGGTGCGGCAGGGTGCCAAACAGGGCGAAGTGCTGGCCGAATTCGACCTGCCGGAGGATCACCCGGCCCACGCTGTTCTCGAAGAGGCTGGATTGCCGGTTAGTGATGAACTGTTGCTGCGGCGCGTAAACACGGCAGACGGGCGCAAGACGGCATGGGTCAATGATCGACGCTGTTCCGGCGACGTTCTGCGTGCCCTTTCTGCGACCCTTCTGGAACTTCACGGCCAACATGATGACAGGGGGCTTTTGAACCCACGCGGTCACCGGGGCATGTTGGATCACTTTGCCAAAGCAGACACGCTGTTGGCCAAGACCCGGAAAACTTGGACTGCGGTATCTTTGGCGCGCAAGGCTGTTGAGGCGACACGCAGCGCATTGGAGGCTGCCCGAGCCGAGGAAGAATTCCTACGCCACGCTGTGGCTGAACTGGACAAGCTGGCGCCGGAACCGGGGGAGGAGGAGACCCTCGATATCCGCCGTCGGCAGATGCAAAATGCAGAGAAAATTCGCGGCGATATTGCCCGCGCCTATGCCTTGCTGACCGAAGGTGCGGAGCAAACAACATCCGAGGCCTATCGTTGGCTCGAAAGTGTCAGCGGCGAGGGGACAGAGGGTCTGGCGGCACCTCTGGCGGCTTTGGACCGTGCGTTGGCAGAGCTCGGCGAAGCGGAATCCTCTGTGGGTCGTATCCTGAACAGCCTTGATTTCGACCCAACGGAGCTAGAGACCTGCGAAGAACGCCTTTTTGACATCCGGGCTTTGGCGCGCAAGCATGATGTTCTGCCGGATGAGCTGGCGACCTATGCGGATCGTCTGCGTGAAAAGTTGATGGCGCTGGATGCTGGGGATGATAATCTCGAAGAGCAGGAGCAGGCTCTGAGGGCGGCGCAGGCGGCCTATGATGCAGCAGCCGAAAAACTCAGTGCGGCGCGGCGCAAACATGCCGCCAAGCTGGATAAGGCCGTCATGGCGGAACTTGCCCCGCTCAAGATGGAGCGTGCTGTTTTCCAGACTGAAATCACGTCCGCAGAACCGAGCGCAGAAGGGACTGATGGCGTCGCCTTTACTGTGGCCACCAACCCAGGTGCTCCTTCGGGGCCGCTGAACAAGATTGCATCAGGCGGGGAACTCAGCCGGTTTCTGCTCGCGCTCAAGGTCTGTCTGCGCGGCGAAGACGCCAGTAAAACACTGATCTTTGATGAGATCGACCGCGGCGTCGGTGGTGCAACCGCTGATGCGGTTGGCCGTCGCCTGCGTGCACTTGCCGACGGCAGCCAGGTTCTGGTGGTCACCCACTCGCCGCAGGTTGCCGCCCAGGGCGCGCATCACTGGCGGGTGCAGAAACGGGTCACAAACGGCATTACCTTGTCACAGGTGGTTCCTCTGCCGGATGACGCGCGCGTGGATGAGATCGCGCGTATGGTTGCTGGTGACACGATCACGGATGAGGCGCGCGGTGCGGCCAAAGCTCTGCTCCTGCAGGAGAGCTGAACGTTGCACCCCCCCTGTCACCTCGAAACTTCGGATAAAAACGCGTTTTTTTACGATGTCTTAGAGGTGCTCTGGTTGACAGTGAAGGACAACACACAACGCACTGTCTCTTATGCTCCGCTCCATTAACGCATTTCTGCATACCCTTTATCAGGATTGGCGCGCGTCCATGCGCTCATCCTGGCGCGTGTTGCGTCAACGGGGGCCGAGCCAATTTCAGTTCTGGTTGATCGCCCTCGTCATTGGGATTTCCGCTGGTGCGGCCGCCTTGTTCTTTCGCAAGGCCATTAACGGGCTGCAAGCCTGGGCTTATGGGGCCGAGGACGTGGACTTTATTCATTCCTTCGCCGATGGATTGCCTTGGTACATGTTGCTGCTGATCCCGACCTGTGGCGGATTGATCGTTGGGATCGTGCTGCACCACTTCACGCCTGACGCGCGTGTGCGGTCCGTGGCAGATGTGATTGAAGGGGCTGCACTGCATGACGGTCGAGTCGAACGGCGCGCGGGCCTTGCCTCTGCTTTTGCCTCGCTTGTAACGCTCAGCACCGGCGGCTCCTCGGGGCGAGAGGGGCCGGTGGTGCATTTGGCCGGTGTGATCTCCACCTGGGTCAGCAATTGGATCCGTGCGGACGCGATCACCGGGCGTGATCTTCTGGGCTGCGCCGTTGCAGGTGCCGTGTCGGCCAGTTTCAACGCACCGATTGCGGGAGCGCTGTTCGCGCTTGAAGTTGTACTGCGCCACTTTGCGGTGCACGCCTTTGCCCCCATCGTCATTGCCTCGGTTGCAGGTACCGTGATCAACCGTCTGGAGTTCGGAAATGTCGCCGAATTCGACCTGGTCACACCGGGTGAGTTGCAATTCTACGTGGAGCTGCCAGCGTTCTTGTTACTGGGCGCGGTTTGCGGCGTTGTGGCCGTGGTCTTGATGCGGTCGATCTTTTTTACCGAGCAATTGGTGAATACCATTCAGGACGCATCCGGTCTGCCGCGCTGGTTACGCCCGGCGATATCTGGGGCCTTGCTGGGCTTCATCGCAATCTGGTTCCCGCATATCATTGGGGTGGGATATGAGACCACCGCGCTTGCCTTGATGGGGCAGTTGACCGTGCAGCAGTGTATTCTGTTTGTGTTCATCAAAACTGCGGCCGTTGCAATTACCATGGGCGGCCGCATGGGGGGCGGCGTGTTCTCGCCCGCTTTGATGATTGGTGCGTTGACCGGGCTGGCCTTTGGCTGGATCGCCACAAGTATTCTACCCGAGGTTTCTGGCGTTCACACGCTTTACGCCTTTGCTGGGATGGGCGCTGTGGCGGCCGCTGTTTTGGGTGCGCCGATTTCCACGACGCTGATTGTGTTTGAACTGACCGGAGATTGGCAGATTGGCCTCGCGGTGATGGTGGCCATTTCCGTGTCTACGGCTTTTGCATCCCAGGTCGTCGACCGCTCATTCTTTTTGACCCAGCTGGAAAACCGTGGGATTCACTGTGCGGCGGGACCGCAGGACTATGTCTTGGCGTTACAGAATTGCGGCGGGCTGATGCGCCCGTTGGGCGATGCACGTGGCCCGTCTGAGGCGCTGTGCCGGACCTTGATGGCGGATGGTGTGCTTCTTCCCGTCACTGCGACCCTCGACAGTGCCATGCCGTTATTTGAGCGAGAGCAAGATCTGGAATACATCCCGATCATTGAGGCAGCTGAAGACGGCAGTCCTGAGCTTTTGGGGGCTCTGTACCATATTGATGCACTCAAGGCCTATAACACGGCCCTCGCGGCGGCGGCAGCAGAAGAACACAGCTGATTTGTGCCGGTCTGGCTGTGTCCGATCAGCGGAAAAACACTCACATCACGCGCGATCACAATATGTGATCTTTTTGCACCGTACACTGGTTAAATGTTTCTTTCATTTGATTTGGAAGCGTTAACCAAGAAAAATAATTGTGAACGAGCAGTTAATCACAATTTTGCGGAAAACAGCGAAATGTGCCCACAAGACATAAGCCCCAAGCGGGTTGATATAAAAAAAGTGAATTCGGACAGTGATCACGCGCGTAGAGCGTTGGATTCACTCATAGATTTCGCAATTGAATGTGCGATGGAATTCCATCAGCCATCGTCAGACGAACGTATGTCGTCCGTTAAACGCGATTTGTGTTGTAAGATTTATTGAAACAAACGGGTCACAAATTCGCGCGAAACCACTCCAGATAGATCGCGAATTTGTTGATGTTTGTTAATAGACGGCAGACGTTGAGTTAATGATCTGCAATGGTTGCATCAAAAAAGCGCAGCTCCAATGGAGCGCGCTTTTGTTTTAGCCAATCATGTCAGCCTGGGTTTAGACCTTTTCGACCTTCAGGCTTTCGATCGCGGCAAAGGCAACAAAGTCTTTCACCTCGGCCAAAGCTGGTGTCGGTTTCTCAAAAGACCAAGCGGCATCGCGCGTGGTGGAGGACAGGTTGACGATGTCGAAAAAGATCGCCGTGCCTTTGTCCGCTTCTTCCACGGTCTTGCCGTTCTCATCCAACATCGCCATGGCAATGTCTTCGCGAGGGAAGAAATGTACAGGAGCAGACTCGCCATCGGTCAGTTCCAGAACCCGTGTGCTCTCTCCCAGAACAGCCCCCCCGGAGCGTACAACCCAGGTGCCTTCGGTCTTGCGAATGCGGATATCGCTCATGTTATGATCCCTCAATCGTTCAGAGTGTTACAGGCTTGTGCCCGTTATTTGTAACAGGAAGGTTTCAAACTTCCCGCGTCGCTTCGGCCAGCCATGCTTTTGCATGCGGTGTCAGATACGGCGCAAGCTTTTCTGCGACTTGGGAATGATAGGTGTTCAACCATTCCTTTTCATCTGCGCTCAACATATCTGCGACAATCAGTCGTTGATCTATCGGAGCGTAAGTCAGAGTACGCCATGACAGAAAGTCGCGCTCTGGATCACCGCCTGGCAGGGCAGTGGCTTTCTCTACCACCACAAGGTTCTCAATGCGAATACCAAATGCACCCTCGCGGTAATAACCCGGCTCATTGGACAGGATCATACCCTCTTGTAACGCAACGTCACTGACACGGCTCAACCGTTGCGGACCCTCGTGAACACTAAGGTAGGCGCCAACACCGTGGCCAAGCCCATGGTTAAAGTCCTGTTCTGCGAGCCACAGCGGCATGCGCCCGACGCATTCGATGTCACGTCCGGCCAACCCGCGCGGCCAGCGCAGCCGCGACATGGCGATCATGCCCTGCAGAACACGGGTGAAACAGGCGCGTTCCTCTGTGCCCGGTGTGCCAATGGCAATCGTACGTGTGATGTCAGTGGTGCCGTCCAGATACTGGCCGCCGCTGTCTAGAACCAACAGTTGGCCGTCTTCTAAGGTGGCGTTGGTCTCTTCGGTCACACGGTAATGCATGATCGCGCCGTTAGGGCCGGTGCCGGCAATGGTGTCAAAGCTGATTTCGCGCAAGCCGGGATCGCGACGGCGCAGCTCTTCCAGCCGTTTGACCACATCTATTTCAGTGCAATTGCTTGGCGCTTGCGCGTCAAGCCAGGCCAACAGCTCTACCACAGCGGCCCCATCCCGCAGGTGCGCCGCAGCGCTGCCCTCGATCTCAGCCTTGTTCTTGATTGCCTTGGGGAGAGCACAGGGATCATTACCAAGCTGCATGCGCGCGCCCAGTCGATCCGCAATGATTTGTGGCACCGTGGCTTTGTCGACCAGAACCGATCCGTTCAACCCGCCCAGAAAGTCGAGGAACTCTGCCGGGTCGTGTTGGATGACGCCCTGTCCGAAATTCACTGCGGACTGGGCCAGCTTGTCTGCTTTGATAAAGAGGTCTACGTGACCTGTGTCCTGCAAAACAGCAAAACACAGCGCCACCGGATTATGGGCGACATCAGAGCCACGGATATTCAACAGCCACATAATGCTGTCAGGCAATGTTAAAACCGCGGCGGAATGTCCGGCGGACTTAAGCTCTGCAGACAAGCGTTGTGTTTTTTGTTCGATGGTCTCACCCGCATGGCTGTCCGGGTGGTGTGTCACCGGCTGTGCGGGCGCATCTGGCTGGTCGTTCCAAATCAGATCGACCAGGTTTTCGCTTTGGCTCAAGGTGATACCACTGTCGGCCAGTGCACTCTCCAACTGTGCGATTTGCCCTGCTGAATACAACCAAGGATCAAAGCCGATTTTGCCGCCTTGGGGGAGCTGCTCTTTGAGCCAGTGGGCAAGGGACACTTCGGGCCACGGCACAGGAGTGAACTCGGTTGCCACTTGTTGCTTCACCTGGGAGCGGTAGCGTCCGTCGATGAAAACCCCGGCACTGTGACGTAAGGCGGCGCAAAAGCCAGCCGATCCGGTGAAACCCGTAAGCCATGCCAAACGTTCGTCCCGTTCAGACACATACTCCCCCTGATGGGCGTCCGCGCGTGGAACCAAGAACCCGTCGAGATCAGCACGCGCCATCTCGCGACGTAGCTTTTCCAGGCGCGGAGGCCCTTGTTCAGGACGGGCAGTCACGTCAAAGCTTTGGTACATGCAATAGGCTCCTGTCGCGGAATAATGGCCAAATCAGCGCGCTAAGTTAGGCGGGCATTCGGGGTCCGAAAGTTGTTCCATGTTGCCCAAGAAGGCGCAAGCCACAGATCAAGGGGCCGCATTAAAAACAAGAGCTCCCGCCCGTTTTTGTACATCAAATAGATGCCCAAATCCCCGTTGGGCGTAGCGCCGCGCTGATGCGCGGCGCGGGCACTGTCGCAAGGGCAGCGTATACCAACCCGCCGCGCGTTAGCGCGGCCCGGCCCAACGCTTGGCCTTGCATCTGTGATGCACGTGCCCAAGGGGCGGGAGCCCCCTGTCAGTTGCATGGAGCACCTTATTTCTAGCTTACTTTGCGCATTCCCATCACGCGCGCGCGGGCGCGTGGGTCGCTGTCGAACAAGGCCGCCAGCTGTTCGGTCATGGCACCGGCCAGTTGTTCCACATCCGTGATGGTTACCGCACGGTCATAATATCGCGTCACGTCGTGCCCAATGCCGATCGCAAGTAGCTCCACCTGACGGCGGCGTTCCACCATTGCGATCACGTCCCGCAGGTGCTTCTCCAAATAGTTCGCGGGGTTCACCGACAGGGTGGAATCATCCACCGGTGCGCCGTCTGAGATGACCATCAAGATTTTACGCGCCTCAGGGCGACCAACCATACGTCGATGTGCCCATTCCAGCGCTTCGCCGTCGATGTTTTCCTTCAGCAGGCCTTCTTTCATCATCAGGCCCAAATTGGCACGGGTCCGGCGCATAGGTGCGTCAGCGGATTTATAGATGATGTGGCGCAGATCGTTCAGACGGCCGGGTTGTTGCGGACGCCCGTCGTTCAGCCAGGCCTCACGCGCCTGTCCACCTTTCCAAGCACGGGTGGTAAAGCCGAGCACTTCGACCTTTACGTTGCACCGCTCCAGCGTGCGCGCCAAAACATCGGCGCAGATCGCAGCGATGGAAATTGGACGTCCCCGCATCGAGCCGGAATTGTCCAGCAGCAGCGTCACCACTGTATCGCGGAACTCTGTGTCATGTTCGATCTTGAACGACAGAGGCGTCGTTGGATTGGCAACCACGCGCGCCAGACGGCCTGCATCGAGAATGCCTTCCTCGAGGTCAAATTCCCACGACCGGTTTTGTTGCGCCTGCAGACGGCGTTGCAGCTTGTTGGCCAGACGGCTTACGGCACCTTTTAAGGGTTCCAGCTGCTGGTCGAGATAGGCGCGCAGACGCTCCAGCTCGGCAGGTTCAGCCAGATCTTCCGCGGCGATTTCCTCATCATGGGCGTCAAGGAACACTTTGTAGTCCGGATCGGCCTCAGACACCGGTGGCGGTGGTGGCGGATCAAGCGGTGCCTCGCCTTCGGGCATCTCGGTCTCGTCCGTCATCTCCTCTTCGGCCATGTCGTCCATATTGACCTGCGCCTGACTTTCGTCCTGCTGCTGTTCCTGGGCCTGTTCCGGAGAGGCGTCGGTGTCGTCCTGCTCCTCTTCGTCCTGACCCGAGGAATCTGGGTCTTCCTGATCGTCGGTATCTTCTTCTTCGGCGTCGACGTCTTCATCTTCGCCCAGGTCATCGGGGTCGTCGCCCAGCTGGTCGCCATAGCCGAGGTCGTCAATCATCCGGCGCGCAAACTTGGCAAAGGCCGATTGATCGGCCAGCGTCTCGTCCAGGTTTTCCAAAGTTTCGCCAGCTTGGGATTCGATGAACCCACGCCACAGCTCCATCACGTTTGCAGCGGCGGCTGGCAGGGGGCGGCCGGTGGCCAAATGCCGGATCAGATAGCCCGCAGAAACCGCAAGCGGAGCCTCGGCCGAGGTTTTGACCTGATCGTAGCCTTTGCGCAGCGCTTCGTGGGTGATCTTGACGTCGATGTTGGAGGCCGTGCCGGGCATGTCGCGCGCGCCCATTGCCTCACAGCGGGCGGTTTCCATCGCCTCGTAAAGCTCACGCGCTATGTCGCCGGGAGGGGCGTATTTCGCGTGCAGCTGATCATTGTGATAACGGCGCTTTAACGCCAGCGCATCAGCCGTGCCGCGTGCCAGCAGAACCTCATCCCGGGTCATCCGGCGCGAGACTTGTGGCAGGCGCATGGTGTCGCCCGACAGGCCCGCCGGGTCGACGGTGTAATTGACCGAAAGCTCCGCATCATCGGCCATGACCTTGGTGGCTTCAGCCAGAGCTTTTTTGAACGGATCCGCCGGGTTGTCGTTTGGTTTGCTCACGTCTTCATAGCCACTTCATCTAGACTTTTGCTGCCACATGCGAGATCGGATAGAACCGCCACATGCACATCAAGCGCATCTATTACTGTATACCCCGGATCCTGTCCGTCAAAGGCAAGGTTCAGATCTGTCCCCGCTAGAACAACCGCGTTCGCACCATGGTCTTGGACCATACGTTTGCCCGCATCCAGCAACAGGGCACGTTGCTCGGAGTCGCATCGTCCGGCTACGGCCATATCCAAATAGGTCTGGCCAAGGAGATCGATTTCATCATCCAGCGCAACTGCGTCCGTCTTGTACAACTGGCCAAAAAGTCTGGTGCGCATTGCAACCCGCGTTCCTAAAAGCCCAACCTTGTAGATGCCTTCGGTTACAAAAAAATTGTCCAAAGGTGCCAAGCCCGAGACGATGGGCAGCGAAGAAAGGGCTGCCAATTCGTTGACACAAAAATGCGCACCCAGAGACGTTAGGGCCACACAATCACATCCGGCGCTTTTCAGGCTGTCGATCTGGCGCGCAAAAATCTCGGCCTGTGCACCACGTTCATCGGCCAGGTTGTTGCGGATCAGGGTCTGGATATCGCCATGGCTGATAGTGAGATCAAGCTTTGAACCGCGCGCGTCCACCGCAGTGGTGAGCCGCTGATAGTAGACGATTGTCGCTGCAACGCCGATCCCGCCGATTAGGCCAATATGCATATCCGCTATCCCTTGTGTCTTATCCCAAGCTCACGCTTGCGGCGCTTTCGGGCAGCTCTTCGTCAAAGCAGCGCTGGTAGAATTCCGCTACGGTCTGGCGTTCCAGCTCGTCGCATTTGTTCAGGAACGACAGGCGGAAGGCATAGCCGACGTCACGGAAGATCTCGGCGTTTTGGGCCCAGTTGATCACAGTCCGCGGCGACATAACCGTCGACAGATCGCCGTTCATGAATGCAGTCCGGGTCAGATCGGCGACCGTCACCATCTGGCTGATCTTTTTGCGGCCTTCGGCGGTGTTGTAATGGGGCGCTTTGGACAGAACGATATTGGTTTCCGCATCAATGCTGAGGTAGTTCAGCGTCGCGACCAGCGACCAACGGTCCATCTGGGCCTGGTTGATCTGTTGGGTGCCGTGGTACAGGCCCGTGGTATCCCCCAAGCCAACGGTGTTGGCGGTCGCAAACAGGCGGAAGTTCGGGTTCGGCGTAATGATCTCATTCTGGTCGAGAAGCGTCAGCTTACCGTCTGTTTCCAGAACCCGCTGGATCACGAACATCACATCCGCACGGCCTGCATCATATTCGTCGAAAACAATCGCAACCGGGTTGCGCAGCGCCCAGGGCAGGATACCTTCGTGGAATTCGGTGACCTGCTTGCCGTCACGCAGTTTGATTGCGTCCTTACCGATCAAGTCGATCCGGCTGATGTGGCTGTCAAGGTTCACACGCACCGACGGCCAGTTCAGGCGCGAGGCGACCTGTTCAATGTGGGTCGACTTACCCGTGCCGTGGTAACCTTGGATCATGACACGGCGGTTGTGGCTGAAGCCTGCCAGAATTGCGAGCGTGGTGTCGGGGTCGAATTTGTATGTTGGGTCCAGCTCTGGCACGCGATCTGTGCGCTCAGCAAAGCCTTTGACGGTCATATCCGTATCAATGCCAAATACATCACGTACCGAAATTGTCTCAGTCGGTTTTGCGTCGATGTCCAGAAATCCGTCGCTCATTGCCGTCGTCCTTGTTCTCACGCCGCCCCGGTGGGCAGATCTTTCCCGCCGATTGGTGCCCGATCTGGACGCCAAGGGCAAGAGGATCAAACGTCCCAGTACAATTCAATTTCGATTTCTGATCTGTGGTTGATCTTTCGTTGCGTCAAAGACGAAAAACCCGCTCACTGGGCAGGCAGTGAACGGGGCGAAATCCGACGGTCTGACGTGCTCAGAGCGCTTCTTTGATGTTTTGATGCACCCGCAGCAGGCTGCGTTCATCGACAAACCGTGGGGTGGTTTTCATATACTCAGCAAACGCACGACCGTAGCCTTGCAGCAACCAGCGTTCTTCGTTCAGGACAAACAGGAAGTAGAGCGCGAAAAGCGCGGCGGCAAAACCCAGCGTGATCAGCGAACCCGATGTGATGCCGAGACCCACCGTTGCCAGGACCGAGGTCACATATTGGGGATTGCGCGAGTAGGCATACATGCCGCCCGTCACCAACCCGTCGCTCTCGCAGTAGGTGTTGTCGAGACCAAGAAATTTGTAGCCCCGCAGCGTGATGCCAAAGGCCACGATCATAATGGGCAGGCCAATCGCATAGCGTGCCCAATGGCCAAACCCACCTACAAAGACCTCACAGATCGCAAAGACCACAGTTGCACCGCAAAAAACGCGGAAGATGCCAAAGGCCAGGTGATGACGCCAACCTTCTGCTGCGGGCCACAGGCCAAGCTCGGGGCATCGCAGGCTCAATGTCAGATGTGCGCCCAGTGAAAGGGCCGAAATAATCGCGGTCCAGAGTGCGATTTGATGAAGGCTGTTAAAAAGATCTGTCATCGGCCCCGTCCGCACGCCCACCGGGAGCGGCCCATTGCTGTGTTTCAGGAATAGCTGCAGCGCAACCTGCGCCGCTCCTTCGCTGGTACCAATTGAGTGTAACAAAAAATCGGACGTTTTGAGACAGCAGTGCTGCACTGTATCTGGTTCACGTCGAAAACAACAAAGCCCCGACCTTGGGATCGGAGCTTTGTTGAATTTCGCGGCAGTGGGCGTCGTTGTTACTATTTGAACGAGCGGCTGTCTTTGACCTGATCCCAGGCCCACATGACTTCTTGCAGCTGTTCCTCCTGGCTGCGGTCACCGCCATTCATGTCGGGGTGCAGCACTTTGATCAGCTTTTTATAGGCTTTGCGGATGTCGGCCTTGGTCCAATCGTCCTTGGCCTCCAGAACCTCTAGCGCGCGACGCTCGGTTGGGGGCAGGCGACGGCCAACGGCACCACCGCTGCGACCCGGGTTCTGTGTTGCATTGCCACCCAGCACCTGATGCGGGTCCTCAATGCCGAGCCGCGCCCAGGCGCGCGCTTCGGGGTCACCCAGCGGTTTGGTCTCGCGTTCCCAGACTTTGTCTTTGGAACGTTGTGCGTTCAGCTCGGCCTCTGTGGTGCCTTCAAAGAAGTTCCACTTTTGATTGTACTCGCGGATGTGGTCCTGGCAGAACCAGTAGAAATCATCCAATACATCGGGCGCCTTGGGGGCGCGGAATTTTCCCGCCAGCTCACACCCTGGATGGTCGCATTGACGAACCGAGGTTTCCGAGGCACCAGACGCGCTGCGACGGCCCCGCGGGTTCTTCTTCTTGGAAGTGCTGACGGACATATCAAAACCGAAAGGATCTGACTTGCTCATGGGGGGTCACCTTCTGGACGCATCTATTCGACTCGGGATTGGCATTCTAATCTACGGTGCAGGAGATAGAAGGGGGGTAGAGGAATTTTTATGGAGATAAGCGGAAAATGAGCATGCGAGACGAAATCGAAAACCAGCTGCGTGCAGCCTTTGCCCCAAGCGAGTTGGAGGTGGTGGACGACAGTGACAGCCATCGCGGCCATGCAGGGCATGACGGACGTGGTGAAAGCCACTTTAACGTGCGTATTCGCGCCGAAAGCTTTGCCGCGCAAAATCGGGTGGCCCAGCATCGCGCAATTCATAAAGCTCTCAAAGATGTGATGCCCAAAATCCACGCATTGGCGCTGGATGTAGGCGCCTGACCAGGCGCCTAACCCATTGATCGCACGCGTGACTGGCGGATCAGCTGTCGCCGTCGGTCTGCTGAGTCGCGCGCCGTTTCAACGCAGTGGTGAGGCCGGACACCGGGCTCACTTCCTCCACGCCATCATCTTTGAGCATCCGCACAGCGCCTGGACCCGGCACGGATGGCGCGGTGGGCGAAGCCTCAGGATCTCCAGCAAAAGCGATTTCATCTTCCTCAAGCGATAAAGGTGGCTCAGCAGGTAAATCCGGCTGAGCTTCTGCGCGCGGCGTCTCAACAACGGGTGTGGTCGGCGCCGAGACTGCCTCAGATGCCATCACGTTTTGCACGGATTGCTCAATTGCGCGGCGAAACACCAACACATTGCGCCAGTTGGTGGTCGAGCTTGTCAGCCCGGACCGTTCCTCGGATGGCAGCAATTCAGCCCGCAGGTATTCCCACCCTTCTGCAGCCATTTCATTCAGCGTAATCTCCACCGAATTGGCAAAACGTGCCTCGGGCGTTTTTACCCCCTTGGCCTTGGTGCCTTTTGCAGGCGCGGGAACGACCTTGTATTCAAATGCGGACATCAAATTTCTCCTGGATCTTACCTCCGAGGTTTAGCGATTGCGCCGAGTGCGTCAACTCCCGTCTCATCCACACATATGCACAGCCGCGTATTCGTCGCGTGCCAGTTGTACGGGATGCCGGTCTTGGTTTGGGAAAATTAGGCCAGGTTGCGACTGTCCCACTGCTTTAGATGCCACCTGTGGCCTTTTACCTAGGCTTTTTTAAATCCGTATTTCGCAACGATCAATGTTCAGCCGCCTAACGCGGCTCAAACCTCTGGCGCATATCGCTCGCTGCAATGGGACGTTTGGTCCAAAATCCGTTCCAACCTGCGGCATTAGGGGAGAATACTTACCGTTTTGCGAAGCTTTCCTGTCTGCGCTGTTCGAATTGTCGATGAATTTGCGATGAAGTCCGTGAGGTGAGTGAGATCTAAATGAAACAACCTTAACGATAGGCTGAATTGAAGTGTTGTTAGTATGGTGTTCGGAAGGTTGCAGGATGTTCAAGTTACCCGATTGGAAACTCGCTTGGAAGTTACCACTCACAATTGCGGTGCCATCGTTGTGTTTGGTCACCGCACTTAGCGCTACGCAGCTGCGGCAAGCGTCACACGCTATCGAAGAAGATCACCGCGCCGCTTATACAAGTTACGTGCATGAAAAAGGCGCGGCTATCGAACGTTGGCTAGATGAAGCGCGGCGCGACGTGACTGCGCTTGCGGACAGTGTGGCGATAACCTCGGCGGTTACGGATTTTTCCAACGGTTGGCGGATCCATGGAAACGACGCCTCCGCCGATCTGCGTCGTATGTATATCACCGAAAATTCAAACCCGATCGGTCAAAAGGACGATCTGACAACGGCGCAAGACGGCTCCTTATGGACACAGGCCCATGAACGCCATCATGTCGGGCTAAGATCGTTTCTGCAAGCCCGAGGCTATCACGACGTGTTCTTGTTTGATACCGCTGGAAACCTCGTCTATTCGGTTGCCAAAGAAGATGACTTTGCTCTGAACTTCAACGACGGAGAATACGCCGACAGCGGTCTGGGCGAAGCGTTCAAAGAGGGAAATCGGCTTGAAGCAGGCCAGCTGCACGCGACCGAGATCTTGGCGTATGCCGCTAACGCGAGCGAACCGGTCATGTTCTTGTCCGCACCCGTGTTTGTGAACGGGCGCCGGGCTGGCGTCGTCGCCGTGCAACTGCCGCTGGATAAAATGCAGATCATCCTGTCGGAGTCTGAATTGCTCGGCGAAAGTGGTGAGATTTACTTGGTCAGCAGCAAAGGAAAGGCACTGTCGGATTCACGTCACGAAGGCGGTCATAAAGCCCTGGATACACTGCCAGATCTGGATCAGATTGGATACGCCTTGTCAGGAGACGAGGTCTACACGCCGGCTTCGGCAGGTGTTCATGGATCCACCGTGATTTCCGAGACCTATCACGTGGACTCTCTTTATGGTGAAAGTTGGGGCCTTGTGTTTGAAATTGACCGCGCCGAGGCGATGAAGTTCGTCCATCGCGCCACGATTTCTGGTGTCATTGAAATGGCGGTTACCGGCGTATTGCTTTGTTTCCTGGTGTGGTTCCTTGTGAAGCAGGTGATCAAACGGATTGAACATCTCGCGAGTGAACTGCAGCAAATTGCCGACGAGAACTATGATCAGGAAATCCTGGGCCAAGACCGTACCGACGAAGTTGGTTTCATTTCTAAAACCATCGCCAATTTGCAAGTCCGCCTGAAAGAAGGCGCCGAAGCCCAAGCGCGTGAGGAAATCGTCCAAAAGGACAACAAGCGCGTTGTGGAATTGTTGAGCTCGGCACTCATGAGCTTGTCAGAGGGTGATTTCAGAAACCAAGTACTGGAGTTCTTCCCAGTTGAGCACAAAAAGCTCCGGTACAGTATCAACGATGCTTTGACTGGCCTAAACGATGTTATCGTTACGGTGCGCGAAACAGCGCTGAACATCGATAAAGGCGCGACAGAGGTCGCCGGTGCTGCCGATACCCTGTCAGAACGCACAGAATCGCAAGCTGCTACGCTTGAGCAGACAGTTGCCGCGTTGGAAGAAGTCACCACCAGCGTACGTTTGGCAACGGAACATGTGGAGACCGTGGAAACTACCGTTGAAACCGCGCGCAGCAAAGCCGAAGAGAGCGGCGGTGTTGTTTCTGAGACGATTGAAGCGATGACCGAAATCGAAGCGTCATCTTCTCAGATCGAGCAGATCATCGGTGTGATCGACGACATCGCATTCCAGACAAACCTTTTGGCGCTAAATGCCGGTGTGGAAGCGGCTCGCGCGGGTGAAGCAGGGCGCGGATTTGCCGTCGTCGCCTCCGAGGTGCGTGGATTGGCGCAACGATCTGCTGATGCGGCGCGTGAAATCAAAACTCTCATCGAATCCAGTGGCCAGCAAGTCAGCAGAGGGGTTGAGATGGTTGGTCGTACCGGCGAGGCTCTGTCAGTGATTGTCGGCCAGGTCAAAGACATCTCGGGCCTAGTGCAGCAGATCGCACAGACATCGCGTGAACAATCCACGGCTCTGTCAGAGATTAACACTGGTATCTCACAGTTGGATCAATTCACCCAACGAAACGCCGCCATGGTCGAGGAAAGCACAGCGGCGTCACACTTGCTGCGCGCTGATGTGAACAAACTGGTTGGTCACGTCGACAAGTTCAAAACCACTGAACACTCGTCGGGATCGCAGGCCGCAATAACGCAAGCCCCTCAGCCTCCGGCCCTTGCTGCACCGGCCGTGGACTTTGTCGAAGAAGATCGCAATGTGGTTGCGATGGCGGCAAATGACGACAAATGGACTTCGTTCTAACGGGGATAACTAGGCAGACGTGCCGATGCCAGCGGTGCACCGACTGAATGAAAGCCCGGTGCTAGGTCTGTAAAAAACAGTTAAGCCCCCAATAAGGGGGCTTAACTGCGTTCTAAATAGGGCCTTAACTCTTAAGCTTTTGGGCCACCAGCTGGTTCACAGCTTTGGGGTTTGCTTTGCCACCGGTGGCTTTCATTACTTGGCCAACAAACCAACCCGCCAGTTTTGGGTTCTCTTTGGCTTTTTCGACTTGCGCGGGGTTTGCCGCGATTATCTCGTCCAGCGCGGCTTCGATGGCGCCGGTGTCTGTCACCTGCTTCATGCCGCGCTCTTCGACGATCTGCGCCGGATCGCCACCTTCGGTATAGACGATTTCAAACAAGTCTTTGGCAATTTTACCCGAGATCGCGTCTGATGCGATCAGGTCAATGATGCCACCCAACTGTTCCGGAGAAACCGGGCTGTCAGTGATCGATTTGTCTTCGTCCTTGTTCAGACGACCAAACAGCTCGTTGATCACCCAGTTGGCGGCCAGCTTGCCGGAACGTGCCTTGGCCACCGCTTCAAAGTACTCGGCGGCTTCAACTTCGGCGGTCAGAACCGATGCGTCATAATCGGTCAGGCCAAAGTCTGCGATGAACCGCGCCTTTTTCGCATCCGGAAGCTCCGGCAGGTTAGCGGCGATATCGTCAACCCAAGCCTGTTCAATTTCCAGCGGCAGCAAATCAGGATCAGGGAAATAACGATAGTCATGCGCTTCTTCTTTGGAGCGCATCGACCGTGTCTCTCCCTTGTCGGGATCATACAGGCGGGTTTCCTGCTCGATCTCACCGCCTGCTTCGACGATCTGGATCTGACGGCGGGCTTCGACATCGATCGCTTGTTGGATGAACCGCATAGAGTTCATGTTCTTAATCTCGCAGCGGGTGCCAAGATGAGAAAAATCGCCGGTTTCCTGGAATTTCTCATATTGACCTGGAAGACAGATAGACACGTTCACATCTGCACGCAGGTTGCCGTTTTGCATGTTCCCGTCGCAGGTGCCGAGATATTGTAGGATCTGGCGCAGTTTGGCGATATAGGCAGCCGCTTCTTCGGGGCCGCGAATATCGGGGCGTGAGACGATTTCCATCAGGCAGACGCCCGTGCGGTTCAGGTCGACAAAGGACATGTTCGGATCCATGTCGTGAACCGATTTGCCCGCGTCCTGTTCCATGTGGATGCGTTCCACACGTACGTTACGCGCGGTGCCGTCGCCAAGTTCAACCAGAACTTCACCTTCGCCTACGATCGGGTGATAGAGTTGCGAAATCTGATAGCCCTGTGGCAAGTCAGGGTAGAAATAGTTTTTGCGGTCAAAGGCGGACCACAGGTTGATTTCGGCCTTGAGGCCCAGGCCTGTGCGCACGGTCTGTTCCACGCAATAGTCATTGATAACGGGCAACATGCCAGGCATTGCGGCATCAACAAAGGCCACATTGGAATTCGGCTCAGCACCGAATTTGGTGGAGGCGCCCGAGAAGAGCTTGGCGTTTGAGCTCACCTGAGCGTGCACCTCCATACCAATGACCAGTTCCCAGTCATGTTTGGCGCCCGCGATTACTTTGGGCTTGGGGAGTTCATATGTCAGGTCGAGCATGGTTTCGCCGTCTCCACTATCATCTGTTATCTTGCGTTCTAGGCCTGCACGCGCGCAGGGGCAAGGGGGAAGCGCCCGCTTCGCCTGTTCCGCTTGGTGCAAGTGTTGCACGGCAGGCGTTCGCTGGTGTCGGGGATGGTTAAGGCGCGGTCGATATTCTCTCTTGGCCAGGATTAAAGCTGGGCGTAAGTGTTATGCCCCACCGCCCCAAAAAAGGAGAGGTCGCCCGTGGACACCCAAACCCGAATTGCCCAGATCATTGCAACTGAAATTGGTGCTGCCGCCAAACAGGTCAATGCCGCGGTGGAGCTGTTGGATGGTGGGGCGACAGTGCCCTTTGTGGCGCGGTATCGTAAAGAGGTGACCGGAGGCTTGGATGACACACAGCTGCGCAAACTGGACGAACGGCTGGCCTATCTGCGCGAGCTGGAAGCGCGGCGGACAACGATCCTTGACTCGATCAAATCGCAAGACAAGCTGACATCGGAGCTCGCGACATCCATTGCCGGGGCGGAGACGAAGGCGCAGCTGGAGGATATCTATTTACCCTATAAGCCCAAGCGCCGCACCAAAGCGATGATCGCGCGGGAAAACGGGTTGGAGCCTTTGGTTGAGGCGATCCTGGCCGACCGGGCTGCGGATCCAGAAACGCTGGCAGCGACATATATCTGCGACGCGGTTGCAACCACCAAGGATGCGCTGAACGGTGCGCGCGATATCTTGACCGAGCGGATGACCGAGAACGCCAGCCTGATTGGCCGTCTGCGCGACTTTATGCAGCGCGAAGCGGTTTTGACTGCACGGGTGGTCGAAGGTGAAGAGCAAAAAGGAGCAAAGTTTTCGGACTATTTTGACCATACCGAGGCTTGGTCCAAAGTGCCCTCCCACCGGGCGTTGGCGATGCTGCGGGGCGCAAACGAAGGGGTCTTGTCCGTTGACGTGACCCCGGGCGGCGAAGACGGTGTTGCGCGGGCCGAAGCCATGGTTGGTGCAGAACTGGGCGCGCGCAGTCAGGGCAAAGGGGACATTTGGCTGCGCAAAGTTGCGGGCTGGACCTGGCGGGTGAAATTGTCCTTGTCACTGATGTTGGAGCTGATGGGCGATCTGCGCGCTCGTGCGCAGGACGAGGCGATCGAAGTGTTTGCCCGCAACCTCAAAGATCTGCTTTTTGCGGCGCCAGCCGGTGCGCGACCGACTCTTGGGTTGGACCCGGGCATTCGCACCGGCGTCAAAGCGGCGGTGGTTGATGCGACCGGGAAATTGGTGGCCACCGCAACCCTATACCCGTTTCAGCCCAAGAATGACCTGCGCGGTGCACAGGTGCAAATCCTGAAACTGATCACTGAACACGGCGTGGAACTGGTGGCCATCGGCAACGGAACCGCCAGCCGGGAAACCGAACGTATGGTGGCCGAGGTGCTGGCCAATCTGCCGGCCAAAGTCAAAGCGCCAACCAAAGTTGTTGTGTCCGAAGCCGGTGCCTCGGTCTATTCCGCGTCCGAACTTGCAGCGCGGGAATTCCCGGATCTGGATGTCTCGTTGCGCGGTGCGGTGTCGATTGCGCGTCGTTTGCAAGACCCGCTGGCGGAATTGGTGAAGATTGAGCCCAAGTCCATCGGCGTTGGGCAATACCAACATGATGTGGATCAGCACAAACTGTCCAAATCGCTGGATGCGGTGATTGAAGATGTGGTGAACGGTGTCGGAGTGGATCTGAACATGGCTTCTGCACCATTGTTGGCGCGGGTCTCTGGGCTGGGGCCGGGCTTGGCCGAAGCGGTTGTGGCACACCGCGATTTGAACGGGGCCTTTCGATCCCGTCGGGAGTTGTTGAAGGTGGCGCGTCTGGGGCCAAAAGCGTTTGAACAATGCGCAGGTTTCCTGCGGATCCGTGACGGTAAAGAGCCGCTTGATGCATCCGGTGTCCACCCGGAAGCCTATGCGGTTGCCCGCAAGATCGTGTCGGCCTGTGGCCGCGATATTCGCAGCCTCATGGGCGACAGCGCGGCGCTGACAAAAGTGCGGGCCGAGGATTTTGTCGATGCCACCTTTGGCCTGCCGACTGTGCGGGACATCCTGTCGGAGCTGGACAAACCGGGCCGCGATCCGCGCCCATCATTCAAGACCGCGACCTTTGCCGATGGGGTGGAGGAGATCACCGACCTCAAACCCGGAATGGTGTTGGAGGGTACCGTGACCAATGTCGCGGCCTTTGGCGCCTTTGTGGACATTGGTGTTCATCAGGATGGCCTGGTTCACGTCAGCCAGCTGGCGGATCGGTTTGTCAAAGATCCACATGACGTGGTGAAAACCGGTCAGGTCGTCAAGGTCACGGTGACCGAGGTGGATGTGCCGCGCAAACGCATTGGTCTGACCATGCGCAAGGACGGCGGTGTCTCAGCAAAGCAGGACCGCAACGCACGCAGCGACACCGGTGGGCGCTCAAAATCAAACCCCAAACGCAACATGTCCGCCAGCCCGCAAAAGGGTTCCCCAAATAAGGGTAAATCCCAAGGTGGACAACAGGATACCGGGGCGCTGGGCGCGGCATTGATGGATGCATTCAAAAAACGCTAGACCTAAAAGGCGCGGCGCATCACTGACATGCGCCGCGTCAGCACTCAGTCGGGCAACACTTCCAGACCTGATCGGGTGAATTGCACCTGATGACCCTGGGCCAGTTCTTCGCGGAAGCAGTGTTTTAGGAAACGATGTGCATTGGCACGTCCACGGGCGGCGAACCGCTGGGGCGATCGAACTTGTGCATTATTGGCAAAGCCCACCGACGCATGTGCCCAGTGGAGCGGATGGATCTCTTTTAGGTGGTCGCGTACCAACCAGTCCGAGGCCCGCGCGATTGTCTCGCGTACAATGTCCACCTCGGGGGCGGCATCTTCACGTAGGTCCAGCCCTACCGCACAAAAGGCGATCAAGAGGTTGACGGTTTCCTGAGATGGGCGGTTTTCGACGATGTCGCGCAAACCTTCCATGAAGAACGGCACATCCAGCGATAGGCATGCCTGATCCTCAGTTGTGAGCGCGTCGAAATAGGTCCAAGTGTACCCGCCAGCTCCCCAGATTTCTTGGGTGCGTACAGCCGTACGTCGGGCCTCCAGCTCGAGCGCGTCGGACGAGCCGGTGCGTGACGGAGCCATGGCCGAACCGAGGGCGCGCATATTGCGGAAATTTAACGGATCAAGTTCGATTAACTGGGCAAAAGCATCGGCAAGCCGCACCGGCGGTTCTTTTTGGGTGGCCATCGTTGTGCAATAGGCGGACAGAAGGAACGGGCTGTCGGCGGCCTCGTCCCGCAGTGGCTGCATCAAGGCCCAGGCCCGTTTGAAATGCGCCTGCGCGCGGTTCTCATAGGTTTGCGCCGCAAGGTTCATCGCCGCCTCGCTGCGCCAGGCCCAACCCAAATCCATATGGGTCAAAGCAACCACCGCATTCATGAACGGTGTGCAGCCCATGGACAGGCGCGCCTCTTCCAGCGCCATGATCCCTGCCAGCAAAGGAGCGTCATCCGGGTTGGGGCAGGTTTCCAGCGCCTGTTCTGTGCCATGCATCACGTCGGAGCGCGCACCAAATGCTAGAATATCGGCAATGGGCAATCCGGCTCCGGTTGCGGCGCGGGTACGGTCGGCTTGCGCAATTGCGGTAACAATATCGTCCCAACGTTCCTGGCGTGCAAGAAACAGCCCTTTGTCCCGGGCATCTTGGCTTTGTTGTTCGTCCTCGCTTTGGGTTCGAACAGCAATTGACACCGGTTCAGCGATGTCATCGCTCTCCTGCTCGACCTTGCCAGTGAAGGAAAACGGCAGCGAGGTCATCCGGGGCAGGTGAGACCGGACTGGATCGACCGCTTTTTTCAAAGGGGCAAGAGAGCGCAGCAGAACTTGGGCCGCAGGATGGGGAGCTTTGAGCATTTAGTTTTTCCGCAGATTGGCAGCATCTTGGGTGTGCTCAGGATCTTCGGAATTTGGGGCGCAAAAATGGCCTTTGTGGGGATTTCCAGAAGCGAAATCGCAAAAGTTAATGCTTTATTACACCTATTTGGCTCGAACCTCACGGATTGTTCACAAATGCGAAACCGTGGCGAAGTTTTTCGCCACGGTTCAATGTATTAGGCATCCAGAATGCGTGAAACCATTTCTGCTGTGTCGCGGCTTAGACCGTCGCGCGCCATGATCTGGCGCATCGCATCACCCATCATTTGTTGGCGCGGGGCGTCATAGCGTTTCCATGTCTGGAAAGCGGCACACATGCGGGCGGTTGTCTGCGGATTAAGAGAATCCAAAGCCAGCAGTTTTTCCGCCAGCAGCGCATAGCCTGCACCATTCATATTGTGGAACCCAGCGTGATGCCCGGCAAGGGCGCCCATCACGGCACGGAACCGGTTCGGGTTCTTAATCGTGAATAGCGAATGGTCACACAGGCCTCGTGCCACATCAGCGGTTTTTTCCGGCTTGGTGGCCGCAACCTGCAGGGCAAACCATTTGTCCATCACAAGACGGTCGTCTTGCCATTGGTCAAAGAACGCCTGCGACTGGGTTGTCCCTTTTTCGGCCCTAAGCAAACAGGCAAGTGCCGCGTATTGCAGCGTCATGTTATCCGCAGCTTCATATTGCTTGGCCGCAGCCGCGCCGCCATCCAAACGGGTAAGCAGTGACAGGGTCGACCCGTTCAACGCGCGTTTGCCGGCCCCTTCGGCATCAGGCACGTAAGCGCCATCAACCGTGGTGTCCGCATACAGGCGGGGCAGGCTGTCAGAGAGGGCTTGCGCGAGGCTTTGGGTGAATGTTTCTGCCGCGTCATAGATCTTGGCCGGGTCCGGGGTGTGACCCTGTTCGAACAAGGCTTGCGCAATCTGTGACTGGCTGGGTGGTTGCAGGACCAGCGCTCGGAACGCCGGGTCCTGGGTGTCATCGCGCACCAGCTTGGTCAACGCCTCCAGATACTCCGCATCCGGGGCAGCCCCCTGCAGGACCATCCGCAACCGGGTGTCCGTGGCCAGGGCATTGCCGGCTTCCCAGCGATTGAACGGATCGGTGTCATGGGCCAACAGGAAGGCACGTTCTGCATTGGTGGTGTCACGTTGCAATGTGACCGGGGCCGAAAACTCCCGCAGGATCGAAGGCACGGGCTTTGCGGTCAAACCGTCAAAGGTAAAGCTCTGCTGTGCTTCGGTCATCTCCAAGACGGTGGTCGGTTGGATCTCATCCCCATTTTCCCCCAACAGACCAACCGCAATCGGGATCACACGCGGGGCTTTGTCCGGCTGCCCCGGTGTTGGCGCGGTTTCCTGTTCAAAGGTCAGGGTGAGCGTTCCGTCGGCATAGCTTTCGGTGACCTTCAGCTTGGGGGTGCCGGCCTGACTGTACCACAATTTGAATTGGGTCATGTCCCGACCGGTGGAGTCTTCAAAGACTTTCAACCAATCCTCAATCGTGCAGGCCTGCCCATCATGGCGATCGAAATAAAGGTCCAGCGCTTTGTAATAGGCGTCATCCCCGACCAGCCGTTTCAGCATGCCGATCACTTCGGCACCTTTCTCGTAAACGGTCGCGGTGTAGAAGTTGTTGATCTCCTGGAACTGCTCGGGGCGCGGCGGGTGTGCCAGCGGGCCGCCGTCTTCGGGGAACTGGCGCGCGCGCAGGGTAATCACATCGTCGATCCGCTTCACCGGGGCGGAGCGCATGTCAGAGGTGAACTGCGCATCCCGGTAGACGGTCAACCCTTCCTTGAGGCACAGCTGGAACCAATCGCGGCAGGTGATCCGGTTGCCTGTCCAGTTGTGGAAATACTCATGGGCGATGATCGCCTCAATCCGTTCGAAATTTGCATCCGTCGATGTCTCGGGCGAGGCCAAAACGCAGGATGAGTTGAAAATGTTCAACCCTTTGTTCTCCATCGCTCCCATGTTGAAGTCATCAACCGCGACAATATTGAAAATATCCAAGTCATATTCGCGACCATAGACCTCTTCGTCCCAGGTCATCGACTTTTTCAGCGCTTCCATGCCAAAGGCGCATTTCCCTTCATCGCCGGGACGGACCCAGATGTTCAGCTCAACGTCTTTGCCCGATTGCGTGGTGAAGCGATCCGGGTGATTGACCAATTCTCCGGCGACCAAGGCAAACAGATAGGCCGGTTTGGGCCAGGGATCGTGCCATTCGGCAAAGCCTTGACCAGACGCGCCGGGGTTGCCGTTGGACAAAAGCACCGGCTCTTCGCCTTCGATCCGTACCGTGAAGGTCGACATCACATCGGGGCGGTCGGGATAAAAGGTGATTTTGCGAAACCCTTCGGCCTCACATTGGGTGCAATACATGCCGTTCGACATATAAAGCCCTTCCAGCGCGGTGTTGCCCTTGGGGTTGATCTCGACCTCGGCTTCCCAGGTGAAGGAATGATCGGGAACCGCACATTCCAGCCCGCCGTCCACCATGTTGGGTGTTACCTCTGCGCCGTCGATCTTGGCGTGGATCAGTTTTAGCTCCTCACCGTGCAAAAAGAACCGCGGATCGGCGGCATCTGCCTTGGGTGTAAACCGGATCTTGCTGATCACCCGCGTGGATTCCGGGGCCAGTTTGAAGGTCAGCGCGACGTCTTCAACTTCAAAGCCGAATGGTTTGTAATCTTTAAGGTAAAAGGTCTGCGGGCTGCTGGCCGGAGAGGCATCTTTCATCGCGTCTGATCCTATTGTCTGGTCGTCACTGCGCGGCAATTGCCGGATGCTTTATCAGTAGGAGCCTTAGTGCGGCGCAGCAAGGGCAGGGTGCATTTTTGACGCTCCATTGTTCGTGCAGCGCCGGGAAGCGCGGCACATATATCGGTAATTTTTGAAAATCCTATTTTTAAATTGGTAAAGTTACCTGACCGGTTTATGTGCAAGATGTGGGCGCTTTCCTGTAGGGAAGGGCAAATAGCGACGACGAAGGGGAACAGGATATGCGCGCGATCAACGGTTTGCAGGTGGCAGAAGAGCTGGCCACATTTATCGAAACCCAGGCATTGCCGGGAACAGACGTCACCGCCGAAGCCTTTTGGGCAGGGCTGGATGGTCTGGTAAACGGCATGGGCGACGAAAATCGCGCGCTCCTCGCAAAACGGGCTGAGTTGCAAAGTCAGATCGACGGCTGGCACGCGGCGCGCAAAGGTCAGCCTCATGATGCCGCCGCATATGAGGCCTTCCTGCGAGAGATCGGATACCTCCTGCCTGAGGGCGATGATTTTGCCATCGACACCACAAATGTGGACCCCGAAATCGCCCAGATGTCCGGCCCACAGCTGGTGGTGCCCATCACCAACGCACGCTTTGCCCTGAATGCTGCCAATGCCCGTTGGGGCAATTTGTATGATGCGTTTTATGGCACCGATGCTTTGGGTGATCTGCCCTCTGGCAAAGGTTATGATCTGGACCGCGGCGCCAAGGTGATTGCCGCTGCCAAAGCATTTCTGGACCAAGCCTTGCCGCTGGACGGCACAACCTGGGCCGAGGTCACAGATGTCGCCACCGCTCCCTTGCAGGACAAAGGTCAATACTTGGGCCAGATGGAGCAAGGGGGCTGGAAGGGGTTTCTGTTCCAGAACAACGGGCTAAAGATTGAAGTTCTGGTTAATGCCGACAATGAGATCGGCAAAAGTGACCCCGCACATATCGCGGCCGTGAACCTCGAAGCGGCCCTCTCCACCATTATGGATTGCGAAGACTCCGTGGCCTGTGTGGATGCCACCGATAAGGTTGGCGCTTATTCCAACTGGCTTGGCCTGATGAAACGCGATCTGGTTGAGACTTTTGAAAAGGGTGGCAAAACCGTCACCCGCAAACTGCATGAGGATGCGACCTATACCGGGCCGGACGGATCTGCGGTGCCGGTCAAATGCCGCTCGCTTTTGCTGGTGCGCAATGTGGGCCATCTGATGACCACACCAGCCGTGTTGGACGCAGAAGGGCGAGAAGCGGGCGAGGGCCTGTTGGACGCAATGGTCACAGTGATGATCGCCATTCATGACCTCAACGCGGCGGGCGGCAACTCGGGACATGGCTCGGTCTATGTGGTCAAGCCTAAGATGCACGGCCCCGAGGAAGTTGCCTTTGCAACCAAGATCTTTGACCAAGTCGAAGACGTGCTGGGTCTGGCGCGCAACACGGTCAAGATCGGCATAATGGATGAGGAACGCCGCACCTCGGTGAACCTCAAAGAGTGCATTCGCGCCGCCAAATCCCGCGTGGCCTTTATCAACACCGGTTTCCTGGATCGCACCGGCGATGAAATCCACACCTCGATGGAAGCCGGCCCCATGCGCCCCAAAGGCGAGATGAAAACCACGCCCTGGATCGCCTCCTATGAGGATCGCAACGTGGACATCGGCCTGGCGTGTGGGCTGCAGGGCCGTGCACAGATCGGCAAAGGCATGTGGGCCATGCCCGATCTGATGGCAGACATGCTGGAGGCCAAAATCGGCCACCCCAAATCCGGCGCGTCCTGTGCCTGGGTGCCATCGCCGACTGCGGCCACTTTGCACGCGATGCATTATCACGCGGTTGATGTGACGGCCGTGCAAAATACGATCAAAGCGGGTGGCGCCCGTGGCTCGCTTGCGGATCTGCTGACCATCCCGGTCATGCAAGGCGAAAACCTCAGCGCGGAGCAAATCACCACAGAGATTGAAAACAATGCCCAAGGTATCCTTGGCTATGTGGTGCGTTGGGTCGATCAGGGCGTTGGCTGTTCCAAAGTGCCGGACATCAACAACGTGGGCCTGATGGAAGACCGCGCCACCTGCCGGATTTCCTCGCAAGCGCTGGCCAACTGGCTGCACCACGGGATTGTCAGCAAAGAACAGGTGATGGCCGCGATGCAGAAAATGGCCGCCGTTGTCGATGGGCAGAACGCGGGCGATCCGTCTTATGTCCCTATGGCTCCGGGGTTTGAAGGCGTGGCTTTTCAGGCGGCCTGTGATCTGGTGTTCAAAGGGCGGGTCCAGCCTTCGGGTTACACTGAGCCAGTACTGCACAGCCGCCGCCTTCAGTTGAAGGCCGAAAGCTAAGGCGCGAAAAACACGGACAAAGGGCAGGGTGAACCTGCCCTTTTTGCATTGAAATAAGGGAAGAGAGATATGGGAATTTCACTGGAGCAGGCCAAGAAAATCATCGACGTTACCCGTGCCAAAGGCCGTGAGATGGCGCTGAAACCTTTGTCGGTTGTGGTGCTGGATGCAGGCGGTCATGTGCTGGCCTTTGAACGCGAAGACGGCGCTGCACCGGGGCGGTTTGGCATTGCACGGGGCAAGGCCTATGGCGCGGTCATGTTGGGCATGGCCGGCACTGCGCAGATGGCGCGCGCCGAACAGCAAGCCTATTTTATGGCCGCAGTGAATGGCGTCTATGGTGGGCAGGTTGTGCCGGTTCCAGGGGGCATTCTGGTGCGCGATGCGGATGGCGCAGTGTTGGGCGCGGTTGGCGTCACCGGCGATACATCCGACAATGATGCAGTTGCCGGTCAAAGCGGGATCGAGGCCGCGGGTCTGGTCGCCGAGATCTGATCGCAACGGGTCAAACGTACCAATTCAGGCCAAGTTAAGAGAGATGTGCTATAGAGTTGAGGGCGCGGGTGCTGAATTTTTATGCATCTTTTGGCTTCAACGTTTGTGCATCTCTCAACACTTGCTTGCGCTGGCTTGCAGAGTTGTCACACCGCGCACCAAACTTGTAGAACCCTTCCGATGCGTGCCAAGCTGCACCACGTACCACAGGCCAAAACAATAGGTGTCATATGTCGCGTCCACGCGTCGGGATTATCGGAAACTCATACCTGCTGGATGACAGCTACCCGGTGCATGCCAATGGCACCATGAATTCCGAGGCAATTGCCGATGTGTCTGGCTGTCTGCCATTGATGATCCCAGCGGATCCACGATTTGTGTCAGTCGATGAGCTGTTAGAGGCCTTTGATGGCTTCCTGCTGACCGGCGGACGTCCAAATGTGCACCCCAATGAATACGGCGAACCCGCAACCGAGGCGCATGGCGCCTTTGATCGGGCGCGCGACGCCATCACATTGCCTTTGGTGCGGGCCTGTGTGGAGCGTGGCCAGCCGTTCTTTGGCATCTGTCGCGGCTTCCAAGAGGTCAATGTCGCCATGGGTGGCACACTGTACCCCGAGATCCGCGATCTGCCGGGGCGTATGAACCACCGGATGCCGCCCAACGGCACGCTGGAAGAGAAATTTGCTCTGCGTCACACTGTGAGCTTTTCCACTGACGGGCCGTTTGCCCGCCTGTTTGGTGCCGATCAGGTCATGACCAACACGTTGCACGGGCAGGGGATCAAACAGCCTGGACAGCGGGTGGTGGTGGATGGCCAGGCCGAAGATGGCACCCCAGAGGCGATCTATATCAAGGACGCGCCGGGATTTACCTTGTCGGTCCAGTGGCATCCAGAATACCGCGCGCCCACGGACCCAATCTCGCGCCCCTTGTTTGAGGCCTTTGGCGAGGCCGTTCACAATTGGGCGCAGGCCTGACCAGCCGACCTCTTCTCTCGACGAAGGTTGCGCGCGTGATATGTACTGCCAAGATCGCGCAACCGTGGTTCTACGCCACCTGATCTATTTATCCGGGACTGGTGGTGCCTAGAAAATTGGCATCGCCTGTGGGTGGCGTGGTTACCTGCTATGAAAACTATGTGAATTTGTCCAATCGGGTCGCAAAGGGCTTGGATTGGTCGAAAAAACCAGTGTACAAATGTATGCAGCGCATTTCGAAAAGTGAAAACTGCGCTAAAATTCGACTGAAACAGAACATCAGTCGCTAGAATTGCTGCATTGCGGAAATTGTCTTCGATCTGCCGCAATTTGTATATTTTTGTTCCCTAACTCCCTTCCTGTGACAGCTTGTCGCAAGACGTGTTCGGATTTGTTCGCGAAACTATGTTGCGTGACGAATAGGGGAAAGTGACCAATTGTGAGTGGTAATGCGTTAAGACGGTGGCTGGACATTCCACCGTTCTGGCTCCTGTTCTCCATGGTATCTGTGTGGATCCAAGGTCGTATTTTCCCGATGGGAATGGCGGTCCGGGACTGGATTTCCCCGGTTGCCGGCTGGGTGTTATGCGCATGCGCGGCCGGGGTGACGCTGGCAGCTGTGGTGCAAATGCGCCGCTTCAGAACCACGGTTCATCCTCATGATAACGCTAGCTTTCTTGTGACTACGGGGGTGTTTAAATTCTCCCGTAATCCGATATATCTGTCCGATGTATTGGTGTTGCTGGCCATGGTCGTATGGGCGGGCACCAGCGCGTCGATGATCATCGTGGTGGCATTCGTTTGTGTGTTGCAACACCGGTTTATTCGTATCGAGGAACAAAGGTTAAAGGCCCTGTTCCCCAGCGAATGGACCGAGTATAGGAACAAGACGCGACGATGGATTTAACGGCCTTTCAGCCGATACCGGACGGGTATCGGGGATCTAGCGGGACTTTGGTGATGGGTCTCGCACTCTGAATTTCGAAATTGCGATCCCAGCCCGACAGGGTGCGGACGTAACAAACGAGGGGGAACGTACGTGAAATTAGGTACGCCAAAAGAAACTTTTGCCGGGGAGGCGCGGGTCGCGATGACCCCGGACTCGGCACGCCAGTTGCAGAAGCTGGGATATGATTGTGCAATCGAAAGCGGAGCAGGCGCGGCAGCCGGCTTTAGCGACGATCTGTACAAAGAAGCCGGTGTCGAGATTATCGATGGTGCCGCGGAACTTTGGAAAGCGGTTGATATCGTTGCCAAGGTCCGTGAACCCGACGAGACCGAGCTGACATATCTGGAAGCCGGAAAGACGCTGATCTCATTCTTCAATCCCGCCGGGAATGAAGCGGGCATGGAAGCGGCAAAGTCTTCCGGTGCCAATGTGATCGCGATGGAAATGGTTCCGCGTATCTCACGTGCGCAGAAAATGGACGCCCTGTCGTCCATGGCCAATATCGCAGGCTACCGCGCTGTGATCGAAGCCGGTAACAACTTTGGCCGCTTCTTCACCGGTCAGGTGACCGCCGCGGGTAAAGTGCCCCCGGCTAAGGTTCTGGTTGTTGGTGCGGGTGTTGCGGGTCTTGCCGCAATCGGGACCTCGACCTCGCTGGGTGCGATTACCTATGCGTTTGACGTGCGCCCCGAAGTGGCAGAGCAGGTCGAATCCATGGGCGCTGAATTCGTCTATCTGGACTTTGACGAAGAACAGCAGGATGGTGCGGCCACCGGTGGGTATGCCTCGGTTCAGTCCGAAGAATTCCGCAACGCACAGCTCGCCAAATTCCGCGAGATTGCGCCTGACATCGATATCGTGATCACCACCGCGCTGATCCCGAACCGCCCCGCGCCCAAACTCTGGCTCGAGGATATGGTTCAGGCGATGAAGCCAGGTTCGGTTATCATTGACCTTGCGGCCGAACGTGGCGGCAACGCCGAAGGCACTGTCAAGGACGAGAAAATCGTCACCGACAACGGTGTGACCATTGTGGGCTACACCGATTTCCCAAGCCGGATGGCAACCCAGTCCTCCAGCCTGTACTCCACCAACATCCGTCACATGATGACCGACCTAACCCCTGAAAAGGACGGTAAGGTTAATCACAACATGGAAGACGATGTGATCCGTGGGGCAACTGTCACCCACGAAGGCGAAATCACCTTCCCACCGCCGCCGCCAAAAGTGGCAGCGATTGCGGCCAAGCCCAAGGAAGTGGTCCCTGAGCTGACGCCCGAAGAAAAACGCGCCCAAGAAGTGGCCGCGTTTAAAGCGCAAACCAAGCAGCAGGTTACCCTGTTGGCAGTTGGTGCAGCGGTTCTGTTGGGGGTCGGCCTGATCGCACCCGCCAGCTTTATGCAGCACTTCATCGTCTTTGTTCTGTCGATCTTCATTGGCTTCCAGGTGATCTGGAATGTGTCGCACTCCCTGCACACGCCGCTGATGGCGGTAACCAATGCGATCTCTTCGATCATCATTCTGGGCGCGCTGATGCAAATTGGCTCTGGCTCGTGGTTGGTGATCCTGCTGGGGGCCTTGTCGGTCTTTATGGCCGGGATCAATATCTTTGGCGGCTTCCTCGTGACACGGCGCATGCTCGCCATGTTCCAAAAATCGTAAAGGACAGGGACAATGGAATTCGGATTTACGACCGCGGCCTATGTTGTCGCAGCAGTTCTCTTCATCCTGTCCCTGGGTGGTCTCTCAGGTCAGGAAAGCGCCAAGCGCGCTGTTTGGTATGGCATGGTCGGCATGGCGCTGGCGGTGTTTGCAACTCTTATCGGCCCAGGCTCCGGCCTGTGGGTGCTGTCGATCCTGCTGATCGCAGGTGGTGGCCTCATCGGGTATATGCTGGCGTCCAAGGTCGAAATGACCCAGATGCCGGAACTGGTGGCAGGCATGCACGCCCTTGTGGGTCTGGCAGCTGTCTTTGTGGGCCTGAACGCCCATATCGAGCTGGGTCGCGTTTTGGCGATGGACGACAGCGCCAAGAAAACGCTTGAGGGGTTTGCCGCCCTTCTGGCCAAGAAAGATGGCGTGGAAATCGGCATCCTGCGGGTTGAACTGTTCCTGGGCGTCTTTATCGGTGCTGTGACCTTTACCGGTTCAGTTGTTGCTTATGGCAAACTGTCCGGCAAGCTCACCTCTGCGGCGACCAAACTGCCAGGTGGTCACCTGCTGAACATCGCAGCCGCGGTGATCTCGGTTCTGACGCTGTTCTGGTACATGGGCTCCGGTGGGTTCTTCCCGCTGTTCATCATGACACTGGCCGCGCTGTTCATCGGCTACCACCTGATCATGGGCATCGGCGGCGCGGATATGCCGGTTGTTGTCTCCATGCTGAACTCCTACTCAGGCTGGGCAGCGGCGGCGATTGGTTTCTCCCTCGGCAACGACCTCTTGATCGTTGTGGGTGCGCTTGTGGGCTCCTCAGGTGCGATCCTGTCTTACATCATGTGTAAGGCGATGAACCGCTCGTTTGTCTCCGTGATCCTCGGCGGCTTTGGTGGCGCTTCTGGCCCAGCGATGGAAGTCGAAGGCGAGCAGATCGCAATCGACGCTGACGGTGTTGCGGCAGCTCTGGAAGATGCGGATAGCGTTGTCATCATCCCAGGCTACGGTATGGCGGTTGCACAGGCACAGCAGAATGTGGCGGAACTGACCCGTCGCCTGCGCGCCAAAGGCAAGAACGTCCGCTTTGCGATCCACCCGGTTGCCGGTCGTCTGCCAGGCCACATGAACGTTCTTCTGGCAGAAGCCAAAGTGCCTTACGACATCGTTCTGGAAATGGAAGAGATCAACGACGACTTCCCTGAAACCGATGTTGCGATTGTCATTGGCTCCAATGACATCGTGAACCCGGCCGCACAGGAAGATCCGAACTCTCCAATCGCAGGTATGCCGGTTCTGGAATGCTGGAAAGCCAAACAGGTGTTTGTCTCCAAACGGGGGCAGGGCACCGGGTATTCCGGTATCGAGAACCCGCTGTTCTACAAAGAGAACACGCGCATGTTCTACGGTGATGCAAAAGCCTCGCTCGACAGCCTGCTGACGATGATCAGCTAAGCAGCAGCTTGGATCATGAATGTGAAAACCCCGCCTTTTGGGCGGGGTTTTTGTTTGTGGAATTGACAGTCAGAGGTGGGCGTTCATTCCGCGGCTTGCGTGACCGGCGTGTCCGGGAAACCCTGTCCCGGCACCCATCCTTCGGCGTCCCATTTCAGCGCAACCTCATGCAAGGCGCGCAGGGCCTGATGTAAGTCACGTCCATGTTCGGTCATCTCGTAACTGACCTCTGGTGGAATCGTGGGCTTCTGGGTGCGCAGAACCAGTCCGTTTTTCTCTAGCATTCGCAGCCGGTCGGTCAAAACCTTGGCCGAGATTTCCGGCATCAATCCCATCAATTCGCCAAACCGCAGCGGGCTCTCGGTAGAGAGGTGCCACAGAATGGTGGTGGTCCAGCGACCCGTCACCGCTCGCAACACAGGATCCATCGGGCAGGCGATACAAGACGCTCCTTTGATAGCCATGGGCTCACTTTCTTTTTGGTAACCGGTTACTAAATGGTAATTACTTACTTTTTGAATGTAGGTTTGCCATCTCTTCTTTGCAATCACAAAGGAGAATGCAGATGGCACGGATCGAAATTATCTATTTCTCAGGCTACGGCCACACCGCACGCCAAGCGCAGGCGGTTCTGGAAGGCGCACAGACCAAGGGAGAGGCCCGTCTGTGGGCGATCCCTGATGATGGCGTGGTCTCGGACGAATTATGGGCGGCGGCGGATGCAGCAGACGCGCTGATCTTTGGTGCGCCGACCTATATGGGGAACGCCCCATGGCAATTTAAACGCTTTGCCGATGACAGCTCTAAACGCTGGGCGGACCGGACGTGGGCCGACAAATTTGTAGGCGGTTTCACCAATTCCGGCAGCAACCTTGGCGACAAGGGGGAGACGTTGAACTATTTCCGCGTTCTGGCGGGGCAGCACGGCATGTTGTGGGTGCCGTTGAACCAGATGCCAGCCAACACGCTGGACAGCACGTCCGACGATCGCAATTGGGGTGGCGGCACAGCAGGCGCGGTTGCAACATCGCCCGCGGATTCTTCGCCAGAACAGGCCCCCAGCGCCGGTGATCTGAAATCGGCCCATGACTATGGCGTGCGCCTTGCGGGATTTGCGGCGGCGCGGGCTGCCCTGGTTTAAGCGCTAACAGCACAGCACAAAATCCACCCAACTGGGGGCGTTTGCCACAAGCCAAACGTCCCTTTTTGCGTGTTATCAAAGGGTTAAATAGCCGCTCGCAGGCCAGGAAATGTTTCGCGTGCGAAACAATAGGGCAGGTTTGCTGACCTTGAATTCGAACCCTTATTTGTAACTGTTTTTGCTGATGTATACTTTAGTATTCCTTTAACTCATTGAAACAGAACGGTTATTTACAAAGCGATGCGGCTTCACTAGGGTCCGTGCAAGATCAAGGAGCCACCGATGACCACACTGCAGGACCACCCGCTGCGTTACCAATTGGTGAACGAGCTGCATGCACGCCCGTTCCCGACCATGCGCGCGCCAAGTACGGTGATCTATTTCGCGGTAAAACAGCCGACGGAAGCGGTGTCTCGGGATCGCGCCAAGGATGTGGAGCATCTGATCGCCCTGTTGGATCGCCACGGCGAGCCGCATCCAACGCCGGGTGCCACCCATCATTCGGCGACGCTGGGTCGCTATCACCTCAAATGGGAGCAGCACACCGAATTTGTGAGCTACATGCTCTATTGTGACGGTGTCGGGGATCGCGCCTTTGACCCGTTGGATTTTAATGCTTTCCCTGCGGAGTGGCGGGCGCAGATACCGGGGCAGGTGATCGCTTCGGCGATGATCCGCGTGATGGTGCGCCCGGAAGAAAGTGCCATCCGCAAATCGGTCGAGGACTGGATGGTCCCCGAAAGCCTGACGGTGTCGCGGGTTCTGGATGATAGTGCCGTATTGGCTGGGGATTTCCGGATTGATGCGGCGGGCCACATGCGGTTTGCGGTCTTTGTCAGCGACGGCACCGGCCCTAAACGCATTGGCCGCGTGGTGCAGCGCTTGTGCGAGGTGGAGACTTACCGCGCCATGTCAATGTTGGGCTTCTCCCGCGCACGTGGGCTGGCACCAACAATTGGCGCGCTGGACACCCATCTGAGTGAGATGATGCAAGAAATGACAGGGCAGTCGGTGGATGCGGCGGCGACATTGAACCAATTGTTGACCGTGGCGGCTGAACTCGAATCCCTTGGCGCGCGCTCGGCCTTTCGGTTTGGGGCAACCGGCGCCTATGAGGCCTTGGTGAACCAACGTGTCAGCCTGCTGCGTGAAGAGCGGTTTCAGGGCTACCAGACTTTTACGGAATTTATGATCCGCCGGTATGAGCCGGCGATGCGCACGGTGAAGTCCACCGAAGGGCGATTGGCGACATTGGCGGATCGGGCGCGGCGCGCAGGCGAATTGTTGCGCACCCGTGTCGATGTGGAACGCAGCGCCCAAAACCAGGCCCTGCTGGAAAGCATGGACCGGCGCGCAGACCTGGCGTTGCGTCTGCAACACACGGTCGAGGGGCTCTCTGTTGTCGCAATTAGCTATTATGCGGTCTCACTTGCCTCATATGCACTCTATCCGTTGACAAAAGCACTGGATATTTCCAAAGGAACGTTGACAGCGATTGTCACCGTCCCGGTGATTTTCTTAGTATGGTGGTTAGTGCAGCGGATCAAAAAGAGCCTTCATTGATCCACCGGGGTGTGAACTGTATCACATTCTTATCGAGTGCTTTGGTTGATACTAATACAACGTAGACAGCACATGGATGATGACCATGAAACTCAAACAAGTGGAAGGTCGCCACGCGGGTATTGCGAACCGGCTGCGGCTGATCCGTGACTATTACCAGCTTTCCAGCAAGGATTTTGCCCAACAAGCTGATGTTTCTATCAAGTCTTATTCGCAATGGGAATCCGGCGATTTCCGGATCTCAATCGACGGTGCGCTTTCTATCGGTGCCCGTTTTGGCATTACATTGGACTACATCTACCTTGGGCGAATTGATACACTCCCCCTTGCCCTTGGTCTCAGTCTGAAAGATGCCGAAACCACAGCTATAAAAAAGGCCCCCATTCCTGCTGAATGAGGGCCCTTTTTTTGCTCGTTGTATCGCTCAGCGGCCACGAATGCGTGGATCCAATGCGTCACGCAGACCATCGCCAAGGTAGTTCACGCTCAACACTGTGAGCGAGATCAGCAGGCCTGGAAAGATCACCCGTTCCGGGTACAAGATCATCCGATCCACGGAATCGTTCAGCAGACGGCCCCAAGTCGGAAAATCCGGTGGGAAACCAAAGCCAAGGAACGACAGTGAGCTTTCGGCGATAATGGCTGTCGCAATACCCAGCGTCGCGGACACCATGATTGGTGACAGCACGTTTGGCAGAATGTGGCGGATCACCATCTTACTGTTGGTGGTGCCGACAGAGCGCGCGGCCAGTACGAACTCACGTTCTTTGATCGCCAGTACGTCGCCGCGCACAATCCGTGCGGTGGGCATCCAACTGGTGATGCCGATCAGGCAGACGATCAGCACAAAGACACCGCCTTCTGGGCCAATGGCCTGCGCGAGGGACTCGCGAAACAGGACCGCAGCCACCAGGATCATTGGCAGCAGGGGCAGGGCCAGAAAAAGATCGGTCAGGCGCATCAACAACCCGTCGAGCCGTTTGAAGTAACCGGCTACGACGCCAACCAATGTGCCAACCAGCAAGGCAAGAACCATAGCCGCCATACCAACGGCGATCGAAACACGGCCGCCAAACATCAGACGTGCCAGCGTATCACGGCCCAGGTTGTCAGTGCCCAACGGATAGGCCCAATCCATCTTGGCGCCGCTGTCCCAAAGGGCCGTGTAAATGGGGCGCATGTCCCGCAGCCGCAGGAAGTCCCGACCAGTTGGAACGAACTTTGCGTCGTTCCAATAGACAAAGGGCCCAACCAATACGAGCGCCAGGATCGACACAAACAGCACGCCGCCCATCAGGGCGCCGCGGTGGGATTTGAACTGGTCCCAGACATCCAGCCATTGGCTGCGTGGTGCGGCAGCGGGGGCGGGGGTGCTCAACTCAGTCATAACGGATCCTCGGGTCGAGAATGCCATACAGCACATCGGCGATCAGATTGAACAGCACGATGAGCACGGCAAAGATAAAGGTCAGGGTTTGCACCATTGGCAGATCGTTGGCCTGGATTGCACCAATCAACAATTGGCCGATACCGTTTACCTTGAACACTTGTTCGGTGATGATGGCTCCGCCAAAGATCGACGGGATCCCCAGCGCGATTACGGTGACCACAGGGATCATCGAATTGCGCAGCACATGGACCATCACGACGACGTATTCTCCCAAACCTTTGGCGCGCGCGGTGCGCACATAGTCCTGGTTGAGGTTGTCGAGCATGGAGGCCCGCATGAACCGTGACAGCTGTGCGGTGATCTGCAGCGCAAGGACCATGACTGGCATGATCATCTGTTTCAGCTGATACAGGAAGCTTTCCCAATCTGTGACTTTGTGGGTGGTGTCATAGATCGACGGGAACCAGCCCAGTTGGACCGAGAAGATCACAATCACCAAAACGCCGGAAAAGAACGGTGGTACCGAAAAGCCGACCATCGACACAAAGGTGCCGAGCTGGTCGAACCAGCTGTATTGTTTGTAGGCTGAATAGATACCAATCGGGATCGCAATCAGGATGGCCACAATATAGGCCGTTCCAACAACAGACAGGGTCTGCGGCAAGCGCTGAACTACGATGTCCATCACCGGAGAACGGGTCTGCCACGAGATGACCCGCAACTTGTCTTCAGCGAAGGATGTGCCGAACAAGGAGTCGATCAGAACCTGTGGTTCGATCCAAAAGAATTGCACAAGCCATTTCCAGAAACGGATGTGCATCGGCTCGCCCAATCCCAGGGCAAGGCGCATTTTCTCTTTGACTTCGGCAGGCACCGTCAGAGGAACCTGCGCCATGGGATCGCCAGGGGCGAGCTCCAGAAGCAAAAAGATCGCCAGGCTGATGAAAAGCAGTGTGGGCACTGCAAGGATCAGCCGTCGTATCGTGAACGTCAGCATCGAAGGGGACGCCTTTATTTCTGTTATGATTATCGTTGGGTGCCAGTCAGACACGGTCCTACATGAACCGGCCGAGGCCGTGTATGCAACGTCTGAATGGCAATCGGCCCCGGTCAGAAACCGGGGCCGTGTAACACATCAGGCGGTTACTTGATGCGGTACCAGTCTGCGATGTTCCACAGCTCGCTGTCCCAGACGTTCAAATCCACACCACCCAGGGTGTTGGATACGCCGGACAGACGGCCACGGTGAACCAGCGGGATCATACCGCCTTTTTCAAAGACCATGGTGTTCAGCTGTTGGCCGATTTCCACACGCTTTTCAAAGTCCGCAGTTTTGGTCAGTTCCAAATGCAGCGCGTCATACTCTTCGTCACAGAAACGGGAGATGTTTTCACCCTGCCACTGGCTGTCAGGCGAAGGTGCCTGTGCACACAGGCCGTTGCCGAAATAGGACTGCGGGTCGGTGCCTGCAAAGGTGTTGGCGTACATTTCCACGTCTGCATAGAACTTTTGGAAGGTATCAGGGGAGCCCGGATCGCCGCCAAAGAAGACAGATGCGTTCACGTTGCGCAGTTCGGTTTCAACACCGATCTCGCTCCACCACTGTTTGATAAGCGCTTGGAAGTCCTGACGTACAGCGTTGGTTGAGGTTTGGTACAGCATGGACAAAGGCACGCCGTCTTTTTCGCGGATGCCGTCGCCGTCGGTGTCGACGATGCCTGCGTCATCCAGCAGCTTGTTGGCGCCAGCGATATCCTGAACGTCACAGCCTTCTGGGTGGATCGCGTAAGCTTCGGGTGCTGGAACCCAGGAACAGGTCACTTTACCCGCTTTGCCATAGCCGATTTCAACCAGCAATGGGCGGTCGATTGCCATGGACAGTGCTTTGTAAACCGCAGGGTCACCCAAGAACGGGTGCGGACGGATCGCTGCGCGCTCATCCGGGCCAAGCGCGGGATCGGGGTTGGTGTTGTTGATCATGATCCGCTCGACCAATGGACCAAAGCCCGCAACCGCAACGCCTTTGCCGCCTGCTTCCATCTGGGCAATCACATCGGGTGCCAGCTGCAGGTTCCAGGCATAGTCAAACTCGCCGGTTTCCATAACAGCACGACCCGCCGCCGCTGCGTCACCGCCACCTTTGAACAGAACGCGACCAAAGGCAGGTTTTGCCGGATCACGGTAGTTTTCATTGGCGACATAGGTGATTACGTCGTTCGGCTTGAACTCTTCAACCACAAACGGGCCGGTGCCGATGGGGCCAAAGTTCGCCTCGGTGCACTCAGGTGCCTTGGCGCCCATGCAGTCTTTGAACTGAGCCATTTGCAGGATCGGGCTTTCGACGCCAACAAAGGGGCCATATGGCGCAGGTGTCGGGCCTTCGAAGTTCACAACAACGGTCAGATCGTCAGGCGTGTCAACGGATGCAACACCACCGAATTTGGTCAGCTGCGCGCAGCCGCCTTCGGGGTGGGTGCAATATTCGTAGGTGAATTTCACATCCGCCGATGTCACAGCGGTGCCATCGGACCATTTCAGGCCGGGGGCGATTTTCCAGGTGATCGAGGTCAGATCTTCGCTGACACCACCATTTGCCACGGTTGGAACTTCGGTGGCCAGCCACGGCACCAGTTCGCCGCTGCTGTTGTAACGCGCAAGTGGCTCAAGAACCAGTGACGCAGATTCGGTATCCTTGGTGCCGCCCGTCAAAAACGGGTTCAAAATGGAGGGGGCTTGCCAGTAAATGATGCTGACTTCCCCATCGCTGCCGCGCTCGGCAAAGGCTGCGGGGGCCAAGGCTGCGGTGGCAATTGCACCCAGCAAAAGGCTTTTGATTTTCATTACACTCTCCTTGTCGGACGTTGTTTGTCCTGCATCTTTCAGCAGGTGGTTCCGCCCTGTTTGTTTACGGCTTAACCGCGTATCCCCGAATGTTTCAGGCGTGGTGCGCTTTCAATCAACCCAGAAGTCGCTTTCTACCAGAAGGCGTATCTGAGCTGCTTAATTGGCGACCACTTGCGATGCCGTGAAGCCATCGAAACAGAAGTTAAGGAAAAAGCAACCCATACGCTGGGGAAAATTGACCATTTGGTTTGAATTTGCCAATCAGATTGGCATAGTCGGTCCAAAGCGCTTCGAAAAAATCAATCAAAAGCGCAGTGCAGGGGAAATATACGTGTTGGATCAACCAATTGCCCGGATCAAAGGGCTGCGAGTCGAATTTCAAACTAAGGATGGCCCGGTGTTGGGCGTCAAGGATGTGTCCTTTGATGTGCAACCAGGAGAGACAGTTTGCGTGGTTGGGGAGTCCGGATCCGGTAAATCGGTCTCATCCCTGTCATTGATGCGTCTGGTTGAATTCGGAGGTGGTGATATTATCGGCGGCAGCCTCGAATTTAACCGTAAAGATCAAGGGGTAGCCGACCTGGCCAAGGCCGAACAGGCCATGATGAAGCAGATCCGCGGCAATGAAATCGGCATGATTTTCCAAGAGCCGATGACCGCATTGAACCCTGTGTTCACGGTGGGCCGTCAGCTGACCGAGGGGCTGCGCATTCACAAGGGAATGACAAAGAAAGAGGCCCAAGCCCGCGCGCTGGAACTGCTGACCCAAGTGCGCATTCCCGAGCCTGAGCGGCGCTTGAAACAATATCCTCACGAATTGTCGGGCGGCATGCGTCAGCGGGTGGTGATCGCCATGGCACTGGCTTGCGAGCCGCGCCTGTTGATTGCAGATGAGCCGACCACCGCGTTGGATGTGACCATCCAAGCCGAGATCCTGGCGTTGATGGATCGGTTGAAACGCGAAACGGGCACTGCGGTTTTGTTCATCACACACGACATGGCGGTGGTTGCCCAGATGGCGGACCGGGTGGTTGTCATGTTCCGTGGCAACAAGGTTGAAGAAGGGCCTGTTCAACAGATCTTTGACGCGCCGACCCATGACTACACCAAATCGCTGTTGGCGGCGGTGCCCAAACTGGGTGAGATGGCAGGCACCCAATATCCCGAACCCATGCGCTTGATGGGGGAGGAACAAATTGAATTGGAGCCAATCAAAGGCACCGACAACGTGCTGCTGAACGTGGAAAACCTGGTCACGCGCTTCCCGGTCAAAGGCGGATTGCTGCGGCGCACTGTTTCGAATGTGCATGCAGTCGAAGATGTGTCGTTTAAAGTTTTTGAGGGGCAGACCCTGTCTTTGGTAGGGGAATCAGGCTGCGGCAAGTCCACCGTCGGGCGGTCGCTGCTGCGTCTGGTCAATCCGATGTCCGGCAAAGTTGAATTTCAGGGCGAGAATGTTCTGGATTATTCCCCGAGCCAGATGCGCAAGGCGCGCCAAGAATTGCAGATGATCTTTCAGGATCCTTTTGCCTCGCTCAATCCGCAGATGCAGTTGATCGATCAGGTGGCAGAACCCTTGTTGAACTACGGGCTGGCCAGCGGATCAGAGCTGCATGACAGGGTGGCCAATCTGTTTGATCGGGTCCATCTGCCGCGCAGCTTTATGCGCCGTTACCCGCATGAAATGTCCGGTGGCCAGCGCCAGCGGATCGCGATTGCGCGGGCTTTGGCGCTGAACCCCAAACTGATTGTCGCCGACGAGGCGGTTTCTGCATTGGATGTATCTGTACAGGCGCAGGTTCTGAATTTGATGATGGAGCTGCAGGCAGAGCTGGGCCTGTCCTTCCTGTTCATCAGCCATGACATGGCGGTTGTCGAGCGTGTCAGCCACCAGGTTGGCGTGATGTATCTGGGACGTCTGGTGGAAATTGGCCCGCGTGAACGTGTTTTTGCCAACCCCTTGCACGCCTATACGCAGGCGTTGATGAGTGCGGTGCCGATTGCAGATCCAACCAAACGCAAATCTGAGCGGGAGCTGAATTTCAAACCGATCCCGTCGCCCATTCATGAACTGGGTTATGCGCCCGAAAAATCAGAGTATTTGGAGCTGGAGCCGGGGCATTTTGTGCTGACAACGGACTGCGGGTACTGATGAAAATCTGCGCTCTGCCGGGTGTTCCCGCAAGGAAACACTGGGCAGGGCTTGTAACTTGGGCAAGACGAGTTAGTTAAGTTGATAAGTAATTTGCGGTTCTGACACGACAGCCGGCAGAGAGATCGGGTTAAGTGTTTTGGACCTATAAAGACGTGAGGTCCCAGATTGTTGGGATCTCTCATGGTTTTGTTACGCGGTGCAGTGCATTGAAACTGACGCGATACGGCAAAGGCTAAGGAGCAGAGCATGCCTGTGAAAAATCGATTTGCAGAATTGCAATCTGAAATCGTCGCATGGCGGCATGATCTCCATAAACATCCCGAGCTGATGTATGAGACCCATCGCACCAGCGCCTTTGTTGCCGAAAAACTGGCCGAATTTGGCTGTGACGAGATTACACCGGGCATTGGGCGCACCGGCGTTGTCGGTGTGATCAAAGGCAAGACCGACACCAAGGGACGCGTGATTGGCCTGCGTGCCGATATGGACGCTTTACCCATCCACGAGGCAACGGGGCTGGACTATGCCTCGACTGTTCCGGGTGCCATGCACGCTTGTGGCCATGATGGGCACACAGCGATGCTGTTGGGGGCCGGGAAGTACCTGTCAGAGACCCGCAATTTTGATGGCACCGTGGTGTTGATCTTTCAGCCTGCCGAAGAAGGCGGCGCGGGCGGTAAGGCGATGTGTGATGACGGTATGATGGAGCGCTGGAACATCCAGGAAGTTTACGGGCTCCACAATATGCCGGGGATTCCGGTTGGGGAATTTGCGACGCGTCCGGGCGCGCTGATGGCCTCGTCGGATGAGTTTGTAATTGATGTCACTGGCGTCGGCGGCCATGCTGCAACCCCACATGACACTATCGATACCACGCTGGTTGCCTCGCAGATCGTGGTCTCGCTCCATTCTATTGTGTCGCGCAATGTGGATCCGTTGAAACGGGTTGTGTTGACGGTCGGCACTTTTTCCACGGACAGCACGGCGTCGAACGTGATTGCCCATACGGCCAAGCTGGAAGGCACCGTGCGGACCCTGGACAGTGAATACCGGACCGAGGCCGAAGGCTGGGTGCGTCGCGTGGCGCAGAACACCGCGGCCGCCTTTGGTGCCAAGGCAGAAGTGATCTGGCGATCTGGCTATCCGGTTACGGTCAACACCGAACAAGAGACCGCTTATGCTGTGGAGGCCGCCCGCGCCGTTGCCGCCACTGTTGATGCTGAGACGCCGCCGATTATGCCGTCTGAGGATTTTTCATATATGCTCGAGGAACGCCCTGGCGCTTATATCTTCCTCGGCAATGGGGACACAGAGATGTGCCACCACCCGGCCTATGTGTTTGATGACGATGCCATCCCGTTGGGATGCAGTTGGTTTGCAGAACTGGCCGAACGACGAATGCCCGCGGTCTAGGCCGCGCCCATAACAAGGAGTAGAACATGCCGGTCAAGAACCGCTTTGCCGAGCTGCAGGATGAAATCACCACGTGGCGACGGGATATTCATGAAAACCCCGAGATCCTGTTTGAGACCCACCGCACCAGCGCGCTGGTCGCCGACAAGCTGAAAGAGTTCGGCTGTGACGAGATTGTAACCGGCATTGGCCGTACCGGCGTTGTTGGTGTGATCAAAGGCAAGACCGACACCAAAGGCAAGGTTATCGGCCTGCGTGCCGATATGGATGCGTTGCCCATTCTTGAAGCGACCGGTCTCGACTATGCCTCAAAAACGCCGGGTGCGATGCATGCCTGTGGTCACGACGGCCACACAGCCATGTTGCTGGGGGCTGCCAAATATCTGGCTGAGACCCGCAATTTTGATGGCACCGCCGTGGTGATCTTTCAGCCCGCCGAAGAAGGTGGCGGTGGCGGCAAAGAGATGTGCGACGACGGCATGATGGACCGTTGGAATATCCAGGAAGTCTACGGCATGCACAATTGGCCCGGTGGGCCGGTGGGGGCATTCTCGATCCGTCCGGGAGCGTTTTTTGCCGCGACAGATCAGTTTGATGTCACCTTTGAGGGTCGCGGTGGTCACGCGGCCAAACCGCATGAGACGATCGACACCACGGTGATGGCATCCCAAGCAGTGATAGCCCTGCAAACCGTCGCCTCGCGCAATGCGGATCCGGTGGAGCAGATCGTGGTCTCGGTCACCTCGTTTGAAACCTCGTCCAAAGCGTTCAATGTGATCCCGCAGTCGGTACAGATCAAAGGTACGGTTCGCACGATGGACCCGGACATTCGCGATCTGGCAGAAAAACGCGTTCAGGAGATCTGTGCAGGCGTGGCCGCAACCTTTGGTGGGCAGGCGGAAGTCAAATACATGCGCGGCTATCCTGTGATGGTGAATTCGGACGAACAGACCGAATTTGCTGCCAAAGTTGCGGCGGATGTTTCGGGCAAATGTGAGGATGCGCCGCTGGTGATGGGCGGTGAGGACTTTGCCTACATGCTGGAAGAACGTCCCGGCGCCTATATTCTGGTTGGTAATGGCGACACGGCCCCGGTGCACCACCCCGAGTATAACTTTAGCGATGATGCGATCCCGGCTGGTTGCAGCTGGTGGGCGGAGATTATCGAACAGCGTATGCCAGCGGCGTGATCTGAGTGGCGGCAGGCAGCAGGCGGGGTGCTCCCGCCTGTTTACCCGTTCCCAGCGCGATGCGCGAGGAGGGACACAGTTGGGCGTGGCAGGTCCCCATGCGGGGCCCTGCAGGCGCGTCCAGATCCTAGCGGCTCAGCAGATCGCGGTAGATGGCGATAATGGCTGCCGCTTCGCCTTCGAGGCGGAAGTTTTCCAGCACATGTTTGCGGCTGTTTTCCGACATCTGAGCCAGACGCGCGGCATCTGACAGGCAGTCGGCGATGTCGGCGGTGATTTTATCGAGATCTTCAATCTCACACAGGGTGCCGGTCTCATCTGGCACCACCAGTTCTTCAAAGGCGCCGACTTTGGTGGCGACGGCAGGCACGCCGCAGGACATGGCTTCGAGCGGGGTCAGGCCAAAGCCTTCCCAGCGTTGCGGGGCCACATAAAGATCAAGCGCCTGAAAGTGGCGCGGCACGTCCTCAACCGGGACCTCATCGCGAAACAGGATCTGGCTATCGAGCCCGGCTGCGGTGACCTTGTCTTTGAGGTCTTGCAGAAATTCCGCATTGTCCGCCGTAGCACGTCCCATCATCAGCGCGCGCACATCGGGACGGGTTTTGCAAACCTTGATCATGGCCTGCACAAACAGATCATTGCCCTTTTGGTGGCGGATACGACCGAAACAGCCGACCAGCAAACCATCGGTGGGCAGGTCAAGTGCTGCGCGTAAGGAGGCTTTGTCGGCGACCGGTTGGAACAGCTCGCAATCGACCCCATGGCGGATCACGGTCGCCTCGCGTTCCAGATAGCTGGCGGATTTGCCAGAGGTCGCAATCACGTGATCCATGCGGCGGATCAGCCAGCGGGTGAAGCCGGTATGGCGACGTTGTGCAGCCGAGGTGAACAGCAGGCGCAGGCGTTTGCCCAAGATATATTTAAGGGCAAGGCCCGCGACCATTTCCACATTGCGCCGCGCATGCCAGACCCGCGGGCCAGAGGGGCCAGAGCGGGGCATGGTTACCAGGGCCGATGGCGGCACATTCGGCACCTCTTCCGGCAACAGCGGAGAGGTCGCGGTGATCGCAATATCGCGGGCCTGAATGGGCACCAGACGGATCACAGTGGAGGTCACCCCCGAATAGCGTTTCTTGAAACTTGGGGCGATGACATCAATGTCGCGGAATTTAGTGGGGGCCATTCGCGCCTCAACAACCTAGGAATTCAATTGGGATAGCAAAAGATCTGCTGTTTGATCCAATAGGTCAGACTGGTGGGAAATGAAAGTGCGCGCGGCGGTGCAGGCCTTGGAAAGTGCCACGGCGTCGTTCAGCCAGTTGTCGATCTGTGCGGCCAACGTGTCCGCGTCTTGAATTTCACAGGCGGCGCCATCGGCGATCATGTCGTCATAGGTTTCAGCAAAGTTGAAAGTGCCGGGGCCGGTGGCCACGGCGCATCCATGGTGGGCCGGTTCAAACGGGTTGTGGCCGCCGATCTCCAGCAGGGATCCGCCCAGAAACACCAACGGGCTGAGGGCGTACCATGTTCCGGTCTCGCCCAGCGTGTCGGCCAGATAGACCTGTGTTTGCTCGGTCGCGTTTTCGCCGTGCGACCGGCGGGCAGTGGAAAGCCCCGCGTCCCGTAGCATCTGTTCGACCGTGTCGCCGCGTTCCGGATGACGCGGGATCAACACCAGACAGAGGGTGGGGTGGTTCTTAAGCAGCCGTTGATGGGCTGTGATCACCGGTTCTTCCTCTCCCTCATGGGTGGAGGAGGCGATCCAGATTGGCCGTGTGCCGATATCGGATTGCGCTTGTGTCAACAGATCGGCGTCCACCTGTGGTGGGGCCGCCAGCGCCTTGAGATTGCTGCCGGGGCGAATGCGATCCGCCGGGGCGCCGATGGCGCGCAGATTGTCAGCCGTTTTCTGGTTCTGAGTGATGAATTGGGAAAACTGCGACAACAGGAAGGCTGCAGTGTCGCGGCGTTTCTGCCAGCTGGCGACAGATTTGGCAGACAGGCGTGCGTTCAACAGAACCAGTGGGCATCCGGCTGCGCGGGTCTGCACAATCAGATTGGGCCACAGCTCGCTTTCGACCAAGACCGCCAGATCAGGTTTCCAATGTGCCAGAAAGCGGCGCACATAGGCCGGGTGGTCAAGCGGCGGGAATTGATGGCGACACCGGGGCGGCATGCGTTTTTCGATCAGCTCGGCCGAGGTGGGCGTGCCCGAGGTGATCAGGAATTCGAGGGTCGGGTCCAGTTCACCCAGACGGTTGATCAGGGTCAGGATTGACAGGCTCTCGCCAACGGATGCGGCGTGGAACCAGATCAGCCGCGCTTTGGGGCGGGGCAGGGAGGCGCGACCTTTGCGTTCGCCCACTCGTGCGTCAGGCAGACCATAGGCGCGCAGTTTGGCTGCCACCTTGCGAAAGGCGATCGGTGCCAAAACACGGGTGGCAAGCCCATAGGCCGCAAAAAGCGGTGTCGCCTTGGGGGCGGACGATGGTGTGGAGGACATGGGTGTTTAGCCGCCGGTATGGCTCATGTGGCGCGACATCTGACCGTCCACCTTTTGGCGGGAATAGTCAAAGTCGTGGCCTTTGGGTTTGAGGTTGATTGCGGCGCGGATGGCGTCTTCGAGCTGTTCCGTGCTGGTTTCATCGGCGCGCAATGGCGCACGCAGGTCGGCCATGTCTTCCTGACCGAGGCACATGTACAATTGCCCGGTGCAGGTCAGACGTACGCGGTTGCAGCTTTCGCAGAAATTATGGGACAGGGGCGTGATAAAACCGATTTTCTGGCCGGTCTCTTCCAGTCGCACGTAGCGGGCGGGGCCACCGGTGCGCTCTGCCAGATCGGTGACGGTGTAATGGTCGTCATAGGCGCGGCGCACCTCTTTCAGGGACCAATATTGGCCGATGCGGTCGTAATCGCCCATATCGCCCATAGGCATCACTTCGATCCAGGTCAGATCCAGACCGCGTTCACCACACCATTGGGTGATCGTCGCAAGCTCGGGCTCGTTAAACCCTTTGAGAGCGACGGCGTTGATCTTGATCTTCAACCCAACAGCCAAGGCAGTGTCGATCCCGTCGAGCACCTGTTGCAGGCGCCCCCAGCGGGTGACGGTTTTGAATTTCTCTTCGTCCAGCGTATCAAGCGAGACATTGACCCGGCGCACGCCTGCATCCCACAGATCCTGCGCGTATTTGGCCAACTGCGATCCATTGGTGGTCAGCGTCAATTCCTTGAGCGCACCGCTGTCCAGATGGCGGCCCATCTTGCGGAAGAACTGGATGATGTCGCGACGCACCAGCGGTTCACCACCTGTGATGCGCAGTTTTTCGACGCCCATATCGATGAAGGTGGTGCACATGCGGTCCAGCTCCTCCAACGTCAGCAGATCCCGCTTGGGCAGGAATGTCATGTTCTCGGACATGCAATAGACGCAGCGAAAATCGCAGCGGTCTGTGACGGAGACACGCAAATAAGTGATGGCGCGCGCGAAAGGATCAATGAGCGGAGCTGTCATAGGGAAACAGGTAAAGCGCATTCCCCCTTCCGACAAGGGCAGCGATACGGTTAATGTTGGAAAAATAGTCACACCATAATTTGAGGTACGGGTATGAGAGTTCTGATTTTGGCCACCGCAACGGCCGTATTGTGTTCGGGATGTAATGGGGTGGCGTGGAATTCTGACATTCTGAATGGCGCGACCGGGGGGCGTATTTTTGACCGTCCGTCGGATCCCACTCCGCAAAGCGATGTGAATGCCGGTCCGCTTGATGCCACGGGTGGCGTTGTTGTCGATGAACCCCTTGCGCCGCAAACCCCGGCGGTCCCGCAGCAAGGGGCGGTTGGTGTTGGCGGCAGTACGGTGGCCAGCCTTGGTGACCCCGGTGTACCGGGACTGTGGCTTGAGACACCTTTGGTCAGTCAGGCCGGATCTGGTCGGGTGCGCACCGCCAACGGCTCGTCACTGGTGTTGACGTTGAAACCCCTTCAGGGTGCAGGCGGTAGCCGGTTGTCGATTGACGCAATGCGCGCCCTTGGCGTGCCGTTGACCGAATTGGTGGAATTGTCGGTCCAGCCCTTGGGCTAAACCTCTTTCAGGTATTTGGCGGCTTCTTTGCGGGCGAAAGGCTTCATCGCCGCACCATGTTCATCCAGAAAGGCACGCGTCAGATCTGGCGCGTGTTTGCTGAGATCCCGCAGCCACCAGCCGATGGATTTTTGGATGAACCATTCGCGGTCTGGCACATAAGTTGCCGCCCAACCAAGGATGCGCAGGCGAATGGCGTCATCCGCAGGTTTTGGGTTCGGCAGTTTGGTCCAGGGCAGGGTCGCGACCAATGCGGCACGGCGGGTCCACAGGTGGTCGGATGTGGTCCAGTTTTCCACCGTGTCCAGCCGTATAGGAGCGGCCACCAGTCGTTTGCCAAGCGCACCGCAGGCGTGGTCTGCAATGGCCCAGCTGTCAAAATCCGGCACCCATGACACCAGCAAATCCCAAACGTCTGCGTCTTCCTTGATCCGGGACTGGGTCAGCAACTTTCCGGCGGCGATCCGCGCTTCAAAAATATCGCTTTGCCACAGGGCATCGGCCAATGCGACGCGTTCTGACACCGTCAGCGTTTGCCGCCAACCTTTGGTCAGATCGTTGATCGCACCATTGGGTACGCCCAACACCACGCGGGACTGCTTGTGATAGGCGGTCTTTTGCGCGGCGCGACCGGGTTCGATCTGGGCGTTTAACGCGGCCAGCGCGTCGTCCAGGGTCATTCGTCCGCAATCCCTGTCTCAACAATGCCGGTGTCAAATCCGTCGATGGTGTTGCGATTGCGTGTGTCCCAATATTCCGCGAGGCCTTCGGGGCCTTTGCCGGTGGCCCAATCCCGCAGCACCGGACGGTCTTCCTGATATTCCATAAAGGGGACGGCATAGCCGCAAGAGGACTGCACCGTGTCGACCGACATGTCATAGATCTGGCGCGCGCCGGGCAGATCCGGCAATTGCGCGGCCAGTGTGCCCCAGTCCTCGTCACGGGGATGCACGGTGCGGGCAGTGCCATAGGCGCGCAGGATAACCGGGCGGGTGGTGAAGGAACACCACATGACGGTCATCCGGTTGGACTGTTTCAAATGGCCAGCGGTTTCATTGCCGGATCCTGTGACATTCAGCCAGATCAGCCGGTTTGGCCCCAGAATGCGCAAGGAATCCATGCCCTTGGGCGACAGGTTCACCCGCCCCTCAGGTGCGGCAGTTGCAACAAAGAACACCTGCTGCGCGGCCACCAGTTTGCGGTGGGTCTCGTCAAAGGCATCGAACTGTTTGGCCATGGGTCATTCCACCGTTACGGATTTGGCCAGGTTGCGGGGTTGGTCCACATCGGTGCCTTTGGCAACAGCCGTGAAATAGGCGATTTGCTGGGCTGGAATTGCGTATAACACCGGTGCCAATACGTCTGACAATGCGGGCATAATGATGGTCTCTGCCACCCCGTCGCCGGCCATCCGCGCCCCTTCGGCGTCGGTAACCAGAATGACCTTGCCGCCACGCGCCATGACTTCTTGCATGTTCGACACAGTCTTTTCAAACAGCGCATCGCGCGGGGCTAGAACCACCACCGGCACCGCTTCGTCGATCAAGGCGATGGGCCCGTGTTTCAGCTCACCACTGGCGTAGCCTTCGGCGTGGATGTAGCTCAGCTCTTTCAGCTTCAGCGCGCCTTCTAATGCAATCGGATAAAGCGCGCCGCGCCCCAAGAAGATCACATCACGGGCGCTGGCCAGATCGCGGGCCATGGCCTGAATGTTGTTTTCCGCCGCGATCGCCTGATGCACCAGACCGGGTAGGGCGCGCATGTCGTCCAGCACGTTATCCGGCAGGGACTGGCCACGCACCTCGGCCGCCTTGAGCGCCATCAGCAACAAAACCGTCAGCTGGCAGGTGAAGGCTTTGGTTGAGGCGACACTGATTTCCGGCCCGGCTTTGATCGGCAGCACCACATCGCTTTCGCGCGCGATGGAACTTTCGGGGACGTTGACCAGACCTGCGATCTGCTTGGCCTTGCCTTCGGTGTAACGCAGCGCGGCAAGCGTGTCGGCGGTCTCACCAGACTGGGAGACAAAGATCGCCAGCGTGTCGGCGCTGATGGGAGGCTCGCGGTAACGGAATTCAGAGGCGACATCGACCTCAACCGGCATACGGGCGATTTGTTCGAACCAGTATTTTGCCACCAGACAGGAGTAATAACCGGTCCCGCAGGCAACCAGTGTCAGCCGCTCAATCTGGGTAAAGTCGAGGTTTTCTGGCAGGGTGATCGTATTGTCCTGCGACAGATATTCCGCCAAGGCACGGTCAATGGCGGTGGGTTGCTCGGCGATTTCCTTGGCCATGAAATGTTTGTGGCCGTCTTTTTCGATCCGCGCCATGTCCAGCTGGATCTGACGTTTTTCCCGATTGGCAAGATCGCCGTCGCGGTTCTGGATCTCAAGCGAAGTGCGGGTGAGGACGGCAAAGTCGCCCTCTTCCAGATAGGTGACCTGATCCGTAAATGGGGCAAGCGCGATGGCGTCAGAGCCGACAAACATCTCTCCGTCGCCATGACCAATGGCCAGCGGAGACCCTTGGCGCGCGGCGATCATCAGATCCTGTTCGCCGTCAAACAGGAAAGCCAGCGCAAAGGCCCCGTGCAGACGTTTGATCGTCTCGGCCGCGGCAGCAACAGGTGTCAGCCCATCGCGCAGATAGCTTTCGGTCAAAAGTGCGACGGTTTCGGTGTCGGTCTCGGTGGTAAAGGCAAGACCCTTGGCCGTCAGCTCTTCGCGCAGTTCCTTGTAGTTTTCGATAATGCCATTATGCACCACCGCGACGCTGCCCGCGCGATGCGGGTGGGCGTTGTCGACGGTTGGTGCGCCATGGGTGGCCCAGCGGGTGTGGCCGATGCCGGATTTGCCCGCCAACGGATCATGCACCAAAGCATCCGACAGGTTGACCAGCTTGCCGACCGCACGACGACGCCCCAGGGTGCCGCCATTCACGGTGGCGATGCCTGCGCTGTCATAGCCCCGGTATTCCAGGCGTTTCAGCCCTTCGACCAAGATCGGAGCGGCTTCGTGGTTGCCCAATACGCCAATGATTCCACACATGGTTCTGCTCCCTTTGGGTTAGCTTTTGCCGGTCAGTCGCGCCTTTTTGGCGCGCAGCATGTCCATCAATTTACGGGCGCGACCGGCTTTGTTGGTCTGGGGCGCACGCGCAATGGCTAGATCGCCATCTTCGACATCTTTGGTCACCACCGCACCTGTGGCGGTCATCGCTTCATTGCCAATTTTGACGGGGGCCACCAGCATAGTGTTTGACCCGATAAAGGCCCCTGCGCCAATTTCAGTGCGATGTTTCATAAAGCCATCATAGTTGCAGGTGATGGTGCCCGCGCCGATATTGGTTTTCTTGCCCACGGAAGCATCGCCAATATAGCTGAGGTGGTTGACCTTGGCCCCTTCGGCGATCTCGGCGTTTTTGATTTCCACAAAGTTGCCGATATGGGTGTCCTCGGCCAGCTCGGCGCCGGGGCGCAGGCGGGCGTAAGGGCCGACTTTCGCACCACGGCTGACGTGGCAGCCTTCCAGATGGGAAAAGGCCCGTATCAGGGCACCGCTTTCGACGGTCACACCGGGGCCAAAAACCACATTGGGTTCAATCACGGTGTCGCGGCCGATGTAAGTGTCCAGCGACAGGTAGACCGTTTCGGGGGCCATCAGGGTGACGCCCAGATCCAACAAATCAGCGCGCGCTTTGGCCTGAAATACCGCATCCGCCTGCGCCAGATCTGCGCGGGAATTGATGCCCAGAGTTTCCGCCTCGTCACATGACACCGCGGTAACAGTCAGGTTTTCGCTGCGTGCAATTTCCACCAGGTCGGTCAAATAATACTCACCAGCCGCATTGCTGTTGCTGACCTTGTCCAGCAGCGCGAACATCTGGTCTGCGTTACAGGCCATTAGGCCCGAGTTGCAGAACGTGATCGCACGCTCCGCATCAGAGGCGTCTTTGAATTCGACAATCTTTTCCAGGCTGTCGCCTGCCATCACCAAACGGCCATACCGCGCGGGATCTGCGGCTTCAAAGCCCAAGACCACCAGATCAGCGCGGCTGCGCGCCTCGACCATGCGCTCGATGGTTTCTGCCGATACAAAAGGCGTGTCTCCGTACAAAACCACCGCATCACCGTCGAACCCTTCAAGGGCTGCGCGCGCTTGCTGAACGGCGTGGCCGGTGCCCAACTGCTCTTCCTGCAAGACCACCTGCGCCACTTCGTCGATCTCGGCGACTGCGTTGCGGACCAAATCTGCGCCGTGACCGGCAACCACAATGGTGCGTTTCGGTGCAAGGGCCTGACCGGCGGCCATTGCGTGTTCCAGCATTGGCGCTTGTGCAATCGGGTGCAGCACTTTTGGCAGGTCAGAGTTCATCCGGGTGCCTTTGCCTGCGGCAAGGATGATTAGGGCAGTGCTCATGCGCGATTTCTCTTTGTGTTTTGGTTGCGACCGTTTTATCCGCTGGAGACCAAGGTGCAAGCGTTTGCGCCATCAAACAAGGTTGCGGCCTGCAACATCCAATGGCGGGAATACGCCGAAAGGGACAGAAATGCGATCAGTGATTTTTGATCTGGACGGCACGTTGGCAGATACATCGGGTGATCTGTTGGCGGCAGCGAACCAGTGTTTTCGCCAGATGGGCCACGGAGATGTGTTGACCCATCCCGAAGATGCAGGTGTTGCCCTGCGCGGTGGACGGAGGATGCTGACCGTTGGGCTTGAACGCGTCGGCGCTTTTTCCCCGACGGTGGTAGATGAGTTTTATCCGGTGTTGCTGGAGGCCTATCGCGGCGCAATTGCCACTCATACAGTTTTGTATCCCGGTGTCTTGGGCGCGATCGAAGACCTTAAGATGCGCGGCTATGGCATTGGTATCTGTACCAATAAACCTGAGGCCCTGGCAGAACAGCTGATGCAGGCGTTGGGCGTGCGCGGTGTCTTTGGATCGCTTGTGGGGGCGGATACTTTGCCTGTGCGCAAGCCGGACCCTGCGCCGTTGGTTGAGGCAGTGCGCCGTGTTGACGGCGACCCGACGCAATGTGTTCTAATTGGCGACAGCGATACCGACCGCGACACGGCGGCCAATGCGGGCGTGCCATCAATCCTAGTTGAATTTGGCCCGTCGGGGGCCGATATGGCAGCCTTGAAGCCAGAAGGATTGATTGCCCATTTTGACGAGCTGCCCGAGCGGGTGGAACAGGTCATGGCGGCCCATCTGGACGCGTGAAGCAAAGGAAAGACGTGATGAGCGACAAGTTCACCGGCAATTTCACCCAACAAGAACCCATCCCCGAAGACGCGATCGAGGCGGCTGTGGCCGTGATGCGCAGTGGGCGGCTGCACCGTTACAACGTCGCCGAAGGTGAACTGGGCGAGGCGGCGCTGCTGGAGCAAGAGTTCGCGGCGCAAATGGGGTCAAAATATGCACTGGCCGTGGCCTCGGGCGGATACGCACTGGCGACCGCTTTGCGCGCAGTTGGTGTGAAGCCCGGCGATCAAGTCCTGACCAATGCCTTTACGCTGGCACCTGTGCCTGGGGCCATTGCTTCGGTTGGGGCGCAGCCTGTGTTTGTTGAGGTGAACGAGGCGCTGACAATTGATCTGGATGATCTGGCGGCAAAGCTTGATCAGGCCAAAGTGCTGATGCTGTCCCATATGCGTGGGCATCTGTGCGACATGGACCGGTTGATGGAGATCTGTGATGCCGCCGGCGTGACAGTGATTGAAGACTGCGCCCATACGATGGGCGCGCGTTGGAACGGGGTTCTGTCGGGGCGGCAGGGGGCCATTGGGTGCTACAGCTGCCAGACCTACAAACATGTAAATTCGGGCGAAGGCGGGCTGATTGTCACCGACGATGAAGAACTTGCGGCGCGGATGGTGATGCTGTCGGGGTCCTATATGCTTTATGAACGTCATCTTGCGGCGCCTGCGCCCGAGGTGTTTGAGCGTGTGAAATATGAAACCCCGAATATCTCAGGACGGATGGACAATCTGCGTGCCGCCGTACTGCGCCCCCAACTGAGGGATCTGGACCTACAAGTGGCCCGTTGGAACGCGCGGTATCAAACGTTGGAAGATGGTTTGCGCGATGTCGCCGGCCTGACCGTCGTAGAGCGGCCGGAGGCGGAAACCTATGTGGGGTCGTCGATTCAGTTCTTGCTGCTGGATTGGAGCGAGGCTGCGGTGCAAGAGGTGCTGGCGCGGTGTGCGGACCGCGGGGTTGAGTTGAAATGGTTTGGCGTGCCGGAGCCCACAGCCTTTACCTCGCGTTATGACAGCTGGCGTTATGCGGATGTGCCTGAGCTGCCGCAAAGCGACCGGATCCTGCGTGGAATCATCGATATGCGCGTGCCGCTGACCTTTGACCTGGATGATTGTGCGCAGATCGCAGGGATCATCCGCGCCGAAGTTGGCGCTGTCTATCAGGCGGCGCTTTAATCTGACCCCGCATCTTTTCTAACCTATATAGTGCGGGACCTATGTCCCGCGCAGGTTTTGCGCTGCGCTTTCGCGCATCGCGGTGGGCAGGCCGCGCCTTTGGCGCGGCCTGCCTGGCCCAAGGGGAGGGCGTTGCATTTTAATGCAGCTCCGACGCGCGGGAGTGCTTCGCGGTTCCATTTTTCGACAACGCTGACGGTCTGTGACCCCACGTCCTTTTCGGCGTGGGCTTGACGGATTACATGGCTTTCGCAGATAAATGAACAGTCGTTCAATAATGGCGGCGGTGTGTCACTTGGTTTGGAGGAGAGGCCAATGTTTACCGCAAGCATGCGTTTTGATCTTGGTGAGGACGTAAACGCCCTGCGTGATGTCGTACAGCGCTGGGCACAGGAGCGGGTCAAGCCGCAAGCGGCAGAGATTGACCGCAGCAATTTGTTCCCATCTGGCCTTTGGTCTGAAATGGGCGCGCTGGGCCTGTTGGGGGTCACGGTGCCCGAAGAGTTTGGTGGCTCTGACATGAGCTATCTGGCGCATGTGGTTGCGGTGGAGGAGATTGCTCGGGCCAGCGCCTCGGTCTCGCTTTCCTATGGGGCGCATTCCAATCTTTGCGTCAACCAGATCAAACGCAATGGGACACCTGGGCAAAAGGCCAAATACCTGCCGAAGCTATGCGACGGCTCCCACGTCGGCGCGCTTGCTATGTCTGAGGCAGGCGCCGGATCGGATGTGGTTTCGATGTCCCTGCGGGCAGAGAAACGCAACGACCGTTTTGTTTTGAATGGAAATAAATACTGGATCACCAACGGACCGGACGCCGACACGCTGGTGGTCTATGCCAAGACGGATCCGGACGCCGGAAAGCGGGGCATCACCGCCTTTCTTGTGGAAAAGACGATGGCGGGTTTTTCGACCTCTCCGCATTTCGACAAGCTGGGGATGCGGGGGTCGAACACGGCTGAGTTGATCTTTGATAATGTGGAAGTACCCTTTGAAAACATCCTTGGCGAAGAGGGGCGTGGTGTTGCGGTCCTGATGTCAGGTCTGGACTACGAACGGGTGGTTCTGGCGGGGATCGGCACCGGTATCCTTGCCGCCTGTCTGGATGAGGTCATGCCCTATGTGAAAGAGCGCAAACAATTTGGGGAGCCCATCGGGAATTTCCAGCTGATGCAGGCCAAGATCGCGGATATGTACGCAGCGCTCAACACCGCGCGTGCTTATACCTATGAAGTGGCCAAGGCCTGTGACGCGGGAACCGTGACCCGACAGGATGCGGCGGCGTGCTGTCTTTATGCTTCTGAGGTTGCGATGACGCAGGCGCATCAGGCGGTGCAGGCGTTGGGCGGCGCTGGGTACCTCAATGACAATCCTGTGGGTCGCCTGTTCCGCGATGCAAAACTGATGGAGATCGGCGCGGGCACCAGTGAGATCCGGCGCATGTTGATCGGGCGCGAACTGATGGCGCAACAGTGAGACAGGCCGCAAAAAGGGCGCGCCACTGTGATGGCGCGCCGGGTGCACATGTATAAGATCAGAGATCAGAAACGATGGACGTAAGCCAAACCCACAGTCACCGGATCAATCTCGGCAGTGCCAATGTCGCTGCCGTTCAGGCTGACATCGGATTCAATATTGATGTAGCGCACGTCCAGGCGGATCGCGCCGGTGTCACCGACCAACCACTCCGCTCCAACGGTGGCCGCGAGACCAAAGCTGTCATCCAGCTCCAGGGTGCCAAGCGCGGATTCTTCTTCAAAAAACGTGGTGTAGTTCAGGCCAAGACCAACAAAGGGTTTGAAATTGCTCTGGGTCGGGAAGTGGTATTTGACCGACAAGGTGGGCGGCAGCTGTTTCACCGACCCGGCAAAGCCAAGACCCGCCAGATTGACGTCATGTTCAAACGGCGAAGCCGCCAAAAGCTCGATCCCGATATTGTCGGCGACAAAATATTCAGCGGTGAACTGCAGCGCGGTGGCGTCGTCAATATCCGCATCCAACCCGGCCAGTGTGCCGTTGTCGGACTTGGGGTTCACGTTGACCAGACCAACACCAAGGGTCCAGTCCCCTTTGGATTGGGCGAACGCCGGAGCGGCAAGGGCCAAGCTGGCAACACCAAGGCACAGCGCGGTCATCATACGAGTCATGGATCTAATCCCTCTTGTTCTTTTGATGTCGCGAGACTGGATCCAAAACCGAGAGCCGACACTGATTTAGATCAATCAAAACGCGCTTTAAATATCTGTTTTACAGACGAAAAACCTGCAGCGGGGATGCATGAATATGCGCGGACCTCATTGTGTGAAGGGAGCGGGACATGAAGTTGCATTCACAGGCGCAACCGGGATCAAGCGCGTTTCAAGACAACCAAAAGGCGCATCTGTCGATGTTGTCCGAAATCGCATCAGCAGCTGAGCGCGCGCAGATGGGCGGCGGAGAGAAATCCCGCAACCGACACACGGCGCGGGGTAAAATGCTGCCACGTCACCGGGTGGCAGAGCTGCTGGATCCGGGTGCGCCCTTCCTGGAAATCGGAGCCACCGCAGCCCATGACATGTATGATGGCGCCGCCCCGTGCGCCGGGGTGATTGCCGGGATCGGGCAGATCCACGGGCAGGATGTGATGGTGGTCTGCAATGATGCAACCGTCAAAGGCGGCACCTATTATCCGATGACGGTCAAGAAACACCTGCGCGCCCAAGAGATCGCCGAGGAAAACCATCTGCCCTGCGTCTATCTGGTCGACAGCGGCGGCGCCAATCTGCCCAATCAAGATGAGGTCTTCCCCGACCGTGACCACTTTGGTCGGATCTTTTACAACCAAGCCCGGATGAGCGCGAAGGGGATTGCCCAGATCGCAGTTGTCATGGGGTCGTGCACCGCAGGTGGCGCCTATGTGCCGGCCATGTCGGATGTGTCGATCATTGTGCGGGACCAGGGCACCATTTTCCTTGCGGGTCCACCACTGGTGAAAGCGGCCACAGGGGAAGTCGTCTCGGCCGAGGATCTGGGCGGTGGTGATGTACATACGCGCCTGTCCGGCGTCGCGGATTATCTGGCAGAAGATGACGCCCATGCGTTGGCGCTGGCGCGTCGTGCGGTAAAATCGTTGAACACCAGCTGCCCCGACACGGTTGACTGGCAAACGCCGGAACCACCCGCCTATGACCCCGAAGAGATCCTGGGCGTGGTGCCTGCGGATCTGCGCACGCCTTATGACGCACGAGAGGTGATTGCGCGCCTGGTGGACGGCTCCCGCTTTGATGAATTCAAAGCGCGCTTTGGCGAGACATTGGTCACAGGGTTTGCCCATATCGAAGGGTGTCCTGTGGGGATCTTGGCCAACAATGGGGTGATCTTTTCCGAGGCGGCGCAAAAGGGCGCGCATTTTGTCGAACTCTGTTCTCAACGGCGTATCCCTTTGCTGTTTCTGCAAAACGTGACCGGGTTCATGGTTGGGCAGAAATACGAAAACGAAGGCATCGCCCGTCACGGGGCCAAGCTGGTGACTGCGGTGGCCACGACCGCGGTGCCTAAAATCACTTTGCTTATCGGAGGCTCCTTTGGTGCGGGCAATTATGGGATGGCAGGTCGTGCCTATTCGCCCCGGTTCCTGTGGAGTTGGCCGAACAGTCGCATCTCGGTCATGGGTGGCGCGCAGGCTGCCGGGGTTCTAGCCACGGTGAAACGGGACGCGCTGGAACGCGCAGGCGAAACATGGAGCACCGAGGACGAAGCGGCCTTCAAACAGCCAACGCTTGAGATGTTCGAGCGGCAAAGCCATCCGCTTTATGCTTCGGCGCGGCTTTGGGATGATGGGGTGATTGATCCACGCAAGTCACGCGAGGTTCTGGCGCTGTCGTTGCGGGCGGCCCTGAATGCCCCGATTGAGGAGACGCGGTTTGGCCTGTTTCGGATGTAAGGGGAGGATGTGCGATGTTTGATAAAATCCTGATCGCCAACCGGGGAGAGATTGCCTGCCGGGTCATGCAAACGGCGCAGTCCATGGGCGTCGCCTGCGTTGCGGTCTATTCAGACGCGGACAAAGATGCGCGTCACGTGCAAATGGCGGATGACGCGATCCACATCGGTGGCGCGGCCCCGGCAGACAGCTATCTGCTGGGCGAACGTATCATCGGGGCCGCGCGGGCCACCGGTGCACAGGCCATCCACCCGGGCTATGGTTTTCTGTCTGAGAACCCGGATTTTGTTGAAGCGGTGGAGGCGGCAGGCCTGACCTTTATTGGCCCTTCTGCGACCGCCATTCGCGCGATGGGATTAAAAGGCGCCGCCAAGGTCAAGATGGAGACCGCAGGCGTTCCGGTCGTGCCTGGGTATCACGGTGCCAATCAGGACGCGGACCATCTGGCACGGGCCGCAGCAGACATCGGCTATCCTGTTTTGATCAAGGCGGTGGCCGGCGGCGGTGGCAAGGGGATGCGCCTGGTGGCGCAAGCGGCAGAGTTCACAGATGCGCTCGACAGTGCGCGCCGAGAGGCGGAGGCGGCGTTTGGCAACCCTGCGGTGCTGATCGAGAAATTCGTGCAACAGCCGCGCCATATAGAAGTGCAGGTCTTTGGTGATGGGACGCGCGCCGTGCATTTGTTTGAGCGGGATTGCTCGCTGCAACGGCGCCACCAGAAGGTGATCGAAGAAGCACCCGCGCCGGGCATGACGGATGACATGCGCCGCGCCATGGGGCAGGCGGCGGTGCGGGCCGCCGAAAGCATTGGCTACGCTGGGGCCGGAACGGTTGAATTCATCGTCGACGCCTCGGATGGACTGCGGCCTGACCGGTTCTGGTTCATGGAGATGAACACCCGCCTGCAGGTCGAACACCCGGTGACCGAGGCAATTACAGGTGTGGATCTGGTGGCCTGGCAGCTGCGCGTCGCGGCTGGAGAGCCGCTGCCCTTGGCGCAGGAGGACTTGACGATTTCGGGCCATGCGTTTGAGGCGCGCATCTATGCCGAGGACGTGCCTGCGGGGTTCCTGCCTGCAACCGGGACATTGAGCCATCTGACCTTTGCATCAGATGCGCGGGTCGACAGCGGGGTGCGCGCTGGCGATGAGATCAGCCCCTGGTATGATCCGATGATTGCCAAACTGACCATACACGGTGAAACCCGCGCCATCGCATTGGCGCGGATGCGACAGGCCTTGGCGCAGACACAGATTGCTGGGGTCATTACCAATCTGTCTTTTCTGTCGGCGCTTTCTGCGCATCCGGGATTTGCGGCGGGGGATGTGGACACGGGCCTGATCGAACGGGATAGGGCGCAGTTGATCCCGCAGATGACTGCCACCGCTGCGCACGTCATCGCTGCCGGGCAGCAGGTTCTGGGGCTGGCTGACAGAGAGGCCTACTGCGGCTTTACCCTTTGGGCACCTTTGGAGCGGCGGGTGGAGTTGATGCTTGGTGAGGATGTGATCGAGGCCTGGGTGGCCATCCATTCCGCAGACCACCAATCCTGGCGGGTGGCGGGAGAAACCATCGATGCCCACCGCGCGGGCCCGCAGTGGCAGGCAAACGGACGAAACTTGCCCACGGCCTTCCAGTATGGGGGCCATGTCACCGTTTTTGGCCCGACATCGATTGTGTTTGATGTGAGCGACCCGCTGGATCGCCAGTCCAGTGCAGGTGGGGACGATACGGTGATCGCAGCGCCGATGCCCGGTCTGGTCAAAGCGCTGTTTGCCGAGCCGGGGCAGAACGTGAAGCAGGGCGAACGGCTGGCCATTCTGGAGGCGATGAAGATGGAACATGCCTTGCTGGCCGCGCGCGACGGCGTGGTCAAAGAGGTGATGGTCAAAGCGCAGGATCAGGTTACAGTCGGAGCACCGCTGATCCAATTGGTCGCGGCAGAGGAGACACCATAGGAGGGTGGAATGGGAGAGCGCGTCGAGATTTTTGAAGTGGGGCCACGCGATGGTCTGCAAAATGAACCACACCCCATCGGGGTCGCCCAGAAGGTGGCCCTTGTTGACAAGCTGTCAGATGCCGGGTTTGGCCGGATTGAAGTCGGCAGTTTTGTCTCTCCGAAATGGGTGCCGCAAATGGGGGAAAGCGATAAAGTCTTCGCCACCATCGCCCGGGCCCCTGCAACCCGTTACGCAGCGCTTGTGCCCAATATGATGGGCTATGGTATGGCCGTTACCGCCCGCGCGGATGAGATTGCAGTGTTTGCCTCAGCCTCGGAAGGGTTTTCAAAGGCCAATGTGAACGCCACGATCGCCGAAAGCCTCGACCGGTTTCGTCCCATCTTGGAAGAAGCACGCCACATTGACCTGCCTGTGCGGGGCTATGTGTCCTGCGTGACCGACTGCCCTTATGATGGTGCAGTGGACCCGGCAAATGTGGCGCGCGTTGCAGATCAGCTGTTTGCCATGGGCTGTTATGAGATCTCACTGGGGGACACCCTGGGGCAGGGCACTGCGGACAGCGTGTCACGCATGGTTCTGGCGGTGCGTGATCACGTGCCCGCAGGACGGCTGGCCGGGCATTTCCATGACACCAATGGGCAGGCGCTGGATAATGTCGATTGCGCTTTGGCTTTGGGAGTGCGGGTGTTTGATGGGGCGATTGGTGGCCTTGGGGGATGTCCGTTTGTACCGGGGGCGGCCGGCAATGTGGCAACCGAGGCCTTGAACGCGCATCTGGTGCGACTGGGCTTTGAAACTGGTCTCGACCAGACCGCATTGGACAATGCTGCGACCTTTGCCCAGTCGCTGCGTGCGCCGGCGCCGGTCGGCTGATATGTTCGAAACACTCACATTGGAACGGGACGCGCGCGGGGTGGCGACCGTGACCTTGAACCGCCCCGACAAACACAACGCCATGTCGGGGCTAATGATCGACGAGCTGACCCAGATCGCACAGGATCTCGCGGGCGATACCTCGGTGCGCGTGGTGGTTTTGGCGGCCACGGGAAAGAGTTTTTGCGCCGGCGCGGACCTTGGTTGGATGCAAGCCCAGATTGCATCCGATGCTGCGACGCGGCGTCAAGAGGCGCGCAGTTTGGCGATGATGCTTATGCATTGGAATGATTTACCAAAACCAGTGATCGCTGCGGTGCAGGGCAATGCCTTTGGGGGCGGGGTTGGCCTGATTTCCATCTGTGACATCGCCATTGGGGCGTCCGGGGCACACATGGCGCTGACCGAGACCCGTCTGGGGCTGATCCCTGCAACGATTGGCCCTTATGTTATTGCCAAAATCGGCGAAGCCCATGCCCGTCAGGTCATTTTGTCCGCACGAATATTCAAGGCAGAGGAGGCGGTTAGCTTTAATCTGCTGAATCGGGTGGTTTCGCGCGACTCTTTGTCCTCCGCAGTCGAGGAAGAAGTGACTCACTGCCTCAGTTGTGCGCCCCAAGCCACCGCGGCTGCAAAAAAAATGATCCGTGAACTGGGCGTGAAGGTGGATGAAGTGGTAATTTCGCGCACAATTGACGCATTGGCCGAGTGTTGGGAAAGTGGCGAAGCTGGGGCAGGGATTGCCGCATTCTTTAACAAAGAGGCACCCCCGTGGAGGAGGTAAATTATTGAAAAGTCGCGCCTTTTTTTGTGGCTCTGGGGAGGGCTTAACAGGTGTGACTAATCCTATGAAAAAACTCGGAAATATCAAGGCGAGGCATCGTGGCCGCTTCGTTCAAAGAACGGTTAGCTATTAACCATGCGTTGGTTGACGCTCATGTGGCACGGGGGTAGACACAGGCCAAGTCAACACGCCAATTGACGGCGCGCAAGAATCTGCGTGCGCGGAAAGGAGCCACTCGTGGAAGAGATGTTGCGGGAGTACCTCCCGATCCTCGTGTTTCTGGCCATCGCGGTCGGGCTTGGAATTGTGCTAATTCTAGCAGCGGTTGTTCTCGCTGTGCGCAATCCAGATCCGGAGAAGGTCAGTGCTTATGAATGTGGTTTCAACGCATTCGATGACGCCCGTATGAAATTCGACGTACGTTTCTATCTGGTGTCGATCCTGTTCATCATTTTTGACCTGGAAATTGCATTCCTGTTTCCCTGGGCCGTCGGGTTCAAGGATATCAGCGACATCGGCTTTTGGTCGATGATGGTGTTCCTGGGCGTTTTGACCATCGGCTTTGCCTATGAGTGGAAGAAGGGAGCCCTGGAATGGGAGTGATGACCGGAGCCAATACGGCTGGCGTCGACAAGGAAGTTGTCACCCAGGCTCTCAACACCGAGTTGCAGGACAAAGGTTTTCTGCTGACCTCCTCGGAAGATATCATCAATTGGGCCCGTACCGGGTCCCTGCACTGGATGACCTTTGGTTTGGCGTGCTGCGCGGTTGAGATGATGCACGTGGCGATGCCGCGTTATGACTGTGAACGTTTTGGGATCGCGCCACGCGCCTCCCCGCGCCAGTCTGACGTGATGATTGTTGCGGGTACGCTGACCAACAAGATGGCCCCAGCTCTGCGCAAGGTTTATGACCAGATGCCAGAGCCACGCTATGTGATCTCGATGGGATCCTGTGCGAATGGTGGTGGCTACTACCACTATTCCTACTCGGTTGTGCGTGGCTGTGACCGTGTGGTTCCCGTGGATATTTATGTGCCGGGTTGTCCTCCGACAGCCGAAGCGCTGCTTTATGGTTTGATGCAGCTGCAACGTAAGATCCGCCGCACCGGCACTTTGGTGCGTTGATCGGCTTGGGTTGGAGTGATTGAAATGACTGAAGCACTAAACGAGCTTGGCGCACAGATCGAAACCAGACGCCCCGAATGCGTTCTGGCCTGGGATGTGACACTGGATGAGCTGACCATCAACGTAAAGCCCAGCAATATTGTGGGCCTGGTTGAATTCCTGTTGTCGGATCCAGCCTGCAAGTTCTCGACCCTGGTGGACATCACGGCGGTTGACTACCCCGAGCGGACCAAACGGTTCGACGTGGTCTACCACTTCCTGTCGATGTACACGAACCAGCGGATCCGCCTGCGGGTGAGCCTGCGCGAGGACGAGATGATCGCGTCTATTGTCAACGTTCACCCCTCGGCCAACTGGTTCGAGCGTGAAGTGTTCGACATGTTCGGCATCCTCTTCACCGGCCACCCGGACCTGCGCCGTCTGTTGACCGATTATGGTTTCCGCGGCCATCCGCTGCGCAAGGATTTCCCGACAACTGGCTACACCGAAGTGCGTTATGACGAGGCGCAAAAGCGTGTTGTCTATGAACCCGTGAAACTGGTTCAGGAATATCGCCAGTTTGATTTCATGAGCCCCTGGGAAGGTGCGGAATACATCCTTCCGGGTGACGAGAAAAACGGTGAGGCGAAATGATGGACGGCTCCAAGTTTGACGACGGCAGCGTCGACGCCCTGAGTGGCGAACAGAAAATCCGTAACTTCAACATCAACTTCGGTCCTCAGCACCCGGCGGCACACGGCGTGTTGCGTCTGGTTCTGGAACTGGACGGTGAAATCGTGGAACGCTGCGACCCGCACGTGGGTCTGTTGCACCGCGGCACCGAAAAGCTGATGGAAAGCCGCACCTACCTGCAGAACCTGCCCTATTTCGACCGCCTCGACTATGTGGCGCCGATGAACCAGGAACATGCATGGTGTCTGGCGATTGAAAAACTCTGTGGCGTGGAAGTGCCGCGTCGAGGCTCGCTGATCCGGGTGCTTTACTCCGAAATCGGCCGTATCTTGAACCACATCCTGAACGTGACCACCCAGGCGATGGACGTGGGCGCGCTGACTCCACCGCTGTGGGGTTTTGAGGAACGCGAAAAGCTGATGGTGTTCTATGAGCGGGCCTGTGGCGCGCGTCTGCACGCAGCTTATTTCCGTCCCGGCGGTGTTCATCAGGATCTGCCTGATGATCTGCTGGACGACATCGAACTGTGGGCGATTGAATTCCCCAAAGTGCTCGAAGACATCGACGGCCTGTTGACCGAAAACCGGATCTTCAAACAGCGGAACTGTGACATCGGTGTTGTGACCGAAGACGACATCCAGAAATATGCGTTTTCTGGCGTCATGGTGCGTGGTTCCGGTCTGGCATGGGACCTGCGTCGTGCGCAGCCTTATGAATGCTATGACGAGTTTGATTTCCAGATCCCGGTTGGTAAGAACGGCGACTGCTATGACCGTTACCTGTGCCGTATGGAAGAGATGCGCCAGTCGCTCTCGATCATCCGTCAGGCTATCCAGAAGCTGCGCGAAGCCACAGGCGACGTGATGGCGCGTGGCAAACTGTCTCCGCCGAAACGCGGCGACATGAAAACCTCGATGGAAAGCCTGATCCACCACTTCAAACTTTATACCGAAGGTTTCCACGTGCCTGCCGGTGAAGTTTACGCAGCGGTCGAAGCGCCCAAGGGCGAGTTTGGCGTTTATCTGGTTGCAGATGGCACCAACAAACCTTATCGCGCCAAGCTGCGCGCACCGGGCTTCCCGCATCTTCAAGCCATGGATCACATGGCCACTGGGCACCAGCTGGCTGACGTTGCTGCCATCATCGGCACCATGGATATCGTATTTGGGGAGATCGACCGCTAATGCTGCGCCGTCTGCACTCTGAACAACCCGAAAGCTTTGCCTTCACACCCGCCAACCAGGCCTGGGCTGATGCGCAAGTGACCAAATACCCCGAGGGGCGTCAGGCATCCGCCGTGATCCCCCTGTTGTGGCGCGCACAGGAACAAGAAGGTTGGGTCAGCAAGCCTGCGATCGAAGCGATTGCCGACATGCTGGGCATGGCCTATATCCGCGTGCTCGAAGTTGCTTCGTTCTACTTTATGTTCCAACTGCAACCCACTGGTTCTGTTGCGCATGTTCAGATCTGCGGCACAACGTCCTGCATGATCTGCGGCGCTGAGGATCTGATTGCGGTCTGTAAAGAAAAGATCGCGCCCAAGCCTTATACCCTCTCCGAAGATGGTAAATTCACTTGGGAAGAAGTCGAATGCCTGGGTGCCTGCACCAACGCGCCGATGGCGCAGATCGGCAAAGACTACTATGAGGATCTGACCGCTGACGGCTTTGGCAAGATGCTCGACGATCTGGCTGCTGGCAAACTGGTGACACCGGGTCCACAAAACGGCCGTTACGCGGCTGAACCGAAATCTGGTCTGACCTCGTTGACCGAATACGACAGCGGCAAGACGCAGTATAACGCGTCGGTGCAGCTGCAGATGGACATCAAGGAAGGCGTCAAACGCATACAGGGTGACGAAGTTCCGCTGTTGACCCCATGGGTTGGCAAGGATGGCGTAGTTGCTGGTCGCGCCGCGGCTGAGCCCACGCCCAAAACCCCAGATGCGCCGAAACCTGCGGTAAAACAGGCAGCCGAAGCGAAAAAAGCTGCGGCCGAGAAGCCTGCGCCCAAGGCGGAAACTGCAGAGGTCGCCGAAGAAGCGCCCGAAACTCTGACCGCGGCCCGTGATGGCAAGGCAGATGATCTGAAGCTTTTGAAAGGCGTTGGTCCCAAGCTGGAGCAAACCCTGAACGAGCTGGGCTTCTTCCACTTTGATCAGGTTGCGGCCTGGTCCGAGGCCGAGGTGGCTTGGGTTGACAGCCGTTTGAAATTCAAAGGTCGCATCGAACGCGATGGTTGGATTGATCAGGCGAAAAAGCTGGCGGCCGGTGAAGAAACAGAATTTGCCAAAAAAGCCAAAAAAGACGGCATTTACGACGAATAAACCGCTTTGCCTCATCAACGGGGCAGGGCATCGACAGATAGGACCATGTGAGCTTGGATAAGGACGCAGCCATTGCAGCAAAAGGACGGCACATCGCGATTGTCATCGCGGCCACCATTTGTATCTGGCTGATCCTGTCGATCTTTGTTGGCCCCGCGCTGGGGCTGCCGGGACGATACGCCTTGCTCTTTGATTTCGCGGCACTTGCGGGATTGATTTATGCAGTGGTCAATATTTTTCAACTCTGGCGCATGCGTCAGGGCCAGTGAACGAAAGAACCAAAGGTAGGCAGACATGCTGAAGGACCAGGACCGGATCTTTACCAACCTGTACGGTATGCACGAACGCACGCTAAAAGGCGCGCAGGCCCGTGGCCATTGGGACGGCACCGCTGGCCTGATCGAAAAGGGTCGTGACTGGGTTGTCCAGACTATGAAGGACTCCGGTCTGCGTGGCCGTGGCGGTGCGGGCTTCCCCACCGGTCTGAAATGGTCCTTCATGCCAAAAGAAAGCGATGGCCGCCCGTCCTATCTGGTGATCAACGCCGATGAATCCGAGCCGGGCACCTGTAAAGACCGCGAGATCATGCGCCATGATCCGCATACGCTGATCGAAGGGGCGCTGATCGCCTCTTTCGCGATGAACGCGCATACCTGCTATATCTACCTGCGCGGCGAATACATCCGCGAGCGCGAAGCACTGCAGGCGGCGATTGACGAAGCCTATGACGCGGGCCTTCTGGGTAAGAACGCGGCGGGTTCCGGCTGGGACTTTGACGTCTTCCTGCACCACGGTGCTGGCGCCTATATCTGTGGTGAAGAAACCGCGCTGATTGAAAGCCTTGAGGGCAAAAAAGGCATGCCGCGCATGAAGCCACCGTTCCCGGCGGGTGCGGGTCTTTATGGCTGCCCGACGACTGTGAACAACGTGGAATCCATCGCCGTTGTGCCCACCATCCTGCGTCGCGGCGCCGAATGGTTTGCAGGCTTTGGTCGTCCCAACAACGCGGGCACCAAACTCTTTGCGATCTCTGGTCACGTCAACAACCCCTGTGTGGTTGAAGAGGCGATGTCGATCTCCTTTGAAGAACTGATCGAAAAACACTGCGGCGGCATCCGTGGCGGCTGGGACAACCTGCTGGCTGTGATCCCCGGTGGCTCCTCGGTGCCTTGTGTGCGCGGTGAAAACATGCGCGACGCGATCATGGACTTTGATTACCTGCGCGGCGAACTGGGCTCTGGCTTGGGTACAGCAGCGGTGATCGTCATGGATAAATCCACCGATATCATTAAAGCGATCTCGCGCCTCAGCTATTTCTACAAACACGAAAGCTGCGGTCAGTGTACACCCTGCCGTGAAGGCACCGGCTGGATGTACCGCGTGATGGATCGTCTGGTGAAAGGCGAGGCAGAGCTGGAAGAGATCGACATGTTGTGGGATGTGACCAAACAGGTCGAAGGCCACACCATCTGTGCGCTTGGTGATGCGGCGGCTTGGCCGATCCAGGGTTTGATCAAGAACTTCCGCGAGGAAATCGAAGACCGGATCAAAGCGCAAAAGTCGGGCCGTATGGGCGCGATGGCGGCTGAGTAACAAGAAAGCGATCCGGTCCAGAAGGGACCGGGATCAGGAATTGGGGACGAGAGTCAGAATGGCACGACAGCAGGCATATCGGATCGCAACAGCGATGCTCTGTGCAGCATTCGCACTGGCAAGCTGCGGCAGCGTTACATCCCGTGACAAACGTTTGCGTTTTGACGGCGTGCCATTTCGAACCTCCTCAAAAGCGCTCGACAAAAAAGTTTCGCTGGCGCGATTCCAAGTTGTGGTGAAGAACGCACTGCAATCGACCGAGGGTGCACGCCAAGCGGTTCTGCATGAGGCAACCACCTATTGCATCGAGAACTATGGTCTGTCGGATATCGATTGGCCGGTTGACCCCTTGGACCCGGAACAAGAGCTGCTCTTGGATGGGGATGATGCTGTGTACACCGGGACCTGCGACGCGTGAGCGGTTTTGCGTCATATCCCGACGCTTTGGGCGCATCGTTATTGAATAACGGTGAATTGTCGCTGCCCGCTCGTGTCTCCAAACTCAAGGAGGCATCGATGCGTATTGTGACTGTATGTATGGCGTCCGCCATTGCGGTAATTGCTCCGCAATTTGCGGCAGCAAAGACCCCTCTGCGGGACGTTGCAGAGATTGAAAACCCGCTGTTTGCGGTGGCCGTGGCCAAGGAAGTGGCGGACCATTGCGACAGCATCGGAGCCCGCTACCTGAAAGGGTTGGGCGAACTGCGCCGGTTGCAGGCGCGGGCAAATGAATTGGGTTACTCGGACAAGGAAATCCGCGCACACGTGGAATCCAAGGCCGAGAAGGCACGTATGCGGGCCAAGGGCGAACGGCTTTTGGCGCAAAATGGCGTGTCTTATGACCAACCGGAAACGTTCTGTGCGTACGGTCGCGCAGAAATTAAGAACAACAGCGCGATCGGCGTTTTACTGAGGGCGAAATAGACCATGTCTGACCTCCGCAAGATCAACATTGACGGAAACGAGATTGAGGTGGATGGGGCGATGACCCTTATCCAGGCATGCGAAGAGGCGGGCATTGAAATCCCGCGCTTCTGCTACCACGAACGTCTGTCGATTGCCGGCAACTGCCGCATGTGTCTGGTTGAAGTTGTGGGCGGCCCGCCTAAACCTGCCGCCTCTTGCGCGATGCAGGTCAAAGATTTGCGCCCCGGTCCCGAAGGCCAGGCCCCGCAGGTGAAAACCAATTCACCGATGGTGAAAAAGGCGCGTGAAGGCGTGATGGAGTTTCTCCTGATCAACCACCCGCTGGATTGCCCGATCTGTGACCAGGGCGGCGAATGCGACCTGCAGGACCAAGCGATGGCCTATGGCATGTCCGGTTCGCGCTTCAAAGAAGGCAAACGCGCCAGCGACGATCTGGATCTGGGACCGCTGGTTGCGACCACCATGACGCGGTGCATCAGCTGTACACGTTGTGTGCGCTTCACGACGGAAGTTGCAGGTATCACCCAGATGGGCCAGACCGGTCGCGGCGAAGACGCCGAGATCACGTCCTACCTGAACCAGACGCTGCAATCGAACCTGCAGGGCAATATCATTGATCTCTGCCCGGTTGGTGCGCTGACGTCTAAACCTTATGCCTTTACTGCACGTCCTTGGGAGCTGTCCAAGACGGAAACCATCGACGTGATGGACGCGCTGGGGTCGAACATCCGTGTGGACACCAAAGGTCGCGAAGTGATGCGTATCATGCCGCGCAACCATGACGGCGTGAACGAAGAGTGGATTTCGGACAAAACCCGTTTTGTGTGGGACGGTCTGCGCCGCCAACGTCTGGACCGCCCCTATGTGCGCGTCGACGGCAAGCTGAAGCCCGCATCCTGGCCCGAAGCACTGGCCGCGGTTGCAGCCGCCACCAAAGGCAAAAAAGTTGCGGGTCTGATCGGTGATCTGGTCTCGGTTGAAGCCGCGTTTGCCCTGAAACAACTGGTCGAAGGTCTGGGTGGCAAAGTTGAATGCCGCACCGACAATGCGCGTTTGCCGCTTGGCAACCGTTTTGGCTACGTTGGTAACGTTGCAATCGAAGATGTGGACACCGCCAAAGAGATCATTCTGATCGGCTCCGATCCACGCGTCGAAGCACCCGTACTGAACGCCCGTATCCGCAAAGCCTGGCTGAACGGTACGGATGTCAAACTGGTGGGCCCCGCGGTTGATCTGACTTTTGACTATGAACACGTCGGGACCGACCGCGCGGCATTGGACGCGCTTGAGGTCTCGGACGAGGCGATCGTCATTGTCGGCCAAGGCGCGCTGCGTGAAGCAGACGGCCTTGCGGTTCTTGCCAAGGCTCAAAGCCTGAGCGGCAAGATGATGGTTCTGCACACGGCGGCAAGCCGCGTGGGTGCAATGGACATCGGCGCTGTGACCGAAGGCGGTGTTGCTGCTGCGGTTGAAGGGGCGGAAGTCATCTTTAACCTTGGTGCCGACGAAGTTGAAATCGATGCCGGTGCCTTTGTGATCTATCAGGGCAGCCATGGTGATCTTGGCGCGCACCGCGCCGATGTGATCCTGCCGGGGGCCGCCTATACCGAAGAAAACGGTCTGTTTGTGAACACCGAAGGTCGTCCACAGCTGGCCATGCGTGCTGGATTTGCACCGGGAGAGGCCAAGGAAAACTGGGCGATCCTGCGGGCCTTGTCTGCGGAACTGGACACCAAACTGCCCTACGACAGTCTGGCCCAACTGCGCAGCGCGCTGATTGCTGAGGTTCCACATCTCGCCAAGATTGACGAGGTGATTGAGAACGAAGACGACGCACTGCCGATCGAAAAACTGGGCAAAGCGGATTTCCAATCCACGATCCGGGATTTCTACCTGACCAACCCAATCGCACGTGCATCGCAACTGATGGCAGAGCTTTCGGCGCAAGCCAAAGCCCTGACAACTGAGCAGCTCGCAGCAGAGTGATCCGCGTCAGCATCATATCCCTTCTCGCGTTGGCGGGCTGCGCAGAAGCAGGCCGTCAGGCAGAGTTCACCCCCGGCTACCGGGGTGTTGAAACGCGTCTGCTGAACGGGGATTTGGTGCAATTCAACGTTCAGATGACCGGCGCACGCGGGTCTGACGATGTTGACATGTATGCGGAATGCGCTGCGGCACAATATGCGCTGATCCGGGGCTATGGCTTCGCGCGTCATTTGCGCACAAATCTGAAACAACGTGATGGTATCTGGAGCGCGGATGCGGTCTATACCATCTCTCCTTCTCTCCCACGTGGTCTGCACACCATCGACGCCGAAGTCGTGGTCGCGGATTGCGAGGCTAACGGAATACCCACGGTGTGAGGACCTATGGCTGATTTCTTTAACACCCCAGGCGGCATTGCTGTTCTGATAGTGGCACAAACTCTTGCCGTTGTTGCCTTTGTCATGATCTCGCTTCTGTTTCTGGTGTACGGCGACCGCAAGATCTGGGCGGCGGTGCAGATGCGCCGGGGCCCCAACGTAGTTGGCGCATATGGCCTGCTGCAAACCGTGGCTGACGCATTGAAATATGTGGTCAAAGAGGTGGTGATCCCGGCTGGCGCCGATCGCACCGTCTTTATGCTGGCCCCGATGGCGTCCTTTGTTTTGGCAATGATCACCTGGGCGGTGATCCCATTCAACGATGGCTGGGTTCTGTCCGACATCAACGTCGCGATCCTGTACGTCTTTGCGATCTCGTCGCTTGAGGTTTACGGCGTGATCATGGGTGGCTGGGCATCAAACTCAAAATACCCATTCTTGGGCTCGCTGCGTTCCGCCGCACAAATGATTTCTTATGAAGTCTCCATCGGCCTGATCATTATCGGTGTGATTATCTCCACCGGGTCTATGAACTTTGGTGATGTGGTTCTCGCACAAGACGGATCGGCTGGATTGTTCAACTGGTACTGGTTGCCGCACTTCCCGATGGTCTTCTTGTTCTTCATCTCCTGCCTTGCGGAAACCAACCGCCCGCCATTCGACCTGCCCGAAGCGGAATCCGAACTGGTGGCCGGCTATCAGGTTGAATATTCTTCGACCCCGTTCCTGTTGTTCATGGCCGGTGAATATATCGCCATCTTCTTGATGTGCGCGCTGACCTCGCTGCTGTTCTTTGGCGGCTGGCTGTCGCCCATCCCATTCCTGCCGGATGGCCCGTTGTGGATGGTTGCCAAAATGGCGTTCTTCTTCTTCCTCTTTGCAATGGTAAAAGCGATCACGCCGCGCTACCGCTACGACCAACTGATGCGTCTGGGTTGGAAGGTCTTCCTTCCGTTCTCCCTGGCTTGGGTCGTGTTCGTTGCCTTTGCTGCAAAATTCGACTGGTTCTGGGGGGCATACGCCCGCTGGAGCGTAGGGGGCTGATATGACACAGATCGATTACACCCGCGCCGCCAAATATTTCCTGCTGCAGGATTTCTGGGTCGGCTTCAAATTGGGGATGAAGTATTTCTTCGCGCCCAAGGCGACGCTGAACTACCCACATGAAAAAGGCCCGCTAAGCCCCCGTTTTCGCGGTGAACATGCGCTGCGCCGCTACCCTAATGGGGAAGAACGCTGCATTGCTTGTAAGCTTTGCGAAGCGGTTTGCCCGGCGCAGGCGATCACCATTGACGCGGAACCCCGCGAAGACGGCAGCCGCCGCACCACGCGTTATGACATCGACATGACCAAATGCATCTACTGCGGCTTCTGCCAGGAAGCCTGCCCGGTGGACGCGGTTGTCGAAGGGCCAAATTTCGAATTCGCAACTGAAACCCGCGAAGAGCTGTTCTACGACAAAGAAAAGCTCCTTTCGAACGGTGAGCGTTGGGAAGCAGAGATTGCGCGCAACCTCGAACTGGATGCGCCTTACCGATGACCGACCCCAAGAACCCATTTGAGGCCATGATGGCCCAGGCACAAGAGATGGCCAAAGCGCTGAACCCAGCGCTGGAAGACTTCTCGCCGAAGGGGTTCGAAGGGCTTTGGCCCACCATGCCCAAAGAGGTCATGGAAATGATGTTCGGCAACACCGTCAACAAAGACGGGTTGGATGCCAAGACCCGGCTGCTGCTCACACTGGCCGGTTTGATTTGCCAAGGCGCACAGGCGGATGCCGCCCTGCGTCAGACCGTGCGCCATGCCATTGAGGCTGGCGCGAAGAAACAAGAGATCGTTGAAACGATCGGACAGATGTCGGTTTTTGCCGGCATTCCGGCCATGAACCGGGCGCTCGACTTGGCGCAAGAGGTCATGGACGACAAAAGGGACGATGAGACATGAGCGTATTTGCCTTTTACCTCTTCGCCATAAGCGCCATCACCGGCGGGCTGTTCACTGTGATCAGCCGCCAGCCGGTCCATTCGGTGCTGTGGCTGATCCTGGCCTTTCTCTCCTCGGCCGGGCTGTTTGTGCTCCTTGGGGCGGAATTTGTCGCTATGCTGCTGATCATCGTTTACGTCGGTGCGGTGGCGGTGCTCTTCCTCTTCGTGGTGATGATGCTGGATGTGGACTTTGCCGAGCTGAAGGCCGAGATGGCAAAATACATGCCGTTGGCGTTGCTGATCGGGCTTGTGATCCTGATGCAATTCGTCATTGCCTACGGCGCATGGGAGACCGCACCAGGAGCCGGCGAATTGCTGGCGCAACCTGCGCCGGTCGACAAACACAACACTGAGGCCTTGGGCCTTATCATCTATGATCAATATTTCCTTCTGTTCCAGCTTGCGGGTTTGATCCTGTTGGTTGCCATGATTGGCGCCATCGTTTTGACCCTGCGCCATCGCCAGGACGTCAAACGCCAGAATGTTCTGGCCCAGATGTACCGCGACCCGGCCAAAGCCATGGAGCTGAAAGACATCAAACCGGGGCAGGGGCTTTGAGAACATGATCGGTCTTGAACATTATCTTACCGTCGCGGCGACACTGTTCGTCATCGGCATCTTCGGGCTCTTCCTGAACCGCAAGAACGTCATCATCCTGCTGATGAGCATCGAACTGATGCTCTTGGCAGTGAACATCAACTTGGTTGCCTTCTCTTCTTTCTTGGGCGATCTGGTTGGGCAGGTCTTTACCCTGTTCGTTCTGACCGTGGCGGCCGCCGAGGCTGCAATTGGTCTGGCGATCCTGGTCTGCTTCTTCCGTAACCGCGGCACTATTGCTGTCGAAGACATCAACGTGATGAAGGGCTAAGGCGTCATGGAAACCATCCTTCTCTTTACTCCGCTTGTCGGGGCCTTGATCTGCGGCTTTGGCCATCGGTTCATTGGCGAAAAAGCGGCGATTGTGACCGCCACCGCGCTGTTGTTCCTGACCGCTTTGCTGTCTTGGATCACATTCCTGTCGTTTGACGGTGAGACCCGCATCATCGAGATCCTGCGCTGGATCGAAAGTGGTTCGCTTTCAACCGCTTGGCAGTTCCGCGTGGACCGTCTGACCACCATCATGCTGATCGTGATCACCACGGTTTCGGCGCTGGTGCACCTCTATTCCTTTGGCTACATGGATCACGATCCACAGTGGAAAGAGGGCGAGAGCTACAAGCCGCGCTTCTTTGCCTATCTGTCGTTCTTTACCTTTGCGATGCTGATGCTGGTGACCTCTGACAACCTGGTTCAGATGTTCTTTGGCTGGGAAGGCGTGGGCGTTGCCTCCTACCTTCTGATCGGCTTTTATTACCGCAAGCCTTCCGCTGGTGCGGCGGCGATGAAAGCCTTCATCGTCAACCGTGTCGGTGACTTTGGTTTTGCGCTGGGTATCTTTGGCCTGTTTTTCCTGACCGACAGCATCAACTTTGGCGACATCTTTGCCGCTACTCCGATGCTGGCCGAAACCACCGTGTCCTTCTTGTGGACCGAGTGGAACGCCGCAAACCTGCTGGCCTTCCTCCTGTTCGTCGGCGCGATGGGGAAATCGGCACAGCTGATCCTGCACACATGGCTTCCGGACGCGATGGAAGGCCCGACCCCTGTTTCGGCTCTGATCCACGCGGCGACCATGGTGACTGCTGGTGTCTTCCTGGTGTGTCGTATGTCGCCGCTGATGGAAGTTGCGCCACAAGCAACCGCCTTCATCACGGTGCTGGGCGCAACCACGGCGTTCTTTGCGGCAACCATTGGTCTGGTTCAGACCGACATCAAACGCGTGATTGCATATTCAACCTGTTCGCAGCTCGGCTATATGTTCGTGGCGGCTGGCGTTGGCATGTATTCAGCGGCGATGTTCCACCTGTTCACACACGCGTTCTTTAAGGCGATGTTGTTCCTTGGGGCCGGTTCGGTCATCCATGCGATGCACCACGAGCAGGACATGATGAACTACGGCAACCTGCGCAAAAAGATCCCCTATACCTTCTGGGCGATGATGATCGGCACCTTGGCGATCACCGGCGTTGGTATTCCTTTGGTCACCTTGGGCGGTCTGCCAATTGGTTTCGCAGGCTTCCTGTCTAAGGATGCGATCATCGAGAGCGCCTATGCCGGCGGGTCGATGTATGGCTTCTGGTTGCTGGTGCTTGCGGCTGCGATGACGTCCTTCTACTCGTGGCGTCTGATGTTCCTGACTTTCTATGGTGAGGAACGCGGCAACAAACACACCCATGAACACGCGCATGAAAGCCCGCTGGTCATGTTGATCCCGCTTGGTGTCCTTGCAGTTGGTGCGGTGCTGGCAGGTATGATCTGGTACGGCAGTTTCTTTGGCCACGCGGACAAGGTTGGCAAATTCTACGGCATCCCGGTGGCCGAGGCCTCTGCACATGCAGACGACCATGGCGCGGGTCACGATGACCATGCCAAAGCGGACGCACATGCGGACGATCACGGCGATGACCACGGTCACGCGGATGATCACGGCGACGCACACGCGGCCAAGGATGACCACGGCGATGCGCATGGTGGGGCTCACCACTATGTCTTTGCTGGCAAACCGGGTGAGGGTGCGCTCTATATGGCGCCAGACAACCACATCCTGGACGAAGCGCATGCGGCCCCGAAGTGGGTCAAGGTGTCTCCGTTCATTGCGATGGTTCTTGGCTTCGCGCTCGCTTACCTGTTCTATATCGTAAAACCGGACCTGCCCAAACGTCTGGCCGAGCAGCAGCAGCCGCTGTACCAGTTCCTCAAGAACAAATGGTATTTCGACGAGCTCTATGACGCGATCTTTGTCAAACCTGCACTGGCGCTTGGTCGTTTCTTGTGGAAACGCGGGGATGGTAGCACCATCGACGGCTTCCTGAACGGTCTTGCTATGGGCGTTATCCCCTTCTTCACCCGCCTCGCCGGTCGTGCACAGTCGGGCTTCATTTTCACCTACGCTTTCTGGATGGTTCTGGGCATCGTAGCTCTGGTCACCTGGATGTCGATCGGCGGAGGATCGCACTGATGGACAATCTCCTTTCAATCGTCACCTTTATTCCTGCGCTGGCGGCGGTCATTCTGGCCCTCTTCCTGCGCGGTGATGATGAGGCGGCACAACGTAATGCCAAGTATGTGGCGCTGTTTGCGACCACCATCACCTTCCTGGTGAGCCTTGGCCTTTACTTCCAATTCGATCCTGCCAACACCGGTTTCCAGTTCCTGGAAGAGCGGGACTGGCTGATGGGTCTGAAATATAAGATGGGCGTCGACGGGATCTCGGTTCTGTTTGTCCTTCTGACCACCTTTGTGATGCCGCTGACCATTCTGTGCAGCTGGGAGGTCAAAACCCGCGTCAAAGAATACATGGTTGCCTTCCTTCTGTTGGAAACCATGATGCTGGGCGTGTTCATGGCGCTGGATCTGGTGCTGTTCTACCTCTTCTTTGAGGCAAGCCTGATCCCGATGTTCCTGATTGTGGGCATCTGGGGCGGCAAGGACCGCATCTACGCTTCGTTCAAATTCTTCCTCTACACCTTCTTCGGCTCTGTCCTGATGCTGGTTGCAATGGTGGCGATGTACACCGATGCGGGCACCACAGATATCGAAGCACTGCTGGCGCACAGCTTCTCCGCAGGGTCGTTCGATGTTCTGGGTATCCATGTTGTTGGCGGAATGCAGACGTTGATGTTCCTCGCCTTCTTTGCCTCGTTTGCGGTGAAGATGCCGATGTGGCCGGTGCACACTTGGCTGCCCGATGCACACGTTCAGGCGCCAACCGCGGGGTCTGTTGTTCTGGCGGCGATCATGTTGAAAATGGGTGGCTACGGCTTCCTGCGTTTCTCACTGCCGATGTTCCCAGTTGGTGCGGAAGTGATGACCAATGTGATCTTGTGGATGTCGGCGATTGCGATTGTCTACACATCGCTGGTGGCGATGATCCAGGAAGACATGAAAAAGCTGATCGCTTATTCGTCGGTCGCTCACATGGGCTTTGTTACCATGGGTATCTTTGCGATGAACCAGCAGGGCATCGATGGCGCGATCTTCCAGATGCTGAGCCACGGCTTTATCTCGGCGGCGCTGTTCCTCTGTGTGGGGGTTATCTATGACCGAATGCATACGCGGGACATCGACGCCTATGGCGGCCTTGTTATCCGCATGCCGGCATTCGCGCTGATCTTCATGTTCTTCACGATGGGCAACGTTGGCCTGCCGGGCACATCCGGATTCATCGGTGAATTCCTGACCCTGATGGGGATCTTCCAGACCAACACTTGGGTGGCCTTTGTCGCGACCTCTGGTGTGATCTTCTCTGCGGGCTATGCGCTGTGGCTGTATCGCCGAGTGGTCTTTGGGGATCTGATCAAGGAAAGCCTCAAGACAATCACCGACATGAACGCCCGTGAAAAGTTCATCTTTGCACCGCTGGTGGCGATGACCCTGATCCTGGGGGTTTACCCTGCATTGATCACCGACATCATCAGCCCGTCCACTGCGGCACTTGTCGAAAACGTTAACCAATCTCTGGCCGCTGCGGATACGTCTCCTGTCGCGACCCAGATTGCTTCGCACTAAAGGAGCGCAAGGCAGATGATCCAAGCTGATCTCTCCGTTATCCTGCCAGAGATTATTCTGGCGCTCTTTGCCATGGGCGCGCTTTTGACAGCGGTCTATACGGTCAAAGACAAATTGGCGGGGGTCCTTGTCTGGGCCACTGCTGCGCTGATGGTCATTCTGGCGATTGTAATTGCCAGCATGCCTGAAGGCACAAACGTCGCCTTCAACGGCATGTTTGTGGACGATGCATTTGCGCGGTTCTCCAAATCGGCGATCCTGATTGTGGCAGCCATCGTGCTGGTCATGGGGCAGGAATATATGACCCGCCGCGACATGCTGCGGTTCGAATATCCGATCCTCGTCGCCCTGTCTGTTGTCGGCATGATGATGATGGTTTCGGCCGGCGATCTGATGTCGCTCTATATGGGCCTCGAACTGCAATCGCTGGCGCTTTATGTTGTGGCGTCACTGCGGCGTGACAGTGCAAAGTCCACCGAGGCCGGCCTGAAGTACTTTGTGCTTGGCGCGCTGTCCTCTGGTCTGCTGCTTTATGGTGCATCGCTGGTCTATGGCTTTGCTGGCACCACCAAGTTCTCGGGCATTATCGAAGTTGCCGAACATGGCGAAGTGACCATTGGTCTGCTGTTTGGCCTGATGTTCCTGATCTCTGGTCTTGCGTTCAAAGTTTCCGCAGCGCCGTTCCACATGTGGACACCAGACGTCTACGAAGGCTCACCCACGCCGGTTACGGCCTTCTTTGCCACTGCACCAAAAGTGGCGGCGATGTCCTTGTTTGCCCGCCTGATGTTTGACGCCTTCGGCGCGGCCATTGGCGATTGGCAACAGGTGATCGCGGTTCTGTCGGTTCTGTCGATGTTCCTTGGTGCCGTTGCAGCAATCGGTCAGCGCAATATCAAACGTCTGATGGCCTATTCCTCGATTGCCCATATGGGCTATGCTCTGATCGGTCTGGCGTCGGGCACCGAGGCAGGTGTCGCGGCGATGCTGACCTATATGGTCATCTACATCACCATGAATGTTGGCACATTTGCGTTCATCCTGATGATGGAAAAAGACGGCAAACCCGTCACCGACATCAACGCATTGAACCGTCTGTCCAAGAAAGAACCGGGCAAGGCGCTGGCACTGTTGGTGCTGTTCTTCTCGCTCGCAGGTGTTCCACCGATGTTGGGATTCTTTGCCAAATACGGCGTCTGGCGTGCTGGTGTTGATGCGGGCCTGACCGGCTTGGTAATCGCCTCTGCGGTGGCTTCGGTTATCGGTGCGTTCTACTACTTGCGGATTGTCTACTACATGTACTTTGGCGCCGAAGGTGCCGAGGTGGAAACCAAAGGGTCTCCGATCCTGGGCGTTGCACTCTCGGCTTCGGCGATCCTGATGGTGGTTGGTGTGATCTACCAGTTTGGCATCGAAGGTGCGGCATTGTCGGCGGCGACAGCCCTTGTCAACTGATGACAGCCTAAGGCAACTTAAAAAGGCCCGGTCACGCGACCGGGCCTTTTGTGTGAGGAGTGGCATATGACCTGGCCTGCTGGTTACGGAAAACGCATTCTGCCCGAAGTCGACAGCACCCTGGATGAAGCGGCGCGTATTGCGCGCGATCTGGCTGGGCCCGAATGGATCCTTGCGCTGAAACAGACCAAGGGACGCGGACGCCGCGGGCGCGAGTGGAAAGACCCCAAGGGGAACTTTGCTGCCACATTGGTTATCCGGCCCGAGGGCAATCCAGCACAGGCGGCATTGCGCAGCTTTGTCACCGCATTGGCGGTCTATGATGCCATCGAAGCGGTGACCGGGCGGTCCGAGAAACTGTCCCTCAAGTGGCCCAATGATGTCTTGCTGAATGGCGGTAAGTTGGCGGGTATCTTGTTGGAGAGCAGCGGTGCCTCCAAGGCCGTGAACCATCTGTTTATCGGCATCGGGGTGAACCTGATGGAAACCCCGATGAAGGAATGGCTTGAGCCGCAGGCGGTCTGGCCGGTGTCCGTCCATGGTGAAACTGGTGTACAGGTCACGCCAGAGCAGTTCCTCGACGTTTTGGCAGAGGCCTATGCGCGTTATGAACAGCAGTTCCAAACCTTTGGCTTTGAGCCCATTCGCCAAGCCTGGCTGCAACGCGCGGCCCGTCTGGGTGAGGTGATAACAGCCCGCACCGGTAAAGAAGAGCAAGAAGGCACCTTTGAGACGGTGGACGGCGAGGGCAATCTGGTACTAAACACCGCCAAAGGCCGCGTCACCATCGCAGCGGCCGATATCTTTTTTTAGCGGATCGAGGGAACCCTATGCTTCTTGCGGTTGATTGCGGCAATACCAACACTGTGTTTTCCCTATGGGATGGCACGGCGTTTCTTGGCATGTGGCGGACCTCAACCGAATGGCAGCGCACCGCAGACCAATATTACGTTTGGCTGAACACGCTGATGAAGTTTCACGACATCGACGCGCAGATCTCGGATGTGATTATTTCCTCCACGGTGCCGCGCGTGGTGTTTAACCTGCGGGTTCTGTCAGATCGTTACTTCAACACGCGCCCGCTTGTGGTTGGAAAACCTGAATGTTTGTTGCCAGTGGATGTGCGGGTGGACAGCGGAACCACCGTAGGCCCGGACCGCCTGGTCAATACGGTTGCCGGTTTCGACAAACACGGTGGCGATCTGGTTATCGTGGATTTTGGCACCGCGACCACCTTTGATGTGGTAGATGTGGACGGCGCCTATGTGGGCGGTGTGATTGCGCCTGGGGTCAACCTCTCCCTGGAAGCGCTGCACCAAGCGGCCGCTGCCTTGCCCCATGTTGATATTTCCAAGCCCCAGCGGGTTGTCGGCACCAATACGGTGGCCTGTATGCAATCCGGCGTGTTTTGGGGCTATGTCGGTCTGGTGCGCGAGATCTGCGACCGGATCAAAGCAGAACGTGGCGTTGCCATGAAAGTTATCTCTACAGGCGGGCTGGCGCCGTTATTCCAGCAATCCGCAGATCTGTTTGATGCCTTTGAGGAAGACCTCACGATGCATGGCCTGCAGATCATCCATAACTATAACAAGGAAATTGGCGCACAAGTATGAGCACAGAACGATTGATTTACCTGCCTCTCGGTGGGGCAGGCGAAATAGGCATGAACGCCTATGTTTATGGCTATGGGAAACCCGGCAAAGAACGGTTGATCCTGGTCGATCTGGGCGTGACCTTCCCGGATATGGACACCACTCCCGGCGTCAATTTGATCATGGCTGACATCAGCTGGCTGATTGAACGCAAAGACCAGCTGGACGCGATTTATATCACCCATGGTCACGAAGACCACATTGGTGCGGTTGGGCATCTGTATTCCGAACTCGACACGCCGATTTATGCACGGGCGTTCACCGCGAACCTGGCGCGGCGCAAATTGGATGATCTGGGGCTGTCTGGGGATGTGGTTGAAACCGTCTCTCCCTGGCCGCAGGTTCAAGAACACGGGCCCTTCAAAGTGTCGGTTGCGCCGATGTCGCACTCCATTCCTGAAAGCGGTGGCTTGGTGATTGATACGCCTGCAGGGCGTGTCGTGCATACTGGTGACTTCAAATTGGACCCGAACCCGCTGGTGGGGGAACCCTTTGACCCGGTGATGTGGGCCGATATTGCAAAGGATGGCGTGCAGGCGCTGGTCTGTGATTCGACCAATGTGTTTTCCCCAAATCCCGGACGTTCCGAATCTGAGCTGCCTGGCGCAATCACCAAAATGATTGCGGGCGCCAGTGGCATGGTGGCGGCGACCACCTTTGCGTCAAACGTTGCCCGCGTGCGGACGCTTGCTGAAGCCGGTCAACGGGCAGGGCGATCGGTGGTTCTGTTGGGGCGTGCGATGTTGCGGATGGTCGAAGCCTCGACTGAGACCGGCGTTTTGACGGACTTCCCGCCCGTGGTGTCGGTTGAGGACGCCCAGAACATGCCACGTGACAACGTGATGTTGATCACCACCGGCAGCCAGGGCGAACGCCGTGCGGCAACCGCACAGCTGGCCCGAGGTAAATATCGCGGGATCGAGATGAAAGAGGGCGACACATTCCTGTTCTCGTCCAAAACCATCCCCGGCAACGAAAAAGAGGTCTCCCGCATTATCAACCAGTTCTCTGAGCGTGGTGTTGAGGTGGTGGATGAAAGTGACGGTCTTTATCACGTGTCAGGTCACGCCAATCGGCCGGACCTTGAGACGTTTCATGATCTGATCAAGCCCAAGATCCTGGTGCCGATGCACGGCGAACACCGCCATCTGCGCCGCCATGCGCAGCTGGGTGAAGCAAAAGGCATGGCCTCGGTCATCGCTGTCAACGGGATGATGTTAGACCTCAGCGGTGATGCGCCAAAGGTGGTCGAATATGTTGAGACCGGGCGCAAGTATCTGGACGGCTCTGTGAAAATCGGCGCAATGGACGGGATTATCCGCGACCGGATCCGTATGGCGTTGAATGGTCTTGTGGTGATCACAGTCATCCTGGACGAAGACGACGAACCGCTGGGTGAACCCTGGTGTGATGTCCGTGGGCTTCCAGAGGTTGGTGAAAGCAAGGCTGCCTTGATCGAACTGATGGAAGAGGATCTGAACCAATTTCTCATGCGTGCCGGTGCCAAGACGCTGCGCGATGACGACAAGTTGGAAGAAAACCTGCGCCGCGTCGCGCGTCAGACCGCGATGTCGGAAATTGGCAAAAAGCCAGAAGTCACTGTGATCGTCAGCCGAATGCGCTGAGGGTCCACGTGATATCAGCGTCTGTGCTGAGATAGAAAAATGAGAAAGTTCGGGTGGTGCTCCCGCCCGGGCTAAGTCGCATCAAAGATGCAACAATCCCCGTTGGGCCAAGCGCCGTCTGCCCTGTCGGGCACCCGCCGCGGTTGCGCATATCGCAACCGTCTCGGCGAGGAAAAGGACGTATCGTCCCTTAGTGTGCGTGTGTGGTGCGTGCAAATACAGCGCCAAATGCGTTGGCAACGGCTTGAGCCAGACCCTTGAGGGAAACTGCGAGTGCATCAGCGCGCATTTTGTTCGCGTGCAGTTCGATTGCGCGAATTTCAGCAGCGGAGAGAGGTGCGACGTTTTCGTTGATCATGGTCTTGTTCCATCTTCGTTGTAGCGAGTTGCTGTAACATCTGTATAGCGCAAGGAAAAACGCTTGGCTGCGCCCAAGATGGAAGGCCCGTCATGCAATTGGTGCATAGCTACCTATGCACTGGAAACATGAATAGACCAGAAGATAATCATTTCGCCCAAAATTTCGCTCATAAATTGGGCAAACCTAGGGTCATCTATCACATGGCCGTAACGCAGCAAAAAGGCCGCCCGAGTTAACGGAGCGGCCTTGGTATTAATTGGTGATGAGAGAAGATCAGCTGGCGCGGCGTTCCGCAAAGCTGAGTGCGATAAAGCTGGGCAGGTGGTCGCCCATGCCAACCACATTACGGTCATCACGGCGTCCGTTGGACCGTTTGCCGGACTTGCCGCTTTCACGCGGTTTGTTGCTTTCGCGTTGCTTTCTGCTCTCGCTCGACTTTGACGCGGATGCAGGCTTGCTCTCGTGTTGCGCTTTGTCGTCGGTCTCGGTCTTTGCTTTTGCCTTGGTAGGCTTGGGCGCAGGTTTGACCGGGTTCTCGTGACGGTCGATCTGCTTTTTCACCAGGCTTTCAACCGCGTCCAATGCCTTCTCGTCCTTGGGCGAGCAGATGGTAAAGGCTTTACCTTGGCGACCAGCGCGGCCTGTACGGCCAATGCGGTGCACATAATCTTCGGCGTGGCCAGGCACATCATAGTTGAACACGTGGCTGACGCTCGGAACGTCCAATCCACGTGCGGCAACATCTGAGGCGACCAGAATGCGCAGCGTGCCACCGCGGAAGCCTTCAAGGGTTTTCATCCGCTGGGATTGATCCAGATCACCGTGGATCGGTGCCGCGTCATAACCGTATTTCTTGAGGCTCTTGGCAACGATATCAACATCTGTCTTGCGGTTGCAGAACACGATCGCATTGGTGCAGCCGTCGCCCTCTTGGTCCAGAAGCGCGCGCAGAACCTTGCGTTTCTCGCTGCCCTCGCGGTCACGACGGGACGCTTTGAACATCACGGCGAACTGCTCGATGTTCTCAGAGGTGGTCGCTTGGCGTGCGATCTCTACCCGTGCAGGGGCCGACAGGAACGTGTTGGTAATCCGCTCGATCTCAGGCGCCATAGTCGCCGAGAAGAACAGAGTCTGACGGGTAAAGGGTGTCAGGGAGAAGATGCGTTCGATATCGGGGATAAAGCCCATATCCAGCATCCGGTCGGCCTCATCCACGACCATGATCTGCACGCCGGTCAGCAACAGCTTGCCGCGTTCGAAATGGTCCAGCAGACGGCCGGGGGTTGCGATCAAAACATCCACACCGCGGTCGATCAGGGCCTCTTGTTCCTTGAACGAAACGCCGCCGATCAGCAGAGCTTTGGTCAGTTTCAGGTGCTTGGTGTAGGTGTCGAAGTTCTCCGCCACCTGGGCCGCCAGTTCACGTGTGGGGCACAGAACCAGGCTTCGCGGCATGCGGGCGCGGGCACGGCCGCGCGCCAAAAGCGTGATCATTGGCAGGGTAAAAGACGCAGTCTTACCTGTGCCGGTCTGCGCGATGCCAAGGACGTCTTTCCCCTCGAGCGCGGACGGAATTGCACCGGCCTGAATCGGAGTGGGAGTTTCATATCCGGCTTCGTCAACAGCCTTCAGAACCTTGGGGTTCAGGTTTAGATCGCTAAATTTGGTCATATGTGTCCGTTTGTTGCGGACACTCACTCGGCCCGCCGTTCCATCGCGTTAAGGGAGCGGGTGAGCAGCTACCCCTCTCGTATTGCCGCAGCGCATAGCAAATACGAAGCTCAGCGTCAAACTTAGCGGCCTGAAACCAAAATCTTGAAAAGATTTAGGATATTTGCGCAACAATTTAGCCAAACTGAGGGAAATGCGTGTCAAGGCTGCGCGAAATGTTCAGATCGCGCACACGCAAAAGGCCATGGTCCTCCAATTGGGCGCGTCGCTCAGGCGAATCTGCACAGAACTCATCGAAATAGGCACGCAGACCCGCTTCGCCATCGGTTTTCAGCACCTGCGTCAGCGTCTGATGCATGTTGGGCGCGCTGTGCGGGTCACCTCGCGGCGCTTTTAACGAGCTGCGATAGGTGCCCTGTGAGTGACGATATTTGAAGTGGCTGAACCATGCGTCCCAGTTTTTAGCGTGGAAGTGACACAGATCAATCTCAGGACTTTTTACAAGACAGGGGTTCTGCAGGTCTTCTACAAAGGCGTTGTGAATGCGAATGCGCAGCTGGGGCACGCCCGTGCGGACAAACAATTTGCCTGCCACATGGCTTAACATACCCCTATGAGAATGGACGCCATAGGTGGGGTAGAGCTTTCTCAGCAAGCTGTCAGTCTCTGGGCCTTGGGGCACGGGCGCGCGAAAATATGTCTCAGAATCGGCCAGTGCCTCGATCGGCCGCACACGGGTGCAAAGGGCCTCTTCCGGCAGGTCCTGCAATACCTCGTGGATAGGGCGCGCCGACCACAGAAACTCATCCGCATCGATATGGGCCAACCACGTCAGACCGTCACACTGCTTACGATAGGCGCGGTTGGCGTTATAGGTCTGACGCACCTGATGAGTGTCGGGCCGGTCTTTTGGCTGGCGCTTCCAATAGGCGGCATCACAATCGATCACCCGAACCTTCGGGTGGGCCTTCAGATGAACAAAGGCCTCGGGGCAGGGGGCATCCAGATAAATACAGACCCGATGTGCACCGCGATCGAGATGATAGGCAGCAAAGGCCAGAATGTCCTGTGCGGGTGCTTTGATGGTGGAAACGATACCCCAGCGGGGCGAATTCGGAGAAGCCATAAACCGCGATCCTTGGGCCAATTTCGCCAGCCTGAGAATGTCGCCTGTTGTATCCTATGACAAGGCCTAGGCAGGGGACGAAAAAGGAGCCCGTGGGCTCCTTGTCGTAGGGGGTATGATCAGATCAAACCATCATCTCTTTGGTCGAGGTGAGTTTTAACTCGGGGTGGTCGCGTTCCACTCGGTCAATGTCCCACTGCAGGCGCGTCAGATAGACCTGATCACCATCATGGTCAAAAGCCATATGTTGCTTGTTGCGATCGGCGAATTTTTCAACGTCCGCCTTGTCACCCGACACCCAACGGGCCGAGGTGAATTGCGAGGCTTCAAAACGCACCGGCAGCCCGTATTCCATCTCAATCCGGCTGGCGAGCACTTCGAATTGCAGCGCGCCGACTACGCCGACGATAAAGCCAGAGCCGATGGCTGGTTTGAATACTTTAGCAGCACCTTCTTCGGCAAATTGCATCAGAGCTTTTTCCAGATGCTTGGCCTTCATTGGATCGCCTGCGCGCACACCTTGCAACAATTCAGGTGCAAAGGAGGGGATGCCCGCCACGCGCAGCGCCTCACCTTCGGTCAACGTGTCGCCAATGCGCAGCTGGCCGTGGTTCGGAATGCCGATGATATCTCCTGCCCAGGCCTCTTCGGCCAATTCACGGTCCGATGCTAAGAACAGAACCGGGTTGGACACGGCCATCGGTTTCTTGGTGCGCACATGGGTCAGCTTCATGCCGCGTTTGAAATGGCCTGACGCCATCCGCACAAAGGCCACGCGGTCGCGGTGTTTGGGGTCCATGTTGGCCTGAACCTTGAACACAAAGCCTGCGACTTTTTTCTCCTCGGGAGCGATCGAGCGGGGCTGGGCCGATTGCACCTGCGGCTCGGGACCATAGGTGCTGATACCGTTCATCAGCTCTTTGACGCCAAAGGAATTGATCGCAGAGCCAAACCAGATCGGGGTCATATGCCCTTCCAGTACGGCCACTGGGTCCAGTTTCGGCAGCAGCTCCTTGGCCATCTCGACCTCTTCCAGGAGCTTTTCCAGCAGGTGCTCGGGCACATGTTCGGCCAACTTTGGATCATCCAAACCGTCGATCTGGATGCTTTCCGCCACTTTGTTCCGGTCGGCGCGGTCCATCAGTTCCAGCCGGTCGCGCAGCATATCGTAGCAGCCGACGAACTCGCGCCCCACACCAATGGGCCAGGATGCGGGCGTCACATCAATTGCCAGGTTTTCCTGGATCTCATCAATGATCTCAAACGTGTCGCGGCTCTCGCGGTCCATCTTGTTACAAAACGTCAGGATCGGCAGATCGCGCAGGCGGCAGACTTCAAACAGTTTCTGCGTCTGGCTTTCAACACCTTTGGCGCCGTCGATGACCATTACCGCCGCATCCACCGCTGTCAGCGTGCGATAAGTATCTTCCGAGAAATCCGAGTGACCGGGCGTGTCCACCAGATTGAAACGGTAGTTGTCAAAATCAAACGACATCGCCGAGGCCGAGACAGAGATGCCGCGGTCTTTTTCCATCTGCATGAAGTCAGAGCGGGTGCGGCGTGCCTCACCTTTTGCACGCACCTGTCCCGCCATCTGAATAGCGCCACCATAAAGGAGGAATTTTTCAGTCAGCGTGGTCTTGCCAGCATCCGGGTGCGAGATGATCGCAAAAGTCCGGCGGCGGGCAATTTCAGGCGGCAATTCGGGGCGATTTGTAGCGGTGTCCAACATGTGCGGGGATATATGGAGTTTTGCAGGCGTGGGCAAGAAAAAGCCCCCCATCCTGTGGGAGGCTTGCGGTCTTTTCGCGCGCTATCAGGATCTTGTGCGTCTTAACCTGCGTCGTCGTCTTTGTCTGATTGCAGCTGCTGGCTGACCCAGAAGGAATAGCTGACAAAGATATTGTCCATCAGTTCAAGCGCTTCGGTGGTCTGCTCGCTGATCTGCGCCTGTGCTTGCAATATGATATTGCTTTGACGGGCGGCTAGTTTTGATGTGGTGTCTGCGCCGGGTAATTTACTGGCGTATTCCGCCCATGCGGCCCAATCCTCGCGCCATTGCTTTTGCAGATCCAACCCGCGTTGGCTAGCCGAACAAAACAGCGCCATCGCTTCGAACAATGTGCCGGGGCGGTCCATCTTGGCCGCCAGTTTCGCGGTGTCTTTCATCGTGCCGATAGCGCGCATGCCGTTTTTGGCCTGCACTTCGCACGGTTTGACAAGGTGATCTTCGAACATCTGTTTGATCCTTTTGGCCGTTACAGGTCGGCAAGTTGGGACAGCATCCCGTGAATGGCGCGAATTTGGATGGCGTTTTTTGAATAATAATCGGGCTGCTCGGACTCGGTGTCGCTATAGCCCCACCAATCCCAACACCCTTCGGGGTTTTGCGCCGCATTGGTGTCTACGCCGACCGCTTGCGGAAACAGCATGATGATATTGTTGGCTTCGGCCATCTCAACATAGCCGGTTGAGGTCACATAGCGCATGCCAAAGGGCGGTTGGTTTTCCTTGTCCGCGCGTCCGTTGACGTAGTTCACATAGGAATAGCCCTGTTTGCAGCCATGCATCACAATATGCACGCCCTTGGCCTCGGCGGTGCCTTTGTCGACCTCGGACGGGATATAGGCATAGCCATATTGCGACATGCTGGCCCGGTCGCTGTCTTCTCCCACAAAAGGTTTCTGTTCAAACCGCACATATCGCCCCGCTGTGGCATGGGCTGCGGGTTTCAGATCGCCATAGATGTGGCGCAGCAGTTGGTGGGACTGAATGAAATCACCCTTGTTGATATAGGGAGGCTTGTTTGCGCCCAGGGGTGAGTCCGTCTCGTTCAAGGTGATGATCGAATGACCTGCGGGCACGGTGTCATCAAACATCATGTTTTTCTCGGCCACACCGAGGTTCAAATAGAAATCCCGCGTTGCTGCAACCGAGACAGAGCGGACGACCCTGTCCTTGGAGCCGGTGAAGACATAAACCTTGTCGTCTTTGAGGTTTGCAACATCGTCGATGTCACTGGTGCAACGCGCCAGTTCGGCCAGCTCTTTACCATCGGGCGCTGTGTCCTTGGTCAGCGGGCTCATCGCAATATAAAGCGCGTTCAGCACGTATTCGTCGGCGGGTTTTTGGACGCCGCCCAAATAGGATTCGACGCAGCGATAGGGGCCGCCCGCAATTACACCCGCCCCCATGAAATCTGCCGAATGCGCCACATGCATCTGCACTGTCATAAAGGCGCCGGATGACAGACCGGATATGGAATGCTGGCCTTGGGTCTTGAACTTGGGAAGAGCAGAGGTTTCCAAATACATCGTAATCCCCGAACTAAGAAATGGCGCCAGGTGGCGCTGCTGAAATCATAGGTCGACGATAGGATTGCCACTCAGTTGAGTAAATCACGTGACAGGTAAAGCTGCGTAAAAACGCGCGCATTGCGGCATTTGCCGGGTTTACCGGCGCGATGCTTCCTTGAGGATCGCTGCTGCGTCCCCTTTGGGCAGTTGCCCCTTGGCGGTTTCGGCAAAAGGCAGGGGCTGGATCAGCACGTCCGGGGTTTGCATCTTGGACAACAAATCCGCAGGCAGGGCGGGTTCGGTGAAAGGGTCCAGAAACAGCGTCTCGGCTGCGATCCCTTCGGCATAGATGATGTGGTGGCGATCAAACAGGATCTGGAAATAGTCGATATATCCGCCGTCCTGCATCACCACGGATGTTCCATTCACAAGATCACGGGCGCGTACAAAAACTTCGGGCACGCCGGCCCCAATGGCATCCGTGCGTTGATAGACCATCAATCTGTGATCCGGGCTGACGACCAGATCTTCGGCATTGTTCAACGCGCCTTTGCGGATCAGAATAGGAGCCATTGGCCCCACCGCCCGCGAGGTCGTCTGCCCGATCCAGCGGATTGCTTGGGGGCCGTCGTCACGTGTCAGCACCCGGTCGCCGACCATCAGATCCTCGATCTGACGTTGGGCACCTGAGGCCAGCGTGATATGGGTTCCCCGGCTAAAAGAGACACAGGCGATCTGCGCCAGCTTGCGGCGTGTCTCGCTGCGCTCTGCATTGACCAGCGTGTAGCCCTGATCCGGTTCCAATGGGGCCAGCGGCAATAGGTAAACCTCGGCAATCATGCCATCGGCGTCGACTTCGACGGCCACCAGCGCTTCGACATTTGCGCCGCGCGCAGGCATCAACGTCAGCGTGCAGTCCAGGTGCAGATCTGCATCCACCGCCCCCATCTGCGTGTCCTGTGCCACCGCCAGCCGACCATCGCGAAAGGCCGCCACGCTCAACCGGCGTGCCGTGGCCGCGTTATGCAGCTCATAGACATCGTCCAACACCAGATCGTCAAACACACCCAAGCTGTCGCCCATGTTGGCACCCGCTTCGACACGAAACTGGTCCGCGCGAAAGGCTGGTATTGTCAGGATGGAAGCTGATGTTTCGGACATAGGACAGCGGGTCAACCGGGAAAGGAGCGGAAAAGAGATTGGGCGCATTGAATTCTCAAACAAGACAGTGAGTAAATCATTAATTTGTGATTATGGCCATTTGCGGACGAGCCTCTGAACATTTGATGGCGTTGCAGGGCTGGTCAGTGCGATGTGCCTGTGCAAATGTCCACGCGCAAAGAACATGTTCAGAAGGGAAAGATCATGGATCTCGGGATTTCTGGTAAAACGGCGCTGGTCTGCGCCAGTAGTAAAGGGTTGGGTCTGGGCTGTGCAGAGGCTTTGGCCGAAGCCGGTGTGAACCTGGTAATGAACGCGCGCGGCAGTGAGGCGTTGGAAGCTTCGGCCCAAGCGATCCGTGACACATTTGGCGTGACCGTAACGGCCATTGCCGCGGATATCACATCCGAAGAAGGCCGCGCCAAAGTGTTGGACGCAGCCGGGTCGGTGGACATCCTGGTGAACAACGCAGGCGGCCCCCCTCCGGGTCTGTGGAGTGATTGGGACCGCGATGATTTCATCAAGGCACTTGATGCAAATATGCTGACGCCGATCGCGCTGATGAAGGCGCTGTTGCCAGGCATGATGGAGCGTGGCTGGGGCCGGGTTGTTAACATCACCTCGCAATCCGTCAAGGCACCGATCCCGCAATTGGGCCTGTCCAATTCGGCGCGCGCTGGCCTTACGGGCTATGTGGCGGGCACCGCCCGTCAGGTGGCCGAACGCGGTGTGAACATCAACAACCTGCTGCCGGGCATCCACGCAACGGACCGCGCGTCCTCGCTCGACAAGGCCGTGGCTGATCGCGAAGGCATCACCGTTGATGAAGCGCACGCCAATCGGTCCGCCACCATTCCAGCGCGCCGCTATGGCACGCGTCAGGAATTTGGCGCGACCTGTGCGTTTATGTGCTCTCAGCACGCGGGCTTTATGGTCGGTCAGAACATCCTGCTGGATGGCGGCTCAACCAACGCGACGCTGTGATCCATGGCCTCTGGGTTCTCGTTAAAAGATCAGCTGTTTAATCAGGAAAAGACCCGGTATCTGGCCGGGCTTTTCTCCGCCGCGGACACCGGCTTTGACGCGTCAAAGTTTGAAGCCGATGTGATGGGCCGTCTGCTGGATCTGGAGCTGAAAGAGCGTATCCAATGGATCGCCGATGTTCTTGGCCAGCATTTGCCCGCAGAACTGCCAGAGATCGCGCCAGTTCTGCGCGCGGCCCTGCCGCCGCCCCTTGATCCCACCCTTAGCGACGATGATTTTGGCGATTTCATCTTTGCGCCGCTTGGGGAATTTGTGGTTGCCAAGGGGCTGGACGCGCACCCGGATCTGGCGCTGGATCTGATCGCCGAGATCACGCAACGGTTTTCGATGGAATGGGCCATTCGCCCCTTTTTGAACCGCTGGCAAGACAAGACACTGGCGCGGATGGTCCAATGGGCCACCCAAGACAACTATCACATACGCCGCCTCGCCACCGAAGGCACCCGCCCGCGTTTACCCTGGGGCGAAGCTGTGGGGCTGGCGCTGGACGCACCTTTCCCCATTTTGGACCTGCTGCACAGCGACCCCACCCGCTATGTGACGCGTTCAGTGGCAAACCATCTGAATGACGTGTCCAAGAAAGAGCCGGACCTTGTGCTGGACCGGTTGCTGGACTGGTCGACGCAGGGCAAGCAGTCGGAAAAAGAGCTGAAGTGGATGACCAACCACGCGCTGCGGGGGCTGGTAAAAGCGGGGCACCCGGACGCGATGAAGATGCTGGGCTATCACCCGGATGCAGACGTTCAGGTCGCACTGGCGCTGGGCGCGGATCGGGTCCAGATTGGCAATGCCTTGCAGATTGAATGCGCTCTTTCTGCGGCAGAGGATCTGCCGGTTCTGGTGGATTACTGCCTCTATTTCCCGACCCTCAAAGGGACCGAGCGGCGCAAGGTGTTCAAGTTGAAGCAAGCCAAGCTCAAAAATGGCGCGCTGAAACTGGCCAAGAAACATCCGCTAAAAGGCAATGCCTCAACCTTCACCCTTTATCCGGGCCAACATCGGATCGAGGTGATGGTGAATGGGGTTGTCCGGGCTGAGACGACATTTGATCTGCACGCATGATCTGCTCATCAGAAGATGCGCCAGTGGTTCGGGGGCGTCAAAAGTGACACAACCTCATCCGCTGGCCGATCTTGCGTGTTTTTGTCGGGATTGCTATCTGCGGGGCGTGCGAGGGGACAGTCCCGACACATGCAAAAGGCCAACGCATCTATGAACACCTCTGCCCAGCCCCTGCAAACCGCAACCGCGCCACGGCTTGAGATCCGCAATATCCGCCGCTTCTTTGACGGTCGGCCCGTTGTGGATGATGTGTCGCTGTCCATTCAGGCGGGCAAGGTCACCTGTCTGCTTGGCCCGTCCGGCTGCGGCAAATCCACCACCTTGCGTATTATCGCAGGTGTCGAGATGCAGGATCAGGGTGAGATCTATGTTGATGGCAAACTGATCTGCGACACGGTGTTTCGCGTCCCCCCTGAACGGCGTGAAATTGGTCTGATGTTTCAGGATTTCGCGCTGTTTCCCCATCTCAGCGTGGCAGATAACGTGGCCTTTGGTCTGAAAGGCGCGAAGGATCAGAAACGTGCTCGTGTCGAAGAGCTTTTGGCCAAGGTATCCCTCAGCCAGTATATTGATGAATTCCCTCACCAACTGTCGGGTGGCGAACAGCAACGGGTGGCATTGGCGCGTGCCCTTGCACCACGCCCGCGGATCATGCTGATGGATGAGCCGTTTTCAGGCCTGGACAACCGCCTGCGTGATGGGATCCGGGACGAGACGCTGACCCTTCTGAAAGAAGAAGACACCGCCGTTCTGCTGGTCACCCATGAACCCGAAGAAGCCATGCGCATGGCGGATGAGATTGCGCTGATGCGGGGCGGCAAGATCGTGCAACAGGGCGCGCCCTATAATGTCTATACCCGTCCGACGGATAAGGCGGCTGTTGGGTTCTTTAGTGACCTAAATGCTTTGGACGGCACAGTGAATGGTGCATTGGTAGACACGCCTTTTGGCCAGTTTCTGGCACCAGGCCATCCTGATGGAACCGAGGTTGAATTGGTGTTTCGCCCGCAGCATGTGCGCATCGATTTTGACCGCAACGGATCTGGCCCGCTGCCAACGCCAACCGATGGCGTGGCTGCACGCGGCACCGTTGTGCGCGCGCGGTTCCTGGGTCACGAAAGCTTGGTCGAGTTTAAGATGGATTTTGACAGCACCATTATCAAAGCAACGGTGCCCAATGTTTTCCTACCTGATGCGGGACGCGCCATGTGGCTGACCGTTCCGCGTCGACGGTGCTTTGTCTTCCCCAAATAATCTGGTCCAAGCAGTTTAGTGGGCAGGCTCAGTTACAGGGATCAAAATCTGCTAAGGTTTTGCCGGGTTCATCGACAAACAACTCGGGCAGGGCGGTGGCATCTTCGATCAGATCGACCCTAAACACCCGGAAGGCCGCGCGCGTGTCGCACCACGCGGTCAGGGTCCAGACCCGGCCCCAATACTCCATATGCAGCGGTCGGATAATGCGTTGGGTCAGCGTGCCATCAATACGGCGGTACTGCAGCGACAGTTTCTGACGCGCTTTGATCGCGGCACGCAGGGTTGCCATATGAGAAAACCCACGCGCCGCGTCAGCAAAGGGGTAGATGGCGAATTTCCAAGCATCCGCCTCGGCCACCGTTTGGGTGGGGAGAACGGCGTCGATTTTCTCTGCCAGCGACAGGGCTGCGTTTCTTAGGTCGGGATCGGCGGCCTCTGCCACGATTGCCATGCCTAGGTTCAAGGCTTCCAGCTCTTCGGATGTGAGGTTGACTGGCGGGAGCGTGATCTGCTCGCGCACCATATAGCCCAGACCGCGCTCTCCTTCGACCGGAACACCTGAGGCCACAAGCGTGTCCATATCGCGATAGACCGTGCGCACCGACACTTCCAAACGGTCGGCAATGTCCTGTGCGCGGTGCAACCCACCGTCGCGCAGAATTTGGATGATTTCAAACAGTCGGTCCGTACGGCGCATGAGGCTACCCTTGGCGTATGGACCCGCTGGCCGTCAAGGGGATCAGCTCGCCCCTATTGCCCAATGGATGGTTTCATGGCGCATCTGAACACTGTCGGGTTTCATTGTCGCCATAAGGGCGGGCACAAAGTCTTGCGTCTCAAAGGCTTTGCCTGCGGCTTGCGCTTTTTCCATGTCGGCCCAGATGACGGTGTCCGTCCAGCGCCCGTCGTCGCCACAGCTGAGACGGCGAAAGATAAATCCGGGGCAGTTGCGCACAAAATTCTCGGTGGTTCTGATCTGTGTCAGAAATTCCGCATCAGAAACCGAGTCTGCCAGTTCAAAGGTGACGGTTTCTGCGACATTGATTGTCATGATGTTGGTCCTTTTGAAGTGTGATGCCTGTGTTCTAAAGGAACGCAACTGACATAAAGCTGTCAGGAGGGTGTATGGCGTGGTGTAAAACTGTTGAAATAGATCACGGATCCGCGATTCCGGGCGTTGCAATGCTGGTCCGCAGCGCAGCGCGCGTCTTAGTCTTACCTTAACGAGATACCGCCGGGCTCAGGTCCCGGTTTGACGAAAAGGAAAGTTTCAATGCTCAACAATATCGGCCTTCCCGGCATTCTTCTGATCGCAGTTGTGGTTCTGGTCCTGTTTGGACGTGGCAAAATCTCATCTCTGATGGGCGAAGTTGGTAAAGGCATCACCGCCTTCAAAAAAGGTGTCAGCGACAGCACAGCCGAGCTGGAGCAGGACGCGGCAGAAGAAGCAAAAGACGTGACGCCCGAGACCGAAAAAGACAAGGCGTAATCCCTGATGTTCGATCTTGGATGGACCGAATTGATGGTCATTGGGATCGTCGCGCTGATTGTGGTCGGTCCCAAGGATCTGCCTGTGTTGTTCCGCAATGTCGGCCAATTCGTTGGTAAGGCGCGCGGAATGGCCCGTGAATTCAGTCGCGCGATGAATGACGCGGCGGACGAGTCCGGTATGAAAGATGTGGCCAAAGGTTTGAAAACTGCGGCCAATCCGATGGGAACCGTCAGCGACACAATGCGCAAAGCGGCCGAAGATCTGCGCACCTCTGTCGACCCCACCAAATTCGGCAGTGCTGCATCAACGGACAAGGCGGAAAACTCAGTCCTGTCCGAAGAGCGCGCGCAGGACGCCAAGCGGATCCAGGCCGCCACAGCGCGGGCTGCGGCCGAACGCAAAGCCACCGAGGCACAAGAGGCCATGGCCAAAGCGGATGCAGCAGAAGCCGCCGTTGCGACCAAGCCAAAAGATGAGGCTTAAAACATGAGCCAAACTGAAGAAATGGACGAGTCAACAGCCCCGCTGATTGAACATTTGGCAGAGCTGCGCACTCGTCTGATCCGGGCAGTTCTGGCGTTTATTGTTGGGATCGTTCTGGCCTTTACGGTGGCGGAACCGATCCTGCAATTCTTGCTGGGACCGATTGAATCCACCCTGCGCGACCTTGGGGATCCGTCGCCGACTCTGCAATACACCTCGCCGCAGGAATATCTGTTCACGCTGTTTCGCATTTCCATGGTGTTCGGATTTGCCCTGTCGTTCCCGGTGATTGGCTACCAGCTGTGGCGCTTTGTGGCGCCAGGACTTTACAAGAATGAGAAAGGCGCGTTCTTGCCCTTCCTTTTTGCATCGCCTGTGATGTTCTTGTTGGGCGCGTCGTTTGCGCAATTCGTGGTCACACCGCTGGCGATGCAGTTTTTCCTAGGCTTTGCCGATGTGGCATCGGTCTTTGCGAACCTGCTGCAAGGCACCATCAGCGAAGTGCCGGGCGAAGTGGCTGTTGTGCCGGAAACCTCGGACGGTGTAAAAATCACCTTCTTTGGCAAGGTCAATGAAAGCCTTGATATCACGCTGAAATTCATCATGGCCTTTGGCCTGTGTTTCCAGCTGCCGGTGCTGTTGACTTTGATGGGCAAGGCGGGGCTGGTCAGCGCCGAAGGGCTGGGGGCGGTGCGCAAATACGCGGTTGTCGCCATCCTTTTGCTGGCTGCACTGGTTACCCCGCCAGATGTTGTCACCCAGCTGATCCTGTTCACTGTGGTGTACGGGCTTTATGAAATCTCGATCTTCCTTGTGGGCCGGGTTGAGAAGAAGCGTGAAGAAAAGTTGCGGGCCGAAGGATATTACGATGATGAGGTCGAAGAGGACTAAGCCGTATCATCTGCCCTCAAATTCCTCAGAAAGCGCCCCTTGTGCAGGGGCGCTTTTTCGTTTGTAAACAGAGGCGAACACAACGCTGCAAGATCGGAGAATGGCCATGGATGACACCGCACTGAACCGGATCGCCGAGGCATTGGAACGGATGTCACCAGCCCCGCTGGAAGCCCCTGATTTTGCAAGCGCCCCGGCCTTTGTCTGGCATGTGGACCCCGAACGCCTGACGCCGGTGCCACAGGTAAATCGGGTGGCGCTGGACCTTTTGGTTGGCATTGATCGCGCCCGCGACACGCTTTTGGAAAATACCCGCCGCTTTGCCCAAGGTATGGCTGCCAACAACGCGCTGTTGTGGGGATCGCGCGGCATGGGGAAATCCTCGCTGGTCAAGGCGGTGCACGGCGCGCTGAGCGCGGATCACCCGGACCTCAAACTGGTGGAACTGCAACGCGAAGACCTGCCATCGGTTGCGCGGCTTCTGACCCACCTGCGCAGCGCCTCCTGCCGGTTTATCCTTTATTGTGATGACCTCTCGTTCAGCCATGACGACCAGCACTACAAAAGCCTTAAGGCGGTGCTGGATGGCGGTGTCGAAGGACGGCCCGACAATGTGGTTTTCTATGCCACCTCGAACCGTCGCCACCTGATGCCGCGCGACATGATCGAAAACGAACGTTCCAGCGCCATCAACCCGTCTGAGGCGGTCGAGGAGAAGGTCTCGCTTTCGGATCGCTTTGGCCTCTGGCTTGGCTTTCATCCTTGCGATCAGGACCAATACCTGTCGATGATCCAAGGTTACTGCGCGGCCTATGGGTTAGAGATTGCAGCAGATGTTCTGAAGGCTGAGGCGATCGAGTGGCAAGCCACCCGCGGCAGCCGCTCAGGCCGCGTCGCCTGGCAGTTCTTCACAGATCTGGCGGGGCGTCACGGGGTGGTGGTGACGTAAGGCGAGGGCGCTGCGTTCAACTTTGGTCGATCGACCGGTCACCACAGAGCGAGTTGAGACGGGCTTCACTGCCGCTCGAAGTGCAGCTTGTTTGTGCGAAATGGGCTTCGGCGCACCCAAGACCTTGTGCAGGTCAACAGCACCGTTGATGCTGCACAGATGACCACTGAAACTGAGTTTTCTCTTGCGACACTGACCGATACCGCGCGACGCCACATTCGTGTGTTTCAAATTCACCAGTTCCTTGATCGGTTTGCGATGGGGCTGACGGTGGCCGTTGTTGCGCTTGCCTTGGCCGATCGCGGCATGGACCTCGTTCAAATCTCGCTCCTCTTCGGGATCTACTCGCTGACTACGATGGTGTTGGAGCTGCCGTTTGGCGGTCTTGCCGACAATATTGGACGCAAGCCGGTCTTTTTGACGGCGATTGTCGCCAGTTTGATTTCGCTGCTGCTCTTTCTTGCGACGCGTGATTTCTATGTTCTGGCGCTCTCTTTCGCGTTCATCGGGTTTGGGCGCGCGCTGCGATCTGGCACGCTGGATGCGTGGTTTGTCGAAACTTTCAAGGTCGTCGCGCCCAATGTGGATGTCCAGCCCGCATTGGCCAAAGCGCAATGGGCGAATGCCCTCGGCTTGGCCAGTGGTGCTGTTTGGGGAGGTCTGCTGCCGGACGTTTTGGGTGAGGTCGCAACACGCATCGGGTTTGGCATTTATGATGTGTCTTATCTGGCCAGTATCAGTGTGATGTCGGGCGTGTTCGTTTTCACGGTGTGCGCCATTGACGAAAAACCGCGTCCAATGAACGCCAGCGCTCTTATGCATGGCTTTGCCTCGGTTCCGGCGGTGATACGGGAGGCGGGCTTTCTGGCGCTCAACCATCCGACGCTATCGATACTGCTGGCGGCGCTGGCTTTGTTTTTGATGGCAACCAACCCGGTTGAAGTGATCTGGCCAACCCATGCAAAACCCATGTTGGATGCGGGTTACGCAAACACAGTCATCGGAGTCATCACAGCCACCTATTTCTTTTCCATCGCTTTTGGGGCCTCTTTGTCACCGTACATCAGCCGGTTTTTCAAGCGGCGGCACGCTATGACGCTGGCGGCGACCTTTGCGTGTTTGGCAGGCGTCCAGATCGCATTGGCGGTGCAAGGCGGTATCATTGGGTTTGTGACAGTGTTCGTCCTGTATTCGATGATCCTCGGCGTTTCTGAGACGCCGGCCAGCAGCATTCTGCATCGCTGCGTGGATGACCGTCAGCGGTCGACCATGCTATCGCTGAGATCGTTAATACAGCAGTTGGGGGCCGCCTTGGGCTTAGTTTTGGCCGGAGCTGTCGCTGAAGTTTACGCGACACCCATGGCATGGATCGTCGGTGCGGTGTTTCTTTTTACTGGAGCCATACTGAGCCTAGTGTTGGTTAAACAGCAGATCTAGGCAACGGCCCCCTGACAGCCCTGCATGTCGTTGCTTTAGTCAAATAGGGCTTCGGTCAGAGGAACTGGTTAATTTACGAAAAACAATAGAACGCAAGCGGATTCCACCACCCGCGGAGTGGTTAGCGCTGGGATCAGTTTAGGTAAGGCAGTGGATCGACGCTGTCAAAACCGTTGCGGACTTCAAAGTGCACATAGGGCGTGGGTTCCGCGCGCAGGGCAGCAATGGCCTGACCGCGGCGTACGGTGTCGCCTTTGTTGACTTCGATCTGGTCCACATTGGCATAGACCGTCAACACTTTGGGGTCATGGCGAATTACCACAATTGGGATGCCGTTTGAATCCTTAGTGATCGCAGCAACCGTGCCGGAATCGGCCGCGCGGACCGTTGCACCTGCGGGGCCGGAAATGTCGATACCGTCGTTCGTGCCCTTGCTGTAGGTGCGGATGATCTTGCCTTGCACCGGATAGACCATCGCGGAATCTGGTGCTTGGGTGGGCGCGGGAACCTTGACCTCGGGGACGATTTCCGGCTTGGCGGCGGCAGGTTCCACTTTTTCATCTGGCAGCGGTTTGGTTGAGCTGGGCGGGGTCGGCGTTGTGCTGCCGGCACCGGGAGCAGCTACGACTTGAACTTCGGGTGCAGGTTCCTGGTTCTCACGCTGGGGCGCGGGCTGATCCTTGACCGGGATCAACAGGAATTGCCCCTCACGGATTGAGAAACTGCTGTTCAGCCCATTCCACTCTGCCAAAGATTTCACCGGCACCTGATAGAGGCGCGAAATGGTAAAGGCGGTCTCACCCCGTTCCACCTTGTGCCGCACCGGTTCAGGTCCGGCCTGAACAACCGGCTTCGCTTGTGGTTTGGCGACCGGGCGTGGCGTGGTCGGCGTGATCGATCCGGGATTGTCAGAGGCCAACGGCGCAGTCTCGATCGCTTGCCCGGCGAGGGCGGCGATATCAACACCACCGGGGGCAACAACCTCGGACTGGGGCACGGTATCAGGGGCGCGGCGGGGCAGGGCGATCACCTCACCTCGGCGCAGGGTGTCGTTTGGTTGCATGCCGTTATACTGGGCCAACTCGCCGACGGGCAGTCCGATCCGTGTCGCAACATCCGCCAATGTGTCACCGCGCTCAGCGACAGCGACCTGATAAGAGGGATAGCTGATCAACCCACGCGCATCAGCCGTCGGGCGATTGGTGGTGGCGGTCTGTGCGGCAGGGGCGGTGCTGAACCCACCCACGCGGCCTCGTAGGTCGTAGTCCAGAGGCGAGCCGTCACAGGCGGCAAGCACCGACAGCAGAGCAAGGGCAGACGTGATGCGCAGGCCTGCGCCTCGTGTGTGGCGTGGGATGGTCACGGTCATCTTCGCTCTCCTCAAGTCACAGCTGAACCATTGCGGCGCTGCCGGATTGTTAACCCCATCTCTTGCTGCCGCGTTGCAACGTACAGATACGCGGCGCGACATATGGATGGTATACATCAATTCATTATGTCTCTTTGCCCAGTCCCTCAAGCAAAGGAACAAAGCGGACAGAGCGTAATTCGTCATATTCCAGCCCATCGGCGGTTTTATGCACACGAATAAGCGATTGAACGTGGTCAGACTGGCCGACGGGCAGCACCATTATGCCGCCGATCTTGAGCTGAGCCAACAGCGGGCTGGGTGGATCTTCGGCTGCGGCGGTCACAATTATACGATCAAAGGGCGCTTGTTCCGGCATTCCATGTGATCCATCCCCCACCAAAGAGGTCAGATTGGAGATCGCAAGCTGGTCAAATACATCGCGCGCTTCGCGCACCAAACGGCTAAAGCGGTCGATCGTATACACCCGCCGGGCCAGCCGGGCCAGGATCGCCGCCTGATAACCAGAGCCGGTGCCCACCTCCAGAACGGTATCGCGCGGGCTCACCTGCAAGGCCTGGGTCATAATGCCAACCACCGACGGCTGCGAGATGGTCTGCCCGCAGGAAATTGGCAGCGGCATGTCCTCATAGGCGCGATCCGAAAACAATCCGCGTACAAACAGACCCCGGTCAATGGTTTCCATTGCTTCCAGAACGGTTTGCTCGGTCACGCCTTTTGAACGCAGCGCGAACAGGAATTGCATCTTTGTTTCTGGATCGGGACCTTGTGTCATTCTACCGCCTGAAATGCGTCCAGAACATCATGCGCGGTCAGATCCGCCCGCATCGGCGTGATCGAGACAAAGCCCGCCAGATTGGAAGCCGCATCACTGCCAGGCGCTGTGTCGGCCCGTTGATCACCACCTTTGATCCAAGTGTAATGGCGCCCATTGGGCGAGATAGAATTTTCGGCACTAAACCGTGTACCCTTACGCAGCCCTTGAGCCGCAAATCGTGTCCCCTTGACATCAGCGGCGGCAACCGGCGGGAAGTTGATGTTGTAAAACAGCTGATAGGCGCTGCTGTTTGCAGGCGCGGCCTTAAGAACCTTTTGAATGGCGGCGGCACCATGGGCTGCGGCTGCTTCAAAAGGGTTGTCCAAATCTTTGTTTTCGGGACCAAAATACTGTGACAGGGCAAAGGAGGGGACCCCTTGCAACGCGCCCTCCAAAGCCGCACCTAGCGTCCCGGAATAAAGCGCATTTTCAGCGGAGTTATTGCCCCGATTGACGCCCGACAGGATCAGATCTGGCGTCCGATCTTTCAGCACATTGTGCAACCCCGCCAATACGCAATCAGCCGGAGAGCCTTCGGCCGCATAACGGCGCGGTGCCTGTTCGGAAATCATGAACGGGCGGGTATAGCTGATGCAATGCCCAACACCCGATTGTTCAAACGCGGGCGCGACCGTCCAGACTTCGCCGGTATCGCCTGCAATGGTCTGTGCGATCTCGCTCAGGACTTGCAGGCCCTCGGCGTTGATGCCGTCGTCATTGGTGATCAAAATGCGCATGTCTTACCCTGCGTTGCGTCGTTGCCATTGTGAATATGGCCAACGTCGCAACGGGGCAAGAGGCTGCGTGCGTCAAGGGGGTGGAATGCGTCTCGCGGGTTTCACCTGTCCGGACAATCGGGTGATAATGCACAGGCAATCGGCGCAACCGGCTGGTCGATTTTTACTCCGCCAGTAGCGCGGGCAGCAGGCGGGCGGCTTCTGACTGCGGTGCGGCAAGGCCGTCGCGGTCTTCGCCGGGATAGAACCGAGCGCGGGTGGCTGTGGGCATGGGCTTGGGAGAAAGGATCTCCACCTTGGGGCCGGTGCGTTCGCTTTCGTCCTGCCAACTGCGCACCAACGCCATCTGCGCGGCTTTACTCGCGCCATAGGCGCCAAAGAACTTCTCACCAGCGCGCGGATCGTCAAAGAACACCGCCTGGCCAGCCTGCCCCAAAAGAGGCGCGACATAGGTGATCAAAAGTGAGGTCGCCGTGGCATTGACCGCAACGCTTTTTTCCCAATCTTTGGGGGCTACGAAATTTGCAGGGCTCAAAGGTGCTGCATGGATGGCGCAATGAACCCACAGATCCAGACTGCCCCAGCGGTCGTGAATACCGCGGCACAGCGTGGCCATGGCGTCCGGCACTGTGACGTCCATCGGTGCCAGGGTGGCGCTGCCGCCCTTTGCCTGGATGCGGTCATCCAGCTCTTCCAAGGCGCCAGCCGTCCGTCCAACGGCGACAATGTGATGGGTCGGGGCAAGCGCCTCGGCAAATGCGGCCCCAAGGCCACGCGACGCACCGGTGATCAAAGCAAGTTTCTGTGTCATACCGCTTTCTTGCGGTGCCAGGCTGGCAGGGTCAAGAGGGCGTGTGTGGCCTGCGACTAACCGCCGGGGATTTGCAACCGCTGTGTTTCACCGCCTCGTTGCAGCAACAGACCTTTGTCGTCGATGGCCACCACCTGACCTGACGCCACCCGGCTGCCGTTTCTCACCCGTCGCACCCGACCACTGTTGGTGCGCACCAAGGCCTCGGGGGAGGACGCGGCGCCAAAAATGCCGATCAAGACGGTACCACCTGTCGGCAGCGCATCTGATTGTGTCGCGGTCTGCGCCACATGGTTTGATGTTTTTTCAACTGTGCTGTTTGAACCCATCGTGGGATTACCTGTGCCTCTTGTACGGATGCCTGTGCCTTTCAAACCGAAAGAGCCAAGCGAAGAGGCGCAGCTAGCAGCGGTGGCCGCTAAGGGAAAGGGCAGGGGCAAAGCTGTGCAAAGAACCGCTTGCGCGCCTGCGCATCGGCAGCGGATTTATGCGTGTTTTGCAATATTTTGACCGCGCCGCCTTGAATTCACAGCCAAGGGGGAGCGGCGATCAGGCATCATACAAGAGGGACGGCAGGTCGTGCCCATAGGCATAAAGCATTTCCAGCAGGTCCTCGAACTCCAATCCGCGCTGCTGCAGCGTGTAGAGCGAATGCGAAGTTTCAACCACGTCCAGGTCGGGGTACTGCCCATCACCGCGCGGTTGGATCTTGGCGGCTGGTGGCTGTCCTTCATGCAAGGGAATGGTATTGGCGAGCCAGGCCGGACGGCTGCCCATTGTATCGATCTCTCCCATATCCAGCAGGGAGTGGTAGTCGTGGAAATCATCCGCCGTGACGCTGGCCCAGGTGCCCAGTATGAATTCGGCACCACCTGCATTGTTAATCGGCAAGGCCAGAACCGCACGTAGGAAATGTAGATCTCCGATGCGGCAGAAATCTTCGGTCAGCACGTCACCAGCTTCTGTCAAAACGGCGGAGTTATCCTGCACGATATGCTCGTCGCTGCAGATGTCCGGCCGGTCACAAGACAGGCTGATAAGCTGCGCAAACGTGGCTCCGCAGCAACGACAGGTGCGTTGAGACGTCAAAAGCCTGGCAAGATGCGGATCCAAATGACGTTCCTGACTGCACGGTGACCAAAGAAAAAGACGCTGATGCGGAGACCAGCGTCTTTGATGAACTGATTTGGCGGCGTCTTACGCTGCCGGGCGGCAAAGTTCAAACAGCTAGTTTGCACCCAGCCAGCTTACCCTGACGCTACTTGGCCTTTGTTCCAGGATGAGCCGGATTTCGGCATATCCTTGATCTTGGCACTGACGCGGGTACTGTTTTCGAGCCCGTCCAGATACTCGCTGGTGACACCGGTGATGTAATTGCCGTCAAAACAGGAACAGTCAAAGCCTTCGATTTCGGAATTACCTTCTTTGGCAGCCCAAATCAGATCTTCCAGCTTTTGATAGAACAGCGCATCCGCACCAAGCTCTTCGCGGATTTCCTCGATCTCAAGACCGTTGGCGATCAGTTCGTGTTTTGTTGGCATATCGATGCCATAGACGTTCGGGTATTTCACCGGCGGAGAGGCCGAGGCGATATAGACCTTCTTGGCCCCGGCATCACGGCACATCTCGACGATCTTTTTGATGGTATTGCCGCGCACGATGGAATCGTCGATCAGCAAAACGTTCAGCCCCTTCATCTCAAGCGGGATCGCGTTCAGCTTGCGGCGCACGGATTTCTTACGTTCTTGCTGACCGGGCATGATAAAGGTCCGGCCGACATAGCGGTTCTTGACTAGTGCTTCGCGGTAGCGGATGCCGGTGGCATTGGCCACTTCCAACGCCACGGGACGGGCAGAATCCGGCACCGGAATGATGCTGTCGATTTCCAGACCTGAATCCTTGATCTGTTGCGCCAGCGCCTGACCCATACGCAGCTGTGTCTTATAGACCGACACGCCGTCCAGCATCGAATCCGGACGCGCCAGATAAACATATTCAAAAATACAGGGGTTCAGCTTGCCCTCAACCGCCTGATGGCAATGCATATTGCCGTCCAGATCGATCAGGATCGCTTCACCCGGTTTGACGTCGCGGATCTTCTCAAATCCGTTGATGCCAAAGGCCACGTCTTCAGACGCAAAGGCATAGTCATCGCCGTCACCGGATGCCTTGCGGGTCGCGACAGACAGGGGGCGAATGCCATTGGGGTCGCGGAAAGCCAGCATGCCGACACCTGCGATCATGCAGATCACGGAATAGGCACCTTGCACCCGTTCCATTGTCATTTTTACACCGGCAAAAATATTGCGGATCGGTTCAGCGTTGCCGTTGACCTTAATTGCATCAGCAACCTTGTCGGCCAAAACGTTCAGCAGAATCTCAGAATCCGACGTCGTACGCAGATGGCGGCTGTATTTGGCGGTCACTTTTTCGCGTTGTTCGGCTGTATTGGTGATATTGCCGTTGTGCACCAGATAAATGCCGTAGGGCGCGTTCACAAAGAACGGCTGCGCCTCAGATGCAGAGAGCGATCCCGCCGTAGGGTAGCGCACATGGCCCATGCCAATTTTGCCAGTCAGCGTGTCTGCATCATCGGGGCCAAAGACATCTTTGACCAAACCGTTGGCCTTGCGCTCGCGAAAGAATTCACCGGTGTAGGTGACAATACCGGATGCATCCTGGCCTCGGTGCTGCAACATCAGCAGACCATCGTAGATCTCCGCGAAGACATCCGAGTCCCGGTTTGCGATTCCCAAAATCCCGCACATAGAATGGCTCCATTTCCACTTTGGCGTTGCTGTTCGTTGCGTCGTTGTCGTCGGTGTTTGAACCGCGGCGCTGGTTTGCCGCGGCGTGCCTAGCCGATGGCGGCCCGATTGTCCAAGCCTGCATTTGCGAAACTATCTGAAAAATTAACACCACAGGGATCGAAACCGCACAAAGCTGACGAGATCCGTCCGCAGCACAGAGGGTAAGCAGGCAGCAACCGCAGCATCAGCAAGGGGTTCGGCTCCGAATCCAAAAAAGGTGACGTGCCTTCACATAGAACGAAAGCGGCCCGCTGTCATCAAAGGATCACATTAGAAAGCAAGGCCCGACACGGGTTACTCCGGTCGAGCCTTGAAAATATTCATGTATAGAGGGTGCGCCTGCAAAACCGTTCGCGACAAGGTGTCTTAGGCCGCTAGATCGACGCTGTTGGAAAAGCTCAGCTGACGCAGCCACAAGGGGAGGTCCAGCGTGTGAGACGCGGCTTGTTCCACAATTTCCGAGGCTTCTGGCAGGCTGCGCTGTTGCGAGGTGGCCACCAGTTCACGGGTCTCGGTCAGGGACAGTTTCCAAAAGGCGCTGTCGTCTGTGCTGTCGTCCGGTACATGCAAAAGCATGCCGCACTCGCTCCAGATCAGCTCTTCTTCGGCAAAGGACACGTGGATGCGGGCCAGACGCTGGGGCATCGCAGGGGTGATCCCGTTGAACCCGGCCAGGGAGACCAGTTTCGCCAAAACCACAGGCACGTCAAACAGCTGTTCCGCGGTCTCTTCATCCAAAGCGATCACTTGATCGGATGGCAGATCCATATCGCGATCGTTGCCCAACGCGCCGGCCGGAACATGCATCATCGGAGTAAGGCGTGGCACTGAGTGCTTAACCGCCACAACTTCCTGACATCCACCATCAAAGGTGTAGACCATGTCACCGGCCTTCAACTGGCGCGCCTGGCGAAAGCCGTTCTCTGTCTCGACCAGCGCGTGAGGCAGCAGACCGCCTGTCCGAGGGCGAGGTGTTGCGGATGGCGTGATCTCAAACAAAGAGGCAGGCAGATCGGATGCAATTTCAACCGGCTGGTGATTTGCGAATGCGTTAAAATGATCGAGAAACATGTGATGTCCCTTTTGCCTGCTCGTGCACGTTTTTGTGTTGAGCCCATGTGGCTGTCGAATTGGGCCGAAAATGGGGCAGGCTTGGGGCCAATTTGGAAATTGTTCAGATTTATGTGAAAATGACGTGATTTTAGGGGTTTTTGTTAACCTTTCTTACCAAAATCGGCGGGAAAATTAACAGATTTAGCTGCGAAGCACCTGTGGGCAACCTAGATTCAGAATCGCGATTCTGAAGTGTTAACAAAGGGTTAATTGTTTGCCTAGGCGTTAACGGGGGTTAATCAAACCTGTGTGTAACTCTGTGAATGATTGAAACAATAAAAAAGGGCGCCTAATTGGCGCCCGATTTCATGCAATCTGATGTTTCAGCCCTTTGCGTTATTCTTCGCAGTGGCCCATCAGGGTTTCATATTTGCCAGTAATCCAACCCAACGCTTCTTCGGGGTTGCGGTCTTCGACCTTGCCGATCAGACGCTCAAACACAACCGCCGAGCGGCTGTCGTCGACCATGGCAAAGCTTTGGCCGGTGATAACCACATTATAAAGGAAGAAGGCGATGGTGACCAAAAGGATGCCACGCAGAACGCCAAAGAAAAATCCGAACCCCTGGTCGATCCCGCCCAGTGCAGAACGTTGCACCAACGCAGAAAACAGCGGTGTGAAAAATGAAACAATAATAAGCGCGACCGCAAGCACGGCAAAAAACGCGCCAATCAACGACAATTCACAACTGTCAGACAGGAACTCGCCAACCACCGGGATTTCGGCCATCAAAGGTTCTGCCTGCGGCGCAAAAATAAACGCCAAGATTGCCGCCGCGATCCAACCCGCGATTGCCATAGCTTCACGCACGAAACCGCGCGAGTACGCAAGCAAAGCAGATATTACAATTACCAGGGCTACAACCCCGTCGACTATGGTGAAATCTTCCATGTCCCTCGCCTGTTCTTGCGCGATTAAAATTTGCGACTCTATCCAGCGCCAAAATACTCGCCGACAAATCCAGCCAGATCTGAGGTCTTACGAAATGTGAGACCCTCCACCGAAACCGATTTGCCGCCGCTTGGAGCTATGCCTGCGGTGAAACCAAGTTTTTGAGCTTCTTTCAACCGGTTTTCGGTCTGAGGGGCAGGTCGAAGTGCTCCTGATAGTGAAATTTCGCCAAAAATCACAGTATCAGCCGGTAAGGACACGTCTTCACGTGCACTGAGGAGGGCTGCAGCCACTGCGAGGTCTGCCGCAGGTTCCTGGATTTTCATTCCGCCAGCCACGTTTAAATAGACATCCAAACCCGCAAACGGAATGCCGCAGCGCGCCTCCAGCACGGCGAGGATCATCGCAAGTCGGGCACTGTCCCAGCCAACAACGGCGCGACGCGGTTGTGAGTGCGGCGAAGGGGAGACCAGCGCTTGCATCTCAACCAGAACCGGACGGGTGCCTTCGATGCCGGCAAAGACGACAGATCCCGGGGCAGGCTCACCGCGTTCGGACAGAAAGAGCGCTGAGGGGTTCTTCACCTCCGCCAGCCCACGACCGGTCATTTCAAAGACACCAATTTCATCGGCTGGACCAAAGCGGTTTTTGACCGCGCGTAAAATGCGGAACTGATGGCCACGCTCGCCCTCGAAATAAAGGACGGTGTCGACCATATGTTCCACCACGCGGGGACCGGCAATCTGACCTTCCTTGGTGACATGGCCGACCATGACAACAGAGACCCCGTTGCGTTTGGCAAAACTTGTCAACTCATGGGCGACTGCGCGCACCTGCGACACAGATCCAGGCGCGCTGTCGACATTGTCCACCCACATAGTTTGGATCGAATCGATGATCACCAACTGCGGTGCTTCTTGCTCCAAAGTCGTCAAAATATCGCGCAGGTTTGTTTCTGCCGCCAATTGCACCGGCGATTGTTCAAGGCCAAGGCGTTGCGCGCGCATGCGCACCTGAGCCGAAGCTTCCTCGCCACTGACATAGATGGTTTTGACACCGCAGCGTGCAAACCGCGCTGCCGCCTGAAGAAGCAGGGTGGATTTGCCGATTCCAGGATCGCCGCCGACTAAAATTGCCGAGGCCGCGACCAAACCACCGCCCAATACCCGGTCCAACTCACCCACGCCACATTCAATGCGCGGTGGGGGCGCCTCATGGGCGGCGAGGTCGGTCAACGGGACCGTACGGCCGCGTTGTGTGCCGAGCGATTTTTTCGACGGGGCGCTTGCGGACAACCCTTTGTCTTCGCTGATGGTGTTCCACTCACCACAGGCTTCGCAGCGGCCGGACCATTTGGAGGAGGTGGCTCCACAGGCGGAGCAAGAGAATGTTGTTTTTGCCATAGGAATGTTTTGCCCGATGTTCAGGTTTTGTTCAAGAGGTGCTGCTCCCGCCCGTCGCAAGATCATCTGCGATGATCCGCTCCCGTTGGGCCAAACGCCGCTGACGCGGCGCGAGTGCGCCATGTGGCCTCTTCATCTTTTTAAAAATACTTCGGGGGTGAGGGCTTTAGCTCGAGGGGGCAGAGCCCCATTTTGTCTGTGAAATCCGGCGTTCCGTCAGCATTGACAGGATGAGAGATGCCAAGATGCAGGCTGTAAACAGATAGAGGCCCCATGCGACTTCAATCGTGGCGAGGCCGATCCCTTTGGCCAGGGTGATATAAAGCGCGATCAGGAAGATATCGGCCATGGCGAGTTTGCCCAGAACATGCAGCGCGGGCAGCAGACGTTTGTCCATATATTGCCATTGCACCAGCGCGAGGCCAGCGGTTTTGACCAAAGGGGCCACCAGCGCAAAGAGGGTGACGACCAGAGCCAAGAGCACGTCGCTTTCCCAGAGGCTTTGCAGCCCGGTGATCACGCTGATTTCCGCCAGACCAAAGATCGGCAGAAGGCCCGCGCGCATCAAAGGGGCGAACCAGGCGATGGGATAGAGGATCAGGAGGGAGAGGGTGGCGATGCGCAGGATCATGCGCGTGATCTAACATGTGGGCAAAGCAATGCCAAAGGGTTTGGCCCGTGCAGCCTGTGGCGGCTGGCAGGGACGGGTCGTGAGGGTGTTTTGTTTGGCCGCCCTTGGGATTTAAGTATTTATGAAAAGATGAAACGGCGGGCGGTTTGGGCCATGAATGCTCATCCCGTTGGGCGTTGGCAAAGTTAAGAGATGGCGGCCGCCGGCGGCGGAGGGCCGGGGCACGTGCTGCCTCCCGTATGTCCTTGTGGTGGTCGTGTGCTATGGATGTGCCAGATCCAAAGCGATGTGTTCGAACATTGGGGAGTTTAGCGCGGCGGTCTTAACGACGCACAAGTGGGGCGTGCGGTGGGGGCGCAACAGTGAGGACCGGTTCCCGCAGGGATAAACAGTCCGGGGGACAGATTAAGGTCCGAACGGGCGGAGCCCCAGACCGGTTAAAGGCCGGAGGCAGGCTCTAGTGCTTACTCTTCAGCGTCCGAGTTATCTGGTGCTGGAAGTTTCGGAAGTTCCTCAGGTGCAGGGATCTGATCGTATTCTTTAGAACCTGATCGCGCGATGCCGGCCACTTCGTTCATGCGATCTGTCAGAGGTTTGATATCGGTGCCGAACTTTCCAAGTGTCTCGCCAACGTCAGAAACGCCAGCGCGCACGATATCTAAAAGACCCTTTGGCTGCTCTACTTGATATTCGATCCCAGCAATGCGGTTAAGCAGTCGGCGTTTATGTGGTTGGTCGAATACCTCTGTTGCGAGGACGATTTTCCGCATTTGTGAACACAATTCTAGAACTCTGGCTTTATCAGCTTGGTTGAGTTCAAATCTTGGGAGAAGCTCATCATCGCAGTTTTTGTCTTCTGTTTGTTGAGGAAGAGCTTCAGATACGTCACTTATCCGGAGCAGACGGTCGATGATTGCAATTCGTTCCTCAATATCAGTTGAAGTCATACGCGTCGGGAAGTTGGCATCTGCTCTACGTACAACTTCGACAAAGCGACGATGAAAACTTCCAGAAGAAACCTCTACGTACATTGCGACTTCATCAAAGTCGGCTTGTGAGTAGCGCCCGTTTTGATTGGCCAAGTCACGTAAGAGATCGTTTATGTGAGTTTTTATTTCCATATTCGACAGGTTCCTTTCACCTACCGTACCGCCTCGATCGGTCCCTCTGCGCTGCCGGAGATGAATTGCTCCACGTAAGGGTCACCGGAGGCGTCCATTTCGGCCACCGGGCCGGTCCAGCGGATTTTGCCGCCGTGGAGCATGGCGACGTTGTCGGCGATGGCGCGCACGGATGTCATGTCGTGGGTGATGGTCATGGCGGTGGCACCCATCTCGACCACGATCTCGCGGATCAGGTCGTTGATGACGCCGGACATGATAGGATCAAGGCCGGTGGTGGGTTCATCAAAAAAGATGATCTCAGGCTCGGCGGCGATGGCGCGGGCAAGGCCGACGCGCTTTTGCATGCCGCCGGAGAGTTCTGCCGGGAACCGGTCAGCCACATCCGCCTTGAGGCCGACGCGGCGGAGTTTATCGATGGCGATCTCGCGGGCTTCGTCTTTGGGGCGGGCAAGGGAGCCGCGCAGGAGGCGGAAGGCGACGTTTTGCCAGACGGGGAGCGAGTCAAACAGCGCCGCGCCTTGGAACAACATGCCAAAGCGGGCAAGAAATGCGTCGCGGTCGGCTTTGGTCACGTCCTGGCCGTCCACAAAGATCTTGCCACTGTCCGGGGTGATCAGACCCAGCACCGATTTCAGCGAGACCGATTTGCCGGTGCCGGAGCCGCCGATAATGACCATCGATGTGCCCTTGGCGATCTCAAGATCAAAGCCCTGCAGCACGTGGTTGTCGCCGAAGGATTTGTAGACGTTTTCCAGTTTGATCATAGCGAGAAGAACAACCCTGTGAGAACGAAATTGGCGGCAAGGATCAGCACGGCGGCGGCCTCGACCGAGGATTTGGTGGCGCGGCCGACGCCCTGTGCGCCACGGCCCGATTGCATGCCGTAATAGCAGCCCATCAGTGCGGCGATGGTGCCGAAGGCGGCGCCTTTGGTGAGGGACGACAGGATGTCGAGCCATTCCAGGAAGTCGACGGTGTTTTTCAAATAGGCAGCCGGGTTGAAGCCAAGGTTCTGCGTGGCCACCACATAGCCGCCAAAGATGCCGATAATGTCGCCCACGGCCACCAGAAGCGGCACGGTCAGAAGGGCGGCCAGCACGCGGGGCGCGACGAGGTATTTCATCGGGTTGGTGGAGAGTGTGACCAGCGCGTCGATCTGCTCGGTCACTTTCATGGTGGCGATTTCGGCGGCAATCGATGATGTGACGCGTGCGGCGATCATCAGGCCGGCCAGCACCGGGCCGAGTTCTCGCACCATGCCGATGGCGACGATCTGGGGGACCACGGCCTCGGCATTGAAACGCGCGCCGCCGGAATAGATCTGTAGGGCCAGCGCGCCGCCGGTAAAGACCGCGGTGAGACCAACAACCGGAAGCGACAGCCAGCCGATCTGCAGAAGCGCCAGCAGGAATTCGCGCGGGTAAAACGGCGGGCGCAGCATGTGGCTGAAGCTGGAGGCCGCAAAGATCGAAATCCGCCCCGTGGACGCCAGCATTTGCAAAACCGCGCGACCCAGCCGGGCCAGAAGGGCAACAGGAGACATTCGGTCAATCAGCCTTTGTAGGTTCGGGCGTAGCGATGGCCGAGAGATGTCAGAATTTCATAACCGATGCTGCCTGCGGCATTGGCCACAACGTCGACAGTTTGCGCTTCGTTGATCAGCGACAGATTGGCGGGCACTTCTGCGATGTCGGTAACATCAACGGTGATCAAATCCATAGAGACACGGCCCACAACTGGGCAGGGGGTGGCCTCGGCAAAGACGTGGATGCCGCCAGAACCCATAGCGCGGATCAGACCATCGGCATAACCGGCCGCGACCGTTGCGATGCGCGTGGGGCGTTTGGCGGTCCAGGTGTTGCCATAGCCCACGGTTTCACCGGCTGCGAGGTCACGGGTTTGGATGACGGGCAGGTCAAGGTGGACCACCGGCATCGCTTGCGAAAACGGCAGACCGCCATAAAGGCCAATGCCCGGACGGCAGAGATCAAAGTGATAATCTGGCCCCAACAGCAGACCGCCCGTCGCCGCCAAGGAGCGAGGCACTTCGATACCGTCGGTCATGTCGCGGAAGGATTGCAGCTGGTGGGCGTTCATCGGATGCGCAGGTTCATCGGCGCAGGCCAGATGCGACATCAACAACACAGGCCCTTGGCCCAATGCAATCTCGCGCACAGCAGCCCATTCACCGGGCTCCATGCCGAGACGGTTCATGCCGGTATCAAGCTGCACACCAAAGGGATGGCCGGGCAAGCGTTCAAAATGGCGCAGCATCTGATCCAGCGAGTTGAGCATCGGCGTCAGCTGGAACTCCTGCAGGAGCTTGGTGTCGCCCTCCATATGGCCGGAAAAGACCGAGATGCCGGGACCAGCGCCCAAAGCGCGGCGCAGCACAACGCCTTCTTCGGCTGCGGCCACAAAGAAATTGCGCGCACCGCCTGCGGCCAGTGCCTTGGCCACGCGGGCCGCATCCAGCCCGTAGCCATTTGCCTTGACCACGGCTGCGGTTTCGCAGTTGGTCTTTGCATCCAGGGACCGCCAGTTGGTGACCAGTGCGTCCAGATCGATTGTCAGTTTTGCCGTACTCATGCGCTGTTCATGACATGCCGCACGCGCGGGTCAAGTGGGAAAGTTCCGCGCGCCGGGGTTGAGCGGGGATTTGTGATGGGGGAGGGCGGGGGAGGTGAGTGGGTGTGGCTGGTTTCAGCCCGAAGCGGACGTGAAGGCGTACCCGGCTTTTTCTACAAAGCGGGGCTTCGCAGTAGTTTCGCCTTAAACAGAAGGGCGGGACGGGGCTGCCCTTCGCTTCAAGTGCAGCGAAGATTGCCTTGAGAGTCGGCTTTGCGCAAAAAGCACCATTTGCAAAGTCACAAGATCAGCGAGCTGAATGAAGCATTCATGCCGCAACTGCGTTGGAGGGAGAGGACCTTCTCTGCACACTCAGCCTTAAAGCGCGGGTACATGACCAGGAGCCGAAAGGTCATGCAGGCACGCTACCCCTATCAAAAACAAACTCACACGCTCGAAATTTTCAAAGGCCACGGACCTGTCTGTACTCCACGGCCTGACTTTGAATGTCTATCGTATCGCCCTTTTCAGTGTGCATCACACCATACGTCGAAAGAACTAACCGCTTAAACTCAGCGTCCGAATCGCCAGCACCCGGAGAACGACGTTCATCGTCAAGCTTGAGGACGTGCTTGATCGAGTTTTTGGTGTCCCACGAAATATCTTGCGCGGCCCCAATTACATCATAACAAACCACTGAGCGCCCAGAATTAGTTTCGCGCTCTCGTTTTTCAAATAACGCTCGGCGTTCGAGTGCGCTCTTTACTTCCGCAGAATGGGGGCCATAGCTCCCGTTGACCCAGTTCACTCCAGACACACCCGTTTTCTTGTTGATCCTCAAGTGCCAATCGATCAGATACAAAAGCAAGTTCACCTTAGTTAGAGTAACTTCACCTCGGCGTTCCTGGGGAAACGAGGCGATAGTTGCATGAAGTACATCTACTACGCTGTCCATTAGACGCCTGCCTCCTTAGCCAAATTCGGATCAGTTAGATACTGGTGAGTCGAAGAAATTAGCCGCTGAAAATTGGTCTTTTCCTCCTCGAGGACTTCCACGAACTGAGCGAAGTCGATTACATCATGTTCGTCAGCTTCAATCACCACGAGGCCAACCGGAAGTCTACTGTTATCCTCAATCCTATATGCGCCTATAGAAACGGTTTTCATTCCTAGAGCATCGAATGTCGTATTTGGAATATTGTACAGTTCTTCCGACTTGTTCCTTCTTGTATCAAGTCTCTTTGACATCTCGCGCCACTCACACTTTCCTACCGTCCACGCCTCGCCGATACAGCCCTGAGTAAAAGGTAGTAGCGTCCTGCCTTGAGCCCTGTACCCTGCATTGTGGCTGTAACGACCTACTGGCATGAAGTTCTCTTTGTCCGACGAAGGAAGGTAGGCGGAAATTCGGACTTTCGGTGAGACTTCGAGGCTAACCTTCCTCAACATTGATTGCAGAGTTGCACTATAGAAAGTTCGTAAGTTCGGCGTTAGACTGGCAAGTGTATCCTCCATTTCCACAATTTGTACCTTGCTCTGCCTGAGTGCTTCACTCAAGGCTTCAGCGCTTTGCCCCCTCAATCGAGCAAAACACCTACTAAAGAGGAGCAACAGCAACATACCGAAAACTGTCCAAATGCTGTTGAACGCATCGGACAGTGTTTGCGATATATCGGCCCTAAACCCGATCTGTGTAAGGAAAAATGTGACTTCTTCGTCAGGGATAGCGGAAACGAAAACGAAATATACAGTCGAAAAGACGTCTAGAAAAATAAATACCCTAGACCAATTCAGTGCAACTTGGCGCAAAAAATCTGCAAGCTGTTCTTTAGAAATGCGCTCTTCAAAATTGACTTTTTCCAGCTCGTAAGATTCTGCTTTAAAATGCAAAAAATGTCACCTTGCGCCGACACTACCTATGGGTGATCATCTGGTATTCCTTTATCTATAGGTGGTCAATGCGCAATTCTCGCCGATAGGGCGGACGCTCTCTATAGCTGAAGCATGGGTTGCCAAGAACGCCAGCTTTGCGCAGTTCGCAGCCTGCTGCAGACGCAAAGGGCCACCCGATGGCCGATGACTGGTATGGGCTCTTGCAAGCTACCTGATTGAAACATTGAAAGGCAGCTCTGGAGAAGTTGGTCAGAGTTTGCAAAGGTCACTATCTGCGCATTGCTGGCATTGCCTAGCAGCGCAGCCCTAGCTGCCTCAATACCCCTCCGGCTCCTGCTGCCATGACTTGGCCAAGTTGCCAAACCGCGTAAATTGCGCTTCGAACGAGAGTTCAACCGTGCCGATGGGGCCGTGGCGTTGTTTGCCGACGATGACTTCGGCTTTGGCGTGGAGGCGTTCCATTGCGGTTTTCCATTCTTCCATCTTGTCCAGCTCGTGATCGCCGGGCTTTTCACGCTCTTTATAATATTCCTCGCGGAACACGAACATCACCACGTCGGCGTCCTGTTCGATCGAGCCGGATTCCCGCAGGTCCGAGAGCTGCGGGCGTTTGTCGTCGCGGCTTTCCACCTGACGCGAGAGCTGGGACAGGGCGACCACGGGGATGTTGAGCTCTTTGGCGATGGCTTTCATACCCATCGAGATTTCCGCAATCTCGTTCACGCGGTTGTCGGACATGCCGCGGCAGAGCTGGAGGTAGTCGATCACCAGAAGGTCCAGCCCGTGGGTTCGTTTCAAGCGGCGGGCGCGGGCGGCGAGTTGTGAGATTGGGATCGCGGGCGTGTCGTCGATGAACAGCGGGCAGCTTTCCAGATCCTTGGCGGCCTGGACAAAGCGGCGGAACTCACCCTCGGTCATGTCACCCTGGCGGATCTTGTGGCTGGAGATTTCAGAGGCTTCCGCGAGGATACGACCGGCGAGCTGTTCGGCCGACATCTCGAGCGAGAAGAAGCCGACCACGCCGCCATCTACCGCGCCTTCGCTGCCGTCGGCCTTGGCTCCGCGCTTATAGGCCTTGGCCACGTTAAAGGCGATGTTGGTCGCAAGCGAGGTTTTACCCATCGAGGGACGACCCGCGAGGATCAGCAAATCCGAGGGGTGGAGGCCGCCGAGTTGTTTATCAAGATCGGCAAGGCCCGTGGAAATCCCCGCCATGCCGCCGCCGCGCTGGTAGGCTTCGTTGGTGACATTCACCGCCTCGGTCACGGCTTTGAGGAAGGATTTAAAGCCGCTTTCGGTCTGGCCCTGTTCGGCGAGGGAATAAAGCTTTTGCTCGGCGTCGACGATTTGTTCCTTGGGTTCAGACGCCACATCCACGCGGCGGGCTTGGTCGGCGATGGAGTTGCCAAGCGCGATCAGCTCGCGCCGGATCGCCAGGTCATAGATCATCTGCGCATAGTCGCGCACCGCAAAGGATGAGATCGAGGCCCCGGCAAGCTTCACCAAATAGGAGGCACCGCCCAGTTCCTTGAGCCCGTTGTCGTCTTCCATAAACGCTTTGAGCGTCACCGGAGAGGCGAGCGCGTTTTTGGAGATCCGGGCGGCGGCGACCTCGAAAATACGGGAATGGACCGGGTCATAGAAATGGCCGGAATTGATCGTCAGCGCGATACGGTCATAGACGTCGTTGTTGGTGAGGATCGCGCCCAGAAGCTGTTGTTCGGCCTCGATCGAATGGGGCAGCTCGTTGGTGGTTTGCGAAGAGTTTTCACCCGGTACGGACGGAAGAGGGGCGTCCCCTTCAAAGGATCTGATCTCGTTCATGTTCTGCTGTCCCGCATGCCTGGCCTTTTGAGCTGTAGTTGTACCTCAAGCGCGGCGAGCGGTGCAAACTGTATAACCTGTGGATAAGGTGGGTGACGTTGACCTGTCACGCAAGAGACGGCAAGAGAACAAGCCTCTCGACTGATGGGGACGCTGTATTGCACAATTTAGTCTGAGCGGGTTCGATAAAGCGCGCTCTAGATCCGAAAACGCGGATATGGATTTGAAGTATGAAAAAGATTTTTGCCATTTGTTTGGTCTTTTTGTTTCCCACCATGGCGTTGGCGCAGCTTTCACAGGGTGTGCGCTGTGTTCAGGACCAGTTAAATGCCGCTGGGTTTGACGCAGGGCCAAATGATGGGCAAGCGGGGCCTGCCACCCGGCGTGCCATTGCTGCATTTCAGCAAAGCCATGAGACGGTTTCGTCGCGTCGCGTCGCGTCGCGTCGCCTTGACGTGACGCTTGGAAATTCCTTTTGCCGAACAATCGGAAATTTACGTCCTGACCTGCGGGCGTTTTGGCCGTCCAGGGAAAGTGGGCATTTCGAGCTGAAATTCACGCCTTCTGTTGGTCCTGATTTGCGCGAAATGATTGGCCTCTCTCTGGAGAGCGCTTACACTTCAGCCACGGCTAATTTGCAGGTGGAATTGGCCGGCATTGATACAATTATTGTCGGCAGCACGCCGTCCGAATTGAGGGCGCTAATTCGTGAACATGCGGAGATTCCTTTGCGAATTTCATCGCAGAGATTGACTGATGCTTGCGGCTCTTTTCGAGGGATATCTGGCGGGGCTGCACCCGGATTGATGTGGTTATGTGCGCCTGCGGACCCCGAAACTGCATCAAAGCGCGAAAAGGTGTGGTTGGACTTTTTGTTGGCGCACGAAGCCTTCCACATGATTCAATTTCAGCTCAGTGGAGCGATTGACGTCAAGTTCGGCTCAGAAACCGTTCTGAATTTCCATGGGCCGGTTTGGCTATCGGAAGGGAGCGCTCAGGCCTTCGGTAGCCGATTTTCGACCTATGATGCTGATTGGCGCTTCCGGATTGTCAATTACAGGCAGTTAGAAGGAAGATTCCCTGACTTGAAAGGTTTGGAAGCGGCAAGTTCGCTGAAGGCCCGCAAGCCAGCAGTCTATCGGGCAGGAACAGTGGCTTCTATCGATCTCATAGATTTGTTTGGCTATCCCAAGATCGCTGCATTCTATGAAAATCTGGGACGTGGTTTGAAATGGAAGGCTGCATTTGAGGATGCCTTTGGCATCACGGTTGTGGATTTCTACTATCACTATGCGAATGTGCCGCGTTTTCTTGACAGCGGCGATCCAATTCCAGGTCCTTTGAAGCGCTTGGTCGCAGACCCTACGTGACACTTGGTTCTAAGGGTGTTGGAGGATAATGCGCTTGGTGATTGTTCAAGCCTGATGTGAAAAGCCCGGCCAATTGGACCGGGCTTCTTTATACAGTTTGTGCTGGCGCGGTCGCCGTTACTTTTTGTTGGCTTCCTGCCATGCGCGCGGGTCGTTCAGGAATTTTTCGACCTCGGCCAGGGTTTCCGGGGTGAAGGCTTTTTGCGCTTTGGCTTCTGCCAGAACATCCCACCAGGTGCACAGGTAATGCAGTTCCACGCCATGGTCGCCGAGGCGTTGGGTGGTTTCGGGGAAGATGTCATAATAGAAGATCACCGCTGTGTGGCCGCAAGACGCACCGGTGTCGCGGATCGCATCCACAAAGGAGAGTTTCGAGCCGCCATCGGTGGTCATGTCTTCGACCAGAAGCACGTTTTGGTCCTCGGTCATCACCCCTTCGATGCGGGCGTTGCGACCATACCCTTTGGGCTTTTTGCGCACATAGGTCATCGGCAGCGCCATGCGTTCAGCGACCAGTGCGCCAAACGGGATGCCTGCGGTCTCACCACCGGCGATATTGTCAAAGGCTTCGAAGCCCACGTTGCGCATGATGGTGACGGTCAAAAAGTCCATCAGGGTCGAGCGGATGCGCGGGAAGGAGATCAGCTTGCGGCAGTCCACATAGCTGGGCGATGGCAGGCCCGAGGACAGCGTATAGGGTTCATCCGTGTTGAAGTTCACCGCGCCGATCTCCAGCAGCATACGGGCGGAGAGACGGGCGATTTCTTCTTTGCTCGGGTAGGACGTGGGGATCATGTGCGTCTCCTTTTTAAACATGCGGCCAGAGGCAGGTGCGGGCGCCTCTGGCGGAAGTATTTTTGAAAAGATGAAATCAGGTCACGGTCCAAAAGACAGGGTAGCCGGGATCAAAAACCGTGACAGGGCCGTCGCCGCTTTCGATCTTTTCCGGGAATGCGACGGCTGTCTCCTGTTTGGTCAGGGTGATGGTGCCATCGTTTTCCGGCAAGCGGTAGAAGGCTGGGCCGTTTTTCGATGCAAAGCCTTCAAGCGTGTCGAGCGCGCCTTCTTCTTCAAACACATGGGCGAGCAGCGCCATGGTGTTGGTGGCGGTGAAACAACCGGCGCAACCGCAGCCGGATTCCTTGGCTGCGTCCACATGGGGGGCGCTGTCGGTGCCCAGGAAGAAGCGTGCATCGCCCGAGGTGGCAGCTGCGCGCAGGGCGAGGCGGTGCTCTTCCCGTTTGGCAACTGGCAGGCAGTAGTAATGGGGTTTGATGCCGCCCACGAGGATGTGGTTGCGGTTGATGATCAAGTGGTGGGTTGTGATGGTCGCGCCCAGATCCTTGGGGTTGGATTTCACATAGTCCACACCGTCCTTGGTGGTGATATGTTCCATCACCACGCGCAGGCCGGGCGTTGCCTTGCGGATTGGGTCGAGGACGCGGTCAATGAACACGGCTTCGCGGTCAAAGATGTCGACCTCGTGGTTTGTGACCTCACCATGGACGCAGAGCGGCATGCCGATTTCGGCCATCTTTTCCAGCACCGGGCGGACCTTGTCAAAGTTCTGCACGCCGGAGGCCGAATTGGTTGTCGCACCTGCGGGGTAGAGTTTGACAGAGGTGACCAATCCGCTGGCGTGGGCCGCGGCCACATCCGCAGGATCGGTGTCTTCGGTCAGGTAGAGAACCATCAGAGGATCAAAGCGCATGCCTTCGGGCAGGGCGGCCAGGATCCGGTCTTTGTAGGCGGCGGCCTGTGCGCCGGTGACCACCGGAGGCACCAGATTTGGCATAATGATCGCGCGGCCAAAGTGGCGGGCAGTTTCAGGCAGGACGGCCTTGAGCATCGCGCCATCGCGCAGATGCAGATGCCAGTCGTCGGGGCGGGTGATGGTCAGCGATATTGTCATGCGCTGGCGTTAGCACAGCCGCTTAAAAAGGAAAAGAAGCGGCTGTTTGAAAATCGCTGTTTGCGGTTCAGCTGGGTTCGCTTGGCCAGGTGAATTCGCCCGCTTCGGCGCGTTTTTTTAGACCCTGCAGGCGACGACGGAACCGGGGCGCGCGCAAGCGCTGGGTCACGTTGCGACACAGAAGCGCCACCAGATAGGGGCGGTCTTGGGCGTCGATTTGGGCCATCAACCCTTTGAGGTAGCCGCCGTTGTTGCGGCGTGCACGCGCCAGTTTGAAGAAACTCAGCTCGGTCAATTTGCCGGAACCAACCTGCGACAGGATGGAATAGAGGATCTCCATCTCGATCAGGCGGGTCTGCACGGCGGCCCCCATGAAAGGCAGACGTAGGCGGGTGACGTTGGAGCGCGCAAAAAGCGCGGCGTGCATCGCATCCAAACGTTCATAGGGGTCAAAGATCACAAAAGCATGGTCGGCCGCATCCAGCATATCGGGTGCATAGCCGTAGCGATCCGAGAAGGAGGTGCGACGCATTTCCACAAAGCGGTCGTCCCATTCGGTCATCCGGGGATCAAGCGTTGCCTGGGGCTGGATTGCCAATACGGTTGCACCGGGCGAGGCAACCGAGAACGCTGCCGCTGAATAACCACAGGGCCCGGCACCATAGAACACAACGTTGTCGAATTCCTCAAAGAACCCGTCGTCAATCAGCTGATCAAAAAACGCATAAACCTGTTCATCGCGAAACCAGGTGTCCCCGTCTGAGACCAGACATAGGTGTGACCACCCAAGATTGCGCACCAGATCAAACCCAAGTGGTTGGGCCTGTTCTGACAGGTTATGAATTCCCTGCAGTGTTTCAAAGGTCACCAACAGCGTGTTGCCTTGATCGATGAACGTCGCAAAATGCTTATCGCCCAGATCTTGGAACAGGCCGTTTTCTTCGGCAATTTCAGCCATGCGGGCTTTCCACTGGCCTGGTTTCAACCCCGAGAGATCCTCGTCCAGCGCGTCAATGACTTCTTGCATACCTGTCGTCCTCAATATGCCGAAAACTGTCGTCGGCTTTGGTTACCAACAGGGTTAACGGCAGAATACGGCCAAAGTTTGAAGAGTTCTGGCAGATTTGTCGACCTGAGGAGGGAGGGGCAGCGAGGTTTTGCTGTTTTTGCGTTGAAGGTTCGGTTTTGTTGCTGCCCGAATGTAACGGCTCGGTTTCCGCTAACCTAGCCCGCAGCGGATCGGTTGCCCCACCATGCATGCATCGACGTAAACACGGGCTCTAGCGCGAGCCCATCTGCGCTTGCGGAATATTCGACCCGGGGTGGGACCTCGGCATATACTTTCCGTGTCACCAACCCATCAGCCTCAAGTGCTCTAAGTTGTTTTGTTAGCATCGTCTGCGTGATCCCGTCGATGGAACTGCGCAATTCGCCAAAGCGTTTAGTGCCCTGAAAAATCAGAATCTGCAGAATCAAAAGTTTCCATTTTCCGCCAATCATGCCGATGACGACGGGTGCGGGGCATAGGTTTTTGTCCGGAGTGGGCGTTTCGTTTGGGACGGCATCCGCGTCAGGCATCAAGTTTTCCTCAATAGTATCATTTTGGATAGTATCTCAAAAATTTCTGCCTACTTTTGAGAATACGCCAACGGCGCTAGTCCTGTGCAAACACGCAGCTTCAAAGGACATGCAACATGACCCTCGAATTTTGGACCGTAAGTGGTGCGCCCAGCCCCTGGCGCGTTGCGCTTGCCATGGCCTTCAAAGGCCTCGATTGTAAAACCCACATGCTTTCGGCGTCTCAGAAAGAGCACAAGTCGGACCGCTATCTTGCGCTTAATCCACGCGGCACAGTTCCGACAGTCAGGGAGGGCGGCTTGACGTTAGGCCACTCGATCGCTGCTCTGGCCTGGTTGGATCGGGCGTATCCGCAAACCCAGTTGTTCGGAGAAACGCCTCAAGAGGCCGGAGTGATCTGGCAGCGCACAATGGAGATTTTCGACTATTTGCCGGGTGCCACAAGCGGTGTGTTGTTGCCGATCTTCTTTGACGGTGCGACGCAGGCTACAGAGGCATTGCAGACCGCTGCGGATGTGTTGCGGTCGGAACTCAACCATTTGTCGGAAATCCTGTCCGACCAACCTTTTCTGTCTGGCACGCGTCCGGGGGCGGCGGATGCTGTGGCATTCCCACATGTCCGGTTGATCCTGCGGGCGATGGAGACAAAACAAGACATCATGTATGATCTCGGAATGGCCGACCTTGCAGCCCTGTCGCCCCAGATCGCCGAGTGGGTCATACGCATCGAAGCGCTGCCCAACGTCGCGCTGACCTTTCCGCCGCACTGGACAACAAACACCTAAGGAACCTGAAAATGAGCACTGCAAATTATACGCGTTCGATTGTGGTCGCAGCTGACCCGGCTGCTGCTTTTGAGGCTGTCACCGCTGGGGTTGCGCATTGGTGGACCGTGCCGGATCGCCCCCTTGAACAGATCGGCGACCGGGCGAAGTTTTCCTTTCCGCCTGGTGTCTCGTATTGGACGTTTGAGCTTATGGTCGCTGACAGGCCATCGTGTGCAGAATGGAAGTGTTTGGATGCGTTGCATGTCCACGAGGGGCAACCCAAAGCCATCGAGACAGAGTGGTTGGGGACCAAAGTCATTTGGAACATTCAGGACGGGCCCGATGGCACCGTGATCACGCTTGAACACGTCGGTCTCGTGCCGCAGCTTCTTTGTTATGAAATCTGCGAGATGGGGTGGGACATGTTTTTCCTCGGCAGTTTGAAGCAGTATCTGGACACTGGAACGGGAGCGCCGCATCAGGGTTGATCTTGCAGACAGGATGAAGCCTGCACGAATTTACCGCACAGTCGGGTGATCGCCTCGATACCTTGTGTGTTGACGTCATCGCGGCGTTTGGAATGTAAAGCAGGGCCCCAAACGCACGGGCCTTGTTGCAAACGGTGACTTACTCCTTGTTTGCAGCGTCCTGTTTGCGTCGGCCCATGGCTGCAAATCCTGTCAGTGTGCGGGCGGTGACGGTGTTGATCGACCGTGACGGCGGCGTCATCATTAGGCGGGCAAAGAGGGCGCGGAAGGGTTCTTCCTGCATCACCTGGCGGAACCTAGCGTGTCGCCATTCGACGGATTTTTCTTGCAGCCGCTGGAGCTTTTTGTCTTCCAGCATCTCGCCCATCAGCGCATCGCGCAGGGGCGTATAGCGGGCAATCGTGGTGTCGGTGTCCATATTGAAATTCCGCTCGACCCAATAATCCACGTCCAACATTTGGTCGGAATGCACCGCACGGCCCCGGTCGGCCTTGAGCACGAAACTTTCCATAGCGCCCAGAGCATAGTGGTTGAGCTGGGCGTATTTGAAATTGGGCTGGCCATAGTTGGAAAACAGCCGCTTGGTCTTGAACTGGCGACCCAGTTCACGGCCTTCGCAGTCAAACCAGCGAAAGGTGTCTAGACGGTCCTCATCCTTGACACTGCGCGGACGGTGGACGCCAGTTTTGCGATAGGTGCCATTGTTGCGATAGAGGGTTTTGAACATGGCAGCACGCCAAGGCCAATTGATCACAGCAGGAGCGCAGCGGGTGAATGTATCGGTCACCGGGTCCGGGACAAATCGCACCTGATCGCCATTACCAAACAGGCGCCAGGTCAGGGTGATGGCATCCGCTTCGGGCAGGGCACGCAGCAGATCCGAAAGCTGCCCGTCGCCCGCGTGAATATTGACAAATTCATCCACGTCGAGGGAGAGGATCCAATCGGCCTCTTTCACCAGCGGGTGTTTGTCAGCCGTCTTGAGCGCGGTGAATTGGATGCCGGATTTGTCGTAAGGGCCGTCATTTCGGATATGCGTCAGCAGTCCCGCCTCTGCTAGACGGTCCAGGATCTTGTCTGTTCCATCCTGACAGTCGTTTGAAAAAACGAGAAAATCCGTAAAACCGATTGCACGGTGGTGGGCAAGCCATTCTAGCAAAAACGCGCCTTCGTTGCGCACGGTAAGTATGGCCAGAAAACGCATGGATCACCAATCAGAGCGGAACACGGCCACTTTGCCATGAGACCAGCGTGGAAAAAAGACCAGACCGGCGTCGTCCAGACAGCGAAAGACTTTGCGAATACCGTCTTTGCCGATCCATTGCGGGTGCGTTTCGATCACAACCGCGCGCAGACCGGTCAGATCCATTTGCGGCAAAAGATCCACCTCGGCCCCTTCGATGTCGCAGATCAGCACCGTGGGTTTGAGGTCGGCGATCACCACGTTGACGTCCAGACTGGGCACTTTGACCTCGGTCACGTCGGTATCGTCATCCATCGGCGACAGGGAAGAGGCGAGGAAATTAGGGCGTACGTAAAACGTGGCCTCGCCGTTTTCCGCGCCCAGAACCGCATGGGTGACTTGGGCCTTTTTGGCTTTGTTCAGGGCGTGGACTTGCTGGATATAGGGGATCAGCTGTGGGTTGGCCTCGAACGCATGCACCGATTTGGCGCGGGTTTTGGTGGCCACCAGCGTGGACATAAAGCCAATGCCGCCGCCCAGCTCCATCACCACATCGCCCTTGCGGACCAGTTTTTCGATCGCGGTTGCTTCCTTGGCTTCATAGGCCTCGGTGCGCAAGAGGGTGCGGATGCGTTGCGGCAGGACCGATTTGTCCAGCGGGAACTTCATGCCACGGCTGCGCAGCACGCGATCTGTGTTTGAGAGGTCGTTCATCGGTCAGCTCTCCATATCCAGGGCCAGCGCATAGGCCACCCGTTCGACGCTGTTCAATTTCACCTTCCGAGCCTGTTGGTACAGTTCGGCAAATTCGGGCTGTTCGTGCAGGGCCTGCACCTTGGCGCGGTGCCAGTCCAACCCATGGGTGTGCCAGCGTTGTAGGTCCGCATCTTGTAGCAGGTTTTCGTATTCGGTGCGCAAACGGGGCAGATTGCGTTTGATGGTGGTGTCGCGGTGATCGCTCCAGTCCATGCGGATCCAATAGTTCAACCCAATGGAGCGGTCCACATGTAACGCACGCCCGCGCTGGCGTTTGATCAGAAAGCTTTCAGCAGACCGCAGCGCATAGTGGTTCAGTTGCAGAAGGTCATAGCCGATGGATTTGCGCGAGGAACGCCAGCCCTTGTCCGTGGCCTCTTTGGTCATATCGCGGCCCGAGCCATTGACCCATTTTACCTGATCGCGCATGTCTTCGACCAGTTTGTTGGGCCGGTGACAGCTGAATTTACCGTAGGCACCGATGTTTTTGACCATAGTTTTATAGCCCCAGACCGTGTGGGGCTTGGGGCAGAACTTAGGCGCGCATTGGTCGAACTGGTCGATCACAAACTGGTCGGCCAGCCTGTCCACACCGTTGTTGCCAAACAGTCGCCAGGTCATGGCAACATTGGTGGCATCCGGCGCCCGGTCAAAAAAGTCCTGCAACGTGCCATTGCCGCAGCGCACGTTGATGAATTCGTCCACGTCGATATGGATCACCCAATCGGCGTTCTGGATCACCGGCTCTTTCAAGGCTTGGTTCAGGGCGAACTGCTGCGGAGAATTGCCGCGCCAGTCGTCGTTGTTGCGATGTTGCAGGACGCCCATCTCTTGCAGGCGGTCCAGGATTTCATCCGTGCCGTCTTCGCAGCCATTGGTGTAGATTAGAAAATTGTCGACGCCCATCGCGCGATGATAGGCGACCCATTCCAAGATATAGGGCGCCTCATTCTTCATGCAGCCAACAATCACATTGCCGGTTGAACCTGCGGGCAAGGTTCGGGCGGGCAGGGGCGTGAAATCCGTGTTGCCAAATGCGCCGTCATCCGCACCGACGCCGTTGTGAGGGCGAAAGGGCGAGCCTTTGAGCATTGCGTAATTCTGCAAGGCCAAGGGCGGCATCAGGCTGCGCGCCTCGGGTGACAGATCCTGCAATGCCTCGCTGGCGCCTGACGCGGCAAATCCATCCTTGGCCGTGGCTTCGTCCTGGGCGGTTTTTTCGATGCGCGGCAGATGTGCCAGAAGATATTGCGAGGCACGAAACCCGCGTTCAGGATCTGCTTCCTGCCACAGGGCGCGCGCGCGCGGGGCTTTGAACATGTCTTTGGGCAGGTCTGGATGTTGGTCTAACAACCTGCGGTTCTGTGCGGCAAAACGTTTGGAAATCGGGGCGAGGGTCGCAGGCGCAATCCCATCGCCGTCCAGTTCCAGATCCTCCAGCAAGCTGCGCCACAGACGGCGCGGCACCATCAGCCCACGAGTATCCATCAGTTTGAGCAGCCCCGCATTATAACGCCGAGCGCGGCTGAGCGTTGCGGCTGAGGGGGGCGGGGGCGTTTCTGCCACCGGTGCCTTGCCGATACGCTGGGAAATGTCAAAGGCGGCGCGCAGCTCTTCGGTTGCCTCGGGGGCGTTGAAAACCTCGGGATCATAGGCGCGCAATGACAGGCTGCCTGCGCCAAAGGTGGTCTCCCAAACCTGTTGCAGCCGGGGATAGTCGAGCCAGAACGGCGCGCCCTGGATCTCTTCAAAATGGCCCTTGGCGGGGCAGGTGGCCGGGGTCGTATCCACACAGGCCTGCCACCAATCGGAACTGTCACACAGGGCAATCTCACGCGTGAGCGAGGTGGTGCGCCCTTCAAGAACTTGCGCCCCGTAATGGCGTGCCAGCGCGTGAGCAGGCTCATCAATATGGGCCACGATCCGGATATCGTCCGAGAATTGGCAGAGGAATTTATGCAGGCGCTCCAGCTCGGACGTGCGGTGCAGCGTGCCCAGTTGACTGGCTGATAGGATCAACGTGTCAGGCTGGCTTGCGGCAATCTCGCGGGCCAGATCCTTGGCCAGTTTGGACCGCAGATTGGCCTGTTTCTCGGCGGTGAAATAGCCTCGGTTCCAACGCAGATTGTCGATATGGTCGCTGTCGGTGACCGCCATATAGAGACGGGTCTGGTTGGTGTTACCGGGTGAGGTTGGGAACAGGACCCCTTTGGCGCGCAGGTTATCACGTTTGTCGGCCAGCACCTTTTGCAGGCGATCTGCACCCATTTCCGGCAGACCAATATGGAGGATGATACGCATCAGCTGGCCTTTGCCTTGCGGTTGACATTGGCCTTGCCCCACCATGGCAAATCACGCCCCAGAAAGGTTGAGACCTTGGCCTGTGCATCCCGATCCGACACATCGATTTCCAAATAGTCGGGATCATTGCGGAACCAATGTTGCAGCGCATCATAATGCCCGTCGATCCAACGCATCTGCTGATCCTCAGACTTGCCATATCCAACCGGCAGGCCGGGCACCGAATTGTTAGGCAGACGCGTGGTGCCGAGGTTGTTCCAGGCCATGATCGACTTGGAATGGCTGCGTGCGTCACGCCGGGTGGCAATGAATTTCAGCGCTGGAAACCGCTCTTTCAGGGCGCGCAGCAGGATAAAATCGCATTGCGGCCAGACCGAGAATTTACCGTGGATAAAGCTCATCTCGGAAATCGCGTCATACCCCGGCAGCAGGGCCATCGGGTCATCGTGTTCATAGAGGCCGCGATACAGAAGATTGGCGACAAAGATACGCCGTTTGCCGGGCTTGTCCTCTTCCTTGTCGCGCAGCCTGTGGTCGGCGACGGTATATCCGGCCTCTGCTAGCGCGCGGGCAAGGGTTGTGGTGCCGGATTTCGGCAGGCCGAGGTTCACAACGTCTAAGGTCATTCGGCGTCTTCCAATTCAGTCAGTCGCAATTCAGCGATCAAAGCCTCTTCCTCGGCGGTCATTGGAGCCGCAGATCTGAGCTGCGCCTGCATCGCCTGAAAGCTGGGGAGTTGCAAAAGTTCGGCGCATTTTTCGCGATGCGCCTTGACGCAGGCCCGGTGGAGTGCGGCGATTTCGGGATCGCTTTTCAGCTCTTTCAGCGCGGCGTTCAGATCTGGCAGGTAGCGCCGGATCGAGGTATCGGCGTGGGACCCATCGTTGCGTTCGCGCCAATAGGTGTCGTCAAAGGCGCGGTTTTCGCGGTTCACGTCGCCCCGGTCGTTTTTCACCAGATAGCTGTCGAGCGAGCGCAGCGCATAGTGGTTCAAAGTGGCCAACTCACGCGCGCCCTTAGCCGGAAATTTGCGGATGCGACGACTGTTGGCGGCTGTCAAAAAGCGAAATTGGACCTGCCGCCCAGACCCGTCCGTCCAGGCGGGGCGTTGGTCTTTGGACAGGCCTTTGCGCAGGAACGGGCGGTGAGCCCCGTAATATTGCAGCGGGAAATCCTTGCGCACCAATGTTTTGACTTCAATCGCGGTCTCGCCACACCAGATGTCTGGATTGTGGCTGCGGCCGAATTGGGCGATCACTGGCTTGTCACTGTAAGTCTCGACCCCGGCATTTGCAAAGAACTGAAACGTGAGCGAGATCGCTGCCGGATCGCCGCAAGCGTCGATCAGGGCAGGTATGGTGTGATCGCCCACGTGGATGTTCAAAAACTCATCCACATCGGCAACCCAGACCCAGTCCGCGGTGGCCACAACATCCTGATGGCGCGCGTCTTTCAACGCCTCCATCTGATAGTTGCGCCCTTGGGCCGGGTTGGGCAATTGTTGCACCAAGCCACGCTGCGCAAGAGCATCCAACAGGTGATCGGTTCCGTCGCTGCAGTCGTTTGAGTAGAAAAGGAAATCAGTGATGCCAATCAACCGGTGGAAAGCGATCCATTCCAGCAGAAACGGGCCTTCGTTTTTCACACATGTGACGGCCGTGATGCGCATTTTGCGGCGTCCCCGGAGTTAACAATTACATCCCGGAGCACCGGGGAACCCATGTGGTCTGGACGTTTCACTTCTGTGTCACAGGGCCCAAACCGCAGATCCAATTCTAATTTGGCACAAATGCCATTTCGAAGCGTTAATGGTCAATCTGGGCGGAAAATTGACGAAAAGGCTTTGCAAATGTGTTGCATGCGGGCCAATCCCGCACGGAGATGGGATTGGCTGTGTTGTGTGGGGCACTGGGCGGAGCTGTCGATTGTTTATGTCCGCAAGAACCCGGCGATGTCGTCCAGCAGCACTTGGGTCTTGCCGGACAGTTCCCTGATTTCTGTGGCAATCACCGCAAAGCCTTTGCCCATATCGCCGATCCGCGCGGCCTCGATCGAGGCGTTAAAGGCGATCAACTGGATATTACGGCCCACGGATTCCGCATTTGAAATGGCTTCCAGCATCTCCCGCTCGCGCTCCTTGTTCTTTTTCTTCTGCGTATCCAGCAAGTTCTGGGTCAGCTCGGTCAGAAACTGGGTCACGGTCGGTTCAAGCACGTAAAGACAGTGCGCCGAAAATTTGTCTGTGGTTTTTGGTAAATTGGCGACCTGGCCGTCTGCGTTGCGAATTGTATCGACCAGCGGAGACAAAGCCGCGACGCTCTGATCCAGTTGTTCCTGGAGCGTGGCGGGCAATTCGTGGTCTGCGCTTTTCAGAAGATCAGGCAGGCCAAGGGTCAACATCTTGAATGCGGTTTCTAAGCGTTTGGCGGACAGGCTAAAAATCTCTGCGGCCTTGGCGTTTTCGACGCCTTCGTTCATCAATGCCATCAACGATAATGCTGCGATACGGCAAGGACCAATTGCGGTGAATGCAGTGTTTTGTATCTCGGTGAGGTTATTCATCTGGGTGCGCCCGTTTGGAAATCCTCTTCTGTTTAGGGGGAAATGGTTACCGGCATCGTAACCGTGATAAGGCGCGCACAAAAAAACCCTCCGAAATTCGGAGGGTTTCTAAAATTTGAACAATTGTCCCAGAATTACGCTGAATTACTTAGCAGGAAGGGGGCCGATCATCATGATCATCTGGCGGCCTTCCATTTTGGGCATATTTTCGATCTTGGCAATTTCCTTAACGTCGCCCGCTACACGGTGCAGCAGTTCGCGACCAAGGTTTTGGTGTGCCATTTCACGGCCACGGAAGCGCAGGGTGACTTTTACTTTGTCGCCCTTTTCCAAGAATTTGAAGACGTTGCGCATTTTGACTTCGTAGTCGTGCGTATCCGTGTTGGGACGGAATTTCACTTCTTTAACTTCGATGGTCTTTTGCTTCTTGCGCGCTTCGCTTTCGCGTTTCTGCTGCTCGTATTTGAACTTACCAAAGTCCATGATCTTGCACACCGGAGGTGTCGCGTTGGGAGAGATCTCCACCAGATCAAGACCAGCATCAGCAGCCATCTGCATCGCTTTGGCAGGGTGTACAACCCCGACGTTCTCCCCTTCGGCGCCAATCAGGCGGATTTCGGGAGCGCGAATACGGTCATTGATGCGAGGGCCAGTTTCACGAGTTGGCGGCGCATTGTGCGGTCTGCGGGCTATGACGTCTATCCTTCTGTCATTTCGAAAAGTGCCTGAAAACTACAGTCCACAGGCGCATGATTCAAGTTAAATGCGGGTATGACCGGCCTTTCGACTGTTTTCAACCCATGTTTGACATTGCGTGACACAGATTCTCGGCTAAGGACCGCCCATCCCGGGACTTCTGATCAGCAGCGGTTGGCCCATGCGGTTTTACAGAATTCTTTCCCCCTTGAGACATGCCACAATCGCACTCAATTACCGGCGTGGGTCCGATTTCGGATATGGTAACGAAAGGAAGTCACGATGAAACCTTTAACACTTGTCGCCGCTGGTGCTGTGGTCGTCCTTGGTGGGGTGATGTGGTATCAATCTCAAGGGAATACACCTGTTGTAACCGAAGCTGAAGCGCCACAAGCCGATGCGCCAGTGACAGCCGAACCGGTTGAGGAGGCCGCAGAGGCAGTTGAAGACACCGCGACATCCGTCGTCGATCAGGTGGAAAGTGCCGTGGATACCGCGCAGGACGCCGTGGAAGGCGCGGTTGAGGGGGCTGCGGATGCAGTGACCGCCGTGACCGACAGCGCACAAGAGGCGGTCGAAGGTGCAGCGGACGTGGTCGGCAATAGCGTTGATGCAGCTGGCGATGTGGTCGAAGGTGCAACTGACACAGCGTCGGACATCGCTGATGCGGTCACCGATGGTGCAGCAGATCTCGCGGATCAGGCGACATCGTCGGTTGAAGCGGTCACCAGCGAAACACAGGACGCCACCGACACGGCCACAAGCCTGTTGGGTCAGGCGGCATCATTGGATAGCCCTTTGTCCTTACTGACGGCGGATGGGTTTGATTTCGACAAAGTGGTCGACATGGTGAACGGCTCTGAGCTGGATGTGCTCAAGAAGACCGCGTTGACCACGGCCCTTGGCCAGGCCCGTGACAATCCTGAGCTGCTGCAGGCTGCGTTGGATCAGGTCAAATCCGCGCTGGGTTTGTAAGGAAACCGGATTGCAAGAAACGAATAAAGGCCGGGTGCAGATCGCCCCGGCCTTTTTTAATGACGTAATGTCGGAATCAATCCAAGAAGGCTTTTTCCACGACGTAATGCGCCGGTTTGGAGTTTGCACCCTCTTCCAGGCCGTAGTTTTCAAACATTTCTTTTAGTTCGAGGTTGAACGCCAGGTTGCCGCAGATCATCGCGCGGTCGGTGGCTGGGTTCAGCGGCGCGACGCCCAGATCCGTGAAGGCTTCGCCGGACTTCATCAGGTCGGTAATGCGGCCCATCTTGGGGCTCTCTTCGCGGGTGGTGGTGGGGTAGTATTTGATCTTTTTCCAGAAGCCTTCGCCGATGACTTCGTTCAGAAGCTCGTCATGTTTCAGGCTCTCGATCAGTTCTGCACCATAAGTCAGCTCACCGGCTTCGCGGCAAGTGTGGGTGATGATGATCTCGTCGAACTTTTCATAGGTTTCCGGCTCACGCAGCAGAGATGCAAAGGGTGCGAAACCGGTGCCGGTGGCAAAGAACCAAATGCGGTCGCCGGGGATCAGCGCGTCATGCACCAGCGTGCCCACGGGTTTGGGGCGCAGGATAACCTCGTCGCCAACTTTAATGTGCTGCAGTTTCGAGGTCAGCGGGCCGTCTTGCACTTTGATCGAATAGAATTCCATTTCCTCATCCCAGGACGGGGAGGCGATGGAATAGGCGCGCATGATTGGCTTGGCTTTGCCGGTCTTCTCGTTCACCTCGCCCATCAGGCCGATCATGACGAATTCGCCAGAGCGAAAGCGCAGGGAGGCAGGGCGCGTGACCTTGAAGGAAAACAGACGGTCAGTCCAATGTTTCACTTCGGTTACGGTCTGCGCATCCGGCAGGGTCGGAGTCTTTGGTTTGGTGTCAACAGCAGCGTCGGTCACGGGCAATCTCATCTCTCTGGGGCACTCGGTGATCTATACCGCTGCCAATGAATACTCTTTGATATGGATCACGCAGGCGCATTGTCCCGATTGAACGGGGCACAAAGCGCTTGCGCGGTCCAAAGCTAGCTTGGGCTGGCTTAGCGGGCAGCTTGGCCACCGCGCAGGCGTGCTTGGTAGTTGTGGCTTTTCCAGTCTGCGCGGGCAAGCCATTGATCCGCAGGCTGACGGGTTGCCAGATCATCGCTGATCTCGACCTCATCAAACCCAGAGCGGCGTGCCATTGCGTATTGATCCGCAAGCACATGGCCCTTGGCGCGCAAACGACCGGTGAACCCATGCAGGCGCAGCTGGCGCGCAAGGGTGAAGCCGCGCCCATCTGCGAAGCTGGGGAATTCAACGATAACCAGCTCAACACCGTCAAGCGAGTCAACGTAATCTTTCAGTGCCGCATCAGACGCCAGCTGAAGGACATCTGCGCCCTCAAAACCGGTGGTCCAATTGTCCAGCCCAAAACCGTTATCGGTTACAATTACACTCATCTCTCTTACGCTCCTGTGCGTACCAATTTGCCATCCACCATATGGATGCCGCATTCTTCTTTGTTCTCACCGCGCCAACGTCCAGCGCGCGGGTCTTCGCCGTCCTTTACCGGTGTGGTGCATGGCGCACAACCGATCGACGGATAGCCCTTGGCCACCAGCGGATGACGGGGCAGGCGGTTTTCATCCATATAGACGCGCACGTCTTCTGGCGCCCAATGGGCCAGCGGGTTGATCTTCATCCGGCCGGTGCCTTGCTCGATCTCAAAGAATTCGAGCGCGGCGCGGGTGCCGGCCTGAAACCGCTTGCGGCCGGTGATCCAGCCATCATAGCCGTCTAGCGCTTTGGCCAGTGGAACGGTCTTACGCAACGTACAGCAGGCGTCTTTGTCGCTGAAACGTAAGGCGCCATAAGGGTCCTTTTCAGCGATATCATCGGCCTTGATGATCTTGACGTTGCGCAGCCCCAGGCGTTCGCTGACTTCCTGCTGATAAAGCAGGGTTTCGGTGAACAAGAGTTCCGTATCCACAAACACCACCGGTGTGTCCGGGTCGATAACGGCCGCCATGTGCAACAACACCACGGATTCCGCGCCAAAACTGGACACGAGGGCGATGTTGCCCGCCTCTCGCAGGGCGCCTTGCATGACCGACGTGGCTGAGTGGTGCCGGTAGCGGGCGTTAAGCTCCGCTACCTTTTCAGCCAGAGCCCGGTCAGCATCGCTGAGCGCCTCGGGTTGGAGTGGTTCCGCTGATGTGAACATGAGCCTTAGGCCACTTTCTTTTCACTGTCGGGGTAAAGTGCGGCTTTGAACGGTGCCATGCCAACCCGGCGGTATGTTTCGAGGAAGGTCTCATCCGCAGTCTCGCGCACTTCAAGATAGGCTTTGATAATGCGTTCAACGGCTGGAATGATCTCATCATAGGCAAAGCCCGGACCGGTTCGTGTGCCAACCGCAGCTGTTTCAGTGCCGTCACCACCCAGAGTGATCTGGTAGTTTTCAACACCCGCACGGTCGAGACCAAGGATGCCGATATGACCCACGTGGTGGTGACCACAGGCGTTGATGCAGCCCGAGATCTTGATCTTCAGCTCACCCACTTCGTGTTCCAGCTTCAACTCGTCAAAGCGGGAGGCGATTTCCTGGGCAACCGGGATCGAGCGGGCGGTGGCCAGCGCGCAATAGTCCATGCCGGGGCAGGCGATGATGTCCGAGATCAGACCGACGTTTGCGGTGGCCAGACCGGCTTCCTTCAGAGCGGCGTGGATCGCGGGCAGGTCGGATTTGTGGACATGCGGCAGGATCACGTTCTGCTCGTGGCTGATGCGCAATTCACCATAGGCGTATTGCTCGGCCAGATCGGCCATGAGGTTCATCTGCTCAGCGGTTGCATCACCCGGTGTCTGGCCATGCGCCTTGATCGAGATGGTTACGATCGCGTGGTCATCCTTGCGGTGCTCGGCCAGGTTGGTGTCAACCCAAGCGCGGAACACAGGATCAGAGCCATAGGCCGCATCATAACCCTCGGTGCTGCCGTCGCGGAAATCGGGCGCTGCGAAATGCGTCTCAATCTCTTTCAGCAGCTCCTGATCGGTGCCGTCAAATTCGGCGCGACGCTGGATGAACTGCTCTTCGACCATCTCGCGATAGGTGTCGATGCCGTTTTCCTGCACGGTGATCTTGATGCGAGCTTTGTACTTGTTATCGCGGCGACCCAGAATGTTGTAAACGGCCAGAACCGCTTCCAAGTAGGGCAGCAGATCTTCTTGCGGCAGGAAGTCACGCAGCACTTTGCCGATCATCGGGGTACGGCCCAGACCGCCACCAACGATGACTTCGAAACCTGCAACACCGTCACGTTCGATCATGCGCAGACCCACGTCATGCGCTTTGGTCACGGCGCGGTCGTTCGGGCTGCCGGTGATGGCAATTTTGAACTTACGGCCCAGGAACTGGAATTCCGGGTGGTCGGTGGACCACTGGCGGATCAGCTCAGCGATGGGACGCGGATCTTTGATCTCATCCGCGGCAGCACCGGCAAAATGGTCCGAGGTCACGTTACGGATGGTGTTGCCCGAGGTCTGGATCGCGTGCAGGCCAACCGAGCCGAGCGCGTCCAGCATGTCTGGCACGTCTTTCAGTTTTGGCCAGTTGTACTGGATGTTCTGACGGGTGGTGAAGTGGCCGTAGCCCTTGTCCCATTTCTGTGCGAGCAGCGCCAGAGTGCGCATCTGATCCGGGTTCAGGGTGCCATAAGGGATCGCAACACGCAGCATATAGGCGTGCAGCTGCAAATAGAGACCGTTCATCAGACGCAGCGGGCGGAATTCTTCTTCGGTCAGGGAGCCGTCAATGCGGCGCTCAACCTGGCCACGGAACTGCGCGTTACGCTCGGCCAAAAAGGCGGTGTCGAATGCGTTATACTTATACATCGGCTTCGGCCTCCTGTTTGCCGTGGCTATAGTTCGAGGGACCTGTACGGCGGAACTCTTCGCGGAAATGCGTAGGTTCGGGACCGTTGGGGCCTTCTTTGGCGTCGGCGAGATAGGCGCCAACAATTACGAGATTGTGCTTTTCTGCTTCCAGCAGGCGCAGCGGGGCGATGGCCTCGTCTGTAATCAACTCGGCTTCGGACAATGTACGTGTCCAGCTGTTTTCCGCTGTGAAATAGATCACATCACCTTCGAGCAGGTCATTGGCGGTCACCACTTTGGGCGTAAAGGGGCGTGGCATTATGCGAGCTCCATTTGCAAATCATAAAGGGCGGCGGCGCTTTCGCGCGGTGCAAGCCCGAGTAGGGTGAGGGCAGGGCCTTCAAAGGCGGCTTCTGCCAGATCTTGGGGCAGGCGGTCCAGCGTTGTTTCAAGAACGCGTTGATTGGAGCGCGAGGCATTTTCGACAATTGTCACAGGTGTCGCACGATCTGCGCCATGCATGATCAGTCGACCCTGCACGAAACGAGCGGATTTCTTGCCCATGTAGACAGCAGCGACCTGGCCGGGACGTGCAAGTGCAGCCCAGTCGTGATCCGCAAAACCTTTCATATCGTGCCCGGTCATGAACCGAACCGAAGTATTGCGCCCACGTTGGGTCAGGCTTTGCCCAATGCCCGCCACGGCGGCCGAGGCGGCAGTGATGCCCGGAACAATCTGATAGCTGACACCGGCGTCTTCGCAGGCGGCGACTTCTTCGTCCAGACGGCCAAAAATGGTGGGATCGCCGGACTTCAGACGCACAACCTTCAGACCGGCTTGTGCATGGGCAACCAGACGTGCGCAGATCTCTTCCTGGGTGACTTGGGGGCCAAAGCCCTCTTTGCCGACGTTTTCAAGCTGTGCCTGATCACCAGCCAGTTCCAGGATTTCCCGACTGACCAGACGGTCATACAGGATCACATCCGCCTGTTGCAGCGATTTGAGCGCTTTGACCGTTAAAAGGTCCGCGTCACCCGGGCCCGATCCGACAAACGCGACAGCACCGGGCACCAGACAAAACCGACCACGCCCGGGCGCGATATCAGCTTTGGTGGTATATGTGCGATCAATGGTCATCCATATGGTCCCGTGTTGTGTTTGACTTGCTAGTAGATATAGGAAATATTCCCCCTTGCCCGCCATATGTAAGAAAAAATAAGGATGAATATTCTAAGGGTTTTGGCGCGTGGAATGGTTTGTCCTGAAAAGGAAGGAAAACTGGAATGACGGTGCGGATTGACGGGACGGATCGGAAAATTTTGGCCGAGCTGCAGCGCGATGCAGGGCAGTCTTTGGACGAAATTGCGCGTCAGGTCGGCAGTTCCAAGACGCCAGTCTGGAATCGTATTCGAAAATTGAAGGATGCGGGGGTCATCAAACAGCAGACGTTTTTGCTGGATGCCGAGGCTCTGGGGTATGAGGCGTGTTTCTTTGTGCTGATCCGCACATCCGAGCATGAGGCGGACTGGCAGGCAAAATTCCTGAAGGCGCTGCAGGACCGCGCCGAAGTTCAGGAGGCGCATCGCCTGGCCGGTGATATTGATTACATTATCAAAGTGCGGGTGCAAAACGCGCGAGCCTATGACAAGTTCTATCAGGCGCTGATCTCGGAAGTGCGGGTGCACAATGTGACCGCGCTGTTGTCGATGGAAGAGATCAAGTCCACCACCATGCTGCCGCTTGGCGATTAACGGGGCGCGCTAACCTTTGGTGACCTGCAATTCAGGGAAGCCGTGAAAGTGGTAGCTGTCGGCAAATTCCGGCATCTCCGCCAGTTTTAGATCCGGACAGCGGGTCAAAAGGATCGGCAGCGCGATCTGCATTTCCATCCGGGCCAGCGGCGCGCCAACGCAGAAGTGCAGACCGCCGCCAAAGGATTTGTTCACCTTGGGACGCCGGGTCGGGTCGAACTCTTCCGCGCGTGGGCAGGCATCCGGGTCTCGGTTGGCGGCAGCCAGCAACAATGCCACTTGATCGCCGCGTTTGAAGGTATGGCCGAACATCTCAACCTCTTCATAGGCGTAGCGCGTGAACATATGCAGCGGCGGGTCATAACGCAGGATTTCTTCGACCAGGTTTTCGATGCCGTCGGGGCTGATCCAATCGGTCTTCCATCCCTGCTGCAGCATGATCCGCAACCCATTGCCAAGTGAAGACACCGTGGCCTCGTGACCTGCATTCAGCAGCAGGATACAGGTGCTGATCAATTCTTCTTCGCTAAGGGCATCGCCTTTCTCTTCGGCTTCGATCAACCGGGTAATCAGATCATCGCGGGGCGTTGTTCGCCGCAGGTCGATCTGGTCGCGCAGATAGGTGCTGAAGGCGGCAGAGGCTTGTGCGGCAGCGTCTTCGACTGCGCGGGTGCGACCGGCCTGATACATGGCCACAATCGCGTTGGACCACTCCACCAATTGCAGCGCGTCTTTTTCAGGAACCCCAAGAAGGCGGCAAATGGTGATCGCCGGAACCTGCACGCAATAGGCGCGCAAGACATCAAACGGGGTGTCCGGAAACTGGTCGATCAGCTGATGACATAAGGCTTCGATGTCGCCACGCAAGCTTTCTACCGCACGTGAGGTAAAGGCGCGCAGAACCAGTTTGCGCAGCCGCGTGTGGCGCGGCGGTTCCGCATCCAACATCGAATGGGCCTCGACCGCCATAAAAGGGGCAAGATGCGTGGGCGTGTTTTGCACCATCTCATCCGGGCGTTCGCGGCCAAACCGGCGATCGCGCAGCAACATATGGACCGCGCTGTGGGAAAAGGCTGCAACCATGCCGTAGTCCTGCCAGATATGCAGCGGCCCCTGTTCGCGTGCACGGGCGTAGAACGGATAAGGGTTCTGAACAAAAGCCGGATCGGTTGGGGATTGATGCAACGTTTTCATATTCAAAGTCTTTGCCACGATCTCTGGTCAATGCAAAGCGCGCTTTGATAGGGTGCCGCCTATGGGAAAGCTTATCGAAAATCGTTTGGCCATCATTCTGGGCTTTTTGGCGGCGGTCGCCACGTTGACCGCGGTTGTCTGGACCTACGGGTTTCGTCAGGCGCTGGACGGGCTGGCGCAACGTACGGCTGCGGATCTGGAACTGGCGTCGGACCGGGTTGTGTCGCAATTGCAGGTCTACCAAGAGCTGGCGGTTTTGATGGCGGACCATCCGGAAGTGCGCCGTTTGGCCGCCGGAGAGCCATCTGAGAACATCGTAGAATTCTTGCAGGCGGCCGCAGATAAAACGGCGGCGCTGGATGTGTTTTTTGTGGATCACACCGGGCACCCCACAGCGCAGGATCCGGATCGGTCAGGACGGGACGTCCGCGACACGCGGTTGTTTCGTCGGGTCATGCAAGGGTCCTTGGGTACCGGTTATTCCGTGCTTTCGCCTGGCGCGCGGCGCACCTATTCCTTTGCGGCACCGATATTCAAAGGCAACCATGTGCAAGGCGCATTGGTGGTTGTTGCCGATGTCGAAGACGTTGAGCAAACCTGGCGCGGATCGCTTCCGGCCGTGTTCTTTACCAATGATGACAATCAGATCTTTATCTCGAACCGGCCCGAGCTGCTGCATTGGCAGCGATCAAGTGACTCGCAACGCCTCTATGACAGTCACGGTGTTGAACGGTCGATCCGGCAAATTTTTGTAGGGGGGCACAGCCTGTGGATGTCGTCCTTCAACGCCTACCTGCCAGAGACGGCGCTGCACCAGTCGGTCAACCTGCCGGTTCTTGGTCTGGTGGGGGAAATTCTGGTGGACGTGAGACCGGCGCACCGTCTGGCCACATTGCAGGCGGCGACGGTGATGGCACTGTGTCTGGCATTTGGTGCCTTGTTGTATCTGGCGATGGAGCGACGGCGCACGCTGGCGCAGGCCAATGCGGAACTGGAGGTGCGGGTTGCAACCCGGACACATGAGCTGACGAAGACCAACCTTCATCTACGCCGCGAGGTGCGCGAACGCGAGGAGGCCGAAGCAGCTTTGACCCGCGCACAGGAAGATCTGGTCCAGGCGGGGAAGCTGTCGGCGTTGGGGCAGATGTCGGCTGGGATCAGCCACGAATTGAACCAGCCCTTGATGGCGATCCGACAGTTTGCGGAAAACGGATCAGCCTTTTTGGAACGTGGCAAAGGGGACCGTGCGGGGGAAAACCTGACCCGGATCGCGGATCTGTCGGCGCGGATGGCACGGATAATCAAGAACCTGCGCGCCTTTGCCCGCAATGAAAGCGAACCTGTTGGGCGCGTGGATCTGGTCGACGTTATATCGACGGCGGTGGAATTGACCGAACCACGGTTGAAGGCCGACCGTATCAAGATGGACTGGGTGCCTGCGGCCTACGCAATGCCGGTCTACGCGCTGGGCGGAGAGGTGCGGTTGGGGCAGGTGTTTGTGAACCTGATCAACAATGCGGCTGATGCGATGATGGGGCAGGACGAACGCCTGATCCGTATCGACATCACCCGAGGCCCTAAATTGACTGTGGGCGTGCGTGATATGGGCCCGGGTCTGAAGGAGCCTGAAAAAGTGTTTGAGCCGTTTTATTCGACCAAAGACGTCGGAGCCAGCGACGAGGGCATGGGGTTGGGCTTGTCGATCTCTTACGGTTTGGTGCAAAGCTTTGGCGGCAATATTCGTGGTGTGAACACCGAACAGGGCGCGTTATTTACCGTCGAATTGGATTATTGGACCGAGGAAGGTGAGGTATGACGCGCAAAGTGTTGTTGGTCGATGATGACGCCGCCGTGCGGGATGCGCTGGGCCAGACGTTGGAATTGGCCGAGCTGGCCCCTTCCACCCATGCGTCGTTTGTGGCGGCCAAGGACCATATCACCGCCGATTTCCCCGGTGTGATCCTGTCGGATATTCGCATGCCGGGCCGCGATGGGTTTCACCTGTTGGACTACGCTTTGGAGGTTGATCCGGAACTGCCAGTGATTTTGCTGACGGGGGAAGGGGACATTCCGATGGCGGTGCGTGCCATGTCAAAAGGGGCGTTTGATTTCCTGGAAAAACCCTGTGCGTCAGCTGATCTATTGGCCGTGCTTGAGCGTGCATTGCGTACGCGCGCCTTGGTGTTGGAAAATCGTGCGCTGAAACACAAACTGGAGACTGGTGATGCGGCCGCGCGGTTGCTGTTTGGCACCTCCATCCAAGCCGAGGAGCTGCGCAAACGTGCGCGATCGGTGGCGCCAACCCGCGCCGAAGTGTTGGTTACTGGGGCACCGGGCAGTGGGATCTCTAAGGTGGCCGAAGTCATTCACCTGATGTCGCCCGCGGCGTCCGGGCCGTTTGTGAAGCGCGCGGCTGCTTCCATTTCTGCAGAAGATGTGGGGATATTGTGTAAAGAGGCGGATCAGGGATCGTTGTTCCTGGATGAAGTTCAGACGATGTCAGCCGAAGCCCAATATGCGGTTCTCGACGCGTTGGAACATAAAGCCGCAACACGTATCATCGCTGGAACCACAGGTGATCTTTTGCAGTTGGTCAAAGAGGACAGGTTCAACGCCGACCTGTTTTACCGATTAGATGTGATGCGAGTGCGTATCCCGGCCTTGGCGGAACGTCCTGCCGATATTCCGATCCTATTTCGCCACTATGTGGCGCAGGCTGCGGAACAGGCGGGGATTGCAGCACCCGATATTTCGCCGGACTATTTGACGGCGTTGATGACGCGAGACTGGCCCGGCAATGCGCGATCTTTGATGTCGGCGGCCATGCGTTTTGTCCTTGGTATGCCAGAAGAAGTGAGCGAGGCCGCTGAGCTGGGCTTGGCCGAGCAGATGGCGCAAGTGGAGCGTTCGCTTTTAATCGCAGCACTTGGACGGCAGAACGGTCGCGCGGCGGCGGCCGCGCAGTCGCTGAAGGTGCCGCGCAAGACCTTTTACGACAAGCTTGCGCGCTATGGGATTCGCCCCGAAGACTACCGGCGCTAACATCTGTGCGGATTTCCGCACAAACGGATTTTAACCTGTGCGGATTTTCGCACAGGTTAAAAAGTAGACGCTCTGCTTCTGTGTTTGCGCAATAAATACGTCTTTGAAAATAATAGGTAAATCTTTTCGAATCCCATCGGCTCGAATCAATCGTTGTGAGACGGCACGCATTCGAACAGTTTGACCTCTGAGCCTCCGTTTCAACGGGGGTAGGGATTTTTATTGGGAGGTAAACATGAAATTCCTTACTGTTGCGGCAACTGCCGTTGCTTTGACCGCCACCGCAGGTGCCGCTTTTGCAGCCTGTGACGACGGCGAGATCGTCGCCAAGTTCAGCCACGTCACCAACACCGACAAGCACCCCAAGGGGATCGCGGCGTCGCTGCTGGAACAGCGCGTGAACGATGAGATGAACGGTGTGATGTGTATCGAGGTTTTCCCGAACTCGACGCTGTATAACGATAACAAAGTTCTCGAAGCCATGTTGCAGGGCGATGTTCAGCTGGCCGCGCCATCCCTGTCCAAGTTCGAGAAATTCACCAAACAGTTCCGCTTGTTCGACCTGCCGTTCATGTTCAAGAACATCGATGCAGTTGACGCATTCCAAGGCTCCGATGCGGGCCAATCCATGATGGATTCGATGCAACGTCGCGGCCTGCAAGGTCTGGCGTTCTGGCACAACGGTATGAAGCAGATGTCTGCGAACAAACCGCTGGTCTCTCCCGAAGATGCAAAAGGTCTGAAGTTCCGCGTTCAGTCCTCTGACGTGTTGGTCGCGCAGATGGAAGCTATCGGTGGTTCGCCCCAGAAAATGGCGTTCTCCGAAGTATATGGCGCGCTGCAGCAGGGCGTTGTTGATGGTCAGGAAAACACCTGGTCCAACATCTTTGGTAAGAAGTTCTTTGAGGTTCAGGACGGTATAACCGAGACCAACCACGGTGTTCTGGATTATCTTGTTGTGACGAATGTGGACTGGCTGAACAGCCTGGATGCGGAAGTTCGGGACCAATTCCTGACGATCCTGAGCGAAGTCACAGCGACCCGGAACTCTGAATCCACCAAGGTGAACCTGGAAGCCAAGGACGCGATCATCGAAGCGGGCGGCGTTGTGCGCAGCCTGGACGAAGCACAGCGCGCGGTCTGGGTTGAAGCGATGAAGCCTGTTTGGGATCAATTCGCTGGTGACGTAGGTGCCGAAATGATCGAAGCGGCCCAAGCTGCAAACGCTGGGTTCTAAGCCAGTCACATTTTTCAGAGGGGCGATCTTTGCGCCCCTCTTACTCTCGCGGCGAACCACTCACGGTGCCGCATCCCTTTCCTGAAATCTTGGGAGATACGTATGTCGGGGGCACATTCCGGGCCGACCGGGTTCATTGATGCAATCGAAGAAAGCCTGATTGCCATCATTTTGGGGCTGATGACGGCCCTGACATTCGCCAATGTCATTGCGCGCTTTGTCTTTAATTCCAATATCCTGTGGGCGCTGGAAGCAACAGTCTTCCTGTTCGCTTGGTTGGTGCTTTTGGGCGCATCCTATGCGGTCAAGAAACACTCACATCTTGGGGTGGACGCCATTATCAACATGTTGGCTCCGGGCCCGCGCCGTGCGGTTGGCCTGTTTGCAGCAGCCTGTTGTCTTGTGTTCTCATTGCTTTTGCTCAAAGGCGCCTATGACTATTGGGCGGTGTTCGCGGATCTGCCGCCAACTTCGGGGCGATGGTTCCCGACCGGGTTCAACACCAGTGCGCGTTCGCAAAGCTTTTATGAGGTGCAGGATGTGCCGATGATCGGCGCCTTCCGGTTTCTGGAAGAGATGATCAACTATGGCGATGCTTATGAAAAGCTGCCGAAGGTCGTGCCTTATGTGGTGTTGCCGGTATCCATGTTGTTGCTGGTTCTGCGGTTCGCACAAGCCACCGCGCAGATTTTCCGCGGCCAAGCTGACCGTCTGGTTGCAAGCCATGAAGTAGAAGATGAGCTGGATGCTGTACGCGCTCAGCGTGGGGAGCATGACTGATGGAAGTGGTATTTCTTTTTGGGATGGTCATTGGCCTGTTGCTGCTGGGGGTGCCGATTGCGGTCTCCCTCGGTTTGAGCTCGACCATCTTCTTGCTGATCTATTCTGACAGCTCACTGGCATCTGTTGCGGGCACGTTGTTCGAGGCGTTCGAGGGTCACTTTACCCTTCTGGCGATCCCCTTCTTTATCCTCGCCTCTAGCTTTATGACCACCGGCGGCGTGGCCAAACGGATCATTCGGTTTTCCATCGCTTGTGTTGGGCATTTGCCCGGCGGTTTGGCAATTGCAGGTGTTTTTGCCTGTATGCTTTTTGCAGCCTTGTCCGGTTCTTCCCCCGCAACCGTTGTGGCCATCGGGTCGATCGTGATCGCCGGCATGCGTCAGGTGGGATATTCCAAGGAATTCGCGGCCGGTGTGATCTGTAACGCAGGCACATTGGGCATCCTGATCCCGCCGTCGATTGTGATGGTGGTCTATGCCGCGGCCGTAGAAGTGTCTGTGGGCCGGATGTTCCTAGCCGGTGTTATTCCGGGTCTGCTGGCTGGGCTGTTCCTGATGGTCACCATCTATGTGATGGCTAAGGTTAAAAACCTGCCCAAGGGCGAATGGCTGGGATGGGGTGAAGTCTTCGCCTCGGCCAAGGACGCAGGCTGGGGCCTGTTCCTGATAGTGATCATTTTGGGTGGTATCTATGGCGGTATCTTCACCCCAACCGAGGCTGCTGCGGTGGCCGCTGTCTATGCCTTCTTGATTGCGTCTTTTGTGTACAAGGACATGGGCCCGCTTTCCAACGGGGATGACGCGCCAAAGACGCCGCTGATCAAAAAGCCGCTGGCACTGGTCACAGCCTTCTTCCACCCGGACACAAAACACACGCTGTTTGAAGCGGGTAAGCTGACTGTCACCTTGCTGTTCGTGATCGCCAACGCTTTGATCCTGAAGCATGTTCTGACTGATGAGCAAGTGCCGCAGCATATCGCCAATGCAATGCTGTCGGCGGGCTTTGGTCCGGTGATGTTCCTGATCGTGGTGAATATCATCCTGCTGATCGGTGGTCAGTTCATGGAACCCTCGGGTCTGTTGGTCATCGTGGCACCGCTGGTGTTCCCGATCGCGATTGAACTGGGGATCGATCCGATCCATCTGGGTATCATCATGGTCGTGAATATGGAGATCGGGATGATCACCCCGCCGGTTGGTCTGAACCTCTTTGTGACCTCGGGCGTTGCAGGCATGCCGATGATGAGTGTTGTGCGGGCGGCCCTGCCGTTCCTGGCGGTGCTCTTTGTCTTCCTGATCTTGATCACCTACGTGCCAGTGATTTCGACCTTCCTGCCCAACCACTTTATGGGGCCAGAGATTGTGACCCACTAACAGAAAAAGGCCCGTTGGAGTGATCCAGCGGGCCTTTTGATATTGAGAATTGGCGCCCAGTTGGGCGCTTTTTATTTGTTTAGGAGACTGACAGAGCTGCCGCAATCGGGCCAAAATCAGCGGCTTTGAGGCTGGCACCACCTACAAGGGCGCCGTCGACGTTAGAGACAGCAAAGATCTCAGCCGCGTTGCCGGGTTTGACCGAACCACCATAAAGCAGAGGGATTGCATTGCCGATGTCGGCACCAAAACGGCTGACCAGTTCTGCGCGCAGGAAATCATGTACTTCGGCGATCTGCGCCAGTGTCGGAACTTTGCCGGTGCCAATTGCCCAAACGGGTTCATAGGCCACGACCGTATTTTCAGCGGTGATGGTGTCGGGCAGGGACCCTGACAGTTGGCTGCCTGCAACTTTCAATGTGGTGCCTGCTTCGCGCTCGTCCAGGGTCTCACCAATGCAGACTACGGCTACCAGACCGTTGCCTTGCGCGGCTTCGGTTTTTGCGCGTACAGTAATATCGGTTTCACCGTGATCGGTGCGACGTTCGGAATGGCCGACAATCACAGCACTGGCGCCTGCGTCTTTCAGCATCTCAGCGCTGACATCACCGGTATGTGCGCCGGACACTGCTGCGTGGCAATCTTGACCGCCAATCGCAACCTTTTCGCCTGAAACGGCATGTGCGGCAGCATGGACAAGCGTCGCGGGGGGGCAGATCAGAACCTCGGCTGCGCTGTCGCGGGTTGCTTCTGCAATTGCTTTCAGCTCTGCCAAAGCAGCGCCTGTGCCATTCATCTTCCAATTGCCAGCTGCAATCTTTCGCGCCATATCGGTCATCTCCCTTACCCGTTACAACGGCAGGGGATAGCATCGCGCAGCAGAGCTCACAATTGTCGATGTGGCATCAGGTCGTTGTGTTAGCGCTATTATTCGCGCCCGGGCACGTTAAAGCTGATGGATTCACCACAGCCACAGGCTTCGGCTACATTCGGGTTGTTGAACTTGAAGCTCGCTTCCAACAGCGAGACTTCATAGTCGATCTCGGTCCCAAAGAGGAACATCTGCGCCATGGGCGCAATCAAGATGCGGGCACCGTCCTGTTCAACAACTTCGTCATTGGGGTCGGCGGCATCCACATATTCCATGGTGTATTCCATGCCGGCACAGCCGCCTTTTTTGACGCCGATCCGCAGACCGGCGCGGCCGTCCTTCTCCATCAACTTGGAAATCTGCCCGGCGGCGCGGGGTGTCATGGTCACAGCTTGTTTGCCGGGAATGCCGAACATTTTGATCTCCGATGTAGCTCTGTCTTTAAACTTAGGGTCGCAGAGACAAAGCTTCAAGTCACGGGAAGGTTAAACCCGAAAGGTTACATAAAGCCCAATTCGAGGCGTGCCTCGTCGGACATCATCTCCATGCCCCAGGGTGGCTCCCAAGTCAGTTCCACGTCAACGCTTTTGATTCCGTCCACCGGTGATACCGCATCGACGATCCAACCGGGCATGTCGCCCGCAACCGGACAGCCAGGCGCGGTGAGGGTCATGATGACTTTGACGTCGTTGTTGTCAGAAATATCAATCGTGTAGATCAGTCCAAGATCATAGATATTGACTGGAATTTCAGGGTCATAGACCGAACGACAGGCAGCAACCACCGCTTCGTACAGCGAATGGCTTACGGTTGAAGGCGCGATCAGTGGCGTGCCTTCCATCGGTTCAGATGTGTTGGTCATTTGGGCCTCGAGTGTAATCCGACAGAATATATAGGGAACTTGCGCCGGCGCGTCCAGAGGGGGCAGGCCAGATCACGCAGCCGTGGGGTGGTTTCTTTGCCCCATGCCGACGCGTCTGGCCGATGATTGCGTATCAATCGTTGATATCGTGGTCGAACTTTTTCACTTGTCCCGTGGGTAGGGAAAAGACCCGGCGCAATACCAGCCATGCGACCAAGGACAGGATGGCAAAGAGCAAGGCCAGCAGAGACGGTGCCACCGCCATTTCAGGCGCTACAAAGAACAGGGCCGCGATGATGGCCGCCCCGATGCCGAACCCCAGCGCGATAAAGCCGGGCACCAGTATTTCGACGCCAACCAAAACCAGCGCGGCAACGCCCCAGATCCACCAGATTTGCCAAAATGCATCCGGCATTACTTGGCTCCCTTCAGCAGTTTGAACGCATCGCCAAAGGCTTCCAGGGCCTGGGCAGGCACCACGATGGTCTGTTTGCCTTCGCCCTGACCCAAAGCAGTCAGCGATTCCACCTGTTTCAAGGCGACCTGATACTGGGCGGCCTCGATGCCGTTTTCCTTGATCGCTTTGGCCACCACTTCGGTGGCGTAAGCTTCAGCTTCTGCTTCGATCCGGCGTGCTTTGGCTGTTTGCTCTGCTGCATAAAGCTCCGCATCGGCGGCAAGTTCAACCGACCGTTTCTGGCCCTCCGCCTCGGTCACTTGGGCGCGGCGTGCGCGTTCGGCGTTCAGCTGCTGCAACATGGCATCGCGGGTCGCCTGATCAAGGTTCACGTCCAAAATCTCAGCGCGGGTAACCTCAATGCCCCAATCATCCACCGCGTCTTCGACGCTTTCTTGGATGCGTGAGATCAGCTGTGAGCGGTTGGACTGCACTTCGTCCAGATCCATTTTACCAATTTCCGCGCGCACAATCCCGGCCACTGTGGTGGCAATTGCGCCGTCTACGTCGCGGATCCGGTACACGGTCTTTTCCGGTTCAAGGATGCGGTAGAACACCGAGGTGTCGATCTGCACCAATACGTTGTCTTTGGTGATCGCATCCTGCGACGCATTGGGAAGCTGGCGTTCCAGGATGGAGATCTTATGCGCCACATTGTCCAAAAAGGGGATGATGAAATTGATGCCGGGGCCAAGCACGGCGTGCAGGCGGCCAAACCGTTCAACCACAAATTTCTGCGACTGCGGAACGATACGAACGCCGCGGAAGATCGTGAGAATGATGACAACGGCCGCAACGATAAAAACCACGTTTTGCGACAAGAGATCAATAATGAGCTGCTCCATTGAGATGGGCTCCTCCAAAAGAACTTTTCAAGTTTCCACAATGGATTACCGGGAAATGTGGCAATAATATAGGTATTTCACGGTATCACTGCAATTGTGTGGCCTTGGCAAAAGGGCATTCTCTTCGTAAGGAAGCGTCCTTGGACCATGTGGGAACGGATGAGATGGCACAGGAATTCGGATTTACCCTGAACGCAACCGACGGCAAGGCGCGTACCGGTGTTATTACTACGCCGCGCGGTGATATCCGCACGCCTGCTTTTATGCCGGTCGGCACCGCCGCCACGGTTAAGGCGATGATGCCCGAAAGCGTGCGCGAAACCGGTGCCGATATCCTGTTGGGTAATACCTATCATTTGATGCTGCGCCCCACCGCGGAACGGATTGACCGTTTGGGCGGTTTGCACAAATTCATGAACTGGGAGCGGCCGATCCTGACGGACAGCGGCGGGTTTCAGGTGATGTCTCTGGCAGGTTTGCGCAAGCTGACTGAGCAGGGGGTGACCTTCAAATCTCACATCGATGGTTCCAAACATGAGCTGACGCCGGAACGCTCGATGGAAATCCAGCGCTTGTTGGGCTCAGACATTGTGATGTGTTTTGATGAATGTCCGGCCTTACCTGCGGATCGTGATCGCATTGCCGAAAGCATGCGCCTGTCGATGCGGTGGGCGGAGCGTTCGCGCGAGGCATTCGGGGATCGCCCCGGCCACGCGTTGTTTGGCATCATGCAAGGCGGGCTGGAGCAGGATTTCCGGGAAGAAAGCGCCGAGGCGCTGAAAAAGATCGGTTTTGAAGGTTACGCCATCGGCGGTCTTGCCGTTGGTGAAGGGCAAGAGGCCATGTTTGGCTGTCTGGAATATGCGCCCGATTTCCTGCCGCAGGATAAACCCCGCTATCTGATGGGCGTGGGCAAGCCGGATGACATCGTCGGAGCGGTCAAACGCGGCGTTGATATGATGGACTGCGTGCTGCCCTCCCGTTCGGGGCGTACCGGGCAGGCCTGGACCCGGCGCGGTCAGATCAACATCAAAAACGCCCGCCATGCCGATGATCCACGCCCCTTGGATGAAAACTGCAGCTGCCCCGCCTGTTCAAACTACAGCCGCGCCTATCTGCACCATGTGTTCCGCTCAAACGAGATGATCTCGGGCATGTTGCTCACGTGGCACAACCTGCATTACTTCCAACAGATCATGCAGGAGATGCGCGACGCGATTGCAGCGGGCACGTTTGATACGTGGGAACAGGAATTCCACGCCATGCGCGCAGAAGGTGATATCGAACCTTTGTGATCCCAATTTGGGGGATCCTTTTTGTCCCGGGGCTTAGCATTTCCATATCCAAGTGAACGGCACCTTGTTTTGTCCCTGAGCCAAGCCCCGGCAACTGTTCTGCGCGTTGCGTTAAATCCGTCCAAGTTCGGATGTCTCTCGGCGCATTAAAGCATTGCCTGCCTGTGGCGTTGTGACGGGAGGTAATGCGTCACAACAACCGAGCAGCAACTGATCAGCTGCGCCAATCCAAAACTTGTCGCAAGGATGGTGCCAAGGGTGGCGAAATCCGCTGTTCGCGTGGTTTCCGCCCCGCCCAGCAGCAATGCCGTCAACCAGCCGGCCGCCGACATGGCGGCAAAACTGGCCAACAAGAGCTTTGTTCCCAACCGCAAATCGACAAGACGTTGGCCGACGACGGCGTTGATGATCGGCACTGCAACGCGCGACATGGCCATTGCGGTTGTAGTCAGCAGGATGACGGTTGCCAATTTTGCCCACAATTTTGGGGACGCAGCCGCAAGATCTCCGTTAGTTTTCAGATAAAACAGTCCCAGCCCTGTGATCCAAAGCCCCCATAATGCCACCGTTATTATTTTGTGGGCGCGTTTGATCAGTTGGGTGTCGTCCTGCTGGAGAGGGCGGAAGGCGTGGCGCAGTATATGAAGATCTGTCAAAAGGACCGTTCCAAGCCCCACTGCCAGCGCCATAAGGTGGGACAGAACCAGAAGGTCCTTGGTAAGTTTTGTCGGGTTCGTATCTGCTACGATACCAAGAATGTTGTGTAACATATCGAATTTTCTCGATCACTTTGTTGAGTTTTTCAAAGAAACAGGCGACGCATTTCACGTACGCTACTTGTCAACAAAATCGGAAAGAACACGGTTTCCGTGGTGGTATTGTGGTCGATGGTTTCCGGGAATTAACAGTTATTAATCCCTCAATTTTTGCTCGTATTTTAAGTGTTATGCAGTTGGAGCCCTCAGTTTTCCCTCAAACTTCGATGGGTGCAACGGGCGTGACATGGGCTCTAAACTTTAGGCGCAAACGCGCCTCTTAAGTTTTCGCTGACCTTCTCTTCAAAAGTGCCCTTGTGATCGCCGCGACCTGCGGGCAATGTGGAGAGTAACCCAGATGTCTTGAAAACGACGGACCATCTGACCACATAAAAAGCTCCAAAGAGGAGACGGCCAGGGCTGCCACAACCGGGGCCGGACCGTCTTGCCAAACAAAGGACCGAGTATGCAAGAGCCACTCAATTCCTCCTATCCTGTTCTGCCGCTGCGCGACATCGTTGTGTTTCCACATATGATCGTGCCGCTGTTCGTGGGCCGTGATAAATCGGTGCGCGCGTTGGAAGAGGTGATGGCGGATGACAAACAAATCCTGCTGTCCAGTCAGGTTGACCCATCCGAGGACGATCCGGAATCTGATGGCATCTATGAGATCGGCGTGCTGGCCAATGTTCTGCAGCTGCTGAAACTGCCCGATGGCACCGTCAAAGTTCTGGTCGAAGGACAGGCGCGGGTTCAGATTACCGAATACCTCGAGAATGAGAATTTCTTTGAGGCGCGTGTCGAATCTCTGACCGAAATCCCCGGCGATATGACCACCACCGAAGCGCTGGTGCGCACCGTCGGCGATGAGTTTGAGCGCTATGCCAAAGTGCGCAAGAACATCCCCGAAGAAGCGCTGGCCGCGGTTGGTGAAACCACTGAACCTGCAAAACTGGCGGACCTTGTGTCCGGACATTTGGGCATTGAAGTCGACCGCAAGCAGGAGCTGTTGGAGACGCTGTCTGTCAGCGAACGTTTGGAGAAGGTCTATGGCTTGATGCAGGGCGAAATGTCCGTGCTGAAGGTCGAGAAGAAGATCAAGACCCGCGTCAAATCCCAGATGGAGAAGACACAGCGCGAATATTATCTGAATGAGCAAATGAAGGCCATTCAGAAGGAGCTGGGTGACGGCGAAGAAGGTGCAGGCGAAGTTGCCGAGCTGGAAGAGAAAATCGCCGCGACCAAACTCTCCAAAGAGGCGCGCGAAAAGGCGGATGCCGAGCTGAAAAAGCTCAAGAACATGTCGCCCATGTCGGCCGAGGCCACTGTGGTGCGCAACTATCTGGACTGGATGCTGTCCATTCCGTGGGGTACCAAATCCCGCGTCAAAAAGGATCTGGGCCGCGCAGAAGAAATTCTCGACCAGGACCATTATGGGTTGGACAAAGTCAAAGAGCGTATCGTCGAATACCTCGCGGTTCAGCAGCGCTCGGCCAAGCTGAAGGGCCCGATCCTGTGCCTTGTTGGTCCTCCGGGCGTTGGTAAAACCTCGCTGGGTAAATCCGTGGCCAAGGCGACGGGGCGTGAATTCATCCGTATCGCCCTGGGTGGTGTACGTGACGAGTCTGAGATCCGGGGTCACCGCCGGACATACATTGGCTCGATGCCGGGTAAGATCATTCAGGCGTTGAAAAAGGCTAAGACCACCAATCCGCTGATTTTGCTCGATGAAATCGACAAGATGGGCCAGGATTTCCGTGGTGATCCAGCGTCTGCAATGTTGGAAGTGCTGGACCCGGAACAGAACAACACCTTTATGGATCACTACCTTGAGGTTGAATATGATCTGTCGAACGTGATGTTCCTGACGACGTCAAACAGCTACAACATGCCGGGCCCCTTGATGGACCGGATGGAGATCATTCCGCTGTCAGGCTACACCGAAGATGAAAAGCGTGAGATCGCCAAGCAACACCTGATTTCCAAACAGGTCAAAAACCACGGTCTAAAGGCCAAGGAATTTGAACTGAAAGAAGATGCGCTGACCGATATCATCCGCACCTATACCCGCGAGGCGGGCGTGCGGAACCTTGAGCGTGAGATCGCGAAAGTTGCGCGGAAATCCTTGACCAAGATCGTCAAGAAAGAAGCCGAAAGCGTGACCGTCACGCCGGACAATCTGGATGATTTTCTGGGCGTGCCGAAATACCGCTTTGGTCTGGCCGAGAAGGAAGATCAGATCGGTGTTGTGACCGGGCTGGCCTATACCTCTGTTGGCGGTGAACTGCTGTCGATCGAAGCGCTGCGCCTGCCGGGCAAAGGTCGGATGAAGACCACCGGTAAGCTGGGCGATGTGATGAAAGAGTCGATTGAGGCTGCGTCGTCTTACGTGCGCTCAATCTCTCCGCAAATCGGGGTCAAACCGCCGCGCTTTGATAAATGGGATATCCACGTTCACGTGCCCGAAGGGGCGACGCCCAAGGACGGCCCAAGCGCCGGTCTGGCGATGGTAACGTCTATCGTCTCGGTGCTGACGCAGATCCCTGTGCGCAAGGACATCGCCATGACCGGTGAAGTCACGCTGCGCGGTAATGCGCTGGCGATTGGCGGCTTGAAAGAGAAACTGCTGGCCGCCTTGCGCGGTGGTATCAAGACCGTGCTGATCCCAGAAGAAAACGCTAAGGACCTTCCGGAGATCCCGGACAACGTCAAAGAGGGTCTGGATATCATCACCGTGAGCCACGTGTCCGAAGTGCTGAAAATTGCCCTGACGGCAACGCCTGATGCGATTGAATGGGACGAAGAGGCCGAAGAGGCCGCCGCCGCCCAAGCCGCTTTGGAAAACAAAGGTTCTGGCCAGGGTGCGACAGCCCATTAAGCGCTGAACCTGATGTGTGTTGAATTGAAAAAGGGCGGCCAATGGGCCGCCCTTTGTAGTTGTCCTAATTGTTTAGGCCGCCTTGTACTGGCGTTTTAATATTTTCCCCAACTGGATGATTGGCTGCCTGGGCAGCAAGATGTGCGACAGGTAGCGCGCGCCTTCTACGGAAGGACACGCGATGGTTCAAGCGGCTTGTGACGCCATTTGTTCCTCTACTGTCGCGATTGCGACGTCAGCGGGGCTGACATCACGTTTTGACGCTTGGTTGAGCATGTTTTTCAACGTCTCATCAAGCGCTTGCAGTTTCGCTGCCACAAAAGAGCTGCGATCGCGAATTTTTTCAACTTCTGTTGCGACGTTGATTATACCACCGCCATTGGCGACAAAATCCGGCGCATACAGAATATCCCGTGCGTGCAGTCGTCCGGCGTCTTGATCGGTGGCAAGCTGATTGTTGGCGCCACCGGCTACAACACTGACCTTCAGCATTGGAATGGTCTGCGCGTTCAAAATGCCTCCGATGGCGCAGGGGGCAAAAATGTCGGCCTCGACGGCATAGATCTCATCGATGGCAACGGCGCGCGCGTTGAATTGGGTCAGCGCTTTTTGCACGCGGTCTGTATCCACGTCTGTCACCACCAGTTGCGCGCCCGCGTCGTGCAGATAGCCGCACAGGTGCCAGCCCACATTGCCCAGCCCCTGAACGGACACAGTGACGCCGGTCAAAGCGTCAGAGCCATGTTTGTGGGCCCATGTGGTGCGGATCGCGTTGAAGATCCCACGCGCGGTAATGGGTGAGGGGTCGCCGCTGGCGAACTCCCCTTCCGTCAGGCCTGCAACATATGCGGTCTCGGTCGCGAGGATGGCCATATCGGCGGGCGTCATCCCCATGTCCTCGGCCGTGATATAGGTGCCGCCCAGTGATTGGATCGCGCGGGCAAAGGCGCGCAATAACTCGGGTGTCTTCTGAGTGTTCGGGTCGCCGATGATCACCGCCTTACCACCACCAAGTGATAGTCCGGCAGCGGCGTTTTTGAATGTCATGCCCTCGCTCAGGCGTTTTACATCCACCAAGGCCTCTTCGACACTCTCATAGGCGCGCATGCGCAAGCCGCCTGCGGCAGGACCCAATGTAGTGGAATGTATCGCAATAAACCCCAAGAGGCCGGTTTCTGCATCGCTGACACGGTAAATGGCTTCGTGTGTTTCACTTGGGACTGGGGTCACTTGCATGTGGCTCTCCTGTTGAGTTGGGTGCCAGTCTAAGGAGTGTAAGTCACATGTTTTCTCCAAAGTAGGGCTTTTGCTGTGTCATTTTTGGAGTATTGTTGGTGTGGATTGGTAATTTTTAGGGAAATCCTGCATGGATTTGATCGACCATAAGATATTGCGCGCTTTGCAGGAAGATGGGCGCATCACCATGGCGGATTTGTCGGAACAGGTGGGCTTGTCGCCAACACCCTGCGCGCGCCGGGTGGCTGCTTTGGAAGACCAAGGCGTCATAGAGGGCTACGGCGCCCGTGTTGATCCCGAGAAACTGGGCCTGACGGTGACCATCTTTGTCGAAGTGGAGCTGGAACAGCAAAGCGCACAGGCGTTGCAAGCGTTTGAGGCTGCCGTGCGCCCGTTTGAGCAGGTGATGGAATGCCATTTGATGACGGGGACACGGGATATGTTGCTGCGGGTGGTGGCCCGAGACCTCACTCATTTTGACCGTTTCCTGGAGCAGCAATTGATGCGGGTTCCCGGCATTCGCAACACGCGGTCCAGCTTTTCGCTGCGTACGATGATACGGCGAAACAGTCTGCCGACGGTTTAGTTCCCAGAAAATGTGCATTTTCTTGCAAAGGCCACTTGCGCCTACATAATTCTGTCGCTAAACCCCGCCGCACGGGTCGTTAGCTCAGTTGGTAGAGCGCTTCGTTTACACCGAAGATGTCGGGAGTTCGAGCCTCTCACGACCCACCATTTTACCCCCAAGCGTGTGCGGCACCACTTAAGACCTTGAATGGCATAGATAATTGGGGTGTTCTAGCTCCTGTTTCGCGGCAGTATGAAAGACGGTCTGCAAATACCTGTTTCAGCACTGTTCTACGTATCGAGATATTTCCACTTTCCCAGATTTTCCAAGGCTTTGACAGGAACATTAGCGAGAGTTCTAACGTGGCGTCAAAGTCACTTGTCGAACGAGCTGGGTTTGCTTGACTTTCTTTTAAAAGGATCTTCTCTGTTTCAAGAGTGTCGATCTTTTTCTCGTAAGCTTTGATCACCGTTGGACTGTCGCTTTCAACAATGCGATCCAACAGGGCATTAATCTGCTTTTGTGCCTCAGCAATTTGCTTCTGAACGGTCTTGGCCTCCTGTGCCACCTGCGCAGCGCGCATGTCCCAAGCAGCGCGGAACATGGCTTTTGCCATCGCAAACAGACCCGAGCTTGGTTCCAGTTGACGGAGCAGTTCGCCAACATCACCCTCCAGCTTGTCGCGGCGGATCGATTTGCCGTAGCTTTGGCAACTCTTGGTCTGACACAGGTAATAGGGATGGAGTTTTGTCTTGCCCTTTGACCAGCAAGAGCGAAGGGGCGCGCCACAATCGTTACAGACTGCGACCCCACGCAAGGCAAAAACACTGTCGATGTTTTTTCGCGCGGGGGCAATCGCGCGGTGTTTTCTCCGTTCCCGGATGCGCCAAAACGCCTCTGTGGAGATTATTGGTTCATGGTGCCCGTTGCTCTTTGAGATGCCCCAAGGCGCGCAGCTGATCAGTCTGCAATAGACTTCTCGATTGAGAAGCCGCGTGACCTCGTGCTGCCGCACCACACCATTCTTGCCATTTGGAAACTCGGGCTTGGCGTTCAGAAAATTGCGGATATCGACCTGATTGGTAAAACGCCCGTTGGCGTATCCTTCCAGCGCTTCCTGTACAATGCTAACCTTAGGCTCGTCGCGCACAAGCATTTTCCCATGCCCCCGGGTTTTGTCGTAGCGGTATCCAAAGGGCGCTGAGAAGGTGTAATAGCCCGATTGCATCCGTGCTTTCATCTTCTGGACAACCTGGCGACCGTTTTGTTTGCGCTCAAGCTGGCCTTGCGCGGCCATAATCGTCTCAACAAACTCACTTTCGGGGCTTTCGTCGAATGTGAAGTTCAAGCATTCGATGATGGCACCACGCTTGCGGAACGCGTCACGCAGATTCAGATGGAAGCGAGTGTCACGCGCAAAGCGTTTCAGATCATCAAAGATCACCACAAAGCTTTCATCGGGCTGTGCATCCAGAAACGACAACAATGCGACCATGCCAGGGCGCTTCATAAAATCCCCGCCGCCGGTGAGCATGTCAGGAAAGACAGCTGCGATCTCATACCCTGTAGTGTCTGCATAGGATCTGCAGCGCGTTTCTTGGCTTTCTAGGTCATGCCCTTCAGTCTCTTCGGATCGACTGCTAAATATAAAATATATAACGGATTTTTGTGTTATAGCTCCTCCTTGTCAGTGTTTTCTGATTGTACCACAGCGGTGCGCAATGCGGCGGTTAGATCTAAACTTTGTCCACGGGTTTCTGGATCGGTGTTGAGATCCCAGCCGAGGTCGACAAAGGCGAGGACGATGGACCAGAGGGTTTCGATGACCTGCTGTTTTTCCGGCTCCGTGGCGGTGCTGTCCTCAACATAGGGCAGCCAATCCTGCCAGTTCTGATGAATGCTGGGACGGGTTTTAGGTGGGTCTTGTGCTATATCTTTCATTTTATTCCTTTCGTCATATGCCCCTCTCCCTCGAGAACAAAAGGGAAACATTAAATCACGTAAGTTGCTTTCTGAACAGGATTATTTTCCTAAGCCCATACTATCGTGTGCGCTCTGGCGCGCGGGTTTGGAGCTGTTCGGCCTTGCGGGCGGCGATCTCCGCTTCTTTGGCCGGGCGGTGATAGGCGTCTTCATAGTCTTTGCCGACCTCATAGAGCGTGCGCCCCTGGCTTTCCGGGCTTTGCGTGAAGGCCTCTTTCATCAGAGACTTGGCACCGGCCTGGGTGATCGAGAGCTCTTTTGAAAGCGCCACCGCTGCCCTGTCATAGGCTTGATAGAAGGGCTGGGTTGCACCGTCGTGAATGCGCGCGCTGATGGATTGGGCCTGTGGCAGCGCGCGGGCCTGTGCGGTCTCTGGCAGGGTCTTTTCACGCTCCAAGAGGCTTTCTCGGGTTTGGTTGAGGCTTTGCTCATAGCGTACGGTGTAGACATCGCGCAAAATGGATTCCGCGCGCAGCGCATCAAAGCGTTCACCGCGTGCAAAGGCGTGAGCGTAATCTGTGAGCGGTTCGCGGAACGAGCCCGTCTTTTGAATCTGACTGTGCAAAATGCTCGAGATCGCCCAGGCGGACTGCAACTGGCTGTTGGTCAGGCTTTTGCCCGAATAGCTGTCGCGGGCGGCTTGAATGCGGTCATGTTGATCTGATTGAGTGCTCATCTGGTTGGTCTCCTATTATGAACGGGTTGGGCCGGATCGGCTGGGTGTGTGTTGCGGGTCTTTGATCTTCACTTGGGTGAAGGCTTCTTTGGCCTGGTCCTTGCGCTGATCGCGCGCCTGGCTGCGGATGGTGGCGCGGGCCGCCAGGTCTTTAGACAGGTCTTGATATTGATCCATCTCATCGGTGCGGATCATCAACAGACGCGCGTCGTGATCGGCCTGTACGCGATTGCGCGCCATGAGATTGAGACGCTCATTGCTGAGTGGGGTGTCCACGGCCCAGCTGGGTTTTGGGTGGTTCAACTGGCGCGCATTCTGCTCACGCAAGATGACGTCATAGGCCTCAACCAGGCGGTGTTTGTAGTCTTGCTGGAACGAGGTGTTTTCCTGATCGGTGCGCGTGGCTGCCTCATGTGCGATCTTTAAATATTTTTCCCAGTCTTTCTGGGTCACCAAGGCTCTTTGCAGCGATTGCCGAAGCGCCAGCCGATAGGTCTCTCGCACTGCGTCATAGGGGGATAAGCTCATGAGAATACGCTCCAAATTTGCAAGGCATGTGCAGGGCGTGGTATGATCAGAGCATGTTTGAAGATATCCAAGCCGTTGAAGACTGGTTGCAGCCCCTGAGCTACGCACAGTTCTGGCAAGCGGTTGAGACTTGGATGCTTTTTGACTCCGAGGATCGCGCCCATTGTGATGAGACCATTGCCCGAGGCATCGCCACCGCTGAGACGGTGCTGGCCGGGTTGAAGATCTCGGCCCGGGTGGCGTTGCAATTGCGCTTTGGGCTGAAAGATCGGATCTACACGCCGCGTGACGCTGAGTGCCTCGCCTCTGTACTTTAAAAGGGGCACTAGCCCGAGCACTAACCTGCGCGCTGGGGAGTGCCCGCACCTGAAAGCGTGTGGAAACAGGCAGGCACCCCTGCCGCGCCCAATCACGCTACACCTCCAATAAAGCCAGCGGGCGCGACAAGGGTCACTTTTGGATCTGACGGCAGGCGCGCGCCTTCCAGGTCCAGGGCGTTGGCGGCGTAGTGATTGCAGAAGGGCCAAATATTGGCATGGGTCAGGCGTTCTGTGAAGAAAAACCCCAACCCCTTAACGTGGTTCAGGATACAGTTGCGCGGCAGTGCCATCAGTTCGGCCGGTGCGTGTAATCCCCCCGAAAAATAGTGGTGTTCAGAAGTGGAATTTTTCCGGCATTATGACCGAGGAGAATTCGGAGGAAGAACGCAAAATTCAGGAACGCTCAGATCCTTGTCATTCTTGCCAAAACCAGCCGATCCCTGGCGGCAAAGGCGCGGGGCCCGGTTTCTGTGTGATAGAAATGTTCTATGTCTCGCGGTTGTCCTTCGCGCAGTTAGGACCGGAGGGCCTGGTTCAACGCGTGTACATCCTTGTGTTTGGGCGCCAAAGCAAGCCGTGATTTCTGCGACCCATGCTCCGCCACATCCATGACGCAAGACGCTGCGAGATGATCAATTGCCTCCTCCTTGGAGGTGTTTGTCAACACGGCTAGTTTCTCAGCGTAGCGCGCGAGGGCTAGGTGGCTGCGACCCTCAGCGAGGTCTTTAGAGGCCTGTTTTTGCCAGTCCGCTTTGGTGTTGTTTTCCGTCATTGTTCCCTCCTGTTTTTGACAAAAAAGGGAATAAATGACGTGCGTCATTGCTGCGTTATTTCTGTTTGAAACGATGCTGGGCCAAGCAATCTGTGCTGACTTTCTGACCTGCGCCGATGTTTGGGAAGCGGATCAGATAATCCACGTGGTCATTGCGGTATCTGGATTCATCTTAAGTGTTGAACTCGTTTGGCGATGAATTCAATGAAGCGCTGCACCCGTGCTGTGAGGTGGCGTTTTGATGGGTAGAGCGCATGGATCGCCAGCTCTGCCGTGGTGAATTCACCCAGCAGCTGCACCAGTCGCTCGTTGGCGAGATCATCGGTGACCATATAGCTGGGTGTCAGCACCACGCCGCGTCCTTTCAGGGCCAAGGTCCGCGCTGCATTTGCATTGTTGACTTTTAGTCGGCTGGCAACCTCAAACACCTCGGATTTGCCATCGACGGTAAAGGTCCACTTGTTGCGCATCCTGAAATTTGTGTCGACCACGCAAGCGTGCATCGCCAGTTCAGCTGGATGCGACAAATTGGGTGCGGCGCTAAGGTACTCAGGGCTTGCACAGACAACCACCGATGCCATTCCGATCTGGCGTGCAAATAGGGATGAATCCGCCAGCGATCCGATACGAATAGCCAAATCCATACCATCTTCCAACAGATCGACATACCGGTCCGTCAGCTCAAGCGTGGCGTGGATTTCTGGAAATTGTTCCGAAAAATCCGCCAACGCGCTCAAGAGATATTTTTCGCCAAAACAGTGGGGAGCCGTGATCCGCAGATCACCGCGCGGCGCGCAGGTGTCTTGTCTCACATCGGCTTTCAACTCTTCAAAGTCTGCGACAAACCGCGCGCACCGTTCATAGAAGGCGGTGCCAGTATCAGACAAGGTGACGCGCCGGGTGGAACGGTGAAAAAGCTGCGCGCTCAACTCGTCCTCCAAGGCGCGCACGTATTTGCTGGCAAGTTGTGGCGTCATCCCCAACTTTTCAGCTCCCGCGGTGAACGAGCCGGTGTCAGCGACCTTCAGAAAGGTCTTCATGAGATCAATTCGGTCCATGACTATCAACGTAGTGGCGATAGTCATTAAATAACAGTGGGCTTAATCCACAAATTCGTCAGTGATACTTCCGAAGCCAGCGATCTAACGGTGTTTCAAAGGCTTCAACATGGCGTTCGAGTATCTGATTTTTCTGGTTTTGGCTCCGATGGCGGCCGGTCTGGCGTTCGGGGCTGCGGTCATGAAAGGGTTGTTTGGGCCTATCGTTATTGCCGTTTTATCCAGTGCGGCGATCGCGCTGATCTATCTCCTGCATGAAGGCGTTCCCCCAATTCCACCGGTGACGTCAAAGCAAAAACTTGGGCTTGCTCTCCTTTTATCCCCGGCTGTTTTGTTCTGTTGTGCACGGCTTGGCCCACGGGGGCAATCTCTCGTGCTGACGCTATTTGCTAGCGCCTGTTTTCTCTGGCTGATCCAGCGCCCCCTGATGGCTGGACGCTGGACCCTTCAATGGTTGCTCCCCATCTTAACGATCCTATTGTTTTCAACTGTACCCAACTTGCCAAGCATGCGGAGCACCTCCCGGTTTGCCTGGCCCCTAACTCTGCTTGCCATGACCGCCACTGCTTGCGCGTTGGCGTCGCTTGGCGGCTATCTGGGGCTAGGACAGGTTATGATTTCTCTCTCGGTTTTCCTGGGCGGGCATGTCTTGGCGCTACTTCTACCTCCCCAACATAGTCCGGCTCAAATTCACACCTCGCAACAGGTGCTGAACGCTTTGACCTTTGGGCTAGGGCTGATGCTGGTGCAGCTCTCCACCTTTGCAACAAACCTCAGCGTGGCTGGCTATCTGCTGCTGCTAACGATGATCGCATTGCCTTTTGCAGATCGTAAATTTGCACGTCTGCCGACCCTTATGCAGCCGCTCGCCTATGGCGCAGCAGGTCTTCTGATCGCGATCCCTGCCGTTCTGATGGCTCTCTCCAACTTTTAACACTCACCTTCAACCAACCTCTCTCCAAAAGGAAAAAACATGACCTATTTTTCTCGCTCAACCCTTGCTGCGGCTTTGCTTATCGCCACGGCGCCTCTGGCGCAGGCGGCAGACGTCTACTTGGTTCACGAAGACCACACCTGGGTCACCTTTAGCGTCAGCCATGCCGGTTGGGCCAATGCACGCGGCATGTTCCGGGCGGTCTCCGGTGACATCAGCTTCGACAAAGACGATGTCACTAAAAGCTCTGTCTCAGTGGTCATCGCGTCAGACAGCCTCGATACCAATTCCGAACAGCGCGACCGCGACATGGGCGGTGCGGATTTCCTGAACTTTGTTGAATTTCCTGAAATCACCTTTGACAGCACCCGGATTGAAAAAACAGGTGAGCGCACCGCAGTCGTCTATGGCGATTTGACAATGATTGGGGTCAGCAAAGAAGTTGCGCTGGACGTGGTCTGGAACAACGAAATGCCGCTGCCGTGGGACGCATCCACTGTCAAAACCGGGTTTTCGGCCACCGCAAGCATCGACGGAACCGATTTTGGCATGAACCAGCTGGTCGCCTTTGGCCTTGGCCCAAAAATCGACGTGGAAATCGATCTGGAAGCGCTGCGCCAATAATGGCGAACAAGGCCACGAACCCACTTCAAGTAAGGATTTAGTATGGCGAAGCTCTTGCATATTTCGGCCTCTCCCAGAGGTGAGAAATCGAAATCCCGCGCACTTGCGCTTGCCCATATCGACAAGCAGCGTGCAACCAACCCAGCGTTGGAGATCGATACTGTCGATCTATGGGATGAAGTGTTGCCGCAGTTTGATGGCGATTGGGCCGCGGCCAAGATGACCCTGTTTGGCGAAGGTCAGATGACTGATGCACTGCAAGCCAATTGGGATCTGATGACCAAGATCTCCGACCGGTTTCTTGCAGCGGATCACTATGTCATCAACGTGCCGATGTGGAACGGCGGTGTCCCATACCGGTTGAAGCAATACATCGACATTATCACCCAACCTGGCGTGTTGTATGGCTTTGACCCGGAAACGGGATACATCGGATTGCTGAAGGACAAGACGGCAACTGTCGTCATCAGCAGCGCGGTCTGGGAGCCCGGCATTGATCCCGGATTTGGACAGGATTTCCAGTCCAGCTATCTGGATTGGTGGCTTCGGAAAATTGGGGTCAGCGATATTCAGATGATCCGTTTTCAACCGTCCATGCTGACGCCCGATCCAGATGCCCAATATCGTGCGGCCTTTGAGCAAGTTTGATCTGTTCCCATGCCCTCCAGCATGCGCCGAGGTTACCCAATTGCGGCGCATGCCAGTCTTACTTTTTAGCAAAGCTTAGGATTTAGAATGAGTTCCCCAAACCACCGATCCGTTACGATGTGCCTTAAATCCATCGCCGTCAGCGCTGTTGTTCTGGCAACGGTATCCTTGCCAGCTTGGGCCGAAAACGCGCCCAAGCGGATTGGCGTCATGCTGTTCGATGGCGTCTTAACCAGTGATGTGATTGCCCCGATGGAGGTCTTTGGTGTCGCGATTGAGAATGAGATCATCGAAGGCTATGAACTGGTCACAATCGCGCCCGAGGCAGGGGCGGTGCGCACCCACGAAGGGGTCACAATCGAAGCCGACTATGGGATTGAAAATGCTCCCGATGTCGAGGTGATCATTGTGGGCAGCCGGTATGACATGGACCCGGTCTTGGACGACAAAGCCTTTATGACTTATGTCTCCGAACAAGTATCTGAGGCCGATTGGGTCGCCAGCAATTGTTCTGGTGCCTACGTGCTGGCTGCAACGGGCGTTTTGAACGGGGTCAATGCTACCACCTATCCCGGTGGCGAGGTGTGGCTGAAATTGAACCACCCCCGCGTCCGTATCGACATCGACGCAACGGTCGTCGTCGACAAGAACATCGTGACCAGCAACGGATCCTTGGTTAGCTATGCGGCCGCGATTGAACTTTTGGAGCAGATCACGGGTCCTCAGAACGCCAAAGAGGTGTCGGAAACCCTCTACTTCACGCGGTTGTTAGAGCGCTATGGCCCAACCAAAGGGTAAATCCTCTGGGCCGCATCGCCTCGACGTTGCGGCCTTTATTCGCATGCAAAAGGCATCGGCCTTTGTTTAGAAAGAAGCTGCTATGACGACCACTGTGAAACTGTCTCATGAATACCCCTTCAGCGCAGAGCATGTCTGGGCCGTTGCGACGGATTTGGATCACCTCCAGACAGTCACCCGTGGGCTGTTGGAGTTTCGTGACCTGCCCAGTGGGCAAATCCACGACGGGCAACACATCAAAGTTCAGGTCTCGCTGTTTGGAAAGCTGCCCTACCAACCGTATGAAATGACCGTTGTGACTTGTGATCAGGCCACAATGTCATTCCAGTCCGAGGAGGTGGGCGCAGGCGTCAAATCCTGGCGCCATGTTTTGACAGTGGTCCCGACGGACACTGGCAGTCGGATTGAGGAAGAAATCACTATTGACGCTGGGATCGCCACGCGGGTTTTTGCGACTTGGGCAAGGTTCCTGTATCGCAAACGCCATATGCCAAGGCTTCGGATATTGGAGAAGCGCGTGAAGTCTTTGCCCCAAGGTCATGTGGACCTGACATCCACGCAGGCTCGCGTGCCGTCGCATAACATCAACGGCTTCCACGCTCATGTCTACTTCGATGACACATCAAAGGATGCGGCGGCCGATCTTTGCGAACAGGCCGCTAAACTTTTTGGTGTCGATTTGGGGCGCATGCACATGCGGCCAATTGGGCCACACCCCATGCCGTCGTGCCAGCTGGACTGCACCAATGAAGAGTTCAGCGCGCTGTTGCCATGGCTCCTTGGAAATCGCGGAGATCTGTCCATATTGTGCCACGCCAAAAGTTCCGATCATCTGGCAGATCACACCCGCAACGCGTTTTGGCTAGGTGAACCACAAAGGCTCGATCTGTCCCTCTTTGATTGAACCCAAACTAATGTTTCGAGTGAGAAAGAAAATGTTAAGAAAGATTTCACTGATATTTGTCGCAATGTCGTTGGTTGCCCTAAGTGCGTGCAGCGAGGCTGTGCGGTCACCTGTCGCCAGTCTCTCGACGGGTGCAGGCGGAGTTGGAGTGTATTCGGCGCTCCCAAATGCGTTCCAAAATACGCATATCGGAGCCACGGTTTTCAACAATTCATATACCGAGTTCGACACACGTTCATGGGACATGAACGGGTTTTCTGAGCGTGAGTTGGCTGCAGCGTTGCGCCGGTCTGGCGTCGCCAAGGCATCCGTTATCTCAACACCTAACAGGGCGTCGGTCTCGTCCCCGATTTTCGGGAAACGCGCAAATGGCGCATTGGCCCCAGTATTTGCGGCAGCACGGGCTGCAAATCTCGACAAAATCGCGATACTTGAGCCTGGCGCCTCCCTTTCTCAGATCAACAACCGTACTGGTGCACCGCCTGCGTATGGCTATTTCAGTCTTGGCGCGCTGGGGAATGTTGCGGCTCAATTCGAATATGTGGACATTTACCTGAACGTTTACGACGTAGCGACGCAGACACGCCAGTCGACGTCACCGATCGCAACCCGGGCAATAACGTCTGAGCTGTCTCTATTCACAGTAGAGTTCGCTAAACCCGTGTCGGGCGTTCCATTCCGCGAAACGGCAACAGGTTATTCAGCCGCCGAGAGGCAAAAACTTGAAGCGACCATCAAACGATTGTTCAAACAAAGTCTGACCGCAGCACTCGCACAGTAGGCCCGCTCTGCACAGCGCGTCTGGCAAACCCACAGTATAGCAGCAACACAAAACCATGAGGCCGACTTAATTGTGTCGGTTGTGATGACAGGTGCGCGTGACCGTTTTGGTCACGCACATTCGTTGCTGACGGACTGACTCGGTTTGTAGACAAGGTCGGCCTCTGAGTTCGCCTGTTCGAAACCACAACGGGCCTTTTGGCTCCATGAGACGGATCGTAAGAGATGGAAGACAAATTTCCCCGGTGACGACTTTCTGCGTTTCGATGCCTTGTCCATGGCCAAGGATCCTGTACCGGAGGAAATGCCTTTGCCTCACAGATCAACCCACCTGCACAGCCAACACACGATCAGCATCAACAGGTTCACGGTTGCGCCACCGGTTCCCCGTTCTATGTCGACATGTCAGTGGCCGTGTGAGGTTAAGCTTCGCGGCAAATTGTACCGTGAGGTTTACAATGATTGCACTGAGGTGCGGCGCGCTGTAGCGGTTTTGGAAACCAATCGACGGAGGTCTAAATGGCGCATTATCCCAAAATCTGGTTTCTGCGTCATGGGCAGACTTTTTGGAACGCCGAACACCGGGTTCAAGGTCAGATGGAATCTGACCTGACCGAGCTGGGGATTAAACAGGCCCATCACCAGGCTCGTTTGGTGGCGCCAATTTTGAGGCAGGACGCACCGCCTTGTCTGGTATCTCCGCTGCGACGCGCGCAGCAAACTGCCAAAATCGCACTGGGCGCGCATCCTTTTGTAACGGACCCCTTGTTGGCAGAAGCGCAAGCGGGAGCATTCGAAGGGCTGACATTGGGTGAAATCGCCGAGACTTACCCCGAAATTTCAGCGGCCTGTCCCAAGGTGTTGGACTTGTTTTGCGAAGCGCCCGGCGGCGAAGGGTTCGAGACCTTTGCTGGACGGGTGCAAACAACATTGGACCGGTTGGAATGTCCCACGGTTCTGGTTGCACATGGCCTTTGGGGACAAATTCTGCGTGGGATCGTTTGTGGCCTGAACAGGGGTGAGATGGCGGCTCTGTCGAATGAGCAGGGATGTATCTATGTCTTGGAAAACGGAGAAGAAACGGTGCTGCGCGAGACTTGAAAGTTTTTTCACAAAAACTGCATTTGGCCTCTTGCGCTCCCTCACGCCATTCTTTAAATCCGCCTTCACCGGGTCGTTAGCTCAGTTGGTAGAGCGCTTCGTTTACACCGAAGATGTCGGGAGTTCGAGCCTCTCACGACCCACCATTTCTTCCCTTATTCTGATGATTGCTCTACCAAAAGCGAGCAATGCTGCGAGCAGATTGATGCACCGCATCCTGCGCAGTTGTGGCGGTGCGACGCGTTTTTTTGTGTCCGGTCAACGCCTTGTCTAAAGCGCGATAAAAAAAACAGCGAAAACAGCGAAAAACCCATTTCACCGCTTGACGCCTCAAGGGGCTGAGAATATTACACCCCAACGTTCAGCGGCGACGCTGGATGATGCAGCAAGCGGTTGTAGCTCAGATGGTTAGAGTACCGGCCTGTCACGCCGGGGGTCGCGGGTTCGAGCCCCGTCAACCGCGCCACTGCTTCCCTCCCTAGGGGTATTAGGGCCGCCCCGGAGGGGATATGAAAGTTTGATGCGCGGTTGTAGCTCAGCTGGTTAGAGTACCGGCCTGTCACGCCGGGGGTCGCGGGTTCGAGCCCCGTCAACC
>CANMIX010000007.1 GCA_947497985.1 uncultured Paracoccaceae bacterium
GCTCGTCAGGCTCATAACCTGAAGGTCGTAGGTTCAAATCCTACTCCCGCAACCAAAAATCAAACAATACATAATCAAAAATGGCTTGGTTTTTTGAGCCTAGGCCTTCTTTGCGTTTTGCCCCTAAGGCCAGCGTGAGAAGCCCTGACAGGGCGCCTTCTAGTAAGATGTCTAGTTTGCCTGTCTCAGGCTGATCAGCCCCACTTGGGTGGTCCAATTTTAATGTTAGTGCATGATTGGCCTGAGTTCCTTTGGAACGATGACCTCTGGGGCTGGGGGGCGGTAGCCCAAAGAAAACTGCGTATTCCCAGATGGATGACGCGCATCTCCCGATGAGATTGCCGCTCATTCTCAAAGAGAATGCCGTTTCTGACATATCTGCGTATTCCGAAAGCACACTGCATGATGTCAATTTTTCCAGCGGCATAGAATCCAATTTGATACAACAGGCGCTACGGTAGCCGAGGCGGGAAGCGCATAACCGTCTTTGCAAGGTTTTAGATGTCAGCGAACGAGGCCTGCGTGCCTATCGCAGCCGACCTGCCAGCCAAAGGCAGCGGACGGACGTCGTCGTCCTGGCTCACATCAAAGAACAGTCTCGTCTCAGCTTGGGCAGCTACGGCCCTCCGAGAATGACGGAAGAACTGAAAGAGCTGGGTTTGAACATTGGCCACCGCCGCGTCGGCAGGCTCATACGCGAGAACCGCATCCGGGTTGAACGGTCCAAGAAGTACAAGGTGACGACCTCTGCCCGGCAGGCGATTGCAAAGCAGTCTGCCGAGAGGGGGACAGCAACCAGGCGTTCAACATCGCGCCGATCCTGCTGAACCGGGACTTCCGCGCCGATCAACCGAACCAGAAGTGGGCAGGCGATATCAGCTACGTCTAGCCCCGCGAAGGCTGGCTGTACTTGGCTGTCATCCTGGACCTGCATTCTCGGCGCGTGATCGGCTGGGCTGTGAGCAACCGGATGAAGCGCGATCTTGCGATCCGGGCATTGAAGATGGCGGTCGCGCTGCGATAGACGGCCAAGGGCTGCATCCACCATACGGATCGTGGAAGCCAATACTGCTCGCATGATTATCAGAAGCTTCTTCGTCAGTACGGCTTCAGGGTATCGATGAGCGGCAAGGGAAATTGTTATGACAACTCTGCCGTTGAGACCTTCTTCAAAAACCCCTCTCGGGCCATTGCTGCGCAATACCCTGCCGGGCTCCGATCAAGGCAGAGCTGATCTGCAGACAGCCCTGGCCAACGCGACGGGCAGCGGAGATGGCGATCTTCAATTACATAAATGGGTTCTACAATCCGCGACGGCGGCACTCACATTGGGCTGGAAAAGCCCGGTCGCATTCGAACTGAAAGTGCCTTAGACGACCAATTGGTGCGGCACGAAAAAGCGACAGGTCCAGTATGTTGAGTTTGGTGTTGTAATGCTCTCTCCATTCTTCGATCAGGGTTTGGGCCGCACGCAGGCTGTGGAAGACTTCGCCATTTTTACCCACGTACTGGTCGCTGTTCGATGCGCTTTGAAATAGGTTGCGTCTATCATCGCCGTCTTCTCGTCGCCATGCCGGCCAGCAAGACCGGCCATCATCCTGGAAAAGATCCCTTTGTCGCTCCAACGTTTCCAACGGTTGTAGAGCGTCATGTGCGGGCTGTGTTCCACAGGCGCGTCGCCCAGACGTAAGCCGTTGCGATTGATAAAGATAATCCCGCTCAACACCCGCCGATCATCGACGCGCTGCTTGCCGTGGGACTTGGGGAAGAAAGGCTCAAGACGTGCCATCTGCGCATCTGTTAGCCAAAATAGATCAGACAGATTCACCGCTCGTTTTTTAGACCGTTAATCACGCTACCAAGCGGAAATCAACGGGTCCTGAGCCGAGTGGTTTCGATTCTAAAAAGATAAAGCCAACTGCCTGATCTGCCGAAAATTGTCACACTTCGCAATTTCGGGTTTCAAACATTCGAAAAGCGGGTGTCCTTTCGGGCCTTGCCAAGGGAGCTACTTATCGAATTGTGATAACGGATACTTCACAGCCATTTTCTTTTCACAGGCGCATGTCAGATACGCATGATGATGCCTTGCTCAAAAGGCAGTCTGTCGCCAGCTTTTGCCGCGCATCGCCAATCTTTGATGGACGCGATCCGATCGACGCCCAGTGGCCATCTGACGTTCGAAAATGATGCAGAGCCTATTCACGAGAGCATGCCGCCAACCAACGCTGGCGGCATGCTGTTCTAATTAAGCGCGTTTTGCTTTGCGACGTGCTGCAAAGCCACCGAATGCCAGACCGGACAGCAGCAGCATACCGCCTGCGGGCAGTGGTACTGGTGCAACCTCTTCGATGGTGATGGTTGCCAGAGAGAACTGGCTGGCGTTGCTGATGTCGCTAAAGAAACCTGTGCCGGTGCCTGAAGCAAGAACGAAGCCAGGAGCGGTTTCGACACCCAGGAAGTCCTCCAAGGCTGCAAACCCTGCGGTGGCGCTGCCACTTTCGATGTTCACGCCACCAGGGGCGGCCGAGCCTGCTACAAAGGCCGCTCCGCCGGTGACAGAAGCATCATTCACCTCTGTGCCCGCGTCGAAAACGTTCAATCCGTTCACCGCGATGGTCTGGGTGCCGATAAAGCTACCGTCATCGTTGAAGAGGTTAAAGGCTGTGGCATCATCATTGGCGATGAACAGATCGTTGGATGGAAGGATCATCGACAGGAAGCTGAAAAAACGCTGATTTTCAAAGTCGGTAATTTCAACTTCTGTGCTTTGTGTTGCGCCGCCCAGAAGAGCGCCTGCAGAAACTGCGGCACCGGCCGAGTTCGGGAGTGCTGCGATACGTTCTGCGCGAACGGCCGCTGGGTTTCCCAGTTCGGCCAGTGTCTCAACACCGGCTGTTACGGTTTCACCCACGGTGACCGAGTCAAACGAACCGTCATGGAACGCGCTGTAAACCGGTGCCAAAGCAAAACCAGTATCGCCTTGTGTGTTGGTAACAGTAATGCGCAGGGTGGTTGCGGATACAGGTGCTGCCAATGCCGTAAGCAACAAAGCCGCTGTCAAAGTCTTCATGTCTTATCTCCTAAATAAACCCATTCTGAGGTCGTCTGCGGCCGTGGCTGCTCCCGCGAAAATTAACGAAGGGGAGTCAGGTGCGGCACGGCCGAGATGGCTTTTTGTAGCATCGGTCCTGCATGAAAAAACGTTGCTGATCGGTGGTTTACGGTCACGCGACATCACATAAATGACAGAAAATTCTTTGACCCTGATGATGGTTAATCAAAGGTTAAAGGCCCGGCTCAGCAATCACCTTTTTGACTGGCGTTCACATAGGTTTGAAGGCTTTGTGAGGTTGTCGTGCAGCGAGAACCGCAGCGCGGATGCATGTTGTGAACGGACGCAGCCGCTCATTTTTTGCGCTAAAAGTGATTTGGGAAAAGTAAAGCTGAGCCGTGTTGCCTTAACAGGGAAAAACATCAACGAAGCTTACGCCGGGTTAATCAAGCAAACTGCACAGGTGCTCCGCTTGGTGCAAGGAAAGCCCCGGTTGGCTTTGTTCACCGCGTGATCGCGTTCCCGGTTGCCCCAGTCGTCTAGTGTTGCACTCAGACGTTGATAGCCGTCTGCATATCAAGGACCGCAATTGGCAACAGACAGGTCAATCAAACGCGTAATGGCGGTGTGAAGAACATCGTCCGGTACTGTGAGAGCCAAGCGGACCAACGATGTCGCTGTGGTACCGAAGGAACTTCCGGGCATTACCGCCACACCATAATCGTCGAGCAAACGCCAAGCTAAGGTTTCGCCATCAAAACCGGTTTTTGACACGTCTATCATAATGAACATCCCTCCTTGTGGGAGAGAGGCCGATAGGCCGGGAACGTCGGCCAAGGCTTCGTGGATCATATGCGCACGGCGTGTGAAGGCGGTACGCATACGCTCGGCCGTGTCAAAGTTGCCGCGAAGGGCGGCTTCGGTCATGTCGGCGATAAAAGGTTGGTTGCCGAACAACATGGTTTCGGAAATCGGCAAGATACGGCGTGACAATTCGGTTGGTCCAATTGTCCAACCGCTGCGAAAACCCGTCGCGGCATGTGTCTTGGAGATGGAGGAGGTGACAATGGTGCGTTCCCGCAACGCAGGGATTTCAAGGGGCGAAGCAAAAGGCGTGCCAAACGTGAGGCTCTCGTAGACTTCATCGCAGACAATCCAAAGGTTGTGTTCCACACACAACTCACCCAGATCCTGAAGCGTTTTCCGGGACAGCACAGCTCCGGTTGGATTGTGTGGCGTGTTGAGCAAAAGGACTTTGCTGTCTGCAGTGATAGCAGCGGCCAAATCGTTTGCTTGCAATTCAAAGTTATGTTCCATGCGCAGTGGGACCGGCTGAACATGGGCGCCGGTGGCCTGCACCACGCCTTCATATGTGGCGTAATAGGGATCGCCGATCAGGACGCCGTCGCCAGTCTCAGCCAAGGCTTGAATGACGGCAAACAGCGCAGTTTGGGTGCCGGGGAAACACAGAATATTGTCGGGTGCAATATCTGGAAACCGGGGTGCGTAGGTGTCGATCAATGCATTGATTAGGTTCGTCTCACCGCGCCCGTTTGAGTAACGTGTTCGCCCCGCACGCAGAGCTTTCACGCATTCCTCAACCAATTCTGGATCTGTGGGCACATCCGGCTCGCCAATGGTGAGGTCCACAATGGTGTCACCGGCGGCTATTCGGCGACGCGCGGCATTGTGGACCGCCCATTTGTCACCGCCCAGATCATAAAGGCGGTCGGTGATGGCGGCATATCGCAATGTCATTGGGTCAAGTTCCGTTGAGGAAAGTTTAGGTGGGGCTTCTGCCCCATCGACTGCCGAGGCAGATCGGGCGTTGGCTCTGACTGTCTGACGGATACTTTTGGGGCTGTATGCACCTTTTAATACCCTTGAGACCGTGCGACAGCGAGGCGAAGCGGAGTGCCATCGCGCAAGGCACGAGCCGTTTCCACGACTTGTTCCGTGACGATTTCAGGCATTGAATCGCTGGCAATATGGGGCGTGATGCGCAGACGTTTATCTGACCAAAAAGGATGGTCCCGGGGCAAAGGTTCCGTGCGAAACACATCCAGTGTCGCCCCGGCGAGCTGTCCGGTTTCCAGGGCTTTTAGCAAATCGCTTTCGACAAGGTGCTCACCGCGTCCAATTTGGATCAATCGGGCACCCGTGTTGAGGCCCGCAAAAAGTTCAGAGTTCAAAACGTTTTCTGTCGTGTTCGTCAGCGGCAGCACGTTGATTAAATAGTCAGCCCCTTTGGCAGCATCCTTGTTTGCGGCGTCACCGGTAAAGTAGGTCACGTCGCCTATTGGTGCGTCCGGTTTGGAGCGGCAGGCAACGTGTATGGTGAAACCAAGAACCTTGAGGGCTTCGATCACGGCTTGCCCCATAGTACCGTTGCCAAGGACTGCAACGACACTGCGCTCTGGCGCGTGCATTGGCAATGGCCGCCAAATCGCGTCTTTTGCGTTTTGCATCAATCCATCAAATTCACGTTCATAGTGGAGCACCTCGTGCGCCGCATATCCTGCCATCAGGGCCGCTTGATGCGGGTCACGTACGCGCGCAATGGTGACTTCGTCGGTTAACCCAGGGTGTGCCAACAAGGCGTCCACACCGGCTCCAACCGACATGGCCAGTGCTAGGTTTGGATAGGCTGCGAAATCCTGTGCACCTGGCGCCCAACAGACAGCAAACTTTACGGCCTCTGGGTCGGTTACCTGTTCGGGTTGCAAGATCAGGACATCATCAGCATCCAGAGCCTGGCCATAGATTTCTTTCAGGTCCAAGGTTTCACTCAGATAAACACCAAGAATAGGAGCGGGACGTGTCATTTTTAATCCTAAAGGCAAATTCGTCCGATGGACCTTAGACAGGCTTGCCGCGAATGACACAGACTTCGTGAAAAAGCGGACGCTCCGGGTCGTCTTCTAGCAGTTTGTGCGCATCTCTTGCGCTTATTGGCTTTTGTCCCTCTGGGTCGGCGAAGAATGCGCAGATCAGGTCTTGCTCAAGTCCGGTACCTTGCATCGCTTTTTCCAGGGTCACAAAGAATGAAATGTCAGTGCCTGCATCTTGTTTCACGATGCGCGAATGAAGAATTGTTGGGCTATACCCGTTGGCCTCGAACATGGCGCAGATCGTTTCGGGTGGAATGCGCGCACCGAAATTCAAAATCACTTCGGCCTGGGGCGCGGATTTCTTTAAGCGGCGCAAAAGCGCCTCGTTCAATCCGAGCCCGACTGAATTAAAGGGCAAGCAATTGAATACCGACCATGGGTAGTAATGCGCAATATGGTCGGCACTGCGTTGGTGAGCGCCTTCGCCAAGGTCCACATCATGCGCGTCACGAAAAACGGCGAACGCCTCGTCATCGGGTGACGTAACTTGGGGCAAACAGGCGATAATAATGTCCGTTTTGGTGATCTCTGCTTTGGCTGCGTCCGTGTCAATCAGGCTTACTGAGCCCACAATCGGGTGAAAACGATCTTGATCGCCTGGGGCAAGCTCGGCGACGTTTTGGGCGGCCAGTTCCGCAAGGCGAGGATCCAAATCGCTTCCTGACACTCGTGCGGCTTTGAGCTTCTTCAGCAGGAACACCGCGTTCATTCCTGTGCCGATACCCACTTCATACACGCGCTTGCCCGTCAGGTTTGCGCTTTCCAAACCTTCCTGGAACGTTTGTGTCCAGGGATCCGAGGGGTCAAACGCAAATGCCGGTACGTGTGGGCTGGAAGTTGCGTTCTGAGATGTCGTGGTCTTGGGCGTATCGTCCGCAGGCATAGTGGATCCTTATGCGAACATGGAAAATGAACATGCCACTTTCTTCGCAATTTTGTAATCAAGAGCGGGTTTGACCACGTGTACGTCAATCTGCTCAGGGAAAAGACTTTAACAACAAATGGCTATGAGCCAGAGGGTGAGCTGGCTCCACAATATTTGTGTGCTGGTTTTGAATGGAAACGCTTGGTGCGCCCCGGAAAAGAGCGACACTGTCGCTAGCAGACTTCCATAACAGCAACACAGGCGTTTTCGGACCGGAGACCAGTTTGAATGGCATCCTGGCAGCAATCTTCGCTTATCTGAACGTGAACCTTTGCAGCATCCATCGAGGCACAATGCAGGGCTTGTTTGATCCGAAGCACAGCAAGCGCTTCAGGTAGGCCACGGCAGTCAAGATTTTGGTCGGAATTCATGGTCGTAACTCCTTGCGTCTGTCAAATTTACACACGCGAGACAGCTCGCGTGCTTCATGTTGGCTTGTGCGGAGTAGGTCCAAACAAAATTTGGCTACACAACACTTCCAAGACCTCTCAAATAGATGGAGGTCCAGCTTTGTAACGATGGCGACTTTTGATGTGGGACTTTGATAGCCTGTTGCGCCTCGTGCGCATACAAACTTGTCTTGATCTCTTACGATTTAGCGAAAATCTATCGGATTTTCCTAACAGGATGATGAAAAAATGGTCGTTTTTTGGCGATTCATGTCGCTTTCGTCTGAAGGATTGCGTTTTCGGCATCTGACCGATGCAACGCGACAGGAAGTCTGCGTTTCTCTTTGCCTTTTGGAAACAGTTGGTGGATAGCTGCAAAATGTCACGCAAAGATCCCAGACGCCGTATCGTTGTTCCTGTGTCTCTCGAGCAGAGAAATCTCTTGCGCGCGGCAGTTACGCGTTCCGGGCGTAAAGGATCCTTGGCTGATCAGCTTCGACGTATTGTTACGGTCGAACTTGCAAAAGGATTAGAGGACCTAGGTGAACAGGCATACGCCGGATCAGGGCTGCCTTTGCAACTCCCTCAGAAAATACGTTCCAAGATTGATCTTCTGGCACGCGATTGGGGAAAATCACCGTCGTATGTTGTACAACAAGCTTTGGCCCAACACATGAGATCGATCGCTATTCCCGGTTGAGCTTGGGAGGTTCGCTTGTCGATGTCCGTGATATGTTGCCGGGCAAGCACATCTTTGTTTGCTTACACCTGTAATGTTAACTACTCGCAACCGTAAATTGTACATTATATCAGCCATGTGTTGCGGCTGTGCTCTTGGCAGAGCATTTTATTAACCGGTAGACTTTGTATCTATGGAAAAGCCAGAGCCAGATATTTGGCGTGACCTGGCTGTCCTGTTGGCCGTTGGGGAGGTGCAATCGCCCAATGCTGCAGGGCAAGCGCTGGGTCTGAGCCAGAAGGCAGTCGCGTCGCGCCTTGAGCAACTTGAAGCGCGCATGGGAGCCGTGCTGGTCAAGCGTGCAGGCCCACGCTGGGTCTTGACCGACGCCGGGCATGGATTGGCCGACCAGGCACGCAGCATTGCTGATTTGGTGGAACGCCGCGGTCGCGCCACAGTCGAACCTACAAACAAACCTGTGGTTATGGGCTGTTCCGAGCTGTTTTTTGAACATCTATTGTTGCCTATCTGGTATCGGATCCAACGGGAATTGCCCGTGCAGTCGATCCGTTTGCGCACCGCAGGAAGCGTTCTAAACCGGCCTGTCGAAGGCACGGATCTGACGCTGTGTCTGGCGCAGTCCCTGAAACCGGGACAAGAGGGACAAGAAGTTGGACGGATCTCATTCGATCTGTTCGGCCACCGACGTTTGTTGGCGAAATCATTGACGATGGCCCCTTGCCATTTTTCGGTCGAGAATGACCCGTTTGCAGTGCCGGATCTGAGGTGGCCAAAACTTGGAGCAACACGACGGGTCAGTTGCGCCAATCTGGCCATGGTCGCAGCAGCCGTCAAAACCGGGCAGGGGATTGGATTGCTGCCGCATTTTATCGCGCGGCAGGATCCGGCGTTGTTGCGTCTGGACGGGGTGAACGTGCCAGAATTCTCTTTGTGGCTTTTGCACGGTAAACAACCGAGCAACCGCGAGCAGCTGAACATCCTGTGCAAGCTGCTGGTGCGTGAGATCGGGCCGCTGCTGCAGGGCACACAGACGATGACCCATTAGACGCTGGGCACGCATTTGTGAGGTGGCGCGCGCGACGTTTTGAAATTCGGTGATAGTGCGATCCGCCAAGGGGCGCTAAGGAGGGGCATGCGATTGTTTATTCTCCTGTGTCTCACCCTTGTGGCGTTCGCCGCCAATTCCGTTCTCGGCCGCGCGGCCGTTGGAGGTGGGTTGATGGACGCCACCGGCTTTGGCTTGTTGCGCCTTGTATCGGGGGCTGTGACATTGGTGGGCCTGTGTTTCATTCGGGGACTGCCGCTGCGCCAACCCTGGCGTGCCAGCCTGTGGGGCGCGGCCTCGTTGACCCTTTATATGGTTGGGTTTGCTCTAGCCTATAAGGATCTGGATGCAGGTCTGGGCGCGCTGGTGCTGTTTGCCGTGGTGCAGATCACCATGTTTGTCTGGAGCGGTCTGACGGTGCAACGTCCCGGAACCATGCAATTGGCAGGCGCCGGCTTGGCGCTGGTGGGGCTGGCTTATGTGGTGTGGCCACGCGATGGCGGCGCTGTTGATCTGTGGGCCGCAGGTCTTATGGCCGCGAGCGGTCTGGGCTGGGGGATTTATTCCTTGCTGGGACGTGGGGTAAAAGTGCCCTTGGTCTCCACCGCGCTGAACTTTGTCTGGGCCAGTGTGATGATCCTGCCGGTGCTGCTGTTGGCTGGTGGCGGACAAGTAATCACCGCAAGTGGCGTTGTGCTGGCGATTGTATCAGGGGCGGTAACGTCGGGGCTGGGCTATGCCTTGTGGTACGCGATCTTGCCGCAACTGGCGGCACCTGTTGCTGCGACCGTGCAGTTGATGGTTCCGGTTATTGCAATTCTTGGCGGTGCGCTGTTGCTGGGCGAGCCTATCGGTTTGGCTCTGGTGATCGGCTCAGCCTTGATCCTTGGCGGGATTGCCGTTGTGGCTTTGGCTCCCAAACCGGCTGCGGCACAAACACCTTCTGCACAGCCAAAAACAGCGCGCTGACCTTCGCCTGATTTGACTTTCTGCGTGGCCACAGGCAAGTGCTGCGCAAAAGCCAAAGTCAGGTCTTGAAAGGTATGCTCATGTCAGCATTGGAGGTCACATTTACCGGCGCGGATGTCCTGCGTTCTGGCGAAGTTATGCGTGCAGATACGCTGACGCTGGGCGGTGGAATGATCCAAGCGAACGAATACGCACGTCAGGTCGATCTGTCCGGATTTCTGGTTCTGCCGGGGATCGTCGATGTACATGGGGACGGATTTGAACGCCATCTGGCACCGCGTCGTGGCGCAATGAATGAAATGGACCAAGGTGTGTTGGCTGCCGAAACCGAACTGGCGGCGAACGGGATCTCCACTGCAGTGCTGGCGCAGTTTCACAGCTGGGAAGGGGGGCTGCGGGCACCGGAATATGCCGAGCGGGTTTTTGCTGCCATGGCGACAGTGAAATCGCAGGTGGTGACCGACCTGATGCCGCAGCTGCGGTTTGAAACCCATATGTTGGAAGACTACGCAGATCTGCCAGAGAAAATAGCGCGCTTTGGCTTACCTTACGTGGTGTTCAACGACCATCTGCCCCACGCCAAGCTGGCTGCGGGGAAAAAGCCGCCGCGGCTGGTGGGGCAGGCGTTGAAGGCCGCACGCAATCCTGAAGTCCACCTGGCCATGATGCAAGAGATGCACGCGCGTCGCCATGAGGTGCCCGCAGCGCTGGATGACTTATGTACCACGCTGGCGCAGATGGGGGTGCGGATGGGCTCCCATGATGATCAAACCGCCGAGGGACGCGCCACATGGCGCGCACGCGGGGCAACCATCAGCGAATTCCCCGAGACACTAGAAGCGGCAGAGGCCGCGCGTGCGGGCGGCGATCACATTATCCTGGGCGCGCCCAATGTGGTGCGCGGGGGCTCGCACAATGGCAATGTGTCAGCGCTTGAGCTGATCTCCATGGGGCTGTGTGACGCCTTGGCATCGGACTACCATTACCCCAGCCCCCGCCGGGCCGCTTTGATGCTGGAACGCGCAGGTGTGTTGGATTTGGCCGCGGCATGGGCGTTGGTCTCAAAAGGGCCTGCGCTGCTGCTGAGCCTGTCGGATCGCGGCGAGATCAAGCCGGGTTTGCGCGCCGACCTTGTTGTTCTGGAACAGGACAGCAAGCGTGTTGCTGCCACCCTGTCCGGTGGGCGTGTGAGTTACATGTCAGGTGAGGTCGCCGCGCGGTTCCTTGGTTGATGAACACCAAGAGGGCCGTCTGCCTGACTAAGGGCGCGGTGGTCGTTTTGTTGCATCACATGTCGCCCCTGCGGCACCGTTCGAGCATCCAACCTGGGCTGACAAACAACCAAGGTTCTGGTTCGTGCCCGGTTTTCCCGCATGGTAGTGGTATCCTAGGCCGTCGCTTGAATGGCCAAAACAGGCATCCAGGTCCTGTGGAGCGCTGCCATCAGCATTCAGATGCGTGGCGATAAAGTGCCCATCCAGAGCGAGGCCCACGATGGCTGCGTGGGTTGCGGCGTGGTCTGTTTCATGGTCATGATCATGGTTATGGCCGTGACCGTGGGCAGGCAGATCGGCGCCGGTCAGGCAATCGGCGGTCACCGCATGATAGTGATAGCCAACATGCAGGTTCACATGGCCTGCGCAATCGTCAAAGGCGGCAATAGTATAGGCGCTCAGGATGTCTTCGACAGGGGCGGGACCATCAATTCTGATGCCGTTAAAGGCCACGCCTGCACCGATGCGGCGAATGTCCGTGGGGCGCCGAGCTGTGACAGGTTCAACCGGCACCGTGTAGGTCACGTTGACATCCGCATCGACATAATCGACCAGACATTGCACGCAGCTGTTCTCATATTCTTCGTCCACATCAGGCCGGGCGGCGGCGGCGCAGGCCTCACGGGTGGCAGTGTAGCGGATGTCTCCAGTGTCGGGGTCGACAATGTTCCACTTGTCATCATCATAAAGCAGCGCCAGCTTGCTGAAAAACGCGCCGTCCGCATCAACAACTTTGCCGTCATAGAACCATGTACCCGCCTTTTCCGGGCCATCTTCGACATGGGTTGGGCACCAGGGGCCAGCCTCATAGGTGGCGGGCGCAGGAACAACAGTGAATTGAATACAACGGGTTTCTGCACCGCCTGACAGGGTGCAGTCGACCTCAACTGGATCAGCGACCAGTTGAGCCTCGGAGAATAGGGATTTGACATCGTCGACGGTCAAAGGCTCGGCAAGCACTGTGGATGGAAAGACGAGCGCGAGGAACAGGCTGAGGCGTTTGGTGGCGCGTGACACAGGGGGTCTCCTTGGCTGACAGGTTGCGGCGCGGAGTGGGCAAAAGGTGCTGCGCCTGTTGGTAAAACGCACGAGGGCCACAGCTCCGTCGCAAAACTTCGCGGGGGCTGGCCTCTTGTCTTAGGCAAAGACCGCATGGGGACGTCCCGGCCGACTGAGACCTAAGTAAGGGAGTTGGTTGATGGATTTCATGACCTGACAGGGGGGGAGATCTCTGCGACATTGCGTCGGTCACGCGAAACGGAAATTGGATGGATGTCGCAGAAATACGGACGAACTTATCATCTGCCGCAATCCCCGGGGCTGTCCAAAGATGATCGGCGTATGCCGCACCAAGATCTGCTGGCCGCTGCAGGTGAAGTGGTCGCCACTGAGAAGATGGATGGCGAAAACACGACGATACACGCAAGCGGCACCCATCCGCGCAGTCCGGATGCGCGGTATCATCCGTCACGCGATTGGATGAAAGCATTTGCGGCTGGAATTGCGCCGCAATTGGCCCCGAACGAAAGGATCATTGGCGAATATCTTTTTGCGCGCCACAGTATCCCTTACCGTGGACTGCCTTCGTATTTCTTGGGGTTCGCCTGGAGCTGTGACGGTGTGTTCCAGGGCTGGGATGAGACACTCGCCCGGTTTGCAGAACTTGGGATTGAACCTGTGCCTGTGTTGTTTCGCGGTGTCTTTGGCAGCCAAACGGTAGGAGCCATCGTTTCAGGCATGGATTTCGAGCAACAGGAAGGGTTTGTCTTGCGCGATGCTGCTGCATTCCCGGAAGCGGAAATGTCTGTTCGGATGGGGAAATACGTGCGTGCCGGACATGTCCAAAGTGAGGTTCACTGGACAAAAGGGCCACTGGCGAAAAACACCTGCGCGTCGTGACATATGTGCCGCGCCGACCTGTGCGCAGGTCCAGACGGACCACGGCTGTTTCGAAAGTTGTCCGTAGCTTCGGTGTGGAGGATCGGCAGCGCCTGAGATTGGCGCTGCGCATGGTCATGAACGGTTCTAGTTAGCTTTTAACGCCAACTATCCGGTTCACATGGCCCATTTTACGACCGGGTTTTGCTTCGGCTTTGCCGTACATATGGATGGCGCTGTGTTTTTCCAGGGTCAGCTCTGGTACACGGGCAACATCGTCTCCGATCAGGTTTTCCATCACCACATCGGCGTAGCGTTCACCTGCACCCAGAGGCCAGCCAACAACTGCGCGGATGTGTTGTTCAAACTGATCCACCGTACAGCCGTTTTGGGTCCAGTGACCTGAGTTGTGCACCCGCGGTGCGATCTCGTTCACGATCAGACCGTCTGAGGTGACAAAGAGCTCGACGCCCATGACGCCAACATAATCCAGCGCGTTGAGGATTTGACCTGCCAGCAGAACCGCATCCATTCGTTGGCTGCCAGACAGGCGGGCAGGCACCGTGGTGGTGTGCAAGATACCGTCGCGGTGGACGTTTTCGCCTGGGTCGAAACAGGCAACCTGACCGTCGGTCCCGCGTGCCGCAATGACCGAAACCTCGTGGCTGAAATCTACAAACCCTTCCAGGATCGCAGGTGCACTGGACATATCCGACAACGCCTTGGCGGCGTCATCGGGTGTCTTGATGCGGGCCTGTCCCTTGCCATCATAGCCAAAGCGCCGTGTTTTGAGGATCGCGGGCGCGCCGATGGTTGCAAGTGCCGCCTCAAGGCTGGCCATATCGGTGATATCCGCAAAGGGTGCGGTTTTGAGGCCAAGCCCTTGCAGGAAATTCTTTTCGGTCAACCGATCCTGGCTGATGCGCAGCGCTTCACGACCGGGGCGGATGGGGCGGATGGCCTCCAGCGTGTCCAACGCGGCGGTGGGGATGTTCTCAAACTCATAGGTGATCACATCCACATTTGCGGCAAAGGCTTTGAGCGCAGCTTCGTCCTCATAGGCGGCGGTGGTGATCTGGTTGGCCACTTGCCCCGCCGGAGGGGCCATGCTGGGGTCAAAGATATGGGACTTAAAGCCCAGACGCGCCGCTGCAACAGAGAGCATACGGCCCAATTGACCGCCGCCGAGAATACCGATGGTTGCGCCTGCGGGCAGGGGGCTAGTCATCAACGGGCTCCTCGGGGATAGAAGCAGACAGGGCTGCGCGCCAGTCTTCCAGGCGCTGGGCAAGCCCTGCGTCCTGGTTCGCGAGGATCGCGGCAGCCATAAGACCTGCGTTTGCAGCACCTGCGGCACCAATGGCCATGGTTGCAACCGGGAACCCTTTGGGCATTTGCACAATGGAATAGAGGCTGTCGACACCAGACAGCGCGCGGGTCTGAACCGGCACGCCGACAACAGGAACTCGGGTTTTGGAGGCCACCATACCTGGCAAATGCGCCGCACCGCCGGCCCCTGCGATGATCACCTGCAAGCCGCGATCCGCAGCGGTTTTACCATAGTCCCACAGGCGATCCGGTGTGCGGTGGGCCGAGACGATCTTGGCCTCATAGGCCACATTCAATTCGTCCAGAATGGTGGCGGCTTCCTTCATGGTGGGCCAGTCGGACTGGCTGCCCATGATGATGCCTACTTTTACATCGGCCATACGCGAAAGGCTCCTTTAGGGTGGCAGGTCACCGGGCGACAGGGCGACGGGTGACGATCATGAATGCGCGCGCACTATAGTGATGCTGTGCGGTGGCGCAATGGCTTGGACGTGCAATTCAGCGGTTGCTGCCGCTCAAATCCTGCAGCCGAGCGCTCCCGCGTCCGAAAGGTGCCTGAAATGCCCCATTCGATCTTGGGCGTGGCACCGCACAGCAAGCTGCACGCTGCTGGCGTTCGGATGCACGGGCGGGTTACAAAGCACCCGGCTGGTGACCGCCTTCAGCGCAAACGACCGCAGGTCGGCAGCGCTGCTTGGCCCAACGCCTGTGTGCCGGTGGGGCATCTGCCCCGGCTGCACATAGGGGGCGGGAGTGCGCGCGGTTTTTAGCCCATCAAGGAGCGAGGAATGTTTGTTTGGTCGTTGAAACGGTCCATTCTGGACCTTGGGCTTCCTTGCATAGATCGCGCACTGTATTGGCAGTGGCGATGTGCAGCAGCGCCCGGTCTTCGTCAGGCGATGATGTCCGGTGTGAGCCGGTCTTCGATCTGTGCGATCACATCTTTTAGCTGCAATTTCTGCTTTTTCAGACGGCGAATGGTTAGTTGATCGCTGGTTGCCTTGTCTTCCAGAGCAGTAATTGCCTCATCCAGATCGCGGTGTTGCCTGCGAAAGACCTCAAGTTCGATTGTCAAAACCTCATCGGTTTTCATCGAAAGATCGTTTTGCGCATTCATTAGGTGACTCGGATACTGTGATTGCTACCTGTCCATTCATAAGGTTTTAACCGGTTTTTCGCTAGGCCTAGAGAGGGTTGGCCTTGTGAAATCTGCCAAACTGCCCATATTGGACAATACTGGGCTGCCGCTACGGGGTCTGGTGCAAAGACGTCGCTTTGGAATGAAGGACGAGATACGTGTCAAAACTTACCTTGGGCTCTTACCCGCATATGTTGGGGTTTGAGCAATTGGAACGCCTTCTGGAACGCTCTGCCAAGTCAGGCAACGAAGGCTACCCCCCGTATAATATCGAACAGACTTCGGATTTTTCTTATCGCATTACACTGGCTGTTGCCGGTTTTGCCGAGGAGGATCTGGCCATCACCATCGAGGATCGCCAGCTGGTGATCCGTGGACGCCAAAGCGATGACATCGAAGGGCGCGTGTTCCTGCACCGGGGCATTGCCGCACGTCAGTTTCAGCGCATGTTTGTGTTGGCCGATGGTGTCGAAGTGGGCGAGGCCGTTATGGAAAACGGCCTGTTGCATGTGGACCTGACCCGGTCTCGGCCGGAAACCGTGGTCCAAACCATTAACATTAAAAAGGGGTAACATCAGATGCAGGCCGAATTCGAAAATGTCACCGGCGCTCAGCGCGTCGTTTATGTCAAAGCCGTGGATGTCGCCGCCCTGCCGGAAGAGGTGCAGGAAAGCGCCGAAGGGCGCAGCCATCTCTATGCGGTGCATGATGACAGTGGTGAACAGCTGGCGCTGGTTGCCGACCGTCGTATGGCGTTTGTATTGGCGCGCCAGAACGATTGTTCACCAGTGCCGGTTCACTAGCAGATCAGACGTGGTTGGGCTTATTTTTGGGGCCCACACGAGACCTGCAAAAATGTAAGCATACAAAGGCGGGTTTTGACCCGCCTTTTCTGTGCACCTAGGCTCTGTCGCAGGAATGCCAGAACTGGAAGTGCCACATGCCTATTACCACGTTTGATTTTGACTGGGTCGATGCCTTTACCGACCGCCCTTTTGGCGGCAATGGCTGTGCCGTGGTACATGGCGGGGCACATCTGCCAGAAGATGTTGCTTGTGCCTATGTGCGAGAAACCTCGCTGGTGGAATGTACTTTTACCGGTCCCTCTGAGGTCGCAGACTTCAATGTTCGTTACTTCCTAGCAAGTCGCGAAATCCCGTTTGCGGGCCATCCCACCATTGCCACCGTTGCGGCTCTGCGCAGCCGTGGATTGGCGACGGGCGAGCGTCTGACGCTGGAAACACAAGCCGGGATCGTGGCGATTGATCTCGACGGAGATGAGATCGAAATGACGCAGATCGCGCCAGTCTTTGGCGCTATGGTGGATCCAGATCTGGTCGCCGCCGCGGTTTCTCTACCGGTTGAAGCAATTGTTGGGCGACCTCAAAAGGTATCAACCGGGCTGCCGTTTTGTGTCACCGTGCTGAAAGATCGAGCAAGCCTAGAGGCCGCGCGCCTAAACCTCGACGCTTTGGAACGTTTAGGGCAATCCATCGGTGCTGATGGCATAGATATGATGGAGCCTTTCCTTGTCACACTTGATGGGGCGACAACAGTCGGAGATACGTTTTCTCGGCTTCTGATGGCACCGCCTAGCCCATCAGAAGACCCATTTACTGGATCGGCTACGGGTGCGATGGGGGCCTATTTGTGGCACCACGGTTTGATGGACAAAGACGTTTTTGTCGCCGAACAGGGCCACGGGATGGGGCGTCCAGGACAGGCACGTGTCACTCGTGTTGGATCCAGGGATGACATGACTGGCGTCAAAGTCGCGGGGCGAGGGTTTGTCCTTATGTCCGGGCAGGTCCATCTGCCAGTGGAGGTCTGAAGGCATTTCTAGCGGTGATGGTTCCGAAATGTGCCGGAACCATCAGGTGGAAATAGCCGTGACCTAGTCAGATTTGGCGGCAATCAAACCGCCGGCTTTCTCCGAGATGAAGCCAAAAGCATTGCCTATTATCAGTGAGATCAAAACTACACCTGCCGCTTGGCCCATCGCGTTGGGGTCACCGATTGCAACGCCTGTTAGCAACGCAAAGGCGGCCGTCGAAGCATATCCATAAACTCCGGCCGGAATTGTCGCCAGTAACGCGGTATGTGCCCCCATAACCAGCACAACCACCGATACTGCAACGAGTGCCGATGTCGTCAAAGTGGATCCGGAAATGGTCCCGATGACAAGCAAAGTAAGCGCCGCAACGATGACACCCCAACTGTGGTTGATCGCAGATTTGGTAAGCCCTTGGACACCGCCGCCGCTGTGAAAGAAACTGCCCCAACCCACAAATAGAGCCCAGACCTGCAGGCCGAATGGCGTGCCCAGACAAAGGTAAGTTGCAACGCCAGCCAGCCCGCCGATCGTTAGGGCAAGTGCGGTGATCATGTTCATAACGTATTCCTCCTGATTACTTGGCACGCGCGATCCCTGAAGGCACGCGCTACAGAAGCCTAATCAGAAAGGAGTGTTTCACCCTATTGGACGAAGGTTTATACGACTACTGGCGTGATGAAACGGTTGCAGCTTTCTGTGCCAAGAAGCAAAACCGCCTTAACCTTGCAATATGCTTTCGCGTTGCACTTCGGAATGTGAAAAGATGCCCAAACTCTTTTTCCTGTTCGATTACTGAGGTTTAGATCTGCGTTGCCTGCGGGTGGCAACGTCAAGAAGGCGCAGGAAATTCGGGCACTCCAACGCTTCGGGATAGGGGCAGTCAGCGGTGTGGCGTAACATATCGCGCAGGCCCGACAGATGTTTAATCTGCTGATCCAACTGGTCTGCGCGGGCATGCAATTCCTTGCGATTGCGCATCAACTGACCATCTGGCCCCATCATCGCGGTGATTTCTTCCAGTGAAAATCCAGCCGTCTTGGCCAAGGTGATCAGCGAAAGCTGTACCAAGGTTTGGGGGCCGAAAAGGCGGCGCAGTCCCTTGCGACCCGAGGATTGGATCAGCCCAAGCTCTTCGTAGTAGCGCAAAGTGGATGCAGTGAAGCCAGACCGACGGGCAACGTCGCCAATGTCCAGAAGAGCAAGCGATTTGGGACTGTCGTTGGATGTCATTTTACTGATTGACCTCAAGTTAACTTGAAGTCGTAGCCTCAAGTGAATCGATCCAATTCGCAAGAGGAAAGTATGATGCAAAACAGAACCACCACTCCGCAGCTTTGGCAGGAAGGAGCGGCCATATCATTGCTTCTTGCGGCCGCTTTAATGGTGATGGGGAACGCAACAATTAGCCCGGCGCTGCCATTGCTAGCTGCAGAATTCTCTGACGATCCATGGGCTGAGTGGTTAAGCCGCTTCCTTGTGCCCGCACCGTCAGCTGCGGTGGTGATCTGTGCGCCTTTTGCCGGGCGATTGGCGGATCGCGTTGGGCGGCGGCGATTGTTGTTATGGGGTGTCGCGCTGTTTGCCATAGCCGGGTGCGCGGGGCTGGTTTTGCCGGACCTACGCTGGATACTGGCCAGCCGTTTGGTTCTCGGCATTGGTATGGCGTTGATCATGACCGCGCAGACAGCGCTGTTGGGGGATCTGTTTGATGGTGCGCGGCGCGCCAATATGCAGGGTCTTATGATCACGGCACGCAATCTTGGCGGGTTGGTCTGCATCACCTCAGCCGGGGTTTTGGCGACTTGGAACGCACGGCTGCCATTTGGCATTTACGCCCTGGCTTTTGTATTCTTGTGGGTTATGTGGCACGGGCTGGTTGAGGACACTGACTGCAAGGGAAAGGGCACGCAGGCCCAGTCGGAGGCGGTCAACGATCCCGGTGCAGCCACGGGATGGCGATGGGTAGTGGCCGGGATTGCACTGCTGCAGGGGCTTACGAACCTCGCGTTTTTCGTGATGCCAACGCAGCTGCCCTTTTTTCTGAACGACTTGGGCATTGATGCTCCTGTAGCGGCTGGGCTTACGCTAGGTGCGATGACATTGGCAGGAGCGGCGATCGCATTGCGGTTTGGCGCTCTTTCTCGATGGCTTGGCACGGCTCGGTGTTTTGCGCTCGGGTATGGCATCATGGCCTTCGGATATCTGGGCCTCTCCGTAGCAACCGGATTTGGTGTTGTCGTCCTGGGCGCGATTTGTGTTGGTATGGGATACTCGCTGGTCACGCCCAGTTTTGCCGGATTGATGCTAAAGGCTGCGCCGATGCATTGGCGGGGCAGGGCAAGTGGTGTTTTGACAACCGCGATTTTTGTCGGGCAGTTGCTCTCACCGTTGTTGAGCGTGCCGATCATCGGCGGATGGGGCTTTTCGGTTCTCTATTCCGTTTTGGCTGTCGGGGTCACTGCATTGGCCGCTGTCTGGGCCATGTATGGTTGGCGCGACGCAGCAAAAGCGGTCTTGTATCGGCAGTAGCACGGGCTGAGTATTACTGTGTGGTCCAAATCGGGGATTTTCCAATCCTTTCAAGTAGGAAATCCATAAACACCCGAACTTTCGCAGATAGGACATTGGCCTTGGGGTAGACCAACCACAAGGCCGTGTCTTGGGACGCGTGATAATCTGGTAGAACGTGAACCAGGCGACCCTCTATCAGATCCTGGTGGACACTCCAGCGAGAGTTCACCGAAATACCTGCACCGGCCACTGTGGCGATCTTCTGGCTGAGGCCATCGTCAAAGACAAGGTTGCAGGACGCAGTGCGTGGTTCGAACGTTCCAGTACGACCGTCTTTTCCAAAAAGCGGGCTGCGGGTCAGGGATTTGAAAGCAATGAGCGTGTGGTCAGCTAAGTCATCTGGCGTGGAGGGCGTTCCATGACGGTGCAGATAGTCCGGTGACGCGCATAGGATCCGTTCGTCATCCGCCAGCTTGCGCCCTTTGAGGCTCGTGTCTTCCAGCGGCATATTACGCAATGCTAGATCAAAGCTACCCTCGATCAAATCGTACGCCGTATCTGAAAGCCGTAGATCCAAGGTGACATTGGGATGCGCTTGCAGGAATTCGTGTAGGATAGGTGCGATGTATAGCTGTGCAAATGTGCTGGGCGCGGTGAAACGCAGCGTGCCGGTTGCTTGTGGTTGCCCCAATCCCAAAGCTGCGCGACCTGCGTCTTCCTGCGCGAGTATTTCGCGCGCAAAGGGGAGAAACTCCGCCCCTTCTTGCGACAGAGAAACCTTACGCGTGGACCGGTGCAGCAGGTCCGCGCCAAGCGTGTGCTCCAGCTTGGCAAGCCGCGCGCTGGCCACCGCTGGAGCCATGCCCAATTGCCGACCGGCAGCACTGATGTTTAATTTGTCTGCCGCTAAAACAAACAAGCGAAGGCTGTTGGTGTCCATTGATTATATCCAATACCCGAATTATCGATTGTTAAATCGTGTATTTTAATTCGAAATTCAATGAATAGATTGACTGCAGGCGAACAGATGACCGTTTGCAGCGGCCAGAGGCCGGTCATTTAGGAGAGCGTTATGACCAAGACGATTTTGATAACTGGATCGACCGACGGAATCGGCCTCCTGACGGCCAAAACGCTTGCAGCGCAAGGCCATCACATCCTGCTGCACGGGCGCAACCCCGACAAGCTGGCGACAGCAGTGGCTGACGTCGGTGGCGACAGCGAGCCTTTTTTGGCGGACATGTCACGAATGGCTGAGGTGGTCGCGTTGGCTGAGGCGGTTTTGGCCCGCAAATCTGTGTTGGAGGTAGTCATCAATAATGCAGGCATTTACGAGACATCGGAACCCCGCACGGCCTATGGCCAGGACGTTCGGTTCTTGGTCAATACATTTGCGCCATTTGTGCTGACACAGCGGTTGTTGCCGATCCTGCCGAAGAATGGACGCGTGGTGAATGTCGCGTCAGCCGCGCAGGCAGCGGTGGATCTGGATGCATTAGCCGGGAAGGTGGAGCTCGCGAGCTTTCCAGCCTATGCCCAAAGTAAACTGGCGCTGATGATCTGGACGCAAGAGCTGGCCAAGGCCAACCCCAAAGGGCCGGTGGTCGTTTCGGTCAATCCCGGATCGTTGCTGGCGTCAAAAATGGTCAAGGAAGGCTTCGGAATAGCAGGCAATGATCTGCGCATTGGTGCGGACATCCTGACACGTGCGGCCGTGGATCCAAGCTTTGCTAACGCATCGGGACAGTATTTCGACAATGACGCAGGCCAGTTTGCGCCGCCACATGTTGCAGCCCAAACCCCCGACCATGTGGCCGAGGTCATGGATGTGATGAAGCAGACTATCGCGACGTTGATGTAGTTCGCGCGACCAACCCCAATCAGAAAAACAACCCCCTCCAGCCAACGGCTGCACCTGGACCAACTTGGTCCGGGCCGTGAGGGATTTTGTCAAAGGAGATACGATATGAAAGCAATGGCACTTACACAATATGGCCCTGATGTAGCGTTTCAGCCGATTGAGATTGATCGCCCCGTTGTCACGCCAGGCCATGTGGTTTTGCGCGTTGCCGCGACCAGTGTGAATACGGTTGATACGATGATCAAAACTATGGGCAAGGATCTGCCTCTGTCGCCCGATTTACCTGCGGTTCTGGGTATGGATTTTGCCGGAACCATTGAAGAGGTCGGTCCTGGCGTGACCGGTTTTTCGATCGGAGACGAGGTTTATGGCTGCGCCGGTGGGCTTGCTGATTTACAGGGCGCGCTGGCGGAATACATGCTGGCGGATGCGCAGTTGATTGCTTTGAAGCCAAAGTCCCTGACGATGCGCGAAGCCGCGGCTCTGCCGTTGGTGGGGATCACCGCCTTTGAAGGGTTGCAACGTGCGGGAACTACCGCTGGGCAAAAAGTTCTGGTCCAAGGCGGGGCAGGGGGTGTTGGTCACGTGGCGGTGCAGCTTGCCAAAGACCTCGGCGCGGATGTTTATACAACCGCGTCGGGTGAAAAGCAGCACGCGATTTTAGCCGGTTACGGTGCGACGCCGATCGATTACCGTGCAGAACAGGTTGCGGATTACGTGGCCAAATACACGGGTGGCGCAGGTTTTGATGTGGTGTTCGATTCCGTTGGTGGGGCCAATATGGCCAAGTCGTTCGAAGCCGCTGCGCTGAACGGGCAGGTCGCATCAACCGTTGCAATGGTAGAGCTGGACCTGACGGTGGCACATATGAAAGGCCTGTCGCTGCACGTGGTCTTTATGTTGATCCCAATGTTGCACGATGTCGGTCGCGCCACACATGGAACCATCTTGGCAAAGCTGGCCGAAATCGCAGATCGTGGCGCGTTGAAGCCCTTGCTTGATAATCAAGAGTTCACCCTCAAGGATGTCGGGGCCGCTTATGAGCGCCTGATGAGGGGCGGCGCGATAGGCAAGGTCGTGGTCAGCGTCTGATGACCCACATTTAATTAAGAACATGTCAAAATGGCGGTCTAAAGGGTCGCCATTTGCGGTTTTGCTGATCCTTTCAACGCGCAAAAACTTGGCACGCCCAAAGGAAAACGCCCCACCTAATAGGTGGGGCGTTCAATTTTTCGAATAGTAAAGCGAATAGCTTAGCCTTTGATCAGGCCCATGCTCTCCAGCTTCAAGATCACCTGATGTGCGCAGTTGTCGACGTCTGTGCCTTCGGTCTCAACACGCAGTTCGGGGCTTTCTGGGACGTCATAAGGGTCCGAGATACCGGTGAACTCTTTGATCTTGCCTTCACGCGCCAGTTTGTACAGGCCCTTGCGGTCGCGGCGTTCGCATTCCTCGATCGAGGTTGCAACGTGCACTTCCACAAACGCACCATATTGTTCAATGCCCTGACGGACCTGACGGCGGGTGGTTGCATATGGCGCAATCGGCGCACAGATCGCGATACCACCGTTTTTGGTGATCTCGGATGCCACGTAACCGATACGCTGGATGTTCAGATCGCGGTGCTCTTTGGAGAAGCCCAGTTCGGACGACAGGTTCTTACGAACGATGTCACCGTCAAGCAGGGTTACCGGACGGCCACCCATCTCCATCAGCTTGACCATCAGAGCGTTTGCAATGGTGGATTTGCCGGAACCGGAGAAGCCGGTGAAGAAGACGGTGAAGCCTTGATCTGCACGCGGTGGTTTGGTGCGGCGCAGCTCTTTTACAACTTCAGGGAAGGAGAACCACTCAGGGATTTCCAGACCTTCAGCCAGACGGCGACGCAGTTCTGTGCCCGAGATGTTCAGGATGGTGATGTCATCCTTGTCTTCGATCTCGTCGATGGCCTCATATTGCGCGCGTTCCGCAACCCACACCATGTGTTTGAACGGCACCATTTCGATGCCCATTTCTTCCTGGTGCTCTTTGAAGAGATCTTGCGCGTCGTAAGGACCGTAGAAATCTTCGCCTTGGCTGTTTTTGCCGGGGCCTGCGTGGTCGCGACCAACGATGAAGTGGGTCAGACCGTGGTTTTTACGGATCAGACCGTGCCAGACAGCTTCACGTGGGCCAGCCATACGCATTGCCAAAGGCAGCAGCGACATGGATGTGGTGGCTGCAGGGTATTTGTCCAGAACCGCCTCGTAGCAGCGAACACGGGTGAAGTGGTCGACATCACCCGGTTTGGTCATGCCAACAACAGGGTGGATCAACAGGTTTGCTTCGGCTTCGCGTGCAGCACGGAAGGTCAGTTCCTGGTGCGCACGGTGCAGCGGGTTACGTGTTTGGAACGCAACAATTTTCCGCCAGCCCAGCTTGCGGAAGTAGGCGCGCAGCTCGTTTGGCGTGTCACGACGGGCACGGAAGTCATAGTGAACAGGCTGCTGAATGCCGACGATCGGGCCACCCAGGTAAATCTTGCCAGCCTGATTGTGCAGATAGTCCACCGCCGGATGGGCAATGTCATCTGCGCCAAAGACTTTTTCAGCTTCGACCGATTTGTTCGGCTCCCAGCTGTCTGTGACAGTCATGGTCGCAAGGATCACGCCTTCTTGGTCACGCAGGGCAATATCTTCGCCAATTTCCAGCGATTGCGCAAAATCTTCAGAGACGTCCAATGTGATTGGCATAGGCCACAAGGAGCCGTCTGCCAGACGCATGTTCTCAACAACACCATTATAGTCAGCTTCGCCAAGGAAGCCTTTGAGGGGGTTGAACCCACCATTCATCAAAAGTTCAAGGTCACAAATCTGGCGCGGGCTAAGGTCATGGCTTTTGAGGCTTGCGGCCTCAACCTTTAGCTTTTGCGCGGACTCATACGATACATACAGCTCCGGAATGGGAGCCAAGTTACTCAATGTGGACATGCGAATTCTCTCATCGTTCTCGCAGAATTGGTAAAGGGAGGAGCCTTTTCCAATTGGGGGCATACAGGTAACAGGACGTTGATGTCCACCACACCAATGTAAAAAGGACAAGATGTGCTTCTGCTTGCTCATCTAGACCCGTGTTCGGCCTTTTTGATGAGCTTTAGGACGAGATTATGGGTTTTTTACGAAATTCGGATGGAATGTGTTTGTAAAACGCAGATTACCGCCTGTTTTCTGGTCAGTCTCGTAACGATTGTGTGAAATTAGCTCATTTGTGGGAGCTCACCGCGTAAAGAAGAGGCGCTTCCCAGCGGCCAAGCCCGCACAGGCAGCGATACGCCACGCAACTCGAACGTCTGCAGCTCTTTGCCTGCTAGCGTGATATTCGCGGCGCGCAGCAGACTTTCCGACACTAAGAGTTCCACACCCAACTCTTTGCACATGGCTTCCAGCCGACTTGCGGCATTTACGGTCCCGCCGATAATCGTTCGCGGTGCCGCTGTCCCGCTGCCGATTTCCCCAACGACCACCTGACCCAGGTGAAGGCCCATGCCAATTCGCACAGCGGTATCGCCGGCCGCTTCGAGGCTTTCGTTGAATACTTTCAAAGCCTCGGAAATTCCACAAGCCGCAGTAAGGGCCGCGCGCGCGGAAGACCGAGGGTCAGGGGTTTCGAAAACGGCCAACAGCCCGTCCCCCATATATTTGTCGACATTCCCACCGGCCTTGGTGATTTGCGGTACAATGGCGTCAAAAAACCGATTCAACAGGAATACAACATCATAAGGCAACAACCCGGCAGTTCGTTGAGTAAAGCCGCGCATGTCCAAAAACAGAATTGCGATCTGACGTTCTTCGCCCTGGCTTGCATGGGCCCTGTGCCGCCCGCCCTTGGGGCGAAAAACGCGATAGGCGGTTACCGGGTGTTCTGGTCGGATCTGACAAGCCAGACGCATGTTTGGTGATGCTTTGACGGCTTGTAACGACCGAGACTCTGCCAACGAAGGAGGCGGCAACGTCTCAGCACCCTCTTCGATGACAACGCGACAAGTGGTGCAGCGCCCTTTGCCACCACACAGGGCCGTGTGGGGCACGCCATGCGTTTGCGACATTTCTAACAATGTCATGCCGCGATCCCCATCCACAACCGGACCGCCCACATAATTGATCTTTACCGCGCGCCGGCGACGCATCAAGCGGCGCAGAACATACAGCGCAGCCAGAGCCCCTAGAAGGATCCAATAGGACTGCACGCTGCCATCCATCAACTGAACCAGAAAGCTGCGCGCCTCCCCATCAGGCCAATTGAAGTCAGCCCGCATTTCAGCGGCAAATCCGTCTTCATAGGCAAGATCTGCCAGACGGCGTCCTTCAACCAAAAAACCGGTGAGGGCAAAGAACGGCACAAAAACGGCCGTCCCAATGGCATAGGGAATTATGGGGCGCCACCAGCGGGCCAAACGCAGCCAGTGATGTAAACCGATGCAGCCGTGGATCCAAACAACCAGCAAAAGCGCCGACTGGTGCCAGGCGGACTGGCTGCCCCAGATCAGCAAGATCATATAGCCGTATTCGTCGTCCACGCCAAAAAACTCATGCGCGAAACGAGTGAAGACAATATGGCCGAGCAATTGCAAAGGAATAACAAGGCCAAGGACGACTTGCAGCCATTGATGGGCCGGCATGCGTAACGTTCGTCGTTGGATCAGGCCGTAAAAGGCAAGACCCGCATGCCCGAGCAGAGCCAAGCCCAGGACAACGGAGCCAACCAAGCTGCGCGTCACAATCGTGCGTGCATCCTGCATCGCATCCATCCATTCAAAGGATATCAGCCCCAAGCCCAGATTTACGAAATGCAGGAAGGAATAGAATAATAGGATCAACCCGGTGATGATCCGCCACTTGGTTACCTGGTCACCATGCCACAGCTGTTTTGCCAAAGGCCCCTCCGCTCGCGTTTGTTCCATAACTGTGGCGCTGCGCGGCGAGGGTCAAGTCACTTTGCATTCCGAGGCTGCGATGGTTTGAAACATACAACATGTCTTCAGACCTATGTTTGCCAGTTGCAGCGGTACGCAAACGCGTCGCCGATGTGTCCACTGTTTACGATGGGACCAAAAGGTAGCTCAGCGCCGAAGATCCCTCGGATAACTCCCGTTGGGCGGCGCTGCACAGATCACCGTTGCGGGCGAGATAGGCCGCGCGATGAGCTCTTGATGCTTGCAGGATCTCTTGGCGTCGTCCGATGGCCGAGAAAGATCCACGTCCCAGAGCATTGCGGCGCTCGTTCAGCTCCAAATCCAAGCTAACGTTTTTGGATAATCCAGGGCATTGATTGTGAATATTGCTGGCAAGAGAAGAGGTCTGATAAAACGCGACAACTGGCATATTCAAGAGTTGCTGGTGACGTGGGTCGGAAGTCGCCGTACTTTGCCACGCTGATGTGGAACTGCTTGGCGTGACACAGGCGGACAGCAAGGAGACAAGGGCCAGTGACGCAGAAACGGTCAGAGTTCTGTGTAAATTCATGATTCTATCCTGAGAGTTCAAAACTAACTCTGGATGGGCCACAAAGTCGCAAAAATTTAGGCAAGAATACCGCCATAAGGTGAACGGCATTGATTTAATTCGCGGGGCTGCGGCCTGCGGTGTCGTATCGGCCGTCGGACACGTCATATGTGGTTATGACCCGATCACGCTCACACTGACTGCTTCAATTTACATTGAACATAAGGCGGCGGTGGTGATGTTCGCCGCCTTACGTGATTTGGATCAGTCTTCTTGCTCAGCCAGGAACCGTTCGGCATCTAGCGCGGCCATGCATCCCATGCCGGCCGAAGTCACAGCTTGGCGATATTTGTGGTCCGTCAGGTCGCCCGCAGCAAAAATACCGGGCACAGATGTCTCGGTGGTGCCAGGTTTGACCGCGACGTAACCGCCGTTGTGCAGGTCTAGCACGTCTTTGACGAGTTCTGTCGCAGGGGCGTGGCCAATGGCAACAAAGACACCTTTACACGGCACGTCGTTGATCTCGCCAGTCTTGACGTTTTTGACCTTCACGCCCTCAACACCCAACGGGGTATCGGTGCCATAAACCTCGTGCAATTCGTGGAACCACAGGGTTTCGATCTTTTCGTTTTTCATCAAGCGATCTTGTAGGATCTTTTCGGCGCGCAGCTCGTCGCGGCGGTGGATCAAGGTCACTTTGGACGCAAAGTTGGTCAGGAACAGCGCTTCCTCGACGGCGGTGTTGCCCCCTCCGATAACCACGATCTCTTGGCCGCGGTAGAAGAAACCGTCGCAGGTTGCACAGGCGGAAACCCCAAAGCCTTTGAATTTCTCTTCGGTCTCAAGTCCCAGCCATTTGGCACGTGCACCTGTCGCCAAAATTACAGCGTCTGCGGTGTAGGTCGTGCCGCTGTCGCCGGTGGCAACAAAGGGGCGCACGGTTGTGTCGAGATTGGTGATCAGATCACCAACAATATCACAGCCCATGGCCGCTGCATGTTCTTGCATTTTGACCATCAGGTCGGGGCCCTGAACCTCGGTAAAGCCGGGGTAGTTCTCCACTTCGGTTGTGGTGGTCAGCTGACCGCCGGGCTCCATGCCTTGAACCAGAACCGGTTCCAGCATCGCACGGGCGGCGTAAACCCCTGCGGTATAGCCCGCAGGACCTGAGCCAATGATCAAAACCTTGGTGTGGCGCGTCTCAGACATATGAAATCCTCAAGTATCAAAACGGGCTTGCCGTCGAGTTGGGATGCATATAGCCGCCGCTAGCGTTTGCTTAAACCCCTTAGAATGCGCAAAGACCAACATCCCATCATTGACAAAATGCCAGTGTTTTTGTTCTTGCTTTTACGAAAGAAGAATAATGCTGCGCGGTTGTGAAATAATATTGCGCAAATGAACCGGGTTGCTATAACAAACCTGATTTTACGGGAGCATGATTATGGTCACTACGCGACTGGATCCGATTGATCGCATGATTTTGTCGGAGTTGCAGGCCGACGGCCGCATGACCAATGTTGAATTGGCGAAACGGGTAGGTATTTCTGCGCCGCCCTGTTTGCGCCGGGTGCGTGCCTTGGAAGAAGCCGGGCTGATCCGTGGCTACCATGCGGACGTAAATGCTCGCGAACTGGGATTCGAGGTGCAGGTTTTTGCCATGGTTGGACTGGAAAGTCAGGCCGAGCATGAATTGAGCGCATTCGAAGAGCAATGCCGCAGCTGGCCCTTGGTGCGTGAGTGTCACATGCTGAACGGTGAGGTGGATTTCATCCTGAAATGCGTGTCGCCGGACTTGTCGACCTTTCAGAGCTTTCTGACTGGGCAATTGCTAACCACCCCAAATGTCGCAAGCGTCAAAACATCTCTGGTCATTCGCGGTGCCAAAGACGATCCAGGCGTTCCCTTCGAAACACTAGAAGAACGTTTGGCGCGCGAAGCATAAGCACCAGACAATCAATCACAAGGGCTTGTGGCCTTTGATTGCACAAGAAAACCGGGTGTCCATGACCCCGGTTTTTTAATGTTTGTGACATTTCTAGGCCGACCAATTTGGCTTGCGCGCCGTCAGACCATGGATGGCGGCATATTGCCTTTTGCATCCGGCATTTCCATGCGGGGATGACATAAAGGACCAAAATCCGCAGCTGTTTCAATATGTGTGAACAGATTGAGATAAAGCGTTCTGATCGCATGGCTGACCAGTTTCAGCGCGTCAGGTCCGGGATGGTAGGTCTCAAACGGAAGACCTCCAACCCGAATGACGCAGTGCTGAGGTAGGCAGAGATGGTACATTTCGACAGGCGTCGGCGGGGCCGTCTCAACAATGTTCATCCCGTCCAGGAATTCGCCCACCGGGGTTAGCAGCCCCTCGGTGGTTTCATCTCCGCGCAGGTGAGCAGGGGTGCGCATGAGACGGGCGGCCGGTCCTGCGACAACGCAGGCGGCTGGTTTTGCAAGCCCGAGGCTGTCGGGCATGAAGCTGATCAATTGCTGACGCTCGCCGCGTGCATTGGGGCGCGTTGGTAAAATCGTCGTGCACCCTTTCCAGATCAGAGGTTGCGGTTCCCCATCGGTTTTAATGACCTCATCCCCAGGCAGGAGATCTTCGACGGCGATTGGACCATGGGTCGTATCCACAAGCGATCCACGACAGAATGCAGTAAACGCCTGTTCGAACAATGGCATCGCGGGCGCTGTGTGGCGGGTTTCAGCAATGTTTCCGTTTGGTAACAGGCTCATCACGTCATAACGGCGCAGCTGCGGTTTGGCCGCGCCACGCATTGAAGCAGGGTCCTGCAGCAGGGCCTGCGATTCAATTAAGTTTGCCGCCGCACGCTGCAGCGAGTAAGGAATGGTCATCTAAAACGACCCTTTTTGTTTGCACCACGCAAAACAGCCAGTGACGCACAAATCCCCATCTTAGCCATGGCAGCAGGCTAGCGGGAAGCGTGGGACCTGTACAATTTACACAACCGTGAGGGTCGGTCCTGCAAATTGGGCTGTGATGTCCTGCTTGGCTCCGATTTGTAATCGACGTTAGGATAAATCTCCTAACGAATAGTCATCATCCGAATTTTGCCGACTCAGACGGGGAGGTTGCCTGACATTTCGGCGTCTGCGCGGGAAAGCCTATCTTACACACAGAAGTCGAATTCATGGAAATCGGCACTTAAACATTCGTATCATGCGCTTTTGCGTTGCGGAGCAAGGTCTTGGCTACGTGAGGCTGAAATACCGCGTGTCGAACCGCGTGAAATCACAAGAGGGGCTTTGTGCGCACGGGCGGTGGCAATTACGGATTTCAAAAACCGGATTTTCATGTCTTCTCCTTAGTCAACTCATCACACAAACAGGATACTGAAAGGTTATTGTTGTTTACCTTATGGGCAGCCTTTGTGCCTGCATTGTGGCGTGGCAGAGGAAATAGCGAGGTGGAGCAAATACCCCGATTATTTCGATGAGTTTTTGATATTCCGTTGATTGAAAAGGGGAATTCATATTTGCGATAGATTTGCGGGAGCGGATTCCCCGTCAATTGGGGCTTAAACTGGTCGGTTAAGGTCCAATTCGCGCAATCGTCGCCGAATTTTGTTAATTTTTATGCGATCACGTGTCCGCAATTTGTCATTATAAAATGTGTGTCAAATTCGAATGCAGGAAATTAACCGACCGTAATCAGCCTCACCCACGTGAGTGGAGCGGCGATACGAGTAAAAACGATCTGCGTCGGCATAAGTGCAATGGCCCGTCCATTGGGCAGAGGCAATACCGGTGGCGTTTAACTTGGCGAGGCCAAGACCCGGAAGGTCGAACATATATCGATCGCCCTCTCCGGCTTTAAAGAATTGACTGTTTTCGGAGTTTTGAGACAAAAAACTATCAAAAAACTCAGGTCCCACCTCATAGGCATTTTGAGAGATGCTGGGCCCGATAACGGCACGTATCTTGGCGCGATCTGCGCCAATGTCGACCATGGCTTCAATTGTTGCTTCCAAAACGCCGTCCAATGTACCGCGCCAGCCTGCATGTGCTGCGCCAATCACACCGGTGTCGGGGTCCGAAAACAGAACCGGTTGGCAGTCGGCTGTCAAAATGCCGAGCACCAGTCCAGGAACGTTTGTCACCATCCCGTCTGCACGTGGGCGATCGTTACCGGTTTGTGGTTCGGTGATTGTTGTGACGGTCGGAGAATGCACCTGATGGATGCCAATCAAGGCACCGTCTTTTGCCCCCATCGCTTCGGCTACGCGTGCCCGGTTGAGGGTCACCGCCTCCCGCTGGTCGCTGGAGCCAAGGCCACAATTCAACCCTTCAAAGATACCCGATGACGCACCGCCTTTTCGTGTGAAAAAACCGTGAGCGACGGGCGACAACATGTCTGAGGTCAGAATTTCCAGCGTCATATTTCCAATCCGGGTGGGGGTGTCAGTGCCTTGGGAAACAATCCCATGACCTTGAACAGAGTTCCCATTTCCTGCGGGTGCGTCAACCGTCGATGTGCGGCAATCAAAGTTTCCAGCGCGTCACCACTAAGGGAGGCTGCGAGGCTTTGCGCGCGATTTGTGATGCCAAGGCGTTCTAGGAAAATCCCCTGTGGTGTGATCCGGGAAAAGGCGCAGTTGGCAGCGGCGGCTGTAATTGTCAGCGCCTCGAAATCAACATGGGTGGTCAGATCTGCGGCACCTGGATCTTGCAACGGGTCCGTTGGTGCATGCGCGCGCAAGGCCTGTAAGGTGTCGCCAAGGGAACGCCAATCGCCGTAGTCAATAACAAGTGCTGCACCGCCGTGCGTCGCAATCCGAGTGCAGACCTCGGTCAGTACAGGCGGCGCTGTGGTGCAGATCTCGACCAGATCGCCGTCCTTTGTGTCTTCGAGCCGGTGCTCCAATGCAGGCTGCGCCGTGGGCTCGGTCAGGCCAAAGGACAGCATGTCATCCTGAAGGCCCACATGTTTCTCTGCCCAGCCTTCCCCTTGTCGGATGAACTGACGCACCGGGAGCGCATCGAAAAATTCATTTGCAACAAGGTAGAGAGGTTGTTGCGGCAAGTCCGCGGCGTGGTCGAGCCAAGTTACCTCATACTCGGACAGTGCCTGCTTTTGAACGTTGCGAAGGGTCGGGGAGGCTTCAATCAGGCAGATCTCAAGCGCGGCGTGAAATCCGGGGACACTGCGCGTGGCGCGTAAAATATCAGCCATCAAGGTTCCGCGACCGGGGCCAAGTTCTGCCAATGTGAAAGGGTCAGGCGACGCCTGATCCATCCAGGCCTGTGCCAGTGACAGGCCGATCAATTCGCCGAACATTTGGGAAATCTCGGGCGCGGTGATGAAATCACCCTGTGCCCCTAGCGGGTCGCGTGTGGTGTAATAACCGAACTTGGGATGCAGCAGGCATTCGGTCATATAGTCCGCGACGGACAAGGGGCCGTCGTTTGTGATCCGAGTTTTTAGGTGCTCAACCAGGCTCATACTTGTGCCTCATGACCCAAACGGCGTCGGGCACGCAGGACAAAGAAGACGCCAAGCGCAATCATCGGAAGTGACAAGGCCTGTCCCTGCGTCAGGCCATAGCCATCAATCTGCCAAGCCAATCCCATCGGGTTGCCGACGGAGACAAATTGCAGATCAGGCTGGCGGAAAAATTCAACCAAGAACCGCGCGCAGCCATAACCGGCCATAAACACGCCAAGTATCAGGCCGGGACGTAGGAAGGCACGGCGGCGGTACACGAGGAACAAGATGAGCGCACCAAGCACAAGCCCTTCCAATGTGGCTTCATACAGCTGGCTTGGATGACGCGCGCACAACTCCCCGGCTGGTTGGCCACACTCCTGTGCAGCATGTCCCGGAAAGATTACGCTCCACGGCAGGTCAGATGCACGCCCCCAAAGCTCGGCGTTGATGAAATTGGCAAGCCGTCCCAACATCAGACCGGGTGCCACCGTATAAGCCACCAGATCGGCCATCTGCATTTTGGGGATATTGTTGCGTGCGGCAAAGATCCACGACGCGACCACGACGCCCAGCAATCCGCCGTGAAAGGCCATGCCACCTTGCCAAATGCGCAGGATCTCTAAAGGGTTCGAAAGATAGTAGCCGGGTTGGTAGAACAAGACGAACCCCAACCGCCCGCCCAGAACAACGCCCAGGATAATCCAGGTGATTAGATCTTCGACCTGTTTTGGCTGCATTGGGGCCGTCTGATCTGGCCACAGCGCTGGGCGCTTTACCGCCATGACGGCCAGTTGCCATGCGATCAGTATGCCCGCGATATAGGCCAGCGCATACCAGCGCAGCGCAAATTCATTACCGCCAATAGCGATCGTAAACAATTCGGGTGATATTTCGGGAAATGGGATCAAAGCATGCATGTTTGGTCAATGCCTTTGCAACAGGTCCAAAGTCAACGGCTTGCCGTTGGCCGATTGCTTGCCCATATAGGGGGTAAGCTTCACACGGAGAAGACCTATGCAGACTCGTAATAAGATCCTGGACGATATTTCGCAGTTGATGACCAATGCCATGGGTGTGGCACAGGGCGCACGCGACGAGGCAGAGACCGCCGCCAAAAGCCTGGTGGACCGCTGGTTGGCCGATCGCGACTTTGTTACACGCGAAGAATTCGATGCGGTGCGCGCCATGGCGCAAAAAGCCCGCGAAGAAAACGAAGCCTTGAAAACGCGTTTGGCTGCCATCGAAGAAAAGCTGAACGGCTAAATCGATTCACACCGATCTGATGTTGTGCCGCTTATGCGGTCTTTGGCGCGTCCTGTTTGGGGCGCGCTTTTTGCGTCCCTGCCTGATGTGGCCGATGTTTGTGCTGTCTTGTTGATGAAAAGCAAGTGGGTCGATATTTTGCGCGTATCCGTCAGTCATCCACAACTTATTGCTGTTATCCCCAAATAAAGGGTTGCCAGATCCTTTCGGGCGCTCCACCATATTTTGTAGGGAGGCGGCATTCTGCCCCTTTCTATTGAGCAGAAAACTAACCGTTGGGGTGCTGCCACGCCCAATTGTTAGCAGCGAAAGAGGTGGACCCATGTCCCTTTCCGAGCAACAACTCTTCGAAGACTCCCATCCGATTGATATTGTCGAGCACCTGGCGTCACATCACGAATGGGATTTCGACCGTATTGCTGATGATCAGATCGCCATGGCTGTCGAAGGCCAATGGCGCACCTATTCATTGACACTGGCCTGGTCGGATTACGAAGAAACCCTGCGTATGGTCTGTAGTTTCGAGATGGACCCGCCCCAGGACAAATTGTCGGGGCTCTATGAGCTGATCAATAAGATGAATGATCAGTGCTGGACCGGTGCCTTTACCTATTGGCCGGACCACAAGCTGATGCTGTATCGCTATGGATTGCTGCTGAGCGGTGGTCAAACCGTCACGCCACAGCAAATCGACAGCCTGATGAACATGGCTGTGGCGAATTGCGAGCGCTATTATCCAGCTATCCAGTTGAATGTCTGGGGTGAGCGAAAGCCCGAGGATGCGATTCAAGTCGCCATTGCAGAGGCCTACGGCCGGGCGTAATGATTTGCCCCGAACCTAAGGACTGATGGAGAGGGGCAACCATGGATATGACAGAGATCGCAGCCCGCGGGCTTGTGCTGTTGGGCTGCGGCAAGATGGGATCGGCGATGCTTGCCGGTTGGTTGAAGGGCGGTTTGCCCGCAACATCGGTCTGGGTTCAAGATCCCTATCCGTCGGATTGGGTAAAAGCCTCCGGCGTTCATGTGAACGTGGAACTTCCTGAAAAACCGGCAATTGTTCTGATCGCAGTGAAACCCCAAATGATGGGTGAGGCTTTGCCTGTCCTAAAAGGGTATGGCGGCGGTGGTACCTTATTTGTCTCGGTTGCTGCAGGCACGTCCATTGCGCAGTTCGAAGGTATCCTTGGCGCAGACACACCAATTGTGCGCGCAATGCCAAACACTCCTGCTGCGGTGGGCAAAGGGATTACGGCCATGGTCGGCAATGCGCCTTGTGGTGCCTCAGATCTGGATGGGGCTGACATGTTGCTGGCTGCAGTTGGGCAGGTGGTGCGCCTGAATCACGAAGGTCAGATGGACGCGGTTACTGGTGTGTCGGGTTCTGGTCCCGCCTATGTGTTTCACATGATTGAAACACTCGCGGCGGCTGGCGTGGCACAGGGCCTGCCAGATGATTTGTCCATGGCCTTGGCCAAAGCCACCGTGGCAGGTGCTGGTGCGCTTGCAGAATCGGCCGATGAGAGCCCCAGCCAGCTGCGCGTCAACGTGACCAGCCCCAATGGAACCACGCAGGCAGCGCTTGACGTGTTGATGAATGAAACGGACGGTTTCCCGCCGCTGCTGCAACGCGCGGTCGAGGCGGCCACCAAACGATCCGAGGAATTATCCCGTGGCTGAACTCTCCTTTGATGATTTTATGAAAGTCGATGTGCGCACGGGACGTGTTGTCCGGGCTGAGGCTTACCCCGAAGCGCGCAAACCTGCGATCAAGATGTGGATCGATTTTGGCGATGAGATCGGTGAAAAGAAAACCTCAGCCCAGGTGACTGCGCATTACGATCCTGACAGTCTGGTTGGGAAACAGGTGCTTGCAGTGGTGAATTTCCCACCGCGTCAGATCGGCAAGTTCATGTCCGAAGTCCTTGTTCTAGGGCTGCCGGATGAGAACGGCGAAGTTGTGCTGATCGGACCAGACGGTGACGTTGAGGTGGATGTTCCCCTGGGCGGGAGGCTGCATTGACCAAAGTACTGATCGCACGCCGCATGACTGCCGGTGTGGAGGCGCGTGCAAAGACAGAATTCGACGCAGTTGTCCGTATGGAAACCGCGCCGATGTCCGAGGACGAAATGGTCGCGGCTTTGTGCGACTACGACGTTGTCATGATGTCACTGGGCGATCACTTCACTGCGGACATTTTTGCCAAAGCAGGCGCGAACTTGCGCTGCAAACTTCTGGCGAATTTTGGCGTTGGCTTCAATCATATCGATGTCTCTGCCGCAAAGGCCGCGGGTGTGGCTGTGACCAATACGCCGGGTGCCGTGACTGACGCAACGGCGGATATTGCGCTGACCTTGATGCTGATGACCGCACGTCGGGCTGGCGAGGGGGAGCGCTCTGTCAGAGCCGGCGCCTGGGAGGGCTGGCACCCGGTGCAATTCCTCGGCACTCATATGAGCGGTCGACATGTCGGTATTCTGGGCATGGGGCGTATTGGCCAAGCGATTGCACGGCGCTGTCACTTCGGCTTTGGCATGGAGGTGTCCTATGTGGCGCGCAGTGACAAGGAGCTGAACTTTCCAGCGACGCGTTGTAGGGATGTGCAGTCTTTGGCCGCGCGTGTCGATTTCTTGGTCGTTGCCGTGCCAGGCGGTGCTGATACGCAGCATTTGATCAATACCGATGTGTTTGAGAGCATGAAGAACACTGGTTTTTTGATCAATATCGCGCGCGGGGAAGTTGTCGATGAGATAGCGCTAATCCATGCGCTTGAGAGCAAGAAAATCGCGGGAGCCGGGTTGGATGTTTATGAGTTTGAACCCAAAGTGCCCGAGACTTTGCGGCGAAGGGAAAACGTAACTTTGCTGCCGCATCTCGGTACGGCCGCAGAGGAGGTGCGCAACGATATGGGGCACATGGCGCTGGACAATGTAGCGGCCTTTATCATCGGGCAGGCATTGCCAAATCGTGTATCTTGATTAATCGGCCCCAACGACGCAAATGCTCCCGCCCGGCGGAGACGCGCAGATGCGCATCACCTTCCGTTGGGCCGGGCAGCGCACCTGTAGTGCGCTGCGGGTGTTTTGCGGCAGACGTTCCGTATCTTTTTGCGGCTTAGAGAACATGAGGAGAAATACAGATGCGCATTGTTGTAGCAATACTTTGCCTAGGCCTTTTGGCAGCTTGCAGCGGCGTGCCATTGGTGCCCCTGATCTAAGAGCCAAAACGTTATTCACGCTACTTCATACGTCTGTTTCGGAAAGCCGTCGCTGAACTAGGCGTGTCAACACGCCGGGCTTGCCCGGCGCTCGGCCCAAGGCCGCATAAGAGGGGCTCGACGAAGTCGAGGCACACGCGGGCGCGGGAGTGCCTCGACTGTTTGTATGGTTGATCTCGAAAATGCGTTTCAGAGTTTGGATACGCGTGTGTGTGTCTCGGTCACTGTTTCAACCCGCTCCGAGTAACGGTCGACAAGGTAGTCTTTGCGTCCGCGTACAAGATAGGTGAATTTCACCAGTTCTTCCATCACATCGAACACGCGGCGATAAAATGGACCTTCGGGCAGGCGCTCACCTTCATTGAATTCTAACCATGCTCTTGCGATCGAGCTTTGGTTTGGGATTGTCACCATCCGCATCCAGCGGCCTAAGATCCGCATCTGGTTCACGGCATTAAAGCTTTGCGACCCGCCAGACACTTGCATCACGGCAAGGGTTTTGCCTTGCGTTGGGCGGATCCCACCTTGGACGGACAATGGCAGCCAATCGATCTGGGTTTTCATGATCCCGGTCATGGCGCCGTGGCGTTCGGGTGATGACCAAACCATGCCTTCGCTCCAGATTGCGAGGTCGCGGAGTTCCGCGACTTTTGGATGGTCGGCCGCTCCTTCGTCATCCGGGAAAGGCAAGCCCGATGGGTTGAAAATCTTCGCCTCGCAGCCAAGCGCCGTCAGGATGCGGGCACATTCTTCGACAACTTTGCGTGAATAGCTTACGTCCCGCAGTGAGCCGTACAGCAGCAAGATCCGCGGCGCATGCCCCGGATCATCGCTTGCGGCAAGGCCTGAGGTATCAATAGGTTGAAATGCATCTGCATTTACAGCCGAAAGGTCGCTCAGATCTGGTGTCCCAGATCCTACGTCGTTTTTGTCAGGCACTGTCTTCTTCCAAGTGAAGCTTCATGTCGAGCAACACTTGCTGTAAAAGCACTGTTTCTTTCAAGAGCCGTTTTGCTTCATTCACGGTAATAATGCCGTCTTCCATGGCGGACTGATATTCGCTCATCAAAGTTGCAAAACGCTGGCTGAGGGCAATGACATCTGCATTCACCCCACCAGGGCGCGACGTGCAGTCCGAACTGTTCCCATAGGACAACGTGATGTTGCGCAAATCCGCCAAGGCAGATGTGACATGCGGGAAAGATGAGGCACCTTCCAGTCGCGCAACGGCGTCCACCGGCATGAAACGGTCAGAATGTTCCGAGTTCTCTGAGTAATAACGCCCCAAAGTCGCCTTGGATTTCCCGGTGATCTCGCAAGCAGCTTCGATGCCCACGTCCTTCACCAGTGCTTCAGTGTGCTTTTTCAGATATGTACCAATGTCTGCCATTCTCGTCCTTTGCCACTCGCCCTTGTCCAATTTCTTGGGGAACTCGCGGAATAATTTCCCATTTCAGATGTGTAAAGGAAATGCGAAATTCTGACCATCCCTACCGGGTTTCGTGGGGTTGTGAGTAGAGGGGCGTGGCGAAATCGCATCCTTGCTTACGTAAAGGTCGTTGATTCAGTGAGTGGGCGACGACCGTTTCAGGGCAATTGGTCTGCCATTTTAGTGCATTCCGACCGCACAGGTTTTGCGTGTGCCGTCGTAGGTTGAAGTTCTGGTTTTGCAGAACCAGGGGCAACTGACCGTCTGAACGAGTATTGAAGTTGGTCGGAATGCATGATTTTTCAACAACTTGGGTCTCTCTCTCTCCCTATTGGGTTCCCCTGTGATTTGGACTGCTGGGTGGTTTGGATGTACGGCTACGTCCGGCTCACGCAGGTCATTGGACGTGTCGGAGTGTCACGCTCTTCCAGAATCTGCCTTGGCTCGATAAACGGCAGATATGGCAAAACTCTACTTCAATTATTCCACCATGAACGCAGGTAAGTCGGCGATGTTGTTGCAGGCCTCGCACAACTACCGCGAAAATAATATGCATACATATCTGCTCACGGCGGATTTTGACGACCGGGCAGGGGGCGGAAAAATTGCTTCGCGAATCGGTATCGCCGCCGAGGCCGATACGTTTTCCGCTACCGATGACCTGTTCGTGCGGATCGCAAACCTTCTTTCTGAACAGAGCCTTTCCGCTGTCTTTGTCGATGAAGCTCAATTCCTCAGCAAGGAACAGGTCTGGCAATTGGCACGAGTTGTGGATGACCTAAAAGTTCCGGTTCTGTGTTACGGCCTGCGGGTCGATTTTCGTGGCGAATTGTTTCCCGGCTCCTCTGCGCTGTTGGCTTTGGCGGATGAAATGCGCGAAGTCCGTACGATCTGTCACTGTGGAAAGAAGGCCACGATGGTGGTGCGCAAAGGGGCTGATGGGCGCATTTTGACGGATGGTGATCAGGTGCAGATCGGAGGCCAGGAAAGTTACGTCTCGCTGTGTCGCAAGCACTGGCGCGAGGTGATGAAAAGCTAGCTGCTGCGCAAAGGTCCAAGCAGCGCCGACATCTGCTGTGCAAAAAGATGCATTCCCATGCGCGCCACAGCGTATTATACGCGCCCACATGACCAGCAATCCGCCAGAGCTTCGCCCCGACCTTGCCCCCAAACCCACGTTGTCCGACGCACCGCGGGACGGACAGCCGACTCTTGGCATGGTGTCACTTGGATGTCCCAAGGCCTTGGTCGACAGTGAGCGAATTCTGACGCGTCTGCGGGCCGAAGGGTACGGTATTTCACCGGACTATACAGGTGCCGATGCGGTCATCGTAAATACCTGTGGGTTTCTGGACAGTGCCAAGGCTGAAAGCCTCGATGCAATCGGTGAGGCGCTCAAGGAAAATGGCAAAGTGATTGTGACGGGATGTTTGGGGGCGGAACCTGACTACATCCGCGAACACCACCCGCGCATTCTTGCCGTAACCGGACCACACCAATACGAACAGGTCTTGGATGCGGTTCATACGGCAGTGCCGCCCAGCCCAGATCCTTTTGTCGACTTGCTGCCGGCTGCCGGAGTGAAATTGACGCCACGCCATTTCAGCTATCTCAAGATTTCGGAAGGCTGCAACCACAAGTGCAAATTCTGCATCATCCCGGATATGCGCGGCAAACTGGCCTCACGCCCGGCACACGCCGTCCTGCGTGAAGCGGAAAAACTGGTGGGGGCAGGGGTGCGAGAGTTGCTGGTGATCAGCCAGGACACCTCGGCCTATGGGCTGGATCGCAAATACGATACCCACCCGTGGAAAGACGGCGAGGTGCGCAGCCATATTCAAGATCTGACTCGCGAGCTGGGACGTCTGGCTCCTGCGGATGAGTTGTGGGTGCGCCTGCACTATGTCTATCCCTATCCACATGTGCGCGAGTTGATCCCGCTGATGGCGGATCCTGACAATGCATTGCTGCCGTATTTGGACATCCCGTTCCAACATGCCCATCCGGATGTATTGAAGCGGATGGCCCGTCCGGCCGCTGCGGCCAAGACGTTGGATGAAATCCGCGCTTGGCGTGAGACCTGTCCGGATATCACCCTGCGTTCGACTTTTATCGTCGGCTACCCGGGTGAGACTGAGGCGGAATTCCAGCATCTTCTGGACTGGATGGAAGAGGCCCAATTGGACCGGGTTGGCTGTTTTAAATACGAAAACGTCGATGGCGCGCGCTCAAACAGCTTGCCGGATCACGTGCCGGAAGCGGTCAAGCAAGAGCGCTGGGAGCGGTTTATGCAAACCGCGCAGGCAATTTCCGAAGCGAAACTAGAGGCCAAAGTCGGCCAGCGCATGCAAGTGATTGTGGACGACATCGACGAAGATGGTATCGCCACCTGCCGGACCAAGGCAGACGCGCCCGAAATCGATGGCAATCTGTTCATCGACGAAGGCACCGAGGCTTTGAATGTGGGTGATCTGGTCACCGTCGATGTGGATGAGGCGGGCGAATATGATCTTTGGGGGCAGCTTTAAGCGCCTAAAATAGGCAGTTATTTTTTGTTCTGTACCTTTGCCAGCTGGTCAAACAGTTTTTTGTTGGGGCAAAATCCTTGCACCTCGTCTTGACGCCCGCCGGGCAAGGCGGACACGTGCAGGGCGCAGGCATTGTCGCAACTCGAGCTGCGGCATTGCGTCACCAATTGTGAGTAATGGCGTGGATCCAGCTGCCCAGAATGCATAGCCGCGCTTAGATCCAGCCCAATAGAGGCGGCAACTTCTTTGGTTAGCCACATGTGGCGATGTACCTGGCCAAGGTGAGGGCGACGGCTGGTTCCCATGAGGGTTTTGCGTGTCTCTGCGTTCATATCAACGGGCCTGGTGCAGATATGAAAACAGATCAGCGTTGCGGCAGTATTCAGGCGGGTGTTCGGCTTTTGCCGCCGGCTCGGCAGTGTCGTCCACCTTGCCCGGCGCTTCGATTTTGGCGAGCCACTTTTGACAGGTTTGGGGGGCGCTACAACGACTGCATCGCAACACTGCTTCGGCGATCTCTTCGAATTGGAGGCGGCCCGAAACGGCTTCTTCTTCCAGGTCAAGGCCCACGGCCTTGCCCATACGGTCAAACAACTGCGCGTGTTTTTTGATCTTGGCCAAATCGGTCATCCGAGCGCTCCTTTGGATTGGGGTAAGTACTCCCATAGCAAAGGAGGCGACGCGGCTCTTTGACATGTATCAATTAAAACAGGTTATCCGAGATGTGGATTTCCGCACAGCGTGAAACACGTTGTTCTGCACAAGTTTTTTCAGATGCGCGAAGGGTATTCGCTGTGGCCAAGAATGGTCCAAGCATTTAAGGCGCGCCCAAGCATTCAGTTCTTCAGCGCATCCAGATAGGCGCGCGTGGCATCTTGAACGCGGCGGAACCGGTCCCCGCCCAGCTTTTTGCCACCGTACCACCGTGTGACGATGATCACGTGATCTGACAGCCCGTCACGCTCCATCATGCGCAGGATCACCATGGCTGCACCGCTTTCACCATCGTCAGCCTTTAAACCACCCGTCGGCAGTATCGCGGCCCATGTGTTGTGGGTGGCCTTGGCGTAAGCGCGGTCTGATTTCAAGTCACGCAACACGGTGTCCACATCCGCACGCGATTGCACTGGGGCACCGCTCACGGCATACTTGGAGCCGCGATCGGTCAGAACAACACCCAGTCGGTGCAGCTCCGGAACTTGCCCGGTGTCTGAAGTCGGCATCAGTTCAGGCCAAAGCGGCGGATGGTTGCTTCGACCACTTTGATACGATCCGGATTGGAGGGGTGGCTGCCTAGAAAGCGATCACCTGGGTCTGGTAGACGATAGAAAAATTTGACACCTTCGCTGGGCCGATAGCCCGCACGATGGGTGATAATTGTACCCAGCTCATCGGCTTCCAACTCGAACTCTTTTGAATATCCACGTGCACCCACCGTTGCACCGAGGTCTTGGGCATTGGCAACATCTGCAGGAGTGCCACCGGCAAGCGTGGCAAGGCCGCCAAGGATGATCGCACCGGAGATTGCGTTTTGACGCTGGCGCGCCAGATGATTGCGGATGTGATGCGCAGCTTCATGCGACATTACAAAAGCCAGCTCATCCCGGTTTGCCAGTTGCCGTAGCATGGCCTGGGTAAAGACGATGCGCGGGCGCCCATTTTTGTCGAGGGTTTGAAACGCGTTTGGTGGCGCGTTGCGGTCCGGATCGATGCTAACATGGAAATCGCAGTTCAACCCGGAAGTACGGTTGCGGCACTCACGTTCCGCGACGGGCTCCACTACGGATTGAACCGTCGCAAAAGCTGCCCGGTCGACACCCTTTGTGCTGCGTGCTTGCTGCGCTGTGGTGACCTGAGGTTGATCGACGACCACATCACAGGCGGCAATCGACAACACAGCGATTAACATCAAGATCCGGCGCATTTTTTGTCCTTTTCCCTTCCGGAATTCCGACCCTGATCATAACCCGTTCGCACGGCAAGGATCAATCTCTGCGCAACCGTGAAGCCTTTAATCGGATCGAGGCAGGCGTCACATTGCTGTGCCTTGCCAGCATCGCGATCCCGTGTCAGTCTAAACCCATGTTTACAATCGAACATGAATTCGACTCCACGGTGATCACTCTGGTTGATGAGGGGAAAACCCCATTGCAAGAGGACATCGTTGTCAACGCTTTCTCCGAATGTGTCACAGTAGAGCAAATGGACCCCCGGACAGATCGCTTGATGCGACTTACATTGAGCCATGAACAGGTGCGCGATCTTGCGGCGGCTCTTGACTTGCCCGAAGGGATCTATCGTTTGGTGGAAGACGACGCTGAGGATTAGGTGAGACGTCAGATGGGTGCCTAGGCGACCCTCACGCGAAACAGTTTGTCGCGGGCTGTTGCGCCGCGCACCAACTCCACTTGCGACGGCGCGACGCCAAGGGCGGTCGCCAGCATGTCCAGCACGGCGTCATTGGCCTTGCCATTCTCTGGCACAGTAGTGACCGAGATTTTCAATCCAAACTCAGTGACGGTGATGGTGTTTTTGCGTGCTTTTGGGCTAACACGCACCGGGATGTCTTGGCCAGGTACGGCCAGATGAGACAGATCTGGCAGGTCTTTCTTGCGTGGTTTTCCCATGTGTTTCAATGTCCCGAGGCGGATGAATTACCCAGCTCCTTGACTTGGATAGATCGCGGGTGCAAGTCCGAGCCTAGGGCGATCCCTCAGAATTCTAAGCGAAACCTCAGCCAGGACGGGATTGTCCCTTGAACTTGAGCCTGTGACAACAGACATAGATTACGCCCATGTAAAGAGGTTTCACATATGAGCACCCGAAACGACGCAGCCTTGGACTTCCTTCTGACACGGCGCTCGCGTCCAGCCAAAACACTGGTCGCTCCGGCACCGAGCCGCGCTGAGCTGGCTCCTATCCTGACGGCAGCAGCACGCACGCCGGATCACGGAATGTTGGTGCCCTGGCGATTTATCGTGGTTGAAAAAAGCGCGATGGAGCGGTTGGCCGCGTTGACGGTGGAAGCTGGATTGCGTTTGGGGAAATCGGACGAAGACATCGCAAAGGGGCGCAGCCAGTTTGATCTGGGGCATCTGGCCGTCGTTGTCGTCGAAGTGCAGACCCCATCACCAAAAATTCCGGCGATTGAGCAATCCTATGCTGCTGGAGGCGCCTGCTTGTCGCTGTTAAATGCTGCGCTGGCGGCTGGGTGGGGCGCCAACTGGTTGTCGGGCTGGGCAAGCCATGATCGTGATTTTTGCAAAGCTGCGTTTGATTTGGACGACAATGAACGCATCGCAGGCATCATTCATATTGCCACCGAAGGCCCCCGTCCGCCGGAACGCCCGCGTCCTGACATTGATGAAATTACCACTTGGGTATCCGAGTAAACACCGCGTTTGGCAGGAAGGCCGCAGTACCTCATGATTTTGGATTCTTTTTTCAAGGCTTTAGCCCAACTCGGCGATCCACGGTTTCGTCATGTCCTGTTCAAAGGGATAGGTTTGACCATTGCTCTGTTGTTTGGCGCATATGCCCTGGTGTTCATGGCCATCAACACATTGGTTGGTGGTGAGACGACATTGCCGCTGATCGGGCAGGTGGCATGGGTGGATGACCTTTTGTCGTGGGGCTCCTTCATCCTGATGATCCTGTTGTCAACGGTCCTGATGGTGCCCGTTGCATCCGCCATCACGTCCATGTTCCTGGAGGACGTGGCCCAAGCAGTTGAGGACAAACACTATCCCCATCTTCCTGCAGCCGAGAGCATTCCCTTCCTGACAGCCTTGAAAGACACTTTGAATTTCCTTGGGGTATTGATCCTTGCCAACCTTGTGGCCTTGATCCTGTATGTGATGTTTGCCCCTGCTGCGCCCTTTATCTTTTGGGCGTTGAACGGCTTTTTGCTGGGGCGAGAGTATTTTACGCTGGTCGCCAGCCGCCGGATCGGCCTTGCTGCGGCGCGGGCCTTGCGGTCTAAACATGCGGCGACGATCTGGCTGGCAGGCGCGTTGATGGCCATTCCACTGTCGGTTCCTTTGGTGAACCTGATTGTTCCAATTCTGGGGGCGGCGACCTTCACCCATGTGTTTCATCGGTTGAACGCGCGGGCGGTTACAGCGTAATCGGCGCGCTGTGCCAATTGGGAATTCGCAATTTCGGCGTGATTGTAAAAAAGGCGAAGGAATTTGCGTTGGTGCCTCGTTTGCCCTGAAAAGCGGCAATGCATGGGCGCAGAGCGGCCGCAAAACATGGTTTTACTGTGTGGATTTCGAAAACTGGGCGTAGCCTAGACGTGCGGGGGCGCTTTTGCGCTCATTCCCAGCGCCCTCACACTCGCACGGCGGCCCTTCTCCAGCTAGGGCCGCCACCCCCGCTTCCGGAAAACCGAATACTGGGGATCGGTCTCGATCGCTTAGACATCATTCCGGGTCAGGAATGCGGTCGAACCAGTCAAAATCATTCACCGAAATCACCCCGGACAGGATTATGGCCGCGATTATAGCCCAAAGAGCGGCGGCAACGCCTGTGGTGATCAGCGCCTTGGCCTTGAGGTGATGTTGTTCCGGCGCACCAGCATGGGTTCCAGGAACGATTTCGCCGCGGTCGCCTTGGGTTTCAATTCGGATTGGAATGATGATCAGGAAGGTCATAAACCAGATCACCGCATAGAGCACCAGCCCAGATGTAATCCCCATGTTGTCCCCTATCAGATATCTTGACGGTCAACGACCCGCGTCGCCCCGCACCTATGTTAAGCGCAGGGCGCCATTGTTTCACACTTCTTCGAGTTCAACCAGACAACCGTTGAAATCTTTAGGATGTAGGAAAAGAACGGGTTTGCCATGCGCCCCGATCTTCGGCTCACCAGATCCCAAAACGCGTGCACCTTGTTCTTTCAGGTGATCGCGCGCTGCCAGAATATCATCGACTTCATAACAGACATGATGAATGCCGCCTGCCGGGTTCTTCGCAAGGAAGCCATTGATGGGCGAGTCCTCTCCCATTGGAAAGAGCAGCTCAATCTTGGTGTTTGGCAATTCGATAAAGATCACAGTAACGCCGTGGTCGGGCTCATCCTGGGGGGCACCGACTTTGGCACCAAGCGCATTGCGGTATTGCTCCGCTGCCGCCTCCAGATCCGGTACGGCAATTGCCACGTGGTTCAACCGTCCAATCATTGCTTCCTCCTCCTGTCGCAGTGCATGGGTGTGGTGAATTTTTAAGTGGCATGTTTATGCGCGCCGCACCGCAGCAACGCAAGTGCGGCACATCGGCGCTTGGAACTAAGGTCGAAAGACATCGCGAAATCGGGGCGCGGTTAACTTCTAATTAGCCTCGATTCCCTAGCTTCGATTCGGAACACATTCGACCTGGAGCATGTAACGCCATGGAAGATTCAGAACTTTTTGCCGCCGCCCAACGCATGCCGACATCCCGTCGGCCGCTGCTTGGCCTAACCGTATTGGTTGTAGAAGACAGCCGTTTTGCATGTGAGGCCATGCGCCTTTTGTGCTTGCGAAGCGGAGCCCGGATCCGACGGGCAGATTGTTTGAAGTCTGCGCGCCGTCATCTTCAGGCCTATCGTCCTTCGGTGGTTATTGCCGATTTGGGGCTGCCGGACGGTAGTGGAACGGAATTGATCGCAGAATGCGCAGAGTCAAATCCGCGCGTCAGCGTCATTCTTGGCACATCCGGAGATCTGGGGCGCGAAACCGAGGCGCTGGATGCTGGCGCGGATGGTTACCTGCAGAAACCGATCTCGACCTTGGGTCAATTCCAAGCTGCCGTGCTGCGCCACCTGCCACCGGATTGGCAATTGCGCCGACCAGCGGCCCTGTCTGATGAGGCCGTTGAACCCGATATGTTGGCCTTCCAGGATGATCTGGCCCATGCTGCTGATATTCTGAGCGAAGGCGAAGATGCGAAGAACCTTGATTACGTGGCTCAGTTCGTGGGCGGTGTTGCACGCAGTATTGGGGATCAGACGCTGGCCGATGCCGCCATTACACTTGCTACCGCCCGTTCTCAAGGGCAGCCCCTTGGCACTGCTACTGCGGCAATGGCGGGGCTTATGCAGGACCGTCTGGAAAAACGAGTCGCGATCTGATCATGGTTGAGGCTATCTTTGTCGTATTGACGACGCTGGGGATTACCTTGACCTTGCAATCTTATGCGCAGGCCAAAGAAACCCGAGGCCGTCGCCACAAGGGCTCCGACGCGAGCTAAGGGCCCAGCTAGGGGCAATGTGTCGGAAGAAATGCATCTTGGTTCGCGGGATCAATTGGTTCAAATCGCAGATAGCGTTTGGACCAATTGTAATGCGCTGGGTCTTCGCCTGGTATCAACAGGACCGCGTGAAATAACAAAAAATCACCGGTTACAGTGTCCCAGGTAGACGCAAAAGACGACATTCTCATGTCCCATACGGATGAGAAATGTTCCGAGTACGCCAGTTCGTTAGGTTTTAAAATACATGCGGGACGGTCTTCTAAATCTACTCCGCGATGAGAGTATAGGGCCAGTGCTGAGCCCCATGACCATACAGATAAGAGGGCAAGTACGCCTGCGAAAAAATACACACGCACAGGCGCGCTGCTGTCGTCACTTGCAGCGTTGATAAGCAGTTTGAAGTAAGCGAACGCGCCCAGCAACCAAATGGCCGCAATCGCAAAGACTGCAGGCGAGGGATCAAGGCTGCTGATGAGGGCTGTGCAACACATCAACGTCAAGGAGACGTTAGATAAAACCATCAGCGATTTACTGGGCCATGCGAGAGCCGCAAATCGGTTTGGGTCATTCAAAGCCCAAATAGCCAAAGCCAGAAAGGCGAACGCCACAGGGTCGACCGCGACGGATGTGAATGTCATCCACCCCGTGATCCAAAGGGCCACGATTAGAATAATGAAAGAACGCTTCAATTCAGGATTGCTCTCTGGCTGCAGACAGTTGCGAGAGTGATAATGCGTTTCAAGGGGCCGCTAAAGTGCGGTATTCGTGACGCGATGCCAGGAATTGCAGTGCAGTCGGCTGCAGCTTGAGATGCCAGCACCCTGTCCAAACTGAAGACGGGCCGCCAAATGGCAGCCCGTTGCAACATATAGATTCAGTTCACGCCTTAATCTTGCGGCATGACACGCAAATTAAGTTCCATCAGCTGTTCGGCCAAAGGCTCGGATGGGGCTGACATCATCAGATCTTCGGCGCGCTGGTTCATCGGGAACATGATGACTTCGCGAATGTTAGCCTCGTCCGCCAACAGCATCACCATCCGGTCGATACCTGCGGCACAACCACCGTGGGGTGGGGCACCGTATTGGAAAGCGTTGACCATACCGCCAAAACGTTTCTCGACCTCTTCTTTGCCGTAACCGGCAATCTCGAACGCTTTGAACATAATTTCCGGACGGTGGTTCCGGATCGCGCCCGACACCAGCTCATAGCCGTTACAGGCCAGATCGTACTGATTGCCGCGTACATCCAGCGGGTCGCCGTTCAGCGCATCCATACCACCTTGGGGCATGGAGAACGGGTTGTGTTCAAAATCTACTTTGCCGGTTTCTTCGTCTTTCTCGTAGATCGGGAAATCAACGATCCAGGCAAAGGCAAAGCGATCTTTGTCGGTCAGTTTCAGCTCTTCACCAATCACGTTCCGGGCGCGGCCTGCAACGCTTTCAAACGCTTTGGGCTTGCCGCCCAGGAAGAAGGCCGCATCGCCGACGTCCAGACCCAATTGCTGACGGATCGCTTCTGTGCGCTCGGGGCCAATGTTTTTGGCCAAAGGACCAGCCGCTTCGTTGCCCAGTACAATTTCACCGGACTTAACCAGCGCATTGACTTCCTTGACCGAGATACCACGTTCTTGGGCAATGGAGTCTGCTGTCTGTTTGCGCCAGAAGATATAGCCCATACCTGGCAGACCTTCTTGTTGCGCGAATTTATTCATGCGGTCGCAGAATTTGCGCGACCCACCTGACGGCGCGGGGATTGCGCGCACTTCGGTGCCTTCTTGCTCCAACAGTTTGGCGAATATAGCAAAACCAGACCCGCGGAAATGCTCGGAACAATCCTGCATTTTGATCGGGTTACGCAGATCGGGTTTGTCGGATCCGTACCATTTGGCGGCGTCTTTATAAGAAATCTGCGGCCATTCGCTGTCGACCTTGCGACCCTTGCCGAATTCTTCGAACACGCCCTGGATCACCGGCTGGATAGTGTCGAACACATCCTGCTGGGTGACAAAAGACATTTCCATGTCGAGCTGGTAGAAATCGGTAGGGGAGCGGTCGGCGCGCGGGTCCTCATCGCGGAAGCAGGGCGCGATCTGGAAGTATTTGTCAAAGCCTGACACCATCATCAGCTGTTTGAACTGTTGTGGCGCCTGAGGCAGGGCGTAGAATTTGCCCGGATGTAGACGTGAGGGCACCAGGAAGTCACGCGCGCCTTCGGGCGATGACGCGGTGATGATCGGGGTTTGGTATTCGTTGAACCCTTTGTCCCACATGCGTTTGCGGATCGACTGCACCATGTTGGAACGCAGAACCATGTTCTGCTGCATCTTCTCACGACGCAGGTCCAGATAGCGATAGCGCAGGCGGGTTTCTTCTGGGTATTCCTGATCACCAAAGACCATCAGCGGCAGTTCTTCGGATTGGCCCAGCACCTCAAGGTCGCGCACAAAGACTTCGACTTCGCCGCTTGGGATCTTGGTGTTCACCAAGCTCTCGTCACGGGCTTTTACGTTGCCGTCGATGCGGATACACCACTCAGAGCGGACGTTTTCCACGTCTTTGAACACCGGGCTATCGGGGTCACACAGCACTTGGGTGATGCCGTAGTGGTCGCGCAAATCGATGAACAGCACCCCGCCATGATCTCGGATCCGGTGGACCCAGCCCGCCAGACGGACGGTTTCTCCCACGTGGGATTTGTTCAGGTCGGCGCAGGTATGGCTGCGATATGCGTGCATGGTCATCATCCCTTTGGACGGCATCTGTGGTCGCGGTGAGAAAGCGTGGATGGGCGGCAAAGTCAAGGGAGTGCGGGGCAGGCGAGGCGCATTCTTCCTAAAAAGGGCGCACCACATTGCCTGAGTAGAAATAGACACCCATTCCAACGGTAAAAAGCAGGTTGCCTGCAATCGCATGCAGCAGCACTGCGTAGAGGAAAGATCCACGTGTACGGTAGGCGTGGGAAAAGATGAAACTGCCTGCAAAGGTGATCAAAGCCACAACCCAACTCCAATACATCAGATGCGCAAAAGAGAAGACCGCGGCGTTTAAGACATCCGCGCCCATGCCTTGCGGCAGGATAATCCGGTAGCGGCGAAAGAACAGCACACGGAACAGGAGTTCCTGCGGCAAGGCGGACAGAAACGGATAGAACAGCCAGATCATTCCCAGCAATTGCGGGCGTTCGGAGAGCAAAAAGAACGCGGCATCAGGACGAAGAAGGTAGATAAGCGCGCTAAATCCAAGAATGCAAAGCAGCGTGAAACCAAGGAATTCGTGTAACTTCCAATTGCGTGCGCCGTCCAGCAAGCGAGACCAGTGAAACCGCGGTGTGACAGCCAACAGCAGCAAGCCCAAGGCCGTGAATGCAAAAAGCGCCGGGAACATTTGTCGTGGGGGTAAAAAGACAGCGATCAACGCTGGTGCAAGCAGGTAAAACAGGCTGAACTCCAGCCACAGACGGTGTTTGACGGCCATGACTTGATACTGTCCTGTTGAAAATTAACGACGATGTCTACGTGGTTGACTGTATAACTTTGGACGTTTCGCAAAAAAGTAACAAAGTCACAAATCGTCTCAAGTGTGCGTCTTAACTGCGTCCATAACCACGCGGACTAGCGCGCGCGTCTTTCCAGATCTTGCAAGACCGGGCAGTCTGGAGACCAGCTGGCTGCGATCTCACCCCGCAGCGCATTGATGAAGGTTACGCGTTTGGCCTCTTTTAGATCTAGCAGCGTCAGCGCAGCTTCACGGAGTTTGCCGTCTCGCAGCAAGGCTTGCCGATAGATGCCGGGCAAACAGCCTGAACACAATGGCGGAGTCAATCTGGCGCCATCTGGTGTTTCGATAGCTAGATTGGTTATGGTGCCCTCGCAAAGCTCACTGTGCTCATTCAAGAAAACCCACTCATCCACATCCTTTGGCAAATTTCTGCGGGCCTCGTTGTAGATTGTGCGCCGTGACGTCTTGTGCGCCAGAAACGGGTCACTGGCTGCCAGACGGTGTTCGGAGACTGCAAAATGCCAATGCGACACCGGCGCAGGCATGGGGGTCGTTGTCAGCGATAATACGCCGTCAAAGGACAAAGTCAGGCGGCACCTCAATGGTGTCGTGCTCGTGACAGTGCCGATTTTTGCCCGAATTGCGCGCGGATCGAACGAAATGCCAAAGTAACGCGCTGAAGCTGTTATCCTATCGATATGCATGGGCAGGCGCGTGACGCCAGCTTGGGGGATAAATGCGAAAGTTTCGATCAGGTAAAAGTCCGGATCCTTTGCGATCAGCTCAGATCCGTGAACCGGGCTTTCCATAGCGCTTCCTCGTATTCAGACGCGGCTGTGCTGTCCCAGACCACCCCGCCGCCGACGTTGAACGTCGCCTTGTTATCATCTGCGATGACAGTGCGAATGGCCACATTAAACTCAGATCGTCCGTCAGGTGCCGCCCAACCAATCGTGCCACAGTAGATTTCTCGTGGAGCTGGTTCCAGCTCAGCCAGAATTTCCATAGCGCGAATTTTGGGAGCACCTGTAATGGATCCACAGGGATAGAGGGCCGCAAAAATTTCGGCCAGTCCAACGCCCGCACGCAGCTGCGCCTGAACAAGCGAGACCATCTGATGCACTGTGGCATAGGATTCCACGTGGAACAGCTCGGGGACGGATACCGACCCGGTTTCAGCAACCCGGGAAATGTCGTTGCGCAGCAGGTCGACGATCATAAGGTTTTCGGCGCGGTTCTTTTCGTCGCGGCTTAAAAAGGCTTTGCGTCGACGGTCTTCGACCGGATCGGCGCTGCGAGGCTGGGTGCCTTTCATCGGGCGGGTCTGGATCAGGCCATCGGTGGTGGTACGGAAAAACAGTTCAGGCGAGCGAGACAAAAGATCTGGCAAATCCTGCTGCTTGACCAAGACGCCGTACCCAACGGGTTGTTGCGCCACCAGTGCCGCATAAAGGGCCTCGGACGTTCCGTCGATGCTGGCATCAATTGGAAAGGTCAGGTTGGCTTGGTAAATGTCACCACGGCCAATGTTTTGGTTCACGTCGGCAAAGGCCTTGGCGTAACGGTTTAAGTCCCATCGCGGCAGCGGTTGCGAAATCTTGGCGGCGCCCGCACGCAACGCATCTGGCGCGCGCGGAGCATCATAGACCCCAAAGCGCAACAACGGCAGCGCGCGCTTTGTTGGCAGTTGCTTCATCAGACGCGGCTCAAGCACATAGCCCAGCTCATAGGTCGCATAACCGGCCACCCAAGCCCCGTCTCGGCGGGCTTTGTCCAGCGCCAAAAGGACCGCGGGAACCTCCTCGGGCTCCCAAGCGTTGAGCATGGTAACTGGCGCCTCAAAAAGGCTTCCTTGCCCCAGAGGTCCCCCGTCAAACCGCAGTTTCATTTTGCCATGCATCGTCATGAGAATGGCGATATAATGAATTTGCAGAATGGAAAAGGCAAAGAATGCGGCATTCCCGGATCGTAAAACGGTCAGCGCCTGTTCCACCAATAAACCGCACGCGCCCCCTTGCACCTTTCGTGTCGCTCCCTATAACGCAGGACAATTTGGGCGCTTGGTGGTGTGCCCGACTCGTTAAAAATAAATTCGCGCGCGGAAAATCGAAGGGTTAAGCCTATGCCAAAGAGAACGGACATCCAGTCTATCATGATCATCGGGGCGGGCCCCATTGTGATTGGCCAGGCCTGCGAATTCGACTATTCCGGTGCACAGGCCTGTAAGGCCCTGCGCGAAGAAGGTTACCGGGTGGTCCTGGTGAACTCGAACCCTGCAACGATCATGACCGACCCCGGTCTGGCGGATGCAACCTATATCGAGCCGATCACCCCGGAAGTGGTTGCCAAGATCATCGAAAAAGAACGCCCCGATGCGCTGTTGCCGACAATGGGTGGTCAGACCGGTTTGAACACCTCGCTGGCTCTCGAAGAGATGGGCGTGTTGGAAAAATTCGGCGTTGAGATGATCGGTGCGACGCGCGACGCCATTGAGATGGCCGAGGATCGCAAATTGTTCCGCGAAGCCATGGACCGACTGGGGCTGGAAAACCCGCGTGCAACAATTGTCACGGCGCCAAAATTGGAAGACGGCAAGGCGGATCTGGAAGCAGGTGTGCAAATTGCATTGGAAGCGCTGGATGATATCGGTCTGCCCGCGATCATCCGTCCCGCATTTACCATGGGCGGCACCGGTGGCGGTGTGGCGTACAACCGTGAAGACTACATCCATTTCTGCCGTTCCGGGATGGACGCGTCTCCGGTGAACCAGATCTTGGTCGATGAAAGCCTGCTGGGTTGGAAAGAATACGAGATGGAAGTCGTCCGCGACAAAGCGGACAACGCCATTATCGTCTGTTCAATCGAGAACGTTGATCCGATGGGCGTCCACACCGGTGACTCGATCACTGTGGCGCCTGCGCTGACTCTGTCAGACAAAGAATACCAGATGATGCGCTCGGCCTCGATTGCGGTTCTGCGTGAGATCGGTGTTGAGACCGGTGGGTCTAACGTTCAGTGGGCGGTGAACCCAAAAGACGGCCGTATGGTTGTGATCGAGATGAACCCGCGGGTGTCGCGCTCGTCAGCTTTGGCGTCCAAGGCAACCGGTTTCCCGATCGCCAAGATCGCGGCGAAACTGGCCGTAGGCTATACGCTGGATGAGCTGGACAATGACATCACCAAGGTGACGCCTGCCTCTTTTGAGCCATCCATCGACTATGTTGTCACCAAGATCCCGAAATTCGCATTCGAAAAGTTCCCAGGTTCGGAACCAAATCTCACCACTGCGATGAAATCCGTGGGCGAGGCGATGTCGATTGGCCGTACCATCCACGAATCCATGCAAAAAGCACTGGCTTCGATGGAATCCGGTCTGACTGGCTTTGATGAGGTTGAAATTCCTGGTGTCGCGGTTGGCCTTTGGGAGGATGCCACAGCTGCTGACAAGGCGGCCGTGATCAAGGCGATTGGCCAACAGACTCCGGACCGGATGCGCACAATTGCCCAGGCCATGCGCCACGGGTTGTCCGACCATGAAATCCAAGGTGTCACCAGCTTTGACCCATGGTTCCTGTCGCGGATCCGCGAAATTGTCGACGCCGAGCGTGATATCCGTAAAAACGGCCTGCCGGTACGCGAAGACGAGCTGCGCGCGATCAAGATGCTTGGTTTCACGGATGCCCGCTTGGGTACGCTGACCGGTCGCGACGAAGACAATGTGCGCCGGGCGCGTCTGAACCTTGGCGTGAAAGCCGTGTTCAAACGCATCGACACCTGCGCGGCAGAGTTTGAAGCACAAACGCCTTATATGTATTCCACCTATGAAGCCCCGATGATGGGCGAGGTCGAGTGTGAGGCACGTCCTTCGGAGCGCAAGAAAGTGGTCGTTCTGGGCGGTGGTCCGAACCGGATCGGCCAAGGGATTGAGTTCGATTACTGCTGCTGTCACGCCTGTTTCGCGCTGGCGGATGCTGGTTATGAAACCATCATGATCAACTGCAACCCCGAGACCGTGTCGACCGACTATGACACCTCGGACCGTCTGTATTTCGAGCCGCTGACCTTTGAACACGTGATGGAAATCCTGCGTGTCGAGCAGGAGAATGGCAATCTGCACGGTGTGATTGTTCAATTTGGTGGTCAGACCCCGTTGAAATTGGCCAATGCATTGGAAGCCGAAGGTATTCCGATCTTGGGCACCAGCCCAGATGCAATCGATTTGGCCGAAGATCGTGAGCGTTTCCAAGCTCTGGTCAACGAGCTTGGCCTGAAGCAACCGCACAACGGCATTGCTTCCACCGATACCCAAGCGCTGGAAATTGCCGAAGAAATCGGCTTCCCGCTGGTCATCCGCCCGTCTTATGTTCTGGGTGGCCGGGCGATGGAAATCGTGCGCGATATGGACCAGTTGAAGCGCTACATCGCCGAGGCTGTTGTGGTTTCCGGTGACAGCCCCGTTCTGCTGGACAGCTATTTGGCTGGCGCGGTTGAATTGGATGTGGACGCGATTTGCGATGGCACCGATGTCCACGTTGCCGGCATCATGCAGCACATCGAAGAGGCCGGTGTCCACTCGGGTGACAGCGCCTGTTCCTTGCCGCCTTATTCGCTTTCGGATGAGGTTCTGGCGCGTGTCAAAGAGCAGACGTTTGCATTGGCCAAAGCGCTCAAAGTTGTTGGCCTGATGAACATCCAGTTCGCGATCAAAGATGGCGACATCTACCTGATCGAGGTTAACCCACGTGCATCGCGTACCGTTCCGTTTGTTGCCAAAGCAACCGACAGTGCCATCGCATCGATCGCTGCCCGCGTTATGGCCGGCGAGCCGCTGACGAATTTCCCTGAACGTGCGCCTTATGCAGAGGACGCAGGGTATGACGTGAACACGCCGATTGCGGATCCGATGACCCTCGCTGATCCGGCTATGCCGTGGTTCTCAGTTAAAGAGGCCGTGATGCCGTTCGCCCGCTTCCCGGGCGTTGACACCATCTTGGGGCCAGAAATGCGCTCCACCGGTGAGGTCATGGGGTGGGATCGTTCCTTTGCACGGGCTTTCCTGAAGGCGCAGATGGGTGCGGGCATGGTTCTGCCTGCGTCGGGCACGGCATTCATCTCGATCAAAGACGCGGATAAGACCCCGGATATGATCGAAGCAGCGCAAATTCTGGTCGGCCAAGGCTTTGATCTGGTTGCAACACGCGGCACACAAAGCTGGCTGGACGGGCAGGGCGTTCCCTGTGCGCTGGTCAACAAGGTTTATGAAGGTCGCCCCCATGTGGTTGACCTTATGAAAGACGGCAAAGTGCAGCTGTTGATGAACACAACCGAAGGCGCGCAAGCGGTTGAAGACAGCAAGGACATGCGCTCAGTCGCGCTTTACGGCAAGATCCCTTACTTCACCACTGCTGCAGGCGCCCATGCCGCAGCGCTGGCGATCCAGGCGCAGGCCGAAGACGACATCGAAGTGAAAAGCCTGCAAGGATAAGCGGGTCTTCTCGGCGGCTCTTACGGTCCCACGATCATAAAATTTTTTCAAACGCCTCCCAGTTTTGGGGGGCGTTTTTTGTCCTGAACGACGCAGGCGCGCGCTATGTTATTGCCTTGCAGCGTCACTCTTTCTACTCTGGGGGCCAAAGGTGGCAGGAGTTCCCTATGCGATTGATCATTCGAGTAATTTCGGCAGTTGTCTTTGCTGTCGCTTTGTTTCTTGGCCTGGTTCTTTTGTTGCCGGGGGAGAAAATCGCGAACCTCGCCGCTGACCAATTGGAACGTCAAACCGGACGCACCTTGGCTTTTGCGGGCCCTGTGCGGTTTACCTTTTGGCCAACGCTTGGGATGAAGGCGGACGGGGTAACACTGTCCAATGCAGATTGGGCGGGGCCTGAACCGATGCTGCGGGCGGAACGGCTCACAATTGGCCTGGCTGCAGCTGATCTGATCAGGGGGGATATTCGCGTCACCGAAGTCTCGGCCATCCTGCCAGAGCTGAACCTGACCACACGCAAAGATGGGCTCGGCAATTGGGTGTTTGACGATACCCCTGTTGAGGCTTCAACCGCTGCTGAGAACACGCCAAGCGAACCGCTGGATCTGACGGTTGAGAGCCTGTCGTTGGTGGGTGCGACCTTGCGGTATGCGGCTCATGGTGCCGAACCCGTAGAGATGACCCAAATTGATCTGCGGGCCAACTGGCCTGATCCACAGGGAACTGCGGCAATCGATTTGACCCTGCGCCCATCGGGCTCGCCCGTGCGCCTACAGGGGGAGATTGGTACCTTTGCGCAGTTTCTCGCGGGCACAGTCGCTTCGGTTGGTATGACCATCGAAACGGCGGGTGGAACAGCACGATTTGATGGAAATGCGGATTTGGCCGGCGACGCCCAGGGGCGGCTGACGGCCGAAGCCGAAGACCTGAGCGCGGTCTTGGCCGCCGTTGGGCAATCAATTGATCTGCCTGCGGGGCTTGGCCCGAATGCTGTGCTCGCCGCTGATGTGACCTACACCAGCGAAGGCAACCTGCGCCTGCGTGATATGCTGGTTGGATCGGGTGCAAATCAGTTGCGCGGTGCGTTAGATTTTTCGACAGCTGGCGAACGCCCAATGCTGACCGCACAATTAACGGCTGATGCTCTGGATTTTTCTGCCTTTGCAAGTACTTCCGCCGGTGGCGGTGACGGCGGCGGCTCCGCAAGCGCCGCTGGCTGGTCACAAGACACAATTGACGCCAGCGCCCTTGGTCTGATGGACGCGAAACTGGGTCTTTCCTTCACCAGCCTCAAGGCGGGTGACATCACGCTCGGCGCGTCTGCTTTGACGCTTAACATCGACCGTGCCCGCGCTGTACTTGGTTTGCAACCAGCCACCGGGTTTGGGGGGACGATGGAAGGGCAGTTGGTTGCCAACAACCGGAATGGCCTCTCTGTTGGTGGCACGCTGTCCTTTAACAACATCCGCCTTGAGCAGGCCTTGGGGCAACTTGCCGGTTTTGACAATATGAACGGCACGGTCTTGGGCGAGGTGAACTTCCTTGGTGTTGGCAACACGATGGACGCCATTATGAATTCGCTTTCCGGCAAAGGGTGGTTTGAGGTTGGCAAAGGGTTCTACACCGGGTTTGACCTCGAATCCTTGATGCGTACCGGTGGCGGCAATGGTGGAAGCACTGTGTTCGATGGGCTGTCGGCCAGCTACACCATTGCGGATGGCGTCATTCAGAACAACGATCTGTCGGCCGAAGTGAAGGGCGCAACGGTGACTGGCGAGGGGCAGATCATGTTGGGCGCGCAGGCCTTGGATTATTTGTTCAAACCAACTCTTTCGCGGGATGGCGGCACGGCCTTTACAATTCCAGTCAAGGTCAGCGGCCCATGGGCAGATCCCAGCATTCGCCCCGACCTGGAAGGGGCGTTGAAACCGCGTTTGGAAGAGGTTGAAACGCAAGTCAAAGAAGAGGTCCAAGAGAAGCTGCGCGAGAAAATCAGCGAAGAATTGGACACCGTGATTGAGCCGGAGCAGGATCTCAACGAGGTTCTGAAAAACCGGATTGAGCAGGAAGCAAAAGATCAGTTGCTCAAACTGCTTGGTGGGAATTGACCTTCGAGTAACTCCCTAAATGCAAAGCGCGCCCATTGATGATGGACGCGCAGGTCGCCACACAAGGTGGGCGAAAAATCTTGTGAAAGAAGAGCTTAGATCACAACTGGATGCGCTTTGGCAATTTTGTCCAATTGCATCAGGGTTTTGATCAATGCAGGCATCTGGTCCAGATAGATCATGTTGGGGCCATCGCTTGGGGCTGTATCTGGGTCTTCATGGGTCTCAATAAAGACTGCAGCAACACCAATTGCCACCGCAGCGCGTGCCATTACCGGGGCAAATTCACGTTGCCCACCTGACGATCCACCACGTCCACCTGGCTGTTGAACCGCATGTGTCGCGTCCATTACTACCGGATATCCAGTTTTCCCCATAATCGGCAGCGAGCGCATGTCGGCAACCAGCGTGTTGTATCCAAAGGAGGAACCGCGCTCGGTCAGCAGGATCTTGTCGTTGCCCGTGCTCTCGATCTTGGTGGTGATGTTCTCCATCTCCCACGGCGCCAGGAACTGACCTTTTTTAACGTTGATAACAGCGCCGGTCTTACCTGCGGCCAACAGCATGTCTGTCTGGCGACACAAGAATGCCGGGATCTGCAAAATGTCTGCTGCTTGGGCAGCTATGGCGCATTGCTCTTCGGTGTGCACATCGGTCAGGACGGGAACGGCAAATTCCTTGCGGATACCATCCAGAACCTGCAGGCCTTTTTCGATGCCCAGACCACGTTTGCCTGCGAGGGAAGTGCGGTTCGCCTTGTCATATGACGCTTTGAACACATATTGCGCACCAGCTTCGGCGCAGGCCTCTTTCATTTTCCCAGCAATCATCTGCGCGTGATCGGCGCTTTCCAATTGGCAGGGGCCAGCAATGACGGTCAGCGGTTGGTCGTTGCCCAGGGTGATGCCGGCGATGTCGATGTTTTTCATAACTTACGATGAGACCTGTTCTCGGAGGATTGATGCGGTGAGCGAGCACATCAAGTAAATACCCGAAAAGATCAAGAAGGCCAAAACTGTATTTTCAAACTTGCGTGGATAAGACGGTTCTTCGCTTGCGACAGGCGCAACCGAGGTGGTCAGATATCGAACCTGCCGGTTGGCCTCCATGCGTGTTGTGTCAACCTGCTGCAAAGCAGACTGCAGGATCAAATCGCGCGTTGCCAAATCGGCTTGAGCCATCTGGATCTGTACCCGCAAATTGGCCAGTGAATTCTCACCCTCTGACGCGTTAATCATCTTGGAATTCAATTCGGTGATCACGGCCTGCAGACGTTGAACATCGCCTTCAACACCGGCAACCTTGGCGCGGTTTGGACGCAGATTGTCGTTGAGCGCCGCCAATTCCAGTTGTTTTTCCTGCAGTTGCAGTTCGAACGTGGAAATCTGTGAGCGTAGGGATGCAATGACCCCTTCGGGGTCGAGGACCGAACCTTGCTGCTGCAGTAGTACAAGCTGCTGCTGCGCTTCACGGCGTTTTGCCTCAGCATCCGAAAGCGTCGCTTCGGCGTCCGACATTTGGTCGCGCCGCTTTTGTTGCGACAGGTTGTTTACCCGTTCCTGGGCATAAGAAATCAGCTGGTCCGAGAAGGCGGCGGCCACCTGCGGGTCAGCCGCGGTCACTTCCATACGGACAACACCTTCGGTCGGATCATAGCCGATCTTCACGTTGCGCCCGTATACCTTGTAAGCTTTCTCATTGCTGGCTTCGGGATCCAATCGTTGGATCGGATCAATCCAGTCCTGCTGGAAATGTGTGGTGAAACCGAGCTCTTCGTTGAGCCGAAGCATCGCCTCTTTGGACTCAAGGTAACTTTGAACGGCAATGGAATCCTGGCTGGTGGCAAATTGCGTGCCACTGAACAACCCGCCCACTGAGCCGGATGCGCTGTCGGCCTTCAACACCAGAAATTCGGACTTGGACGAATACATTGGTGTCGCAACCGAGTAATAATAATAGCCCGCAACGATCGTGGGCGCGAAGACAAAAAAGCTCAACCGACCCAGCAAGAGACCCAAGCGGCGGCGGCGTCGGCGGCCAATGTCGCGTTGGATCTCTTGGATCTCACGCTGGCGGCGTTCTGCTGGGCTGAGTTCGGTGGAGGGTAGGGAGGTTTTGCCCGCAGGAAGGGTCTGCGGCAGTTGTACTTTGCCCGGCGCAACAGGCACACCCGTGGGCTGGGCCTCGTTTTTGGGGACCACCAATTCCAGCATGTTGGCATGCTGGAAGGGATCGATGCCCTTTGTGCGCAACAAGCGCACGGCATCAAAATCGGAGGTTGGTGATAGCCCGTGTTTTTGTGCCAGGCGGCGGGCCATACGCAATTGACGCCCCGTCAGCCCTTCTTTGCGAATGGCATCAACGTCGGTTTCCATGCTCGTTTCACGGCGGCTGCTGACCATGCCGGACAGCGTTTGCTTACTGTCGCCAGTTGTCGCTTTTGGGGCTGACTTGGCTGGAGCAGTTGGAGCAGCGCCGGTGGAATTTTCCGGCCCCGGCACTGCACGAGGTTTGGGCGCGTCCTCGCTTGAGGATGCGCTCGACCGTCTGATGCGGAATTTTTTAGCCTTGGGTTTCATAGTCATAGAGCTGTTTCGCTTCTTCCAAGGTATCAAACATATACAATTGCCCGTCTAACAACACTGCGGCAGATCGCGCGAATTTCTCGAGCGTTTTGGCCTGGTGCGACACAATCACGATTGTGGTGGTGGCCAGTCGCTCCTGCAAGATCGAGCCGGCCTTTTTGTTAAATTCCACGTCCGTGGTGCTCGGCATGCCTTCGTCGATCAGGTAAATGTCGAAATCCAGCGCCAGCATCAAGGAGAAGTTGAAGCGGGCCCGCATCCCAGAGGAATATGTGCCCACGGGCTGGTCGAAATATTCACCAAGACCACACAGCCACCGGCAATAGGCTTCGACGTAATCGGGATCAAGACCGTAGATTTTCGCAATATAGCGCGCATTCTCCATTGCGGACAGACGGCTTACGACGCCGCCCATGAATCCCAATGGGAAGGACACCTTGCAACCGCGCCGGATCGATCCTTCGTCAGGTTTCTCAAGGCCCGCCATCATATTGATCAATGTGGTCTTGCCAGTGCCGTTGGGCGCAAGGATGCCAATGGAGTTTCCGAGTTCAACGCGAAAAGAAACGCGATCAAGGATAACCTTGCGCTGCTTCCCGGTCCAAAAGGACTTACTTACGTTTTCAAACTCCAGCATTTCAAATGCCCGATACTGCTCAAATCGTCCCGTCTGGGGCTCTGTTTTGGTTGTCTGACAAGAATTTAGACTTCGTCGCGTCAGACTTTACCCTCAGACAGTTAACCAGTTACGTGGCGACTTTGTTTTTATTATGTCTAATTCTTCATAAAAGGATCAATGTCTTATTAACCTATTTGCTTTGGGATGCGCAGCCCTTACGGGAGAAGTTTTGAAGGATTTTGGGAAACTTGCGTAGATTTCGCGGATTTGTGAACGCACAGCACGTATCTTTGTACGGTTGGGGCCGCACACTCCGTAGGTCAGATGCAGCGCTTTCAGCGGACATCTGATACGAATTACATCATGGCAAACTTGGCTTCAGAATTGGTGAACGACATACGGAACTGTCGGCATTGTGCAGAACGGTTCTCACTCACCCACACCAGCCATTACCCCCGACCGGTCGTTTGGTTCCGCCCTTCGGCCCGCATCCTTATCGCGGGGCAAGCGCCGGGCCTGCGGGTTCATGAGGCTGGGCGCCCATTCGCAGATGCCTCTGGTGATCGGTTGCGTGCATGGTTGGGGCTGACGCCAGAGGAGTTTTATGACCAGGACCGAGTGGCGATCGTTCCGATGGCTTTTTGCTTTCCAGGCTACAATGCCAGGGGTGCGGACTTGCCACCGCCGCCGCAATGCGCGCAGCTTTGGCATGCGCGGGTGTTTGAGAGCCTCCCGAAAGTGAAGCTTCGCATTGTTGTTGGGGGCTATGCACAGAAGTACCATTTGAAAGTCCGCAGCGGCGTGACCGAGACGGTTCAGAACTGGCAACTTTTTGGGCCCGGCGTCTTTCCCTTGCCACATCCGTCCTGGCGCAATACGGCTTGGCTGCGAAAAAATCCCTGGTTTGGGGAAGAAGTGCTGCCCGCGCTCCGGGCCCGCATAAAGGAAGTGATGCAAAATGACTGAGGATACAGCCCTGGACATGGCCCACGCCGCAATGGAGGCCGCTCCGGAGGATGAGGCGGCACGACTGCGGTTCTATGAGCGTTTAGCCGACAGCGAGCTGTTTCTGCTTTTGGGGGCCGAGCCGGAAGGAGACAAAATCCAACCAGAGGTTTTTGCCACAGAAGAGGGGGAATTTGTCCTTGTCTTTGACCGTGAGGAACGTTTGGCCGAATTCGCGGGCAAGATCGTGCCCTACGCATCGCTTTCAGGGCGGATGATTGTGAAGATGCTGGAGGGGTCCGACATCGGTTTGGGTGTGAACTTGGACGTTGCACCGTCACAGACGCTGATGCCTGCGGTTGCCTTGGATTGGTTACGTCAAACACTGGCGCACAATCCCAAGGAAGTTGAGGCCGGTGTCGAGGAAATCCTACCTCCCACGGGTCTGCCAGAGGTCTTGTTGACCGCGCTGGATGCTAAACTCGCCACGGCAGCGGGATTGGCGGTAGACGCATATCTTGTGGGGCTGCGGTACTCTGGAGGCGGGCATGGACATTTGTTGGGCTTCGTTGGAGCCAAAGACGGCGCTGAAGCCGCGCTTGCCCAAGCCGTTTCCGAAGCACTCACGTTCTCCGGCATTGAGGCCGGTGCGTTGGATGTTGGCTTCTTTGCTGCCTCTGATGAAATGTCGGCGCGTTTGGCGCGAGTTGGATTACGCTTTGAGCTTCCGAAGATGAAGGAGCGCAAAACATTTGCGCCGAGCAAGCCCGGAAGTGACCCGGACAAACCGCCACGTTTGATCTAACCACGGTCAAGGTGAGCTCGCGACCCGGGGTATGTGAAGCCCCTAGAGTAAAGGGAGCACTCCCGCCCGTCATCAGCTTTTAAAAAGCTTCTTCCCGTTGGGCGTAGCGCCGTGCCATAGGCACGGCGCTACGCCCAAGGTCGCCAATGTTTGGTGACATCGTCACCGCACATGCGAGCGCGGGAGCCCTACCGCTTTTAGCGGCAGGGTAAGGTGCGCAAAATAACGTTACGCGTCTTCGCTGGCCAATTTGTCTTGCGTTTGGGTCTCAAAATCCGCAGCACTATGGCGTTCGTGCAGCTGTTCGCTGAGATCTCCCCAGGTGCGGTTGACCATACGACCACGTTTCACAGCTGGACGCTCTGCAATCATTTCTGCCCAACGCGTCAGATTAGTGTAGCTTTTCACATCCAGGAATTCCGCTGCATTGTAGAGCGATCCTAGCACCAACGCGCCATACCACGGCCAAATCGCGATATCAGCGATCGAGTATTCTTCGCCTGCGATAAAGGTGTTATTGGCCAGTTGTTTGTCCAATACGTCCAACTGACGTTTGGTTTCCATAGTGAAGCGGTTGATTGGGTATTCGAACTTCTCTGGCGCATAGGCGTAGAAGTGGCCGAATCCGCCACCTAGGTACGGCGCGGAACCCATCTGCCAAAACAACCAATTCATGACTTCGGTGCGTGCGGCACCTTCTTTGGGCAAGAAAGCGTCAAACTTTTCCGCGAGATGCACCAGGATCGAGGCAGTTTCAAATACGCGGACTGGTGCGTCGCCAGTGGTGTCCATCATTGCCGGAATTTTGGAGTTGGGGTTCACTTCCACAAAACCCGACCCGAATTGATTTCCGTCGCCGATCTTGATGAGCCACGCGTCGTATTCTGCGTCCTTGTGACCGGCTTCCAGCAGTTCTTCGAACATTACAGTGACCTTTACGCCATTTGGCGTGGCCAGAGAGTAAAGCTGGAAAGGATGCTCACCTGTTGGCAGATCCTTGTCGTGGGTCGCACCTGAAATGGGGCGGTTGATGCTGGCCCATTCGCCACCGTTTTTGTCGTCCCAGGTCCAGACTTTGGGAGGGGTATATGCGCTGTCTGTCATCGTGTTCGCTTTCTTGATGCCCTGTTTTTTGCCGGCGCTGCACGCGCTGCAGAACCACACATAGGCACCCTGACAAAAATTCCAATGACTGGAAGCTTTGGACACAAGAGATCACCGAAATTTGTTTACCTTTACATATTACCAAAACTTCACAGCCGCTCATTGGTGGACACAGAGCTGTGAACCCCCCTTCGCAACAGGAAGAAACCGCATATTGTTCCATCATGAAAAGGCCGACTGCCCAGTTGGTTTTGAGCTTTTGATAAAAACAATGCATCTGAAGAAGAGGACGCTGATATGAAACGTTTCGCACTGGCCGCTGTCGCGGCATTGACACTGGCCGCACCCGCTTTTGCTGGTGAGCAATTTGTTGACGAAACCGGCTTTGCGGTTTCCGGCTACGATGTTGTTGCCTACCGCTCGTTGGAAGCTAAACCCGTCGGCACTCCGCAAACCCTCGCCGTGCCTGGCAAAGCTGACTATACCGCAGAATACAATGGCGCGACCTTTGCCTTTGCCTCTGCCGAAAACCGCGATCTGTTTGAAGCCAACCCAGCCTATTACGCACCGCAGTACGATGGTCACTGCGCCTATGGCGTATCCAAGGGCGGTAAAGTGCCTGCGAACCCACACCTGTGGCGCATCGTGGACGACAAACTGTTCCTGAACATCACCAAAAACGTTGTTGGCTTCTGGGAAGAAGATATCCCAGGTAACATCAACCTGGCCGAAGACAACTGGGTTGGTATCGAGCCAGCGCCAGCATCCGGCAACACAATCCCGAACTTCACGTCGCCTGTTCCAGCCAAAGGCTGATCGTCGCGAACACCGAAGTTACAAACCCCGTCGTATTCTTACGGCGGGGTTTTTTGTTTTTGAGATTAGGATATCACCACGAAGCTGCCCCAAAGAACGAGCGTTGCGCCAGCGAGCTTCGACAGGATCCCACCAACAACAGTAAGCTTTTCGACTGCAACATAGGCTGCGAGCGCCGTGATCCAATAAAGGTTCATTACGCCCCCAACGAATAAAAGAATCATCAAGGCCCAACAACAGCCCAGGCAATAAATCCCGTGTCGCAATCCAAGTTGGAGCGCACCGTAAGGTCCCGGGCGAAAATGTCGTGTTAGAAACGTGACAGGAGACTGGCAATGTTGCAGGCAGCGCTTTTTCAACTCGGAAAACTGAAACAAACCAGCACCAATCAAAAGGACGCCGCCGGGTGGCGTGTGGATCAATGTCATCATTGTGACAGAGACTGCGCCTGATGTTTCCGCGCCCCAATGCACCATGGTCGCCCCTAGGCTGAACGCGGCCCAAGACAAGAGATACCCCACAACAAAGGCCATGACTTGCAGTTTGACCCTTCTGACTGGGGTCGACTGGCTGCGGCGCATCAATTGCCCATACAGCAGGGCAGTCGGGGCAACGCTCGGCAACATCATGGCCACCATCATCACCCACCACATTAAGAACACCAAAAGCAGATAGACGATGCTCCACGCGCCCGGGCCCGCGCCACCGGGCATATCGCGCATGCCTGACATGGCCGTCATCTCCAGGGCGGACATGTTCATGCCAACGCCGGATACGGTATAAAGCGCGCTGACGCAGAACAGCAGGGCCAAAAGCGCGATCAACAGGCGGCGATCTTGACGCAGGATCCGTTCCGTTAGCGACGATGTCTGCGGGTCAATTGTCATCTGCTTCAGGCGGCCTCGACCAACCCTGTGGTCGACAGGTGAATTTCCACTAGATGCGCATGGCTGTCGTGGTTGTTCTCAAGGGAAATGGCGCCTTGGGTGCGGGTCGTGGCTTTTGCGACCTCGGCGATGCGGAATTCGAACCCGTGTGGCAGATTGATCCGGGCCCGGTGCTCGGCTCCTGTGACAGGATTGGTAAGCGGTTCCGCGCGGGTTTCAAAGACGTTGGGCACCCGCACGTGTCCGGTGCGCGCCTCCATGTCCATTTCGAAATCGATTGGCAGGAAGAGGGTCTGCAATTTGTTCGGGGACATTGCCGAAAAGACCCACCACATGGTTGCCATATCATCGGTGTCAACTCCGGTCATGATCTTGGCCAACGCATCGCGCTGGACTGGGGTGGCGCTTGCATCAATTATGATTTGCATAGTGCCGTTGCCCTGATGAATGGCACCGGGCCACTTCAGAACCATGGCGGCGCGGGTTCCAGAAAGATCAGTGTCACCGTGATATCCGCGATCGAATTGAAAGCTGGCAGTGGCCTCACAGGTGCCATGTGTCGGCAGGGCCATGAATTGGCACGGACAGCCCGTGTCACAGTTGCAATTTGCCAGTTCGTGTCCGTGAAGTTCCCAATGTGTCATGATATGTCCCCCGATTTGCGCCGAAACAACGCTATTAAATATTAACATAAAACCTTGGGTGTTTCTATGTGGGCGCGCAGATGGTGAATTGCCACAAAAAAGGCCCACGCCGGGGAGGCGCGGGCCAAAATAGATTTTCCAACTGATGTTTTAAGCGAGGCTCGGCAGCCAGAGCACAATGGACGGGAAGGCAACAAGCCCTGCAATCGTCAGTGCATCGGCGATGAAAAAGGGTGTTACGCCTTTGAACACATCCTGCACGCTGATGTCATCGCGCACACCTGCGACCACAAAACAGTTGAGGCCAATGGGCGGGGTGATCAGACAGAACTCGGCCATTTTCACAACCAGAATGCCAAACCAGATCGCACACATCGGACCAGACATGCCAAAGGTGCTATCCGCAGCTGAAACAAGTTCACCGCCGTTCAGGGCCATGACCGCCGGGTAAACCACGGGCAGGGTCAGCAGCAACATGCCAATGGCATCCATGAACATCCCCAGGACCGCATAGGCCAGCAGGATACAGATCAGGATCAACATCGGCGACATGGTGAGCGAGGTGATCCAGTCGGCAAAAGCACCGGGCAGATTGGCAAAGCCTAGGAAGCGCACATAGATCAAGACCCCCCAGATGATGGTGAAAATCATCACCGACAGCTTTGCGGTTTCCAAAAGCGCGTCTTTCAGCTCATTCCAGCGCATGCCCTGATAGAGCGCCATCAGGAAGACAACAAAAGCCCCGATCGCGCCGCCTTCGGTCGGCGTGCCCCAAGCGTCACCACCAAACGGGTTGTAGACAAACAGGATGATTGTCGCGACCACGAACAAGATCGGCAGGGCAGGTGGCAGGGCAGTGAAACGTTCCTTCCACGTGAATCCACTGACGGCTGGGCCAAACCCCTTGATCGTTAGCGCCATCCCAATGATCAACGCGCCATAGATAAGTGCCGAAAAGGCCCCAGGGATAAAGCCTGCCAACAACAGCTTGCCCACGTCTTGTTCCACGATGATCGCATAGATCACCAAAATGGCCGACGGCGGGATCAGCGAGGCCAGCGTACCACCGGCCGCAACCACACCGGCTGCAAAGCGTTTGTCGTAGCCGATTTTCAGCATCTCAGGGATGGCGATACGGGCAAAAACAGCCGATGTCGCCACGGACGCGCCAGATACAGCGGCAAAGCCTGCGGTGGCAAACACGGTCGATACGGCCAAGCCACCGGGGACCCAGGCAAACCAGCGTTTGGCGGCTTCAAAGAGCGCCTTGGTCAGGCCCGCGTAATAGGCGAGGTAGCCGATCAGGATGAAGGTTGGGATCAGTGACAGCGCCTGGCTTGACACTTTTGAGTGGGGCACCTGACCTGCGGTTTTAACGGCGACGGTCACCGCTTTGCCAAAACGATCGGGGTCATACCCGAACTTGGCCCAGAAAATCCAAACCAGACCAACCATGCCTGCCAGTGCCGCAGCAAAGGCCACCCGCATGCCCAGAATGACCAAGACGAGCATACCGGCAGAGACGGCAATACCAATTTCAATAGGTTCCATCAGTATACGTCCTTATGCGTCTTCATGGCCCGAGACGTGCTCGGCTTCCATGGCGGCTTGGGTGGCGGCATCTGCGATCATCGGGATCGCAACCGGGTTGGCGTCGTTGTTGATAAAGGCGCGTGTGTAGCCCCACAGCTGTAGCCCCAATCGCAGGCACAACACCGAAAACGCCACGGGGGCCAACAGTTTTGCGGGCCAGATCGGCAATGCAATGTCCATCGAACTGTCACGGCTCCACAAGGGAGAGCCAAAGTCAAAGCTGCGTTGGAAATGTGACCAGGTGCCCCAAACCAAGAGGATCATCAGCGCAAGGATCGCCAAAGTGGTGATGAATTCCACCAGATAAAGCGCGCGTCCCTTCAGGGCGCCAACAAGCATGTCCATACGGATATGGCCACCGTCGCGCTGGGTAAAGGCGACCCCCATAAAGGCAATGAGCGGCATCGCTTGTTCGATCCAGTCCACATAGCCAGGCAGCGGCTGGTTGAACCCATTTCGGCCACTGACCGAGACCACCGCCAATAACATCAAAGAGAACACTGCTAGGCCACTGAGCAGCGCCAGCACCTTTTCAATCGCATAAAGCCGTGTGTCCAAACGGCTGAGCGTGCTGTCATCCGACAGTACAAGAGAGGATCCGGCCATTGCGGGTCGCTCCTTAAATTTAGGATACAAAAAAGCCCCCAACAGACCGCGCTGGTGCTGTTGGGGGCAATGGTGTGTCTTAGCTGCCTTCGGCAATCATGCCGGTGACCATGTCGTAGAGCTCCTGCGCGGGCAGGCCACGTTTGGTGTTCTCTTCGATCCAAGCTGCAGCTGCAGGTGCGGCGGCGGCGTCTTTGAATGCAGCAATTTCATCTGCTGAGTATGTCACCTGCTCGATGCCGCGATCGTCCAGCGCGGGGCCCCAAGCATCCATGGTGTTGTTGTTGTAGTTGTAGATGTAATAGTCCAGCGCCTCTGGCACGGATTCCATCAGTGCTGTGCGGTGCGCGTCGGACAGATCGTTCAACGCATCTGTGTTCACAACAACCGGGCAATTCACAGTGCCAGGGTTCAGGTTCGCGGTCCACCAAGTGCCGTTTTCAACAGTGCCAAACGACATATGGGCATGTGGTGCAAAGCTCACGGCCTTGATCACGCCGCTGTCCATTGCTTGACGCACTTCGGTTGCGGACATCGAGGTTGGTACAGCACCGATGGTCTCCATTGCGGCGCCGATACCGCCGGTCGCACGTACGGTCAGCCCCGCAAAGTCCTCGAGCGAATGCGGCGCATCACCGACACCTACAATATTGTATTGCGGCAGCGGCGACGGCATCAGCAAGGTTGCGTTCCAACGGCCAAGATCGTCAACTACTGCTGGGTGCTGGTAAACAGCCATCGACAGGGCGACTTCCTGCTCTAGTGAGGAGACGCCAAGGAAAGGCAGTTCCAAAACGGTGATCGACGGGTTCTTGTCACGGTGATAGCCCGCGCAGAACTGCGCCATCTCAAAAGCACCGATTTCGATGCCATCAAGGTTTTCACGGTTCTTGGACAGGCCGCCGTAGCTGATGTTCAATGTGAACTCGCCACCGGTTTTTTCGCTGACCAGTTCCGCCAGTTTTTCAACATGTTCGGTAAAGGCCCGGCGTTTTCCCCAGAGCGATACATTCCATTCGGTGGCCATAGCTTCGCCGGCAAACGCGACGGTCAATGCAACAACAGCGGTTTGGCTAAGAATTTTGCGCATTTGGTCTCCTCCCAGAGGCAAAAGTGGTTTCTCGTGGCACAGTGTGAGGATCCAGATAGGGTTTGCCTATGAAGGAAATCGCGTAGTGACGCAGCGTTGCCCTGCGGCTTTCCGCAGGGCGCGAATGCTGTCAAAGCAGGGCGTCTTTATTCAAATCTAGTTTCACGATTTTTTCGTTCAAGGTACGGCGACCAATACCCAAAGCTTCGGCGGTGTCATCCATGCGGCCCTGATGGTCGCGGATCGCTTTTGCAATCAATTCCCGCTCAAACGCCGCCACCGCCTCGCGCAAGGTCGTGGGCACGTCTTCCATTGTTTGGGCACGTCGAACGGCCTCGGCCATGCTGCCAGAGCCGCGCCGCGCGGCCAGGCATCTACGCTCACATACATGGCGCAACTCGCGAATGTTGCCGGGCCAGTCATGTGCCAGAAGCGCTGCCAGATCATCATGCGACAGATCGGGCGGTGTTATGTCGTAGATCCGTCCCGCCTGGTCCAGGAAATGCCGGGTCAACAGCGCCAAGTCATCGCGGCGTTGTCGCAATGGTGGCAGATCCAGTTCAACCGTATTCAACCGATACAGTAGATCCGCCCGCAATATACCCGCATTGACGGCCTTGTCCGGGTCTTCCTTCGTGGAGGATATCGTTCGAAACGAGATGGAAATCGGGCGCGATGCGCCAATAGGCAAGATTTCCTTGTCCTCGATCACCCGCAGCAACTTGGCTTGGACGGGGATGGGGCAGGCGGAAATCTCGTCCAGATACAACGTCCCGCCCGCAGCCTGCAGCAGACGCCCGCCTTGCGCCGCATCGGTGCCGAACATGTCGGCCTCAAACGTTTCGGCTGAAAGGCTCGCACAGTTCACAGCCAAAAAAGGGGAATCCGGAGAGGGGCCAAGGTCATGTAGCGCGCGGGCGATTAGATCTTTGCCGGTTCCTGTCTCTCCGCGTAGCAGAATGGGGGCGTCAATGTCGGCAAGCGTCAAAATATCCTGACGCAACGTGCGGATTTCACGCGTTTGACCCAAAATGATACGGTCCAGGCCTGACAATTCATACAGTCGTGCGGTCAGCCGGGCATTGCTTTGCCGCATGCGGTCACGTTCCGCAGCGTTCTGCAGCACGGAGAGCAGCCGTCTTGGCTCATAGGGTTTTTCCAGAAAACTATAGGCGCCATCCTGCACCGCCTGGACGGCCATCGGGATATCTCCATGGGCCGAGATCAACACAAGCGGCGGCGCGGCATCCATCGTGGTCAATTGCGCCAAAAGGTCGAGCCCGGACATGCCTGGCATACGTACATCGGATAAGATTACATCCGGGATGGAATGTTTCAGGTGTTCTTGTACTTGCGCTGCGCGCGACAGGGCTTCGACCCGCCAGCCTGCGGCTTCCAGCAAGGTCAGCAAGGATTGGCGCATGAGCTTGTCGTCATCTACGACCAGAACGCTAAAGGGAGTTTGCTCGCTCATGCGGTGTCTCCATGTTCAAGAGTGGGAAACGTGAGAGAGAACACAGCACCTTGGCGCCGTTCCCCGTTGCGCGCCTGCAGGATGCCTCCATGTTCCTTGACGATCTGGGCCGAGATCGCAAGCCCGAGACCCATTCCACGCCCGCTTTCACGCGTTGTCATAAAAGGCTCCTGTAAATCCGCAAGCGTTGCCGCACCCAACCCATGGCCGTTGTCGCGGATCTCACAGGAGATCTCATCCGCGGTCTGGGTGAGGTTAAGTTCAACACGAGGGGCCTCTTCGTCTTCAACTGCATCCAATGCGTTTCGCAGAACATTGGTCAAAACCTGCTCCACACGCAGGCGATTGCCACGGATAAGATGAGGCTGCCGGGGTAGGGTTGTCGCGATATCTGCCCCGATGGCCGCACGGTTGGGTTCGACCAAATCCAGAACCGCATGGAGCGCGGCCACCAAATCCACGGGTTCGAACTCATCCTCGCCAGAGCGGGCAAAGAATTTCAGCTGCCGCGTGATCCCTTCCATGCGGTCGACCAGCGACGTGATGCTTCCGACCAATGGGCTGCTTGTGGAATTGGTCATCTGCGCCGCCGTCAGATGGTTGCGCATTGCCGCAATAGGTTGACCCAATTCATGGGTGACCGACGCTGCGACCTGTCCCAAAGCCGCGAGCCTACTGGTGCGTTCCAGCTCTCCTTGAGTGCGGCGTAGCTTGCGTTCTGCGGTGCGCCGTTCCGATATTTCATGGGCAAGACGGACGTTGGCAGCCCGCAGCTTGCTTTCTTCATTTTCGGCGCGAAACAGGGCCAGTCGAATGCGCCTAGTGCGACGCAGCTGCTGCACACCAATGCCTGCGATCAACAGGATCATCGCCACCGCCGTGACCAGTCCGGCCCGCGCCAGGGCACGGTCATCTGTCGCAAAATAGTGAAGCGTCCAGTCATGCACACCGGTGCCACGGGTCAGGTGCAACAGGTCAGAGCCATCGATTTCAGCCCGGCGTTGACCAGTGATCTGCCAATCCAGCGGACCGAGTGTTTGTCCGGGAAACTGGCGCGCAGTTTCAATCTGGTACAACGCCTCATCTGGCAGTTCAGACAGCGTGCGATATTGCCAATCGGCGCTTGAGGCCAGAAGGACGACACCGGATTGATCCGCCAACAAAACATTCTCGCCAGAATTTCGCCAGCTCTCGGACAACCGTGTCAGGTCCAGTTTAATCGCGATCACGCCGTGAACGCTGTTGTCAGAGGCGCGCACAGGATCGGCAATGAAATACCCGGGCGCGCCGGTCGTTGCGCCAATTGCATAAAACCGCCCCTGCCTTCCTGCCAGAGCGTCCTGAAAATAAGGGCGAAATCCGTAGTTCTGTCCCAAAAAACTGTTGGCAGAGGCATAGTTTGATGCGGCGATCGTGTGCCCGTCGGGGTTCATCAGGTATATTGCGTCCAACCCAGCGCGGCGCGCAAAATCGGCCAAGCGAATGTTCAACGTCGCAGTGCTGGCTTCGGTCAGCGCCTCACCCACAAAACTGTCTTGTGCCAACACATGTGTCAGATGGGAAAACCGCTCAAGCTCTGCTTGAAGCGTCGACTGATACAAGGATAGCCGTCCCTCAGCGCGGGCCAACTCTTCCGTGTGGAAGTAATCGTAGGAAAGTCGGAACAACCCAAAGGCAAACACCAGTGCGTAGGCCAGATAAATCAGACTGCGTAAGCGCTGGATGATCTTTGAGTGGGCCAAGGCAGCTGCGGTTCCGGACATTGGGATGTTCTTTTGGTCGCGTCAAACTGGCGCATTTATTCCGGGTTTGGCAATTGAATTCCATCCGCCCGACAGCAAAACGCCCCGCAACCACTTGGGGCGCAGGGCGTTTTTGAACTTTTGACACGCGAGCCGGTGATTACCGTTTACGGTCGCGGCGCGTGCTCATCGGCTGGAAGGCAACGCCCACATGCGCTTCGCAATAGGGTTTGCCCTGTTGCACAGGCAAGCCGCAGAACCAGAAATCATCGGTCGCGGGATCCCCAACAGGCCATTTGCAGGTCCGCTCGGTCAATTCCATCAGGGTCAGCCTCTTGGCTTTCTTTTCGATCTCGTTGACCTTGGCCAAGGCCTCGGGGCTGATCTCATTGGCAGAGGGTTGCGGCGGCAAAGGCTGGCCAGCCGGAATAATCTGTTTGCGCGCAGGCACTGAAGGTTTTGCTTCGGCTGCAGCAGGAGCTGGCTCCGGTGTTACCGGGCGTGCAGGCTCCGTCTTGGGCTGCGGCTTTGGCTTCGCTGCGGCTTTGGCCGCCGGCTTTTCCTTGGCTTCGCCACCACTTTTGGCGCCGGTTGCGCGGTTGGACAGACCCAGACGGTGGACTTTACCAATCACCGCATTGCGGGTCACGCCCCCCAGTTCTTTGGCGATCTGACTGGCCGACTGACCTTCGCCCCACATTTTTTTGAGCAGTTCGACGCGCTCGTCTGTCCAGGACATATTTTGCCTTTCAAAGCTAATAGCGGCCCCAGCATCCTGCGGCCGCCATCGAATTCCTTATCAGTCGTCTATTCTAATCACTGACGGCGGAGTTACAAGCTGTCTTGCACTCTGGCGTGCATAAGCTATGCAGCAAGAGCACATAAGTTGGGGGACACCAGTGCCACAGTCAGGATATACCGTCGAATTGGGCGAACGTCGTTTTGGTCGCATCAATTGGTTGGGGCTTCAAACCATCGCCATGCGCGAGGTGAAGCGGTTTATGGTGGTTTGGACCCAAACTCTTATGGCGCCTTTGGTGACCGCTGGATTGTTCTTAATGATCTTCAATCTCGCAATTGGTCCGAACCGGGGTCAGGTGATGGGGGTGCCTTTCCTGCATTTCCTTGCACCGGGTATTTTGACCATGACTGTGATCCAAAATGCCTTTGCAAACACGTCTTCTTCTATCGTTATCTCCAAAGTGCAGGGGAATATTGTCGACACGCTGATGCCTCCGTTGTCCGGGCTCGAGGTGTTGTTGGGCTATCTGGCTGGGGCCGTGGCACGAGGGCTGTTTGTCGGCCTGGGCATCTCGCTAGGTCTCTTCCTTGTGCTTGGCATCGTGCCAGAACATCCGCTTGTTGCGTTGATGTTTGTGGTGCTTGGCGCCCTGTTTTTGGGCGGGCTCGGCATCGTTGCCGGTGTCTTTGCTGAGAAGTTCGACCAGATGGCGGCGATCACTAATTTCATCGTCACACCGCTCGCATTTTTATCGGGCACTTTTTACTCAGTTGATGCGCTACCGCCGATCTTACGGGGATTGAGCCATGTGAACCCGGTTTTCTACCTGATCGACGGTGTGCGATTCGGTGTCATTGGGACATCTGACAGCTCACCGCTTCTCGGATTTGTGGTCTGCGCACTGACGTCTGGCGTTGTGTGCACGCTGGGGTGGGCAATGTTGCGCAGTGGCTATCGGCTCAAACCCTAACTGTCAGGTGGAAAGGTTTGCGCGTCGGCGTTGAACGCTTTCACGCCAAGCCAAAAGCGCCGCACCGCTCAGGATGATGCATGCACCCAGAATGCTGACGGCGTCCGGTATCTGCGCAAATACCGCCATATCGTAAAGCGCGGCAAAGACCAGCGTGGCATAGGTGAAGGGTGCCACAAACGACGCATCCGCTCGCGCCATTCCATTGATGAAGAAACTCTGCGCGCAGGCCATCATCCCGCCAAGCGCCGCCAATGCCACCCATTGCGCAAAGCTTGGCATCTGCCAAACCGGCAACACTGCAAGGCTTGCAATCACGACACCTAGTGCGTTGTTGGTCCACAGCACTTGTAGCGGCCCCTCGCGCCCGGCGAGTTTTTTGATGAAGATCAGCTCCATCCCCATGAGCACGGCCGCGCCAAGCGCCAGTATCGCTGCCGGTTGAAAGCTCTCGGGCGTGGGGCGCAGCAAAACCGTGGCCCCGATCAAAGCGATCCCGGCCGCAGCCCATCGCCATGCGCCGACGCGTTCACCTAAGAGCGGGATCGCCAAAAGCATGCCAAACACCGGGTTCAAGAACGTGATCGCAGTGGCATCTGACAGCGGGATAAAGGCAACCGAAGCAAACATCAGTGTCACGCCGCCCCAGCCAAACAACGTCCGTCCAAGGTGCAAGCCAAGGCTCGGTTTCACAAACTTGGGGCGCAAAGCGCCAACAGCCGTGGAAATCGCGATGAAGGCAAACACAAATCGGCCATGGCTGACTTGCAGCGGATGCAGCGGTTGGCCTAGCGTCGCTGTGCCCAGGAGCTTGGCCAACAGTGTTGTGCCCGCGATAAACACGGTGGCCATCACGATCAGTATGGCTGCAAGGGAGGGGTTCTGGCGTGCAGTGGTCATAAAACAGCGATGGGCGGATATGCTCCCATTGGCAAGGGGAAGCCTGTACCCATACAAATCTTACAGACGCAGACGGGCGATCCCATAAATCCAAATAGCGACCATCCCCAAGCCCGCTGCCAGATAAGGCAGGCGCAATGCGATCTCGGAACCGAAATGGGAGGTTGTGAGAGCGACCAAACCGCCTCCCAACAGTGCACCAAAAGGGATCATCCCCCAGCCAAAGAACCGATAAAGACTGTTGACCCGACCAAGCAGCGCATCTGGGATATGCCGCTGGCGATAGGACACGGTCACGACGTTCCACAAAAGGGCTGCGAACATCTCAACAAACAAGCCAACAGCGCCCCACCAGACCGATGATGCAAGCGCGATCACTCCCATCGCACATGCCATTGCGGGCAGGGCGATCAACAGGGCTGTCCGCTCGCCAGTGCGTGCCGCCAACGCAGGACAAAGCAGCCCCCCCATTACGCCGCCCGCCGCGCCTGCAGTCAGCAACAGGCCATGTTGGGCGGCGTTCAACCCCCAAAGGTCCTGTGCAAACAGCGGCAGCACCGCCAGCGTCATCATCGAAAGTAAGTTCATCAACCCCAACATCACAGCCAGGCGCAGGATCAGCGGATGTTGCAACATCCATCTGATGCCTTCACGCGCGTCTTGTGTCCACGTGCGTTTGCGCGGCGCTGGGCGCGGGGGAATTCGCATCGCCCAGACCAGCACAGCCGCTGCACCAAAGGTCAGCGCATCCACCACAAAAGGGGCCGGAACCGCATAGGCGATCAAGAGACCAGCCAAGGGCGGACCAACAAAGCTGCCCATGACCTGTTCGACGCTCCAGAGCTGTCCGTTGGCTTGCTCCAAAGTGTCTTTTGGAACAACCGAGGGCAGCACGGTTTGCGCCGCATTGTCCCGCAAAACTTCGGCGCAGCCGAGCAGAAAGGCGAGCGCGGAAAGTCCCAGAATATAGGGCGTCGGATCATCGACCGGGAATTCAGGTGCCGAGAAGATCAGCCCAACCACCCCAGCCGTTAGAGCGAGTCGCGCCAGATCTGCGCGCATCATCAACTGCCTGCGATCCGCCCGATCCGTCCATACTCCAGCGGGGATCGACAAAAGCAGCCAGGGCAGGCGGGTGGAAAACGCAACAAACGCCACCAGCAAAGGATCGCGGGTTATCAATGTCGCAAGCCAAGGGAAAGCCAGCGCCGAGACCCCATCGCCAAGATTGGAAATCGCGGTTGCCGAAAACAGAAACCGATAATTGGGGAATGTCCACAACTGCGCCATGCAATCATCGGGCGCATAGAGCCGGTTGCTGTCAATCGTTCCTGAGCGTCGTGATCCATCGGCGCGTCATGCGAGGCACATTTCGCATTTCGGAGGTTTTTACCGACAAAAGGGGTTCACAAGGGGTGATTCCTCCCTTATGGACCCTCCTCATGATCAAGTTTTCAGATATCACGTCTCTCCGACGCCGACGCTGATTGGCTTTACCAGGGCATTTTCGCCCTGAATTGATCCCCGTGCCCTGATGTTTCCTAATATTTGTGCACAACCCGCTTCCAAACCGATTGACCCTATGGCCAGCCTGTTGCACTGATTTGGCCTCTATTTTCTGAAAAGGATGATCCGATGATCCCGTCCGTCTTGCCAACCTATTCGCGCGCCCCGCTGCACTTCGTCAAAGGCGAAGGCTCCTGGCTGGTGGATACCGACGGTCGACGCTACCTGGATATGGGATCCGGTATCGCCGTGAACGCGCTCGGCCATGCCAATCCCAAGCTGGTTGAAGTGCTGACCGAACAGGCGCAAAACCTGTGGCATGTCTCCAACCTCTATGAGATCCCGCAACAGCAAAAGCTTGCGGACAAGCTGGTCGAACATACCTTTGCCGACACGGTGTTTTTCACCAATTCCGGCACCGAAAGCTGCGAACTCGCCGTCAAAATGGCGCGGAAGTATTTCAGCGAGACGGATCAGCCTGAGCGGTTCGAAATCATCACCTTTGATGGCTCTTTCCATGGTCGTTCCTCGGCGGGGATCGCTGCCGCTGGCACGCCCAAAATGGTCGGCGGCTTTGGCCCCGCGCTGCCGGGCTTTGTGCATCTGGCCTTCGGCGATCTCGATGGGGTGACCAACGCAATCACGGAAAACACCGCGGCTGTTTTGATCGAACCCATCCAGGGCGAAGGCGGCATTCGCGTGTTGCCCGATGCTGAACTCAAACTCTTGCGTGAGATCTGTGACAACGCGGGCATTCTCCTCATCCTGGATGAGGTCCAATGCGGCGTCGGCCGGACAGGCAAGCTTTTTGCGCATGAATGGGCAGGCATCACTCCTGACATCATGATGGTCGCCAAGGGCATTGGCGGTGGCTTCCCGCTGGGTGCGGTTCTGGCAACTGAAAAGGCGGCTTGCGGTATGACGGCTGGCACCCATGGCTCCACCTATGGCGGCAACCCTCTGGGCTGCGCGATTGGCAATGCGGTCATTGATGAGATCGCAAACCCGGACTTCCTTGCCGAGGTGAACCGTAAATCGGGCCTTCTGCGTCAAAAACTCGAAGGTCTGGTCGCATCCCATCCCGACGTCTTTGAAGAGGTGCGCGGTTCGGGTCTGATGCTTGGCCTCAAATGCGCAGTGTCCAATATGGACATGGTGCAGGCGGGCTATGACGCTGAGGTCATCACCATTCCTGCCGCAGAAAACGTGATCCGTCTTCTGCCTGCTCTGAACCTCACGGATGAGGACATCGCCGAGGCCTTCAACCGTCTGGACGCTGCTGCAACCCATGTTGAGGCGCAGATCAAAGCCGCCTGATTTCATCTTTTCCAAAATACTTCGGGGGTATGGGGGCTGGCCCCCATGCTGCCCGCCCCAGAATATGAGACCGCTATGAACCATTTCCTTGATATCCACAAAACCGACCCCGGTGCCTTGCGGGGCATCATCGATCAGGCCAAAGACATGAAACAAGCGCGTCAGGGCCGTCCCAAAGGGGCCGCTGATGACGAGCAGCCCTTGGCAGGCCATATGGTCGCTCTGGTTTTTGAAAAGCCTTCCACCCGGACCCGCGTCTCTTTTGACGTTGGCGTGCGCCAAATGGGCGGCGAAACCCTGGTGCTGTCTGGCAAGGATATGCAGCTCGGCCACGGCGAAACCATCGCGGATACCGCGCGCGTGCTCAGCCGCTATGTGGACATGATCATGATCCGGACGTTCGATGAAAGCGTGCTGCTGGAACTGGCAGAATACGCCGATGTGCCGGTGATCAACGGTCTGACCGACCGCACCCACCCGTGCCAGATTATGGCTGATATCCAGACTTATGAGGAGCACCGCGGCTCGATCAAAGGTAAGAAAGTCGTCTGGACGGGCGACGGCAACAATGTCTGCGCCTCCTTCCTGCATGCGGCAGGTCAGTTTGGATTTGATGTGACCTTTACCGGCCCCGAACAGCTCGACCCCGAAGATGAATTTGTGGGCCTCGCGCGCAAAGCCGGTGCAACCATCTCGATCGAACGTGATGCGGTAAAGGCCGTGCAAGGCGCGGACTTGGTTGTGGCGGACACTTGGGTGTCGATGCACGACAGCCAATCCTCCAAGGAACGCCGCCACAATATGCTGCGTCCTTATCAAGTGAACGACGCGCTGATGGCCCATGCCAAACCCGACGCGCTGTTCATGCATTGCCTGCCCGCCCACCGCGAGGAAGAGGTGACATCAGCCGTAATGGATGGCCCGCAATCGGTAATCTTTGATGAGGCGGAAAACCGTCTCCACGCGCAAAAGGCTGTGATGCGGTATTGCCTGGGCGTGTGATCCGCCTCTTAAATTCCGCACATAGGCCGCCCCGGATCTGGGGCGGTTTTTTTATCCGACAAAGCTCATCATTACCGTGAATAGTAGCGCTGACAGTGCTGCGGCGGCGGGAACGGTGAACATCCAGGCGACAACAATAGTCAAGAAATGACTGCGCCGCACCAGTTTGCGACGGTGCACTTCTTCCGCAGGGAAGGTGGTCTCTTTCGGGCGTGAGGTCTTCAGGGTCTGGCGTCTGCGTTTTATGTACCATTCGCGAAAGAAACCAACGCCAAACACGCCGCCGACAGCGACATGCGTAGAGGAGACCGGCAGCCCCATCCAGCTGGCCAGCAGGACGGTAATGGCGGCTGAAAGCGACACGCAAAAGGCGCGCATCGGGTTCAATTTGGTGATCTGGTCTCCGACCATCCGGATAAGTTTGGGGCCAAAGAGAAACAAACCAAAGGAAATCCCCAAAGCACCGATGACCATAACCCAATTGGGAACCGCCACATCCGCCACGCTGGTGCCGGTTTGTGTGGCATGCACGATTGCCGCCAGTGGCCCCACCGCATTGGCCACATCATTTGCGCCATGGGCAAATGACAACAAGGTCGCCGAGATGATCAATGGGACCGAAAACAAGGTCTTGATTGACCTGTTGCGATTGTCCATGCCGCGCGCCTTGTAGCGGACCAATGGTGCCGCAATCACATAAGTCATGCAGCCGACGGCCAATCCGGCCAACGGTACGGCCGAGGATGCGCTGGTGAACATCCGATCGACGCCTTTGATCATCAGATACGAGGTGAAGGCCCCCGCCATGATGGCCACCAGAACTGGGACCCAGCGCACGGCGGCCGCAAGTTTGTCCGTCTGGTACATGATCTGCGTTTTGACAAAAGCCAAGATGGCTGCAGCAATCACGCCGCCCATAATGGGCGAGACGATCCAGTTTGCCGCAATCATCGCCACCAGCGGCCAGTTAACAGCCCCTAAGCCAAGGGCCGCAATTCCAGATCCAAGAACACCGCCGACAATCGAATGGGTCGTCGACACCGGCGCCCCGACCCAAGTGGACAGGTTGACCCAGGCCGCAGCAGCGATAAGCGCGGCCAGCATCGCCCAGACCAATCCGTGCGTGTCTGTCACCGTCTCGATTTGCAAAATGTCGTATGAAATTGTGTGGATAACATCGCGCCCGGCAAGCAGAGCGCCTGCGCTTTCAGCCACCGCGGCCAGTAAGATGGCAGCTCCCATCGGTAGGGCACGTGCGCCAACTGCGGGCCCCATATTGTTGGACACATCATTTGCACCGATGTTCAACGCCATATAGGCACCAAATACCGTCGCGGCGATCACCAATAGCAGATTGGGCTGCGCGCCCCAGACCACAGCGGCGACCAATGCAGCGACAAGGAGAAACGCAAAGGCCACCGCACTGCCGATAATACTGCGTGCGACCGATCCGGTGGCCAGCTCAATCCGGGAAATTCGGCTGAGATCCTTGTCGAGAGTTTTCCAACCCTTCGGCACAGGCGACATAGCGGCTCCTTCTGCGACGGATCAAAGACCCCGAAGCAATTTTTGCAAAGCGGGTTCCTGAACAAGCGTCGCCGCTTCATGAGCGGGCATCCACTGCCGTTTGCGTTGGTGTGCTTCCGGGTAGTCGTCGGACAGTTCCTGAACCTTTGCAGCGTAGATCAGAGCTGTCACCGGTTCTTCAATTCCGCCGTCTTGCAGTTTGTGATAGTCAAAACTACCAATCGGGTTCTCGTCCGCGTCCGCCTTTAGAACCCCGGCTTCTTCCCAAGCTTCTTGCAGCGCCGCCTGGGCACAGGTCTTGCCATTCATGGGCCAGCCTTTGGGAATAATCCAACGCCCCGTTCCGCGACTGGTGATCATCAAAACCTCGGTTGTGTCGCCGAGCTGACGATAACACAAGGCGGCAACCTGCAACCGCTTTGGGCGCAGGATCATGGGACGCAAGTATTCTTCCCAGATATTTGAAAACATTGCCGTCATGACGCGCGTAGTATACCAGTTAGGTCGATAAAAGTTTTCTGAATGTAACGATAATGAACGCTGGTTCAAGGTTGCTGTGTGCTATTTACGGGCATCTGTGGTGATATTTTGTGATAATCCTACAAAATGTTGATCTTCAGGCGCATGATAGTGGGCTGTGGTTGCGTGAAGATGACAGCATTCGCGTTTTGACTATGATTTTGTGCTACGGCGTTTGGCGCGTAATGTCGGGTCCGCCTCGGTTGGGTCTTCAGGCCAGGGATGTTTTGGGTATTGGGCGCGCATGTCTTTACGCACATCTTCATAAGACCCGGACCAGAACCCTGGCAGATCGCGTGTTATTTGGATCGGACGTTGTGCGGGCGACAAAAGCGTAACCTTCAAAGGTTCGCCGCCAACGCGCGGGTGGCGTGTTACGCCAAACATCTCCTGCAGACGCACCTCAATTGCTGGGACCTCACCGGAGTAGTCGATAGGGATTTTGCGTCCCAGTGGCGTTTTGAAACTGCCCGGTGCCTCGCGGTCCAAGAGCTGTGCGTGGTCCCAGCCAAGAGCAGCTTGCAGGGCAGGTAACAGGTCAAAGCGTTTCCAATCTTCTACACTGCGCTGGCGATCTAACATTGGCAGCAGCCAATCCTCCAAAGTTTCCATCAACGCAGGAGTTGAGAAATTCGGCAGATCGTGACCTTCGGCCCGGACCAATTCCACGCGCGATACAAGGCGGGCGGCCGCGGGGGAAAATCGCAGGCCCAAGTCGCGGACGCCGTCCAACATTGCGCGGGCAATTGCGTCTTGCGGGGCGTCTTTCCAGATCTGGTCTTCCAAAGTGATTGCGCCAAGGCGTTCCTGTTTGCGGGCCACAACGCGTCGGTCGCGTTTTGACCATTCGCAGTGATCGACTTCTGCGATTTGATCGCCGAACAGCGCCCGGATCTCGCCCAATGTGATTTGCGCTGCCATGCGAATGCGGGCTTCACGTGGGTTTCCATCGGTGTCAATCGCTACGATAAACGGTGCATTGGCCAACCCGTCGGCGGCTTCAAGCACAGCGCCTTTTCCCCCCGAGAGCACGAAACGCGGCACATCCCCTTTGCGGCGCTGGCCAATTCGGTCTGGGTAAGCAAGGGCGGCCATTGCGGCGGGGGACAAATCCGAGTGCATTTCAGGCGCCTGACGGTGCAGGCGTTTGGTTTCCGCTTTGATCCGTTCAACAACCTGACGGTTCACTTGAAAGGGGCGCCGTTTGGCAAAGGTTTTGGGATCTTTAAGCAGCTCCATCCGCAAGGCGAGGTCCGGTGGCGCGCCGCGCAACGGGTCCATTTCGCCGCAGAGCGCACAGAGCGGCGCGGCGGTGGGGCCTGCGTTCAGGAGCAGATGTCCGAGCCGCGGGTGCAGCGGCAGTTTTGCCAAGGCCTTGCCGTGATGTGTTATCCGCCCCTGTCCATCCAACGCGCCGAGCATGTGCAACAGCGCTTGCGCCTCTGCCAAAGTGCCAGCAGGTGGCGCGGTTAGAAACGACAGATCGTCGGGGAGCGCTCCCCACAACGCGAGTTCCAGCGCCAGGGGTGTCAAATCTGCCGCTTCGATCTCAGCCGGGGGGAAGGCCATCAGCGCGCCTTCTTCGCCTTTGGTCCACAGCCGGTAACAGATTCCCTCGGCAACGCGGCCCGCGCGGCCCTGACGCTGGGTGGCCTCGGCGCGGGTGACGCGATCCGTCACCAGACGTGACATGCCGGAACCCGGATCAAACCGTGCCCGTCGCGCCAGTCCCATATCCACCACGACCCGCACGTCCTGAATGGTGAGTGATGTCTCTGCGATCGAAGTCGCCAGCACGACTTTGCGTCCCTGTGTGGCGGGTTGGATCGCGGCCTGTTGCTCGGCAAAGGGCAGGGCGCCAAACAGCGGGCGGATATCGCAGGTCTTTGGCAAGCGCCCCTCAAGTGCGCTGGCGGCGCGGCGGATTTCACCTTCGCCTGGTAAAAACGCAAGGATTGCGCCGCCGGTGGCGCGGGTGTCTTTTTCTGCGCGGGTGATCAGATCGACCAGCGCGTCCACCTTGCGCGCCTTTGGTGCAAGCGGCTTGTCGAGCCAGCGGGTCTCAACCGCAAAGCTGCGCCCTTCGGATGTGATCATGGGCGCATCCATCAACCGGGCCACGGGGCCTGCATCCAAGGTGGCGGACATGGCCAAGAGGAGCAGGTCGTCGCGCAGTGCCTCGGTGACCTCAAGGCAAAGGGCGAGGCCAAAGTCCGCATTCAGGGAGCGTTCGTGAAATTCATCAAAGATCACCGCGCCGATGCCGGGTAAATCCGGGTCCGACTGTAACATCCGGGTCAGAATCCCTTCGGTCACAACCTCAATTCGGGTGGCTTTGGAGGTTTTAGTTGCACCGCGCATGCGGTAGCCAACCGTCTGCCCCACGGGTTCACCCAAAGTTTCGGCCATCCGCTCGGCGGCGGCGCGGGCTGCCAGCCGGCGGGGTTCCAGCATCAAGATACGACCGTCGCAGACCTCAGCCTCAAGCATTGCCAGGGGCACCCGCGTGGTTTTCCCGGCGCCGGGTGGGGCCTGTAGAACCGCGCGTCCGCGGGTGCGCAGGGCGGTTATCAGTTCGGGCAGGGCGTCTTCGATGGGCAAGCGATGGTGAATGGTCATACCGCCTTATTGCCAGACACGGCTGAAAGGTCCAGTAATCCCTGTCGCTTGATCCCTGTCGCATGGGGCTGGACATGAAAGAATTCGCACAGTCTGATCCCAATTGACCTGCCTCCTTTTGTCCTAGCCAAACTGCTGGACTTTGCACGGGCGGTTGGGTTGAAGTCTGCCAAAGTTTTGGAGGATGGGCATGGGGAACGATATCGCGCAGCTGGGTGACAGGATTTTGCAGGGGGAACGGCGGGCGTTGGCGCGTGCAATTACCTTGATCGAAAGCGGGCGTGCAGACCATCGCAGTGACGCCGAAACCCTGTTGCAACATGTCCAATCAGCAGACCGACAAGCGCTGCGGATTGGCTTGTCCGGCACGCCTGGGGTCGGCAAATCCACCTTCATCGAGGCTTTCGGTATGATGCTGATCGGCCTTGGCCTGCGGGTAGCGGTATTGGCAGTTGATCCCAGTTCGACACGGTCGGGCGGGTCCATTCTTGGCGATAAAACCCGGATGGAGCATTTGAGCCGCGAACGCAATGCATTCATCCGCCCGTCGCCCAGTCAAAACCATTTAGGCGGTGTGGCGCGCCGCACGCGGGAGGCGGTCGCCCTGTGCGAGGCGGCATCCTTTGATGTGGTGCTGATCGAAACGGTTGGTGTGGGCCAATCCGAAACCGTGGTCTCTGAGCTGTGCGACCTGTTCCTGTTGCTGCTTGCCCCTGCGGGTGGGGATGAGCTGCAGGGCGTCAAACGCGGCATTATGGAAATGGCGGACATGATCCTGGTGAACAAGGCGGACGGGGATCTGAAATCCGCAGCGACCCGAACTTGTGCTGATTACACTGGGGCATTGCGCCTGCTGCGCAAACGTCCACAAGACCCCGAGGGATATCCCTGTGCCAAGATGGTGTCAGCCGTTGAACGCCATGGTCTGCAAGAGGCCTGGGAAGCGATGCAAACGCTCATCACGTGGCGCAAGGAAAACGACCATTGGAGCGCACGTCGTGCAGGGCAGGCGACCTATTGGTTCGACCAAGAGGTGCGCAGCGCACTTTTGGCGCAGTTGAATGCGGTTGATGTCCGCACGCATATGGCGGACCTCGCGGCCCAAGTTGCCGCCGGTGAGGTGTCGCCCACAATCGCGGCTTCCCAGTTGCTGGATGGGTTGAAGACGACGTGACCGCATTTGGGCCCTGACGTTGGCTTTGCTGAATAAAAGAGGGCAGTTTTTGCGTTAACCCCCTCTTGTCCTGCTCCATCAGGCTGGGTAGGAAAGCCGCGAAAACGATGCTTTTTGAGAATCTGACGAAGGGCGCCATAAAAGCTTTGCATATGGCTTGACCCGGACAGCGATTCCTCCTAAACGCATCCAACCAGTTTTCGGGCGCAGCCAATGGCCGCGCCCTTGTGATTTGGCACTTGATTCGGCGCATTGGCATTTGGCCAGCCTCGGTTTTGGTGCCCCAGAAACGAAGGATGAAACCATGTCGCGTCGTTGCGAACTGACCGGAAAAGGCCCGATGACTGGCAACAATGTCAGCCATGCTAAAAACAGAACTCGTCGTCGGTTTCTGCCGAACCTGAACGACGTAACCCTGCAGTCTGAGACTCTGGGACGTGGCGTAAAGTTCCGCATCTCCGCGGCGGCGCTGCGTTCGGTTGATCACCGTGGTGGTCTGGACGCGTTCCTGGCAAAAGCCAAGGATGAAGAGTTGTCCACAAACGCTCTGAAAGTTAAGAAAGAAATCGCCAAGGCACAGGCTGTAGAAGCTTAATTCGCTGCCTGCGATTTGATGAATTTGAAACGCCGCCTGGGAGTGTCCAGCGCGGCGTTTTTACTTGTCGTTTTGTCGCCTTGTAATAGCAGCACACAACCGGCATAGATTGCGCATGACACGTATGTGGCAGATAGGTTTGGCCTGTGTTCTGGCCTGTGCGCTGATCCTCCAGGGACAAAGCGCTGCTGCCCGCGTCACCATGAAAGACGCCGCAGGGCAGATCGTGATCTGCACCGGCACAGGGCCTATGACGGTTTATGTGGACGCAGACGGCCAACCCGTCGATGCGCCTCTTCCCTGTCCGGACTGTCTGATTCTCTCGGTTGTGGCGCTGCTTGCTACCGCGCCCACAGTTTCGCCCCCCGATGGCGCTCCTTTGCGCATTGCTTTACCGGTTTTTGAGTTCTTGCCTCGGGGAGCGCAAACTGCACCCTGCGCCCGTGCGCCTCCGCGCTTTCTTTAGATCTAGCCCCTCAAGTTCCAATACAAATATCTAAAGAAAACGGAGACTGTTATGTCCCTCAAATCCTGCGCACTGGCCACTGGCCTGGTAATGTCTGCTGTCATTGGCTGGGCCGAAACCCGCGCCCCAATTTTGATTGAGGAGGCCTATGCGCGCGTCTCCTCTCCCAATGCTAAAACGGGTGCGATTTTCTTTGAAGTCGAAAACCACGGCGAAACAGCGGATCGTCTGGTTGATGTGAAATCGGATGTCGCAGCCCGAGTCCAGTTGCACACCCATAAAGAAGGCGACAATGGCGTCATGCAAATGCTGCATGTCCCGGAGGGGTTTGCCATTCCCGCAGGCGGGCATCATGAACTGAAACGTGGCGGTGACCACGTTATGCTGATGGGGCTGCATCAGGGGTTAAGTGATGGTGACACCGTGCCGCTAACGCTGGTTTTTGAGCAGGCGGGTGAAGTGACGCTTGAGGTCACCGTGGATCTAAACCGCAAGCCGGATGCGGATGCGCACGGCGGGCACGATCATACAAATCACGGCCACGACGACCACTCAGGTCACGACCACTCTGGCCACGATCACGGGAACTGATCTTGGAAAATGGATGCGACAGAGAATATGTCGCATCCGTCCTCTTGAGGTTGTTGGCGACATTTGCGACGGCACTGTCGGTTATGAAGACCCGGCCTCTTGCAACAGCGCGTCAACCCAGGCTGGCACGGTCGCGCTTGCCGGGCCAAAATGGGTTTCCTCAAACCGGCTGACCACGGCTGATGGTTCTAGGTTCAACTCAACCGTCAGCGCACCTGCAACCTGTGTCTCTTCGACAAAACCTGCCGCCGGGTAGACCTGGCCAGAGGTTCCAATGGCGGCAAATATGTCGGCCTGGGCCAGATGACCATAGATGTCTTCCATGTGATAGGGCATCTCGCCGAACCAGACGATGTCGGGTCGCCCCGTCAATTGTGCGCAGCGCGGGCAAGCCTCGCCCACTCGCATTTCCATCGGCGCCGACCAACGATGCCCACAAGTAGCGCAGAGCGCCTGATCCAGCTGTCCGTGCATGTGGATGACGTCCGTGGTGCCTGCGGCCTCGTGCAAACCGTCCACATTCTGGGTGACTAGAACCACGTCTCCCGGCCAGTTTTCTGTGAGATGCCGCAATGCTTTATGTGCAGCGTTAGGTTTGGCTGCCGCCGCCTGGATGCGGCGCGCATTGTAGAATTGATGGACGAGGGCTGGGTTGCGTGCGAAGGCTTCCGGCGTTGCCACATCTTCAATCCGATGCTGCGCCCAAAGCCCGGCTGCATCGCGAAATGTGCCAAGCCCGCTTTCGGCGGATATCCCGGCACCAGTCAGAATGACGATCTTGCCTGCGGATTGCTCTGTCTGTGTCATCGCTCTAGAACCTTGTCTTAAACCTCTGCGCGTGTTGCGCCATGATCAGAAAGACGCCCCGCCATGACCCAACACGTATTGTTTGTCTGTCTCGGAAATATATGTCGTTCCCCGGCTGCAGAAGGGGTCTTTCGCAGTCTCTGTCCGCAGGTGACCACAGATAGCGCCGGAACGTCTGGCTGGCACATTGGTGATGCACCCTATGGGCCGATGCAAAAAGTGGCCAAGACTCGCGGTCATGATCTGTCGGATCTGCGTGCGCGGCAGTTTAAGGTCACGGATTTCGACAGTTTCGATCTGATCATCGCCATGGACCAAAGCAATTTGGAAGATATTGAAGCCATGCGCCCCATTGGGTCTGAAACGCCGGTGCGTTTGTTCACGGATTACGCGCCACAAACCGGTATGGACCACGTGCCCGACCCCTATTACACGCGTGACTTTGATGGTTGTTTGGATCTGATCGAAGTGTCGGCCGCCGGGTTGAAAGCAGCGTTAGATCTCGACTAGGTGTCGATCGCGCGGAACTCACCGGTTAGCCAGGGTAGGCGGCTCAGAGCCGGATCGATCATTTGGCTTTGCACCAGACGACGCATGGTTGTTGCCACATCGCGCGGAACCTGTTCTGCCCAGTCCGACGCCGCAAACAAGGAAATCGTCCGCTCCGCACTGCCAAAGGGCAGGGGGAAAGCATCCAACTGGTCGTGGAACCGCGCGGCCCGCATATAGCCAAGCGGCGTGGTCACGGCCCAGCCGATCCGGCGCGCGACCATGGCCATCAGCGCCAGATGAGAGCCGATTTCAAAACGCTCCTCAAAGTCCAGCTTTTGGCTGAGCATATGCGCTTCGATTTGTTGTGAGATCAGCTGGTCGCGGGCATAGCGCAGGAAAGGGAGCTTTCCCAGTCGGTCCAAATCACTTTCGAAAGATTGCAAGAAACCGCGTGGGGCGACCAGAATAAAGGGATCTCGCACCAATGGGTACTCATCAATACCGCTTTGCTCTTCGCCGGTGGAGGCTCCAATGGCAATATGCAATTCACGCGCTTCCATCGCCTTGCTGATCTCAAGGCTCGATGCGGTGACCATCTTGAACCGGCATTGCGTCATGCTGTCCGCCAGGATCGTGGCCAGGCGCGGCGTCAGATCATTGTCAAAATCATCAATCAAACCAATGGACAATGTGCTGAGATGGGTCAGATCCATCACAGACATTTCGCTTTGGGCCAGGCGCAACTCAGCCAGGACCAATTCGGTTCGGCTCAGGAAGTTACGACCTGCGGCGGTCAGTACCATCGGACGACGGCCATGATCCACCAGATCGCCGCCAAGCGCCTTTTCGAGGTTGCGCAACTGTTGGCTAACGGCAGGCTGGCTCAATCCTGTAAGTTCTGCAGTCTGTGCGACCGATCCTGTCTTTGCCAGGGCCTCAAAAACTTCCAGACCTCGTAAAGTCACGCCTTTTAACAACATGCCCGCGCTCCAATTAAAATTGGTTTCTGATATTCTGAAAGCAATCTAGAGAAAAAGGTGCAGGTTGACTGTCTTTTCCCCATAAATTCTGGAGCCCAAACGCAAAAAGCAATGGGGTTATTTACAATTCCCAACATTCGCGACTGCAGCATAAGGCGACGATTTTGGGGTGATTGCCTTTTGCTTTCTGCGGTTAAGTGGTTGTTTTAGAATTGAAAAGACATAATTTATTCGTGCCGAAACAGTTTTTGTGCGCCTGGTGAACGAACAGTCACCCAGGCGCCTTTGAGATTTCAGATATGAAAATGACGTCATGTTTTTTCATGTATGGTGGCCAAAAAACAACCTGACCTGCAGGAGGTCGCACAAAATCAGCTGCAAACTTGTGCAGCGGTTTGTCCAAAATCTTTGTAACGCTTCCACAGGCGGTTATCGCTTACGCTGCTGGACTGACGGACTTCTTGCGCTTGATCGGGGTCGCTGAACCATTTGGCGACCGTGCGCTGCTCTGAACGGCTCAATTTTGCGTCGGCAACGCGCCCGATGCAGGTGCACAAAGATCGGCTGGAGCTTCGGTCAGATTGTTTGCAGGCGCGTTCTATGTCTGCACTTGCAGGGCTCAGCGGGGCAAAAAGTGCCAATCCAATGGATAACGCGCCGACGGCCAGCAAGATTCGAGTCATAGATGTTCCCTCTTTCCTATGTCCGGCCACGTTTTATAGAGCCGGTGACTTGTCCCAGGGTTTTCCCCTTGTACGGGCAACTTAGCCCGTTGCCCCACTATGTGCGCGCGGATGGGGCGGATCAATCAAATGATAGTAAAATATTTGTCTGTGCAATTTATTGCCGATCTGCGGCGAGGGTGGCGCAGATCAACACTTTTGCTTGAGGTCACGCCGCTTTGCGCGCGGTTTGCCACTGGCTTGTAAAGCCTTCATAGCGTTCAACCAATTGCCCGTTTGGACCGGCTAGGATGAGCAACCCGCTCACGAGGTTCCCAAGTAAAACAGGATTGCCAAGCATCGGTGAGACCACGGCGCGATCACCCGGAGCACAGGTCTGCGCATTCAATTTGCTCAGTGTGTTCTCGAGCACATCAAAGGCCATGTTGAACTTGGCAACTTCGGATTTGAGCGCTGATTTGACAGGTTCCGCGACTGCGCCGCCCGGTAAGGTCCGCAATTGAGACGCGATCTGGGTCAGGCTTTGTGGCATGTCTGACAGTGCAGCCTGGGCCCCGATCGCTGGGGCGTCGTCCGCAGGTTTTGGCGTTGTCGCACGCAAGGCAGCAGCTGCACCGTCCAAAACCGCGGTGGCCAGAATGCGATTGTCCAACAGATGGTCAACAGATGCGGGCATGGCGGCTTGGATACGTTCTTGCGCTGCGGCTTGGACGGCTTGGGCGGCAGCCGCCGCTTCTGCACGTTCCGCTTCGGCTTTTGCGCGCGCAGCCGCAGCTGCTGCCATTACGGCGCGCAGGCGCTCAATCTCTTCGGCAACAGCTTGCGCGCCTTTGCGCCAGATCGCGTCGTCAATTTGCGCCACTGCAAATTGGAATTCCCAATCAATGGGGCGCCCGCCCATAAGTCCCTGATACCATTCAACCCAATAGTGCCAAACTGGATCGTCTTTGGTGGATTTTACAAAGCCTTCCCAGAACTCAATGACCGGCATGGGCGCTTTGCCAGTTGACCAGAGACGGGTTGTCAGAAGCTCGGCTCCGGTGCCAATGCTGGCATCCTTTAACACGGTCTCTTCAGAGTCGAACGGGTTCAAACCTGCCGTCAAAGTCGCCGATCGGGCTGTGTCCGCCGCCAGCTGCATCGCTTGCGAGGCCGCATCAGCCACCGAGGCGCGCGAGCTGCTGATGACGGTCTCGGCCGCGGACATCCCCGCGAGGGTCGCTGTGCGGTCGGTCACTGATGGGTACATCCGAGGTGCGGCGTTAATGGCCGCGTGTGCCGCCTCTTTCAGTTCTGCCGCCGGCGTGTCGTCGCCGTTGGCGGCCACACAGGAAATCAACGTTGCGCGCAAACACGCGACCAAAGAGGCGCCTGCATTGACGTTGTTGCCAGCGGTGCGTTCTACCTGGTTCATAACCGCAGGAAGGCTGCGCAACGCCGCCCGCGCAGCGATTGCCCGGCTCAGCCCGGCAGGCTGCGAAGAGAGCCATGCATAAAGCTCCCGCTCATTGGTGACCTCGTCCATATTCACCTGCGTCGCCGCCTCTGCTGCCATGGCTACCATTACTCCTGCGCCTTCCGCTTCAATTTTCCTGTCACTTGGTCACACAGATGCTTGACCAAACCGTAAATCCCAACCATATCCCCAAGCCATGACAGAGCTCTCGAAAATCCGAAACTTCTCCATCGTCGCCCATATTGACCATGGCAAATCCACCCTCGCCGACCGTCTGATCCAAGAGACGGGCACGGTGGAGGACCGCGATATGAAGGAACAACTGCTCGACAGTATGGACATCGAGCGTGAACGTGGGATTACCATCAAGGCAAATACAGTTAGAATTGATTACAAAGCTGACGATGGGCAGGACTATGTTCTGAACCTGATCGACACGCCTGGTCACGTCGACTTTGCCTATGAGGTCTCCCGCTCCATGCGTGCGGTCGAAGGCTCATTGCTGGTGGTCGATTCTACCCAAGGCGTCGAGGCGCAGACGCTGGCGAATGTCTATCAGGCGATTGAGGCCGATCATGAGATCGTGCCCGTCCTGAACAAAATCGACCTGCCGGCCTCAGACTGTGACCGCGTGGCGGAGCAAATTGAAGATGTGATTGGCATCGATGCGACCGAAGCAATTCAGGTCTCGGCCAAGACCGGGCAGGGCATCCGCGAGACGCTCGAAGCCGTGGTGCATAAACTTCCAGCCCCCGAAGGTGACGTAGACGCACCATTAAAGGCGATGCTGGTGGACAGCTGGTATGATGCCTACCTCGGCGTGATCGTTCTGGTGCGCATCATGGACGGCACTCTGAAAAAGGGCATGCGCGTTAAATTCATGTCCAACGACACGTTGCACCATGTGGACCGTGTCGGCGTCTTCCGTCCCGAGATGGAGATGATCGACAGCCTTGGCCCCGGTGAAATCGGCTTCCTGACCGCGTCGATCAAGCAGGTACGCGACACCCGTGTAGGTGACACGATCACCAACGACCGACAGGGCACCACCGAGGCGCTGGACGGCTTTAAGCCTGCACAGCCCGTGGTTTTCTGTGGTCTGTTCCCGGTTGATAGCTCCGAATTCGAAGATCTGCGCGACGCCATCGACAAACTGGCGCTGAATGATGCGTCCTTCTCGTTCGAGATGGAGACATCCGCCGCACTTGGCTTTGGCTTCCGCTGTGGTTTCCTGGGGCTTCTGCACCTCGAAGTGATCCGCGATCGGATTGAACGTGAATATAATATCGAGCTGATCACCACTGCACCCAGCGTGATCTATCACGTCTACATGAAGGGCAAAGAAAACGAGCCCGGCGATATGATCGAGCTGCACAACCCTGCCGACATGCCCGATATGTCCAAGGTCGACCATTTGCAGGAGCCGCGCATCAAGGCGACGATCATGGTGCCGGACGAATATCTCGGCGACGTGCTGAAGCTCTGCCAGGATCGCCGCGGCATTCAGGAAGACCTGACCTATGCAGGCACCCGCGCGATGGCCGTTTACGACCTGCCGCTGAACGAGGTGGTGTTTGACTTCTACGACCGTCTGAAATCGGTGACCAAGGGCTATGCCTCCTTTGACTACCAGATGATTGGTTATCGTCAGGACAATCTGGTGAAGATGTCGGTGCTGGTGAATGACGAGCCTGTGGATGCGCTCTCTACCATGGTGCACCGCGACCGCGCCGATATGCGGGGCCGCGCCATGTGTGAAAAGCTCAAGGATCTGATCCCGCGCCACATGTTCAAAATCCCGATCCAAGCAGCCATCGGCGGCAAAGTCATCGCACGCGAGACGCTGTCAGCCATGCGCAAAGACGTGACCGCCAAATGCTACGGCGGCGACGCCACCCGGAAACGGAAGCTTCTGGACAAGCAGAAGGCCGGTAAGAAGAAGATGCGCCAATTCGGTAAGGTGGATATTCCACAAGAGGCGTTTATTTCGGCGCTCAAGATGGATGATTGATTTTTAACCCCGCGCCTTGGCGCGGGGTTAATTCGTTAGTGAGGAGCGGTTTGCGAGGCGTGATATTTGCTAGTCATTCGAGCATAGAAGCGTTTCTCGAACATTGAGGCTTTCGGCGGAAACTCGTGGTCGGCTTGCGAGTTGGCTAATTGAAGGATTAGGCACTACTTTTTGAAGCTACGCTGCTTCAACGTACGCATGGTGAGGGAATGTTGCCGCAAATCTTTGCTCGAATTGGATTAGGGTTAGCTGCTCAGCTAATGTTGCTTTGGGCGCTGTGGCCTCCAAGCTGGCAAGATGTATTTCGCGAAGGTGAGGCCATTGTAGCTTACACCGTCGCATTTTTTGTTTGGGTTTTTTCGGAGTTTCGGGATCATAAGAACGAGCTATTTGATTTGTTCTTCGTGAACGGAGGCGGGAAACCAGGTGCGGAATTACAGCTCACTGATAATGATTTGCGGAACGCGAGAGACTTACTTTGGCTTCATTCAGATAAGTTTCGCGTATTGTTGAAGGAGCACGACACTTTTCAGTTCATTGATGCTGAATATATCAGGCTTACCTTTCGTCTGCTCGACCGACACAGTCGGGGGCTCTTCGTTTTTCAAGACGAGGAACTTAAGAAAAGATGCGATGACTTTATTCGTGAACTAGAAGCGTTCTCCGCCTTTATGAGATCGAATTCTTTGCATGAACATCTGGCCGGGAGAAATATGCAAGGATTTAAGCCAATTCGCACGGTGAGTGACGAACTGTACAACAAACAGCTTGCTAAGTCTCACCAAGCCAACGATTTGGCAGAGAGCGCGTGGAAAGCGTTTGATAAACTTTGTTTGTTTATTCGCTCCGATATCAAGGGAGTATTGGACCGACCAATAGAATCTGTAAATTGGTTTGATCAAGAAAATTAGGCTTCTGGGTCGCCAGACCGGGCAGTTCCCGACTCTCCCCACGGGAGGGCGCTTCGCACCCACTCAGGCTCGGGCGCTGCCCTAGGCGTTTCGGTGCGCAGGTTTTGCAAATAGGCCTAAGTGGTTGGTGGCGAAAGCGAAGCCTACCTCCCGGCACTCTCTTCTTACTTCTTCTTCTCTTGATCGCGGTGCCATTTGATTGCGAAATACATGCCGACGCCCAGTACGATCAGCTTGAACGGCAAGAAAACAATCGGGAAAAAGTTCACCCAGCTCTGCGACATTCTTTGGCTCCTACTCTAACAACCGGTTATCTCTGCGGCAGAGCGCTACGCCAAAGCGGGGGCGTGCTGTAGGCAACACATTGACGCAGGCCGGAGCGGTTGCCGCACATTTTGCCGCGTGCACATTTCGCGCCATGGTGTCGGGGAACTCTGCCAGCTAATGCTTCACAAAGGCGTGCGATCAGTTGGTGCGAGGTGACTTATTAACGTATTGATTTAAAGTGCCTTTCATAAGAAAATTTTATTAGGATTTTAGAATGAAAAGGCTTCTTTTGGCCGCTGTTGTGCTGGCATTCAACGCACAACACGCTCTTGCTGCAACTTACGTCGGGTTTTTTAACGACTTAGGGTTCGTCGGCACGGAGAACTCAGATGATTTACCGGGGCGTGTGACAACAATTAGTGGCTCGTTTGAATTTGAGGCGAACTTCAATGACACGCGCGAAATCTTCAGATCGTTTTTTCTGAACTTCACGAACTTCAGCTTGGACGGCGGTGTTGTCGCAAGCGTTGGAGATTTTTTGAGCGTCCGTGGCGGCACCCCCTTTGATCGCGACTTGGGTTTTCGAACGGAGTCGATCACGTTTCGAGCGCCAGAAACCTCATTTATTGCCGATGGCACCCTGGAATTCCGATTCCTGCCAAGCGAATTGAACGCGTTGGCGGACCTCACGCCAGGCGAGGTGGCCGAAATCCAACCGATCAGCGGTCTAGAGAGAGTGTTTCGTTTTGGCGGCGGCTTCTTTGAGCGCGAATTTGATGGCAATGGGACGTTCTCATTCGCATTGGCGAACACTTTGGAAGAGCCAGCCCCGGTGCCATTGCCAGCCAGTGGTTTGATGTTGGTGGCCGCGCTGGCCTCTGTCGTCGGGGCAAAGCGGCGCAAAGCTCTCGCTAAAAGCTAATCCCGACTGTGCGGGATGTGTTGTTCACAAAGCGTCCTGCACATCCTTTGCTGCATTGCCAATAGCCTGGCCGGCTTTTTCAATATCTCGGCCGGCGCCTTTGGCGGTCTCGCAGGCGGAGAGGGCGAACAGGGCCGGGATCAACAGGGTAGGGATCAACAGGGCAGGGCGGGTCATGATCGGTCGTCTCCGAAGGGCTTCACTCATTCCATCTTAATGTCGCATAGGTGGATGTTTTGACAAGGTGTCACGGGGTAAATTATTCGCTGTGCGATGGTAGGCGATTTACCGCTTTTACGTGTCTGTGAACCGATCACATTCACGTGCGGCAAGTTGAATGTGGGCGAAAAGCGACTTATTAACAAATGGTTAATTTATTACTTTTCATCTGTTCTAGGAGATTACAGTGAAGAACCTACTGCTCGCCGCTGGATTGGCATTTGCCTCTGCATCCGCCGCGTCTGCTGCCAATATTGTTGCGACTTTTGACAACATCGGTTTTGACATTCTCGAAGGCCCCGATGGCACGCTGAACACAACGAATTTTCTCAACGGTTCATTGTCTTTCATTTCCAGCTCCTCGCTGTTCTTCGATGAAATCGTCGCCGCAGATCTCTCTGGCCTCGTCACAACAAGCTTTGACCTCGGCGGTTTTGGCTTCAATGGTGAGGAAGATGGCGACTTCGGGGGGCTCACCAGCGTCATCTTGACCGGGTTTGGATCAAATGGGTCCGGTGGTGATCTGCAACTGAGTTTCCTGGGCGCGGATGTGAACCCGTTTGCCAATGCCTCGGTTGGATCCTCCTTTACGGCGACCCCGGACTCAGGCTTTGAATTTGCGCAAGACGTCGCGGGGGATGGCTTCTTTTCAGTTTTCAATGGTTCCGGTTCTGTCAGCTTTCAAGTTGTCGACAGTTTTGACGAACCTGCGCCCGTGCCCCTGCCTGCAAGCGGTCTGCTGTTGATCGGTGCCTTGGGAGCCGCAGGCGCACTGCGCAAGCGCAAGTCCTGATCCCAAAGACGGTTGATCTGAATGAGGGGTGTCGCCTGATACGGGCGGCGCCTTTTTTGTTTGCGGATGACCTCTGTCAATGTGCGCTGCGGCCGTTCGCGGTATTCCTGACTTGGGAACCGCGTAATTGTTTGATGGATGAGGTCTGACATGCTCCGCCTTGCTTTAATACTCCATATTTTTATCGGCTCGACCCTGGTTGGTGCTGCGGTGATCGCCGCATTGGTTATAGGGTTCACCACTTTGCAGCCGATCCTGTTTGCTGCGGCATTGGGTTTTGTTCTGGCTTTGCCCGTCAGCTGGCTTGTTGCGCGCAGGTTGTATATCTGAGTGATCGACACAGCATCGTGGTCGTCGGTCTTTCCTTACGTTGGGCACTGCTCTAAAGGGCGATGCAGGATTGCCCCTAGGAATGCGAGACGCTCATGACCTGTGACCTCTGTGCAAGTGACACACCGCTTGCCTCGTTTGCTGTGGCCGGTGGACCCGAAGGGGCCGTGGCGCAGATTTGTGCGACCTGCACCGAGCAGATTACAAGCGACCTAGAGCCGAACCATTGGCGTTGCCTGGCAACGTCGATGTGGAGCGAGACGCCCGCCGTCCAGGTTCTGTCGGCGCGCCTGTTGACGCGACTCGGTGATCAGGACTGGGCGCGCGACCTGTCAGAACAGCTATGGTTGGATGAAGAGACCCAGGCCTGGGTCGACGCAGTGCCCGCTGAAAGTGCGCATAAGGACAGCAATGGCGCGCCTTTGCGGGCAGGGGATACTGTGGTTCTGGTCAAGGATCTGCCGGTCAAAGGTGCAGGCTTTACCGCCAAAAGGGGGACCGCAGTTCGCAATATCTCCCTGGTGACTGACAATGTCGAACACATCGAAGGCCGCGTTGAGGGCCAGCGCATTGTAATATTAACCAAATATGTGAAACGAAAATGAGTTGCCCATGCCACAATGACGAGGCAAAAGGGTGCTGAAATGTTGCCCAAGCGCCTTTGCTGTGGCACAAAGAAGAAACTGTCTAGGATAAATGAGCTGTGCCCATGACTGATTTTGCTGAACGTCGCCGTATGATGGTTGATACTCAGGTCCGTCCTTCGGATGTGACCAAATATCCGATCATCGAAGCGATGCTGGCTGTGCCACGGGAGCAATTCGTGCCAAATGCGCAAGCAGAAGGCGCCTATGCAGATCAAAACGTGCCGCTTGGGAACGGTCGTGTGCTGGTCGAAGCGCGCACTCTGGCCAAGACGCTGGACGCATTGGACATCAGCAGTGATGAAATGGTGCTGGATCTGGCCTGTGGCCTTGGTTACTCCACAGCAGTTGTTGCTCGTATGGCGCAAATGGTAATTGGCGTCGAAGAGGAAACATCTATGGCGAGCGAATCTGCATCGCTCCTGTCCGATGTTGGGGCTGATAATGCTATTGTGCACGAAGGCCCGCTGGCCGAAGGTGCCGCAGAGCACGGTCCGTACGATGTAATTCTGGTTCAAGAGGCTGTGGAAACACTGCCTGACGATCTTCTGACCCAACTCAAAGATGGCGGTCGCATTGCGGCGCTGTTCATGACTGGGGCCTTGGGGGAAGTGAAAATCGGCTACAAAGCAAATGGCGCAATTTCCTGGCGCTTTGCTTTCAATGCCACCGCACCGGTTCTGCCCGGTTTCGAAGCTGCCAAAGAATTTGCCCTGTGATCCTGTAAAAGGCTTAGGGTGAGCGTCCGGGGCTTGGGGTCTTGGGCGAAGTGATGTGAATGGACAGAACGACGTAACCAGAAAGGTTGCGTCGTGAAGCCATGTTGGAATTCACGCCACGATGCTTCCGGAGTGGGGGCGGGGCGGCGGCAGATAGGTGAAAAAAATGCTGAAGACCATTTTCGCAAAACGATCCCCGAATGGTGGCTCCAGACGCGCAGTGCGCGCTTTGGCTATGGCGGGCACAATGTTGGCTGTTCTGGGCGCGCCCGCTCAGCTCAAGGCTGACAACCTTTCGGATGCGCTGATTGGGGCGTATAAATCCAGCGGACTTCTGGAACAGAACCGAGCGCTGTTGCGGGTCGCTGACGAAGATGTCGCCACGGCAGTTGCCTCCCTTCGCCCGATCGTGTCCTGGGCTTTGACCGCAGCGCATCAATACACCCGCACGCCTGGTACATTGACTTTGCAGGATGGGGACACCAATTCCTTTGATGCCAGCATCAACCTGACTTGGGTGCTGTGGGATGGCGGACAACGTCAATTCACACGCCGTTCCGCGCAAGAAGCTGTTCTGGCCACCCGTCAAACGCTTCTGAATGTGGAACAGGACGTCCTGTTCAGCGCTGTGACGGCTTACGTCAGTGTCTTGTTCCAAGAAGAAAACGTACGCCTGCGCAGCAATAACCTACGTCTTCTGCGCGAAGAACTGCGCGCCGCCCAGGATCGTTTCGAAGTGGGCGAAGTCACCCGCACCGATGTGGCTCTGGCCGAAAGCAGCGTGGCAGGAGCCCAGGCAGATCTGATCCAAGCACGTGGTGATCTCGCGTCAGCGCGTGCCACCTATAAACAGGTTGTAGGACGTGAACCCGGAGCAACTCAGGGCCAGCCGCCATTGCCATCTGGCACCCGTTCTGAACGTGACGCGCAATATTTGGCGCGCCGCAACCACCCGTCGCTCTTGTCTCAGCAACATGCGGTGAAATCGGCAGAGCTTCGGGTCGAAAGCACCCGTGCCGCCTTGGGGCCATCCTTCACTCTTCGTGGCGGTGTTGGCCACAACCAAGTGTTTGACCAGCGCACCGATACAGATACCCGTAACCTGTCGCTTGAACTTGGGCAGACTATTTATGCCGGTGGTGCGCGCCAATCTGCCTTACGGGCGGACCGTGCGCGTCTCGATGCCGAAAAAGGCGTCCTGTTGACCGTTCAGCGTCAGATCGAACAGGGTGTTTCCGCGGCTTTTGCAACGCTTGCTGCCAACCGCGCCAGCTTGGCATCGTCAGAGCAACAGGTGCGTGCTGCGCGGGTTGCGTTTGATGGTGTCCGTGAAGAGGCCACACTGGGTGCGCGGACAACCCTGGACGTGTTGGAAGCAGAGCAAGAACTGTTGGACGCCCAAGTTGAACGCGTGCAGGCGCGTGCGAACCTTTCGCTGGCGGCTTATGAATTGCTGCAGTCCCAAGGTCTGTTGACTGCAGAACATCTCAACCTTGCGGTCGAAGTCTATGACCCGACGCTGTATTACAACCTGGTCAAAGATGCACCGGGCAAAGGCAGCAAACGCGGTAAAGATCTTGACCGGGTGCTCAAAGCACTTGGCAAGCAATAACGCATAAAACGAACCGGGGCACAGGACAGTTGCCGGATGCCCCGGTGCAGGCTACAGTCCGATAAAGAGACCAGAAGCAGTAAGGTTATCATGTCAGGTCCACTCGAGCAGGCAGGTGTCGAAGACGTCCTTTCCTCTATTCGCCGACTGGTGAGTGAGGACAACAGAAAGACGCGCCCATCCGGTGGCGCACGTCGTGCCGAAGGGCTGCGCCCGCGTTTGGTTTTGACCCCGGCGCTCCGTGTCCCTCCACCTGTTGATAAGGATACCCGCGCTGCAAAACCTGAGCTTTTGGATCAGGACGCATATCTCGAAAACCCTGAAGGCAATGATGTGAACGGGGCTGACGCCGCGCAGGAACATTCGAAAGCAGTTTCAGGCAGTGATGCCAACGTGGCTGTGGATCCTCAAGGCGCGGAACGTACATTCCTTGGCGGTGCTGACACGGTCGAACACGCAGCTTCGTTGGATATGTTTCGCCTGAACAAAACAATTGTCGAAAGCGACGACGCTTCAGATCAAACCCCGGACGAAGACGTTCTGCCTTGGAAAAATCCTGAGGCCACATTGTACGGCGTGTCCGAGAACGTGCAAGACGATGACACCGAGGCGGAAAACATGGCTGAGCCAAGCCAGAGCGCCACTGGCGGTGCCGCCTATGCTGACGAGGATGCCTCTGTATCTGACACAGCCGAAGTCAGCCATCTGCACAATGCCTCGGCCCGTCAACGCGCAGCGGCTGTGGTCCGCAAAATTGCCGAGATGGAAGCTGCGACCGCTCAATCTGCTGCGGTTCCGCATTGGGAGCCAGACGCAAGCCAAAATGGTCCCTTCGCGTCGGAACTTCGGTCCCCTGCGTCGACGGATTGGGATGAGGCTGAGACGCAAGAGGCTGCAAACATCGCAGATCAAACTGGCGATGTTGAACATATGGATGCTGATGACATTGCCGAGCATTTTGCCGCCGATGTGATCGATGCAACAGCCGAAGATATCAGCGCTGATATTGCCGCAAGCACGTTGGACGATTTGGACGACGCTACGCTGATCGACGAAGACATGTTGCGTGATATGGTTGTGGAAATCGTGCGCCAAGAGCTGCAAGGTTCACTGGGCGAAAAGATCACACGAAATGTACGTAAGCTGGTCCGCCGTGAAATTCAACGCGCTCTAGCAGCGCATGATATTCTTTGACTAAGCGCCCTAACTGATCAGGCGTGTCGTAGCTATTGTGTTTCAACACACCTCGCCCGACCTTCCAGATTTAACGGGGTACTCCCGCCCGGCATTGGCTTCCTTTGCGGAAGCGCGCGCCGGTTGGGCGTGGCACCGCGCCAAAGGCGCGGTGCCACGCCCAAGACCGCCAACGGTATCGGCCTTGGCCGATGGTGCTGGTGGGCACGGGAGTGCAACCGTTTCGATAGCTTGGAGCCGACGTTATTTAGCGCTGATGGGACCCGACAGGGCGAGGATCTGATCCAGATCCATGTGTTCTTCCAGGTGGTCGGCTAATGCGTCCAGTGCAGCATCAACATCCTGATCATAGGACAGTTTGCTATCGACACCGAGGTCTTCAAGAAAACCAGCGCGGAAAACATCGTTGGCAAACAGCCCGTGCAAATACGTACCGCGTACACGCCTGTCAGCGCTGGCCGCTCCTTCGGCACGCCCCTCCACATCCAGCCAAGCGTGCTGGCAATCCGCGCCGGTTGTGCGCCCCATGTGGATCTCATACCCATTCACAGGCAGATTACCGCCCCGTGTTGTCGCCTGAGTCAGCGTCACCTGTTTATTGCCTGCCATAACCGTTTCCACGTCAAGCAATCCCAGCCCCTCTGCACGGCCAGGAGACCCATCCACGCCGTCGGGGTCATCGACCATGCGCCCGAGCATCTGATAGCCGCCACAGAGCCCCAGAACATGCCCTCCGCGCCGGTGGTGGGCTAGTATGTCAATGTCCCAGCCCTGCCTGCGCAGATAGGCCAGGTCGCCAAGGGTTGATTTGCTGCCGGGGATCAAGATCAGATCCGCATCCCCAGGCAGGGCGCGTCCCGGAGGTACCATTTCGACGGTGACGTTGGGCTCGGCTGCCAGTGGGTCCAGATCGTCGAAATTTGCCATACGTTCCAGCTGAGGCACCGCTACCTTAAAAGCGCCACCACTGCGCGAGGCGATGTCCATACTGTCCTCGGCCGGGAACTTCCATGCATCCCAGAACCACGGGATCACCCCGAGCGACGGCCAGCCGGTGCGCGCCGCAATATCATCGCGGCCTGCGTCAAACAGGCTGAGGTCGCCGCGAAAGCGGTTGACGGCAAAGCCCACGATCTTGTCTTGGTCGTCCTGATCCAGCACGGCTTGGGTCCCGACAATCTGTGCGATGACGCCGCCGCGATGAATATCCCCCATCAGGATCACCGGCACATTCGCCGCCTGAGCAAAGCCCATGTTGGCAATGTCACCTTGGCGCAGATTGGTCTCGGCGGGGCTGCCGGCCCCTTCGATAAGGACCAGATCAACGTCAGCCGCCAGTCTGTGGAAACTCTCAAGCGCGGCCTCCAGCAGGCCCGATTTGTCGCGCATGAACGACCCAGCTGCGCGGGTGCCGCGTCGTTTGCCCTGTACGATGACCTGAGCGCCGGTGTCGGTCTCTGGCTTGAGCAGGATCGGGTTCATGTCTGTGTGCGGCGTCTTGCGCGCCGCAAGGGCTTGCAGCGCCTGAGCACGACCGATTTCTCCGCCGTCCGGGGTGACAGCAGCGTTGTTGGACATGTTTTGCGGCTTGAACGGAGCCACGCGTAGCCCGCGGCGCAGAAAGGCCCGCGCCAGCCCTGCAACGATCAAAGATTTGCCAACATTGCTGCCGGTGCCTTGCAACATAATCGCGCGTGTCACGTAGTGTCCCTAACTCTATGTCGAAGCGGGTGATTCCGTTCGACGTCTTTAAAACCTATCGGAGATGATATGAACACACCCGCACATCTGTTGACCGGCGCCGCCCTGTTTGGGCGCAAAGGCGACAGGGCGATCCTTGCAGCTGCAGTCGTGGGCAGCCTGCTGCCGGATCTGTCGCTCTATCTGATGACGGCTTGGTCGATCTATGTCCAAGGCGTGCCCGTTCATGTGGTGTTTGATGAGTTGTATTTTTCCCCGGCCTGGCAACAGGTCTTTGCCATCGACAATTCTATCCCTCTGTGGGGAGCTGGGTTGGCCAGTGCTCTTTGGGTGCGCAAGGGCTGGGCGATTGCCCTGTGTTGCGCGGCGCTTTTACATATCGGTCTGGACTTCACCATGCATGCAGGTGACGGGCGGCCGAATTTTTGGCCCTTTAGCGACTGGGTGTTCCATTCCCCCATCAGCTATTGGGACCACCGCCATCATGCGCATCTGCTGGAACCGGTGCTGCTTGCAGCAAGTCTGGTCTGTTTTGTCTTGCTGTGGCGGGGGCGCAGTTGGTCGGGGCGGGTGCTGTTCTCGGTCTTGGCGCTGATGGAGTTGGGAACCTCCAGCGTGATGTTCATGATCTTTGCGGGCTAACGCCAAATATTAAGCGAGGTAGAAAAAGAAAAACGCGCCCCCACCGGACGCGTTTTTCTTTTTGGCAGCGTTTTTGAAGTGTAAACGCTTATGCGGCTTCCGCCTGAGCGTTGCGGCGCTCGCTTTCTTCGCGCGACAGCGCGACAGAGGTCCGTACACCACGGCCCACAAATTCCATCAGGCCCGATACAACCCGTTCGTTTGGATCAATGCCTGCACAGGTCAGAACTTCGCGCCCATCGCGCGACCGTGCCCAGCGGGCAATCTGCTCAGGACCGTTGCCATATTTTTTGTCGTCCGCAATCGCATCGTCGAGTGCAGCCAATACGACGGCTGCAAACAGTTTACGGGCGCGGTTGCCTTGCTCATTGTTATAAGCAGTGCCGTCCACGAAATCTCGCATCTCGCTTCCTTTATTGTTCTTGCTATTGCAATTTCTGTTTTTTCGGCGTGGCGCCCCTTATGGCGATTTTGTGACGATTCGGGTAGACAATTTTTGCATATCTCACATGCAATTTTTGCATGGCTTGATTTGCACCCGATTTGCCGCTGCTCAGCCTAGATCGTTTTCTTGCCAGCCTCTCTGTAGCTCGATATAGGGGCTTTTAATTGTTCAACAACCTCTCGAAAGGCATTTCCCATGCCCAAGATCAACGGCAATGAAATTCGCCCCGGCAACGTGCTGGAACATAACGACGGCCTGTGGGCTGCGGTTAAGGTCGATCATGTGAAACCAGGTAAGGGCGGAGCCTTTGCACAGGTGGAACTGCGCAACCTGCGTAACGGGTCAAAACTCAATGAACGTTTCCGGTCTGCTGACAAGGTTGAGCGTGTACGTCTGGAGCAAAAAGATCAACAATTTCTGTATGAAAGCGACGGAATGCTGGTCTTTATGGATGCCGAAACCTACGAGCAGATCGAGCTGCCGGCTGAGCTGCTGGGTGACCGTCGCCCGTTCCTTCAGGATGGTATGACAATTGTTGTCGAGTTCCACGAAGAAGAAGCCCTAAACGCCACTGTCCCTCAGAAGGTTGTCTGCAAGATTGTTGAGACCGAGCCGGTGGTCAAAGGTCAGACCGCCGCGAATTCTTTCAAACCAGCGATTCTGGACAATGGCGTAAAAGTCATGGTGCCGCCATTTGTTGGTCAGGATGAGATGATCGTGGTGAATACCGAGAGCATGGAATACTCCGAGCGCGCGTAACGCCCACCTAAATTGCACCTACGACCAAAGTCGTAATTTCGGCCCCGCAACGTCAGTTTGCGGGGCTTTCTTGTACGTTTTCAGCGCGCTACACCGGTTTGCAATAAATTTGTGCAAGTCAGGCTGCGACTGCTTAACGAGAGAACATCTTTATTTTCCGACCGGCTTTCCTTTAAGTTTTGCCTCATCCTACCTGGGGAGGAGGAGCGAATATGGGACTGTCGACACACTCTGAACACGCCAAATACGTGCTAAAGGCTGCGGGCTCGCCAATGGGTGCAGCCAAGTCGCGGGTGGTGGCTTCGTGGCGACGGTCCATCGAACGGCATGGGTTGGAGCCATCGCAATTCCAACGGGCAGAGCGGATCGACACGGCGGAATTGCGTGACCGTCGCGAAGCCTTGGACAGGTTTCGTTCCATCGCCGCCGCACAGCTGGACCAGCTTTTTCGACTGGTCGGCCAATCTGGATGCAGTGTTTTGCTCACTGACGCAGACGGCGTGGTACTGGAACAGCGTTGCAGTGACGGCGATGCCCATGCGTTTCGCGCTTGGGGACTGTGGGAAGGTGCCGATTGGAGCGAGCAAGCCGAAGGCACCAACGGCATTGGCACCTGTCTGGCCGAAGAGCGTCACCTGATTGTGCATCGCAACGAACACTTTTTTGCCCGCAACGCAGGGATGAGCTGCATCGACGCACCGATTTTTGGCGCTGATGGGCGTGTCATCGGTGCGTTGGATGTCTCATCCGCCCGTGCCGATCAAACCCAAGGCATCAACCAATTGATCGCGTCGTCGGTCCTGCAATCTGCGCGCCAGATCGAGGCGGAGGTATTCCGCGCCGCTTTCCCAAAAGAACGATTTATCTTGGCCGATGCGGACGAGGGGCCATTGGTAAAGCTTTTGGCCGTGAACAGCGACGACATTGTTGTGGGGGCAACCAGGGGTGCGCGGCGTATGTTTGGCATGGCATCGCTGGGGCCAATCGAACAGCGGCCAGCATCCGATCTGCTGGGGCGTGACGACGGTGAAGCCACCGGGTTTGAGCGCGGTGAACGTGCCGCTGTCATGCGCGCTTTGGCCCGTGCGGATGGCAATGTATCCCAAGCGGCCCGCGCTCTTGGAATTGGTCGCGCAACGCTTTATCGCCGGATGAAACGTCTGGGTATTGGCGACAAACCTGCATGAGACGCCCCAAGGGTTTGTCACGGAAACACGGCGTGGGGCTGAACTGTCTCAGTGCTGAGACAGGGGAAAAATATACTCCCTTGGTCTCAGATGACATAGGCCAAACTTAGAGTCATCGTTCCTCATACAGATGCGGCGGCGGAGCCGCACACATGGAGGAAAACATCATGAACGAGATGACTCAGGTCGCTGGCGAATTCACCTCGCCCTTCAAAGAGCGCTATGACAACTACATCGGCGGTAAATTTGTCCCCCCGGTGTCTGGTCGTTACTTCGACAATATCACCCCAATCACCGGCGGTGTTGTGGGCCAGATCGCCCGTTCCGATGAAAAAGACGTCGCCTTGGCGCTGGACGCGGCCCATGCAGCCAAAACCGCCTGGGGCACCACGGCTCCGGCAGAACGGGCCAATATCATCCTCAAGATCGCTGATCGCATCGAAGAGAACCTGGATGTGCTGGCCAAGGCAGAGACTTGGGACAACGGCAAACCGATCCGCGAGACAAAACTGGCCGATATCCCGCTGGCTGTTGATCACTTCCGCTATTTTGCCGGTGTGCTGCGCGGGCAAGAGGGCACTATGTCCGAAATCGACGCGGACACCGTCGCCTATCACTTCCACGAGCCTCTGGGTGTGGTGGGGCAGATCATTCCTTGGAACTTCTCCATCCTGATGGCGGCCTGGAAACTGGCGCCGGCGCTGGCCGCGGGCAACTGTATTGTCTTGAAACCGGCGGAACAGACACCGGCCGCCATCATGGTGATGATGGAGCTGATCGGTGATTTGCTGCCTGATGGGGTTCTGAACATCGTCAACGGTTATGGTGCCGAAGTGGGCGCAGCGCTTGCGACCTCGGATCGGATTGCCAAGATTGCGTTTACCGGTTCAACCCAGACCGGCAAGATCATCATGAAAGCCGCAACTGAAAACCTGATCCCAGTGACACTCGAACTGGGCGGTAAATCCCCCAACATCTTCTTCAAGGATGTGATGGATCAGGATGACGCTTTCCTCGACAAAGCAATCGAAGGCTTTGTGCTGTTTGCCTTTAACCAGGGTGAGGTCTGCACCTGCCCAAGCCGGGCACTGATTCACGAAGACATCTACGAAGACTTCATCGCCCGCGCCATTGAACGTGTAAAAGCCATCAAACACGGCGATCCACGTTTGATGGAAACCATGGTCGGGGCGCAAGCCAGCCAGGAACAACAAGAAAAGATCCTGTCGTATCTGCAGATCGGTGTTGAAGAAGGGGCCGAGGTTCTGACCGGTGGTGCCGCCGCGCGTTTTGACGGCGACATCCAGAACGGATTTTACATCCAGCCAACCGTCCTGAAAGGCCACAACAAGATGCGGGTCTTCCAAGAGGAAATTTTTGGCCCGGTTGTGTCAGTCTGTACCTTCAAAACTGACGAAGAAGCGTTGGAGATCGCCAACGACACGCTTTACGGCCTCGGTGCCGGTGTCTGGAGCCGCGATGCCAACCGCTGCTACCGCTTTGGTCGCGGGGTTGAGGCAGGTCGTGTCTGGGTTAACAACTACCATGCCTATCCCGCTCATGCGGCCTTTGGTGGCTACAAACAATCTGGTATCGGACGTGAAAACCACAAGATGATGCTGGACCATTATCAGCAGACCAAGAACATGCTGGTCAGCTACAACCCGAACAAGCTGGGCTTTTTCTAAGGTTCAAAACGGTCTGTGACAAACCAGAGCCGGGGCAACGATGCCTCGGCTCTTTTTCTTCTGAAATACCTGCACGATCTAAAACGGCGGCGGCCGCATGCGCACAGGGCTTGATTTCACAATCGAAGTGTTCGTGGTTGCCATACGTCCAAAGGTTTCAAGCAGCGGGTCCAACTCGCCAATGTTGCGCAACAGCAGGCGGGCAACAAAACCATCTTCGCCTGTCACCTTATCACATTGCACGATCCGATCCGTGTCCTCGATCTGCTTTTCCAGAATGTGACGTTTGCCGGGCAGCGGGCGAAACCGAACCACCGCTTCCAGCGAATAGCCCAATGCCGCAGGTGAGAGTTCAACGGCAAAATTCTGGATGACGCCCGTGTCCTCCAACCGCTTGACCCTGTCGCGAATGGTCGGCGGTGAAACACCAGCCTCGGCTGCAAGGTCTTTCCAGCTCATACGCGCATCACGCGTCAAAGCGATCAATATCGTTCGATCCAGATAATCCATAGAGCTTTCCAATAAGAGGGGTTTCAGCCTATTTGCCTCTTAAACAGCAGGTGAGTCCATGAACGACCTTCCTTAAGGAAGGGTTTTCGCGCCTAGAGGTCATTATGCTGCCTTCCGTTGGTCACCAATTACAGGAAACAGCATGAATTTTGCGCTTTGGATGTCTTTTGCCACCATATCAGCGGTGAACATCGTCACGCCTGGCCCCGCCAATCTCAACACGGCGCGCCGCGCCATACAGCTGGGGGGCAAGCGGGTTGTGCCGACAATCCTTGGAAACGCGCTTGGCCTTGCGGTGGGCGGGGCGGTCTGCGCCTTTGGCATCGCGTCCTTTGTGATGTCTTCAACGGTACTTTGGACGGTCTTCAATTGGCTGGGGGTCGCTTATCTGGCTTGGCTTGGACTTCGCTTGATCTTCAAGACCGACGTGTTGTTGCTGGAGGCGGCCAACGATGAGGTCGTGAAACCCCACACCTTGTTTCGGGAGGCCTTCCTGCTGGCGGTCACAAATCCAAAGGCGCTGTTATTTTATATGGCGCTGTTTCCACAAGTTCTGGAACCAGCGCGCGGCATGGCACTGCAAACAAGTATCCTGATCGTCACCTATTGCGGCTTGTCCATCCTCTCGCTCAGCACTTATTCAGCGTTGGCTCACATTCTGCGAAACTGGTTTATGACGCCGGTACGATACACAAGGTTTCGTCAGCTTTCTGGTCTGATCCTTATTGGCTTTGCGATCAAATTGCTGCTGTGACGACCAACAAACGCTACTGAGACGGCTTTTGTGTCAATGCAACGCGGGTTCTTCGACGTCAATTGGATGACCACAGCTGTCCATCATTTTCCCGTAGGCTGCTGTGAACCCGCTTAGCGATGCAAGGTAGATACGTTCGCTCACTTTGATCGGTGACATCAGGCGCATGTCCATCTGGGTTCCCGACTTCATGCTCAGCAGGATATAGGCTGCATCCTGCCAGCGTACCTGGGCTTCGGCCTGAATGATTCCGTCTTCGTCGTAATAGGCATCCACCAAGGCGTAGTAGTCGAGCTCTTGGTCAATAATCAGCGTGATTGCCTGACCGTTTTGCATCTGGGTGTTGTGGCCGCGTGGGGCACTTTCGTGCAGTGTGACACGTGGATAATCATCCGGCGGGCCCGCGTCGCCGTTTGAGGTTTCAAGCCGCAGGGTTGGATCGCCGTCACCACCGGTCCATGCCGCACATGTTGTGCGCCAGTCTTCGCCGGTGTCAAAGGCATCGACATGGACGGTCCAGTCGCCATAGGTCCAAAACCACTCCTCAGCCTGTGCCGCCCCCATAGACAGGGCAGGGGCCAACAGGCCGAGGGTCAGCAGTCGAAAAATGTTCAATGCCATCGTGTGTTCCAATCCTCAACGACGTGGTCAGAATTGGCTTATCAGCAGGGCATGAACAAGAGGTTATGCAGCCGGTGTCCAGCGCACAACGGCGTCCTCGGCCTGCATATCGCCTTTGGCGCGATCGTACCGCAGGTATGCGATTGCCTTGCCATCTGCCTGAGTGAACAAGGTGCCGACGGGTTTCCCGTTGGCGACAATGTCGCTTCCTACAGGCGCGGTGCCGTCGATCTCCACGACCTGCAATCCCTTTTTTAGAGTTGTTTTATGTTTCATCCGGGCGGTGACTTCTTGGCCGACATAACATCCCTTGCGGAAATCTACCCCGGCCAAGGTCTCAAACCCGGCTTCCAGAATATAGCTGTCACCGGTCAGTTCGATGCCAGTTTCAGGGATGCAATGGGCGACGCGGATCGCGTCCCAGTTGCTGCCATCATCGCCGCCGTCTGCCCCGTACAACCGCCAGCCAAGGGCTTCGTTTCGGGGGTCCTGCAAAGCGCCAGCAGGTGCAGCACCTGTGCCGCGTTTGACCTGCAAATCGGTTTCTTCCAGCGTTACGTCGGCCCGCAATCGGTACATGTTCAACCGCTGCGCCAGGGCCGCGGCCTGTCCGCCCTCTGCATCCAGCAAAACATCATCGCCATCCGCCAGCAGAAAAAAATCTGCCAAATATTTGCCTTGCGGGGTCAGCAATGCGGCGTAAACCAAACCTTGATCAATTTGATCAACATTATTGGTCACCAGGTTCTGCAAAAAGGGGCGCGTATCAGCGCCGCTGAGACGGAAAATTATGCGGGCGGTCAAGATGGGCCTCTTGTCATGATGGCTGGGGCCTTGCGGCAGGGGCGTGCTTTTCTCTCTGGCTGTGATATAGGAATGCTGCGATAAATAAACAGGATTAAACCGATGACAGCCCCAATCAGTGTTGTGATCCCCACGCTTAACGCCGCGCCGCATATGCAGGCGAGCATCGAGATGCTGATGGAAGGGTTGGCCGCTGGGCTGATCCGCGAACTGATTGTGACGGATGGTGGATCAACCGATCAAACCCTGCTGATTGCAGAAGAAGCCGGAGCGGAGATCATCACGGGCCCGGCGTCGCGTGGTGGTCAATTGCGCCGAGGGTGCACGGCAGCCAAAGGGGATTGGTTGCTGATCTTACATGCTGACACCGTTTTGGAAGACGGCTGGAGCAATGTTGTGGGCGAACATATCAGAGAGTTCTCTCAACGCCCGGCGCATTTCAAGCTGGCTTTCTCCACCCGCGGGCTGCGCCCTGCTGCCGTTGCGGGATGGGCGAACTTACGTTCGGCAGTTTTGGGATTGCCTTATGGTGATCAGGGGCTGCTCGTGCCTCAAGCGCTTTATTCGGCCAAAGGGGGCTATCCGGATCAGCCCTTGATGGAGGATGTGGAAATTGCCCGCCGTCTGCCTGATATGCGCACGCTTCCGGCCTATGCGCTGACCAGCGCTGCACGATACCAGCGTGACGGCTGGCTGCGTCGCGGAGGCCGTAACCTCTGGACGTTGATGCGCTATGCGATGGGTGCTGATCCCGAAAAGCTTGCAGCGTCTTACCGGCGCTGACGAGGTCGGCCCCAATAGGGGCCGACCTCAGAGTGATTTACTGGATGAACTTGCGCGCGAGACGACGCAGCCAGCCTGTCTCAGGTGCGTTTGATGCAGTGTCCTGAGGCAGTTGCGCCGCAACGCCTTTCGGATCCACCAATGTCTTGCCGTCTTTGAACTGCAACCGGTACAGATCCGCATAGATCCCGCCACGCTCCAGCAGCTCTTCATGCGTGCCCTGATCGGCGATCTCACCGCGATCCATGACGATGATCTTGTCTGCAGCACGAATGGTGGACAGGCGGTGTGCAATCACGATGGTGGTCCGCCCGCCAGACAGCTTGTCCAAAGCGGCCTGAACAACTTTTTCCGATTGGGCATCCAATGCTGATGTTGCCTCGTCCAGCAACAAAACCGGCGTATTGCGCAACAGGGCACGAGCAATAACCACCCGTTGACGTTGCCCGCCTGAAAGCGCGGAACCACGTGGGCCCACCAAAGTGTCAAGCCCGTTAGACAGTTTCGGCAGGAAGTCCGAGACATGTGCCGCGTCCAACACTTCTTTCAACTGCTCGTCACGCACATCGGTTCGTCCCAAAAGAATGTTTTCGCGTAGGGTTTCGTCGAACAGAACGGCCTCTTGGGTGACCACAGAAAAGAGGTTGCGCAGATCTTCCAGCGTCATTTCATTGACTGGAACGCTGCCCACCGTGGCTTGACCGGCTTGGGGATCAACCAGACGCGTAAGCAAATTGAATATGGTGGATTTACCGGCTCCGGACGCCCCAACCAGGGCTGTTGTTTTGCCAGCTTCGGCGACCAGAGAGAGATTTTTCAAGATAGACGCATCGCTGTAGTTCAATACCACATCATCCAAGGCAACATCGGGCAGTTCTTTTGGTGCCGGTTTAGGATGCGGCGGTGACCGCAGCGCAATTGGTGCATCCATCAGCTCTTTTATCCGTTCCAATGCCGCGGCAGCACTTTGCCAAATTCCGCTCACGGCGGCCAAACGTCTCATCGGATCAAACGTCAGGCCGATGGCGGTGAAAAAGCTCATAAATTCGCCGACTGACTTTTCTCCGCCGATGATCTGGTTGCCGCCGTAAAGTACCACGCCCATGACACCCAAACCGGCCATAAAATCGATCATGCCTGTGATGGAGGAGGTGCCAAGCTGTGCTTTGATCTGCTGGCGCACATAGTCATCGGTGTATCCGGCGAAACGATCTTGTTGGTATTCTTCCAGGCCGTTGAGTTTGATCGAGACGATGCCATGGAAAATTTCATCCAGTCGGGTCGCGAGGGACGCCCCAAGATCCCGCGCGCGTGATGCTTTTTTGCGGACATATCGTTGGGCAATTGAGATCGGGACCAACAGGAATGGCAGCCCGACCAGCATGATCAGCGTCCAGCGCCAATCCACCATTAAGGCGACATACATCGTGGCCACCAATTGCGTCACATCCCGTCCGGCTCCGGTGATAACTGACCGCCAGACCTGATTGATTGAACCGACATCCGATTGCACGCGCTGGATCAACGCACCCGGAGGATTGACCTGGTGGAATGAGGAGTCCTGCCGGATCAACCGCGCCAACATATCTTGACGCAGATGCGCGGCCGATGTCTGAGAGATTTTCGACAGGATCACCTTTTGACAGACGCTGGTGAAGCCGCGCAGGGTGAAAATCACAAAAAACGAAATGCTCACCCAAAACAGCGCATCCGCATTGCCCGCCACAAAAACATGGTCGAACATTGGCTGCATCATATAGGCGAGCCCACCGACAGTGGAGCCTTCGATGAGCATAAATATAAAAGCAATCCCCAACCAGCCCATGTGATGACGTAAGTAGCCACGCCATAGCCAACCCATCAGTTCGCGTGTAGATTTAGGGGGGGTACTCATATTAAGGCGCGGCCTTCTTCTATTGTCTGCGTGCTCAACAGAGAAGCACAAGAGTTGAGCCATTTAAGCAGGTCGCGGACCATGTGCAACCTTTGCCCTACTATCGCCAGCCAGAGTGTTGCGCCGTAATTTCGGGCAAGACGGCAGCTGCGCGCAAGACTTCGCGACGTCACCAAAATTCACGATTGACGCCAAGGGCGGCCCGGCTACGGTCGATCCACCACGTGCGGCACGAAGGTCCTCGTGCCCTTTGATTCAGGTTTTAGATTCATGACAGACATCCTCTCTTTGGCGACAGGTGTGCCCTATCTGGCCATTCCCGGTCCTTCCGTTGTGCCCGACCAAGTGCTGCGCGCGATGCATCACCATTCGTCCAATATCTACGAAGGCCCGTTAGTGGATATGGTGCCAACGCTGGTGCAAGACCTCAAACGTGTCGCACGGACCAATCAAAACGCGGCGATTTACATCTGCAACGGCCATGGTCTTTGGGAGGCCTCGCTGGAAAATGTTACGTCTGTCGGCGACCGGGTGCTGGTGGCCTGCAACGGTCGGTTTGCGGTTGGTTGGGCTGAGACGGCGCGAAAGCTTGGGCTTGTGGTCGAAGAGGTGGACAGCGGCATGGCAACGCCGTGGAACATGGACAGGCTGCGCGCCGCTTTGGTTGCGGATAAAGCGCATGAGATCAAAGCTTTGATGGCGGTTCATGTGGATACGTCCGGATCGATCCGTAATGATGTGCCGTCCTTGCGCGCGCTGTTGGATGACGTCGGCCACCCGGCGCTTTTGATGATGGATTGCATTGCTTCTATGGGGTGCGAAACCTTTGAAATGGATGCATGGGGCGTGGATGTTGCCATCACTGCCAGCCAAAAGGGTTTGATGATGCCACCAGGCCTGGGCTTTGTGTTTTTCAGTGAAAAAGCCGCCGAGCGCCGCCGAGCCCAGGAACGCGTGAGCCCGTACTGGGACTGGAGCGCGCGCAGCAATCCAGATGTGTTTTATCAGTATTTCTGTGGCACTGCACCCGTTCAACAGCTTTATGGCTTACGGGCCGCCTTGGATATGATCCATGACGAAGGGATTGAACGCGTCTGGAAACGTCACGCAGTCTTGGCTCGTTCTATCTGGGCCGCTGTTGACGCATGGGGGCAGGGTGGTCCGATGAGATTGGACGTGGTTGATCCGGCACAACGTTCTCATGCTGTAACCTCTTTGCGGTTGGATGCGCCGGATGGCACGCGGTTGCGTAAATGGTGTGAGGCGAATTTGGGTCTGACACTGGGTATCGGTTTGCGCGCCACCCCATGGGGAGATCCAGAATGGGATGCGCATTTCCGGTTTGGTCATATGGGATATGTCAATGGGCATATGATCTTGGGGCTGCTCGGGGGCGTAGAGACCGGTTTGACAGCCTGTGACATCGCCCATGGACCCGGCGCGATCGAAGCGGCCGCGCAAGTTCTGGCCCAAACCCAATAGGCTGAGGTTGGCGCGGCGAAACGCTCCCGCCCCCGTGGGCGGGCTGGCAGGCCAGCCCTGTCCCAAACGGCGTTGGGCCGTGCGCCCCTTTTAGAAAGGGGCGCAGCCGCCATATTGCGACGCGCTGCGTGCCTATCACGGCACGATATGGTGCAGCGTTTCATTTCATTGCCGTAAGCAATATCTGGTCTGGTGCACAATTTAGCATTCGGTCTTTGGCAACAGGCCAGCCAGGAAGATAAAGCCCCAGACTTAGTAGACGGAATTTTGTGTCTCAGGTCTGGGCAATCCTGCCTAGAATTGTTCTTCGGAAATGACCTGACCATCGAGAAACACGCCCAAACGTGTGATCAGATGATTCAGCAGTAATGCAATGATCAACACAGGGCCCATGCCAAACAGGGCCCACATGATCATGAATAGCCAAACAAGGCTGACGCCCAAAAATATATAAAGGGCGGATTGGTAGTCGGGTTGGTCTTCGCGTCTATGCATTGAACAAGCCTCCATACGATCCCGTTACAATAGGGCTTATCTCCTAAATAATAGTGAAAATGCCCCCCTAACATGAGTTAGGGCGTGGCGGCTTCAGATCCAGTGAAAGCGGAGTTACTGCGACAGCGTTTGTCGTGCTTGAGCCAATGCGAGGGGGAGCGTGGTTTTGAAGATCGCAAGTTCCTCCTTGGGAGCACAGGAGATGCGGATACAACGGTCTTGCGGAGGGACAAACGGCATGCGGACGAAACATCCGCGTGCAACAAGATTGGCCAGGACCTGTCGCGCAAAATTTCCATCTGCGCCACAGTCGATAGTGACGAAGTTACAGGCAGAGGGCAGGGGGGCGAGGCCGTTGTCGCGCGCGATCTGTGCAATGGTATCCCGGGCGGTTGTGATTTGTCTTATCCGATCCGTCAGGCCGGCTCGATCGTCGACTGCGGCCAATGCGGCCGCCTGCGCCAATCTGTTCACGCCGAAATGGTTGCGTATCTTGTCAAAGGCGCGGATCAGATCCGGGTGAGCCAAAGCATATCCAATCCGCAGTCCTGCCATGCCGTAGGCTTTGGAGAAGGTGCGCATGCGGATCAGACGGGGATCATCACAATCGACCGGGGCGGCGGTGCCGTCTGGCGCGCATTCCACATAGGCCTCATCCAGTACAAGCAGGCAGCCATCGGGAAGGTGATCCAGCGCGGCAACGATATCGGTGCCGGTGTGCCAGCTGCCCATGGGATTGTCGGGGTTGGCCAAATACACCAGTTTTGCCCCAACTTCGGCGGCTTTGGCAAACAGGCTTGCCGGGTCCTCGAGGTCATTCACATAAGGCACCGTGACCAGCTCTCCGCCGCAACCCACCACGTGGTAGTTAAATGTTGGATAAGCCCCGGCAGAGGTCACCACGGTGTCGCCCTTGGCCACCATCAGACGGACCAGCACGCCCAACAGGCCATCAATCCCCTCGCCAACAAGAATGTGGTCGATGGAACAATTGTTTTGGGCCGCCAGGTCCGAGCGCAGATCAAAGCTGGTGGAATCGCCATATTTCCAAACGTCAGCCACAGCCGATAGCATGGCCTCCAATGCGGCTGGAACCGGCCCAAAGCCATTCTCATTCGCACCCAGCCGCGCCGCAAAGGGCGTGCCACGTTCACGTTCGGCCTGTTCGGGGCCAACAAAGGGCACGGTTGCGGGCAGGGATTGGATCAACGGGGTGTAGCGTGGCGTTTTCATGAACCAGATTTACCCCTGCACGCCATGTGCTGGCAACCGTTCAAATCTCGCCTGATACGCGCAGCTTGGGTGTATCAATCGCCTGTAAGTGCGGCAGGCTGGTGCGGATCTCGGCGAGGATCCGCAAAAATGAAATTTCTTTTCAGATGTTAGCGCAAGCATACGTTGAGGGCGCGTCAAATCACGTTATAGACAACGCGAAACTACCATACTTCGGAGAGTGACACGTTATGGTCAAAGACGCTTCCATTCAGCAAGCACAGTTTGAACGCATTGCAACCGGCCAGGGCTTCATTGCGGCGCTGGACCAATCTGGTGGTTCCACCCCAAAGGCGTTGAAACTCTATGGTGTTGAAGAAGACGCCTATTCCAATGATGAAGAGATGTTCGGCGAGATCCACAAGATGCGCAGCCGCATCATCACTTCGCCTTCGTTCGATCAAGCCAAGATCCTGGGCGCGATCTTGTTTGAACGCACCATGGACGGCGCGATCGAAGGCAAGCCAACCGCGACCTACCTGTGGGAAGACTGCGGTGTTGTGCCGTTCCTGAAGGTCGACAAGGGCCTCGCGGATGAGGAAAACGGCGTACAAGTCATGAAGCCGATGCCGGAACTGGACGCGCTGCTGTCGCGTGCGGTGGATGCGGGTATTTTTGGCACCAAGATGCGCTCGGTCGTTAAGGAAGCCAATGTCGACGGCATCAAAGCGGTTGTGGCCCAGCAGTTCGAAGTGGGCAAGCAGATCGCAGCCGCGGGCCTGTGCCCGATCATTGAACCTGAGGTTGACATCAACTCCCCCACCAAAGGTGAGGCCGAGGTGCTGTTGAAAGGTGAGATCCTCGCCCAGCTGAACGCGCTGGAAGCGGGCACCACGGTTGCGCTGAAACTGACCATCCCGAATGAAGCGGGCATCTATGACGAGTTGGCGGATCACCCCGCTGTGGTGCGTGTTGTGGCGCTGTCGGGTGGCTATTCCACCGATGACGCCTGCGAGCGTCTGTCCAAGAACACCAAGATGATCGCCTCCTTCAGCCGCGCGCTGACTGAGGGTCTGAACGTTTCGATGTCGGACACGGAATACAACGACGCGCTGGGCGCGAATGTGGCCAAGATCTACGGCGCATCTCTCTAAAAACCGCGCGGGGCCACAGGGCCCCAAAACGCCGGACGTACAAACGCCCCTTGCACTTGTTGCGAGGGGCCTTTTTTTGTCGGACGATGAGGGGGAGAGACATTAAGATCCGTTAGGACATAGAGCCACCCAGCCCCTAAATGTTTCGCACGCGAAACAATGGGTCAGGAGGGGTGATACTCTTTATAGGGGTGCTCCACACTCTATGGTGTCAAGAGGGGGCGTTCGATGGGGGCGGGAGTTGGTAACTTTCTCAATGAAGTTTTCCGCCATACGGGTCTCAAACTTTGTTTCGTTGATTCCCAGACATTCAGCGCTCGCGCGTTATTGAATGACTAGGGTCTCGACCAACTGTCCACCTATGAAGACATCTGCCACGTGGGTACTCGTCCAGCCATTCGAACGAATATAGCGCCTTACAAGAACAGGTTCTTCGTTGAAACTCCCGTGTAAAGTTTCATTCGTGCGGAATGCCTTAATTTTTTGTTGAACAACGATTTCGCCGTCAATCAATAGCTCCCAATTAGATTCCGGTGTGGATCGCATTTGGACGGAGATATTCCGGCCGTCGTAATGTGCGATTTCTGGAATGGATTCTGCGCAAGCTGCAACAAAAAACACGACAAGGGCTAGGTATCGAAACATTTACATTCTCTTGTATTCAAAGGTTAATTGGATGTGTCGATATCGGGCAGGTTGATTCTACGCAACTATAAAACGAGCCGATAGTTTCGCATCGAAGACGAATAAAAAGCAGCAGCGAACGCATTCGTTCTTTTTGTCTATTCATAGCCTTTCTTTCGGCAAATCTTGCGCCGCTTGTAAAGTTCAATTAGCGCCGATAAGCTATTTATTGTGGCTCAGAAAAACGCGCAAACAGGGCAACGCGACGCGCTTTTTATTTGCAACTCTTTGATGACAGTAAGGGGGCGGGGCGTGTTGCGATCCTCAAGGAGGTTCGCGCATGGTGCTCTCACACCGCAAGCGAGTTGGATCATTTTGCAAACCTGTCCGTAAAAGACCGGGAAGAGGTGCAGAATTTTCTGAAAGGGTTCCAGACCAATGTCGGGTTTCGGTTTCATCAGGAGGCCGGACATTTGCGAAAGCTGGCGACGACGGTCCTAAAGCGCGGTGGGATAAGGGATGAGCAGGAGCTCTATCTCCTCCATGAATTGACGACGGATCTATCCCAGACGGTTTTGTCTGCGGAAAAACTGTCCGAAATGGGCAGGCTTTTACGAGCGTTCGAAGAGGATCGTGGAGGTGGGGAAGATTTGCCGTAAGACATTGTGGAGCCGCACAATATGCTTGGGAAGACGAACTCCCAAAGATTGCCTATAGCAAAAACGCCCCGGATTTCTCCGAGGCGTTTCTTTATTTCTGCATTGTCTCAACCCGTGTGGGGATCAGACCAGACGGGACGCCTCTTTCGCGGCGCGCACAAAATCTTTGAACAGCGGGTGGGGCTCAAAGGGTTTGGATTTCAGTTCCGGGTGGAACTGGACGCCGATGAACCACGGGTGATCCGCCCATTCCACGATCTCGGGCAGGCGACCGTCGGGGGACATGCCGGAGAAGTTGAGACCGCAGGCCTCCAGCTTTTCGCGGTATTTGATGTCGACCTCATAACGGTGGCGGTGTCGTTCCTCGATCGCGGTGGTGCCATAGGCGGTTGCGACGTTTGAGCCCTCGGTCAGGGTCGCGTCATAGGCGCCCAGACGCATGGTGCCGCCCTTGTCGTCGCCGACCGAGCGTTCGACCTTGTGATTGCCCTGCACCCATTCCTTGAGGTGGTAGACAACCGGTTCAAAGCGTTTCTTGCCTGCTTCGTGGTCGAATTCCTCGGAGCCTGCTTCGGTGATGCCTGCAACGTTACGCGCGGCCTCGATCACGGCCATTTGCATGCCAAGGCAGATGCCCAGGTAGGGGACGTTGTTTTCGCGCGCATATTGCGCGGCTTTGATCTTGCCCTCGGTACCGCGTTCGCCAAAGCCGCCGGGGACCAAGATGGCGCTGAAGCCTTGCAGGTGCGGGGTGGGGTCTTCGCGATCGAACAGCTCGGCGTCGACCCATTCGATGCGGACCTTGACCCGGTTGGCCATGCCACCGTGGGTCAGCGCCTCGGCGATGGATTTATAGGCGTCTTCGAGCTGGGTGTATTTGCCCACGATGGCCACGCGCACTTCGCCTTCGGGGTTGTAGATGCGGTCGGCTACATCTTCCCAGCGGGCGAGGTTGGGTTTGGGGGCCGGTGCGATGCCAAAGGCGTCGAGCACGGCTTGGTCCAGACCTTCGCGGTGATAGGCGAGGGGGGCTTCGTAGATGGATTTGAGGTCCTGTGCGGCGATCACGCTGTCGGGGCGCACGTTACAGAACAGCGCGAGTTTCTCACGCTCTTTCTTAGGGATCGGGCCTTCGGAGCGGCAGACGAGGATGTCTGGTGCCAGACCGATGGAGCGCAACTCCTTGACCGAGTGTTGGGTCGGCTTGGTTTTCAGCTCACCCGAGGCTTTGATGTAGGGCAGCAGGGTGAGGTGCATAAAGATACATTCACCGCGCGGCTTGTCCTGTGCGAACTGGCGGATCGCTTCAAAGAAGGGCAGGCCTTCGATGTCGCCCACTGTGCCGCCAATTTCGCAGAGCATGAAATCAACTTCGTCCTCGCCGATGGAGATGAAGTCTTTGATCTCATTTGTCACATGCGGGATCACCTGAATGGTTTTGCCTAGGTAATCGCCGCGGCGCTCGTTCTCAAGCACGTTGGTGTAGATACGGCCAGAAGAGATTGAATCGGTCTTGCGGGCCGGAACACCGGTGAAGCGTTCATAGTGGCCCAGGTCGAGGTCGGTTTCCGCGCCATCGTCGGTGACGAAGACCTCGCCGTGTTCAAAGGGCGACATGGTGCCGGGGTCGACGTTCAGGTAGGGGTCCAGTTTGCGCAAGCGGACCGAATATCCGCGTGCTTGCAACAATGCGCCAAGTGCGGCGGATGCCAGGCCTTTGCCCAGCGAAGAAACAACACCACCAGTGATGAAGATAAAACGCGCCATGTGTCGGCAGCCCCCGTGAGAGTTCAAGAATTCTGAAGTGCCGGGTGGTCAAAAAACCACGGCATCACGGGACCTCAGTATATATGGGATTCGCGCAGCAAACGCAAGGGAACCGCAAGATGCTGTTACGGTCCCTAAAATCGCTTCTAAGTGTAGTATATTAGTCGAGGCTGGGAACCAGCGGCGCATTGTCACCCGACGCCGGTGGCAGCAGGTCTGTGCCCAAAGGTGCAATTGGCGCATCAGTTGGCGCGTCGCTCGCCGGTGGCAAAAGCCCACCATCGAAGATCGAGGAATTGCCTGCTTTTTGAGCCGAGATGATTGTCAACGTGATCGATGTCACGATGAAAGCCGCAGCCAGGATCCAGGTCAGCTTGGTCATCGCAGTGGCTGCTGCACGTCCGGATACGGCACCGCCGCCTCCGCCACCCATGCCAAGGCCGCCACCTTCGGACCGCTGAAGCAGAACGACGGCGATCAGGCCGAGGGCCAGAAGAAGGTGGATGATGAGAACAACGTTTTCCATAAGACCCTGCGGCGGTTGGCTGACTATCGGGCGGTAAATAGGACCAAACTCGGGCAGGGGCAAGGGTGGAGTTTGAATTGACGTGCTGAAGTTCGGTTCAAATGGACTGTGGCTCTATGGAACACCCAAATTTTACTGGAATTCCTGAGGCGTGGCGCGCAGGGTCACGGTTATGGCACATGATAACCCGCATTCTGATGACCCGCACCACGCCCATGCCCACCTGCCGCCGGATCCGGCGCTGCGGGTCAAGGCGCTTGAGACGATTCTAACCAAAAGGGGCCTGGTTGATCCGGCCGCTTTGGACGAAATTATTGATATCTATCAAAACAAAATTGGCCCCCAAAACGGCGCGCGTGTAGTGGCCAAAGCCTGGAGTGACCCGGAATTCAAGGCGCGGCTGCTCGCTGATGCGGATCAGGTGCTGCGCGAGATGGACATTTATGGGCGTCAGGGCGAACATATGGTTGTTGTCGAGAACACGCCCGAGACCCACAATATGGTCGTCTGCACCCTGTGCTCTTGTTACCCGTGGCCTGTTTTGGGCATTCCACCGGCATGGTATAAATCTGACGCCTACCGCGCCCGCGCTGTGCGTGAACCGCGCAAAGTGCTGGCGGATTTTGGCGTGACCCTGCCAGAGGGCACCAAGGTACGGGTTTGGGATTCGACGGCTGAGGTCCGGTATCTGGTCTTGCCGATGCGACCCGAAGGTAGCGACGGGTTGGATGAAGCGGCGCTGGCGGCGCTGGTCAATCGCGACAGTATGGTTGGCACGGCTTTGACGTCATTTCCCGAGGGCACGGTATGAGCCGGGTCCACGACATGGGCGGACGGTTTGGCGATGGCCCGGTGGAGGTCGACGCCAAAGATGCGCCGGTATTCAAAGAAGACTGGCACGGTCGTGCCCTGGCTCTGACGTTGGCATCGGCTGGTCTGGGACAGTGGAACATCGACACCTCCCGCCATATGCGCGAGCGTTTGTCGCCGCAGGATTACACCGCGTTTTCATATTATGAGAAATGGCTGGCGGGCGTAGCAGGCCTATTGGTGGAGACCGGCGTGTTAAGCGCGCATGATCTGCAGTCGCCCGAATCTGATGCTGAAGCCCATCCCTTGGCGGATCGCGCGTTGACGGCAGACCGGGTCGCGACGGTTTTGGCCTCTGGTGGACCTGCGGACCGACCCAGCGATGTGGCACCGCAGTTCAAACCCGGTGATAAGGTGCGCACGGTGGCACATGCGGGCAATCGCTTTGTCGATGGCGGGCATACACGACTGCCGTCTTATGCCGCTGGCGTGGAAGGTGAAGTGGTGCTGTATCACGGCACACATGTCTTTCCCGATCGCAGCGCCCACGGACTGGGCGAGGCGCCAGAGCCGCTTTATGCGGTGGCTTTCCCGGCGACGTCCTTGTGGGTGATTGCCGAAGATGACGGGGATGAGGTGGTTCTGGATCTGTGGCAAAGCTATTTGGAACCCGCAACATGAATGCCGCGTCATCATTGTGTTTGCCCCATGGCGGGGCCGAGCCTGCTTTTGTCGAACCCTGGCACGCGCAGGTCTTTGCCCTGACCGTACATCTGAATGAGACAGGTCGGTTCACCTGGGCCGAATGGGTGGCGCGGTTTTCCGCGACGCTTAAACAACACGGTCTGGCGCGGGAACTGGATGGGGGCACGGATTACTTTAATGCGTGGCTGGAAACCCTCGAGATCCTTTTGGTTGAAACCCAAGGGGTTCGGCGCACGGATGTGGCCCGGATGCGAGACGCCTGGGAGGAGGCCTATTTGGCCACGCCACATGGGGCACCGGTCCATCTGCCAAAGGGCTTGTAATCCACCTGTTACACTTTTGGGTTCCCCTTGCCGATCACGCTCGCTATACGGGGCGTCGGTTTTAACCTACATGCAGAGGACCTGAGATGGCCAACGTAGTGGTAGTCGGCGCCCAATGGGGCGACGAGGGAAAAGGCAAGATTGTTGACTGGCTGAGCGAACGCGCTGATGTGATCGCACGCTTTCAAGGTGGTCACAATGCGGGCCACACGCTTGTCATTGATGGCAAGGTCTACAAGCTGCATGCACTGCCGTCTGGCGTTGTGCGCGGCGGTAAGCTGTCGGTGATAGGCAATGGTGTGGTGCTGGACCCCTGGCATCTGATGAGAGAAATTGAAACAGTGCGCGCGCAAGGTGTTGAAATCACGCCTGAAACGCTGATGATCGCGGAAAACACACCGCTGATCCTCCCACTGCACGGTGAATTGGATCGCGCCCGCGAGGAAGCCGCGTCCAAGGGCACCAAGATCGGCACCACCGGTCGCGGCATTGGCCCCGCCTATGAGGACAAAGTGGGCCGCCGTGCGGTTCGCGTTGCTGATCTGGCGGATGAAGCCACATTGATCGCCCGTGTGGATCGCGCGTTGCAGCACCATGATCCGCTGCGCAAAGGTTTGGGCGTTGAACCCATCGACCGTGATGCGTTGATTGCCAAGTTGAAAGACATTGCCGCCCATATCCTGCCGTTTGCTGCTCCGGTGTGGAAAGTGATGAATGAAAAGCGCAAAGCTGGCAAACGCATCCTGTTTGAAGGTGCGCAAGGCGCGCTTTTGGACATTGATTTTGGCACCTATCCGTTTGTGACCTCTTCCAATGTGATTGCAGGGCAGGCGGCAACTGGTGTTGGCATCGGCCCCAATTCGATCGACTACGTGCTGGGCATCGTAAAAGCCTATACCACCCGCGTTGGTGAAGGCCCGTTCCCGTCTGAATTGTTGGACGACAACGGTACACCTGATGCGGATGGCGAACGTCTTGGCACCCGTGGCCATGAATTTGGCACCACCACCGGTCGTCAGCGCCGCTGTGGTTGGTTTGATGCCTGTCTTGTGCGCCAGACCTGCGCCACATCGGGTATCAATGGGATTTCATTGACCAAACTGGACGTTCTGGACGGGTTTGAAACCCTGAAAATCTGCACCGGTTACGATCTGGATGGTGAACGTCTGGATTATCTGCCGACAGCGGCAGACCAGCAGGCGCGTTGCAAACCGATCTACGAAGAAATGCCAGGTTGGAGCGAGTCGACCGAAGGCGCGCGCAGCTGGAACGATCTGCCGGCCAATGCGATCAAATACGTCAAACGTGTGGAAGAGCTGATCGACTGCCCGGTTGCCCTGCTGTCCACCAGCCCGGAGCGGGATGACACCATTCTGGTGACTGACCCGTTTGCCGACTGATGGCAAAGGGCGAGGGCCTCAGCTATAAGGCGCGGCGGCGCTGGTCGATGGTGATCCTGTTGATCGGCATGCCGCTTTATATTGTGGTGGCGGTCAATGTGGTGGGGCTGTTTGAGCGCCCCTCCATTTTGCTGGAACTGGCGGTCTATACGGCGCTTGGGGTTCTGTGGATCCTGCCGTTCAAATTCGTCTTTCGCGGTGTTGGCAAAGAAGACCCTGACGCCTGAGGCGACGCTGGCATCTGCTTGACCTAAATAGAAAAAGCCGCGGATTGCTCCGCGGCTTTTGCAGTTTTTGCATGTCCTTGCGGCGTTAACCCGCCGCACGGCCCTGCGGCTGAAAGCCGATCTGTTCGGAGGCCGAGAAGCGTCCGTTGCGTTTGCGGGCGATCTTGCCATCGCGCAGCAATTGGCCAAAGGAGCGCATGCTGTCTTCGCGGTTGAACTCGGTTCCGGTTGCGCGGACCTTGTTGATCAGTTCGGGGCGCGAGAAAACGTCCTGGCCTTTGACAAAGCTGAGGTAGGAGGCTGCCGCTTCCAGCAGTTCGTGCAATTCAACAGCGCCGGTTTCCTGAACATATTTCGCAAAGCCGGTGTCAGAGTTGAACGCTTCTGCGGTTGTTGGCTTGGCCTCGGTGCGCACCCGGCGTGGGCGGACAGGGGCAGTCGTCGCGGCAGCGGGTTTTTCCGCAACGCTTTCTGGCGTGGCAGGTTCTGAGACACGCTGTTCAGCCACCAGTTTCAGGGGCGTGGGGCGGTTCTCTTTGGCCTCGGGGCGAGGTGATTTGCGGCGCACGACCGGACGGCGGGGCTGTACCACGCTGGCCAGATCTTCGCGGTAGTCTTTTTCGACGTCATCGCTGGCCGATTCGGGATCGCTTTGGGCTGCGGCGACGGCAGCGCGCATGTGGCTGTAGGTCTCACGCGAGGAAGCGGTGTCCGGATCGTCAAGCTTTTCGTCTGCGGCGGCCATAAGGCGGGACACATCGCTGTCGGATGCATCTTTGCCGGTTGCGGCCTGGGCTTCAGTTGGTGTTTCAGTAACTTCGGTGTCCGAGGTCGCATCGGCGGTGTCCGTATCCGCACGGGTTGCCGCCAAAAGTTCGGCTTCGACTTCGGCCAATTCACGGCGCAGATCGTCTTCGTCCGCGTCGCTGAGGGTCGAGGCCGGGCCGGTGGGGGCGGGAGCCGGTGCTGCCTCTGCCACGGTTTCCGTCGGTTTGGTAACACCACGGCGTACGCGGATGACCCGGGCACGGCGGGGGGCCTGTGCTGGCGTGTCTTCGGCTTCGGCCGAGGCTTCTTTTTCGGGCGCGGCTGGGCGGGAGATCACTTTTTCCGTGGTTTCCTGCAGCTCTTCCAGCGCTCGGGCAATCAGCGTGTCGCTGTCTTCACCTTGGGCATCTGTTTCGTCTGCTTCCAGACCTTCGTCCATGTCATCAGCGTTCAACGAGGAATTGATGTCTTCGGCAATTGCTTCTACGCTGGATGACGCCTCGTCGGCGACTGCGTCTGCATGTTGATCTTCAGAGAACTCATCAGCAGGTGTGCGTGAAACAACAGCGCGGATGCGCTGCAGTTTGGCGGCGATGCTGTTGGCTGCAGGTTTGGCTGGTGCTTCTTCTGCGACAGGGTCGGCTTGGATCTCCTCAACGGTGTCTTCGGCATTATTTGCTGCCACCACCGCTGCGATTTGCTCGAGATCGATAGTTTCGGCTTCGGCTTCAACTTCGGCTACGTCTTCAACAGATTCTTCTTCGAGGTCATTTGCAAAAAGCTCTTCCTCGTTGTCAGCAACGGGTTCGGCAACAACTTCGGCTGTTTCTGCGATCTCTTTTGCCTCCTCGGGTGCGACGAAGAAGTCGACCTCACCCGGAGGAGTTTCGACCAGTTCGCCGGATGCCGGTTCAGCGGGGGCAACAATCTCTTCGGCGACTACATCTTCTTCGATGTCATCTGCAAAAGGTTCTTCGTTGCTGCCTTCAATGCTGTAGGCTTCTTCGGTAGGCGTGTCGGAAGTCTCAGCGATTTCTTTTGCCGCTTCAGGTGCAACAAAGAAATCGACCTCGCCAGGAGGCGTTTCGACCAGTTCACCGGTTGCAGGTACGGCAGCTGTCACGACTTCTTCCGCGACGGCCTCGTCTTCAAAATCGTCTGCAAAAGGCTCTTCGGAGCTGCCTTCGATGCTATAGGTCTCGGCGGCCTCGTCCTGGTGCTCTGACGCGACCGGTGCAGTGTCGGCCTGCTCTTTGGCCACAGAGGGGTCAACAAAGAAGTCCACTTCGCCTGGCTCAGTCTCCGCCAATTCGCGCGGGGCCGGTTCGGACACAGGCGCTGCTGCGGGCGCAGCGGCTTGTGGTGCCGCGGGCACGGCGGCGCGCAGGTGAATGCCTTCGTTGGATGTGCGGGCCTCAACCTGGCGCGCGATCTCACGCTGGGCGATCCGTGCCAGCATGTCTGCATCAGGTTGCGGTGGCTCAGCACCAAAATATCTGTCATCAGAGGCCAAATCGCGAAAATACTCGGCGATCGCCTTCATCGTGCCAAAGGAATCTTCAAATCCCTCAAGCGTACAGGAGAAAGTCCCGTAGGATACTGTTAGTACCTTATTGTTCTGTACCATCTCTCAGCTCGTCCTCGCCAAAGTCATGTTGTTCACCATATTGGTTAGAACGACAAATTCTGCCCGAATCCGTGCAATTGATCGTATCATTTTGTGTCCAGATTGTGGCCCGTTTCTAGTTCGTCAAGGAATAGCGGATGAAAAAGGTTATTGTTGAAGCATGCGAACCAATCACTTTGGTGGGTGGAGGCGCCTTGGAAAATGTGGACCTACAGGCGGCAATTGCCTTGGCACCGCGGGTGGTTGCAGCGGACAGCGGTGCGGATTCCGCATTGAACCATGGGGTTACGCCTGATGTGGTTGTGGGGGACTTCGATTCCATTTCCAATGGCGCAAAGGTGCAATTGGGCGAAGCGCGCCTGTTGCATGTCCCCGAACAAGATACCACTGACTTTGACAAGGCCTTGCGCAGTGTCTCGGCACCGGTGGTGCTGGCGGTTGGGTTTCTTGGTGCGCGGTTTGATCATTCACTGGCCGCACTGCATGTTTTGCTGCAGGAAGATCGCAGCCCCTGCATTTTGATCGGTGCGCATGAAATCCTGTTTCACCTGCGTGGCCGTGTTGAGATCCCCACACAGGAGGGAGAGGTCGTGTCCCTGTTTCCCATGCAACCTGTGCAAGGCAAGTCCACAGGGTTGGAGTGGCCGATTGATGGGTTGCAGTTCGATCCGATGCAGCTCATCGGCACGTCTAACAAGGCAACCGGCCCTGTGCAGTTGGACGCATTGGGTACTGGGTTAATCGTCATCGTGCAAAAGCGTCATTTACAGATCGTCATGACGCAAATCGCGACGCCGACCTAGGCCTGCTGCGTGTCGATGTTGAGCGCAATGCGGCGTTCGCGCCAAACGGCATAAAGGCCTGCACCCATTGTAATGGCGATCCCCATCCCGGCCAGCATGTTGGGGAATTGGTTAAACACCAACCAACCGATAAAGGTCGCGACCGGGATTTCGATATACTGCATTGGGGCCAATGTGGCGGAAGGCGCGAACCGCAAGCTCCATGTCATCAGCAGATGGGCCAGTGTGCCCAACATCCCGATTGCGAGTAACAGTGACCATTGATAGCGGTCGGGGGCGCTCCAATGGAGGGCCGGTTCATCAATCCACTGCCCGACGTACATCAAGGGCAGCATGAGAAGGCAGGCGATCACTCCCGAAACTGCCTGTAGCCCCAGCGGATCTGTGATCTTGGCGACGCTGCGGGTGGTGATAATGAACAGCGCGAAGATAACAGCGGTTCCTAGCGGCAGAACTGCGGGCCAGCCTACGTCGAGAAAACTGGGCTGGATCACCATCATGGCACCGGCAAATCCAACCGCACAGGCCAGCAATCGATGGGGGCCAATGGTTTCATTCATGAACAGCCAGCCCAACAGCAGCAGAATGAATGGGCAGACAAATGCAATTGCAACCGCGTCTGCAAGCGGCAGGTATTTCAACGCCGTGAACATCATTGCGATGCCAAGCATATGCATCAACGTCCGCAGAAAAACCATCCCGTACGCGGAACGCGGGATGCGCCAGTCACGCTTGGTGGCCCAGATGAAGGGAAAAAGAAACAGCGCCTGCAAGGCAAACCGCACCAGGATGACCTGGGCCAAAGGTGTGCCGCCCAATAGTTTCGCCACTGCATCCCCCATCGGGGCGACAATGCAGAAGCCAAGCATCAGGGCGATACCAAATATGGGGCGATCTTCTGTTCTCATGTGACGACGGTAGCGCTGTGATTGACGGCAGACAAGCGCAAGTTGACGATGGTTCAATTTTAAGTTGTTCACGCTATCGTGATGATTAGTTTGCGCGCGTTAACAGTTTGGCACGTTCACTGCCAGGCCGCCAAGTGAGGTTTCTTTGTATTTTTCGTGCATGTCATGGCCGGTCTGACGCATGGTCTCGATCACCGCATCCAAGGGGACAAAATGCTCTCCGTCACCGCGCAAAGCCAGGGATGCGGCTGAGACCGCTTTTATCGCGCCAAGCCCGTTGCGTTCGATACAGGGCACCTGCACCAGCCCTGCAACCGGATCGCAGGTCATTCCAAGGTGATGCTCCAGCGCGATTTCGGCTGCGTTTTCCACCTGTTTTGGGGTGCCGCCCATCACCGCGCAAAGACCGGCTGCGGCCATGGCGGCGGCTGATCCGACCTCGGCCTGACAGCCCGCTTCTGCACCGGAAATAGAGGCGTTGAATTTGACCAAACCGCCAATGGCCGCAGCGGTTAGCAGGAAGTCCTCAATGTGTTTCTCGGACGCACCTGGCACGTGGTCCAGATAGTAACGCATGACCGCAGGCAAAACTCCGGCCGCGCCATTGGTGGGGGCGGTCACAACTTGACCACCGGCGGCGTTTTCCTCGTTCACGGCCATGGCGTAAACGCTCATCCAATCGTTGATCGTATGTGGTGCGGTCAGGTTCATGCCGCGTTCCGCCATCAACGCGTCATAGATCCCTTTGGCCCGTCTGCGCACATTGAGGCCACCGGGTAGGATGCCATCCCGTTCGAGCCCGCGGTTGATGCAGTCGTTCATCACCTGCCACAGTCGCGCGCTGCCTTGGGTCAAATTGGCCACACCGCCGCGTGAGATTTCATTGGCGCGTTTCATCTGGGCGATCGTTTTGCCGCTGGTGCGTGCCATCTCCAGCATCTCAGCGGCAGATTTGAACGGGTAGGGCACCGGCGCACCGTCGTCGGTGGCTTTGCCTGCGGCCAGCTCCTCGTCGGTCAGGACAAACCCGCCGCCGATGGAATAAAACACCTGCTGCAAGATCACGTCGCCTTGGGCGTCGGTGGCCATCAGCATCATTCCATTGGCGTGGCCGGGGAGGGCGTGGTCGTAGTCAAACAAGAGGTCTTTTTGCGGATCAAAGGACAGCTCTGGCAGTCCGGGTGGCTGCATACGACCGCTATGGGACAGCTCTTCCAGAAAGGCCTCGGCCTTGGCATCATCATAGGTGTCCGGTTCAAACCCGCCGAGCCCGAGGATCGTGGCCCGGTCTGTGGCATGTCCGACACCGGTAAAGGCAAGCGAGCCATGCAGCGAGGCTCTGAGCCCCGCACATTCAAACGGCGCCGCCCGCATCATCTGGAGGAACCGTGCAGCGGCCACCATTGGCCCCATCGTGTGTGAGGAGGACGGGCCAATGCCAACTTTGAACATATCAAAGACAGAAAGAAACATCAGAGGGCTACTCCTTCGGGCGGGGTGGCGTAATGGGGGGCGGAGAATGGCGTGGGGCCAAGCCCTTCGGCGCGGATTGCAGCCGTGACTGCAGGCCGGGTTTCGAGACGTTGTGCCAGGCGCATCAACTTCGGGTACGCCGACAGGTCGAACCAATCAGTCTCACCCATGGGATACAATGCCGCCCATCGCAGGCAGGTCGCTACATAGTAATCAAGGACCGAAGGGTGGTCAGCACCAAGCCAGCTGGTTGTTCCGGAAAGTTGGTCCAATAGCGTCAGATGGCCGACCAATCGTTGGGATGTACACCGGTGCATGTCTTCCATCGCTTCCGCGGGGCCATAACGGTGCAAATAGAACTGCATGGCAAGGTCGGGGTGCAGAGAGTTCGCGGTAAAAAACAGCCACTTCAGGAAGGCGGGCCGGGAGCTGTCACCGATTTGCGGTGCCATTCTCTGGTGGGCTTCGCTCAAATAGATCAGGATCGCGCCGACCTCAGAAATTGGGCCCTGGGGTGTTTCCAGTGTAGGGATCTTCCCGGCTGGATTTATGGCAAGATAGGCCGGACTGCGTTGAGCGGAGGTGCTGCGGTCGACCAGAAGTGTCTCGTAGGGCAAGGCGAGCTCTTCCAGTGCCAAGCGGATGATGAGCGAGGCATTATCAGGTGCATAGTGAAGGCGGTAACACTGGGTCATGGGGATTATCCTAGTGTGCAATGTAGATGTGAGGACGCCCAATTGCGACGTTTCCTATAGGAAACACGTAACGGTTTGTGGGCAAGGTGCAAGAGGGATTTCGCTTTGGATAAATCCAAAGCGATTAGCGTCGCGCCGCCAAAGGCGGCGCGACGCTTGGCCCAACGGCCCGGTGTGTCCCTCAATAGAGGGCACAGCAGGTGGGCGGGAGTTTAACGTAACGTTGACTGAGACAGTTGTGCGGGGACGCGTAAAAAGAAGCCCGCGACGGGCATCACTGTAATTTGCACAGAAGAATGCTCGCCTGTGGGTTTCAAAGCGCTTATAAGGTTCCCTAAATATAGAAGACGGAGCACGCGCCATGAGCGGAGATCTTTCCCCCATTGATAAGGCCAAATTTGTCGCAGCCAAACGTGCGGCCGAAATGGTCGAAGACGGCATGCGTGTTGGGCTCGGTACGGGTTCAACAGCCGCCTGGCTGGTGCGTTGCCTTGGGCAGATGGTCGAGGAAGATGGCCTGAACATCACGGCCGTTCCAACCTCGGTTCGCACCGCAGAATTGGCCCGCGAATTAGGGATCAAAGTCGTCTCGCTGGATGAAGCCAAATGGCTCGACATCACCATCGATGGTGCGGATGAGTTCGACCATGACCTGAACTTGATCAAGGGCGGCGGCGGCGCGCATCTGCAGGAAAAGATCGTCGCAACCGCCTCGGACCAGATGATCGTTATCGCCGATGCGGGCAAGGGGGTCGACACGCTTGGCGCTTTCCCTCTGCCGGTCGAAGTCTTGCCCTTTGGTTGGCAGGCCAGTCAGGCCTTGCTCGAAGAAACGCTGGTCTCCATGGATGTGCTGGGGCGCACCACCACACTCCGGATGAACGGCATGCAGCCCTATGTGTCGGACGAGGGGAACTATATCCTCGACCTGCATCTGAAACGCATCGGCAACGCGCGTCAGCTGGCGCTGGTTTTGAACCAAATCCCCGGCGTGATTGAAAACGGGCTGTTCATCGACATCTGCGACCGGGTGGTGATCGGCCACGGCGACGGCACCGTCATCGTGCGCGACATCAATGAGGGCACCGAAGAGCGGGATCGTCTGGAGTTCATGGAAGAGGACAATCTGTTCGGAGATTTGGGCGACTAGGGGCTTTGGTGCAGTTTGTTGAGTAGTTGTTTTCGTTTCTTTGCTGTAAGCAAAAAAAAACGAGTGTTGCCCAATGCTATGGGATCGCAGCTAGTGCTCACATTGCCAACATTCTGGAAGCTGCGAAATCTGTCTCACAAGAGAACGCTCACGAATTTCTGTCTTCTACGAGTTCACAAATGCTAAGAGTTCATTGAAGTTCGGAAAAACCTGATGAGCACCGGCTTCATGCAAGCGGCTGGGAAGTTCGTCATTCGCATGCTCACCACCAGTAAAACCCCAGACCTCCATCCCCGCAGCAGACGCGGCTTTGACACCATTCAAACTGTCTTCAATGACAATGCAGTTTTCAGGTTTTTCATCAAGCTTCTTTGCCGCAAATAAAAAAAGATCTGGTTCGGGTTTTCCGCGTTGCACTTGGTCAGCGGAATAGATGTGATTACCAAAGTGTCTCAAAAGATTTGTAATCTCAAGCTTGGTGTTTAGTGCGGCAATCTCACTTGAGGATGCCACCGCCACTTTCCCGGTTAAAGCCATTAAGAATTCAACAACGCCGCAAATGGGGCGTAAGTCTGTAAGTATTCGGTTTGAGGCTTTACTCTTCATTACATCTGAATAGCCCTGCGGAAATTTACCCAGCCCACGCGTTTCGAAATCTTTTTCAATCTGCCTGAAAAAATCAACATCGGGCAGCCCAATGAAGCGGTCACGATACTCTGTATCTGAATAATGCAAGCCAATGTTCGCCAGGCATTCTCGATCTGTCTCTAAGTAAATGATTTCGGAATCGACGAGCACACCGTCACAGTCAAAAATTACAGGTCTTGAGAGTGTCATATTGAAGTATCTTTCGAGGAAAATGTATCCGAACGTGCTAGTCTTGCTCCGTAACGGTTAGATGACGGTTGAGGTGCATTCCCATTTGGTTGGCAGCGTCTCCCTTTAAAATCCGTCGTCGAAACAAACGACAGAGAAGGGCATCTCGGTCCCCTGCACACTCGCTACATCTCAGGGTGGCACGCACCCGACTTTCGCCTCCCCGCCGCCTCATAATTTTACATCCCCTTCACATCTTTGCGACTATCTAGGCCAAAGCCAGCGTGAAAACGTCTTGCGCTTGGTCAGACGGTTGAAACTTGGGCGAAAACGACCACTTCGGCGTATGGCAATTGGTGTTCCGTTGTGGGATACCACTCAAAGACTTTTCTAAGGGGCGACAGTCATGAGCTTTGACTACGATCTGTTTGTAATCGGTGGCGGTTCGGGTGGCGTGCGGGCAGCACGTGTAGCAGCAGCAGGTGGGGCCAAGGTGGGCCTTGCAGAAGAGAGCCGTTATGGCGGCACCTGTGTGATCCGTGGCTGTGTGCCGAAAAAGTTCATGGTTTATGCGTCAGAATACCCAAGCATGGTCGAAGATGGCCGTGCCTATGGATGGGATCTGGCTGAGAATGGCTTTAGCTGGGACACGTTCAGCGGCAAGCTGAATGCGGAACTGGATCGTCTGGAAGGTATTTATCGCAAGCTTCTGGCGAACTCTGGCGTTGAAAGCTTTGACCAGCGCGCGAAACTGGCGGATGCGCATACGGTTGAACTGGCCGACGGCACTAAGAAAACCGCGAAACATATTCTGGTAGCAACTGGCGGTTGGCCGGTTATCCCAGAATTCCCAGGCTCCGAACTGGCGATCACCTCGAACGAGATCTTCCATCTGAATGCATTGCCGGAAAACATCTTGATCGTGGGTGGTGGTTATATCGCGTCTGAGTTTGCCGGTATCATGAATGGCCTTGGCGTCCAAACCACGCAGTTCTATCGCGGCACGCAAATCCTGCGCGGTTTTGATGAGGAAGCGCGCAATGCTGTGGCCTCGGGCATGGCGGAGAACGGTGTTGATCTGCAGCTGGAAACCAATGTGGTCTCCATGGTGCAAGAGGGCGACAAGATCCGCGTCACCGACACCAAGGGCAATGAGACCCTGTTTGACAAGGTCATGTATGCGACCGGTCGTGCACCAAACTCCAAGAACCTCGGCCTAGAAGAGCTGGGTATCGCGGTCGGCAGCAAGGGTGAGATCAAGGTTGATCAATACAGCCAGACCAGCGTTCCGTCTGTCTATGCTGTTGGTGACGTGACTGACCGCGTGAATCTGACGCCCGTTGCGATCCGCGAAGGCATGGCCTTTGTCGAGACTGTGTTCAATGGCAACCCAACCAGCCCTGACCACGATCTGATCCCAACCGCGATCTTCACCCAGCCTGAAATGGGCACCGTGGGCCTTGGCGAAGAAGAGGCCGCCAAACAGGAAGCGATCGAAGTTTATGCGACCTCGTTCAAACCGATGCAGCAGGCCTTTGCTGGACGCGCCGACAAGGTGCTGATGAAACTGGTCGTCTCCAAGGCGACGCGTAAGGTTCTGGGCTGTCATATTGTCGCGCCGGGCGCGGGTGAAATGATCCAGCTGGCAGGCATCGCCGTAAAGATGGGCGCAACCAAAGAAGACTTTGACCGGACCGTGGCCGTGCACCCGACCATGTCTGAAGAACTGGTCACAATGAAAACACCGGTGCGTGAAACTTGAATTCTCGAAAAAAACGTTCAGGTTACACAAGACCAACCTGAACGGTTGAACTTTAAGGGATAGGAGACATATGGCGGGTAATAATGGTGGCCCTTGGGGGGGCGGAGGCTCTTCTGGGGGAGGTAACCGGGGAAACAACGGCGGAGGCGACGGTGGTCGTCGGCCTGAGGATCCTCAAATTCCCGAAATCGACGAACTGGTCAAGAAAGGCCAGGAGCAGTTGCGGGTCCTGATGGGCGGCCGCGGCGGTCAAGGTGGCGGCGGCAAGCGCGGCGGCGGAGCAGGGGGCGGTGCACCTTTGTTCACCAAAGGCTCGTTGCTGTTGGGCGGTATCGCGGCTGTGTTCCTTTATGGGTATGCCAGTTTCTATACCGTCAAACCTGAGGAAAAGGGCGTAGAGCTGTTCCTTGGCAGCTTCCATCGAACAACCGATGAAGGCCCGCACTTCGCGTGGTGGCCATTTATCACCGCTGAAGTTCTGCCAACGTCGACCGAGCAGATCGAAAACATCGGTACGGGTTCGCGTGGCTCTGACGCGGGGCTGATGTTGACCGGGGATGAAAACATCATTGATGTTGATTTCCAGGTGGTTTGGAATATCTCTGACCCGGCGCGTTATTTGTTTAACCTGCGGGATCCTCGGACCACAATTAACGCCGTCGCTGAATCCGCAATGCGTGAGATCATCGCCCAGTCTGAACTGGCACCGATCCTGAACCGTGACCGTGGTATCATCCGTGACCGTCTGGAAGAACTGATCCAGTCCACGCTGGACAGCTATGATTCCGGTGTGAACATTGTCCGCGTGAACTTTGACGGTGCCGATCCGCCAGAGCCTGTAAAAGATGCCTTCCGGGACGTTCAATCCGCTGGTCAGGAACGTGATCGCCTTGAAAAGCAAGCGGATGCTTACGCAAACCGCAAACTGGCGGGTGCACGTGGTCAAGCGGCGCAAACCCTGGAAGAAGCCGAAGCATATCGTGCGCAAGTTGTGAACGAAGCCTCGGGTGAAGCCAGCCGTTTCTCGGCCGTTCTGGAAGAGTACCAGAAAGCACCGGATGTGACGCGTAAACGTCTGTATCTGGAAACAATGGAAGAGGTTCTGGGCCGGGTCGACAAAATCATCCTGGATGAGAACTCGGGCGAAGGGTCAGGCATCGTGCCATACCTGCCGCTGAATGAACTGCGCCGTTCCGGCTCGGAGGGCAACTGATGAACCGTTCTAACCTTCTGATTATTGTGACCGTAGGTGTGCTGGTCGGGCTGTTGTCCTGTATCTTTATCGTGGACGAGCGGGAAAAGGCTCTGGTTCTGCGCTTTGGCCGTGTTGTCAATGTTCAAGAAGAGCCTGGCCTTGCGTTTAAATTGCCGCTGGTGGATCAGGTTGTCACCTATGACGACCGTATCTTGAGCCTCGAAGTGGGCCCTCTGGAAGTGACGCCGCTGGATGACCGCCGTTTGGTGGTGGATGCCTTTGCACGTTACCGGATCGCAAATGTGGAAACCTTCCGCCAAGCGGTTGGTGGTGTTGGTGTTGCAGCTGCTGAACAGCGTCTGGATAACATCATGCGCGACCAAACGCGTGAGATGCTGGGTACCGTGAGCTCGAACGACATTCTGTCGTCGGACCGTGCGGCGCTGATGCTGCGGATCCGCAATGGTGCGATTGCACAGGCGCGGGGTTTGGGTCTTGAAGTGATCGACGTCCGGCTGAAACGCACTGACTTGCCGCAAGCCAACTTGGAAGCAACCTTTGCCCGGATGCGCGCTGAGCGTGAACGGGAAGCTGCCGACGAGATTGCGCGCGGTGAAGAAGCCGCCCAGCGTGTCCGTGCCCAAGCGGACCGGACCGAGGTTGAACTGGTGTCTGAAGCAGAACGCGAAGCCGAGGTTATCCGCGGTGAAGCAGACGCTGAACGCAACGGCATCTTTGCCGAAGCCTATGGCGCGGATACGGAGTTCTTTGAGTTCTATCGCTCGCTGAACGCCTATTCCAACGCGCTGCAGGCAGGCAATTCCTCAATGGTTCTGTCGCCCGACAGTGAGTTCTTCAACTACCTGAAATCGGCGACCGGCAACGGTAAATAAGACATCTCGGTTGAGAGAAAAAAAAACCGGCCTTGCTCTGCGAGGCCGGTTTTTTGTTGGAGCGGTTGAGCAAAATTTGGAAACACTGTCGCAATGAGGCGCGGTTTCCAATGTGAATGAGCGCTTGGTTGCGTCGTGTTGAAACAGCGAACAAGCCGATGTCTTCCGAAACTCCTGTTCGGGCAACAAGTCTGTGGTTTTCGCCGTGTTTCTATGGAGCGGAGGCGTTTGTTTCGCTCGGTTGGTAAGATAGGTAGCTTTCCTGAATTGCGATCTGGTCGGCAATGAATTTCGCGTCATGCCAGACGCCCCAGATAAACGATGACCCTCGGCGTGATTGCCAGGGTAAGCCGACAAAGTAGAGACCAGGCACCGCAGATACTCCGCGCTGTTGGAGAGGCCTGTGCTGGTCGTCAAATGTGTCTGCCTTGAGCCAACCATAGTCAAATTGAAACCCGGTGGCCCAGATGACCGTCGAGATGTTGCGATCGGCGAGATCAAGCGCGCGGATGGGATTGGTCACACAGTTGGGATCGTTTGGAATGTTCCATGCTTCCGGCTCTTCAGGCAGATCAATGCCTGTGCGTGCGACATAGGCATCGGCCGCTTCAAGAAGGGACAACATGTTTTTGTCCCCTGCATCAAGGTTCGTTTTCAAGTCATCAGCGACCTGCAGGATGCCGTTTTCATATCCTGAGGACATGCCCAACAGGGTGATCCCACGTTCAGCCAGACGCCGGAAATCTACGGTTTGCCCGCCAAGTGCACCGCTGACAGCGATGGTTACATGTTCGGTCCCGGGCGCGGGGGTGTCCATGTTCCAGACCCCCAGAACGCCAAGCCACCAGACATTGTCGCGGCCTCGGTACCGCCGTGGTGGGCGATCATGGGGACCGATGGAGAGAAACACGTCGCGGCCTGCCGCATGTAGCTCTGCCGCAATCTGAGATCCGGATGAACCTCCGCCAATGACCAAGACGGCGCCTTCTGGCAGGTTGTCGGGGTTGCGGTACGCCGTCGAATGCATCTGCGTTACGCGGGCGGTCTGCGGAATGATTGGTGGGATTGCAGGTTTTTGGAAGGGTCCGGTTGCACAGACTATGTTGCGCGCTTCGATCGGGCCGTGCGACGTCTCTAAGAGAAATCCAGCGCCTGTGTTGTGTGGTTCGGCACAGTTAACCGTCACACCGGTGCGCACCGGGGCGTTGATCATTTTGGCGTAGTCTTCGAAATATTGGGCGACGCTTTCCTTGTCTGCAAAAGCATCGCGGTCCATTGGAAACTCCATACCTGGAAAGCGATCATGCCAAGCTGGTCCGTTCGCGACAAGCGAGTCCCACCGTTCAGATCTCCAACGTTCAGCGATCCGGCCGCGTTCAAGAACGATATGTTCAATACCCTGTGCGTGCAGATGTTCGCTGGTGGCAATGCCAGCCTGACCCGCCCCAATAACCACAGTGTTAAACTTTTCCATGGTGTAGCCCTTTGCTGACATACGACAAGTTGGGGCCCAAGCCGGTTTCGTTGGGCCGCCGTTTGCGCAGCATCATTTTGTTTATACCTTATGTCGATTAGTTTTTAGCTAATCATCAGTTAGGTAGATAGGCAGTTGCCGCAGCCACAAGTCACTGCATTGTACGTTGGAGAGCGCTCGACTGCGGCTCCCCAACAAGAGGTTTGCTTTCATGCCCAAAGACCACGTCGACCCAGTTTCCGCTTTGCGCGAGAATACCTCGGTTCCCTTCGAGCGCGCGCGCGCGATGCCAACTGAGGTCTATACCGAGCAGAGCTTTGTGGACGCTGAGTTAGAGCATATTTTTCGTAAGGACTGGTACTGTGTCGGGCGGGCTGATGCGCTGGCGAATTCTGGTGACTATGTCGCTTGCGAATTGGCAGGCCAGCCAATCGTTGTTTTGCGGGATCGCGATGATAGCCTGCGCGCGATGAGCAATGTTTGCCTGCATCGGATGTCGACGCTTTTACAGGGGCGTGGCAATGCCAAAACGATTGTCTGCCCTTATCATGCGTGGACTTACAACCTGGATGGCAAACTGCGTGGCGCGCCTGCAATGACGCAGAATGAAGGGTTTTGCAAAGATCACTACGCGTTGCCGCAGGTCCGGTGCGAAGAATGGCTGGGTTGGGTGTTCGTGTGTCTCGATCCGGAGGCCGCTCCGGTAGCTGATCAGCTGTCCGAAGTGGCGCACATGATCGAAGGCTACAATATGGCCAACTACTCCGAGGCGTTTTATGAGGAGCATGTTTGGGACACCAATTGGAAGGTGTTGGCGGAAAATTTCATGGAAAGCTACCACTTGCCTGTGTGTCATGCGGGCACGATTGGTGGGTTGTCGCGGCTCCAAGACATGGTTTGCCCTCCGGGGCACGCGGCCTTTAACTATCATACGATCCTGAAGGATGAGACGCTGCGCATTGCCATGGCGCATCCAAACAACGACCGGTTAAAAGGGGACGAACGCCGCACGACCTATTTGTTGGCGCTTTATCCGAGCCTTATGATCACGCTTACGCCGGGCTATTTCTGGTATTTGTCCTTACATCCCAAAGGTCCGGGACAAGTCCACATCCGCTTTGGTGGTGGAATGTCGAATGATTTTGCAAATGATCCCGACGCGCAAGACAACTTTGCCGCGCTCAAGGCGCTGCTTGATGATGTGAATATTGAAGATCGGGGCTGCACCGAGAAGGTCTTTAACGGTCTGTGCTCAGATGTGGCCAAACCCGGTCATCTCAGTCACCTCGAGCGCCCGAATTACGATTTTGCGCAATACCTGGTGAAAAAAATAGACGCGGAAGGCGCAGCCTAACATGACCCATAAACGTATACGACCATTCAACACGGCCGAGACCTATCCGGAACAAGCGCTCGACAATGACTTGTGCCAAGCGGTGGTCACACGTGGAGGAAGCACCGTCTGGATGCGTGGCCAATGTCCACAAAACCTTGATGATGCTCGGAACATTGACAGCCACGATCCGGCCGAACAAACCCACAAGGTGATGCAAAATATCCAGCAATTGATCGAAGAAGCAGGCGGTGAAATGTCCCACCTGTTCAAGGTCGTTGTCTATATTACTGACGTGCGCCACCGCGAGGCTGTTTATCGCACCATGGGCGAATACATCAAAGGCGTACATCCAGTTTCCACCGGCTTGGTGGTGCAAGCGCTGGCGCGGCCGGAATGGCTGGTTGAAATCGACGCCACCGCCGTGATCCCGGATTAGAGCCATGACATTTTCACTTGTGGCCCGCTGTGCAGAGACCGGCATGTTTGGGATGGCTATTTCCTCATCATCTCCCGCCGTTGCAGCCCGCTGTGCTTATGCACGTGCCGGGGTTGGTGCTGTCGCCAGCCAGAACGTGACCGATCCGAGCCTTGGGCCAAAAACATTGGACCGATTGGCACAAGGGGCCTCTGCTCCGGAAGCTGTTGCAGCGATTATAGAAGCTGCAAACCATGTAGAATACCGACAGCTTTTGGCTATCGACGCGCAAGGGCGAACAGCCATTCATTCGGGCTCGAACGTGTTGGGCACTTGGAACGAAGCACGTGGTCGTGATGTGGCCTCAGGCGGGAACTTGCTTGCCAATACAGATGTGCCTCAAGCGATTGTTGCGGGATTTGAGGTCGCAACTGGCCACCTCGGTGATCGATTAATTGCTGCGATGCGGGCCGGATTGTCTGCCGGTGGCGAGGCTGGGCCGGTCCATTCGGCGGGCCTTCTTCTGGTGGATAACGTCAGCTGGCCGGTTGCGGATCTGCGTTGTGACTGGACCGAAGATTGTCCGATCGAAGCGGTTGCAACAGCTTGGGACCAATACAAACCCCAAATGGATGACTACATTCGCCGCGCGCTCGATCCTGTAGCCGCACCGTCTTATGGCGTGCCCGGCGATACGTAAAACCAACAAGAACAGAGGGGCGATGATGAATATTCGTAACACACTGCAAGAAATAGCCGCTTTGCCCGCTGACTCACCTATGGGGATGCCGGGGGCATTCTATACATCTCAGGATCAATTTGACCATGAGGCGCGAACGGTTTTGCGTACGGGTTGGCACTGTCTTGGCCGTCTGGATGAAATCCCCGAACCCGGCGATTACTTCACCGTGCAGCTTTTGAATGAACCGCTTCTGATCGTGCGCGACGATGACGGCCGTGTGCGGGTTCTGGCCAATGTCTGCCGTCACCGTGGAATGCCGTTGGCTGAAGGGCGCGGGAATTCAAAACGGTTTGTGTGCTCTTATCATGCGTGGTCCTATGGGCGCGACGGCGCCTTGTTGAAAGCGCCACGGATGAAGAATGCGGGCTTTAACGTAAAGGCCTGCAAACTTCCCGAACACAATGTGCAGCTGTGGAACGGGTTCATCTATGTCAATTTGTCAGCGGATGCCGTGCCTTTTGAACATCCTGAACTGGATGCGTTGCTCACGCCGTATGAGACCAAGGATTTCCGCCTTGTACACGTCGCGGTCGAGCACTGGCAGACCAACTGGAAATGTCTCGTCGAAAATTTCATGGAAGGCTACCACCTAAGCGTCGTGCACCCGCAAACCTTGCACGGGTACACGCCGTCTGGACTGTCGCGCAAGTTGGTTGCTGGTGATGGCTATACGTCTTATGCGGCGAACTACCCTGACAGTATTGCACCACGTGGCGACGGCGCCCCGGGCTTGAGCGATGCCGAACGCAAACGTTCCTCTCTGTTTGCCAAGTTTCCGACCCAAGTGGCGAGCCAAGCCGCAAGCCTGCTTGTCTCACTTTCGATTTTCCCGGTGAATGCAAACCTGATACAAGTCAAATGGACGATGTCCACTTACCGCAACGATCTCGATGATGACACGATCCAACAGCGCATTGCTCTTTGGGAAGAGGTGAACCGAGAAGATCGTGAAAAGCTTGAGCGGATGCAAGTTGCACTGCATTCTGCCCATGCCGCCGAAGGACCACTTGCCGAGGATGACTATGAAGGCACAATCCGCGATTTCCAGATATGGCTCGCGCAGGAGGATATGCGCGTCGGAGCATCCTAAATGCATGCAGGACGTTGAAGTTTTTGCAAAGTCGTGCGCATCGGGATTGCTGATGTGGCACGGCTGACCCTTCGTCAATTGGAGTACCTTGTTGCTGTCGGAGAAACCGGCAGCATTTCGCGCGCAGCAGATCGATTAAGTGTCTCATCACCTTCGATCTCGTCCGCGATCAACCAGCTGGAAAATGAACTAAAGATCGCACTCTTTGTTCGCCAGCACGCACAGGGACTAACGCTTACGCAGGGGGGGCAACGTGTGTTTGACCAAGCGCGCCTGGTGCTGAGCGAAGTACGGCAAGTTGCAAATGTAGCGGCCGAAATCTCCGGCGAAGCTCGCGGCCCGCTTGCCGTGGGCTGTATGTTGACCTTTGCGCAACTTGTTCTGCCGCGGATACGGCGTGGGTTTGAAGCGGAATTCCCCGATGTCCGGATTGTGCAAAATGAGCTTGATCAGGCAGAGATTTTTGATGCGCTTCAACGCTCGGGGATCGACATCGCGCTGACCTATGACATGGGTATCCCAACGGATCTCAAATTCATCGGCTTGGTACGACTGCACCCTTATGCATTGCTGCATGCTGAGCATGAATTGGCAGCAAAGGAAGCCGTCAACATTGAGGAACTCGCCGACTTGCCGATGGTCCTTCTCGATCTACCCATCAGCTCAGACTATTTTCTGTCTTTGTTTGAAACTTCCGGCCGTCAACCTCGCATCGTTGAGCGGACCCGGGACATGGCCGTGATGCGTTCTATAGTGGGCAACGCCTTTGGGTATTCCATCGCAAACGTACGACCACAGAGCAATGTTTCACCGGACGGAAGCCCGATCACATGCGTGCCAATTTCTGGACCCGTCCGCTCGCTGCGAATGGGCCTTTTGACCACGCATGGCGCAGAAAAGTCCCGAACAGTTCGGTCATTCATTGAGTACATGCAGGAACAAGTGCGTTCGGGCAACCTAAACGCTATCGGGGGAGAAGCATTGTTGTGAGCGTTTCGCTGGATATTCTGGATCGCTTGATTGCATTTGATACCGTCAGCGATCAGTCCAATCTGGGCATGATCGCGTTCATTGAGGATTTCCTTGTGAGCCGCGGCTTCCGTGTCGAACGCATTGAAGACCCGATTGAAGCAAAGGCCGGTCTATTTGCCGAAATAGGGCCCAAGGTGGAGGGGGGGCTTTTGTTGTCGGCACATTCCGACGTCGTCCCCGTCAAAGGGCAGAACTGGAACATGCAACCTTTCCGGCTCACGCGGCAAGGCGAGCGGCTGTTTGGGCGTGGCACCACGGATATGAAAGGCTTTTTGGCCGAAATGTTGACGTTGGCCGATGCCATGCACCGCTGCGCATTGAAAGCACCCTTAAAGCTTTTGATTTCCTATGACGAAGAGATCGGGTGCGTCGGGATTACGCGTATGAAAGACAGGCTGAAGCCGCTTTTGGGGCGGCCGAGGCTGGCTATCGTGGGTGAGCCGACAGAAATGAAGGTGGCGATCGGACACAAGGGCAAGCGATCGTACCGAGCAGAATTCCAAGGAGAGGCGGGCCATTCCGCGTTGGCCCCTCAATTTGTCAATGCGTTGCACATTGCGGTCGATTTTGTTGCACAGCTCCGCAATATCCAAGAAGAGTATCAACGAGATGGTCGTCGCAACGAGAATTATGACATCTCATTTACGACGTTCCATGTCGGCCGACTTCATGGTGGTACGGCCCTAAACGTTGTCCCTGACAAAGCGACGCTGCTTTTTGAGTTTCGCCATCTCGCAGAAGATGACCCCGCACAAATTGTAACCCGGATTAAACAGGCATCGAAGAGTGTGCTTGGCGGGTATCCTGATGCAGCCCATGTCGCAATCCATGCAATGGCAGCATATCCTGGGCTGTCCATTGCTGAAAACGACGCGGTGGTGTCTTTGGCGCGGTCCTATGGCGGCGGTCCGGTTACACATGTTGCATTCGGAACGGAGGCGGGCGTTCTTTCGGACCTTGGCGTCCAAACAATTGTATGCGGTCCAGGTTCAATGGCAGCACAAGGCCATAAGCCCGACGAATATATATTGGAACCGCAGTTGATCGCATGTGCCAACATGTTGAAGTTGGCAGCCAAAGAGTTGGTGTGCGCCACCTAACAGCATATGTCGTATTAGACAAAACGCAGGCTACGGTTTGATTTTAAGCGCCGCGAGAGCGGGTTCTTTGCTGGACTGGGGACGGTAACAGCGCACAAAGCCTGTAGACCTTCGTACACGGAAACGTTTCAAGTGTTTCAAGCACTTTCACTTCGATTTGAATCTGTGCAACATTCGTTGCAGCTCGATTGTGAGACACTACATTGGATTTGCGTGTTCGCGGTCTTTGTCGCACCCTTGCGAAAACCAGGGGATGCGGGGAGCGTCGAACCATGGACGAATTTGGCTATGACAAGGAGTAGTTCCGTGCAGCCACAAGTATCAATTTTACCGCGTCAGGCGCGCAAAAATGCACCCATGCGCATGTTTGCCATGGCCGTTTTGGCCAGTGCGCTGATGATGGCGCAAGCGATGGTCGCACAGGCGCGCCCTGAAAGCCTTGCACCTTTGGCCCAACAGGTGAGCCCGGCAGTGGTGAATATTACAACGACGACTGTTGTTGAAGGACGCACCGGTCCTCAAGGCATCGTGCCCGAAGGTTCGCCGCTGGAAGATTTGTTCCGTGATTTTCAGGACCGTGGTGACGAAGGCCGTCGCCCGCGCCGTTCTTCTGCGCTGGGGTCGGGCTTCGTTATTTCTGAAGACGGGTTCATCGTTACCAACAATCACGTGATTGAAGGCGCGGATGAGATTGAGATCGAGTTTTTCCCTGGCGAAGGCCAGCCGACGGAGCTGTTGCCCGCTGAGGTGATCGGCACCGATCCCAACACTGACCTTGCACTGTTGAAAGTCGAAGCGCCCATGCCGTTGACCTATGTGCAGTTTGGCGACAGTGACGCTGCTTTGGTTGGTGACTGGGTTGTGGCGATGGGCAATCCGCTAGGGCAGGGGTTTTCTGTCTCGGCAGGGATCGTCTCGGCACGCAATCGGGCGCTGTCGGGCTCTTATGACGACTACATCCAGACAGATGCGGCGATCAACCGAGGCAACTCGGGTGGCCCGTTGTTCAATATGGATGGCGAAGTGATCGGTGTGAACACCGCAATCCTGTCACCCAATGGCGGCTCGATTGGGATCGGCTTCTCTATGGCGTCCAATGTTGTGAGCAAAGTTGTGGCACAGCTCAAGGAATATGGCGAAACGCGCCGGGGTTGGCTGGGTGTACGCATTCAAGACGTAGATCAGGATGTGGCTGAGGCCATGGGGCTGGAAACGGCTGAAGGCGCGTTGATCACTGATGTTCCGGATGGACCAGCCAAGGATGCAGGCCTGTTATCCGGTGACGTTATCCTGACTTTCGACGGTGTTGATGTGGCCGACACCCGTGGGCTGGTGCGTCAGGTTGGCAACTCGGAAGTTGGCAAAACCGTGCGCGTCGTTGTTTATCGTGAAGGTAAGACCGAAACCATTCGTGTCACTCTTGGGCGTCGCGAAGAGGCCGAACGTCAGGCGACACCGGAAGGTGAAACGGCGCCTGAGACGGAAGAGAGCGAAAAGCAACTGCTGGGTCTGACCGTCGGTCCGCTAACCGAAGAGCAACGCGAGACATTGAATGTTCCCGAAGGCACCGATGGTCTGGTGATCCTGTCCGTTGATGAAGCGGCGGAAGCCTGGGAAAAAGGTCTGCGTGCAGGGGATGTAATCACCGAAGCTGGCCAGCAAAAAGTGACCGATGTTGCCTCGCTTGAGGCGCGGATTGCCGAAGTGCAGGACGCAGGCCGCAAATCTTTGCTGCTGCTGGTGCGTCGCAATGGTGAACCACGTTTTGTAGCGCTGAACCTGAGCGAGTGATCGCACACGTCTGAGTTTTGAGACAGACAAAAGGCCGGGGATCATCTCTCCGGCCTTTTTTTCATGTGCAGGACCCTTGAGGTGTCAGATCATGTCGGGTTCGGCCAGCACTTCCAATTCGGCGCGGTCCAGGATTTCGACCCCGCCCCGGCTGATCTCAAGAATATCGTTGCGCTTCCATCCCGCTAGCGTTTTGGACACCGCCTCCCGGGTTGCACCGACATATTCGGCCAATTCCGATTGCGACAGGGCCAGACGGCCGTCTTGGCCTTCTGGCGACAGGTGCAGCAGCTTACGCGCGAGGCGCACGGGCAGGGGCATGAACACTTGTTCGTTCAGCTGTGTGCTCATCCAGCGCATACGTTGACCGGCCAGCCGCAGCAGATCTTCTGCCAGTTCGGGGTGTTGCTGGATCTTGGCCAGCACATCGCGCCGACGCAGACGGCGCAAGGAACAGGGGCCCACCGCATGGGCCGATGCGGTGCGCACGCCGGGGTCAAACAACGCAATCTCACCAAAGACGGCCCCGGCGCGCAGGCGGTCCAACGTGTGTTTGCGCCCGGTGGAAGACAGAACCGACAGTTCCAGCTCTCCTTCGATCAGGGCAAACAGAGCCTCGCCCGTGTCACCTTGTTCAAACAATGTGTCGCCAGAGGCGAGGGTGATCTCGCTGGCCTGGCTGTCGAGCATATCACGCAACCGGTCAGAGGCACCGGATAAAAATCCGGTGGTGGGCAATGAGACCATAGGAGGCTCCTTTGTGTTTTGAGCCGGTTTCAGGCTGATCCAAGCCTGTACCAAAGGCACAGGTCAGGGAGGAACTGGTTAACGTTTGACGGAAATCAAACCAAGTTTGCGGGCATTTTCAAGTGAGAGCGTCGGGCTGTCGAGGCCTTGACTGCGTTGATAGGTCAAAATTCCTCGTTGCGTCGCGCGATCCAGCAGACCCGTGACGGTTTCTGGGAAATGGCCACGTGCAGCTAGGGCGCGTTGTAACGTTGCGACAAAATCAGGCGAAAAATCCGCCGGGCAGAGAGTTTCGAACCAGGTTTCGCGGCGAGGGCGGACGACTTCTTGTCGAGTTACCGAGCGAAAGGTTGCAGGCGTTGTGATCTGCCCTGAGGCGTCAAGGCGGGGCGGGGTGACTTGTTCCTGGCGGGTTACGGTTTCAATGATGGCGGGTGTGATTTCAGTATCCCAGCAGCTGCCCGGTGGCGCACCCGGTGGTGCTTTTTGTGCGGCGCCGCGCACCGATTGTCCAAGGCCTTGTGGGACGCGTCCCGGACCTTCGGGCGCGCAGGCCGACAGCAGCACCGAGATGAGCGCTGGCAGCAGCAAATGGAGGCGGCGGGAAGGGTGGTAAGGCATTGGTATGAAAAGTGACGTCGCGCTAGGATTGCGGGGAGGTTAGCCGAAGTCTTCGGTCGGCGCAAAGGCTGGATCGTCGCTGCGCCCCTGGGGGGCCAGAAGAAGGTCGAGCATGGGGGAAATATCCTCAATCTGATGGGCGATCACATGAGTGACGGAATGGGCGCGTTGCAATTGCCCGGTGACACGCAACAGACGCCCGGCAATCACTGCGCGGCGAAAGGTTTCATACATTTTGCGCCAGACGATGATGTTTACCACGCCGGTCTCATCCTCCAGCGTGAGGAAAATCACACCTTTGGCGGTGCCGGGGCGCTGCCTGAGAATCACCAGCCCCGATACGGTGACTTGTATATCGTTGCGACACGCGTTGAGTGTCGCTGCAGGCAAGCTGGCGGGGCCGGGGCAAGCAGGCAAGGTTGCGAGGGTTTGGCTAAGTGCTGTCATGGCATCGACGATGGTGTTTAATGTCTAGGTTCTGAGCAGGGGGCATCCCTGTTGTGAGAACATATATAGAACATTTGAGCATAACCGCCAAGGATACAATGCTGCTGCCCAAGAGGGTAGAAATGGGACTGGTCTGAGATGCAGGGCTTGGCTACACAGTCTGCAAGTACCGAAGAAGGGAAGGCACGACCAAATGGCAAAGATTACTTACGTTGAGCACAATGGCACTGAACATGTCGTCGAAGTCGCCAGCGGGCTGACTGTAATGGAAGGCGCACGCGACAATAACATTCCGGGCATCGAGGCCGATTGTGGCGGCGCATGTGCGTGTTCAACTTGCCATGTCTATGTCGCACCCGAGTGGGTCGAGAAGATCCCAGCGAAAGATGATATGGAAGAAGATATGCTGGATTTCGCCTTCCAGCCCGATCCGGCGCGGTCGCGTCTGACATGCCAGATTAAAGTCAGCGATGACATGGATGGTCTGGTCGTACATATGCCTGAAAAGCAAATCTGATGCGGATGGGGGCCTGTTGTTTGGCAACGGACGCACGGCGTCGGCTGTTGCGACTTAGGCCCCCGTTTGTGCGCCGTGCCATGCAGATGTTATCCATGTTGCTGGCGGCAGCAGTTTTTGTTGCGCCAGCAGTTGCATGGTCAGACGGCGTGGTATCCGCCACCTTTGGCGACCCCACCCGACGCTATGGTCATGCGATTTTAGGCGATGACATCGAGTACGGCAGCCTCACCATTGTTGGGCGGCCCGGATTGGGGCGTTGGAAAGGCAGCTTGAATACGCCCCCTGTCTGGGGGGAGAACGAATTCAAGATTACGCTGCCGTTGGATCATGTGTTCGAAGACATTCAACCTCGCCTTGTTGATATCGATCTCGACGGAGGCATGGAGGTTATGGTCGTCGAGACCGACGTCGCCAAAGGCGCGCAGCTGGCGATTTATGATGGGGCTGGCAAAAAGATCGCTGAGACCCCACATATCGGTCGATCCAATCGATGGTTGGCACCGATAGGGGCGGTCGATTTCGATGGGGACGGATATGTCGAAGTGGCCTATGTCGACAGACCACATTTGGCCAAAGTGTTGCGAGTTTGGCGTTACCGCGATGGCCGATTGGAAGAGGTCGCAAACCACGCAGGTCTCACGAACCACCAAATAGGTCAGGACTTTATAACGTCGGGTTTGCGAGATTGTGGTGACGGCGCTGAAATGGTTCTGGTAGATGCGGAGTGGTCGCGCATTGTGTCAGTGCGCCTGCGGGATGATCAGCTTGACGTGCGCGAACTAGGGCAATTTGCATCCGACCCCAACCTGAAAGAAACGCTGGCCTGTCGCTAGCGTCCGGAGGTGTCGGCGCGACACAAGCCTGCGTCAGGCTAGTCCTCGACGACATGGTCGCCGGATAAATCTCCGAGAGAAGAAAACAGGGCGGCCGTATTGTTCACACCGACTTTGCGCAGCAACCTGGCGCGGTGCACCTCAATGGTTCGGTGGCTCAACTCTAAGCAACGGGCAATTTCTTTGCTGGTCATGCCTTCGGTCAACAGTGAGTAGACCTCGCGTTCACGCCGTGTGAGCGGTTGATAGGGGCGATTGGCCGACAGATCCGCAAAGCTCCAGACGGCCTGGGCCAAAGGGTCATCCGGCGTGAAGCTGTGCCCGCGTACCCGAACCCAGAACAACTCTCCCCCTTTGCGGCGCATCACGCGTTCGTCCCAGTAAAGAGCTCCAGCACGCAGGCGTTCGTCTCCACGGTTGGTGATGTTCAAAAACTCCTCCTCGGTTGGGTAGAGGAAAGCAAAGAGTTGCCCCAGCATTTCGGAACGCTCATATCCAAAAGTCTCACAAAACCTCTGATTGCACTCCATGATCACGCGGTTTTCAGTGACCACAATGCCAATCGGTGCAAGGTCAAAGGCCTCTTCCAACATATAGCGTGTCGCAAGGCCGATGGGGGGCTGTGATGGATCTTTGATGTCGGTCATTGGGGCTCCGTCAAAAACATAAACTGGTGAATGAAAACGAATTCAGGAAGAGGCTGCCGTTTGGTAAGTATATGCCAGTAACTGCATGAGAAAAGTTCAATAATTGCGTGGAGATAATAAAAAGATCAAAAAGACGTCCGGTCATATTCGGCGGAGCTATTTGAAACGCTTGCGCATTGGCGGAGCGCACGCAATGCATCCAAACCGATCGCGCCCGCGTAGATGGCCGTGTCCCTTTGTTATACCGGGCGGCGCATGGTCACAGAGGTTGGATCTGTAAATCCGGGATGCGAGGTTCGCGTGATCTCTACAAATCCCATACGAGCAAAGGCGGCCTGGTTCTCCACCAGTTCGACCCGTACTTCGAGTTCCAGACAGCTACATTGAAGTGCCGCCGCGCGCGTGGCTGCGTGGTCAACCAATTGGCGCGCACATCCAGTCCCGCGAAGGCGTTGGTCAACAGCTAGTTTGCCAAGGTACAGTGACTCTCCACGCGGTGTGAGCACGAGGCATGCTGACAGTGGCGTGCCCAGGGCCCAGATTTCTCCTTCCAACGCCTGTTGTTGCAGCTTGTGCAAGGTCAAATGGTGAATGGAAGACGGTGGGTCAATCCGACCGTCCATAAAAGCAAAGCTTTCGCGCATCAGCGTCAAAGCTGCGGTCAATTGGGGGGATGTGGCCAACAGGCGATAGGGGGTCATTCCACCATAAAGCCTAGGATTTCCAGGCAAAACAAGACCTCATAATTTGCAACCGCTGTTTTGGTGCGCCAAGCAGCGGGCCGTAAGGTCCGCTGCCACGCCCAACGAAAAAGGGGGCAAGACTGCCCCCTGATTTTCGGCGGGAGCCCCCACCGATGCTTTGATGTTTGCTGCGCCCTAAAGCGCGCGCCAGCCGATGTCGCGGCGCACAAACCCTTCGGGCCAGTCGATCTGATCAACCATGGCATAGGCACGGTCGCGTGCCTCTTGCAGATCATCGCCGCGTGCAGTGATGTTCAAAACGCGGCCGCCGGTAGCCAGGGTTTTGCCATCCGCGGCTTTGGTCCCTGCATGAAACGCCATATTTTTGCTGTCTTCTGGCAGGGCGTCCAGACCTTTGATTTCTGTGCCTTTCTCATACGAACCGGGATAGCCATTGGCCGCCATGACAACAGTGATCGCATGATCGTCGGCCCAGTTGACTTGCGCTTCCTTCAGACGTCCTTCGGCGGTGGCTTGCAGCAGGTCAAGAACCTGACCACCCAAACGCAACATCAGGACCTGACATTCAGGATCACCAAAGCGCACGTTATATTCCACCAGACGCGGTTGGCCGTCTTTGATCATCAGGCCTGCGTACAACACACCCTGATACGGCATGCCGCGATCAGCCATGGCTTTCATCGTGGGTTTCACGATCTCTTCCATCGCCTTTTCTTCGATCGCAGCTGACAGGACCGGAGCGGGGGAATAGGCACCCATGCCGCCGGTGTTGGGGCCGGTGTCGCCTTCGCCCACGCGTTTGTGGTCTTGCGCGGTGCCGATGGACAGAACGTCTTCGCCGTCGACCAGCACGAACAAGGACGCTTCTTCGCCTTCCATAAACTCTTCGATCACGACTTCAGCGCCGGCGCCACCAAAGGCACCTCCGAACATATCGTCAATCGCGTCCAGCGCGGTTTGTTCGTCCATCGCCACGATCACGCCTTTGCCTGCGGCCAGACCGTCAGCCTTGACCACAGTGGGCGCGCCGTTTTTACGCACGTGGTCTTTGGCCGCTTCGGCGTCGGTAAAGTGGCCATAGCCTGCGGTGGGCGCATTGGCGGCGTCACAGATTTCCTTGGTAAAGCTTTTGGAGGCTTCCAGACGCGCCGCATCCTTGGAGGGACCAAAGACCAGCAGGCCCGCTTCGCGTAGACGGTCCGCAACCCCTTCGGCCAGGGGCGCTTCGGGGCCGACGATCACAAAATCAATCGCTTCTTCTTCGGCGAACCGCGCAACTGCGCCGCCGTCCAGAATATCCAAATCGGCACATTCTGCGATAGCCGCGATACCTGCATTGCCCGGTGCCACAATCAGCTTGTCGCATTTTGGGTTTTGCTTCACAGCCCAGGTCAACGCATGTTCGCGCCCGCCGCTGCCGAGGATAAGGATATTCATTGCGCTGTCTCCGATCTGCTTGGCCTTGCTTGCGGCGTGTCATATGCTGCGCGCGACGCTAAAACAAGAACCCTTGCAAACCTGCCGAGGCCCGAGCCCCCATGTCCGACCTGTTTGACGATCCCGCACCCGGCCAGAACGCGCCGGAATTCACAGTTTCCGAGCTGTCAGGTGAAGTAAAACGTACGCTCGAAGGCTCCTTTGGACGTATCCGGGTCAAGGGCGAAGTCGGGCGCGTGTTCAAAGCGCGCTCGGGGCATCTGTATTATGACATCAAGGACGATAAATCGGTCCTGGCCTGTACCACCTGGAAAGGTCAGATCGCGGGCCTGTCAGTTGTACCCGAAGAAGGGTTGGAGGTTGTTGTCACCGGCCGTCTGACCGCGTTTGGGGCACAGTCCAAATACAATATGAACGTGGATGAGGTCGCGGTCGCCGGGCAGGGCGCATTGATGGCCCTGTTGGAAAAGCGCAAGAAGCAGCTGGAAGCAGAGGGGTTGTTTTCGGACGCCCGGAAAAAACCGCTGCCCTATTTGCCGCAATTCATTGGCGTTGTGACCTCACCATCTGGTGCGGTGATCCGCGATATTCTGCACCGCCTACGCGACCGTTTCCCGCGCAAAGTGTTGGTCTGGCCGGTGGCGGTTCAGGGACAGAATTGCGCCGGTGAAGTTGCCCGTGCGATCAACGGTTTCAATCAGATGACCCCCGGCGGGGCGCTGCCACGTCCGGATTTGATTATCGTTGCCCGTGGCGGTGGCGCGATCGAGGATCTGTGGGGATTTAACGAAGAAGTGGTTGCACGCGCCGCGGCCGACAGTGCCATTCCGCTGATCTCTGCCGTGGGGCATGAAACCGATACAACGCTGATCGATTATGTCTCTGACAAACGCGCGCCGACGCCCACTGCGGCGGCAGAGCTTGCGGTGCCTGTGCGTTTGGATTTGTTGGGCTGGACCGCTGAGCAAGGCGCTCGCCTGTCGCGGGCTGCAGGAAACGCGGTGCAGATGCGCAGGCAGCGTTTGAATGATCTGTCCCGTGCCTTACCGCGACCAGAGATTTTGTTGGAAACCCCGCGCCAGCGGTTGGACCGCGTGGCCGATCGATTGCCTTCCGCGTTGATATCCGGGGTGCAGCGGCGACGTGTGGTGCTGAGCGAGCGCGCGGCGTCTTTGCGACCTGCGACATTGCGTGGTTTGGTTGCGGGGCGGCAGGATAAGCTGCGCAATCTGTCATCACGATTGACGGTGCGCCCGTTAGAGCGCGACATTGCCCAAAAAAAAGAGCGGATTGCGGCGTTGGCCCAACGTATCGAAGCAGCCCAGATAGGACGTGTCGACCGGCAGCGCCAACTGTTGTCAGCCAATGCACGCCAGCTGGAGATCTTGAGCTACAAGGCAACGCTCGAACGTGGCTATGCTGTGGTTCGATCAAGCGATGGTATTGTGACCAGCCGAATGGATGCAGCAAACGCCGACGCATTGCGTATTGAATTTGCGGATGGCGAATTTGAGTTGGCACGAGACACTGCGCAGCAGGGTGGGCAGGAACGAACGGCAACACCGACTGAAGGGGAGCCAAAACAGGAAAAGCCGGGACAGGGCAGCTTGTTTTAAACAAGCCTTGCTGATCTGGGGTCAGACGCCAACCTCTGGTCCGGGGCAGATCAACTGCCGTCCGCTGGGGGCGACTTCTTGCAATTCGGTGCGGCCAAATTCGCTTTCTAAGACGGCAGTGATGCCGTTTTCACCCAGCTCAAAATCCCAGCATTGCGCACGATCGCTCCCCTCATAAAGAAAGCAGATCTGTTCCTCTTGGGGATACCAGCTCCCTTCTTGGCAGGAACCATCCAAAAAGGACCACCGCACCCGTCGATTGCGCAGATAGGTTTCCGCACCATAGGGCAGGCCATTCGAATCATAGTAGACTGTTTTGCCTTGGGTATAGCTGTCAAAGCGTTCCGCCGTCAGCGGTTCAGCCTGTGCGGCCATGGTCGACAAAATCAGGGGAATCACAAATCCAATACGCATGTACCCAGTGTGGCAGAGTTTCACGCTTCTGCGGCAAAATTCATTGTGAGGTGAGCGCATTCAGCCGACGTGCCATGATGCGACGCCACAGGGGCGGATGCAGCGCAATGACTGCCATGACGGGCAGCGCATAAGGCAGGGTTGGCATATCCGCATCCTGTCTAAGTGCCGGATATGGTGTTGTGGGAGCCGTGTGATGATGGGAATGACGTGGCGCATTCAACATCATAACGGATGAATACCAATGCGGCGCGTTCCAGGAATGCGCTGACCCGACGGGTTCCGGTTTTCCAGTCGCCAAAATCCGACGACGCAGCCCATAGTGTTGAACATAGTCGGCCAAAAACACCTGAGCATGTGCATAAAGACAGATGAACAGCCCCCAGAGCAGGCCCGGTGGTCCGGAAATGGCGACGGCGTAGGTAAGCGTAGCACAGGCCCAGAGGATATGACCCAAATAGGGGTGCGTGAACCAAGGCTGCGGGTTGGTCTGCCGCGCGCGTGCTGCGGTTTCGGCCCTAAACCCTGCGCGAAAGGATCCCGTCCAAGCCTTGATGTAAAAACGATAAAATCCCATGCCGCGTGGCGCTGAATTCGGGTCCTGATCGGTTGCCACATGAATATGGTGCACCCGCATATGGGCGCTGGCGTGATGCCCCAACAGCATACTGCCATAGACCGCGCGCCCCAAACGACGCATCCGGCGATCTTTATGGTGGATCATTTCATGGGCCGCAGGGTGGGAGATTTGGCCAAAGGCCAGCCCCACAGCCAGGGCCAAAGGCAGGGCTTCAATAAGCGGCAGCTGTGGGAGATACGCGAAAATGGTCACCAGCACTGCGAAATGCGCCAAGCCAACTGTTGTTAGCAGCAGATCGGCTCCGCGACCCGACGGCGCAATCTTGTAGCGGCTAAAATGGTCAAGACAAAACACGCCCAGCGTAATGCCAGCCAACGACATCCAGCCCCAGACACCGCCAGTCAGGGCAGCGATGACAATCAACCCAAGTGGGGTGAGGCTAGCAAAAGTGAACCAGAACACAGGGGGCGGATCTCCGGACCAGGGGAGGGACAGTGCGGCGTAACTTGACCGCAGCGACGGTCATGAACAAGGGAAAGCTGCCACGCCCGCTGGTTTATTTCGAATTTCCCGCCCCCTTGGCTTTGCATGTCTCGCCAATCCGCATTAGGTGGTGTGCAAACGATGGTCTGGAGTGCTCGATGGCGTTTTTCTCAAAGCTCAAGGAACGGCTGTTCAAATCTTCTTCAAAACTGGAGGAAGGTCTTGATGCGATTGTGGAAGAGGGCGGTGAGACGCCCGCAAAGATCGCAGCAGTTGAACCTGAGGCGCCTGAGGCCGAACAGGCTGTCGCGGAGCCGGAAGTCGCTGATACTCCGGTTAACTCCCCTGATCCAGAACCAACCCCAGTTGAGGTGACGCCAGCGGCTGCGCCGACACCAGTTGAACCAGCGAAATCACCCGGCATTTTGGGACGGTTGATCGGGCGTGGTGGCAAGGATGAGCCCCGCCGCGTGTTGGATGACGATATGTTGGAGCAGCTGGAAGAGTTGCTTATTGCCTCCGATATGGGGGTGGATACCGCACTGCGGGTGACATCGAATATGGCTGAGGGGCGATTGGGCAAACGCTTGTCCAGCCGCGAGATCAAAGAGCTTCTGGCGCAAGAAGTGGCGCGTGTGATGGAGCATGTGGCCAAGCCCATGCCGATCTATGAAAAACGCCCGCAGGTGGTGTTGGTTGTTGGCGTCAATGGATCCGGAAAGACCACAACCATCGGCAAACTGGCCAGTCAGTTCAAAGCTGCTGGGAAATCGGTGGTGATTGCAGCCGGCGATACATTCCGCGCCGCTGCGGTCGAACAACTGCAGGTCTGGGGCACCCGCGCTGGTGTTCCGGTGCTGACCGCGCCGGAAGGGTCAGACCCGGCCAGCCTTGCATTTGACGCAATGACCAAGGCCGAGGAAGACGGTGCAGACCTTTTGATGATCGACACCGCAGGGCGTTTGCAAAACCGCGCCGACCTGATGGAAGAGCTCGCCAAAATCGTGCGTGTGATCCGCAAGAAAGACCCGAGCGCGCCGCATAATACGCTGCTGGTGTTGGACGCGACCACGGGTCAAAATGCGCTGAACCAAGTTGGTGTTTTCCAAAAGCTCGCCGACGTGTCTGGTCTGGTAATGACCAAACTGGACGGCACCGCAAAGGGCGGTGTGTTGGTGGCGCTGGCCGACAAATTTGGCCTGCCGATCCACGCAATTGGAGTGGGTGAACAGATTGATGACCTTGCCCCATTTGATCCCGAAGAATTTGCAGCTGCGCTGACGGGCCTTGATCGGGGCTAATGGGTGAGCGACTGGCTGATCTCCTTAGAAGGGACCGAGGCTGGTCACCAGCTGGCCCTGATACTCGCCCTGTCGGCCGCGTTTTTACATGCTGTTTTTGGCGCGCTTCAAAAAGGACGACATGATCCCTGGCTGTCACGCGGGGCGATTGATTTCTCCTATGCCGTGATGGCGGCACCCTTTGCATTGTTTGTCGTGCCGTGGCCCGAAGCCCATATGTGGCTGATCTTCCTTGGCGCCTGGGTGATCCATGTGGCTTATAAACTGCTGCAGGCCTTTGCCTATACCAAGGGCAGTTACACGGTGGTCTATCCGGTTGTGCGCGGGACGGGACCATTGTTTGCGGTCATCGGCGCCTATCTGATCTTTGAAGAGACCTTCACACTGACGCAATGGTTGGGTGTTGGCGTGCTGTTGGCCGGGATCTTCGGGCTTGCGGTCTATAACTATCTGTTTTTGGAAAGCAATCGCGACACATTGGGTGTTGCCTTGGCCTTGGCGGGTATGACGGGACTGTTTGTTGCGCTTTACACCACCTATGACGCCTATGGCATTCGTGCGACAGCGGATCCATTTACCTTTCTGGCGTGGTTCTTCATGATCGACGGGGCGCTGTTTCCGGTGATCGCGACCCAGCGTTGGCGCAGAATGGAGGTGCGCCCAACGCTTGCGCCCCTGATGTTGCGCGGGTTCGTCGGCGGATTGGTGGCATTTGCCTCCTTTGGATCGGTGATGTTGGCCACGCGGCTGGATAAGGTTGGGGAGGCTGCGGTTTTGCGCGAAACCTCAACCGTTTTTGCAGCCGTGATTGGTTGGATCGTGTTGAAAGAGACCGTTGGGCCACGCCGCCTGATGCTAATGGCTTTGATTGCGCTGGGCGCGGTCATTGTGGAAATGGGCGGCTAAGCACCGCCGGGAATTTGGATTGGGACAGATGAGCGAAAAGAAAGTTGCCCCTTGGATGAAAACTGCGCTGGAGTTTGGGCCGGTGCTGCTTTTTTTCATTGGCTATTTAAAGCTGAAGGATGAGGTTTTTACCATTGGAGGCACCGAATACGGCGGTTTTGTCGTTGTGACAGCCTGTTTTGTCCCACTGTTGGTGATCTGCTCTGGCATTTTGTGGAAGCTGACCGGGCATCTGTCGAAGATGCAGATCGCCACCGTTGTTCTGGTTGTGGTCTTTGGTGGGCTATCTGTCTGGTTCAACGATGAACGTTTCTTCAAGATGAAGCCAACGATGATTTACCTGCTGTTTGGCGGTATTTTGGGGGCCGGGCTGTTGCGCGGTAAAAGCTACCTCAAAGTTGTGATGGAAGAAGCCCTGGCGATGGAAGATGCCGGGTGGATGATATTGACACGTCGCTTGTGCGTGTTCTTCTTGGTGCTTGCTGTCGCGAATGAACTGATCTGGCGCACCCAAAGCGAAGAGACCTGGGTTTACTTTAAAACCTTTGGCCTTTCGGCGGCGATGTTCCTGTTTTTCATGGCGCAGACCAAAGTGTTCCAAGTCCATGGAATTGAGGAGGACAAGAGTGAGCCTAAAGAGGGGTAAGCTCCCGCCCGCGCGATGGTCGATCCAAGGATCGCCAGCTTGCGGTTGGGCATGGCCGCGCCTTTGGCGCGGCGAAGAGATCTGTTGCGCAAAGCGCGGCCGTTTATTTGGCAGGCGCGTTTTAGACGCGCCTGTTTTTGGTTCAAATACGAGCGTTAGCTGTCTTCTGGAAAGAGGTCGCCCGTGACCCAGGTGTCAGACCGGTCCTTGCGCAAATCTGCATGCAGGGCGCGACCTCGACGTAGGGCCGGACGTTCCCAAAGCGTCTTGAGCCAACGCGCAAGATGAGGTTTATCGTCCAGCGTCTGTTCTTGCCCCTGCCAAAGCGATGCCCAAGGCCAGATTGCCATGTCAGCAATGGTGTAGTTGTCTCCTGCGACAAAAGGGCGATCCGCAAGGCGGCGATCCAATACCCCATAGAGGCGGGCAGCCTCGTCCCGGTAGCGTGATTTGGCGTAAGGCAGATCGTCGGGGGCATATTTCAGGAAGTGATGCGCTTGTCCTGCCATCGGACCTACGCCGCCCATCTGCCACATGAGCCATTGGTCAACCTCCACCCGTTCGCGTTCGGTCTCTCCGCCGAACTGCCCGGTTTTCCGCGCGAGATATTGCAGGATTGCACCGCTTTCAAACACCGAAATCGGCGCGCTGTCTGGCCCGTCTGGATCGATGATCGCGGGCATACGGTTGTTCGGGGCGATCTTCAGGAAATCTGGAGCAAACTGGTCGCCCTTGCCGATATTGATCAGATGCGTGTTGTAAGGCAGGTCAAACTCTTCCAATGCGATGGAAATTTTCCATCCATTGGGCGTCGGCCAATAGTAAAGTTCAATTGCGTCCGGCATGGGATCCCTTTCTGAGCGCTGTCAGTCAGGACAGGATCATGTCTGCTGCCATACAGGCAAGGGGGCTTGGCGCGGGATCGGGGCAAAAATGCGTGACCAGCGGCTGGCACTGCGTTCCGGGAGCTGATTGCGCAGGCTGGCGAGAGGCGTCGCCTCGGGGCTGCGCATCAGGTTTTTATAAAACCGTAGAGTTCCTGCGCGGGTGTATGTCGACCAGTGGCAAACGCGACGACGCGGATGAGGGATCGCAAAACCGCATGTGTCGAGCTGTTTCAACGTCTCAAGGCAGTCGATTTGTATCGTCAAAGCATTGCGTGCCATCAAGCCTTGTCCGATGGCACGGTCGCCGCGGCGTGGCGCAGGTGTTAAAAGCTCAAACAAGTAATCAAAGGGGTCGTTTTCACGGCTGGTGATATTGAACAGTTCGCACGTGCTACCTGCCGGCGTTTCCAAGGCAGACAAAGCACGGCTTTGATAGCTTGCACCCGTCAGCGAGATAATCCGGTCCACCGCATTTCGGGGCAGATGGTGCAGTGCTTCGAGCGCGATATCCGCACCAAGTGAGTGGCCGATGATATGGACGGGGCGTTCAGGGGCCATTTCATGTAGGCGCGCAACGACTTTGGCCAATGCGCGTCCCGCTTCCAATGCGCGGGCTTGCGCCTGCAGCAGGGTGCCGCGTGAGTTCCAGCCAAAGGCAATAGCGTGCCCCTCATCCGCGTGGCCAAGGCCAAACCCAAGCTGACGCGGCCAGGAGGGCGCTTTCCATGGCAGATGGTCTGGATCCAAAGAGAAGATATGTCGATGTGGACAATGGTGCGGATTGCCGGGCTGATACTTGAAACCGTGGATCATGATAATGATCGGCCCATCTCCCTCTACTAGCGGGTCAAGTGCCGTGTTCACGTCCGCCGGGGACCCATGTAGCCGCGGGCTTTCGCCGACTGCGTTAATCCGTAGAAAAGCCATCTTATACCCCAGTTATAAGATATGTTTGGGCACCGCCTAGAGAAATGCAGTGACGCGTTGATGACAGCTCGGTAACAGCTTGGTAACGATCTGCAGGCTTGACGGCGATCTTGCGGAAGCGTAGCAACAAAGCGTCAGTTTCTGACTGATCGTGGTGATTTGTTACCGGATTGCGGGCCACGTTAAACTTGCCGCTAAAGAGGTCAGGACGACAAGGACTCCCTTTCGCTTGGCCGGACGGGAGTTTTTTTATGTGCGCCGCACATGCGCAGGAGAACATGAGATGAGCGAGAACTGGAAAAGCCGCACCAAGCTGGTCCACGGCGGCACCCGCCGGAGCCAATACAATGAGGTGAGCGAGTCGATCTTCCTCACCCAGGGCTTTGTTTACGACACCGCCGAACAGGCCGAGGCCCGTTTTGTCGAAATTGGCGAAGATGAATTTATCTATGCCCGTTATGGCAACCCGACCGTGGCGATGTTCGAAAACCGCATTGCGATGCTGGAAGGGGCCGAGGACGCCTTTGCCACGGCATCTGGCATGGCTGCCGTAAGCGGTGCGCTGACCTCCCTGCTGAAAGCGGGCGATCACATCGTTTCTGCCAAAGCATTGTTTGGGTCCTGCCTTTATATCGTTGAAAGCATTCTGGCGCGGTATGGTGTTGAAGTGTCTTTTGTCGATGGCACCGATTTGGACCAATGGCGTGCGGCTGTGCGTTCAGACACCAAGGCCGTGTTCTTTGAAAGCATGTCAAACCCGACTTTGGAAGTGATTGATGTCGCAGCCGTGGCTGAGATCGCGCATGCGGTTGGTGCCACCGTTGTGGTCGACAACGTGTTTTCTACACCGGTGTTTTCCGATGCCATTGCCCAAGGCGCAGATCTGGTGATCTATTCCGCGACCAAACACATCGATGGTCAGGGCCGGGCGCTCGGCGGCGTGATTTTGGGCTCCAAAGAGCTGATCCGTGGCACGGTTGAGCCCTATATGAAACATACCGGTGGCGCGATGAGCCCGTTTACCGCGTGGGTCATGCTCAAAGGGTTGGAGACCATTGATCTGCGGGTAAAGGCGCAGGCCGAAAGCGCGCTGAAAATCGCCAAGCACTTTGAAGGTCACGCGGCATTGGAACGCACGATCTATCCTGGGTTGGACAGCCATGCGCAAAACGCGTTGGTGCAAACCCAGTTGGGTGGCAATGGCGGTACGGTTTTGTCGCTTGATCTGAAGGGTGGCAAAGAGGTTGCGTTCAAGTTCTGCAACGCGCTGACCATTCCGGTGATCTCTAACAACCTCGGTGATGCAAAGTCCATCGCGACCCACCCGGCGACCACCACCCACCAGCGTTTGAGCGACGAGCAGAAAGACGATCTGGGTATTACACCTGGTCTCGTACGGTTCTCTGTTGGCTTGGAAGACGTCGATGATCTGATTGCGGATCTCACCCAGGCGCTAGAGGCTGCCCAGCGGTAACCGTTGTGCGCCGTCACAGGTGGAACATGTGAAAACTATTGGACTTGGGGGCGTCTCGCCCCCATTTTACGTTGTATTGCGCGGGTCGACGCTGAGTAGATGTCATGGATTGCGGCTCAAATGCCGTATTTTTCGCATCCCTTTTGTCTTTTCCTGCGTATGAGGCTACACACGCACACCTGTGCAATCATTGCTGCGACAAGGGGATCTGTCCCATGAATATCCACCCCAGCAAACTGGCTGATGCCCCTGACCTTGATGAGGCGCAGGCAGCCCTTGATGTGCTGCGCCAATGGGCCGCCAGCGCAACTGAGGTGGAAATTGCACAGTTGGATCCAGCTGTGGCGCGGTTGTTGCCAGATCGAGCGGTCTCAAATTACCCGGATCTGTCACGGGCCTACCCCGAAGATTTTGTTGCAGATGCAGAGTATCGGGCAACCTTGCCGGATCTGCAAAATGGCCCGTCCAGCCTGATCAAGGGCGCAAAAGAACAGATCCAACACGTCGGGATTTCAAATTTCCGTCTGCCGATTCGGTTTCATACCCGTGATGGCGGCGACCTGACGCTTGAAACTTCGGTGACCGGCACTGTATCTTTGGACGCGGAGAAGAAGGGCATCAATATGTCCCGCATCATGCGGTCGTTCTATAAACATGCTGAAAAGACGTTTTCTTTTCATGTGCTTGCGGATGCTTTGGACGACTACCTAGCGGATCTTGAGAGCTTGGATGCCCGCTTACAGATGCGGTTCTCGTTCCCAGCCAAGATCAACAGCCTGCGTTCGGGGTTGAGCGGTTACCAATATTACGACATCGCGCTGGAATTGGTGGACGTGGAAGGTGTGCGGCAGATGATCATTCATCTGGACTATGTATATTCCTCGACCTGTCCTTGTTCGCTGGAGTTGTCCGAACACGCCCGTCAGGCACGCGGTCAGTTGGCGACGCCACATTCCCAACGTTCGGTGGCGCGGATTTCGGTGCTGGCCGACCCCAACGCCAGCATTCTGTGGTTCGAGGATTTGATCGATCATTGCCGCAATGCGGTGCCAACCGAGACGCAGGTGATGGTCAAACGTGAGGACGAACAGGCCTTTGCCGAGCTGAACGCAGCCAATCCGATTTTTGTCGAAGATGCTGCACGGTTGTTTTGCGAAGCGCTCAAAAGCGATTCGAGAATTGCCGATTTCCGTATCGTTGCCAGCCATCAGGAAAGCCTACACAGCCATGATGCGATCAGTGTGCTGACCCAAGGCCCGACCTTTGCGACACGCAGCTTGGATCCGCATCAGTTCTCGACCCTGATCCATAAGGGCTAAATTCGACCTCTGGACCGATGAATTAAGCGCTGCTCGGGGCGCGGATTGCGCAGTGGGTGAACGGCATCGTAGGTTTTTCGCCGCAGTGCGGCATTTTTTATGCTGTATTGCGCCCGATTGCTGTTAACCTTCCTCTTAACGCCAAACGCACAGAGGTGCCTTTGGACGCTGGAGGGTGTGAATGGATCGATCAGCTCTGTCCAAGCTGCGACAATCCGGGTGCGAAAACCGCACCTGCTCTCTTCTTTGTTTCACCATGACTGGAGGCCCCTGGGGATTGATCTCTGCCATTGGCGGGCCGTTAAAGACGTAAGGAGAAGACAATGATCCGTTTTCAAATGTTCCCCGAGGATGCGAAAACACCGCATGAATTGGCGGGGTATATGGCGGGCGCCCAAATGAAATTCTGGCGCGGTTTTACTGGTGCCGCGCTGCAGGCTCCTGTTGAGCAGGTCAAATATGCCCAGTCCATCGCGCGCTTTTATCAGACGATGTTTGAAACTGGGCCTCTGATGTTGGCGGGACCAACCGCAGAAGCACCCAAAGCGCTGATGCCCCCGGCAAAACCTGCTGCGAAACCTGTGCGTAAGGCACCTGCCAAGAAAGCCGCCGCACCGAAAACGACGGCAAAAGCTGCCGCCAAAGCTGAGCCGACACCTGCGCCAAAAGCTGCCCGCAAAGTGGCGGTCAAGGCCGAAGCCCCTAAAACAGCTGTGAAGCCAGCGCCAAAGGCCGCAGCGACCAAGACAACAGCCACCAAAGCCGCGCCTGCCAAACCCGCGGCTACGCCCAAACCAGCGCCTGCGGCCAAAGCAGCACCGAAACCGGCGGCCAAACCTGCCGCGCCCAAAGCTGCACCAAAGCCTGCAGCGACAAAGACAGCACCCAGAGCAACAGTTGTCAAAAAGGCTGCTGCCAAACCTGCGCCAGCCAAACCGGCGGCCGCTGCAAACCCTGCTGAGACCTTTATCAGTACCCGTCGTGAGGAAGCCAAGGCCGCGCCTGTGAAGACTGAGACCGCGTCCCAATCCGCGCCGTCGCGCCGCTCCTCACGTGCGCCGTCCAAACCTCCAGCGATGCCCGCAACAAAAGCGGATACCAGCGACAGTTCGGATTGATCGCCAGAACTCAGCTCTTGTGATTAATCAGTGGGTTGACAGAAAGAGCGCGCAGCGCCAACGCTGCGCCTCATGTTAGATCTACGTCCCATTGGATATGTCGTCGGCCTTTTGGTCGGTATTTTGGGCTGCACAATGCTGTTTCCACTGTTGGTCGACTTGATCGACGGGCAGGGGCATTGGCCTGTCTTCTTGGAAAGCGCGATTGTTACCATTCTGGCAGGCGGGTTGTTGGCACTGTCCTGTGCGAATGGTGTTGGGCAAGGGTTGGATATCCGGCAAACCTTCCTGTTGACGACTGGGGTTTGGGCCGCGCTGCCAATCTTTGGCGCAATCCCTTTGATGTTGGGAGAGACCGACCTTCGATTTGTTGATGCATTTTTCGAAGCGATGTCGGGGCTGACCACCACGGGATCCACAATTTTGTCTGGGCTGGACGAAATGCCACGCGGGATATTGTTGTGGCGCGCAATCCTGCAATGGCTGGGCGGGATTGGTATTATTGTGGTTGCAATGGTTTTCTTGCCGGAGCTGAGAGTTGGAGGCATGCAGATCTTCCGCTCTGAAGCCTTTGATACCATGGGTAAAATCCTGCCGCGTGCGCAGGCCATTGCACGGCAAATTTCGATGATTTACGTCGGTATTACAGTTGCCTGTGCTGTGGTGTATGGTGCGTTAGGGATGAGCCCATTTGATGCGATCTGCCATGCGATGACCACGACATCTACTGGCGGTTTTGCAAATTATGATGCCTCGTTTGGGGCGTTCTCCGGACCGACCGAATATGCGGCATCTGTCTTTATGATTATCGCAGCGCTTCCATTCGTGCGGTATGTGCAAATGGTCAATGGTCAGACGAGTCCCATTTTTCACGACTCGCAGGTGCGCGCATTTTTGACAATTATCGCGCTGTTGGTGGTCGTCACCACTGCCGTGCTGGTCACCGTCTTTCCGCATCACCCCGAACAAGCGGTGCGTGAGGCACTGTTCAACATCACTTCGATCATTTCCGGCACCGGATATGCCAGCGTTGATTACATGGGGTGGGGCAATTTCCTGATTATGATGTTCTTTTTCATCGGTCTGATCGGGGGCTGTGCGGGGTCGACTGCCTGTTCGGTCAAAATCTTCCGCTATCAACTGCTTATTGCCTCGGTCCGTGTGCAAATTCAAAAGATCCGCTCGCCGCATGGGGTGTTCTTTCCGCGCTATGAGGGGCGGCCGGTGGGGCAGGATGTCCTCAGCTCGGTTATTTCCTTTTTCATGTTCTTCATCCTGACGCTGGGAGTTGTAGCTTGGCTTTTGGCGCTGACGGGCTTGGATTTTGTTACGGCGGTTTCAGGGGCCGCGACGGCTGTGGCCAATGTTGGTCCTGGCCTGGGCGATGTGATTGGTCCCGCTGGAAACTTTGCGCCGCTCAATGATACGGCCAAGTGGATCCTGATCATCGCAATGTTGATCGGGCGTCTGGAATTGCTGGCCGTCTATGCGATTCTGACCGTGCGGTTCTGGCGATCCTGATTGCGCTGAGGTGCCTTGAAAACAAGGCGTTTTCCCGATTGTATCGCTACAATTGGCATTTCTTGCGCTTGTATTGTACCGGGTTTAAAGACGCGCGATACTTTTAACTGAGAGCGCACGGGAGGTTTATCCAATGCCCGTTCTTGTGATGAAATTTGGCGGGACATCCGTCGCCAATCTGGACCGCATCCGCCGCGCCGCCAAACGCGTGGGCGTTGAGGTGGCTAAAGGCTATGACGTGATCGTCATCGTCTCGGCGATGTCCGGGAAAACGAACGAGCTGGTGGGCTGGGTCGGCGAGACGTCGCCTTTGTACGACGCGCGTGAATATGACGCCGTCGTGTCCTCGGGCGAAAATATCACCGCCGGTTTGATGGCGCTGACGCTGCAGGAGATGGGCGTGCCCGCTCGCAGCTGGCAGGGCTGGCAAGTGCCGCTCAAAACCAATTCTGCGCACAGCCAGGCCCGGATCGAAGAGATCCCGACCGAAAATATCAGCACCAAATTTGGTGAAGGTATGAAGGTTGCGGTTGTTGCAGGCTTCCAGGGCATCAGCCCCGAAGGTCGCATTACGACGCTGGGCCGGGGTGGGTCTGATACCACGGCTGTGGCCTTTGCGGCGTCCTTTGGTGCGGAGCGCTGTGACATCTATACCGATGTCGATGGCGTCTACACTACTGACCCCCGCATCTGCGCCAAAGCGCGTAAACTGGACAAAATCGCCTTTGAAGAGATGCTGGAGCTGGCGTCGCTGGGCGCTAAAGTCCTGCAAACACGCTCGGTTGAGCTGGCGATGCGTTTCAAAGTGAAACTGCGCGTCCTTTCAAGTTTCGAAGAACAATCCGACGAGGCCGGCACCCTGGTCTGCGACGAGGAGGAAATCATGGAATCCAATGTTGTAAACGGCGTCGCCTATTCCCGTGACGAAGCCAAAATGACCCTGATCTCGGTTGCGGACCGTCCTGGGATTGCGGCAACCATCTTTGGCTCTTTGTCAGAGTCCGGTGTGAATGTGGATATGATCATTCAGAACATTTCTGAAGACGGCCGCACCGATATGACCTTCTCTTGTCCCACCGACCAGGTGGCCCGCGCAGAGCAGGCCCTGGTTGCCATCAAGGAAAAAGGCGATCTGAACTACGCTGAGCTGGTTGCCGACACTGATGTCGCCAAGGTGTCGGTGGTAGGCATCGGTATGCGGTCGCAATCAGGTGTTGCCGCCAAGATGTTCAAAGTCCTCTCTGACGAAGGCATCAACATTCAGGTCATCACCACGTCCGAGATCAAAATCTCGGTCCTGATCGACCGGAAATACATGGAACTGGCAGTGCAGGCGCTGCACGACGCCTTTGAGCTCGACAAAGCTTGATCCTACCCCATATCTGATCGACACAGCCCCCGCCTAACCTAGGCGGGGGCTTTTTTGTGGGCGCGCGTGATCGCGTATGGGGCACAGGTGCACCTTAACGCAAATTCGCCGGGGCGCGTACGAAACCCGGAAGGGTAGTATGGCAGTGTTGATGTCTCGCCGATGCTGCATAGCGGCGAGGAAACTGCTTGCATCCCGCCTCTCTCACTCGCACATTGTACCCGGCTTTGCCCAAAGCTGTAGCATGGGCATTGTGTGGAGGAGAAACTACAGCGTTTTCATTTGCGCATTTCACATGGGCAGCTTTATGGCCTAATAGGCTGTAAAGAATATGAATCCTGGAAAGGGTGTTTATGTCTGAGGCAACAGAATCCGAAAGTCGTAGGCTGCTTGGCCGTCTACGTGAGGCTCTGGCTGGCGATGACGCTGGTCAGGCGCGATTGGACAAGATCACTCATTTGATCGGCGACAGTATGGGCACCGAAGTGTGTTCAATCTATTTGTTCCGCGATGCGGAAACCTTGGAACTCTGTGCAACCCAGGGTTTGAACGCTGAATCAGTTCATGAAAGCCGGCTGCGGATTGGCGAAGGTCTTGTGGGACGCGTCGCCAAGACAGGAAAGGTAGTCAATACACCGGATGCTCCGAACGCCAAAGGCTTCCGCTATATGCCGGAAACCGGCGAGGAACGCTATTCCTCGTTCCTAGGGATCCCCGTGCAGCGCTTGGGAGAGATGCTGGGCGTTCTGGTTGTCCAGTCCAAAGATGCGCGCGAATTTTCCGCTGATGCTGTTTATGCGCTGGAAGTCGTTGCGATGGTCTTGGCCGAAATGACGGAACTGGGTGCCTTTGTCGGCGAAGGCGCGGCTTTGTCACCCTTGCACCAGAAACCGGTGATGATCAAAGGTGTCGTTGCTCAGGAAGGTGTTGCCGAGGGCCATATCTGGCTACATGAACCGCGCGTCGTGGTCACCAATCCCATCGCCGATGATCCCCATCGCGAGCGGGAACGGTTGAATGATGCGGTGGACGCGTTGCGTGTGAGCGTCGACGAGATGCTCGAGATGTCCAAGAACGGCGACAAAGAGCAGCTGCAAGTTCTTGAAGCCTATCGGATGTTTGCCAATTCCAAAGGTTGGATGCGGCGGATGGAAGAGGACATCGCACGCGGCCTGAGCGCCGAAGCGGCGGTGGAAAAAGAGCAATCGCTTGCCCGTGCGCGGATGGGGCAGGTGCAGGACGCCTATTTGCGGGAACGATTGAGCGATCTGGACGATCTGTCCAACCGATTGTTGCGCAACCTGACCGGACAGGGCAGCGAGACCGGCGCAGAAATGCCGGCCGATCCGATCTTGGTAGCCCGTAACATCGGCCCGGGGGACTTGCTGGGGTATGGCCGCTCGCTGAAAGGGATTGTGCTGGAAGAGGGGGCCGTGGGCTCCCATGCCGCTATTGTGGCGCGTGCGTTGGCCATCCCATTGGTCGTGCAGGCAAAACGGATCACGACTGAGGCGCTGAACGGCGATTATGTCGTTGTCGACGGTGAACAAGCGCATGTGCATCTGCGGCCTGATGACAATGTCACCGGCGCGTTGCGGGACAAGATGGCGATGCAGGCCAAGGCGCAAGAACGTTATGCATCGATCCGCACCAAACCGGCTGTGACCAAGGACGGTGAGCGGGTCAAATTGATGATGAACGCAGGCCTTTTGGCGGATCTTCCGTCGCTCGAAGGGTCAGGCGCCGAAGGGGTGGGGCTGTTTCGCACCGAATTGCAATTTCTGGCGCGCAGTCAAATGCCGCGCCGGGGGGATCTGGTTGCGCAATACGAGCGGGTTCTGGATGCCTCCCAAGGCAAACGGGTGGTGTTTCGGACCCTCGACATCGGGTCCGACAAGGTGCTGCCTTATATGACGCCCACGGACGAGCCGAACCCAGCGATGGGCTGGCGGGCCATTCGTGTGGGGCTGGAAAAGCCTGGGATGATGCGGATGCAGCTACAAGCGATGCTGCGCGCCGCAAAAGGGCGACCACTGACCATCATGTTCCCCTTCATCGCACAAGCGGACGAGTTTCGCCAAGCGCGGGGCGAGGTGGACAAGACAGTGGAACGCGAACGCCGTCTGGGCCATGTGCTGCCAGAGAGGCTTGAAGTGGGAGCCATGCTTGAAACGCCGTCGCTGGCCTTTTCGCCGCAAAAGTTCTTTGACGAAGTGGACTTTTTGTCGATCGGCGGCAACGATCTGAAACAATTCTTCTTTGCAGCTGACCGTGAGAACGAACGCGTCCGCAATCGATTTGACACTTTGAACGTCAGTTTCTTGAGCTTTATCGAACGGATTGTCGAACGGTGTCAGATCTCGAGCACGCCGTTGAGTTTCTGTGGAGAGGATGCAGGCCGCCCGGTTGAGGCTGTTTGTTTGGCGGCGATGGGGCTGCGCTCGCTGTCGATGCGTCCTGCTTCCATTGGCCCGGTTAAGTCCTTGCTGACAAAGGTCGATCTGGATGAACTGCGCGCGATCATTGCGGGGGCACGGCACCGTGGTGTGCAAACCGTACGTCCCACGGTGATGGATTACTTACGCGACCTGTAACGAAGGCTCTAGCGCAGCTGAGAAACCGAGATCCGTTAAAAATGCCCTGTTTTACGGGGCATTTTTTGTTGTTACGATTCGCATTTGTCGACTATTTTTTTGATTTTGGACTGAATCTATCCAGTTTTATTGAACATTTTCAACTTTTTTGGCTGAGGTCACCTTTTTTCTAGGTCGATCCACAGAACACAGTGAGGTTGATCTGTATCTATGGGGTCATTCCGCCGGATCCCCTATGGGATTGATGCCGAATTCGTCCAAAGATAGGCATCATACGAGCAAAACAGAGTGAGGTAGTCCACAGTAAGAATGGGTATTAACACTCTGGAAATTATTAATGTTACCAACCTATTCACAGACAAATTGACGTGTACTGTGGACAGAATTTTGGGCTCGAGCAGCGTTATTCTAAGATTTTAGGGACGCAAAGGTTGATAAGACCTTAATGCATGGGGTCTCCTGAACGGGATCAGGAAAACCTGTGGCAGAAAAAGGGCTTGTCTCACAAACGTCATGTGGAACCGGTAGGGAGGATCGGTGTTTTCCCGCCGGAGCCTGTTGCCATGTCCCTGCCGCCCTTAAAAGAATTCCTTGCTGATAAATCTTGGACAGGCTGCGCCATCGCGCACCGTGGAGCTTGGCACGACACAGCGGAAAACGCGCTGCGGGCGGTGGATCATGCGTTGGCCGTGGGGTGCCAATATGTGGAAATCGATGTGCAAGAGACGATCGATGGTGTGCCATTTTGCCTCCACGATATTTCGCTGTTGCGCACAACGGGACGCGCGATGAACGCGGCCGCACATCATTGGTCACAGATTGCTGAGACGCCGCTGCTCATGGGCTTCGGGGGTGCGAATGCGGCCGTGAGCGACCAGAGGCTGCCGAGCCTGGATGCGATGTTGGATCACTGCAAAGGGCGCGTCTATGTGGATCTGGATGTGAAACGTCCCCACCAGTTACCACGCATTGCCGAGGCGCTGCGGCGAACTGACAGCGGGCCTGAAGTGAATTTGAAGATGTGGATCCACGGCCAAACCGATCTGGACTATGCTTTGTCTATCCAGGACGGGCTGCGCACGATCCTGAAACCCATCGTGTTGATTGACCGCAGCAATATCGATCACATGCTCGAAGTCATCCGCAAGCTGGACGCCCCTATGATTGAGGCGAATTTTGATTGTTGGGATAGTGTGCTGCGCCTATCCGATGCGGCATGGTCCGAAGGTCGCGATATTTTTGTGAACACGTTGGACGAAGCGCGGTCGACCTTTGTGGCGGACAGCGGCGCGTTGCAGGATCCCCGCGGCACATGGGGCACCTTGTTGGATGCAGGCGTGCGTATGCTGCAAACGGATGAGCCAGAGGCGCTGTGTACCTATCTCAAGACCCATCGCAAAGCGAAGGCGTGAGAATGAAATGTGCGTGGCAATCGCTTGCCACGCACTTCCACTTTCCCAAGTGTCATTAACCCATCGGGGTTACTTACCTTTTACGCCTGCCGCAGTGATGAGCGGTTTCCAGACGTCGATCTGAGTTTCAACGAAACCGGTGAACTCTTCGGTCGACAACGGCTGGTGCGTGATGCCGAGATCGTTGAGGGTTGTCGCAACTTCGGGCAGGGCCAAGACTGCCAATGTGGTTTCATGGATCTTGGCTGCAATCTCAGGGTCAATGCCTGCAGGACCAGTCAGCCCGACCCAGTTTTCGATGACGATGTCAAAGCCTTGTTCCTTGAACGTGGGCACTTCCGGCATGCCAGGGAAGCGCGCTGAGGCTGCGATTGCAATTGCGACCGCCTCACCGTCTTCGATCATGTCCGAATTCTGCGCGACCATGTCATAGAATGTGTCCAAGACACCTGCGCGGAAGTCCTGGATCGCAGGCGCGCTGCCCTGGTAAGGGATGTGCAGCGTCTCGACATGTAGGCTTGCATCGACCGCTTCGCCGAGGATGTGGCTGATGGATCCCACGCCGGATGAGCCATAGGAGATGGAGTTGGCCTTGGCCGCCTCAACAAATTCCGACACCGTTGTGATGCCGCTGTCGGGTTTCACAAAGAGACCCGGTGCAGAGGCACCGATGTAGGCGACATGGGTGAAGTCGTTCATCGGCGCGTAGGGCAGCTCCTCGAATTGCGTTGGTGCGATGGTGAAGGGTGCGTTGTTTGCAATCATCAGCGTGGTGCCATCGGCATCCTGATCGGCGACAAAGTCTGCGGCAACGGTGCCTGCAGCGCCAGGACGGTTATCAACCACGGCTTTTTGGCCGAAGTTTTCATCCAGGTGTTTGGCCAGAAGGCGCGCGACCAGATCCGAAGTGCCACCGGGCGGGAAGGTGACGACGATGCGTACGGGTTCATCGGACCATGCGCCTGGTTCGGCCATCGCGTGGCCAGCGGGCAGGGCAAATACGGCCGCAGATGTCAGTGCCATAAGCGCACGTCGCGTGAGTGAGAGGGTCATGAGGAGGCTCCTGTGTTGGACGAGGTTTTGTTATGAGTTTGAGTGGTTTTGGTGCGGCGTGAATTGCGCAGCGTGGTCCACAGACCGTAGGCTAGGATCAAAGCAGACACCGTGAGCAGGCCGCCGCTGATGGGGCGTTCCAGAAACACCATGGCGTCGCCGCGTGACAGCAGAAGGGCGCGACGCAGCTGTTCTTCCATCATCGGACCAAGGACAAAGCCGATCAGCAAAGGCGCAGGCTCGAACCGATACAGCCGCATCAGATAGCCTGCGATCCCGAACAGCAGCGTCATCCAGATGTCAAAGACGTTGTTGTTGAGCGAATAGACCCCGATGCAGATCAAAACGATGATGGCCGGATACATAAGCTTGTAAGGGATTTGCAGCAGCCGCACCCACATGCCGATCAGGGGGATGTTCAAGACCAGCAACATGATGTTGCCCACTAGGAAACTGGCGACCAGACCCCAGAACAGCTCTGTGTGTTCCGTCAGAATGCGGGGACCGGGGGTAATGCCGTGGATCATCAAAGCACCGATCACCATGGCCATGCTGGCACTGCCCGGCACACCCAGCGTCAGAGTCGGGATGAAGGCGGTTTGCGTCGCTGAGTTATTGGCAGATTCCGGCACAGCCACGCCTTCCACGGCGCCCTTGCCGAACTGATCCTTGTTCTTGGAGACTTTCTTTTCGACCGCATATCCGACGGCCGAGGCGACGGTTTGCCCCGTCCCGGGCAGCGCGCCAAAGAAGGAACCGATCAACCCGCCGCGCCAAATAGGCCCAAAGGATGCGCGCCATTCACGGCGGTTGGGGTAGAATTTTGTATAGTCGATCTCTTGTCGCCCACGGCCCGACTGGTTGGCCTTGATGGATGCAATCAGCTCACCAACACCAAACAGCCCCATTGCCACGATCACTAGGTGCACCCCGTCGCGCAACTCGGGAACCCCAAGCGTAAAGCGCAGGTCACCGGTGGTAAGATCGATGCCGACGGTCGACAGCATAAGCCCGGCCATCACCATGGCGATCCCACGCAGCGCGCCGCCATTGCTAACCGCTGAGGCTGCGATGAGGCCGAGGAAAATCACGGAGAAATATTCGGCAGGGCCAAATTGCAATGCCAGTTTGGCAAGTCCCGGTGACAGAACCGCCATCACTACCATGCCGATGATCCCACCGCCAAAGGATGCGATAGAGGTGATGAACAAGGCCACGCCCGCACGCCCTTGGCGCGCCATCGGATAGCCATCGATACAGGTGATCGAGGAGGAGGGCGTTCCCGGGATGTTCATCAGGATCGACGCAATGGAACCGCCATATTCCGCGCCATAATAAACCCCGGCGATCATCACGATGGCGACGGTCGGCTCAAGATAAAAGGAGAGCGGCAGGATCATGGCAATTGCAGCCATAGAGCCGATACCCGGCAAGACGCCGATGAACGTTCCTAGAAAGACGCCGATAAAACAATAAAGCAGGGTTTGCGGTTGTAAAACCGTAAGCAATCCAGCTGAGAAATTTGCAAAGATTTCCATCGTTTACCCTCCCCGAAATGCTTTGAACGGGAGGCCCAACGCCTCGATAAACAGAACGTAGCCGAGGACCGCCATGAAAAGTCCAAGCAGAACCTTTCCCCACCAGGGCAGGCTGCGATCAGGAGCCGAAGCTGTGAGCACCGTCAGAAAAGTTGCCGGCAAAAGCCCAAAACGGTCCGTCACAAGGGCAAAGACGGACAACGCACAGACAATGGCGCCAAAGGACACCCAATCGGGGCGGTCTGTAATACCCGTACACTGCAGATCCTGAAACAAAATGGCTGCCGCAAGGGCGAGAAGGACAAGGCCGGAGAAGAACGGAAACGCCCCGGTGCCCGGGCGGAACGGGTTGCCAAGACCCAGATCAAGTCCGCCGACCATGAAATAGATGCTGAGCGCTAAGAGAACAGACGCCCCGGCGATCCGTTCGACCAGCTGCCCCAAGGTGGGGCGATGGCCGTTTTCCAACTCAATCCGCATCATAGGCCCCCGCGAAACAGTGAATATCCCCAAGCCGTAAATTTGAACGGCAGGTGATAGTGTTGCTCTGCATCGCCGACGCCGAAATGATACCGGACCAAATTGAGGAAAGGCGCACCGTCTTTTGAAGGGTCAGTGCCTGCGTAATAGGCAGCGACCTCGAATTCAGCGATGTATTCGCCGGATGTGATCCCGTGTCCTTGCACTGTTGGGTGGTCGAACAGCCCGGTCGCGCCGCAGCGGCCATGGGCCAATTCAGTCTCACCGCTGTCATCGACACGCAGCAGGCGCACTTCCAAACCTTCGGCTGGGCGGCCTGTTGAAACGTCAACGCAGTGGATCGAGATACCTCCGGCCGTCATAGGTACACCTTTCTTTCGAATGCTTTTTGGACACGAGCTGCACTGACCGAGGCAATCTCGGCGATGGCTTGCTTAACTTCGGTGTCACGGGATTGCTTCAATCGATCTTCGAAGACCTGAAGAACCTCTGACACATCGCTCATCCGATGTAAGGCAAGGATGAAAGGAAATCCAAATCGCGCCTGATACTCGGTGTTTAATTGTGTGAAACGCGCAGTCAGTTCTGTATCTGGCGTATCCAGGCCAAGACGTCCTTGTTCTTCTTGCGATGCGCGCGTCATCGTTTCGGGGGTCGGTGGTGCCAATTCAGGATGGGCGCGAAACAAGGTCAAAAGATCGTCCTCAGGAAGGGATTGAACCTCACGCTGAATGGTTTGGGCAACATCGTCTGGCGATGAAAAAGGACGGTGTCTTGCGACCAGTTCAGCCACCTGAGGCGCGCGTTCAATAAAGGGCAGCAAAAGTTCTGCGGCCTGCGCGTCGCTGGCGTGGTTGAGCTTGTCCAAGTCTGTGTCTGTCAGAGGTGTGGTCACAAAGAGGTCCTGTGGATTGAAGTCTTACCAAAAGCTTAACCGTGCACCGCATTGCCTTCTATGATGAAATAGGCGAATTCTGCATTCGCAAAAATAGAATGGAAGAGCAAATGTCCCTTCATCTGGTGCCGCGTCAGTTGCGCTATGTCTTGGCGGTTGCCGAGCATGGCTCGGTTCAGGCGGCCTCACGCGCGCTTGGCATCGCGGCTTCGGCTATCGACCGGCAGATCAAATCCATAGAAGAGGCCAGCCAGTCACCGCTGTTTGAACGCCTGCCGCGCGGGATGAAGCCCACCGCCGCCGGAGAAGCGGTTATCGTTATGGCCCGACGTTGGCAGGCGGATGCGGAACGCTTGGAGGGCGGCTTGAAGGAGATGCGCGGTCAGGAACACGGGATCGTGCGACTGGCGGCTATGGACAGTCTTACCAATGGGATCCTGCCCGAGCTTGTCGCATGGGTCCAAAAGGAACATCCCAGGATCCATTTGGACATTGATATCATGACCCCGGCCCAAGCAGGGGAAGCATTGGATGTCGGCACTGTGGATTTGGTTCTGGCGTTCAACCTAGTAAACGGGCGTTTTCAGCATCGCATTTGGCAACGGGAACTGCCTTTTGGATGCGTCGTCCGCCCAGAACATCCGTTGGCTCTGGAGACACCTGTGACCTTGGCCATGTTGTCGGGCGTCGCGACCGCCTCACAAAGCGCGTTGTTGCCGATACGAAAATACCTAGACAGCCGTCATGGCTGGTTGTTTGCAGAGAATGCTCCGGTTTTGGTGACAAATTCCTTGCAGCTTTTGAAGCAATCAGTGCTGGCTGGAGAGGTGGCGATTTTGACCTCGGAGCTGGACGTTTTGCCAGAGCTGGAGACCGGGGTTCTGGCATTTCTGCCGTTAGACGAGGCCAGCTTGCGGCCACAGAATATTGTGTTGGCGGTTGATACGCGTCGCCCTCTGGTTCGCGCAACACGGGTGGTTGCGGACAGGTTAAGCACCGTTCTGCCGGCACGCCTGGATGCTTTACACAGTCTCTAGGGTGAGTGTGTGCCTTATTTAGATCTTAGGATGTTTGCTTCAATGTGGCTTGGAGATTTGTGGAGGTACCATGGCCCATATTTTGATTGTAGACGACGAGCCCTTGTTGCGGGAAGAGCTGCAAGAGTCCCTTGAGCTGGAAGACTATGACGTGTCGACTGCGGAATCCGGTCCAGACGCGCTTGAGTTGTGCAGTAAAACGGCATTCGATGTTGTTGTTACGGATCTAAAAATGCCAAAAATGGGGGGATTGGAGCTGATCCGGAAACTAAAGGAAGCTGACTTTGAAGGGCAGCTAATTGTGGTCAGTGGGCATGGTGCTGAGAGCAATCGTGAGGATGCAATGAACAGCGGAGCCGTGGCCTGTTTTGCGAAACCCCTTGATATTGAAGAGTTAATTGAAAAGTTGGACGCGATCCTTTAACGGTTGCAGCTGCAGTTTTTACCACGCTCCCACGGGTTAGGCTTTCATAGCCTTTGGAATAGGGCGCGAAAACGCTTCAGGATATAGCCCTGGATTTGGATTTGTCGCCACGCATTTCTTTCCGCCATTGTGAACTCACAAATTTGGTTTTGAGGAGTGCGTTCAATGGCTGATATTTCCACAAAAGATTGCAAAGCAAATCTGACTGTGTTGCTGGTTGATGATGACAAGGAAGCATTGGAAGAGCTTCAGGACATTGTCGAACTGGAAGGCTGGACTGCGATCATCGCGGGCAGTGTCGATATGGCGCTGGAAGTGCTGGAGTGGTACCCCTACATCGGCGTGGTTGTTACTGATGTTCACTTCATCGACCCATCAGGTGACACCTCCAGTGGCTTTCAATTGGTTTCTCGTGCCCAGGCCCGTTTCCCGGATCGCGATCTCTCCTACATTGTAACCAGCGGCGACCCTTGGGCCTTCAATGGCTCTGCACAGGCGGGAGCCGTTGACTTTCTCAGCAAACCATTGGAGCCGGACGCATTGATCGCGTCGATCCAAGCTTTTGCAGGCAATGGGGCAGAGCTGACAGACAATCCCGACCGCGACGACAACTTGCTGGAAAAGGTTCAGCAAACCGCGCAGACCTTGCATGAAAACACCTCCCAGATCGAGGGTGTCGTGAAGGGGGCAGTGGTATGAAGCGCCTTGTTCTTGCTGCCTTCTGTGCCAGCATCTCGTTTACCCCGATTGCCCAAGCTGAAACGGCAGTCCCCCCATCGCCGAATGTGCTGACGTTTGGGATCGTACCGCAACAGTCGGCCAGTCGTTTGGCCCGGATGTGGGGGCCACTTTTGGGCGAGCTCAGCGAACGAACCGGTGTCACGTTCCGGTTCAAAACCACCAAGGACATCCCGTCGTTTGAGGCCTGCTTGGCCGCGGGCGCCTATGATGTGGCTTACATGAATCCGATGCACTACACGATTTTTGCAGAAGAAAGCGCATATAGAGCGGTGGCGCGGCAGTCGCAAAAACGCCTGAAAGGGGTGATCGTCGCGCGCAAAGGTGCAGACCTTGACCAGTTGCAGGGGCTTGACGGCGCCAAAGTGGCCTTTCCGTCGCCCGGTGCCTTTGGAGCGAGCATTCTGACACGCGCCACGCTGAACGACCGCGATATCGTGTTTGAGCCTGCCTATGTGAAATCCCATGACAGCGTCTATCGCGCGGTTGCGGCTGGGTTGATGCCGGCAGGTGGCGGTGTGACGCGGACGTTTAACGCGGTTGCCCCGGAAATTCGCGCCCAGTTGGAGGTGGTTTATGAAACCGAAGGTTTCACGCCGCATGCCATCGCTGTGCATGACGATGTGGGGTCCGCGTTCTCTGGCGAAATCCAAGATGCGCTGATGGCGATAGCCGCCGAAAAACCAGAACTGGTCAAAGGCGTCGGCATGAAAGGGTTTGAAACTGCACAGGACGCAGATTGGGATGATGTACGGGCGCTTGGCATGAGCCGCGATGAGACCGGGATTTCACAAGCGGGAGATGCAGTATGTCCTTCCGATTGAAGACTATTCTTGGAATTGCCATGATCGAATTGACGGTCATGGCGCTTCTGATTGGGATCAACCAGTTTGCGCTTGGCGGCTCGGCAACTGCGCAGCTGTATCAGCGTGCCGAAGCGACTGCACGGGTCTTTTCCAACGCTGTGTCTGACGCGGTGGTTGCAACAGATCTTGCCACACTGGACGCAACCATCGAAACTGCGGTTGGTAGTGAAGAGCTTACTTATTTACGTGTGCGCAGCCCCGAAGGCATTGTGCTGTCCGAAGGTGGTGCATCTGATGCTTTGGCGGTTCCTTTTCAGCGAGACACGTCGTTTGAGACTGCGCGCACCGATCATGTGATTGACATCGATCTTCCGATCACAGTCGAAGGGGCGACGTTTGGGGTTATTGAATTGGGCCTGTCGACCCTCTCGGTTGAGGAAGAGATTGCCGCCGCGCTCCGTTGGAACGTGATCGTCGCGATGATTGGCATGTCCCTGGTTGCGGTCTTTGGCTACGGGCTTGGCTCTATCCTTACCCATCAATTGAGCGGTCTGCGCAAAGGTGCCCGTGAGATTGCGGCCGGTAATCTGGACTGCCAGATCCGCGTGCGTGGCCGGGATGAACTGGCGGATACGGCACTGTGTTTCAACGAGATGGCGCGTAACCTTTCGCAGGATCGTGCTGTGTTGCAATCCCAGCGCAATACGCTATTAGCCAAAAAAGACAGGGTCGGCGTGATCGTCGACTGTATGCGGCAGATCTCTAACAACAAAGACGGTGTGGATGTGCCTGATACGGACCGTCCTGATGAAATCGGCGACATGGCGCGCGCGACTGTGGTCTTCCAAAACGCGATGCATGCCGTTGAGCAGGCCCGGCAGGAACAGCAACGGCTTATCTCTGCTTTTGATCAATTGGATGAACAAGTGGCCATCTTTGGCACCACTGGCGAAGTCCTGTTTCTGAATCGTGCCTTCCGGGCCTTTAACACCCCAATCCTCGACGGATTGCCGGAAGACTTCACGCTGGAGAGGTTTTTACAGGCAGGGTGCGCCGCAGATGCGTTCCCGGAGGCAAGTGGCGACCAATATGCGTGGATCCGTGACCAGCTGGGCCGGGAAAATGGGACCCCACAAGAGATCAAACGTGCACCTGACCGGATCTTGCTGACGGTGCAAACTGATGTCGAAGGGGTCGGCGTGGTCTGGTCTGCACAGGATGTGACAGAGCTGCGCCACAACGAGCACCAATTGATCCAAGCCTCCAAAATGGCAACCTTGGGTGAGATGGCGACAGGGATCGCCCATGAATTGAACCAGCCTTTGGGGGTGATCCGCATGGCCGCGTCAAATTGTGTTAAGCGGATCGAAAAGGAAAAGTTTGACGCAGAATACTTCAAAACCAAACTGTTGCGGATGGGAGAACAGACAGAACGGGCATCACAGATCATCAACCATATGCGGGTTTTCGGGCGCAAAGCGGAAGGTACGATGGAACCCTTTGATCTGCGTGCATCACTGACAGAAATGGTGACACTGGCCCGTGCGCAGCTGCAGACCCTGGATGTGTCATTGAAACTGTCGTTGCCAGACGTGGGGGATGGCACTGTATTGGGTGAAAAAGTGATCTTTGAGCAGGTGCTGCTGAACCTCTTTAGCAATGCCCGCGACGCGATTGATGCTCAGGACGGGCGCGGTGGCACGGTTCAGGTCGAGGCTGAATTTGACACGCCGGACGGTCATGTGCTGCGCATCATGGACAGCGGCGGCGGCATCCCCGAATCCGTTCTGGATAAACTGTTTGAGCCGTTTTTCACCACCAAGGAGCCAGGCAAAGGCACCGGGTTGGGCCTGTCGATCAGCTTTGGCACGATCCGAGATATGGGTGGTTTGATTACCGCGCATAACGAAGGTGAAGGCGCCTGTTTCACCATCACATTGCCGGTGGCACAGATCGACGCTGGTGATGATACAACTGCCATTGCCGCGGAGTAAAAAACGGGGGCCAACTGGCCCCCGCCTGTGTTCATGCCTGCAGTAGGGGTTCTATCCTTGTGGGCGGATGTTTTCAGGTAACCAGGTCGCAAGTTCTGGCCAGACAACAAGGATCACAACCATCAACAGCATCAGGCCCACCATAGGAATGGCGGTTTTAGCGATGTAGGAAATCTCGTGTCGGGTCATGCCCTGTAGGACAAAGAGATTGAACCCGATTGGGGGTGTGACTTGTGCGGTTTCAATCACCACCACCAGGAAAATCCCGAACCAGATTACGTCGATGCCTGCGGTTCGGATCATTGGCTCGACAATGGCCATGGTCAGCACCACCGACGACAGACCGTCCATAAACATGCCCAGGATTAAGTAGAAGACGGTGAGGACCGCAATCAATGCAACCGGCGACAAGTTGTAGCTTTCGATCAAGGTCGCCATGGCGCGGGGCAGGCCGGTAAAGCCCATCGAGAGCGACAGAAACTCAGCCCCCATCAGGATCAAAGCGATCATCGCAGACGTTTTGGTCGCCCCCATCAAGCTGACAGAAAAGGATTTCCAGGTCAGCGAGCCTTGCAGTAGAGAAAGGCCCAAAGCGCCCAGAACGCCAACGGCTGCAGCCTCGGTTGCGGTGGCCAATCCCATGTACATGGAGCCGATCACCACAAAGACCAACCCAAGTACGGGCACCAGGAACCGGCTTTCAGCGATCATCTTGCCAAACGACATGGACGGTTCAGGCGCGGGGCGCTCGCCTTTGCCAAAGTAGTGCCAGCCAATGATATAGGTTGCAAAAAGGCCAGCCAGAACCAATCCGGGCAAAACACCAGCCATGAACAATTTGGTGATGCTTTCGTTCACGGTCACGCCATAGACGATCAGCGTCAGCGATGGTGGGATCATCAGACCCAACGTCGCGGCACCGGCTAAGGTGCCGATTATCATGTATTCCGGATAGCCACGCTCGCGCAGGGCAGGGATCGACATTTTGCCCACCATGTTTAGCGTTGCGGCAGATGACCCCGATACGGCCGCAAAAATGGTGCAGCCCGCGATATTGGTGTGCAGCAGACCACCGGGCAGGAACCGCATCCACGGGGCAAGGCCGCGAAACAGATCCTCGGATAATCGGGTGCGATAAAGAATTTCGCCCATCCAGATGAACAGGGGCAGGGCGGTCAGGGTCCAGGATGAAGCCCCCGACCAGATCGTTGTGATCATGGCGTCACCTGCCGGGCGGGAGGTGAACAATTCCATCCCCACCCAGGCCACGCCCATGAGGGCCATTCCAATCCATACAGAGCCGCCAAGGAGGGCAAAGAGCGTGAATATAAAGATCGCAGTTGCATAAAGCTCGGTCATTCGACGCCTTCCTGCTGGATTTGGACTTCACGCGTGGCGAGAAGGCGGGTCAGATGATCCCAGACCGCAATGGCCAAAAGGACGGTGCCTATCGACATCGGTATTTGCGGCAACCATATCGGCGTGTAGACCCAATCCGAGCCACTCTCAGCCCAGAGCGCGCCCCAGTTCCAGGGCCATGTTCCGAACATAGAAACGGTTGTCAGGAGCCATTCGGGCACAAAATCCTGTCCTTGGGTGCGGTCGTTGATCAGTTCCGACAGGAAATTGGTTTTGATCGCGTAACGCGCGAAATATGTGGCCACACAGGCGGACAAAAGCATGGCGACGGCATCCAGCCACAAGCGGTGGCCATGTTTGCTGTTCAACAAAATCGACACACGAATATGTGCCCCTTGCGTCAACGCATAGGCCAGGGCGAAGAACGAGGTCGCAGCCATTGCATAGCCCGAATACTCGGTTGATCCGGGAAATGTGAGGGACGACCAGCGCGCCACCATTTGCGCCACGATCAACAGCAAAATGCTGACCATAAAAAAGGAGGCCACAACTCCGGCAGCGACATAGACCCGGTCCAAAAAACGCCAAATCGGTTTTAGCAGTTGCGCCATCATCGGCCCTTGAAACAGGCACAACGCCGCAAGGCAGGTTGGAAAAATAAACAACCAGACCCACAACGGTAGGCCCAGCACAAATTGCCAGTCACGCATGATATTCTCCGCGAAAAACCCCGCAACCGATTGGGTGCAGGGTCAAAAAGATAGGTTACTTGGCAGCGAATGCGTCCAGAATGGCTTGTCCGTCTTCTCCGACAGTTTCAAGCCACTCGGCCGTCATTTTGGCACCAATGGTTTCCAGCTCTTCTTTGAAGCTGCCTTTTGCGTCTTCCACCGTCATTCCGTTGGCTTCGAGCTGTTCAAAATACCAATTTGCCAGCTCTTCCGATTTGGCGAGGCAGGCGGCCCCGGTCTCGTCCGCGGCTTTTTGCAGACCGGCTTTTGCAGTATCATCCAGCCCGTCCCAGATGCCTTTGTTGACCATCACATAATTGCGCGGAAGCCACGCGTTGACCTTGTAGTAATGGCTCAGATGTTCCCAGACCTTGCGATCATATCCTGTGGATCCTGAGGAAATAAAGGCCTCGGCCACGCCGGTGGCGAGCGCTTGGCTCAGCTCGGCGGCCTCAATCTGAACGGGGATCATGCCCAGCTGTTCAGCAAAGGTCGCCGTAGCGGTGTTATAGGAGCGGAATTTGATGCCTTGGGTGTCGTCAGATGAACCTACTTCTTTTTTGAAGTAAAACCCTTGGCCCGGCCAAGGGCAGGAATAGAGCGTTACCAGGTTCTGTTCGGCCAGCGCTTCGTTTACGGGACCTTTGGCGGCCTGCCACAGGGCTTCGTTGTCGGCATATGTGGTTGCGACAAACGGCAGGTTGTCCCAGCCCAGAATGGGGGACTCGTTGGCGTGGGCGGACATGAAACGTTCGCCAATCGGGACCTGGCCTGTCTGCAACGCGCGCTTGATTTCAGCGCCACCATACAGCGACCCGCCTGGATGTACGGTGATATCCACGGCCCCATCGGTGTAATCGCGGACTTTGTCTGCAAAGGCCACGGCCATTTCGGAATGGTAGTTGCTCGCGGAATAGGCGGTGGGCATATCCCATTTTTCGGCCAGGGCAGAGGTCGCGCCGAGGGCGATCAGTAAGCTTAAAGTAGATACAGATTTCATTGGTGGCACTCCTGTTGGGTTTTTCTGTTTTTATGCGCGCTTGGTAAAACGCATTGGGTCAAAGGGGCTAAGGTCCGAATTCGGCATATCCCCTCCGATCAAATCAGCTATGATGCGACCCGTTTTAGGCCCGCCGGTCAAGCCGACATGATGATGTCCAAAGGCTGTAAAAACGCCTGAGCTGCGAATTTCACCAACCAATGGTAAACTGTCTGTAGGCGCTGGGCGAAACCCCAGCCATTCTTCCTCGGATTCTGCGGTGAGACCGGGAAACATTCGGGCGACGCTTTTGCGCAGCAGCTCCAAAGGAGCTCGAGACTTCGTCTCACTCAGGCCGCCAAATTCCACAACACCGGCACAGCGCAGTCCAGCTGCCATCGGGGTGGCAACAAATTTCCCTTCTGCCAGCATCATCGGGGCCTTTGGCGTTTGGCTCGGGCCTTTGAACAGGATGTGGTAGCCACGCTCCGCTTCCAGCGGCACTTTGATGCCTAACTTTTGCATCAAAGGTTTCGACCAGACACCAGCTGCAAGAACTGTATGGGTGCAAGGGAAGCGACCTTGATCCGTTTCGACGGCGGTAATTTTGTCGCCGGTGTAGGAGAAGTCCTTCACCTCGGCCTGGACGAAGGTGCCGCCCATTTCCTCAAACACGTGCACCAGGTCCTGCACATAGCTGGCTGGATCGGTTATATAACCGTGGTCTTTGTTCACCGCGAGCAGCCCTGCATCACGCCCCAAAATCGGCTCGCGCTCTTGCACCTCGACCCCTTCGACGATTTCAGGTTCAAAACCAGCCTCGCGTCGCAGATCCCAACCGAACCGGTCGGCCTCAAACGCTGCGCGATCACGATAGACGTAGCTATAATCGCTGGTTTTGACCCATTTCTCTGCTGGGGTGCCTGCGGATAGGTTCAAGTGCTGATCGACGCTGTCCCCCAAAAGTTGGTTCAACCCTTTTGAAATGCGAGCCGTATCGGCGGTGTTTGCATGCGAAAGATATCGTGTGAGCCATGGAACAAGACGCGGCAGATAGCTCCAGCGCATGAACAGTGGGAAGTTTGGGTTCAGCAAATATCCGGGCGCTTGGGACAACAAGCCCGGTGCGGTGACCGGAACGACAGAACAGCGCGCCAGGATGCCACCATTGCCAAAGGACGCACCGTGGCCGGGTGTGTTCTTGTCGATCAGTGTCACGGTGAGCCCTTTGCGCCGCAGCCACAGCGCAGTGGCCGCACCTACGATCCCGGCCCCAATTACGACCACAGATGAGTTCTTCATTTTTGCTCCGCGCTTTGGGTTGCCATCAGAGTGGAGAGCGTTTCACATCATTTCAAATACAAAAAATTGCCAAGAATATCACTAAAAGTTATGCTGCCCGAATGAAGCCGAGATTCCGCCAGTTAGAAGCCTTTCACGCAATCATGGACAGTGGCACCGTCACGGGGGCTGCCGAAAAACTGGGCATCTCACAGCCGGGGATCTCCAATCTGCTGTCACAATTGGAAGCGAGCAGTGCGATTAAGCTGTTTGAACGGTTGCACGGGCGACTCGTCCCGACACCCGAAGCTGATATTCTGTTCGAAGAAGTCGATACCCTCATGCGGGGGCTGGACCGGACCAGTCAGACGCTCAACGATCTGCAAAGCAATCGGTTGGGGCAACTCCAGGTCGCTTCACAACACTCGATTTCTTTTGGGTTTATGCCGCGCTTGATTGCCGAGTTCGCCGCCGAACGGCCGGATGTGACGATCTCCTTTCAATCGCAATATTCTGGTAAGGTTCAAGAATGGGTTGCGGCAGGGCTTTTTGAAATTGGCGTTTGCGAAGCCCCACTCTTTCACGAGAACCTCAACGCCTACCAAATGCCGTTTGAGACCTACATCGCGTTGCCCGATGGTCACCCACTTGCACAACACGAAATCCTGACACCGGAGATTTTACGCGATGTGCCTTTTGTCGTTATGGGACCGCAACACCCAACACAACGGCGCCTGCGTCAGGCCTTTGACGATGCGGGTGTGCCGTTGAATGCCAGGGTTCATTCCCATCTGTTCAAAAACCTTTTGAGTTTTGTAAAACAGGGCATGGGGGTTGCCTTGGTGGATCGGTTTGCCTCGGAATATGATGAACCGCTTGGGGTCACGATGCGCAGGTTTGCACCTGAGATCCCGATGGACATGGCCGTTGTGACCTCAAAGTCCCGGCAATTGTCGCGGGTGGGGCAGGATTTTCACGACCTCCTGATCGAAAGCTTGCGCTCTCGGTCGACCAAAGGGTTTTGAGGTCGAACTGTTTCGGTATCCGGAAACGCAGTGCGCATCGCTATGTGCGGCGGATCTCTTGGATGGATACGCCGAATTCAGCACGAAAAGACCGCGAAAGTGAAACACCGGAAGCAAATCCGCAACGCAAGGCGATTTGTTCCTGACTGAGTTGCGTGTCCTGGGCAAGTGTCCGCGCGCGTTTTAGGCGGAACAGACGGTAGTATTTTCCAGGTGTTAGCCCCAGCTCACGCTGGAAGAGCCGGTTCAGGGAGCGTTCCGATAACGACGAACGTTCTGCCAGCTCAAATGTTGTCAGCGGGTTTTCGATGTTTTCTGCCATCACATCCAGCGCGGCAAGCAGTTTGGGCGATCCTTGTTCGCGCAGTCTGACAGCACCGCGACCCATTTCGTTTTGTCTGCCTGGGTCGTAGATAAACATGGTCGAGGCATCAAAAGCCGCAGCCGCACCAAAGTGCTCTTGGATCAGCGACAGGATCATATCCAAGGCAGTGCTTGCCCCTCCGCAGGTGATGTAGCGCCCGGATCTAACAAAACGGGCGGTCGAGACCTCGATCTTTGGAAAGCCTTCCGCAAAGGTTTCCAATTCCTGCCAGTGAATGGTGGCTTTATGGCCGTCCAAAAGACCGGCGGAGGCCAATATCCATGTAGCGGCATCCACGGCCAAGATCATTGATGAATTGCGCGCTGCCAGTCGGGTTTTTTGCAGCAGGTCGGGGGTGATCTGCTCGTGCACGTGATAGCCGGCCACCAACACAAGAAAGCGATCTGTTTTGGTTGGATCAAACTGGCCATCTGGCATGACGTTCAATCCGCTCGAACTTGTCACGCGGTCACCATCGAGCGATGACACCTGCCAATTTAGCCCCTCATTTAGCCCCCTCATTTTTACATCCCGCAAAGGTTCAAGTGCGCTGGCCAGAACCATGTTTGAAAACCCTTCAAACAGCAGAAATTCGAAATTGAGATTGGTGTTTGGCGACATTTGTTCTGAATATGGCGAGAAATGAGTGCAAAGCAAGGGGCGTTGTTCCTTAGCCTTCTTGTCAATGGTGCCCTGCGCGCCGCTCCTATCACCTTGTGCACACTGTCGGCGTCTGGGTTTCAAACAGGGCCGCTGTGCGCCCTCAATAGCCTGTGGGTTCTCAACCCCACTTTGATCGAGGATACATCATGCCCCTCACGATGAACCGAAACGTCTTTATCACCTGTGCCGTCACCGGATCAGGTGGCACGCAAGATCGCAGCCCGCATGTGCCGCGTTCCCCCAAGCAGATTGCTGACTCAGCCATCGATGCCGCCAAAGCAGGTGCCGCCATCGTACATTGCCACGTGCGTGATCCGGAAACCGGAGCGCCGAGCCGTGATCTTGGCCTGTACCGCGAGGTTACGGATCGCGTGCGGGACAGCGAAGTGGACGTCGTTTTGAACCTGACGGCCGGTATGGGCGGTGACATGGTCTTTGGCCCCACCGACGCTCCGCTGCCGGTCAATGAGGCTGGCACCGATATGGTGAGCGCAGCTGAGCGCATGGCGCATGTTGCAGAATGTCTTCCCGAGATCTGTACGCTCGATTGCGGCACCATGAATTTTGCCGAGGCCGATTACGTGATGACCAATACGCCCGGCATGTTGCGGGCCATGGGGCAGATGATGACAGATCTGGGTGTGAAGCCCGAGATCGAAGCCTTTGACACCGGTCATCTTTGGTTTGCCAAAGAGTTGGTAAAAGAGGGCGTTCTGGACAGCCCGGCTTTGGTCCAGCTGTGTATGGGGGTTCCGTGGGGCGCGCCGAATGATCTGAACACCTTTATGGCGATGGTGAACAATGTTCCTGCTGATTGGAACTGGTCGGCGTTCAGCCTTGGTCGTGACCAGATGCCTTATGTGGCGCAAGCCGCATTGGCGGGTGGTAACGTGCGTGTCGGCCTAGAGGACAACCTGTTCCTGGAAAAAGGTGTTCTGGCCACCAATGCGCAGCTGGTCGAACGCGCAGTTGGCGTTCTGGAAGGCTTGGGTGCGCGTATCATGGGGCCTGAGGCCGTGCGCGAACAGCTTGGTCTGACCAAACGCGCTCCCGTTGTGAAGAGTGCCGCGTAATGGCACAACGTGTCCTTGTGACCGGTGGTGCGGCGGGGATTGGGCGTGCCATTGCGCAACGCTTTCTGGAGGAAGGTGCGCGCGTTGCACTCTGTGATGCAGATGCTGACGCCGTCGCAGACATGCAAGCCACGTATCCCGACATCATCGCAGCAACAGCTGATGTAACATCTGAGACACAGATGGCAGCGTTTCTGGACCAGGTCGAAACTGCATGGAAGGGCGTCGACGTTGTATGTGCCAACGCCGGCACCGGTGGTCCGGCTGGCGGTATTGAAACCCTCGACTACGACGACTGGCAACGATGTGTGGCAACCAACGTACATGGATCCTTCTTGACCTGCCGTTGGGCGGCGAGACTGATGAAACATCAAGGCTCTGGCCTGATTGCAATGACCTCTTCAACCGCCGGCATCATGGGATACCCACTGCGCTCGCCGTATGCGGCCGCTAAATGGGCTGTTGTCGGCATGACAAAAACACTGGCGATGGAGCTCGGTCCATACGGGATCCGCGTAAACGCCATTTGCCCGGGCGCCGTTGAGGGGCCGCGCATGGACCGTATCGTCGCGAATGAAGCTGCGGCACGAGGGATGACCGAAAGCGACGTTCGCGCATCCTATGTGACCGGCGTCTCCATGAAGACCTGGGTCACGGCGGAAGACATCGCCAACACCATTCACTTTCTGGCCTCCGATGCGGGGCACAAGATATCGGGACAGGTTCTGTCCATCGATGGCCATACGGAGACTCTTGCACCATGACGGATCTTAATTCGAACACAGTCGCGATTATCGGCGGCGGCGTGATCGGCGGCGGTTGGGCTGCCCGGTTTCTGCTAAATGGCTGGGACGTTCAGGTTTTTGACCCGGACCCCGAAGCAGAGCGGAAGATCAGCGAGGTATTGGCCAATGCCCGCCGCGCCTTGCCCGGTCTTTATGACAAGGCATTGCCAAACGAGGGCAGTCTGACGTTTCACGAGGACATCGCGGATGCGCTCAAAGGTGCGGCTTGGGTGCAGGAAAGCGTGCCGGAACGTCTGGACCTGAAGCATAAGATCTATGCCCAGATCCTGGAATTCGCCGCTGATGACGCGGTGATTGGCTCGTCCACCTCTGGGTTTAAACCGTCCGAGTTGAACCAGGGCGAGGGGCGCATCATTGTCGCGCATCCCTTTAACCCGGTCTACCTGTTGCCGTTGATTGAATTGGTTGGCGCATCAGAACATTGCGCACAGGCGGCGGATGTTCTGCGCAGTCTTGGAATGTACCCACTGACCGTGCGCAAGGAAATTGACGCTCATATCGCGGACCGTTTGATGGAGGCGGTTTGGCGCGAAGGTCTGTGGCTGATCAAGGACGGGATTTGTTCCACCGCAGAGTTAGATGAAGCGATCCGCATGGGGTTCGGCTTGCGCTGGGCACAGATGGGGCTGTTCGAAACCTTCCGCATTGCCGGCGGTGAGGCCGGGATGAAGCATTTCATGGCGCAGTTTGGCCCCGCTTTGAAATGGCCCTGGACCAAGCTGATGGATGTACCGGAGTTCAATGACGAACTGGTGGATCTGGTTGCAGGTCAGTCCGATGCACAGTCCGGACATAAAACGATCCGTGAATTGGAACGCCTGAGAGACGACAATCTGGTTGCTATGATGCGCGCGCTCAAGGCGACCGGCAGCGGTGCAGGTGGTGTGATCACCGCCCATGAGGCCATTTTGCCGGACGTGCAGTCGCAAGACCTGCCAATCACTGTCAGCCGTGCCATTCCGCAAAGCTGGACAGACTACAATGGACATATGAACGAAACCCATTACATTGAAATTGCAAGCCAAGCGACGGATCGGTTCATGCAGATGATCGGCGCAGATGCCGACTATATTGCCGCTGGACGCAGTTATTTCACCGTTGAAAACCACATTCGGTATCTGACTGAGCTACACGCAGGAGATCAGATTACCGTTTCAACCCGCGTATTGTTGGGTGAAGGCAAGAAAATGCACCTGTTTCATATGATCCAAGATGCAGATGGGACCCTTGCGGCTACGGTGGAGACTTTGCAGATCCATATGGACTTGAAGGCCCGCAGCTCTTCCTTACCCGAAGAGCATGTGGCGCAGGCGTTGTCTGGGTTTGCGACACAGCATGCCGCATTGCCGATCCCGAACGGCGTTGGCCGGCATGTGGGCCAGAGGAACGCATCCTAGCCTAATAGGCATCGGTGTCTGAAGACTGACAATCAACCGAAAGGCGGGCGATGTGATTGCCGGGCCTTTCGGGACAATACCCGGCAAGAAATCGCCAAAAGACGAGAGACAAAACAGCACCGGAATAACAAAACCAACTAGGGAGGAAACGAAGATGTCTAAAGGGAATTCACGGGAAAACCTTGTTGCAAAACAAGGGTTTTTTACCGGTTTGCACCCGGGGATGAGCATCGCTGCCAAAGGTATGATTGCCGCCTTTGTGATCTTTACGGTTATGAATGTGGAACTGGCAGGGGGCTTTTACAAATCCATTCGAAGTTGGATCGAAAACGGGCTGAGTTTCTATTACATCACGTTGTTTTCCATCGGTCTTTTCATCTGTTTCTGGCTGATGTTCTCGCGTTTTGGATCCATTCGCCTCGGCGATGATGACTCCCGACCCGAGTTCAGCAACTTCAGCTGGTTTGCGATGCTGTTTTCAGCAGGTATCGGCATTGGCATTTTGTTCTTTGGCGTGGCTGAGCCTATCTTCTATTTCGACAATACCGAAGGTTGGGGCTATCCAAACAATCCCCATGCGGACCTGCGAGGCCATGGTGACATGGATATGCAGCGCGCGGTGGACGCGATGCGGGTGACCTTCTTTCACTGGGGTTTTCATGGCTGGGCGTTTTACGTTCTAGTTGGGTTGAGCCTTGCGTATTTTGGTTTTCGCAAAAAGCTGCCTCTGACACTACGCTCGGCGCTATATCCGCTTATTGGAGAGCGTATCTATGGCCCTTGGGGGCATGCGGTTGACCTGTTGGCGGTGTTTGGCACCGTCTTTGGCGTCGCCACATCTTTGGGCCTAGGAGTGAGCCAGATGGCCGCCGGCCTCAATCAACTGTTTGGGATCGATCCGGGGATTGGAACCAAATTGGTTTTGATCGCAGTTGTTTCGGTCATTGCAACGGCATCTGCTGTGTCCGGAGTGGGGCGGGGTATCCGTATTCTGTCTGAATGGAACATCTGGCTGTCGGTGCTGCTGCTGGGAGCATTCGTGGTCTTTGGCCCGTTCCAATGGCTGATGGGGTTCTTTGTGACCACTCTGGGTGATTACCTGTGGAACTTTGTTCCTATGGGGTTCTGGACAGCCACCGAGGGGGATGAGGTCGCCTGGCAAGGTGGCTGGACCATCTTCTATTGGGGATGGTGGATGTCTTGGTCACCTTTTGTCGGGGTTTTCATCGCCCGGATCTCACGCGGGCGCACCATTCGCGAGTTTATGGTCGGCGTTATGTTTGTTCCAACCACCATCGCCTTTTTCTGGCTGTGCATGTTTGGTGGCAATGCGATCTGGCAGGAAATCCACATGGGCGCCGGGCCGGGGTCTGTGGATGGCGCCGGGATCATTCAAACCGTGCGGGATTGGAACCTGCCAAGCGCGCTCTATGGAACGATCGACAATCTTGCGGCGACAAGCTGGATGGGCGGCGCCAATACGATCAGTTGGTTGATGTCGTTCCTGGCGACCTTCCTGCTGTTTTCATGGTTCATCACATCTTCGGATTCGGGCACTTTGGTGATCACCACCATGTTGTCGATGGGCGATGAGAACCCGCCGATCAAATTCCGGATTATCTGGGGGCTCGGCGAAGGGGTTGTTGCAGGTGCGCTCTTGTTGGCCGGTGGATTAGGCGCATTACAGACCGCCTCAATCGCTGCTGCGTTCCCGATATCATTCGTGTTGATCGCGATGATTTGGGGACTATTGAAATCGCTGCACGAGGATCCGTCTTCGACGCCGATTGCCAAAGCGCAGGTTGCGCAGGAGGAAACGAATGTTGTGCAGGACTTACGTGCGTAAGCTTGCTGAACAATGACACGGAGTGCGGCCTAACGGGCGCGCTTCAAACTGATCCAGACTGGCGCATCTGACGTGGGCTGGCTCCAAACTGGGTCTTGAACGCCCGTGCCATGGCGCTGGCGTTCTCATACCCGCAACGTCCTGCGATTTCGGCGACGGATTGGTCGCTTTCCACGACCAATTGACGGGCGAGGTTCAGCCGCAGGCGACAATAAACGGCCTGCGGCGTTTCTTTCAGTTCGGCACGCATGCGCAGTTCCAGCTGTTTCTGTGTGACCTTCATCCGGCGCGCCAATTCGGCGATTGGGAAAGGGGTCTCCAGATTTTCCTGCATCAAACGCAAGGTTCTATCCACCAAGCGTCCGCCGGGACTGGGTGCCAGAGTATAGGCGCGCGCTGAGTGATCAGTCATAAAAAGCTGAGCGACTTCGACGGCGATCAACGGATCTGGCAATTGACCTATGAAATGCATCACCAGGTCAAAAGCCGCCATGGCACCAGAACAGGTGACCCGGTCGCGATCAATCACATAGCGTTGGCGCACGGCATCGACGTTGGGAAAGGTCTCCTCAAACCGTGATAAGACCTCCCAGTGAATGGTTGCTCTATAGCCATCCAGAAACCCGGCGCGTGCCAATAGCCAGCTGCCGGTGTCGAACCCGGCCAGTGTCTTATAGCGAGGCTTCGCGTGCTGCAATGCGCGAGTTGTGGTTTGCCTATCAAGCGTTTGATACCCGTAAGACGGCATGACTGCCAAGACATCGCCGCGCCCCTGCGTCAAGGATCCATGGGGGCGAACCTCCATTCCGCTTGAACTGGCAACGGTTGCGCCATCGAGCGTCAAAAACCGCCATTCATAGAGCGGTTCGCGCGCAGCCATATTTGCGGCGCGCAGCGGCTCGACGATATTCGCCAAACAATGGTTGGAGAAAGCGTCAAAAAGCAAAAGGTCAAATTTCCGCGGCATTCCTGCATTTCCTGCGAACTTGGCATGATTTTGGGTCAATTGTGCACTCTTTCTAGAGGCAAGAGTTGCTGTAGTGAAGAAAAACATACTGGGAGATACGCCATGCATTTTGGCCTGAGTGACGAACAAGAAATGATCGTGTCGACCGTTCGCAGCTTTGTGGAGAAAGAAATCTATCCCCACGAAGCCGAAGTAGAACGCAGCGGCGAGGTTCCGTTTGAGTTGGGACAAGAGATCAAGCAGAAATGTATCGATCTAGGTTTCTACGCCTGTAACTTCCCCGAAGAGGTGGGCGGCGCCGGTTTGGGCCATCTGGATTTTGCCTTGGTCGAACGGGAATTGGGCCGGGGTTCGATGGCGTTGAACCATTTCTTTGGCCGCCCACAGAACATCCTTATGGCGTGCAACGACGAACAGCGTGAGCGGTATTTGTTGCCTGCCGTCCGTGGCGAGAAAATGGATGCGCTGGCGATGACTGAACCTGATGCTGGGTCAGACGTGCGAGGCATGAAATGTCAGGCACAACGCGATGGCGGTGATTGGGTTGTGAATGGATCCAAACACTTTATCTCGGGAGCGGAACACGCGGATTTCTTCATCGTGTTTGTCGCAACCGGAGTTGATGAGACCCCAAAAGGCCCCAAAAAACGCATCACAACATTCCTTGTCGATCGTGGCACACCCGGATTTGAAGTGCGCGATGGCTATAACTCCGTGAGCCACAAAGGGTACAAGAACTGCATCCTTTATTTTGACAACTGCCGACTGTCCGACGCGCAGGTTCTGGGCGAAGTTGACGGTGGCTTTGCTGTCATGAACGAGTGGCTTTATGCGACCCGGATCACTGTCGCCACGATGAGCGTGGGCCGGGCGCGGCGCTGTTTTGACTATGCGTTGAACTATGCCGCCGAGCGCAAGCAATTTGGCCAACAAATCGGCAAGTTCCAAGGCGTCTCCTTTCAGATCGCGGACATGATCACCGAGATCGACGCCGCGGATTTTCTGACACTGTCTAGCGCATGGCGGCTGGATCAGGGGCTGCCCGCCAACCGCGAGATCGCATCGGCCAAAGTCTACGCTTCAGAGACGCTGGCGCGGGTCACAGATGCCACGTTGCAGATCTTTGGCGGGATGGGGTTGATGGATGACTTCCCAATCGAACGGTTTTGGCGGGATGCGCGGGTCGAGCGGATTTGGGACGGAACGTCCGAGATCCAGCGCCACATCATCTCCCGTGAACTTCTGCGCCCTTTGGGTGCCTAAGACGCTTTGACGGCGGTGGTTCTGGTTTTCCTTGCTCTCAACTCAAATCGGGATGCCGTCGTCAAGGCGAGAATTGGCAAAGGCGCATAGATGCTATGACACAAGATTTATCACGACTGTTAAATCCTCGATCCATTGCCGTCGTGGGCGGGGGTGCCTGGTGTGAACAGGTAATTTTGCAATCAAAAAACATGGGTTTTTCCGGAGAGATCTGGCCAGTTCACCCCAAACGCGACACTGTTGCAGGCTGCGTAGCTTTCCCCTCGTTGGAGGCGCTACCAAAGGCGCCCGATGCGGTCTTTGTTGGAGTGAACCGGCATTTGACAATCGAGATGGTCCGAAGTCTGTCAGCCATGGGGGCCGGTGGTGCCGTCTGTTTTGCCAGCGGATTTTCCGAAGCGGTGGCCGAAGATGACACCAGCAGCGATCTGCAGGCGCAACTTGTGGCGGCGGCAGGTGATATGCCGATCCTTGGGCCAAACTGCTATGGTTTTGTGAACGCCTTGGACGGTGCGCTTTTGTGGCCTGACCAGCACGGGTGCCCACGGGTCGAACGCGGCGTAGCGATCCTGACGCAAAGCTCCAACATCGCCATCAACTTGACGATGCAGCAACGCGGCTTACCCATCGCCTACACGGTCACTTGCGGGAATATGGCACAGACCGGTCAAGCAGATATTGCAGCGGCCCTGCTGGAAGATCCGCGTGTCACCGCCATCGGCCTGCATGTGGAAGGTTTCGGAGATCTGCGCAGCTGGGAGGTATTGGCTGCAAAGGCGCACGCCAAGAACATCCCGTTGATCGCGCTAAAAGTCGGGGCCTCGGAGCAGGCGCGGCATGCAACGGTGTCCCACACCGCCTCACTGGCAGGTAGCGACGCCGGGGCACAAGCCTTTCTGGACCGGTTGGGAATTCCACGTGTCTCTTCGCTGCCCAGCCTGGTGGAGACATTGAAGCTGCTACATGTTCAAGGACCGCTGCCCTCGGCGCAGATCGCATCCATCAGCTGTTCGGGAGGTGAGGCGAGTTTGATCGCAGACATGGCGATCCAGCATGCGGTGACGTTTCCAACTTTGGAAGCTGATCAGTTGCAAAAATTGCGAGACACCTTGGGGCCGATGGTCGCGCTAAACAATCCGCTTGATTACCACACCTATATTTGGCGCGACGTGTCGGCGATGACGGCAGCTTGGTCGGCGATGACTGGTCCGCAGATCGCGATGACATTGACCATTGTGGATTATCCGGCGACGGATGCTTCAGATTGGATAAGTGCGACGCAGACAGCGTTGAACACAAGAGCACAGACGGGAGCCCCTTTTGGCGTGGTATCCACATTGCCCGAACTGTTGCCAGTGGACATCGCGCAGACACTGACCGAAGGCGGCGTGGTTCCATTTTGCGGCCTGTCAGAGGCGCTGTCTGCGATCGAGGCCGCATCAAAGATCCGTATGCCTTCGCCGCTGCCGGTCTGTCTGCCAGGACAGCGTGAGCCGAGCGAAACCCTAAGCGAAGCGCAGGCCAAACATGCGCTCCAGGCGTTTGGTGTTCCGGTGCCCAGAAACTGCACAGTCCGGAAAGATGCAGACATCCATCACGCCATTTCAGAATTGCGCGCGCCTTTTGCCGTAAAAGGCGTGGGACTTGCCCATAAATCCGAACACGACGCGGTGCGCCTTGGGGTGGAGGCAAGCGATCTGCCTGCCGTTGCTGCCGCGATTGGTACTGACGAGATCTTAGTTGAGGAAATGGCCACCGGCGCGTTGTTGGAGCTTTTGGTGGGTGTGACGCGCGACCCGGCACATGGTTATGTCCTGACGGTGGGGGCAGGGGGCGTGTTGACAGAAATCCTGCGCGATACCGTTTCGCTGCTGCTGCCTGCACCGCGAGAAGAGATTGCGTCCGCTTTGAGCCAATTGAATTGCGCCGCGATCATTGAAGGGTATCGCGGTAAGCCGCCGGTTGCATGGGATGCTTTGCTTGACGCGATAGAGAGCGTTCAAGCTTATGTTCTGGAAAATTCTGAAACCGTCAGCGAGGTTGAAATCAATCCGCTGATCTGTACGGCGGACCGTGTGGTCGCCGTTGACGCATTAATTCGAAAGGGATGACAATGTCTCCGATTAAAACCCGCCGCGATGGGGCGATTTTGGAGGTCACTTTGGACCGCCCCAAAGCCAATGCCATTGACCTGATCACCAGCCGTAAGATGGGCGAAGTCTTTGCGGAATTTCGCGACGATCCGGAATTGCGCGTGGCGATTGTCACCGGCGCCGGTGAAAAGTTCTTTTGCCCTGGCTGGGACCTAAAGGCTGCAGCCGACGGTGACGAGGTTGACGGCGACTACGGCGTGGGCGGCTTTGGCGGTCTGCAAGAATTGCGGGATCTGAACAAACCTGTGATTGCCGCGATTAACGGGATCGCCTGTGGCGGTGGTCTGGAATTGGCGCTGTCTGCGGATATGATCCTGGCAGCGGAACACGCGACATTTGCCCTGCCTGAAATTCGGTCCGGCACCGTTGCAGATGCCGCCAGCATCAAACTGCCCAAGCGGATCCCTTACCATATCGCAATGGAGCTGTTGCTAACCGGCCGCTGGTTTGACGCGACCGAGGCCAACCGTTGGGGCTTGGTGAACGAAATTCTGCCAGCGGATCAGCTGTTGGATCGCGCGTGGGAACTTGCCAGGTTGCTCTCCTCGGGTCCGCCCCTGGTCTATGCTGCGATCAAAGAAGTTGTGCGCGACGCCGAAGACAGCAAGTTCCAAGACGCCATGAACCGCATCACCAAACGTCAGCTGCGCGCGGTCGATGTGCTGTATGGCAGTGAGGACCAGCTGGAGGGCGCAAAAGCCTTTGCCGAAAAACGTGACCCGGTGTGGAAGGGTAAATAAATTCAAGTGTTTGCGACCTGAAGTTCTGTTCAAGGCGCGCGTGAATCAAGCTGATGAGCGGACGTTCGGTCGGCGGGATGCATTTATCCGCCGATCGAACGTGTGTCGGTGCTAAACCCGTCCCTTAGTCAGAGATGCCGCGTATGTCCCAGGCTTGGTATGCGGCGTTTTCCGCATCGCAAGGCTGAAGGGTCAGTTCTTTGATTTGGTTCTGGTCACTGCGCCCAGTACGGGTCGCATCGCCCACGGTGAAGCACATCTCCGGAGCAGTCGCCGGAGAAATGGTACCTTGGCCTGCAAAGTCGAATTTCTGCGCGTCACTGCCATTACATGTCGCCAAATCAATTTTGGTACCCGCCGAAGTCGCAGAAACCTCGGCGCAGACGTCGAATTCGGTCATATAGAGGACACCATCCGCGAATTTTGCGGTGTCAAATGTCTGGTCGACACCCAATTGACCGCCGGGGCTGTAGCATGTGTGTCCCTGCAAGCCGTCGTCCGGGTTTGCTTTGAACCCCTGTGCACGCGCGATATCTAGGCAATAGCCGGATTGAATATTGTCCAACATGTCGGTCAGATAGATCTCGACTTCGTCTGCCAGCACGGGCGTATTGGACAAAGCGAGTGCGGAAACAGCGGCAAAGGCTAGGGGCTTAAACATTGGGTTTTCTCTCGTCAGGTAGGATTGGGCATAGGAGCGCGTGTCGAGCACGATTGGGTCTCACTCAATCGTGGCACGCATCAGAACCAGATTGTCGAGCACAAGGTTAGAGGACCAGATGAACTGCGCATCGGCACCGGGGGTGTCAAAGATATTGGTGAAGTTGGTGTAGGCGGGTTTGTTGTCGACGCCGACCGTGTCATTGGAATAGGTCACCGCAGCAGGCCAGGCACTGTCATCAAAGCTTGGCGACATCCAGTTGTCTGGAATGTCCCAATAGGCCGCAGAGAACCCGCTGCCGTCGGATACGGCTTTAGCGTTGCAGGCTGAGCTGTCTCGTAGTTGCCCGTCTGTGACGAGGCAGCTGCGATCGGAAACCGGGCATACGTAATAGGTTTGAGCGCGCCAGCTGTTATCGGTTTTGGCAACCGTTTGCCCTGCGGCGTCCTGGACATGCATAACAAAGCCCGCGTCGCCTGGATGGTAACGAGAGCCGCGTCCGGCTTCGGAGCCGAGCGCCAAGTTTTCTTCCCAATCAACCCCTTTGATTGCAAAGGTGACGGGGCGCTCGGCCGTGAAACGTACGATGTTTGCATTGAATGGAGTAAAGGGGACGGGATCAACAGCGATCAGTGCGCCGTTCACATAGAGCTCGAAGTAGTTGTCAGCAAAGATGTAGGCCGCGAATTCTTCCGCTCCCCCGGCGTCAATCACATCAACCGCGCTCAGATCAACGCTGGCGAGGCTCGCAGGCTCTACACCGTTGCACTCATTATAGAGGTCGGCGGCTTTGGGGCCCGTTTGAAAATTGGTTTGTGCCGGAAGAATACGCGTTGCACCGTCTTCGGATGTGATTTCACCCACCGCGCTAGGACGAGCACGTGGGCCGCAGTCTAACAGCCCGGAAATGACGGTCTGTGCCGGCCCCGTCGAGAAGGTTACATCTTGCGCTAGAGCCGTTGTCGCCAACTGGCAACCAAGCGCGGTTAGTCCAACGCGCATCCAATTCATAGGTTATTTCCTTCTTTCACGTGTATTTGGATCGACTGCTACCGTTTAACACAGTCACGTCTCCGGAGTTTGACCGAGGTCATGCGGTGCGCGATTTCGTGCCGGCCACTTCTTGAAAGGTCGGCAGCTGATATCGGCGGGTAGGGACGTTATGTGTATGGCGGACTGGCTTCACCAAGTGATGAAATCTGATCGATTCTGCTTGCTGTGTTTTGATAATTAGGATACTAACTGTTAATATGCAACCTGTTGAGCATAATTTTCATGGAATTCTTCATTCGGCGACTTTGATCGAAGAGGAGTTGAAGCAACGTCTGGCCCCTCTCGGGGTGCAGCCACGTCAAGCGCGGGTATTGGTGGCGATCAAGGATCTTGCCCCAGTTAGCCAGGTTTCCCTGGCTCAGGCCTGCGGAATCACCCCGGCCAGCATGAGTACAATGGCGGACCGATTACTTGCGGCCGGTTACATCAGCCGCAGTCAGGATCTGGAAACGCGGCGTCGCAATTCCATTGACCTCACAGCTTTGGGTTATGCAAAGCTCAAGCTTATTTCAGCGGTTTGGGATCAGCTGGACCAAGACTTGTATCAGCTGCTTGGCAGTAATGATGCTAAAGCCTTGTTCGACCTGTCTCGTAAATTGCGCGCACGTCTTGGCGGCGCTCCGCCACACCGTGCGTCTGATGCGGAATAGAGGGAACAGACTTGAATTGGACAACTGCCCGCCAAAAAGCGGGCAGCAGGGTCTAGTAGTTCCAAAGGGTTCCGTCTTCGAGCCGCACAACCGGATGGCTTCCGGGTTTATAACTGTATTTTGCGACTTCATCCTCGTCAAAGTCCACGCCCAGACCGGGGGCATTGCTGACATAGAACAACCCGTCTCGCAGGTAATGCTGTGAAGGAAAGAGCGAGTCACATTCGGGCGTGCCTAACACCAGATATTCCTGGATGCCAAAGTTTGGCGCCCAGGCGTTTAAATGGGCCTGCGCAGCCATAGAAATCGGCGAATGGCTGGGCGCGCCATGGAAACCGGTCCGAACGTTGTGCAGCCCCGCCAGATCGATGATCCGTTTTACATGCGTAATGCCACCAGCATAGGTCACGGCCACGCGGATGAAATCAATCAACTCTCTCTCGATCAGCTTGTTGCATTCCCAGATCGAGTTGAAGACCTCACCAATGGCGATCGGCGTTGTGGAATGTTGGCGGATCAGGTTCAACGCGTCCTGGTCTTCGGCGGGTGTTGGATCTTCGAGCCAGAACAGGCCGACAGGTTCGACTGCCTTGGCGAAGGCTGCCGCTTCGCGCGGGGTAAGGCGGTGATGGACATCGTGCAGGATTTTGAGATCCGGTCCAAACCTGTCGCGGATCTTTTGCAGTGCTTCTGGCATGAAGCGCATATATTTTTCGGTGTCCCAGATCTCAACCTTGGGGCGGATGCCGCTGAAATCGGTGATGTAATCCGTGCCGGCCGACTTTTCTTCGGGCACCGCATAGCTTGCTGTTGGCATGCCGGGAATACCACATTGCACGCGCACAGCCTTGTAGCCCTGATCGACGTATGAGGCCACGGAGTCCATCAAGTCGTCAAGATCAGCTCCGGCGGCATGGGCGTAGACCAAGGCACCATCACGGCTTTTGCCACCAAACAATTGATAAAGCGGCATGCCCGCCAGTTTACCCTTGATATCCCACAGTGCCATATCGATCGCGCCAAAAGCGGCCATGGCAATTGGCCCGCGTCGGAAATAGGCGCCACGGTAAAAGAACTGCCAGATGTCCTCGCTGTTGCGTGGGTCCATTCCGATCAGGTTGGGGATCAAATAGTCCTGCAGATAGGCCGCAGGCAGGGTCTCTCGATTGTTGAGCGTCGCGTCGCCCAACCCGTAAACACCCTGATCCGTATAGATCTTGAGGGTGACATAGTTTTTTCCCGGTCCCCCGACAAAGACTTTTGCGTCTGTGATCTTCATGTGAGTACCTCGTTAACTTAGGGTGGTGACATCGACCCAGGTTTCGGACCTGCGAATGACGTCGATAATGTTTTGATATAGGCTGCCCTCTTTGAAAGTCGGGTAGGGGCCTGGGTTCTCTCCACGGATATCCTGCAAGAAGAGACCCGCCAGAACATGCCAGCAAAATTCCGTCTCACCCATGTCAGCGGGGGCTGCGGCGACAAGATCTGCAGGCGTTTGCTGCTCCGCCCAGCTGGACCCATCATGCAGAGAGAGCGCGCCAGAACCATAGTGACCTTTGAGGAAAATAGCGCCCTTGGTGCCATAGATCACGATATGATCGTCGTGGAACCGTGGGACCAATCCGCCATGTTTGAACAGGACCGAAATAGGCTTGCGCGCGGTTGGGCTACGCAGCTGGGCCATCACAGTATAGGACCACTCCACATTGCTTTCGCCCCATTCAAGCGACGGATCGTTTAGGTCGCTCGGAATAAAGCTGCGCCGCTTGGTGAAATCGTGAACCCCGTCAACAATGGGAGCCCGTTCCAGATCGTCACGAATGTCGCCGCTGACTCTCAGGACTTCGCCACCTGTCAGGGCTTCCGCGATCGCGAGCGTATGCGTGAAATTGTTGTTCAGTCGACCGCCGCCGGCCTCAGAACGGTGTGACCATCCAAAGGGGATCCCCCGTTCCAGATTAAAGTGCGACATGCACTCGATCTCAGCTACTTCGCCAATGGCACCGTGGGCAATCAACCGTTTGGCGTGCTGTACGCTTGGCGTGTATTGGAAGCTCGCGGCATAAGCCGTTTTGACGCCATTGGCTTGCGCGAGGGCGAAAAGCTCGTTTGCAGTGCCGCCGCAGGTCGTCAGGGGTTTGTCGCAGAATACATGGCAGCCAGCCGCGATTGCCTCTTTGATAGCGGCGAAATGTGCACCGCCCGGTGTCGCGATAGAAACCACATCTGGTTTCAGATCAGCCAGCGCCTGCGTCCAATTGGTTCCGGAATAAGGAATGGACATTTTTTCAGCGACGGATTGCGTGACATGATCGGTGCGCCCGACCATGCCGACGACCTCTGCGCCGACGCCGCGAAAGGCCTGAGTGTGACCTTGACCGGCAAAACCGGTGCCTGCGATCAGAACTCTTATCGACATAAGCGCTCTCCCAGTCCCGTAGGTCGACACTGTTGACGGGCGGGATCAGTCGCCAAGCGTATGTGGCGTGTTTTGGATGGGAACATCATTACCTCCTCAGATTTGATGTTGTGTGTCTCAGCCCTCTTGGTCAAAGGTCGGCTGTTTCCAGTTTCCCTGCCATAGCCGGCGGTGAAACATCGGAAATTTGACGAGTTCCTCAGCCAGCAAAAGGAACAAAATCCAGACCGGGCTGAAGTTGAAGTACAAGACGGCCATCGCAACGACGGGCACGCGAAAGGCCCATTGCGACAGTAGAAAGATATTCATCACGTGGACCGTATCGCCACTGGCACGCAGTGTATTGCCGCAGATTGCGTTGGTTGCTTTGAAAAACGGAAGCACCAGCAAAACCGGGAGAAAGCTGAGCAGAATCCCATGGGTCTCGGATGTAAGATCGTCGTAGACGACGTTGGCTGACAGGCAGATGCCAGCAAAAATCATGGCACCAATTGCTGCAGTGCAAAATGCCCCGCGCCAGGCTTTGCCCAGAAACGCATCCAGTTGTGAGCTGCTGGCGTGTTGGCCCAAGAGTTGCGCGATGAAAATTCCGGTTGCTTGGGTCCATTGCATGCTGAGGGTTCCGACAACCATGATCCACGGCGCGATCAAGGTCATCGCGGCAAAGGCATTGATCGACATGCGCGCATAGAGAAGCTGGCTGACGGAATTGGCCAAAGCGGCGCTAAAAAACGTGGCTGCGATAGGCAGCGCAAAAACAAGGTGGCGTCGAAACGTCGCCGGAAAGGTTCCATTGCGCCAGCCTGGCACTAACAACAGTGGGTGGTCTTTCAGCCACAAGCTTGCACTCAGGAAGGCGACTTGCACCCCGATGGCGAGGGCGCTGCCAACCGCCGCACCGGCAATCCCAAGGGCAGGGGCCCCAAACATCCCATGTATCAAAACGATACTGGCGGAAATGTTGATAGGGACTGAAAGGCAATAGCTGTAGAGCGGAATGCGCGATTGGCCGTTGCCGTTAAAATGGCTGGACAGCGTCTGCCCAAAGGCCTCCCCCAGAATGACCAGCGAAAAGACCGACAGATAGGTCCATGCAAGTTCGGCGACCTGTAGGCTGGGGGCAAAATACTGTAAGGCATCCAACCCAAGCGTCCAGACCAGGATCAGCCCGGCAAGACCAAGGACAAGGCTCAGCGTCAATCCAGACGCCAAAACTGATTTGCGAAATACTGGATCCTTGGTGCCCGCAGCCTGGGCTGAGCGGATTTGAATGGCGCCGGAAAAGGCAAAGATCGCACCGATCGCAATACTGGCAACTGCAGAGGCCAGCCCCATCGCGGCCAGTGCAATTTCACCCAGAGACGAAACAAGATAGGCATCAATTAAGACCGTGCCATGCAGCAAGATCGCCTTGAGTGTCATGGGCCAGGCGAGGGAAAAAATTTGGCGCGTGTTGGGGATGCCCGCGGACGCGACCTGATCTTTAACTGTGTGCATTATCGGATGTCGGGTCCCCTGGTTGGTGAAAGTACCCGAACACCGACCAAACTATTGATCTGAAGGTTCAAAGTAATTGTCGTTTGTCGCTCTGATGCGATCGATGGTTTCGTCCAGTCGCGACAAATGGAGCATGCCATTTTCAACAGCGGCGGCGCTATCGTGGTTGATTACGGCTTCGGCTATGGCATGGTGGTCGGCAACCAGATCTGGCATACGCTGCTCCTTTACGTGGGCCAGCATACACAGGCGGTCGACTTTGGCTTTTTCTGCCAGGATCACTTCGAAGGCATAATCTGCTTGTGCGATTTTGCATAAGATCTGGTGAAATTCATAGTCGAGCGGTCCGAAGGCTTCAAAATTTTCACTTTGCACAACTTCGTCCTGGCGTTTCAGTGCAGAGTTGAGCAGCGCCGCCCCCTGATCGTCACAAAGGTTCGATGCGCGCACCAATACCTCTTTCTCAATTGCGGCGCGGACAAAGCGAGATTTCTCAATCCGGCGCATTGAAAACCGTCGGACTTCCGTCGCGCGCTGCGGTCGGATGAGAAGTAGGTCGACATTGGCCAATCGGCTAAACGCATCGCGCACAGGTTGACGAGACACGCCAAATTGAGCTGCGATTTCAGCTTCGGAAATGCGATCTCCAGGCTTTAACTTCAGCTTTGAGATGCGTTCGTGCAGGTAGTCGAAGACTTCGTCGACACTTGTTCTTCTTTCGACAAAGTCGGTTGTCTGAGGCATGTTTGCTCTCCCTCTGAGCCAAGGTCAGGCAATTAAATATCAGAGTTAACGCTAGGTTGCCAGACTAGTATTCGCGGGTGGTTACTAGTATACCAGATAGCAGAAGCTGATTCGGCGATGGGAGTTCGTCGAACGCTGGCAGTGCCAAAGGGAGGGGTTATGTCCGGAGTGAATCTGAGTGGAATCGTCAAGGCTTATGGAGCTTTGCAGGTTGTCCACGGTATTGATCTGACAGTCGAAGAAAAGGAATTTGTCGTTCTTGTTGGGCCGTCTGGCTGCGGGAAATCGACAACGCTTCGCATGATTGCAGGGTTGGAAGAGATCACTGCAGGGGATTTGACCATTGATGGGCGCCGCATGAATCGGGTTGCGCCCAAAGATCGCGATGTCGCGATGGTGTTCCAGAACTATGCGCTGTATCCGCATTTGAATGTCGCGGAAAATATGGCGTTTGGTTTGCGTATCCGCAAAACGCCAAAAGACGAAATTAAGACCACGATCGCAGACGTTGCAAACGTTTTGGGTCTGACAGAATATCTGGACCGTCGTCCGGCAGACTTGTCAGGTGGTCAACGTCAGCGTGTGGCAATGGGACGTGCTATTGTACGTCATCCAAAAGTCTTCTTGTTTGATGAACCACTGTCGAACCTAGATGCGAAATTGCGTACGCAAATGCGTGCGGAAATCAAACGGCTCCACAACCGCTTGGGTGTGACATCAGTCTACGTGACCCACGACCAGGTGGAAGCGATGACGCTTGCGGACCGGATTGTTGTTATGAACAACGGTTCGATTGAACAGGTCGGCACGCCGATGGAATTGTTCAACAATCCAGCCAATACCTTTGTTGCCAGCTTCCTTGGTTCGCCCCCAATGAACCAGATGAAAGGCACGTTGACCGAAAACGGTGCAAAAGTGGGCGGAGTGGAGTTTAAGGTCAATGGAGCCGTGAATGGCAATGCTGGCCGCGACGTGATTGTGGGCATCCGCCCAGAGCACGTAACGCTCAAACCTAGCCATGAAACCTCTGCGCTGCCAATCGGGTTGGACCTTGTTGAACCGCTAGGCTCCGAGGCTCTGCTACACGCGCGCCACGGCGACAACAGCTTGGTATTCAAAGCCGACACTGAAGGTGACATTGATCACCTGTCGGGTGTGAAAGAAGTTCATGTTCCTGCTCATGTGGTGAAGCTGTTTGATGCAGAAACCGGCCGTGCGCTCAATCTTGAGGTGTAAGTGAGATGGCTGAAGAATTTTCAACCGCTTTACAAGAGCCCTTGAAAGGTACGAGCAGTCGTTCCGAGGAAGGGCGTATGACCCGTTTGATTGATCATTTCAAACGGGAGTGGCAGATCTATGCGATGCTGCTGCCGACGATCATCTGGTTCATCGTCTTCTTGTATAAACCCATGTACGGCCTGCAAATTGCCTTCAAAGATTACTCAATCTTTCGCGGCGTAGCAGGAAGCCCCTGGATTGGTCTGGAGCACTTTAATACGTTGTTCTCCAACGACCAATTTATTCGCGCTGTTTGGAACACAATCCAAATTAGTGCTTTGAATTTGCTGTTTGGTTTCCCAGCTCCCATCATCTTGGCGCTGATGTTCAACGAAGTTCTGCACGCAAGCTTTAAGCGCACGTCGCAGACTATTGTGTACCTGCCGCACTTCATCTCGTCGGTGATTATCTCCGGTATCGTTATCACGGCGTTCTCTCCGTCCGCAGGGATCGTGAACACGGTGATCGGCTGGCTGGGGTTTGAACCGGTCTACTTCCTCACGCAACCTGAATGGTTCCGTCCGATCTTTGTCGGAACAGGTATCTGGCAAGAAGCGGGCTTTGGCTCCATCGTCTTCTTGGCCGCTATCGCAGGTGTGAACCCGTCGCTGTACGAAAGCGCTGTGGTGGATGGGGCAAACCGTTGGCAGATGATGTGGAAGATTACCGTTCCGTCGATCCTGCCAACCATCTTGATCATGCTGATCATCCGTATCGGCAACATCATGGAAGTCTCGTTCGAACTTGTCATCCTGCTGTACCAGCCCTCGACCTATGAGACAGCCGATGTGGTGAACACCTGGATCTACCGTCAAGGTCTTCAGTCTGGTCAATACGATCTCGCTGCTGCTGCCGGTCTGTTCAACGCTCTTGTTGCCTTTGTCCTCGTGATGACTGCCAACACTCTGTCCCGTCGCTTCTCGCGCACGTCGCTCTGGTAGGAGGATCAGACAATGATGAAATGGAACCTATATTCCCGCGGCGACAAGATCTTTGCGATTGCTGTGTCGGTGTTGATCGGGATGTTCACAATTGCGACCCTGTATCCGTTTATCTATATCGCGGCGGTTTCCTTTAGCTCGGGCTTTGCGGCCCAAGCGGGGAAGGTGGTCTTGACCCCCATCGATGCGACATTGGATGCTTACGGCTATATCTTGAAGGATCCACAGTTCTGGATCTCGTACCGCAACACGTTTATCTACACCATCGGCGGCACGATAATGAGCATGCTGTTCATTATCCCCGGTGCCTACGCGTTGTCGCGTCCACAGCTCAAAGGGCGTCGATATTTCAACCTCTTCATCGCCTTTACGATGTGGTTCAACGCAGGTCTCATCCCGTTCTTCTTGAACATGCGTGACCTGAACATGTTGGACAGCATGTTTGGCATCATCCTGGCCTTTGCGGTCAACGCCTTCAACATCATCCTGCTGCGGAACTTCTTTGAAGCCATCCCGCAGAGCTTTGAAGAAGCGGCACGGATGGACGGCGCCAATGATTTCCAAGTTTTGTGGAAAGTCTTTGTCCCACTGTCCAAACCTGCGATCGCCACGATCACATTGTTCTGTATCGTGTCACGTTGGAACGGCTTCTTCTGGGCGATGGTTTTGCTGCAAAGCGAAGAGAAGATCCCGCTGCAGGTGTTCTTGCGTCACACAATCTCGAACTTGAGCGACGACGACGAGTTTTCGATCGCTTTGGGAGCCGCCGGATTTAGCGCCGAGACAGTGACTGCAGCGATTATTGTATGTTCGATTATTCCAGTGCTCATGGTCTATCCGTTCATTCAGAAATACTTCGAGAAAGGTATCTTGCTCGGAGGTGTGAAAGAGTAATGCGCAATAAGGGAGGAGAACCTATGCGAACTTTAGGACTAACAGCGGTGTTGCTTGCGGGGAGTGCTTTGACGACACCGGCTTTGGCGGAGGGGCCTAAGCCGATCGTGGAAGGCAAGCCACTGGAGCTTAGCATCCAGATGAACCACGCACGCTATCCGATCTATGACGAAAACTGGCCGGTTGAACAGCAGGCACGTGAGTGGACCAATATCCACCTCAAGGACGTGACTGTTGGTGCGAACATGCGGACCGACGAAAACTCAGGTAAGACCGAAGCGTTGAACCTGATGCTGGCCAGCGGCAATATTCCTGACATTGTTGGCTCCAGCCGGATCAAGGATTTCGTCAACCAGTATGGTCCCGAAGGCGCGTTCATTCCGTTGAATGACCTCATCGAAGAGCACGCACCAAACCTGAAGGCATATTTTGACGAACGTCCCGAAGTCGCATCTGCGATCTCTGCGGCGGACGGCAACATGTACTACATCCCGTATCTGCCGGATGGAAAATACGGTCGTGCTTATTGGATCCGCACAGACTGGCTGGACGCACTTGGCCTGGATGTCCCGGAAACAGTTGAAGAGTTCGAAGCGGCGCTGCGCGCATTCAAAACACAAGACCCTAATGGCAACGGTCTGGCCGACGAAATTCCTTATTTCGTACGTCAGTGGCCCGAGCTGGTCCGTCTTGTAACCCTGTGGGACGGTCGCTCGTCCGGCTCTGACACCTATCACGACTTCCTTCCTGTCGATGGTAAGATGACCCATCCCTACATCGGAGAAGGTTACCGTGAAGGGATCAAGAACCTGGCGCGCTGGTATGCCGAAGGTTTGATTGATGCCGAGGTTTTCACACGCGGTGGTTCTGCACGTGACTTCCTGCTGTCTGAAAACCTGGGCGGTGCTACCCATGACTGGTTTGCATCCACATCTGGTTACAACAGCCTGTCGTCAGAAATCGAAGGCTTCGAGTTCAAAGCGATGGCGCCTCCGGCATCTATTTCCGGCAAGCGTATCGAAGAGCACCGTCGGATTCCGATCAAGCCTGATGGCTGGGCGATTGGCTATACCAACGACCATCCGGTTGAGACGATCAAGTATTTTGACTTCTGGTTCACCGAGGAAGGCCGCCGTTTGGCCAACTTTGGTATCGAAGGCGAGCAATACGACATGATCGACGGCAAGGCGATCTTTAAGCAGGAGTTCCTGGACCAAGGTCCGGTCAACCGCTCCTTGTGGCAGGTCGGCGCCCAACTGGGTGCTCGTGGTTATTTCCAGGATTATGGATATGAAATCCAATGGTCTAACGAGTTCGCGCTGGAAGGCATCGATCTGTACGACCAGGGCGACTACTTGGTCGACCAGTTCCTGGGCGTGTCGTTTAACGCTGACGAGCAGAAAGTCTATGACAAGCATTGGGGTACCGTACGGGACTACATGCTGGAACGTCAGCAGGCTTGGATCCTGGGCAGTGCGGATATCGAAGCTGAATGGGACGACTACATGGCACAGCTTGATAAGCTGGGTCTGAGCGAAGTCCTGGGCGTGATGCAGACTGCATACGATCGCCAATACAGCAACTAAACACAATTCTCCGGGGGCGGCGTGCCGCTGTCCCCGGCGACTTTCTTGTTACTTTTTAACCGGATGACAGACCGATGCTGACCAGCGCACTTCCAACGCTTGATGAACCAAAAGCAGGGCAATTGACCATTCAATACGCCCCTGTGCCAGAGACGGACGTTGTCGAAAATCCGCCCCGTTTTACTTGGCTGCCCGTCATTGATGACGAGGCGCGGTATGTGCTTCGCATTTCGCAAGACCCCGAATTCGCCAAGGGCAAAACCAAGACGTTCCAAGATCTGCCTTTGAACTTCTTTACGCCGGACACCGTGCTTGAGCCCGGCACCTATCACTGGTCCTATGCCACCTGGGACTGTGAGCGCAGCGCGCCTTCCAGTGCTTGGAGCAGTACCCGCAGTTTCACAGTGGCCGAAGGCCTGCCGGAGACCCCACTTGCGCCGCGTGCGACACGCTTGGCGAAAGTTGAAACAAGCCACCCACGCCTTTGGATGACGCAGGACCGCCTGAAGGGCTTCAAAAAAGACGTCGCCAAAGACCCAGACCATTGTTCGTGGTCGAACTTTTACAAGAAATCCGTGCAGCCCTGGATGGACCGTGAGGTCATGAAAGAGCCTGCAGGCTATCCGGACCACAAACGTGTGGCTGCAGTCTGGCGTAAAACCTATATCGAGCTTCAAGAAGCCTGGTACGCGATCCGTCACCTGGCCATCGGTGGCAAAGTCACCGACAATGCAGAGATGACAGCACGCGCCAAAGAATGGCTTTTGGAGGTTGCGTCTTGGGATCCAATGGGCATGACCTCGCGCGCCTATACGGATGAATGGGCCTATCGTGTATGTAATGCGCTGGCCTGGGGTTATGACTGGCTTTATGACGATCTAAACGATGAAGAGCGCAAAATCGTGCGTGCCGCGCTGTTGGAACGCACCCGCGATATCGCGGAACATGCGATCTTGAACGCGAAGATTCATCTGTTCCCCTATGACAGCCACGCGGTTCGTTCGGTCTCCTTGTCGATCGTGCCGGCCTGTATTGCGCTGCTGGGCGATGACGAAGACGACGAAGCCCGCGACTGGTTGAACTACAGCATCGAGTTCCTGATGACGGTCTATTCGCCGTGGGGCGACAGTGATGGTGGTTGGGCCGAGGGCACTAATTATTGGATGATGGGCATCGCCTATCTGATCGACTCGGCCAACCGTTTGAAGTCTTACACAGGCATCGATCTGTACAAACGGACGTTCTTCCAAAATACCGGTGACTTCCCGCTGTTCTGCAAAGCACCCAATACCCGTCGCGCCACCTTTGGTGATGACAGCACCCAAGGCGATTTGCCCGGCATCAAGACTGGCCTCAACATGCGCCAGTTTGCGGGGGCCACCGGCAAGGGGGCCTATCAGTGGTACGCCGAAGAAAACCTGCGTCTGAACCCCGGTACTGAGGGCGCGTTCTACAATTGGGGTTGGTGGGACACGAATTTCGACGAGCTTGTGTTCCAGACTGATTTTCCCGTTGTGGAGGCAACAGCGCCCGAAGGTGGTATGCGCCACTTCAAAGGGATCGGCTGGGTCGGCATCCAGCACGCGATGGAGAACCCGGACGAACATATCCAGTTTGTCTTCAAATCTTCCCGCTTTGGCTCCGTCAGTCACAGTCATGGCGACCAGAACGCCTTCTGCATGGCAGCCTATGGTGAAGATCTCGCGATCCAGTCTGGCTATTATGTCGCGTTCAACTCATCCATGCACCGGAACTGGCGCCGCCAAACACGCTCAAAGAATGCGATCCTGATCAACGGCAAGGGTCAATACGCGGAAAAAGACAAGTCCAAGGCGCTGTCCGCAAAGGGACGTATCATTGCCACGGAAGAGCGTGAGGATCATTACTTCATCCACGGCTGCTCCACCGCTGCATACCAAAGCCTGTCACCCGAGGTGACGCGCGCCGAACGTAAGGTCTATTTCGTGCGTAACTCGTACTTTGTCATCGTCGACGAAGTTGATGCGGATGCGCCGGTGACTGTGGAATGGTTGCTACACGCCAATAACCCATATGAGCTTGGCAAATCGTCGTTCCGCAACACTGGTGAGCGGGCAGGGTTCTACGGGCAGGTGGTTTGGTCCGAAGGCGGTAAGCCTGAGCTGACGCAAGAGACAAATTTCCCGGATGTGGATGCGGTTGATTACGAAGGACTGCCGGTCAGCACTTTCTTGACCGCCAAATACCCGGCGGCGAAACGCCATCGTATTGCAACCCTTCTGGTGCCTTACAAACTTGACGCACCAAAACGTATTTTCAATTTCATGGACGATCAAGGCTATGACGCGGACCTGTACTTCACAGACCCCGATGAAAAAACGTTCAAAGTTGTCATGAAAAAGCTCGCGAACACCTAAATAGCAGTGGGCAGTGGCTTCCGCGTCTTGCGCGGAGGCCGGATATCAATATCAACGCCGTGGAGATTGACGATGACGGTAAAAAATTATTTTCCAGCAGCGGAAAACGAGCTTGTGGATGCGGGTGGCGGTCTGACACGGAAAGTCGGTGCCTATAATGACAATATTATGTGCGTCGAAGTCAAATTTGAGACGGGAACCGTTGCGGCACTGCACAGCCACCCACACGAACAGATCACTTATGTGATCTCAGGTAAGTTTGAATTTTCTGTTGGGGATGAAACTTACATCGTTTCGGCCGGCGACTCTTTGTACAAACAACCCAATATCGTTCACGGGGCAACCTGCCTTGAAGCCGGAACGCTGCTGGATATGTTTACGCCGCACCGTGAAGACTTTCTCTGAAGCAATATATCATCAGCTCGATTTACGGGAGTACAGAGCATGACCAAACCAGTGATCGGATTTATCGGTCTCGGCCTTATGGGCGGCAACATGGTTGAAAACCTTCAGAACAAGGGTTTTGAACTGGTTGTAATGGACCTCAATAAAGACGCAGTGGCCACTGTTCTGGAACGTGGCAACGCAAAGGAAGCGGCGTCGCCAAAAGAACTGGCTGAAGCAAGCGATATCGTAATGCTGTGCCTGACGACGTCGGAAGTTGTCGAAAAAGTGGTTTATGGCGACAACGGTATCCTTGCAGGCATCAAAGACGGTGCAGTGCTGATCGATTTCGGTACCTCCATTCCGGCCTCGACACGTAAGATTGGTGCGGATCTCGCAGCAAAAGGCGCGGGTATGGTTGACGCACCTTTGGGTCGTACACCTGCCCACGCCAAAGATGGCCTGCTGAACATCATGGCCGCCGGCGACAAAGCGACCTTTGACAAGGTGAAGCCAGTGCTGGACGAGCAGGGCGAGAACGTGTTCCACTTGGGCGCTCTTGGCGCAGGACACGTTACCAAGCTGATCAACAACTTCATGGGCATGACCACAGTGTGCACCATGAGCCAAGCCTTTGCGGTTGCGGATCGTTCTGGTGTGGACCGTCAGCAATTGTTCGACATCATGTCGACCGGCCCCTCGAACTCGCCTTTCATGCAGTTCTGCAAGAACTACGCTGTTGACGGTGTGAGCGACCTGGGTTTCTCGATCAACAATGCGAACAAAGACTTGGGCTACTTCTTGAAGATGGTCGAAGATCTGGGCACGCGCGCCGAAATCGCCGAAGGGACGTCCAACAACCTGCAGGCTGCAGTCGCGGAAGGCTTGGGCGAAGGCAACGTTCCGGAAATCTTTGACTATTTCCGTAAGCTCGCGAGCTAATTATTCGTGACCTGCGCGGCGGTTTTGACTGTTGCGCGGGTCACACTCCGGGCTGGGAGGAGCGCGGACGCGCTTTCCTGCCTTGGTTGACAGATAGGGGGGAGCCATAGGCGACAGGGTCATTTGCCCTGCGCATATCTTTCCCACATCCGTTATGACGCTGAACAGCGTGCCACAACACGTCGCTACATGTTGGTCTGACACAACTCCTCCCGTCTCCACAGGACCATTGCGACATGTAGCACACTCGTGCTGAACCAAGGTGTGCATTTGCCGTGCTTCCCTCACATCCGCATTTCCAAAATCGACAGTGTTCAAAGTAACAGGATACGAGATGAAACAGACCTTCACATACCTGCGTTGGCCCTTCCTCTTCACCGTGACCGGATTGGTGCTGGCCTATTGGCTGGGGTATAAAACGACGGGTACAGTTGGTGGCGCTTTATCGTTCTTCATGATCGGCGCGGTCTTGGCCATCCTCGAAATCTCGCTGAGCTTTGACAATGCAATCGTCAACGCCAATATCCTGGAACGGATGGAACCCAAGTGGCAGCACCGCTTCCTGACCTGGGGGATCTTGATCGCCGTCTTTGGCATGCGGATTGTATTTCCTTTGGCGGTTGTTGCGATTGCCGCAAAGATTGGCCCGATTTCCGCAGTTCTTCTGGCGGCAACGGATCCACATGAATATGCGCGCATCATGGACGAGTCCCATATTGGGATCGCGGCCTTTGGCGGTACCTTTCTGATGATGGTCGCGCTGACCTATTTCATCGACCAATCCAAAGAGGTGGATTGGATCAAGATGATCGAACGCCACCTGCGCAAATGGGCATCGATCCGTGGGTTGGAAATCGCGCTGGTGCTGTTCACGGCTCTCATGTTTTCCATCTCCCTTCCAGCGCATGAGAGCGCGGCCTTTCTGTTTGCGGCCGTGTGTGGGCTTGTGACGTTCCTTGCCGTTGAACTGCTCGGGCATTTTCTCGATGCTGAAAAAGAAGTGCACAGCGCCGCGACCAAGGGCGGGCTGGGGGCGTTTCTCTACCTTGAAGTGTTGGACGCGAGCTTTTCTTTTGACGGTGTGATCGGTGCCTTTGCGTTGACGCAGAACCTGTTCCTGATCGCAATTGGTCTAGGGATCGGAGCTTTCTACGTGCGTTCGATGACCATCATGTTGGTGGAACGCCAAATGCTGACGCAGTTCCGCTATTTGGAGCACGGCGCGTTCTACTCGGTCTTGGTGTTGTCGATCATCATGTATGCGCAATCGCTGTGGCACGTGCCTGAGCTGTTTACCGGCCTGATTGGCGCATCGTTTATCTGCATGTCCCTGTTTTCCTCCATTCGCTACAATAAGTTGGAGCAAGGCGCGTAAAGGCACAGCCATTACTGCGCAGGACCTTTCCCTTTTTCTCAAAGCACTCTGAGTTGGCCTCTATTTTGGGGCCAAGCTCATGTCTACTTCTCAGTGGAAACGATTGTTGAAAGAATGCGTTCTTGGTGCTTTGGCCAAGTCGCGGCGAGCGATAGGCCTGTTACAAAAACTTCACTTTTAAACCTCCATAATTCATATATTCATGAAGTATGGAACAAGATATTGCAAATCGCCTGTCTACCCTTGGCCATCCGCAGCGGTTGGCCTTGTTTCGGCTGTTGATGCGCCGTTACCCGGATCGCGTGCCCGCGACCGAGTTGGCGCATGCGCTCGGACTGAAACCAAACACGCTTTCAACATATGTCAACGCGCTCAAACAGTCAGGTTTGATTGCGCAAGAACGTATCGGAACGTCTCTGCGCTATAGCATCGAAATGGATGCTGCGCGTGAGACTATCAATTTTCTTCTGCACGACTGTTGCAGAGGACGTCCCGAAATTTGTGCCCCCCATGTCAACCCCGCCCTAATTGGAGCAAGTCCTATGAACCGCGGTATGTACAATGTCCTCTTCATCTGCACCGGAAACTCTGCGCGCTCAATCTTCGCAGAAACGATCCTGCGTGACCTCGCAGGCGATCGTTTCGTGGCCTATTCAGCTGGCACTCAGCCGAGGTCGGAACTGAATCCCTTTGCGATCGACGTCTTGCAGCAAAAGGGCCACGACGTCGCTGCATTGCGCTCAAAACACGTTTCAGAATTTCAGGGCGTGGATGTCCCGGAATTTGATTTTGTGTTCACCGTGTGCAACCAGGCCGCCAATGAAGATTGCCCTTCATGGCAAGGCCAGCCGATCAGTGCTCATTGGGGATTGCCCGATCCAGTCAAGTTCGAAGGATCTGATGCTGAAAAGAGCTTGGCGTTTCAGCAAACCTACGGCGCCCTGCGCAACCGGATGATCGCCTTTACCTCTCTGCCACTCACATCGCTCGACCGTTTGTCCCTGCAAACTGCGGTGGATGAGATCGGCCAATCCAGCGAAGAAGGATAATTATCATGACTGTATATGCACTCAACGGCCTTGGCCGCATGGGCAAGCTCGCTCTGAAACCACTGCTGGCCCAAGGGGCCAAGATCGCCTGGATCAACGACGCAGTGGGGGATCCAGAGATGCACGCACATCTGCTGGAATTTGACACGATCCACGGGCGTTGGAACGCGGATTTTTCCTTTGACGACGACAGCGTCACCATTGACGGCGTGACGTTGCCGTTCATCGGCACACGCGACATTTCCGAACTGCCGCTGGATGGTGTGGATGTTGTCATCGACTGTACCGGCGTTTTCAAAACCGAAGCCAAGATCCAGCCTTACTTTGACGCAGGCGTCAAAAAGGTGGTGGTCTCAGCGCCGGTCAAAGACGGGGAAACCGCCAATATCGTCATTGGCGTCAACCAAGAGACCTATGAGCCTGCGCGTCATAACATCGTCACGGCGGCCAGCTGCACGACCAATTGCCTTGCACCGGTTGTGAAAGTGATCCACGAAAACTTGAAGATCAAACATGGCTCTATCACAACAATCCATGACGTGACCAACACACAGACCATCGTGGACCGCCCCGCCAAAGATCTGCGGCGCGCACGCTCGGCGCTGAACTCTCTGATCCCGACCACGACGGGCAGTGCGACGGCGATAACATTGATCTATCCCGAGCTCAAAGGGCGGCTGAACGGTCACGCTGTGCGGGTTCCCTTGCTGAACGCCTCACTGACCGACTGCGTGTTTGAGGTCGAACGCGAGACAACGGCCGAGGAGGTCAACGCCCTGTTCAAAGAGGCATCCGAGGGGGCGTTGAAGGATATCCTAGGCTATGAAGAGCGCCCGCTGGTCTCTACCGATTACACCAATGATCAGCGTTCCAGCATTGTGGATGCGCCATCGACCATGGTTGTGAACGGCACCCAGGTCAAAGTCTATGCGTGGTATGACAATGAAATGGGGTATGCGCATCGCTTGGTTGACGTTGCCCTGATGGTCGGAGCCTCCTTATGACGGATAAGGCAACCCGGCCCGAAGGCATGGCAGCCTATATTGCTGTCACCGCCGCCTATTGGGCTTTTATGCTGACAGACGGCGCGCTGCGCATGTTGGTGCTTTTGCACTTTCACACCTTGGGGTTTTCTCCGGTGCAGCTGGCCTATCTGTTTGTGCTGTATGAAATTGCCGGGGTCATCACCAATCTCTGTGCCGGTTGGATTGCCGCGCGGTTTGGTCTGACGTCGACGCTTTATGCGGGGCTTGGTCTGCAGGTAGTCGCGCTCTTGGCGTTGGCGCAGCTTGATCCTAGTTGGACGGTCACCGTATCCGTCCTGTTTGTGATGCTGGTGCAAGGTGCAAGCGGTGTGGCCAAGGATCTGGCAAAGATGTCGTCCAAATCTGCCGTCAAACTGCTTGCCCCATCCGAGGACGCAGGGCTGTTCCGGTGGGTAGCCATTCTCACCGGATCCAAGAACATGGTCAAAGGGTTCGGGTTCCTTCTTGGGGCGGCACTTCTTGCGCTGTTTGGCTTTGTCTGGGCGGTGCTTGGTATGGCGGTCATCCTCGGCGTGATCCTATTGGCGGTGCTCTTCGCGATGCCGCCGGGGCTGCCCAAAGGGCGCAAGGGTGCCAAATTCTCAGAGGTGTTTTCCAAATCTGAAAACGTCAATTGGCTCAGTGCTGCACGGGTGTTCCTGTTCGGCGCGCGCGACATCTGGTTTGTTGTCGGCATCCCCATCTATTTCTACGCCGTCCTTTCGGATGGAACGACTGAAGGCAATCGGGGGACGTTCTTTCTGATCGGCACCTTTATGGCAGGCTGGGTGATCCTTTACGGGTTGGTCCAAGCAAATGCTCCGCGCATTTTGCGGGCCAAAGATCGGTCGGAGGAGGCGTTGATCTCGGCCGCCCGAGGATGGGCGTGGGCTTTGGCGGCTGTTCCCGCGGTACTGACAGCCGCCGCATTGGTCGCGGGTGAGCCTCACCTGTGGTTAACGATCAGCCTTGTGGCCGGTTTGTTGGTCTTTGGCGCAATCTTTGCGGTTAACTCTTCGCTGCACTCCTATCTGATCTTGTCTTTCACACAGGCAGAGCGGGTCACGATGGATGTAGGGTTCTATTACATGGCCAATGCGGCAGGGCGCCTTGTTGGAACCCTGTTGTCCGGTTTGACATACCAAATTGGCGGCTTGCCCCTCATGCTCGGAGTTGCTGCAGTCATGGTGGCGGTCTCCGCTTTGGCAGTGGGTTACCTAAAGCCAGAAAACGCTGACGCGGTCAAACCACAACCGACACAGGCATAGTTTGATGGAAAAGGGCCTATGATCGATCCGTAGATTTTTTACGACGAGACCAAAGTGCTGGCATGGCGACGTTGTCACTGTGCCAGCACAATGATTGACAAGAACATGTCAGCGGCGGCTGTCAGGTAATCATACGGCTTGCGCGTGACAACTGAGACGCCAGCGCCTTTAATGCCTGAATGGCATCGGCTTCAGTATTCTCTGACATGTCTTCCTCGTAGAGCGTCACAGAAACCGCCATGTTCGAAGGGCCTGAATGGGACGAAATAGCGGCTCCAAAAGACACCATAGACGGGCGCAACCCTTTGCTTTCCTGAGCATAACCAACCTGACGGGCGTCGTCCAAAATCCCCAACAACTGTCCGCGGTACTTGGGTTGTGTCTTTGTAAGCTGTGGCAGATCTTCGGACGGGTACAATTCACAGACCTCCTCATTGCTGAGGTCCGCCAGCATTGCTCGCCCAGATGCGATACAGCATGCAGGAACCCGTGTGCCGGTACGAAACGTATATCCCACTGGGTACGGCGAATTACGTACCGCAACAAAATACGCGTCCGCGTTTTCGCGGACAGTCAAGGTAACGCCATTGCTGCGTAACACGTCAGAACGAGAACAGAGGCTGTAGAACTCCTCCACAATATCGTATTCGCCGATCTTCGAGCTTGCCAAGTCCAATACCCGGTGGGTCAGCTCAAAGGTTCCGTCGCTTGCCTTTTCAAAGTACCCCTCTGAAACTAGCGTCGCGCAGATGGCATGTGCAGAACTGAGCGGCAGACCTACTTCTGCGACGATTTTCGACAGGTTTGGCGCTTCAACACTATTGGCAACAAATTCTAGAACCCTGAGACCGCGCACGAGTGCAGGCACGTTTTTCTTGGTTGTAGGCACGGTTTGGTTTGGAGACGTAACGTTCAAAGTGTCACCGAAGTTCTTTCAATATGTCGAAGGTCAATACCATAGCGCGGTCGTGGCCTGAAGTGTCAATTCATCGCTGGTCTCGGTCGCAATTCAACCTCCCGAAAACACACCGAATTTCCGAACGCTCGCGGCTTTGAATGCTCCGACCGTGGCGGAGGGCGCATTCAACCACGAGAAACGCCAACGCTCGGTCAGTTCTGAGTTTCAGATGTCGCGACCCTGATCTTTCCGCGTTCAATGGTGTAAACCTTATCCACCAGACGTTGGGAATGGGTGTAATCCGACTCAGAAATCAAGACGGCCAAATTCTCTGACTTCAGATCTGAGACCACTTCCATCAATCGTTGGGCAAGGGCAGGGGCGACGCCTTCAAAGGGTTCGTCCAGTAGCAGCAATTGGCTGCCCGCAACAAGGGATCGTGCCAGCGCCACCAGTTTTTGCTGGCCTCCGGATAATGTCATGGCGCGCCGATCCGCAAAGCGACCGATCTCGGGCATCAGATCATACACCCATTTCACCCGTTTGCGATCGCGTTTTTTCGCAGCCCATAACGGCACCATGATGTTCTCTTCGACAGTGAAGTGCGGCACCAAGCGGCGGTCTTCTGGCAGGTATCCGATACCGAGGCCGGACCGTTCATGCGCTTTGGCTTGGGTTAAGTCCTGGCCATTGAAGCGGATTGCATCACCGGTCACCGGCAATGCCCCCATAATAGCCCGCATCAAGGTTGTTTTTCCCGCGCCGTTTCGACCAATCAGGCCACAGGTCTGCCCCGCAGCCAGGTCAAGACTTACCGATTTCAAAACCGGCGTGCGCTGAATGGAAACGCTGATGTCTGAGATGTTCAACATAGGTCAGCCCTCTGCTTGTTTTTGGATGTCGGAAACATCTGACGTCGCTTTGCGGTGGAACTCGCTGCCGATGACAAATTCCCTGACCTTGGGGTCATCTAGCACGCCTGCGGTGTCGCCATCGGCCAGGATCGTGCCTTCGTAAAAGGCGATGCAACGCGGTGCGAAGGCCTCGATCAGCTCCATGTCATGCTCAATAAACAACACGGCGGTGTCCGTGGCTTGCAAGGCGTCGATCAGCGTCGCCATAAAGCTCATCTTTTCCTCGGCGCTGACGCCGCTGGTGGGTTCATCCAGAAACAACAGGCTCGGTTCGGGAACCGTTGCCATGGCGATATCGACCAGCTTGCGTACGCCCTGTGCCAATGTGGTTATCAGCTTGTCTGCGTGTTCTTCGATCTTGAACCGGGACAGGATCTGCATGGCCTTGTCCGTCAGGGCCTGATCCACAGCCGGGGTTAGCCAGCCTTTTTTCCCGCGATGGGCGATGGTGAGCGCGATCAACAGATTGTCCAGAACGGTTAGTTCCGGAAACAATTGCGGGATCTGAAAGGATCGGCAGATCCCCATTTGCGTGATGTCCCGCGTCGGCATCCCAGCAATGTCCTTGCCGTGAAACAGGATCTCGCCTGATGATGGCGTCAGATAGCCCGTGACCATATTTACAAAGGTCGTCTTGCCCGCGCCATTGGATCCGATCACGCCAATGACTTCGGCGGCATCAATACTGATGTTGATGTTGTGCGCCGCGACAACGGCGTCAAAGGTTTTCTCCAACCCTCGCGTTTCAAGAATAACACTCATGCGGCTGGCTCCTTTGAGGATAGGCGTTTGACGAAACCTTCAAACAGCGACCACAACCCTTTGGGCAAAAAGACAATGGTCAGCAGCATCACGGTGCCGAGGATCATTTGCCACGTATTGGGTGAGATCTCGACGGCATACACGCGCAAGACCTCTAGGATCAAAGTCCCGATCAGCGGCGCGAACACATTTCCGGTTCCGGCCAAAATCACGATAAAGACGAATTGACCTGACGTGGTCCAATTGGCCATCTCAGGGGTGACATGTCCCAAAGCCATGGCCCAAAGCACCCCGCCAATCGCGGAAATGACAGCCGCAACCATATAGAGGATATGGACGGAAACATGCGCGGAGGCTCCCAAATATTCCACACGCAGTTCATTTTCGCGAATGGCTTCGATGATTTTCCCAATAGGGCCACGCAAAAAGCGGTTGATCAAAATGGCGCATGCCAAGGTCAATATCGCTGTGAGGATGAACAATGTCGCACCGGCGGTCTCACCTTCTGGACGCCAACCCAGATAGCTTGCCTGCGGTAAGTTGAACCCATCGGTGCTGCCAAGCTCATGCGAGCTGGATAAGAGCGCGAACAGGATCATTGAGACCGCAAGCGTCAACATCGCAAAGAAAATTTCACGATATCTGCGCAACAAGAACCCCAGGACACCGGCGACAACCAACGTGGCGACAATTGCGATGGCAAAGATCACAAAGATGTCCGAGATGTTCCAAAACTTGCTGGCCATGCCAGCTGTGTATCCGCCGATGCAGAAATAGAGCCCTTGACCAAAGGAGACCAATCCTGCCCGCATCTGGATCATCACGGCAAGCGCCACGAGCCCCATGCCCATCGACACTTGCACATAGTTCACAAGCCATGTGGGCAGGACAAACAGAAGGATGATGAGAACGGGCAAAGCATAAAGCAGCGACCATTCTGTTTTATCGAAGAACTTCATTAGATTTTTCTGCCTTCAGCCAGTGCAAAGAGACCATATGGTTTGATGGCCAAAACCATCGCCATCACCAGATAGATCGAGAACATTTCGATCGGCGGGTAGAGATGGACCGACAGGGCGCGTGCAAACCCGACAATTACAGCGCCAATCATGGCGCCGCCGACGCTGCCCATGCCGCCGATGACGATCACCGCAAAAGCCATGACAATGACCTCCGCACCGATACCCGGCACAACTGAAATCTCAGGCGCGGTCAATGCTCCGCCAAGCGCTCCAAGGGTTGTTCCGATCACAAAGGTCACGGTGAAAAAGAGGGTGACATTTATGCCTAGGGCCGCACTGACTTCGCGATCATGGATAACGACCAGCAGCAGTTTTCCCGCTCGGGTGCGGTTCAGCCCCCAATAGAGACCCGCGCCAACCGCCAGGGCGGTGCCGATGATCAAGAATTTGTAGATGGTGTAGGGAATACCCGCGACATCAATGGTTCCGAGCCAATAGGCGGGCTGATAGGCGACATAGGATTCTGTGCCCCAGATCAGTTTGGTTGCATCCTCCAAAATCAGGAAGACGGCATAGGTGACCAGCACCATCAGGACTTCTTCATGGCCATACATGAACCGCAATAGCCCGCGTTCCACCAACAGACCAGTAAGCGTGCCCACAATGATCGCGGCGAGCGGAATGATCAGATAGGTGAGGGCAATCGTGTTGCCAGTCTGCGTGTAAAGCCCCACGGCCCAGGCGGCAGAGTAAGCACCAAGCGCATAGAAACCGCCGTGGCTGATGTTCAAAATCCGCATGACACCGTAAATCAATGTCAGGCCGACAGACGAAAGAAACAGCCAAGCCGCAAAGCCGAACCCATCAAGAATGATGGCAACCGTCGTGATCATACCAATGTCTCCAAAGTAGTGAAGTGGCAGGCAAAGACGCGCCATTGCCTGCCGGACCCATTCGGGTGTGTTAGACGCGGTCGATTACTCGCAATCAGCGCCGACAAATCCGCCCGTGATCCACTCTTGCGAGGTCAGATCTGCAGGGGGGTTAATGCATTCAGCCTTATAGGTCACAATGTTCTCGACAGTGCCAAGACCGGTTTCTGTGTCGAACTTGTAGGTGCCATAGGCAGAGCCCGTGATCGCCTGATGGCCATCAGCCAGCGCCATATCAACGGTGCCGCCAGGGCCTTCATAGGACAGGCCTTTCAGGTTGGCGATAATGGCCTCTTCGGTACCAACGCCGGCTTTGTCCGCGGCAGCTTTCATGCCCAGAACTGCATTTGCCATTTGATAGGCCGGGTGCACGGGATAGACGCCATAACGGTCGTAATAGGCTTGGCGGAACCAATCATTTAGGTCCGATTTGGGCGCATAGATGCTGTACGATCCGCGTGCACCGATAATGGTCCCATCTGGGATCTGACGGCCCAGGCGGTGGATGGCCGTATCAGAAGAGGTCAGTACCATTTGGGTGCGACCAAACAAACCACGACCCGCGCCCTGGATAACCAGGGCTTCCAAGTCACCGCCCCAGAAGCTGGAGTGAACCACATCCGCACGTGCGGTCAGCAGCGCGGAAATCTCGGCACCATATTGGCCGGCAAAGATCTTCGGGAATTGTTCGTTTGCGATTTCAACGTCATCTTTCAGAACTTTGATCGAGGCAGAGAAGTCGCGCCAGGAGTCAAAACCCCAAGAATAATTTTGGTTGATGCCGGCAATATCACTCAGCTTTTCAACGGCTTCCGGCGTGTGCTCGACAACATAACGTGCGGCAGCCACGTTATCCATTGTTGCATGGCTCGCCGCGCGGAACAGGTACTTTGGTTCCGTGACGATCTCTTCAAAGATCTGCGATGTTCCGCACGCGGACAGAACCGTCAGTGTTTCCAACTTCTCAACTTCGGGCGCAATCGCCACGCAGCTTCCGGAGGAGTTATACCCCACAATGCCGTCCACTTCGTCCTTTTGGACGAGCCTTTGATAGTCCGCGACGACATTTTTTGAGGCCTCGTCCACAAACAATGGTTCGACCAACGTGCCGGCAAACCCGACCGAGTCATAAGGCGCAGGCAGGGTGCCTTTGTTCATCGCGTCGACAATCAGCTCAGCCGCATTGCGTGAGGGCACGCCAAATGGGCCAGAGGCCCCGCCCGACAGGAAGCTCACCACGCCCAGTTTAAACGTGGGTGAATCCTGCGCAAAAAGCGTCGTCGGGGCGATGGCCAGCGTGAGTGCCAGCGTCGATGCGAGTGGGCGACTTATTTTGCCAAGTTGAGAGACTTTGGTCATTTCTGTTTTCCCTGTTGTTGTTTCTAAATCTCAAAATTATGATTTTCGATATAGAGAAGCGAATTCGTTATTTGGAAATTCGAAGGGAGTCCGTAAATTTGTCAACACAGATGCAGGAATTTGTGAGGCAAATTTCTGTGAAGTGGCCAAAGGTGAGGGAAATATAATCATTTCCTGAAGTGAATTCGAAATTTCGAAGAAGAGATGCTCATCAATTGCTCGGTCTGCGAAGCGGAACCACAGGGTGTTTGGTCGCTTTTCTTTTGCTGCTGAGCTGAAAGCCGGGCCCGAAACTCCGCAGAGTTTCAGTTGTTGGCCGAATTTTGCTGAGGCGTATTGGTCAAGAATGATCCACCCACAACGCCGCCCTGTTTGGGGCGATGTTCGCGCCTTTGTTAGGCGAAGATTCAGCTATATGGGAGTTCGGATGTGAGAGCGATTGAGAACGGGATACGGGCTTTGGGAGGTCGCTGAGCTAGGTCGTGCGGAAGATTTTGGGACCCAAGATAATATGTGCAATGCGCTGTATCGGAAAGGGCTGAGCAACCAAACTGGTAAGCGCCAGCGGACTGAATGATCCCGGAGATCGTTCGAAGGCGTAGAAAGCCGTGACGGAGTACTTCGCCTCTCCCAAGAGACGACATGCGACCATCGGGTTTATAAGTTCCCTGACATTCGAGGAACGTGCTGTGAAAGCTTTCGTTGGCGCCCTGGAATTTGGCAGCAGGACACCGAAGCCGCAACATCTACTTCGCTTGTGAGATTTAGCGTGCCTTAAAAAAATGGCAGACCGTAGAGACGGTCTGCCATCTGCAAGTTAAATCGCGTTCTCCAGGCTAGCCTGAAGATACGTTTGCCGCAAAGATTTCGAGATTGTACCTGGTTCGCCAGAGCCGATCGGCACCCCGTCGACAGTAACCACAGGATTTACAAAGCCTGAAGCAGAGGTGGAGAATGCTTCTTTTGCGGATTTTAACTCGTCAATCGTGAAGGCGCGTTCAATGACTTTCATCTGGTGCAGTCGCGCGACATTCAAAACCGAGTTGCGTGTGATGCCGTGCAAGATGTCTGTGGAGAGCTCACGCGTGATGATCTCATCGTTTTCAGTAACGATATATGCGTTGTTGGAAGAGCCTTCCGTGATCTCATCTCCTCGGTACAGCCAAACATCATCTGCACCGTTCTTCTTGGCGCGGGTTTTTGACAGAGAAGAGAACAGCAATTGAACGGTTTTGATGTCCGAACGACCCCAACGCTGATCTTCGACAAGTGAAATGTTCTGTCCACGTGCAGCCAAGGAGTTCTTGACCAGATTTTTGGCCTGCGTGAACAAAAACAAACCCGGTGTGGACTCGATCTGCGAAAAGTCAAAGTCACGATCCGCAACACCGCGTGTGACCTGAAGGTAGATCACCCCTTCGTCTAGGTCGTTCTTTTCGATCAAAGCTCGATGAATACTCAGAAGATCGTCATGAGAGTAGACGTCATCCATATCCATTTCATTCAAGGAGCGTTTGAGACGCGCCATATGACCTTTGAAATCGAGAAGCTTTCTGTCCACGACGGCCGTCACTTCATAAACCGCATCAGCGAAAAGGACAGCGCGATCAAAAATAGAGATTTGCGCCTGATCTTCGGGCAGGTAAACGCCATTCACGTATACGGTGCGCATGGTTAAGTCTTTCATTTGTTATAGAATTTGTCCCAAGAACTCTTTGGTTCGTGGGTCTGAGGCATTTTCAAAGAACACATCAGGTGCCCCGTGTTCGACAATGACACCCTTGTCGGTGAAATAGATCTGATCTGCCACTTCGCGTGCAAATGCCATTTCATGGGTCACCAGGATGCAGGTCATCCCATCGGCGGCAAGTTCTTTGATTGTCAAAAGAACCTCTTTCACGGTCTCTGGATCCAGCGCCGCGGTGACCTCATCAAACAGCATTACGTCTGGGTCCATTGCCAGTGAACGGGCAATCGCAACACGTTGCTGTTGGCCACCTGACAGCTCACCCGGATAGGAGTTCTCTTTCCCCTCCAGGCGGACCTTTTTGATCAGGGTCCGGGCGCGTTTCTCAACCTCTTCTTTTGGCTGTTTCAGAACCTTCAACGGCGCCATCATCACGTTCTCAAGCGCTGTTTTATGAGGGAAGAGATTGTATTGCTGAAACACCATGCCGACTTTCTTGCGCAAAGCGAGCTTGTCGAGGTCGGCGTCATGCACTTCTTGGCCTTCAATCGTGATCGAACCCGCCTGAATATCGTTCAGCGCATTGATGCAACGGATCAGCGTCGACTTGCCGGAACCAGACGGGCCAATGATGCAAATCACCTCACCCTTCATGATGTCCATCGAAACACCTTTGAGCACTTCAAAAGTACCAAAGGATTTGCGGACGTCTTTGATCGAAACAATCGGCTGATCTTGCGTCCATGTCTGTTCGGTCGTTGTGGAAGCTGGCATGGTTTAGCCTTTCAATGCGAACTTGCTTTCCAGACGCAGGGTGAAACGTGCAATCGGGTAGCAATAGATAAAGAAGATAAGGAGCGCGAAGCCAAAGAAGGGCATCAGCAAAGATGGGTTATTGCCCTCGGCCTCCATGGCCTGACGAGACAGTGTTACAAGCTCTGTCACTCCGAGCAGGGATACCAGGGGAGTTGCCATCGTCATGATCGCGTACCAATTCATCCACGGTGGGATCATGCGTTTGAAACACTGGGGCAGGATGATTTGCCACATGATCTGGCGACGGGAGAATGCCAGGCTTTGCGCGGCTTCCCACTGTGCCGATGGCACCGATTGGATGGCGCCGCGTACGATCTCGGCAATGTTGGCCATAACCGGCAAGCTGAGACCAAACACCGCCTTCATCCAGTCCGGCACAGGAATATATGTACCACCGATGCGGATCTCAAACGGCAAGGTCAGCATCACGATGAACAACAACACCAGCCAGGGCGAGTTGCGAAACAGCTGTACAGTCAGCCACGAAATGGACCGCACAGCCCCATTTTCAGAGACGCGACCCAGACCAAGAAACAGACCTGCAATGGTGCCAAAGAGCATGGTGAAGAAGCTAATCACCACATTCATCAGGAAGCCCTTTGTCAGCAGAAGCGGCAACCATTTCAACATGATGTCGATGATTTTTTCCGCAGAATAGACCGCCTGCGCATGGCCTGCAATCGGCCACAGCATCATTAGAACGGCAACCGCAGGCAGTGCCCAGGGCGGCATTCCAACAAGCCAGCGCGAAAACCCAAGCGCATCTGGGGCTTTGAATTTCGGCTCCAGAATAACTGGAAGATCTGTGCGTTGATTAAAGGAATGTGCCATCAGCTTGCCTTCCCGAAACCAGGAACAAGCAGGCGCTTTTCCCATTTATGCATGCCAAATGCCAAGATGCCGACAAGCGCGATGTAGGTGAAGAAAAGGACGGTCATCGCGGCATTTTGCGCCGAGGAGTAGTCGTTCCAGATCGACACCATTTCATACAGCAGTTCTGGAACCGCAATCGCGATGGCCTGTGTCGTTGTTTTTACCAGGTTAATCAGGTTGTTGTTTAGGGCAGGGAGGCTGACCCGCAACGCCAATGGAAACGTTACGTTTGTGTAGGTCTGGGCGCGGGTGAACCCAAGGGACTCCGCAGCTTCCAAGGTAGAGTTCGGAACAGCTTCGATGCCAGAGCGGAAGATTTCCACATTGAACGCTCCGGCAAAAAACGAGAGCGAAATGATCGCCCAACCCACGTTGGAAATGATCGGCTGCTCTGTCCAGCCATCGGGGCCTGTCACTGTTGGGGTGAATTGGCCCAACGCGAAGTAGAAGAACAAAAGCTGGATCAATGGCGGGGTGTTGCGAAAGAATTGGATATAGCTCTGCACCACCCAACGGATAATGCGAGACGGTGAGCCCTGTGCCCAAGCGCCAGCGATGCCGATGATCACACTCAGGATCACACAGACAACGGACAGCTTAATAGTCACATAGAGGCCACTAACGACCCGCTCCCATTGGGCGGGCTCGTAGAAGAAAATGAAGTTCCACTTGGGGTAGGTTTCCGCAAGATCGCGGAAAAAACTCTGGATAATGTCGATCATGATGCGTCCGGCAAGAGAGGGTTTGAGGTGCCGCCTATGGCAACACCTCTAAGAGTTTCAGATCACTCTGAAAGCCAGTCCTGGAACCGGGTTTGTTGGGCCTTCAGGAACGCACTTTCTTGAATGCCCCATTTGGTTTCCAGCTCAAGCAAACGACCAGATTGCAGCCAGTCGTACTGCATGCCTGACATGAATTTACCAAAGACACAGCTTTCTTCGCCTTTAGGAACCGCCAATGCCCATGGGTTGTCGTCTTCGGTTTTCAACGGCATTTCGTATTCAGTATATTCGCCGGACGCCAGATCAGCGGCGATGGAGCTGTCATCAAACACCCAAGCGACACATTTCTTGTCGCGCAGCGCTTGCTTGGCCTCTGCGTTGCCGGTGAAGGCCACCACATTCGCGCCATAACGCTCTTCGACGATCTTGTTGTAGAACGCACCCTGCTTGCCACAGACCGGTTTGTCCGCGAGCTGAGACCACTCGGTAAAGCCAAGCGCTTTTGGGGCCATGATGTTGGTGCCGGATGTGTAGTAGTTAGGTTGAACAACACCAACCAGTTCACGGCGGTCTGCGCGGTCGGACATTGTTGCGATCATCAGATCGATCTTGCCCTGCTCTAGAAACTGCATGCGGTTCGAGGATTGAACACCAACCAGTTCCAGTTCCACGCCAAGCGTTTCCGCAACCTCAGCGGCCATATCCGCTTCCATGCCAACCAGCGTGCCGGAACTATCCAGAAAGCCCCATGGTTTCGTGTCGGCTTTGACGCCAACAACGATCTTGCCGCGCTCGTTGATTTTGTTCCATGTGTCATTTGTACATGCTGCAGCGGCACTCGTGACGGATGTTGCAAGAACGGCGGCACTCGCCAGAAGGCTAGTGAAAATTTTCATTTCGATCTCCCTGTAAGAGCTTGTTTGTTATGTCGCAGCGAAAAACTTGCAGGATTCTCAGCGCTGATCTAATGCTGTTTCAAAATGGGTCATGCAAAAAAGGCATAGTTTTGGAGCTGAACTGGTTAGAAGATCTGATTGAGCTTGATGCCACGCGAAATTTTTCACTGGCAGCAAAGTCACGCAACATCACCCAACCTGCCTTTAGTCGGCGCGTTAAAGCCTTAGAAAATTGGGTTGGAACGCAATTGATCGACCGCAGCACCTATCCTGTGAAACTCACTCCAGCAGGCGAAATTGTTCTCGAAGCGGCGCGAAATCTGTCACAGGATATGTTCCGACTGCGTGAAGAATGTCGGAACCTAGCCTCACATGATGCTGATACTTTAAGCATCAGTGCGCTGCATTCTATAGCACTTTGTATATACCCAGAGTACGGGCAGAGCCTGCGATCCCGTATCGGTCCGTTCACCACCCGGATGAATGCGACTGATTACTATGATTGTCTTGAGAGTCTTTCGCTTGGTCGTTGTGAGCTTGCCCTATGTTATGACCACATCCTTGGTCCGCCAATTTTGAAAACCGGGCAGTTCCAAATCCAAAAAATTGCGCTGGATCCTTTGATTTTGGTTTCCGCGCCCTCTGCCGCAGAAGAGATGGAAGCGGCGCTCGTCAGCGAAACGGGAACAGCGAGCTTGCCACTGGTGTCTTACACCAACAGCTGTTTTTTGGGGAAAATGCAGGATGTGTTGACGCGATCCTACCAGGGGCATGGCGTAGGGTTTTACACAGTCTTTGAAAACTCAATGTCCGAGGCGATCCGCCGTATTGTATTGACAGAGGCCGGCATTGGCTGGCTCCCGCAAAGCGTGGTCGAGCAAGACTTGGCAACAGGCAATTTGGTGCAACTGAAAGGCCGTTCCGCTGTCATGGAGCTCGATGTGGTCCTGGTACGCAAACAAGGTGTGCAGTCCGAACTGGTCGAGCAAATTTGGCAAGACGCCTTGAAAACAAGGGAGTAAGGCGTCGAGCCGATGTTATTGTCGCCACTCTTGATAAGGTAGCTACGCAGGTAGAGCCCTGCATGCACGACAGATGAGATAACGTGCCTTTGACGGAACAATCACGTAATTAAAAAGTGAAAGAAACTGGTGAAAACGCTTACAGGAACTTGCGAAGCCGCGCGCTAACCAAATTCGCAAAATCGCTCTATTCGTCGGAAATCAACAATTCTGCTTCGATTTCCAAGGCGAAATTCAGTGGAAGCCCGTGTGTTCCAATTGCTGACCGTGCGTGACGTCCAATATCAGAACCAAAGACTTCTGCGATCAGATCACTAAATCCGTTGATGACCAAATACTGTTCCGCGTATCCCGGTTGACCTGTGCCCCAAGTTTCCTCCAGCTTGGCGCGGCGTCCTTGGGGTTAAATCTTTGGCCTTAGGCAGCCATCTTG
>CANMIX010000008.1 GCA_947497985.1 uncultured Paracoccaceae bacterium
AAAACGGTCTGCGCTTTGCGATCCGCGAAGGCGGCCGCACCGTTGGCGCGGGCGTTGTGTCCAAAATCACTGAGTAAGAACGCATTCTAGCTTGCTAGAATTCTGTTCAGTGGTTCTCGGCGGTTTTGCCAGCAAAATCGCCGAGAACCACACAGGTGAAATACTAGAAAGGCCGCCCCAAAAAGGCGGCCTTTTGTGTGCTGTGTGACAAGTGGCCGGTCGAGCGCCGATGCCTGATCCCTTGGCAAATGCTACCCACTGTCACCTTTTATTGCCGACATCTCCGGCTCATCATTTGTGATCCGCGACGGCTCATGCGTGCCGCCCGGCATATAAGTCTCGATATTGGCCTGCCAGGCCGCTCTCAATCGACCGGGGCGCAGCGCAAAACGTTCGCGTAGAACCTGATCAAGCGGCGCATCCAGTTTGAAGCCCTGTGCACGACGGCCGAGATTGGCGATATCGCTGTCATTGTCGTGATGCGCGCCACGGATAAACATTGGACCATCGCGCCACATCAGCGTTGGCATTTCATGCCAAAGACGCAGGTGGTGGAAGTCGATGACAGAGCGCGGGTTTTCAGGCGCTGTGAAAATCACAGTTCCCGGCGCCCAAAACCGCATGGAAATGGGCGTGAAGTCACAGCCTTCGCGTGAGCTGCGCATCACCAGCCCGCGACAAAAATCCAGACCAAACAGTCCTGCGCCCTTATAGAGGGGCTCGATATCGTTAAAAACGCTGCGGGTTTTTTCGACAAAATCGGTCCCAAGCGCATCGTCATCATCCAATCGGAATTGGGCAATCACATCCGCCGAGGGGTCACGATATTTCGACATCACCGTACGGGCGAGATCATATTGTGACTGCCCTTCTTTTGCAAAAACCGCAACAATTTGTGGGATCTTGGCGAGTTGGCGCAAAATGCGGCCGCGCCAGGGGGATGGCAGCGCGTCACCGATCAGGAAGATCAACTTGAAATCCGGATCCGTTTGCCGCGCGATTGCGGGCAATACCAGATGCCGCAGCAGGAACAGACGATGCTCCAACCGCGCCGGGCTATAGAGCCGTGCACGTAAATCCTCTAAGGTGGTTGAACCGCGCCTGAACCCTTTGGAATCTGACGGATAAGACCACCGGCACAGGCCTAAGACCTGAACCTTGGTTCGTGTGTTCATGTTTGGCATTTGGGGAAATTCGATTTAGTTAAAATATACCTAAAGTGGTATTTCATGTAGAAAATCATGTCAAACATGAAGCCAACTGACGCAGATACCGCTGCACCAAAAGCGTAGTATTCACGCAAGGTAGCGGTCGGTCGGCATATTTCCCTTGGGGTCGGCCTCACGGGCGGTTTGTGTTGGCTTGATTGCCAGCGCATTTGCGGCGCGGGGCGCTGCGTTTCCGTCAGTTTCCTTAGGTGCGTAATCCGTTAACCCACCGTACGGCAAACGGGCAACGCGTTTCGCTGCGAAACCCCCTTGTCACATAGGTCTTTCAGACGTATAGAGCGCCATCCCGCATAGCGGGGGTGAGGCGGGGTGATTCCCGCCTTTTGGGTTCGATGAGGGTTCGTGATGGTCACATACCCTCCTCTCAACTCCAACGCCTGGATAAAGGCATTACTATAATGCAAAGCCAAAACATCCGTATCCGGCTGAAGGCATTTGACTATCGCGTACTGGATGCCAGCACGCAAGAGATCGTCAACACTGCCAAGCGCACCGGCGCCACTGTTCGTGGTCCGATCCCGCTGCCGAATAAGATCGAGAAATTCACTGTTCTGCGTGGTCCCCACGTTGACAAGAAATCCCGTGACCAGTTCGAGATCCGCACACACAAGCGTATGCTCGACATCGTTGATCCGACTCCCCAGACCGTGGACGCGCTGATGAAGCTCGATCTGGCGGCTGGTGTTGATGTCGAAATCAAGCTGCAATCATAAGATCGGAGGGTAGATTATATGCGCTCTGGTATTATCGCAAAGAAAGTGGGCATGACCCGCTTGTTCATGGAAGACGGTAAGCAGATCCCTGTAACCGTTCTTTCGCTGGATGGTCTGCAGGTTGTTGCACAACGTACCGAAGACAAAGACGGCTACACCGCAGTTCAGCTGGGTGCAGGTTCCGCAAAAGTAAAGCGCGTTTCACAAGCGATGCGTGGCCACTTTGCAGCCTCCAAAGTTGAACCCAAGCGTAAGCTGGTTGAATTCCGCGTTCCGGCCGAAGGTCTGATCGAAGTGGGTGCAGAGATTTCTGCAGAGCACTTCCTGACAGGTCAAAAAGTCGACGTAACCGGTACTTCGATCGGTAAAGGCTTTGCTGGTGCGATGAAGCGCCACAACTTTGGTGGTCTTCGCGCGACACACGGTGTTTCGATCTCACACCGTTCGCACGGTTCAACCGGTCAGTGTCAAGATCCTGGTAAAGTTTTCAAAGGCAAGAAAATGGCCGGTCACATGGGTGCAGCCCGTGTAACCACCCAGAACCTTGAAGTTGTGAAAACTGACGCCGATCGTGGCCTGGTCTTCATCAAAGGTGCTGTACCTGGTCCAAAATCTGGCTGGGTTACCGTCAAAGACGCTGTGAAAAAGAAGGCCCCCGAAGGTCTGCCTTTCCCAGCTGCTGTTAAATCTGCGGAAGCTCCCGCGGAAGGTGGTGAAGCATGAAACTTGACGTGATCAAACTCGACGGCGCCAAAGCCGGTGATATTGAACTGTCCGCAGACCTGTTTGGTCTGGAGCCACGCGCAGACATTCTGCACCGTGTGGTTCGCTGGCAGCGCAACAACGCCCAGGCCGGTACGCACAAGGTTCTGACTCGTTCGGAAACCAGCTACTCGACCAAGAAGATCTATCGCCAAAAAGGCACCGGTGGCGCACGTCACGGTGACCGTAACGCGCCGATCTTCCGCAAGGGTGGTATCTACAAGGGTCCAACACCGCGTTCGCACGGTCACGACCTGCCCAAGAAGTTCCGCAAGCTGGGTCTGCGCCACGCGCTGTCCGCAAAAGCAAAAGCGGGTGAACTGGTCATCATCGAAGACGCAGCGTCTGCGGGTAAAACCGCTGCTCTGGCAAAACAGGTCAAGAACCTGGGCTGGAAACGCGCATTGGTCATCGACGGTGCATCCGTGAACGAAGACTTCCTGAAGGCATCGCGCAACATCGAAGGTCTGGATATCCTGCCGACGATGGGTGCAAACGTCTATGACATCCTGAAGCGTGACACTCTGGTGATCACCAAAGCAGGTGTCGAAGCACTGGAGGCTCGCCTGAAATGAGTGCCAAGGCAGAACATTACGACGTGATCCGCAAGCCGATCATCACCGAGAAAACCACTCTGGCGTCCGAAAACGGCGCAGTTGTTTTTGAAGTGGCGATCGATTCGGCCAAACCACAGATCAAAGAAGCTGTTGAAGCGCTCTTTGGTGTGAAGGTCAAAGCGGTCAATACAACCATCACCAAAGGTAAGGTCAAGCGTTTCCGCGGCCAGCTGGGCAAGCGTAAAGACGTTAAAAAAGCCTATGTTACCTTGGAAGAAGGTAACACCATCGACGTATCCACCGGTCTTTAATCAGATCAGCGGGTCACATGGTGACACAAATTGAAGCCTCTCGCCGGTCTCGGCGGGGGGCTTTTTCTTTTGCAGCAATTTCACGCTGAAGAGATGTAGTTTCCGCTGCTCTCGCGCTGTATTTATACAGTTTTTGATTGACGCGGGGGGCGCAAGGTCCCATTGGTTGCGAGCTACGTTTTCGTTCTTCGACTCTTTTCTGGCCCTGCGGCGGTAGATTTCGATGTTGCCTCTACGCGGCCTCGCCATCGCATCCTGCGGGTGGCGTCTAACTTAAAAGGAATTGCGGAATGGCTTCTGGCACCGTGAAATGGTTCAACTCCACTAAAGGTTTTGGTTTTATTGCTCCCGAAGAAGGTGGCAAAGACATCTTTGTACACATCTCTGCTGTTGAGCGCTCCGGCCTGACCGGTCTGGCTGACAACCAAAAAGTAACTTTCGACGTTGAAGCAGGCCGTGACGGCCGCGAAAGCGCCGTAAACCTGGAACTCGCCTGAGTTTAGGTTCAGACCAGCAATTGCCGGTCTGCTAAGAATTTCAAAGCCCTTCGCAGAAATGCGGGGGGCTTTTTTGGTGTGCCGTGTCGGGGAGAAAGTTCCTGACGCGTTAAGAAAACCCCTGCAATTGCACAGGCTTTTTTGTGTCGACCACGCGCCTTTGGTCATAGGTTCATTTTGGAATATGAACAGGCAAGCGGGCAGGGCGATGCTGAAACGGATTTTGGGTGTGGTGGCGGTATTGGTGGCTCTTGCGGGGCTGGCCTATGCGCAGGTCTTTGATGAGGTTGCCTATGGCGATCACCCGAAACATCGGATGGATGTCTATGCGCCCAAAGGCGCGGAGAACGCGCCGATTGTGCTGATGCTGCATGGTGGCGGTTGGCGGGGTGGCAACAAGCGCTGGCCGAATGTCTGGTTCTCCAAATCCCGCCATTTCCTGTCCAAAGGCTATGTCTTTGTCTCCACCGCCACCCGGCTGATGCCTGACGCTGACCCGTTAGAGCAGGTGCAGGATCTCGCGCGTGCGATGGGGTATGTGCAGGAACACGCGGCTGAGTGGGGCGGGGACCCTGAACGGATCATCCTGATGGGCCATTCCTCGGGCGCGCATGTGGCGACATTGCTGGGGCTGCAACAGGATCTTTTGGCCGAGAACGGGCTGAACCGGCCACTTGCCATCATCTCGCTCGACACGGCAGCGCTGGACGTCACAGCCCGCATGCAGCGCGCCCCGCGCCCTTGGCTGACCACAGTCTTTGGCGCGGATGAAGTGTTGTGGAAAGCCGCGTCCCCGTCTGAGTATATGGACGAGAGCGATCCACCCCTGCTGATCGTCTGCTCCGCCAACCGCGCCTGGCCATGCCCCACGGCCGAGGGTTTTGCCAAGGAGCGCGCAAACATAGGCGTCCTGCCCGTCGCCCTAGACCACCGCCCCATCAACGCCCATCTAGGCCGCAAGGGGGGGTATACGGACACGGTGGATGAGTGGTTGGCGGGTGTGGGCGTGCGGTGATGCGAGGATTTTCGTTCGCTAAGGGCAGCGCCTGACACAGGACGGGCGTGAAGCGCCCTCCTGTTTTGCTGGAAGCCAACCTTCGGTTTTACTGGAGGGGAGTGCCCGGCCTGCGGCCGGGTGGTCAGTTTGAAAGATTTGTGGCTTTATTCTGTACCAGTTAAAAGCGATTTAGGTGGGTCCCCAGAGGTAAGTATGCCAATTCTTCATAGCTATTTTCAAAATAGCGCATTTAACTGGCTGGTCGATCGAGTTGACCGGTTGGATGGGCGGGCGAAGTTCTGCGCTCAAAATTCGCTAAGGTATTTGAAGTGGGCGAATGAGGCATACGCGATTTCGCCTCTTGTTTCAAATTTCAACGCGTCACATGCGACAGAGGAAGCAGTAGTTAGTTTTATCTCATCGATGCTGAGTGTCAGTGACGTTGATGGGGTCAAACGGATCAAGATCAGAGAGCACAAGACGAAGGCTCTGGTTTCAATTCTTGCTCAGAGGTTTATCAATTCACTGGGTGCGAATAGCCTACGCTTTGCGGTCAGCCCCAACCACGACAACTTAATTTTCGAAATAGGTCTTCTAGATACGCAACCCATTCGCGGAGAGTACCATCTAAGTAACCTCTCACTACACGATGAGGGAGAAGAAGTTGCGGACAGCCAATTCTTGATCGGTAATTCTCCGAAGATAGACGATATCTTTGAGGAGATGGATAAAGTCGCAAAAGCAAGGAACGCACTTTTGTATGCCAATGAACGAGGTGTTCCTACAGGGTTTGTTGACCCAGACGAGGCCTTGGTTCGGGATGCGGAGCTGACGCTTGGTTTAATTTGGGCAGCTATAGATGTGCAGCTAGACCCTGAGGGGAACTCAGAATTTTTGAGGCGTATTGCTTTACAGATCCTGGAACTGCAGAGAGAAGGACGTAACCGCCACAGGGAGGCTACCAAATAAGATAGTCTGTTCTCCCCATTGCCACCTCCCCACCTTTCCGCTATATCCCGCTCATTCTGTGGCCTCGGATTCGTTCCGGGGCCTCTGATATTTTGGAATCGGGGACCTTCGGGGCCCTATAAACTTGGTCACCTGAACCCGTCGCGCCACGATTACGGCGCAGCAAGGCAGGGGGCTTTCACATAGCGGTATCCCACTTCTTCCTCGGGTATCGCACGCTAAACGGAAGACAGAAAGCATGGCACTTAAGTCGTATAAACCGACTACGCCGGGCCAGCGTGGGCTGGTTCTGATCGACCGTTCGGAGCTTTGGAAAGGGCGTCCGGTTAAATCTCTCACTGAGGGTTTGACCAAATCGGGCGGCCGGAACAACACCGGACGGATCACTTCACGCCGCCGCGGCGGTGGCGCAAAGCGTCTCTACCGGATCGTTGACTTCAAACGGAACAAGTTTGATGTTGCCGCCACTGTTGAGCGCATCGAATATGACCCTAACCGTACTGCCTTTATCGCACTGGTAAAGTATGAAGACGGCGAGCAGGCTTATATCCTGGCTCCGCAGCGTCTGGCAGTGGGTGACAAGGTCATCGCCTCCAGCAAGGCCGACATCAAGCCGGGCAACGCAATGCCGTTCTCGGGCATGCCAATCGGTACAATCGTTCACAACATCGAAATGAAACCAGGCAAGGGCGGCCAGATCGCACGTGCAGCTGGTACCTACGCACAATTCGTAGGTCGTGACGGTGGTTACGCTCAGATCCGTCTGAGCAGCGGTGAACTGCGTATGGTGCGTCAGGAATGCATGGCGACCGTTGGTGCGGTTTCCAACCCTGACAACTCAAACCAAGACTACGGTAAAGCCGGTCGTATGCGCCACAAAGGCAAGCGTCCGTCGGTTCGTGGTGTTGCGATGAACCCGATCGATCACCCTCATGGTGGTGGTGAAGGCCGTACATCTGGTGGTCGTACTCCGGTTACACCCTGGGGTAAGGACACCAAAGGTAAGCGTACCCGTAACAAAAACAAAGCGTCGCAAAAGCTTATTATCCGCTCGCGTCACGCCAAGAAGAAAGGGCGTTAATCTATGTCTCGCTCTGTTTGGAAGGGTCCTTTCGTCGACAGCTACGTCTTGAAAAAGGCAGAAGCTGCACGTGAATCGGGCCGCAATGAAGTGATCAAAATCTGGTCCCGTCGTTCCACCATCCTGCCCCAGTTCGTGGGTCTGACATTTGGTGTTTACAACGGTCAGAAGCACATCCCCGTCAACGTCTCGGAAGACATGATTGGTCAGAAGTTCGGTGAATATGCACCAACTCGGACCTATTACGGTCACGCTGCAGACAAAAAAGCGAAACGGAAGTAAGTCATGGGCAAGGCAAAGAACCCCCGCCGCGTGGCCGAAAACGAAGCAATGGCAAAACTGCGCATGCTTCGCACCAGCCCGCAGAAACTGAACCTGGTAGCCGCAATGATCCGTGGCAAGAAAGTTGAGAAGGCGTTGACCGACCTGACTTTCTCTAACAAACGGGTCGCACAGGACGTGAAGAAATGCCTTCAGTCCGCAATTGCGAATGCTGAAAATAATCACAATCTGGACGTCGACGAACTGATCGTTGCCGAGGCCTATGTGGGTAAAAACCTGGTCATGAAACGCGGTCGTCCGCGGGCTCGTGGTCGTTACGGGAAAATCCTGAAGCCGTTCTCGGAGCTCACCATCAAGGTGCGTCAAGTTGAGGAGCAAGCCTAATGGGACATAAAGTCAATCCGATCGGCATGCGCCTTCAGGTCAACCGCACCTGGGACAGCCGCTGGTACGCCGACACCAAGGATTACGGTGATCTTCTGCTGGAAGATATCCGCATCCGTGACTTCATCAAAGTTGAGTGCAAACAAGCCGGTGTTGCACGTGTGATCATCGAACGTCCGCACAAAAAGTGCCGCGTTACGATCCACACCGCACGTCCGGGTGTTATCATTGGTAAGAAAGGTGCAGACATTGAAGTTCTGCGCAAGAAACTTGCCGCGATGACCGACTCTGAGCTGCACCTCAACATCGTTGAAGTTCGCAAGCCTGAGCTTGACGCACAGCTGGTTGGCGAGTCCATCGCTCAGCAGCTGGAACGTCGTGTATCTTTCCGTCGCGCCATGAAGCGTGCCGTTCAGAACGCAATGCGCATGGGCGCCCTGGGTATCCGGGTGAACGTCGCTGGTCGTCTGGGTGGTGCTGAAATCGCGCGTACCGAATGGTACCGTGAAGGCCGCGTGCCCCTGCACACTCTGCGTGCCGACATCGATTACGCACACTCTGAAGCCATGACCCCCTATGGTATCATCGGGATCAAGACATGGATCTTCAAAGGCGAAATCATGGAGCACGACCCGCAGGCGCGTGATCGCAAATCCCAAGAAGTCCAAGACGGCCCGGCACCTCGCGGTGCAGGCGGCAACCGTCGCGACCGCTAAGGAGAAGATACAATGCTTCAGCCAAAGCGTACAAAATTCCGCAAAATGCACAAAGGCCGGATCTCCGGTCTGGCAAAAGGTGGTTCTGATCTGAACTTCGGTACATTCGGACTGAAAGCTCTTCAGCCTGAGCGTGTTACCGCGCGCCAGATCGAAGCTGCTCGTCGTGCGATGACCCGTCACATGAAACGTCAAGGTCGTGTGTGGATCCGCATCTTCCCAGATACTCCGGTTACGTCAAAACCAACCGAAGTTCGTATGGGTAAAGGTAAAGGTTCCGTCGACTTTTGGGCATGCAAGGTTAAGCCTGGCCGCGTGATGTTCGAAATCGATGGCGTCGACGAAGACATCGCCCGCGAGGCCCTGCGCCTGGCAGCGATGAAACTGCCGATCAAAACCCGCGTTGTGGTTCGCGAAGACTGGTAATCCCGGTTTTCCGAGTAAATTCTAAAACCCCCGCAGAGCAATCTGCGGGGGTTTTTCTATGTACGATCCCATAACTGCGCCTTAGGGCAGGACCGCCGCGCCCGAGATCATATTGGTGTATTTCCCTGTGGCATCGACCCCCGAATTAAAGGCACCGCCGCCGGTGGCCCGGTCCCATTTACCACTGCCGCCTTCCACGGTCCAGGTGCCCTGCATGCGACCGTCCTGGCTCATGGCGCGGGCGGTCCAGGCCACCACAAGCTTGTCGCCGTCCTTGTCCGTAAAGTTGCAAAGCCCGGTGCCGGTTGGGCTGCCCGCGTTGACCAGCACCGTGCCGACACAGGGCCCAGTGGCGCTGGCCATTGGGTTGTCGCCCTGACCGCCCTCAAATCCGGTGTAGTCTGTATGGGCCTCAACCATGGTAAGGCTTGGGCTGATTTCGGTCACTTTGGACAGCACGGTCCCCATGCCGATCCCGGTCACATCGTGGGTTTCAGCGCCGACTGTTGTGCCTGCGAGCATGGCCGCAATTGCAAGGCCATGTGTAAAACGAAACATCATCACTCCCCCTATTTGAAACAGCCGCCTCCTCGTGGCTGTTCCGTCAATGTATCAGAAAATGCCGTTTTCGTCGATTTGCAGGGGTGTGGCGCTATCGTTGGGCCCAGTTGGTAGCGGTTCGAGGTTCTGTCGACGGTGCGTGATCAGTGGCGATCATGTCATACAGGTGCCAGGTTGCATGACCCAAGAGCGGCAAGGTGACAAACAGCCCGACAAACCCCGGCAGCATGGACACAAAGGTGACCGCCGCGATGAAGAGCGCCCAGGGGATCATGACACTGGGATAAAGCTGCACATAGGTGAAGCTGGTGATCATCGCAGTGACAAAATCAATCTCGCGATCCAGCAACAACGGCAGCGCCAGTACCGTGATCATATACAGCAGCAGCGCAAATGCCGCGCCGATCATCGTGCCAAAACCCAACATCTTGAGCCCTTGTAGGGTGGTGTAGACCTCAAGCGAGGAGGAGATATTGGTCATCGCAGAATGCCCCAGAAACAGGGCAAAGATCACATGCGCCAGAAAGAACCAAAACAAAAACATCACCACGATGATGGCACATAGGGATGGCAGCTGCCGTTTGGACTGGCGCAGCACCACGGTGAGGATCTTGCCGATGTCCATCGGCGCGCCGCGTGCAAAACGGCGGCTGACCTCGTAAAAACCCACGGCGGCAAAGGGCGAGAACAGCGGGAAACCCACGGCGGCCAGCACCAGCCAATAGGTTTGGCCCGTAGCGCGGGTGATCCACACCATGGTCCAGCCGATCAGCACGTAGATCCCCGCAATCGCCAGTGCAAACAGCGGCGCGCGGCGCATGTCCCGCCACCCCCGACGCAATGCCTCGCGCAGCATTGTGAGTGTAACGGGGCTGAGATCAGGCACACCCAATTCAGGCGGTCGTTCTGGTTGTCGTTGCATCGCTGTTTCTTCCTCCTCAAGAGATCCAGCGCGCGTTTCCCGTGTGAAGCCTAGCATGGTTTGTGGATCTGTCGACGGGGGCGGGCATTTTTGTGCAGCGGGCGTGCATGTTTAACGCCTCTCGCCAGTTCCACCGCCTTGCGATAAGACAAGCGCATGGCACAGATCGATTCCCTTTTCGTCACCCGGTTTTACCGCGCAGCCCTCTCGGAACATGGTCCCAAGATTGACCCGGCCGAGATGGAAAATTCATGCCTTGTCATCGCGGGCGATGATGAGGCCGGTCAGGATTGGTGCGAGGAAAACGGCTATCCGGGCTATACGTCCTATGCCTCGCTGACCGACCTGCCGTGGCGCTTCCCGATCTTCAAGGATCTGGTCGACAGTCTCGATGCCCATGTCGCCGCCTTTGCCGAGGATCTGCAGCTGAACCTTGATGGCCGTGCGCTGGTGCTTGAGGACTTGTGGATCAATATCCTGCCGGAAGGCGGCACGCACGCCAGCCACATCCACCCGCATTCGGTGATCTCGGGCACCACTTATGTGTCGATGCCCGAGGGGGCTTCGGCGCTGAAACTGGAAGACCCGCGCCACGCCATGATGATGGCCCATCCCCCGCGCATCAAAGACGCCCGCCAAGAGCTGCGGACCTTTGTCTACCAATCCCCCAAAGTCGGCGATGTGCTCCTGTGGGAAAGTTTCATTCGCCACGAAGTGCCGCTCAACATGGCCGAAGAAGAGCGGATCTCGGTCAGCTTTAACTATAAGTGGGAGTGAGTGCCGTCTCGGAAATGGTCCGGGGGATCATTTCAGGCGCGAACGGGCGGAGCCCCAGCCGCTCCACGAAGTGGCAATCGCTCCGGGGGAGCGATTGACGCACGAAGGGACGGAGCCCCCAAGGCGTATTTGCGCGACTGATTACGCCGCAATTACCCGGATCGTCAGCGGCGCACCACCGTCGATGATCGCAAGCAACAAGTCAATATTGGGATGCGCGCCGGGGCGGTTCTTGGCGTCCTCGGTATGTTCGGCAAATACGTCCACCCCATGGGCGGCAGCGGTTGCATCCAGCTGCTCAAAGCTCTGCGCGAGGTATTGATAAACCGCCAGTGATCCCTGTTTGCCCGGTTTATTCTCAATCGTTGCAACAACGGCCTCACGCGCGTCCAACAGCTCGATACGGGCCAGGCTGTCAATAGAGGGCAGGAGGGCGAGGTTGTCTTTGAACTTTGGCGTGGGCTGGATCATGGTTAGGTCCTTTGGTAGGCGGTCCGTGTACTGGCTCGCTTGCTGTGGTACCCTCCAAGATTGCCGGGTACCACCCCAAAGCTGACAGGGATATCTAAGTAGGTGCTAGGCTCGCCCCCGTTGCGGAGTCAGTTTAGTCTAGGTAACGGCATGTTTTTTCACCATTGCCCACACCTAGTTCTCTTTCCACTGCCCGGCAGCGAGCCATCGCGAACACCTGTGCGGCTTCCAGACTGACATTCCAAGCGTAACCGCACCCTCGGATTCCTGTGATGGTATCATCTTTGCGCCCGGCAAAAACAAAGTGGTAAGGCTCATACTTTCCACTGCGCTTCATCCTTCGCAGTTCTTTCCTAGCTTTCGTGCATGACGCCGCATTGTTCGCAGTCTTTTCGTCAAAGCGTTTGCGAATTTCTTTTTCAAGATCCAATAGGTGTTGCTGGGCACTACCTGGTGAGCAAATGCTCACTGCTAAAATCGAAAATACGAGAACCCGAATAAGGTTTGACGTCATGTTAAATCCTTAAATGACTGCGCTTAAAATAAGTCAATTCGAATGCTCAGATCACCGTTTCAAGTCACCGAGGGTAAAATCTGAGTCTTGGTGCCTGTCCCCTACCGAATAAAGCGTCCTACGCCCAAACTAAAAGATTTTTTCTTAAACACATTCTGTGAGCATCGGTAGGATACAGCCAGCGGAGATACAAAAGGGTATGTATGGAGACTTGTCAGCCTCCATCTTTCCCTTGCCTCCAACCCCTTAAACCCCTATAGGAACACATCGCTCTCGAGGTTCGTTATGCGAATCCCTTTGGGCGATATATTTTTTCGGGTCTAACCCATTGGGTCAAAACCGGAATTTACATAACCCACCAGGTACATGAGTTACCCGCCATAAGGGGCTCACTGGTGCTAAGGAAAGGAACGAAAGGCGATGAACGCCAAGGATCTTCGCGACAAGACCGTGGATGAGCTCCGCGATCTGCTCGCTTCTTACAAAAAAGAGAGCTTCAACCTGCGCTTTCAGCAGGCAACCGGTCAGTTGGAAAACACTTCGGGTATTCGTGCGGCACGCCGCAACGCCGCCCGTGTGAACACCATCCTGAACGAAAAAGCTGCTCAGGCAGCTGAATAAGGAGCCCTCGAGATGCCCAAACGTATCCTGCAAGGCGTCGTGACCTCCGACGCAAACGCTCAAACCGTAACCGTATCGGTTGAACGTCGCTTCACGCACCCCGTTCTGAAGAAAACCATCCGTAAGTCCAAAAAATACCGGGCCCACGATGCGCAGAACTCATTCAAGGTTGGCGACAAAGTCCGCATTCGCGAATGCGCACCGAAGTCGAAAACGAAACGCTGGGAAGTTCTGGAAGCCTAAGAGTCTGAACCTTCAGACTCCTGGCGACTAAACTTTACAGTTAGTCGAAACCCTGGGGACCACAGCACGCATCGCTGCCCCAAAGGTCGGGAGAAACCACATGATCCAGATGCAAACAAACCTGGATGTTGCTGACAACTCTGGCGCTCGCCGAGTTCAGTGCATCAAGGTGCTGGGTGGCTCCAAGCGTAAATACGCTTCCGTAGGCGACGTTATCGTTGTCTCGGTTAAAGAAGCCATCCCGCGCGGCCGCGTAAAAAAAGGTGACGTCCGTAAGGCCGTTGTCGTACGCACCGCCAAAGAAGTTCGCCGCGAAGACGGTACCGCGATCCGCTTTGATCGCAATGCTGCCGTTATCCTGAACAACAACAACGAGCCCGTAGGTACACGTATCTTTGGCCCAGTTGTTCGTGAACTGCGTGCGAAAAACTTCATGAAAATCATCTCACTCGCTCCGGAGGTGCTGTAATCATGGCTGCTAAACTCCGCAAAGGCGACAAAGTGATCGTCCTCGCTGGCAAGGATAAGGGCAAAGAAGGCACCATCGCCTCTGTAAACCCATCCGCTGGCAAAGCAGTTGTCGAAGGCGTAAACATCGCCATCCGTCACACGCGCCAGACCCAGACAGACCAAGGCGGCCGCCTGCCCAAGGCAATGCCGATCCAACTGTCGAACCTGGCTCTGCTGGACTCTAACGGCAAAGCGACCCGCGTTGGCTTCCGTGAGGAAGACGGCAAGAAAGTCCGTTTCGCCAAAACCACCGGGGAGACTGTCTGATGCTTGATGATGCAAACTACACCCCGCGCCTGAAGGCCCTGTATGCGGAAACCATCCGCGCTGGTCTGAAGGAAGAGTTCGGCTACAAGAACGACATGCAGATCCCTAAGCTGGATAAAATCGTTCTGAACATCGGTTGCGGCCGCGCTGCTGTTAAAGACAGCAAAAAAGCAAAATCCGCACAGGCTGACCTGACCGCAATTGCTGGTCAAAAAGCTCTGACAACCGTTGCTAAGAACTCTATCGCTGGCTTCCGCGTTCGTGAAGGCATGCCGATGGGTGCAAAAGTGACCCTGCGCGGCGACCGGATGTTTGAATTCCTCGACCGCCTGATCACCATTGCGATGCCTCGTATCCGCGACTTCCGCGGCGTATCTGGCACGTCTTTTGACGGCCGCGGCAACTATGCCATGGGTCTGAAAGAGCACATGGTGTTCCCAGAGATCGAATTCGACAAGATCGACGAGCCCTGGGGCATGGACATCGTAATTGCCACCAACGCGAAAACCGACGCTGAAGCAAAGGCACTGTTGAAAGCTTTCAACATGCCCTTCAACAGCTAAAGCGCGGGAAGGATAGAGACATGGCTAAGAAAAGCATGATCGCACGCGAGAAGAAGCGTGAGCGCCTGGTGGCCAAATACGCTGCCAAACGCGCCGAGCTGAAAGAAATCGCAAACGACGAGAGCAAGCCGATGGAAGAGCGTTTCAAAGCGCGTCTGAAACTGGCGAAGCTGCCGCGGAATTCCTCTGCGACCCGTCTTCACAACCGCTGCCAGCTGACCGGCCGTCCTCACGCTTACTATCGTAAGCTGAAGATCAGCCGTATTGCGCTGCGCGACCTGGGTTCTGCTGGTCAGATCCCCGGTATGGTCAAATCTAGCTGGTAAGGAGAGAGCATTATGAACGATCCTATCGGTGATATGCTGACCCGTATCCGCAACGCGCAAATGCGTGGCAAATCCATTGTTGAAACTCCTGCGTCCAAACTGCGCGCATGGGTTCTGGATGTGCTGGCGGACGAGGGATACATTCGCGGCTACGAGAAGACCACTGGTTCAGATGGTCATCCGGCGATTGAAATCAGCCTCAAGTACTACGAAGGCGAACCTGTAATTCGTGAACTGAAGCGGGTGTCCAAACCCGGTCGTCGCGTTTACATGGGCGTCAGTGACATCCCATCCGTCCGTCAGGGCCTGGGTGTGTCGATTGTCTCCACTCCTCGGGGTGTGATGTCGGATGCAAATGCACGCGCAGCCAATGTTGGCGGCGAAGTGCTCTGCACCGTCTTCTAAGGGAGGTATTCGATGTCTCGTATTGGTAAAAAACCAGTGGCTCTGCCCAGCGGCGTTACCGCCTCTGTGTCTGGCCAGACCATCGAAGTGAAAGGCCCGAAAGGCGCCCGTACCTTCAGTGCAACTGACGACGTCACAATCGCTGTTGAAGAAAACGAGGTTAAAGTTGAACCTCGTGGCATGTCCAAACGTGCCCGTCAGCAGTGGGGCATGGCCCGCACAATGATCGAAAACTGTGTTGTTGGTGTTACCGCCGGCTTCAAAAAAGAGTTGGAGATCAATGGTGTTGGTTACCGGGCACAGATGCAGGGCAACACCCTGAAGCTGAACCTGGGCTACAGCCACGATGTCGACTTCACTGCGCCGGATGGTGTCACCATCACCGCGCCGAAGCAGACCGAAATCATTGTTGAAGGTATCGACCAGCAACTCGTTGGCCAAGTTGCGGCAAACATCCGCAAATGGCGTGCTCCTGAGCCCTACAAAGGCAAAGGCATCAAGTACAAAGACGAGTTCATCTTCCGCAAAGAAGGCAAGAAGAAGTAAGGACGCTCAACATGGCAAACAGCAAACGTACACTGTTTCTGAAACGCCGCCTGCGCGTTCGGAACAAACTCCGCAAAGTAAACGCAGGCCGCCCGCGTCTGTCCGTACACCGCTCGAACAAGAACATCTCTGTTCAATTGATCGACGACGTACGTGGCGTGACACTGGCAGCAGCTTCGACCCTGGAAAAAGACCTGGGTTTTGTTGGCAAGAACAACATCGACGCAGCAACCAAAGTGGGCGCGGTTATCGCCGAGCGCGCAAAGGCTGCTGGTGTTTCCGAAGCATACTTCGATCGCGGTGGCTTCCTGTATCATGGCAAAGTGAAGGCCCTGGCCGACGCTGCGCGTGAAGGCGGCTTGAAGATCTAAAGCATTTGGGCGCTCCGTCATCGGGGCGCCCAGGTTCTTATACTGTGGGTGTGCCGTCGGTGCGCCCCGATGATCCGGGACCGGGGAAACCCTGTCACCAGGATTGGAAAACAGGATGTGATCCGTCACATCTTTCGTTCGAAAGGAATGCCAAATGGCAGAACGTGATAACCGCCGGGGCAACCGTCGCGACCGCGATGAAGCACCGGAATTCGCAGATCGCTTGGTTGCGATCAACCGCGTCTCCAAAACTGTAAAAGGCGGTAAGCGCTTTGGTTTTGCTGCACTGGTTGTTGTTGGCGACCAAAAAGGCCGCGTTGGCTTCGGCAAAGGTAAAGCAAAAGAAGTACCTGAGGCGATCCGCAAGGCGACCGAGCAAGCTAAGCGTCAGATGATCCGCGTCCCTCTGAAAGAAGGCCGCACCCTGCACCACGACATGCATGGCCGTCACGGCGCAGGCAAAGTTGTTATGCGTACAGCTCCTGAAGGTACCGGTATCATCGCCGGTGGTCCGATGCGTGCCGTATTCGAAATGCTGGGCATCAAGGACGTTGTGTCCAAGTCGATCGGCACTCAGAACCCTTACAACATGATCCGCGCAACCATCGACGGGCTGAAAAAAGAATCCAGCCCCCGTTCCGTTGCACAGCGTCGTGGCAAAAAGGTTGCTGACATCCTGGGCAAGCGCGACGAAGCACCGGCACCTGCCGCTGCAGAATCCGCTGAAGCGTAAGGAGATTGATCCATGGCTAAAACCATCGTCGTCAAACAGATCGGTTCTCCGATCCGTCGCCCCGCAGACCAGCGCGCTACTCTGGTCGGTCTGGGCCTGAACAAGATGCACAAAACCCGTGAGCTGGAGGATACTCCTTCCGTCCGCGGCATGGTCAACAAGATCCCGCATCTGGTTGAGATCATCGAAGAGCGCGACTAAGCCTCTTTTTTGAGACCAAGTCCTAAAAAACACCCCTCGCAGTTTCTGCGGGGGGTGTTTTTTTGCTTAAATTGAATCTCCTGTAAGCGATTGTGCGCCCAAATAGGTTGTGTAAATAGCCCGTTTCCCGACTTTTGAGCACGACGCTGCGCCGCTGGATGATGGGATATCGGCGGTATTTTTGTTTGAAATCCGAATGTTGATCGGACGCTGGCACCATGGCACGAGCTTACGGTGATCAATCTAAAGGGGAATTGTTCATAGGATTCGCATAATAAATATATTGAAATCTTTAGTTGAAGATTGCGACGTATGTTTGAGAGAAAGAGTGCGAGCTCGGCCGTATTTGAGCTGGCTCACATTTGAAACGGTTTCTGTGGCGCGGCCTGAACAGTGCTTCGGAAGTTCACGCGATTTTTGGTAGAGAGATTTTGCTATGACGATTACAGGAACCAACGAAAATGACGCGCTCTATGCGGAGGTCGATGGAGACGTCGTTAACGCGTTGGACGGTAATGATTTCATCTTTAACAACGCCGAAGGCACCACTTTGGTCGGCGGTGCCGGCAACGACCACTACCGCTTGTTCAATGCCAAGACGACGATTGTCGAGGACGCGGATGGCGGGCATGACATCATCTGGGCCTATGATCACGTTGTGATGCCCGACAATGTCGAGGATCTTGTCTTTAAGCGCACGTCAGATTGGCATGCAATTCGCGGGAATGCGCTGGATAACCTGATAATCGCCGGCGAGGGAGAACAGGCAATTTCCGGCGGTGGCGGCAACGACACGATCACCGGCGGCGAAGGCATTGATACCTTTTACTTCGAAACTGGTGGCGGACACGACATTATCACCGACTACACGCCCGGGACCGACAATCTGACGTTCTGGGATGTGGGGATTGAGACGCTTGATACGCTGCGCTCATACGGTGCGGATACAGATGATGGGTATTTGATCACGTTAAGCGAGGACCAGTCGATCCTACTGACCGGCGTGACTGGCGCAGAGTTGTCATCATCTGACCTGCCGCTGCAGCAGCTGCCGCTGGACTTTCTGGACGGCGCAACAGTGACGTTTGAGGATACTTTCGACAGCGCAGCATCGTTGGAGAGCGGCCTGTGGAATACGACGCCCAGCAACGGGCATCCCGTCACCGCAGCTGCCGCACGGGGTAGCCGCTTTCACACCTATGTGGATGCCGAGTCGACAACAGAAGATGGTGAGACGATTGGTGTTGACCCGTTTAGCTTTCAGGATGGGGTCTTGTCGATCACCGCATCCCGAACGCCCGAGCCGCTGGTGGATGAATTGGAACCCTGGCTGTCCGGTATCTTGGAAACCCACGGAACGTTCGAACAAACCTATGGCTACTTTGAGATGCGGGCCAAAACACCCGACGGTCAGGGGTTCTGGCCCGCGTTCTGGTTGATGCCGGCGGATTTCTCCTGGCCGCCGGAATCTGATGTGTTGGAAATTCTCGGCAGTCAAAGCGACATTTACCGGGCCGCAACGCACGCTGAATTCTGGGGGGACAAGGTCACTGTCGCGGACTCCTGGTTGGTGCCAGACACAGCAGAAGAGTTTCATACCTATGGGCTTTTGTGGACGCCTGAGACGTTGACCTACACCTTTGATGGCCGGGTCATGTTGGAAACGCCGACACCGGCCGGCATGCATGTTCCCCATGCGTTGCGGTTGAATTTGGCGATTGGCGGCTGGGACGGAGATCCGGATGAAACAACGCCCGACAACGCCAGTTTCGACGTCGATTACGTACGCGCCTATGAAATTCCCGGGTTGAGCGACCTGCCGCAAAACACCGACATGAGCGCCTTTGTGGATGCGGAAGCTGGTATCCTCAACACAAGCGAATTCAGCCAGTTGGATCTCTACGGCGATGACGTGCGCCGGTTGGCCAGCGGCGACCCAACCGCGCAGCTTGCACCGTTGGAGGAGGGCACCACCGCCACTTTGGTTGGCAATGCCTTTGACAATGTCCTGACCGGGAACGCGCTTGGCACTGTCTTGAACGGCAAGGCTGGCGATGATTTTCTGAACGGTGCAGGCGGTGACGATTACCTGATTGGTGAAGACGGCAGTGACACGTTGGAGGGCGGAACCGGGAACGACACGTTGGTCGGCGGTCTTGGTGATGATACCTATGTTATTCGCCGCGCAGATGGATCCGAAACGCGATCGTTTGAGCTGATCCTCGAACAACCCGGCCAAGGCTACGACACGCTGCACCTGCCGGACATGGTGCCCGGCGACATCCGCAGTTTTGTTGATTGGGCGCGCTGGCATATCGTGTTCGACGGCGAAAGCGGTCCTGTATATGTCTCCGTCAAGGTGACGCCGGCCATCGGCGGTACGGATCTTGGCAGTTACATCGAACGCCTCGTGTTTGCGGATGGCACCGTTTGGGATTTGACCGGCGGGCTCTACCTGCACGGCGACGATGACGCCAACACCAGTTCCGGAACTCAGCATAGTGATACCATCCTTGGAGCCGGGGGTGATGACACGCTGATCGGCATGGATGGTGATGATGTGCTGGATGGCGGTTCAGGTCTGGACGATCTGTATGGGTGGAACGGCAATGATACGCTGACGGACAGCGGCGATGAGGCCGGCGATCGCCTGATGGGCGAGGCGGGTGATGATCACCTCACAGGTGGTCGGGGTTGGGATTTCTTGTTTGGTGGTGACGGCGACGACCGTCTTTTTGCCAGTTCAGACGGGGATGCATTGGATGGCGGGGCCGGTGATGACTTTGTCAAAGGAAAAGGAAGCGATGACTCTCTGACGGGGGGCACCGGCCAGGACACGCTGATTGGAGCGGCCGGTTCTGATGTGATTTGGGCAGGCGCAGGCGATGATGTGGCCAAGGGAAACAGCGGTGATGATACGCTCCACGGTGGGGACGGTCGGGATCGGTTACTTGGCGGCGGAGAGCGTGACGATTTATCCGGTGGCCAGGGGCGCGATACGTTACACGGCGGACAGGGTGATGACACGCTGGACGGTGGTGGTGGGCGCGACGTCTTGATCGGCGGCGCTGGAAGCGATCTCTTTGTATTTAAGTTTAGTGAAGTTGATCGAGACTTCATCCGGGACTTTGGCGACGAGGACCTAATCCAAATTCACGTCGAAGATAACCCTTTGAGTTACGAGCTTACCATTTCGGACAGGTGGTTCACCTTGCGTCACATTGATACAGACACAGAGGTTGAGATCCGGGTGAGTAACGTTGATTTCACGGATATTGAGATTTTGTGACAAGCTTACCTTGCGTAGCGTTTGAACTCCCGCAGGAATTGCAGTAGACAACGTTGCGTCACGCGTTTGCAGCATGCTTTCTCTGCGCTGCAGCGTTGCGAATCGGCGCTGACGTGTGGCTCACGTTTTCGCGATTCTTTTCTGATGATTGTTTCATTTGCATTTATTGTCCACAATGGGGGCTTAATAGGTGTTAAATTACCCAATTGTTGACTGAAAAATCTATGTTAAATTCAAAAAACAGCATGTGATTAAATAAAAATTCTGTTTAATATTAGAGTCTTGCGGTGGTTTGGCGGCTTCTTGCCGGTGGTTTTGCAGGTTCATCCAAATACAGCAGTTCCGCTGTAGAAAATTATCACTAAAAAGGGTTTTAGAGCCAACCGGCACACCGAAGCGTGCCACGAGACATTGGTCGATATTTGAACGATTGTTAAAGAGGGTACTTTTGCTATGCAGCATTTTGCAGCGGACTCCGTACACCTAAGCGCGACGGCGGTTGAGACGAACAAGAACGGGTTCTACATCAGCTTCGGAAAGCGGGTTTTTGATCTGTTTCTCGCACTGCTGATCCTGCCAATTTTGGCACCTGTTATTCTGGTTTTGGCATTTTTGGTGCGCCGCGATGGCGGGCCAAGCTTCTTTGGTCACACCCGTGTGGGTCAGAATGGCAAAGCTTTCAAATGTTGGAAAGTGCGGACCATGGTTGTGGACGCGGAAGCCAAACTGAAAGAATACCTGGCCGAGAACCCAGAGGCCGCAGCCGAATGGGCGCGCGACCACAAACTGACGGATGATCCACGTATCAACAAAGTGGGTCACGTCCTGCGGGCAACCAGCTTGGATGAGCTGCCCCAGATCTGGAACGTCCTCAAAGGTGAGATGACATTTGTCGGTCCTCGCCCCGTGGTCGAAGCAGAGCTGGAGAAATACGGCACATCTGTTGGGAGCTACCTGAAACAGAAGCCTGGCATCACCGGCCTGTGGCAAGTTTCGGGACGTAACGACATCTCGTACGACGAGCGTGTTGAGCTTGATGTCACTTACCTCAAGACTCGCTCTTTGATGCTGGACCTGCGTATCATCGCAAAGACCGGTCTGGCCGTCGTAGACAAAACCGGACGCTAACGCCGCCCGGGGGCACAAACACAAGATCCGGCAAATTACGGCCGAGACAAGAAAAGAAACAACAAAGAGCCGCTCGGTTAAATCCGGCGGCTCTTTTGCTTTGTCCGCGGGGGTCACGATGCGTTTTGACCATGGTATCTCACGCAAGATTTACGATGATTCTGCCAACGCAACTTGGATTAACGGTTGTTGTCGGTGGTTCGGCGCGCGCGCCAGAAAACTGTTAATACCCAGTTAAATAAGTTAAAAATTGCAGTTCCCGTCATGCAATTGCTGGAAACCTGACACATCACGGCCCCATTTCGTTGGCAAACAGTTAACGAAGATTACTAGGGTTAACGTTTTAAACGCAAAACCAGCACAAGCTCTCCCGATCCCCTCATTTGGTCTGCTTGGTGCCTTGCGTTTGTTCAAAGTCTGAAGGGTGAAGTAATGTCGCAGGTCGAGCCGAACACGAGCCGCGTACAAGAATTTCTAGAAGATCCGCGGATCAATGACAGTTGGTATTTAGAAAGTTCCGACCGATCTGCGCTTAGCATCGATATCGAACATATTTGGGAAGAATACACGGGTCAGGATGTGACCGTTGGTGTGATTGACTCTCAGATCGACTTTAACCACGTTGATTTGTCCCGCGCATATGATGAGTCACTGGATTATGATTTCGACCAAGACACATCCGATATCTCGATCAACTCCAAATACCTGACCGATCATCACGGCACCATGGTGGCCGGTATGATCGCAGCCGAAGGTGGAAATGGTACCGGCAGCGTCGGGATCTCACTGGATGCGACACTGGTGGGTCTGGCCATCAACTATTCCAGCTCAGATGTGGGCAGCCAGGTGATCGACGCGTTGAAAGCCTCTGCTGCACTGGATGTTGTGAACAACAGCTGGAGCTTTACGGCCAACTTTCGGGACAATTTTGCGCTGTCGAGCTATGAAGCATACGGTGAGGCGCTTGAGTTTGTCGCTGAAACGGGTCGGGACGGATTGGGAACGGCGATTGTCTTTTCGGCCGGCAACAGCGGCATCGAAGGCTCCTCCAACTATCACAACTTCCAAAACTCGCCCTACACCATTGCAGTTGGTGCGGTGGAACGCTCGGGCGAAGCCTGGGACGACACCAGCCTAGGTGCAAACGTATTGTTGTCGGCAGCGGGCCACCAGGCGGTGACAACCTATTCCAATGACCGCTATGCGCTGCCGTCGGGCACCTCCTTTGCCGCACCACAGGTGTCGGGTGCCATTGCGCTGATGCTTGAGGCGAACCCGGATCTTGGCTACCGCGACATTCAACAGATCCTCGCGCTCAGCTCGACCCGTGAGGGGTTGTCGGATGACCCATTGGCGGGTGACGGCTGGTTGACCAACGGAGCCAACAATTTGAATGGCGGCGGCATGCATTACAGCGATGCCTTCGGATACGGCTTCCTGAACGTCCACAACGCCGTGCGGCTGGCCGAGACCTGGGATCTGCAGCAAACAGCCGAGAACCGCGATACGCTGGTCCAGGAGCAAGACTTTGATCTGGCGATGGAAGCGGGGACAACCGATCATATCCAAGCCACCTTTACCGTGGATGAAACGATAAAGGTCGAGCATGTCCAGGTCTCTATGGATCTGAAATGGGCCAATAACGGGGATCTGGATATCTACCTGACCAGCCCGGATGGTACCACAGTGCGCCTGGTCTATGATGCGCCGGATGCCAGCTATATCGGCGGTTTGCGCAATTTCAGCCTGACGTCTGTTGCGTCCATGGGCGAGCAGTCCAATGGCGAATGGACCATCGACATCTACAACCGTGATCCCAGCGCAACCGACAGCGACGGCACGCCGATGACCGGTAGCCTGGCAAGCGCGTCGCTAACCATTCATGGCGAAGCGGACGATCTGGAAAATGATACCTATTACTTCACCGATGAGTTCGGCAGCCTTTATGAGGGCGATGACCTTGCGGACCGCAGCGCGCTGTCAGATACCGATGGCGGCACCGATACGATCAACGCGGCAGCAGTGACAAGCAGCAGCTTGATCGATCTGAGCGGCGAAAGCGCGACCATCATTGCCGGTGTTGAACTGCAACTGGACACGCCGTCCAACATCGAAAATGCCTATACCGGTGATGGATGGGATTATCTGGTCGGCAGCGAAGCGGACAACGTGCTGTCTGCGGGACGTGGCAATGACACGTTGGTCTTTAGCGCCGGTCAGGACGTTCTGGACGGTGGGGCCGGCGATGATACGGTCCACTTTGGGTTCAAGTTCGCAGATGTCTATGGCTATATCTCCGAAGCGCAGACGCTGTTCCTTGGCGTGGTGGATTTTGGCCTGGCGACCGTATCCGGTATCGAGAGCTTCTCATTCTATGACGTGACCTACACCCTTGCGGAACTGACCGAGCGGTTGGGGTCTGAGGACGACGTGCCCAGCGATCCTGATCCGGTCGAAGAGCCCGCAGACGAAGGCGAAACCGAAGCCCCGGTCGAGGAAGAGGATGAGGATACAACGGATCCGGATGACGAAACACCGACCGACCCGGTTGAAGAGCCAGTCGTCTACGACGAGATCTACAACGGCACTGCAGCGGCAGACACATTGCGCGGCAGTTCGTTGAACGACGATGTGAACGGCGCTGAAGGCAACGACAGTATCTTTGGCTTTGCCGGCGACGATCTGCTGGAAGGCGGCGAAGGCGATGACCGCATCAAAGGTGGCGATGACAACGACATTCTGCGCGGCGAAGACGGCAGTGATGCGCTGTTTGGCGGTTCCGGTGACGACCTGATCGAAGGCGGAGAGGGCAACGACAAGCTGATCGCCCACGAAGGCAACGACACCCTGATTGGCGGCGCTGGCCGCGATGTGTTGCGCGGTAACGAAGGGGCGGACACCTATGTGTTTGACCTTGAGGATGCCGACACATTGGATGTTCTCTTTGGCTTTAGCAGCGAAGAAGGCGACAAGATTGTTGTCGAAGGCCTGGACGCCGATGACGACGTAACGTTTGACCTGCTGTTCAAGGACAACGGCTCTGTCTTCCTTGAGGCTGAGGTCAACGGTGAGACATCGCGCTTGGCCAAACTGGTGGATTTCCAAGACGATGATTTGACCGTCGAAATGGGACCTGGCGACACATCCGCCTTCTTGTTCTAAAGCAAGACCCAAAAACACGAACAAAAAACCCCTGCGTGCCAATTGGCCAGCAGGGGTTTTCTATTTTCCGACACGGGGCGGCAGGGGCGGCATTAGCTGGTTGCAAACCGCTCCCATGGTGGGGTTCGGCCGATCAACTGGGTCAACGCGGCTACGTCATCACTGTAAAACTCGGTCAGCGCTTTTTCCGTGTCGCTTTGCATGGCTTCTACGACATCGCGCACGGGCTCTCGATTAGCGTCGCGCAATTGTTTGACACCGGGTGCGGTTTTTACCGTTTCAATCAAACGCCCCATGCCGTTTTGGCGGGCGAAGTTGCCAACCTTCCACAGGGTTTCACCAACAGCGGCATTGCGGTAACGCACGCTTTCATTGGCGCGCAGGTCCAGGAAGTCTTCCAGCTTCGGCAGTTTCAACGCTTCGGTAACCCGCAAGGCAGAGGCTTCGCGGTTCTCGTGGATTTCCTCTTGGAACCAGATGTGGATCTGCTCTTTGGGGAAATGGTCATACCAGCGCGCCAGATGATGGGCGTAACGACCCTGGTCCTTGTAGAGCGGATTGTTGGCCATCGCGGTTTCAAACATCAGGTTTTCGCCGGATATATGTTCCTTGCGCACCTCGTGCAGGTGATTGGAGAACGCGCGTTTGACCGGGTCGCGCAGCGTGACAAAGACCTGCATATCCGGGTTGTAAGCCGCCGCGCGGGCCGCCGCATCCGGATGGATAAAGTAAGAGGGCGAGATGTCGCCGCGATGGGTCACCGCGACCTCATCATGGAAATTGCGTTCGTACCATTCATAGCCACGGTCAAAGTAGTAGCTGAAGAAGTCCACTTCCTTGATCTCGCTGACTTTGACCTCGTTGCATTGTTGCAGCACGCCGTAAAGCCAGGTCGAGGCACATTTCTGCGCGCCAATCCCAACGAAGGTTGCCTGAAATTCTCGCATATCTGTTTCCATTTGGTTTGATGGGCGCCGCGTGCGGCTGGTGAGTAGGCCAAGGGGGAGGAGCCCCTTAGCCGTTGATCAAAATCTGTTGCACCCGCTCGGGAGCTAGGCCTTCAATCAGCAATGTTTGCGTGTCGGAAAAGGTGATCAACGTGCCTTGCGGAGCCTTGGTGATCGTCCATTTTCCTTGAGACGCCAGCAGGTCCTGGTCCAGTGCCAGCCGATGTCCATTGTTGAACCCGCGCACATGGTCATGACCGCCGCCCGCGTGGATCTTGATCGCGCAGTTGCGGCTGTTGGGGTTGATGACAAACAGATCATCGCCATCCCCGCCTTCCAGGATCACATAATTCGCACCAGCCTCAAGGCGTGCCCCCTGTTTGGAGGCGCGCATCTGAGCTCTGGATTTCTGCAAAATGCCAACTTCGACCGTTTCGGGCAGGGTGTAATTCACACGGGCCCAAATGGTGTCGATACCGCCGTCATCCGGCTCATTCACCATGGTGCGGGCATGGGCCACGACATAGCGGTCGCTTTCAGCGGTGCCTGTCATGCGAACCGGCTGTGCCATGTCGTTTAACCAGGCACCCGGCTGTGTGCCGACCAGAATACCATCCCCGTCTTCGTCGGTCTCCGGGCGGTTGGGGCGGATGGCTTCGGCACGCCACAAATCGCGGGCCAGCGGCCATTTCACATCGAACTGTTTGGCACGAAACGCAGACACTTTGGTGTCGCGAAAGACAATCGTATGCGGCCAGGCGGGATCTGCGCCGGTGGGCAGCCAGACATCGTCGCCAACTTGCGTCAGACGCGCCATCGCGTCCCCAGCACCCAGGATCGGATAGCCTTCCAGCTGGACCTGATCGTCGCGGCCAAAGCCCGCGATGACCTTTTGTTCTTTGCCGCGCGTCAGCAGGACCGTATCGGCACCGCCACTCAGGTGTATGACATCAAACCCGGCCCCCGGCGCGATGACGTCGTCGCCAGCGGTGTCGTGGATGATGCTGTCACGGGCGTCAAACAGATCATCGCCTTGGTTCAGATCCAACTCCAGCTGGGGTTCAAGCGCCCGCACCGTAATGCTGCGAATGCGATAGGCGTTTTCGGGGTCCAGCACCGCGTCGATCGCATTTTTCTGCGGCGACCAGAAGCCGCCACGCGCGGTGAACTGATCATTGGCAATCACAAACATCGGCTCGTGCACATCATCCGGCGTCGGCGTGCGATATACCTCTTGCAGACTGTCGCGGTCTTTGCCGAAGTAAAAGATCACATGCTCGGGCGTCCAAAGCGCTGCATATGTATGGAAATCGTCATAGATATTGCTGTCGTATTCGGCCAGCGCGTCAAAGGTACGTTTAAAGTTATAGACGGTGTTCTTGCCGCGTTCTTTGGCCTTTGGCGTGATCTCTTCGGGCGTTTTGCCAAAGGGGTTGGTGATCTCTACCTCGTGAACCGGTTCCTGATCCCGATTGAGACGGTCGAAATAGACGGCGGTGTTGACGGCATTGTCCTTTTTCGTCGGGGTATAAATGCCCGCGCCATAGGCCTCCATCACGTCGATCTCGGGCGGCCATCCCAACCCGGCAAAGGTCATCCAGAACGCGGGCCAGCGCCCTTTTCCGCGCGGCAGACGGGCCTCCACTTCGAAATAGCCGTATTTCTGCGCCCAGGTATGCGCGGTGGTAATCTCGCCCACAGCGTAACGGATCGCATCGGCGCGTTTGCCCTGGCCGGTTTGTCGCATGTATTGGCGCAAGGGGGCCAGCGTCGCCTTGGGCAGATGGGCGCTGCGCAGGATTAGCCCGTCTTTTGTCACCTCATGCAATTTCGGCAGGGCCGCATCGGCGGCCTCACCCAGCACGCCGTAGTCCAGGAATACGCTTTGCGCGGCATTTGTCATCAGTTGCCCGCGTCGGGGCAGGGTGGACCACAGGCCGCGCGTGCCATCATACCGATCCAGGCCGTTTTCAAAGCGCTCTTCCAGGATGGGAATCGTGCCTTCCAAGTCCGGGGCTGCGAAGACGGGTGGCGCGATCAAAAGCGCCATACATGTAAAAAACCGAATAACCACACTGCTACCTTTGTGTCCTTTGACGTCCCAAATGGTCGGTTTTTTGCTCAAAACAACGAGCCCAACCCCGGAACATCCGCCAGCGAGAAGAATCACGTTCAAACCACTAGCATTGGCTTTGCCGCTCTGTCATTAGACGGGAGCGCGCTTAGGGTATTATACGAGTTGGGTTTGACTATGCAGGCGGAAAATCGCGCCGATGTTTCCGGCGGATCTTTGCTGAGGACGCTGTTTAAAAAGGCTGTTTCGCTGTTAGGCGCACGAGTCGCAGGCAACCTCTTAACACTTGGCTACACATTGATCCTGTCGCGTTTGGCCACGCCGGCCGAATTTGGATTGGTGATGTCCGGCTTCTCCTGGGCGATGCTTTTGTCCATTGGTTTTGCGCTCAACGTCGAATCAGGGTCGATCCGATTCTTGGTGAAATACCGAGAAGATGAACAAACTGCGCTGGCCGCCGGTTTTGTTCGGTTTAACAGAATAATCATAACCAGCATTTCCGCGCTTTTGGCAGTGGGCTTGGCGGCTGTTCTGGTCACGGGTCTGGCGGATTGGAACAGCCAGGGCGTGCAGATCTTCGTCTTGGCCTGCCTTGCGGCCCCCGTTGTGGCGGTGACCCGCGTCTACGCACGCCACGCCACCGCATTGGGGCAAGTCTTGCGCGGCGGCGTCCCGATCATGTTTGCCCGCCCCGCCGTGATCTTTGCCCTGGTGGGCGCTGTCTGGCTGTTGGGGCTGGAACCGTCTGCAGTGCAGTTGTTGGCCTTGATCCTGGTGGGATTTGTTGCAACCGCGCTGCTGCAGTACTGGTTGCTGCGAGATACATTTGCCTTCCTCAAGGGGGCGTCGCGTGACTTCGCGGACTCGCGCAAATGGATCGAAACCGGCCTGATGATGGCACCGCTTTTGGTCATTCGCGATAATCTGAAACATGTGATCGTCGCCAGCGCCGGCCTTGCCCTTGCGGCCGAGGACGTGGGCCTTGTGGCTTTGGCGCTCTCCATCATGAGTTTGCTCTATTTTGCGGTAAAAGCCGTAGATATTTCCCTTAGCCCTCAACTGTCTAGCGCGTGCCAAGGAGGCAATAAGCCCCGGGTGGCCCAGTTGATCAAGGTCGCAGCCAAGCTGAAAGTGGCCGTGGTGGCCATGGGAATCATAGCTCTCGCCGGTGCCGGAGGTTGGATCCTGGGGCTGTTTGGCGCGGATTACATTGCTGCCTGGGCGCCATTGATGGCAGTGCTGCTGATCCCAGCGGCGGATGCTATCTGCGGACCGGCGCAAATTGTGCTGAATGTCAGCGGGCAACAGCGCAAAATCTTTGCCGTGGCTGGCCTCAGCACTGCCATTTTGGTTGGAGCGACCGCTGTGGGTGGCTGGCTTGCAGGCGCGGTTGGCGCGTCGGTCGGCGCGGGCCTCAGTTACATGGCGCAACAAGGGATCTTATGTCTGATCGCCAATCGTGCGGTTGGGGTGCAGACGTCGATATTGGGACTTGTGCAACGCGCGCCCAAGACCTCCGGCTGAGCGGGTTAGAGTGATTACCTTGGCAGCAGGAAGCATGTTTTTGTGCAGAATATGGGCGGGGAATGGAGCATTGCCGCCTTACTATTTGGACAATGATTTGGAATGAGATAGAAAGTGCGTGGTTTGATACGTTTTATCTTTGACCTTTGCAGAGATGTAAAAAACGTGTCTTAGGGCGTATGTGCTTTGGTACGGTGTAGTATTTAATGAATAACTTGGTGGAGAGCCTCTCGTGCGCCTTGAAGTAACCGAGCGTGATCGATTTTTACCCGAAGTAACGCTTGGAGATGTCATTCGGGACATCTGGCAGAAAATTCGGCGCAGATGGCATTTGTTGGCCTTTGCGGTTTTTGTGACTGCGATTGCGTCGATCTATTACGTGGCAACTGCGACGCCGCAGTATACTGCAAACGGATCCATTCTGATCGACCCGCGTTATGGGCAAAATCCGGACCAAACCAGCCAGCTCATGCCGGGCTTGTTGATGTCGGATGCGCTGACGGTTGATAGTGAATTGCGCGTTATGGCCTCTCGCGAGATGACCAAACGTGTCATCCAAAAGCTGCAGTTGAGCCATGCCCCGGCGGGTGACCCGTCGTTGGTGCAGCGGTTGAAAGCGCTGCTTACAGGCGGTTCCGCAGATAGCGACGCTGCCAATGCAAACACCGCGCCCTCCAACCTCTCTGAAGCCGCAGCCGAGGCGCGCCGAACCGAGGTTTTGCGCAAGCAATTTGTGCGTGGTCTGAAAATCCGTCGTTCCGGCGAAAGCTTTGTGATCGATATCGCCTATACCGCGCCGGACATCGAGTTTTCCGCACAGGCAGTGAACACGATTATCGAAGAATACCTGTCCCTGTCGCGCGAAGAACACGTGAACAAGGTTGAGCGAAATCGCGGCTGGCTGTCGGCTCGCATTGGCGAATTGCGCCAGGAAGTGCGGTCCGCCGAAAGCGCTGTTGCGAACTTCCGTCAGACGAATAACCTGCTGGTCCCCGAAGGGTCGCCCCTGCCATCCGAAGTGGCCATGACCTCGGCCATCACCCAACTTGTGGATCTGCGCAGCGAAGCGCTGGCGTTAGATGTGCATATTCAGCAGCTGGAAGAAGGCGTCCGTTCGGGCAACCCTGAACTTGTTCAGGTAGACCCCGAAGACCGCACCGGCACGTTGGATCAACTGAACGAAAGCTACGATGCTCTGCAGCAACAGGTTCTGGAGGCGCTCGTCAACCGCAGTGAATCGTCGCCTGTTGTGCAGAACCTTCGCAATCAGATGAGCCAGGTTCAGGACCTAATCATCGCTGAGTACGGTCAAATCCTGGAGCGCCTGCGCTCGCAAAGCGCGGCTTTGGGGCGCCAAGTGCAAGCAACCGAAACGCTGATCGCCGAGTTGGAAGCTGAGCTGGGCGTTGATGCACAGAAATCGGTTGAATTGCGCAGTCTTGAACTGGAAGCCGCAGCCTCACGCGATCAATATGAACATCTGTTGTCCCAGTATAACAGCGCGTCGCAGCTGGTGAGTTTTGACGCCACATCGGCCCGTGTAATTGCCTGGGCTGTGCCGCCGGACACCAAGTCATCGCCAAAGTCCAAACAGACAGTCATTCTGGCGGTGTTTGCCGGCATCGTTCTTGCCATCGCATTGATCGTCCTGTTGGAAGCGCTGGATGACACCTTCCGCCTGCACAGCGACATCTCGCGCGATTTGGGATTGTCCTTCCTTGGGATCTCACCGGTCTTTGGCTCGGACAAGAAATCGCGGTTCCGCCCCTCGGGCTGGAAACCGCTCAGCCTACGGGGTGGACCCTGGGCGAAATTGGGTAAATCCGGGCAATGGCTTGATTTTGCGGCGTCAAATCCGGTGTCGATCTTTGCTGAAACGATGCGGTCGATCCATGTGAATATGACGATGGGACGCGATCAACGCGGCAATGACGGGCGCGGATATGTGGTAGGCATCACCTCTTCAGTCAAAGAAGAAGGCAAGACCAGCACGTCGATCAACTTTGCGACTTTCCTGGCCAGTCAGGGCAAGAAAACCGTTCTGGTCGATCTCGATATCATCGCACGCGGCACATCGCGCGCGCTCAAGGCGACGCTGTCGACACAGAATGGTTTGCGCACCTTGCTCGAGGATCCGGCAACGGTCACACCGATGCTGGAACCCGTGGCAGATACGCCAAATCTGACGGTGGTGGGCAATTTTGAGGATCTGGCCAATGTGGGACCACAGCATTCTTATGCCATTGCCCACGCGCTGCTGACGTTGTCGCAAGAGTTTGACTATGTCGTGGTAGATCTGCCCCCAGTTCACGGCGTCGCCGAGACGCAATTCCTGGGCAAGATCTGTGATGGTCTGGTCTATGTCATTCGCTGGGGTCACACGCGTCGACCGCAAGTTTTGTCAGCACTTAAGCAACTCGAAGGGGCACGTGGTAAATTCATTGGCGCAATCTTCTCGCAGGTGCGCGTCAAGTCTTACGAAAATCACAACGGTCACGATACTTATACCTATTGATTAGTCTCGTCTGTGCAAACGGACGCCGAGTACCAGTGCAAAGGTGCAGCACAGTTATGCAGCGACTTTACTCCATCCAGTATCTGCGCGCGGTGGCGGCCCTTTCGGTGGTCGCCCTGCACGCCAGCAACCGTGTTGAAGCCCATCTGCCGGATGCGGCGATCCATACGCTGCATCTGGGTCATGCGGGCGTGGATCTGTTCTTTGTGATCAGCGGCTTTATCATGTGGTACATCGGTCGCGACACCACGCAAACACCGGGTGACTTTTTCCTGCGCCGCTTTGTTCGGGTTGCGCCGCTTTATTGGCTGGCCAGCCTGTCCTGGGCGGGCTTTGCCGTAGCGGCCGGATACACGTGGATGAAGGTCGAGCCGGTCTTTCTGCTGCAGTCGCTGCTGTTTATTCCCCATTACAGTGCCACCTTTCCAGAACAGGTCTGGCCTGTGCTCGTGCCGGGCTGGACCCTGAACTATGAGATGTTCTTTTACGCGCTTTTCGGGCTAAGCCTCGCCTTGCCCAAGGCGCTGCGTCTGTTGGGCATGGGGGCGGCACTTGGCGGTCTGGTCACAGCCGGTCTGCTGTTGGCGCCCGAAACGGCAATCGGCAAGACCTACACCAGCCCGTTGTTGCTGGAATTTGGCGCAGGCTGTCTGGTGGCAGAGCTGTGGCGCAGGTTCCCCGGCGGGATTGTGCGCAATGCGGTTGTTCTGGCTGCGGGCGTTCTGGCCTTTATCCTGTTGGCCCCCCACGTGGACGAAACGGACACTTGGGGACGGGTGTTGGGCTTTGGCCTGCCGGCTGCGCTGATCCTGATGGGCACCATCGGCATCAGCCCCATCCTGCCGCATTGGCCTTTGCTTGAACGATTAGGTGATGCGAGTTTTGCGATTTACGTCTTTCACGTCCTGATCCTGAGCGTGGTGATGCAGGTTTGGAACATGGTGCCGGGTCTGCACACGACGGGCACCGCTGTGACCCTAATCATAGGCTTCCTCGTGCTAATCAGCGTCATTGGCTTATGGCTGTTTCGCGCCGTCGAACGCCCGCTTCATCGTGTGTTGATGGGCGGGATTGCTAATTTTTCCAAAGGTGGCACCTATGCCAAAAGATGACTCCAAACTGGGCGGCAAATCTGAGCCGCGCCGCGTCGTGGTTTTTGGATTTGATGTGGCAGAAATCTCTCAGATCCGCCGCATCCGTGCCATGACGGCCTTGGGGCACCACGTGCACAGCTTCACCATGCGTCGGGACAATATGAACCAGGGTTTTGAGCCGGAATGGCCCAACACCCACCTGTTTGACACCGAAAACGAGAACCTGCCCAAACGTGTCGCGGTGGTTTTGAAATCCATCATCAAAATGGCGGGCCATCGTTCCAAAGTCAAAGAAGCCGACGCGATTTTTGCCCGCAATCTTGATATGTTGGCCATCGCCTGGGCGGCCCGTTTCATGGCAGGGGCGCATAAAACACCGCTGGTTTATGAATGTCTGGATATCAACGGCGCGCTGTGTCGTCCCGGCAAAAAAGGCGACCTGATGCGCGCTGCCGAACGCTTCCTGCTGCGGCGGATTCAAATGCTGGTGGTGTCCTCACCGGGCTTCTTGCGCGAATTTTTTGAACCCACCCAAGGTTACACGGGCCCCACTGCCCTGTGGGAGAACAAACTGGCCGCGGGCAGCACCTTGTCGGACCGCCCCAAGACGCGCGCGCCCATCGCAAATGGACGCCGTTTGCGGATTGGCTGGGTGGGGACCATTCGCTGTGCCGACAGTCTCGAGATCCTGACCGGGATTGCTGCGACATTGCCAGACCAGGTTGAGATCGTGATCCACGGCATTGTGCACCATCACGCCATCGCAGGTTTCGACGAAACGATCGCGGCCCACGATAATATCACCTACAGCGGCGGCTATGCCTATCCGGACGATCTGGCGCGGATCTATCAGGACTGCGATGTGGTCTGGGCGCAGGATCTTTGGCAGCGCGGCAACAACTCCGACTGGCTGCTGCCCAACCGCATTTATGAGGCCAGCTGGGCCGGCTGTCCCAGCATCGCGGTTGCAAAGACCGAAACCGGTCGTCGCATTGACGAAGACGGGTTGGGCTGGACCATTCCAGAACCAACAGCAGCGGCCCTGTCTGATCTGATTGCCCAGTTGATGCCAGAACAGGTGACGGCCAAGGGCCAGGATCTGTTGGATCGGCCCGATACGGATTTCGCCCAATCCTATGGTGAGATCCAGGATGTGATTGATGTGGTTTGCCCACAAAAGGAGCCTGTGGCCTAATGACAGCCCCTGACCGCGACTTGCAAAACAACCCAGCCGTCGATGCCAGCACCATCCTTGTGGCAATCCCGACGCTGAACGAAGAATCTCATATCGCCGCGACGATTGCGGCGATTCTGGGCGAGACGCCCGAAATGGCTGCGGTGAAAATCGTTGTGGCCGATGGTGGCAGCTCTGACCGCACCTGCGAGATTGTGCGCGGGCTTGGCGAAAAACACCCAAATATCCATCTGATCGACAATCCAGACCGCATTCAGGCCGCCGCCGTGAACAAGATCGTGGCGGAATGTGCCGAGCCTCATCACAAGATCATGGTGCGCGTGGATGCCCATGCGCATTATCCGCCGGACTACGTGCTGAAGGTCGCCCAAAGCCTGGTCGCGCATGAGGCCACAGGGCTGGCGACGGTGATGGATTCTGTTGGATCAACCTGTTTCCAGCGCGGCTCTGCCTGGGCGATGGAAACCAAAATTGGCTCCGGCGGTTCGGGCCACCGGGGTGGCACGACGTCCGGTTATGTGGATCACGGCCACCATGCGGGGTTTGATCTGGACATGTACCGCAAGGTCGGCGGCTATGACACGGGTTTCGTCGCCAATGAGGACGCCGAACTGGACCACCGGATCAACGAGGCCGGCGGGCGCATCTGGCTCGATGCGACGATCCGCCTGGACTACGTGATGCGTGGCTCGTTTGGAAAATTGGCAAAACAATATTGGCGTTACGGCAAGGGGCGGGCGCAGACGATCCTGCGCCACAAGATGAAGCCACGACCACGCCAGATGATCCCGCCGGTGATCCTGCTGGTCAATCTGGTCTCGATCCTCTTGTCGCCTATTGCGCCGGTTTTGTTGCTGTTGCCGCTCGCCTACCTGTTGCTTCTAGCCGCCACTTCGGCGCTTTTGATTGTCAAAAGCAAAAGCCTGTGTGGGATCTGGGCCGGTCCCGCACTGCTAGCGATGCATCAGGCCTGGGGCGCTGGTTTCCTCAGCCATATGATCTTGAACAGGGGAAAGTCATGAGCGTTGATATCTGCATCTGTACCTTCCGCCGTGCCCATATCGCTGACACGCTGTTGTCCATTGAGGCGGCCGAGATGCCGCAAGGTCAGGATGTGCGCATCATTGTGACGGACAATGACGACGACCCGAGCGCCGGTGACTTGGTCGAAAAAACGGCCCAGTCGATGACCATCCCGGTGGTGTACCAACATGTGCCGGGGCGCAATATCTCGATTGCGCGCAATGCGGGGCTGGATGCGGCCACGGCAGATTGGGTTGCCTTTCTGGATGACGATGAATTGGTGACAACGGATTGGCTGACCACTCTCTTTACGCGCCAACATGAAACCAACGCCGATGCTGTCTTTGGCCACAGCCGTGCTGATTATGACAAGAACGCGCCCGATTGGATCGTAAAGGGCGATTTTCATTCGCAATTTGCGGTGATGCGCGGCGGTGAGGTCGAAACCGGCCACACCTGCAATGCGCTGGTCCGTTGGGCCGGCACCTCGTGGCAGGATGTCCGGTTTGATTTGGCACGCGGCAAATCAGGTGGCGAAGACACCGAGTTTTTCTTTCGTATGCGCGAGGCGGGTGCGCTGTTTGTGATTGCAGACAATTCAATCGTCCATGAGGAAGTGCCCCCCAACCGGCTCAGCCTACAATGGCTGCTGCGCCGTCGCTATCGGATCGGGCAAAGCTATTCGGCCCATGCGGGCTCGCGCGCGGAGCGGGTGAAGCTGTTTGTGCTGGCGTCGATCAAAGCGACCTATTGCTTTGTGCGCGCGGTTCCGGCCTGGGGGCAGCCCGATCGCAAGGCGTTCTGGTTAATGCGTGGCACCATGCACGCGGGCGTTTGCGCCGGCTGCCTCGGCCTGAGTCAACGCGCGCTTTATGGCGAAACAGCCCCGCAAACCACGGTAAAGCAGGAGAACGCGCTGTGAGACTGGATGGACTTCAATGCGGACGTGCTGTTGCCGCGCTTATGGTGGCAATCTTTCACGCCAATCTGTTTCTGCTGCCGTCCAAATTCTACGACGGGCAAGGGGCAGGGGCGGTGTTTAACTTTGGCTACGCCGGGGTTGAATTCTTCTTTGTCCTGTCGGGTTTCATCATGATGTATGTACACGACAAGGACTTTGGCCAACCGGCACGCACTGTTTTGTTCCTGAAAAAGAGGATCATTCGGATTTACCCCATCTATTGGGTGATTTTGACCGGCCTGATCTTGCTCTATTTCGCGTCGCCCGGCAGTGGGCCTGACAATGCGCGCGACACGCAATCGATCCTGGCCTCCTATCTGCTGCTGCCGCTTCCGGCGGAGGAGCCGATTTTGCGGGTGGCTTGGACCCTGCAGCACGAAATGCTGTTCTATCTGATTTTCTCGGTTCTCTTGTTGAACATCCGTCTTGGCATGGCGCTCTGCACCTTGTGGATTACGGGCTGTCTCTTTGCCTTGCTGACTGGTGGTCTTCAGTCGTTTCCGTTCGACATGGTGTTCAAGTCCCACAACCTGTTGTTTGTCTTTGGTATTGTTGCCGCAAAAATCTTACCAAAGATCACTCGCAGCACCGCTGTCTCGTGCTTCTGGATCGGATCCGCGTCCTTTTTGGGGCAAGGCATGCTGGAAACACTGGCGGATATTGCCCTGCCAAAAGACTGGATCCCGCTGGGCTATGGTCTGTCGGCGACGCTGGTTATTCTGGGCTTGGCCAAAGCAGAGCTGCCAGCCCCGCGCTGGTTGGCCTATCTTGGGGATGCATCCTATTCGATTTACCTGGTGCATATGCCCACAATGACAATCGCTGCTGTGGTTCTGCACAAGGTTGGTGTGCATGAGCTCTTGCCGCCGCTTGCCATGCTGACCTTGATCACCTGCGTGATCACGGCTGTTGGCGTATTGGTGCATGCCTATGTGGAAAAACCCCTCATGAACGCGTTTAAGCCGAAACTGACGGCGCGCGCCAGCACATGAACCGCCCAAAGACGAGATTTGTGAAATGACTGATAGTCCACTGACCCTGCCACATTTTGTCATTATCGGCGCGATGAAATCGGGGACGACCACGCTTTATCGCTATTTGGATCTGCATCCCGATGTGGACATGTCCCGCGACAAGGAGACGGATTTCTTTGTTGAGGAAAAGACCTGGAAAAACGGGTTGAACTGGTATGCGGCGCAGTTCACTGGCGAAGACAAGGTGCGCGGTGAGGCCAGTCCCAATTACACCAAACTGCGCGACTTTCCCGGTGTGCCTGAGCGGATGGCGCAATTGGTGCCCGACGCCAAACTGATCTACATCGTGCGGGACCCGGTCAAACGGGCGGTTTCGCAATTCAAACACAGCTATATTCTGGGCACGCTCGACGCAGACCCAAACAGCTTTCATGGAACCCATGAATACGGCCACATCATGGACGCCAGCCTTTATGCGCGCCAGCTTGCGGCCTTTTACGAATACTACCCCAAAGAGGCAGTATTGGTCCTGGATTTCGATGATCTGATCACGGACCCGCAAGCCGTGATGGATCAGGTTTTTGACCATGTTGGTGTCAGCCGACAGGCGATTAGCGATCTGGGCGCGCAAAATGACAGTAATGAGCTGTCCAAGATCCCGGCCCCGGTCCTGCGGTTTGTACAGTCGCCTTTGGGCAAACAGCTGGCGGCGCTTGTCTCACGTGAAATGCGGGACAAAGTGCGCGGCCTTTTGGCACGTGGCAAGCAGCGCCAACCGCCAAAGTTCCCGGACACGTTGATGGAGGCGATGAAATCCGATCTGACGGCCGATATCGATCAGTTCCGCAGTTTGACCGGAAAAGACTTTTCCAAATGGCTGGTGTGACCTGCATCTAACAGACCGTAAATCGATCGAACGAAAAAGAGCGCCCGGAAGAGGCGCTCTTTTGTTTTCGTACTAGGATCGCGTCAGCTGCCGATTTCGGTTTTGACGACCAGAATGTCTCCTGGGAACAGGGGCGTTGCCTCGGTAATCTCCGATGCGGGGATGCGACCTGCGCGCGGACCACCCAAAACAAAGCTCAAACCGGGGCCGCCGGTAACCGCAGACAGATTGTCGATGCTGCCGTACAGGATTGCGATCTCATTGAGGGTCAGACGGTAGCTTTGCTGCAGAAAGTCCATGCGAATACGCGCCGCTTGCAGCGCTTCCAGAATGCCGCTTTTGCGACCGCTCAGGAAATTGGCGCGGCTGATCTCTGTCTGGGAAATCGCGCGGGCAATCGTCAACTTTGTTGTCTGCAGCGCCAGAAAATCCTCACGCTCGTCGGCCAGTCGCTGGACCGCAGTGATTGTACGCGTGTTTGTCGCAAGGCCCTGTTGTTTCAAGGCATTGGTTTTTTCGACTTCGTCCTCAAGCTGTTCGATCAAGTCCTGCTTGAGCACGATACGTTCGTCCAGCAGGTCAATCTGATCCTGACCATCGGAAAGTGTCTTATCCCATTGGGCCAACAATTCTTGGGCTGTGGCGCGTTCATTGACCAAAATCGCCTGTTCCCCTTGGAGATGTGCGGCCAGATTGGTGGCATCCGACGCCGGAATAGCGTCCCGCAGGGCTGCGTCCATGACCAAGGGCAACGGGCTGTCGTCGCGATCCGCGATCAGGCGCGTGATCTGCACGGCCGTCGCGGCGATCTGGCTGGCAAAATCAACCGACCTGCGCTGCGCGGCCATCGATGCGACCTCGGCCTGCGGCCCGGAGGCCTGTAAACTGTTGCTGCCGCCAGCCATGGCCAGTGCAACGCCCACGGTCATACCGGGGAAAAATTGGAACTGGCCACCCTTTTCGGCAAGGCCGGTCACCACAACCGGTGCATATTCCTGAATTTCGAGCGAGACCGTGGGAATGCCAGAAAACCCGCTTTCCAGCATCCGGTTTTCAATCAGCTCCTCGACTTCATCCAACGTCTGCCCATTTGCAGTCACGCTGCCCAATTCAGACAGGCGGATATTGCCGTCGAGGTCGATCACCATTTCCTTGGGCTTGTCGACAAAATTATAGTCAAGGATCAGACGGTCACCAATGGTCAGCTGGTAGTCCTGTGCGGCGGCAGCAGAACCAAAGCCCAAAGTGGCAAACAAAGCGATTTTCAAAAGATTTTGGGTCATGGCACTCGTATTTAGATATCCTGGGGATAATTTTTAACGTCGACCGGAGCCCCTTTAGGACGAGGGCGGGCAGACACGATCAGGTCTTCCTGGGCTGAGACGAAGAACATCACCATCAACACAAACATGAATTCATGGCCTCGATACAAGGATGGGCCCAGAAGCGAAGTCAAGATAATAGCGAACCAGAACACCACGCCGCAGGCAGATGCGACGGATCCGGTGGCGCGCAGATGAATGATCAACCGCCGCAACGTGGCACCGACAAAGGCCAAAATTCCGATGGCCCCCAGTAGTCCAGTGCCCACGAGGATTTCCAGAAAGAAGTTATGGAACGACACGCTGGTCACCGCGCCGGCATGTTGGGTCAGCAGGCGCTGGTAGGAGAACTCAGGCGCTTGCCAAAAAGCTCCATAGCCGACACCAAACAGCGGATAATCCTTACTGACCTCCATGGCCACGTGCCACAGTTCAGTACGCCCTGTCAGCGTCGCGTCCTTGCCGACCGCGCCCAGAATTTCGTTCACCAAATCGATCCCGGCAAGGCTCAGCGATATGGGACCCAGCGCGACGGCTGCAAGGACGATGGCGCACATGACGACAAAGATATGCTGCGGAATCTGGTGCCGGGAAAACAATATCATCAGCCCGAACGCTGGAAACAGCAGCAGAACCGAAGTCATGGACCGCGACAAGAACAAGGCCAGGATGGTCAGCAGCAGACCGCCGGCCACATAGAGTTTCAATCGTCCAGACGCGCGCCATTTCGGCATCAACAGGATGGCGACGATTGCAATCACACAGAACAGGGCACGCTGCCCCAGCATATTCTTGTGAGAAAAGACTCCAACCAAACCGCCCGCGTCACTGTAAACGCGCCATGGAAAAATCCCTGTGGCCCAATGCATCAAGGACAGGATCACGGTGACGATCAGGATACAGGCGACGGTTTTGACCAGGGTTTCCAGGGAATAGCGCCAGCCCAGATAGGCGGCGATCAGGAAGGTCATACAGATCTGGATCGATCCTGACAGCGTCGTTGTCGGGGTATAGGACCACAAAACCGAGGCCAGACAGGCCGCCGGATAGATCATAATCACCCGATTGCGCATCAGCATCTCAAAGATCACTGGCCACATCATGGTCACGCGAACCAGTGTCACACCATAGCATAGCAGCCAGATCAACGATTGACCAAAACCCAGATGCACCAAAGCATCCGAGCTGGCCAGCACCACCAGAAACAGCAGGCTCATATCCACAAAGGGCCAAAACGCACCGGTGCGGTGCTGCGGTTTGGGCGGAGATGGGCGCATGATGTCAGCAGCAAGGCTCATCCGTATTCATCAGCTCCTGCTGTGCTGCATCCGGCAGCTCTCACGGCCCATGTCACGGGTTAAGCGTCTTCGCAAATTCAAAGATCTCCAGATCAGGCGCGCAGAGCGCACGAAACCGGGCCAACTGCGTTTCGGTGTAATCCGGCTTTTTGCTGGGCGCGGCATTTAGCTTTGCCATGCGCAAGGTCACACCAAAGATGTCTTTGTAACTTGCAAAAAACGCGTCCGTATTGTCAAGAAAGCCCACCAAAGCAAAGCGGGACAGGCGTTCTTTTGCTGTTTCTGTTGCGGCTTGCGTGTCCTCGGCGGCGATATCGTTCTTACCGTAAAGGTAGCGTAGAAATACCTGCGCGTGACGGCGGGCGACATCGCTTTCCAGATATTCGTCGACATCTTTGCCCACCAGACCTGCGCGTTGGGTCATCCGAAAGTTCGAGATCATGCGGGCAACAGGGTCCCGCATCAGGGTCACATATTTATAGGTGTCGCCAAAGTTTTCATGCGCCTTTTCCGACCACAGGCAGTGACCGTGGATCAACATGGTGTCCCAGGCCATATGCTGCAGCAACATGTCTTCGCGCATGTCGAACGTCAGCTGACCGGCTTCGACATCTTCGTGGCACAGAAAGGCGTCGTCCTTGCCAAAGTGTTTGATGGCGGTCGCACGTCTGGTCGACACGGCATCCATCACCCCAATGCGATGATTGAACGGAACCGTGGCGTACATGGCTTCAGATAGGGAAGTGCCGCCGCATTTGGGCATGTGGAAATAGACGCTGGGATGTTTCGGCCCCGCTTTGGGGAGTGTCCTGCGTGTGCGTCCCTCCAGAATGGACAGCCGTCGGGTCAAACGCTCTTTGAACGGGGCTTTACGTGCCATGTCGTAGTTCCTGTACTATTCAAACTTGAGCCCCAAACAGTGAGGGGCACACGTGTTACGTTCTATTGGTTTGGATTTAATTTCGTCAGCTCAGTCGAAAACCATCCGGCCTCGGCGGCGCGTTGCCCAAACAGTTTAGCCCCCTCCAGCGTCCAGTGGTTGCTGTCATACATTGTCTTTAACCCGTCGGGCGTCACAATAGTGCAGCTCTTTGTCACGGTGTCGTCCTGGCAAACCAGCGCGCGCCGGGAGTAGAAAACCACCTGAGCGTCTTGGGCAATCTGGCGCAGATCTTTCTCACGTTCCTTTGGCGTTGGCTCTTCGAACTTTGGCGCCCAAGCATTCAGCGCCAATAGATCGGCCTCTTCGCCGCCCATCTGCAGGTACCAGTCAAACAATGGTTGCGCGCCGCCTGCATCAAATTCCGCACCGGGGCCCACCAGAATAATGTCCTTTCCACTGGGTTTGAGGGCGCGCAAAAACGTCTCCGCCGCCGCGCGATATTCGCGATAATACCGCGGCGCAATCATGATGACATCCGCCGCCTGAAAATTTGGGGAGGCCAGCAACAACTCCAGATCAGTATCTAGGGATTTGCGGTGCAGGTTGAACCGGGCAAATTCCATCCTAGGGAACAGGTCTCTGTTGGACGTCAACGCGTTAAACATGTCTTTGGAGTGGCTGTCGCCGATAATCAGAACCTTTCGGCTGCTGTCATCCGTAAACCAAAGCGCGTGTTTTTCATATTCGGAAGCACGCTTGGCGTTCCAGGGTCCGATCTCCTCATGCGGGGTCAGCCTGTCCAACGGGCCCCAACTCGCCTTGGCCAGAACTGTATTGTCCATCTCGTTTTGGCCATAAAGCTCAGCCAACGCTTGGATACGTCCAGTCTGCGTCAGGTTTCCTGTTGCCACCAGAGCTGTGCCGCCGACAATCGGCAACAATGCGGCACACAGCGCCAGAGCAAACCGTTTGGGCGCCACGTTAAACCGGAACGGTTTTTCGACCAGATAATAGCTTGCGACAGACAGGACAAAGGTCAGCAAAACCCAAAGCGCCATATCCGACACCGTCGGAGAGCCGAGCGTGGTCAACCGCCCAAAGGCAAAGACCGGGAAATGCCACAGGTACAGCGAATAGGACAGTTTGCCGATATAGACCACCGGTCGCGCCGCCAGAGCTTCGGTCACCGGATCGCCGGGCTTCATGAACCAGATCAAACCACAGGTCGCCAGGATCACGGGCAGCGTCAGAACACCCGGATGTGCAAGCTTGGCCAGGTCAAAGGTGAACAGACACGCAAAAAACACCACCAGCGACAGGGCAGGGACAACCCGTTGCAAGACTCCGCCCAGCAATGCCGTTGGGTTCAAAAGGGTCAGGGCCGCCAAAATAGAGCCTGCCAACAATTCCCAGGCGCGGCTGGTTGGCGAATAAAAGGAGAGGGAGGAATGAACCTCGGTCAGCACTTCTGAGGCGACCAGGGATATTAGCGCAGCAGCAACCATGACCCACAGCGCAGAGCGCAGCGACCAGCGCCGCATCAGCAGGATCAAAAGTGGCGGAAAAACAATGTAGTACTGTTCTTCAATGGCCAGGCTCCAGGTGTGCAGAAACGGTTGCAACAGGCCGGATTGCGCCCCGTATTCGCTCAACTCAAAGAACCAGAATGCGTTGCTGATAAAGGCTAACGCGCTCAATAGGGATAGGGAAAACCGTTCCAACTCACTTGGCAGCAGGATGATCCAGGCCGCCGGCAGCGAGACCAGCATAACAGCCAGCAAGGGCGGCAAAATCCGCTTGGCGCGACGCCAGTAAAACTGGCGGATGCTGATTGATCCGGCTGTGTTGAACTCACGGATCAGAATTTGCGTGATCAGGAAACCCGATAAGACAAAGAAGAGATCAACGCCAAGGAAGCCACCTTTGAGCAGCGTTGTGTCGCCGATCGAGATCTTGAGGTGGTAGATCATAACCGAAACAACAGCGATGGCACGCATGCCATCAATTTCCGGCCGATAGGCGAGGGCGTGGTTCGGGTTAGACATATGTGGCAAAACGCTTTGATGTGGTCGTCATAGTTGAAAAGAGACCTGGGTTAACGTGACCGGCACCGGGAAAACTGATTCTGGAGCCAATATAGAGCGTATAATGGGCCGCGTTATGCGGGTTAACGGGCTAAGCTGACGAAATTAAGACATCTGCCGAAGAAATATGACGCCAGCGGGATCGGTGCTGAAATACGCGCCTTTCTGCGGCACCGCAAGCGACAGTTATAGGCAAAATTTAAGCCCCCCCTTTATTCAAGGAGGGGCTCACATCGCACATTCTGTGCAACAGTGTCGCTTAGGCGAACAGTGCTTCCAGGTCAGACGCGGTTACGTCTGCAACCAGGATCTCGCCGCCGGTGTCCAGTTCGATGACTGCACCTTTTGCTGTGTCGGTGATTTCCAGAACGGAGATACCGTCTTCCAGGCGGATGATGTCTTCGAGGATGTCGAAGTCCATGATACGGTTGTCGCCGGTGCTTTCGTCGCCGAACACGAATGTGTCTGCGTCTGCGCCACCGAAGAGCTTGTTGTTGCCTTCGCCGCCGTACAGCGTGTCTTCGCCGTTACCGCCAGCCAGACGGTCATTGCCTTCGCCGCCCGCCAGTTTGTCGCCGCCGTCGCCGCCGGACAGAGTGTCGTTGCCTTCGCCGCCGGTCAGGGTGTCGTCGCCTGTGCCGCCTTTGAGGAAGTCGTTGCCTGTGCCACCTTTGGAGTAGTCGTCTCCGCCAGCACCCAAGATTACGTCATTGCCGCCTGCGCCGTTTACAGCAGAGTCGCCATTGTCGCCGACGATGATGTTATCGCCGTTGTTTGAAGTGATAATCGTCATTTTTTTGCCCCCAAGCAAACTCAACAAATTGATTACAAGTTAGCGCGAATCTGCGCTGTTTTCACTTATAACAGTATTCAATTATCTTTTTTAAATTCTATCGTAAAGGGGCTTCATAAAAATACGTAGTCGCAAAGTGGTCACCACTTTGCGTTGGGGCATAGTCAATAGTGGCGGGAAAAAACTCAAAAACCGAATATGTCACAAATCTTCCACAATGTGGGCGCAAAAACGCCTGATTTGGGCTGGTTGTAGAAATAATCCAGGGGAAAGGCAATAGATTGTTCCCATGTTTTTGCGCTAACCATTTTGATTTTTCAAAATGTACATTTTTTAGGCAGTTTTCTATCTGAAACGTTATTCCGCTCGAAGGCGGCGGTCAGACAATACAGATATCTGCATTCATGGGGGGGGATGGATCCGTTCTTTGTCGTTTAACGCGGTTCGGAGCTCTTTTAAAGCGGGATGTGTGGCGGATTTTACGAATCGTCGGAGCATCTCCGGTCGCCGACGGCTGCTTATTGGATGGTCTTCTTTATGCATGGCATATTGAATGCGACTTGTGACCCGCGCAAAGGTGAATAAAGAGTGTACTTAACTATGCTGCAGGTGCATAACGGGCAGTCCGAAGCGGCAATTGTTAGCGCTAGAAGTGGCGGGTAGTCTGAAGTTGTCAGTTTAGGGAGCCTGACGCGAGGTGCCGGAACTGGTCCGGACCTGACACGAAAGGTAAGTCACATGACCACTGCAGTCTTTAATGCAAATACCGCCGCTCCAGTTTCTCGTTTTCAAACTGTTGCCGATCAGATCACCGCTTTTATCGCAAAGCGTCGTATCTTTAATGAAGTACGCCGGGAGCTCCAATCGCTCTCCAATCGCGAACTGGATGATATCGGAATTCGCCGCTCTGACATCACAGCCATCGCACGTGAGCACGCAGCACTCAAAGGTTAAGACCTGTAGAAACAGGGTAAACGAGCACGTTTGTGCTGACCTTATATATATGTCCGCCAAAGCGAACTTTGGCATATGCGCCCTGGCTTTTTGCCGGGGCGTTTCTTTTTTGCACATCTGATGCGATTAAGTCTTTGAAAACAGTCTGGTAAATGCGCAAAGCAACCATAAATGGTTCAATGCCAACAATAAACAACCTGGATACTATTTGCAGCTTCCGAAATCCGTGTAAATCTATACTCGGATTGGGAGAGACCATTATGTGGTATGAGTTGGACGTGAATGATCGCCTTGTGGCGGTCAGCAACGATTGGGATGCATTGTCGGCATCCGCAAATGTTCCGGGCAATAGGTTTGAAGCAATTCGGTATCGACCGATTTGGGAGTTTGTCGTTGGGGAAGAGACACAAAGGTTCCTACGCGCGATGTTCTTTTTGGCGCGCAACAAGCGCCGAGACATCACATTGCCCTATCAATTAGACGGCATGGGTGAAAATTCGCACTTCCGCATGCGTATCGAACCTTTGCAGCAGGGTGGACTTTTGGTTGCACATGATCCGGAACGCCGCAATGCGTCGCCGCCACAGCTGGTGTCCTATGCCGCAAACGACCTGACACGTTGTTCGCAATGTCTGCGCATCGGAGTTGATGGAGTTTGGTACACCGCTGAGCCAACGATCGATCTGGCGAGCCATTCGCAATCGCAATGGTGTGTCTGTTGCCACTGCAAGGAAAACGCGTTGAAACTGGTTCAAGAGATGCGCGAACCAGCTGTTGCATCCTATGCGCGGGCTGGATTTTCCAAGTAATAAGACGGTCACTTTGAATTGGCGCAGTGCATGAACGGCGATCGAGCCTGACGCCACCGGTCACCGAATACGGATCCTGGTCTGGCACGCCGGGATGTCAAAAGGCGTTTTTTGTGATGGGTGATCCGATCCGACCATCCACCCGGCGGCGCCTCCTCCTTATGTTTTATGCGGTTTTGTCCACAACACACAGAAACGCAGCCAATATGGGCGCGCGGCGTATGTAACATGGGCAAAAGGGTCCAATGCAGTGGCTGTGCTTTGCGTGACTGAGACCTTGATCCAAACCCGCATCCCGTCTATACGCCCCCGGTGGTGTCTCGACATCACAAGAATCAACAAGCAAGAAAAGCCGTGGTTGACCCCGTTACGCTTCAAGAGGTCACATCCGGCAATGGAGAAGCGATATGAAACTGCACGAATTGCGCGACAATCCTGGCGCCACCAAAAAACGGACCCGTGTTGGCCGTGGTCCTGGTTCTGGCAAAGGTAAAATGGGTGGCCGTGGTATCAAAGGTCAGAAATCCCGTTCGGGTGTGTCGATCAACGGTTACGAAGGCGGCCAAATGCCTTTGTACCAACGTCTGCCAAAGCGTGGCTTTAACAAGCCAAACCGCAAGTCATTTGCGGTTGTGAACCTGGGCCTGATCCAGAAATTCATCGACGCCGGCAAACTGGACGCTGCAAATGTCACCGAAGACACTCTGATCGAATCCGGTCTGATCCGTCGCAAGCTGGACGGTGTACGCGTTCTGGCGAAAGGTGAAATCACCGCAAAAGCAACCATCTCGGTCACCGGCGCTTCCAAAGCGGCTGTTGAGGCCGTTGAAAAAGCTGGCGGCGCTCTGACCGTAGCAACCGTGGCTGCGGCCGAGTGAACCGGCTTATGACCTTGTGAGCGGCGTGAATGCCGCTTACATAGGGCATTGAGTTTTCCATCACGCCGTCCGAGCCGGAAAATGGTTCAGGGCGGCGTTTTTGCAAGAAGAGACCAATTTCATGGTATCAGCAGCTGAACAAATGGCAGCGAACACCAGCTGGGCCGCCTTGGGCAAGGCCACAGATCTGCGTAATCGCATCCTGTTCACCATAGGACTTTTGATCGTTTATCGTTTGGGGACATTTATTCCTGTCCCGGGCATCGACGCGACAGCCCTGCGTCAATTCATGGAATCCGCAGGCGCCGGTATCGGCGGCATGGTTTCCATGTTCACCGGTGGCGCGTTGGGACGGATGGGGATCTTTGCCCTTGGCATTATGCCTTACATCTCGGCCTCGATCATTGTTCAATTGCTGACCTCCATGGTCCCCGCGCTTGAACAGCTCAAGAAAGAGGGTGAACAGGGTCGCAAGAAAATCAACCAATACACCCGTTACGGCACCGTGGCCCTGGCCACTGTACAGGCCTATGGCCTGGCCGTGTCGTTGGAATCAGGTGATCTCGCCTTTGATCCGGGGATGTATTTCCGCCTGGCTTGTATGATTACCTTGGTGGGCGGCACCATGTTCCTGATGTGGCTGGGTGAGCAGATCACCAACCGCGGCATCGGTAACGGCATCTCGTTGATCATCTTTGTGGGCATCATCGCCGAAGTTCCTTCGGCACTGGCGCAGTTCTTTGCTTCGGGTCGTTCCGGCGCATTGAGCCCGGCTGTGATTGTCAGTGTTATCTTGATGATTGTTGGGATCATCATGTTTGTGGTGTTCATGGAACGCGCCCTGCGCAAGATCCATATTCAGTATCCACGCCGCCAGGTGGGCATGAAAGTCTATGACGGTGGCTCTTCGCACCTGCCGGTCAAGGTTAACCCAGCGGGTGTTATCCCGGCGATCTTCGCCTCGTCCTTGCTGTTGCTGCCGACCACCATTGCGACCTTCTCCACCGAAGCCGCGACCGGTCCTGTGATGTCTTGGCTGTTGGCAAATTTTGGCCCCGGTCAGCCGCTCTACCTGTTGTTCTTCGTTTCGATGATCGTGTTCTTTGCTTATTTCTACACCTTCAACGTGGCGTTTAAGCCTGAAGATGTGGCGAATAACCTGAAGAACCAGAACGGTTTTGTTCCCGGCATCCGCCCCGGCGCAAAAACGGCAGAGTATCTTGAGTATGTGGTAAACCGCGTTCTTGTTCTTGGTTCCGCTTATCTGGCGATTGTTTGCCTCTTGCCGGAGATTTTGCGCAGCCAGTTTACCATTCCGTTCTACTTTGGTGGCACTTCGGTTCTGATCGTAGTTTCGGTAACTATGGACACGATCCAACAGGTGCAGAGCCACCTGCTTGCGCATCAATACGAAGGTTTGATCGAGAAGAGCCAGCTTCGCGGGCGTAACAAGAAACGGACAAGACGGGGACCGGCACGTCGATGACTAACATTATTCTCTTGGGCCCGCCCGGTGCGGGCAAGGGGACGCAGGCGCGTCACCTGGTTGAAACGCGCGGTATGACGCAGCTGAGCACGGGCGATATGCTACGCGACGCGCAGTCTTCCGGGACCGAAATGGGCAAGAAAGTTGCCGCGATCATGGCCGAAGGCAAACTGGTCACCGACCAGATCGTCATTGGTCTGATCCGTGAGAAGCTGCAGGAAGGGTCCGAAGGCGGCTTTATCTTTGACGGTTTCCCACGCACTCTGCCGCAGGCGGACGCGTTGCAAAAGCTGCTCCTGGAAATGGAGTTGAAGCTGGATGCAGTGGTCGAAATGCAGGTCGACGATGAGGCGTTGGTCGCTCGTATCACGGGTCGTTCGACCTGTGGTGGTTGTGGCGAAGTCTATCATGACGTCACCACGCCTTGGCCTGCGGATGGTAAATGTTCGAACTGTGGCTCGACCGATGTAAAACGCCGTGCAGACGATAATGAGGAAAGCCTCAAAACCCGTCTGATGGAGTACTACAAAAAGACATCGCCGCTGATCGGGTATTACTACGCCAAAGGTACGCTGCAGCGGATCGACGGTCTTGCGTCAATTGATGAAGTGAAAAAATCCATCACCTGGATCCTGGGTAAATAAGTTAAAGCGTCGTTTTTCGACTGCGATCAAGGGCTGCCATTGGCGGCCCTTTTGTGTTCGTCCAAGGCCAGTTGCGCGACGTCGCGAATGGCCTGTTGTTTAAAGGATGTGGGCGTGTCACCGGTGAGCCGGGACAACCGTTGCAGCAACCCATCGCCGTGATTGTCAAAGACATGAAATCCCATGGTCCACGGGCCAAAAAGCCGTGCATCAACCTGACCGGACCAAATAAGGTTATAACAGTAGACGCGACCATCCGTGCGAATGCGATCGGCCAGGGTTTCGACCTGCGGACGTGGACCTTCAAGGATTTGAAAGTATTCCGTCTCTCCGCGCAGCAGAAAACCGGTGATGTTCAGTTCTGGATTTCGCGCAATTGCACAGCGCAGAATTTCCAGGTCATGAAAGGTAAAAGGCGGGTAATTCGCCTTTGCCCGGTACAAAAGGCGAAAGAACATTGGAACCAACCACAGATAACGCGTTGCGCATTACAGTAACGCTAAATCAATTCCTGTGCCGCAATTCTTGCGAAATTGCCCTCCAATAGGCAATTCTCCACCTTTATGTCCTGAATTTCAGGCTTTCGCATGCCGAATTGGTCGGCTGCGGTTCGATCAGCATGCGATCAAGGGTTGGTCACGCGTTGCGATGTGCGCCGGTCATTGCTGATTTGGCGTAGCCCCAACATCTGCATGGCCGCCAAAACCGGCTCCACCGATTGAGTGGCGGGGGTGGCCAAAAATGTATTTATCGGACAGGCTTTAACCTGGCTGTGGCTGTGTTCATGATACCCCATGGACCAGGCCGGATACTGTCGTTCTTGTGTCGGGGTCAGCGACAGGATCTGAAAATCAAAGGCGCGCGAGTCTTTTGCAACACGGCGCAGCATCGCCTCGACTGCTTCGGTTGGACCTTCGACGACATTCAAATAGGTATTGTCATCGCGCAGCAGATAGCCGGTGATACCGTCTCGTTCATTGTTGCGCATTGCTGTGCGCATAATTTCCAAGTCACTGACCGAGAATATCGGAAACCGTGCTTTTGCTTTGAAAAAAGACCTAATCACTTAAATACCGTCTGTTGGAACGAGAATACTTTGTTAGCTTACTTATTGCTGAGTAGAACTACTGTAAGTTGTTTTACGGCTCAATGAAAAACCGACGTTGATTAGCGTCACATTTGCGTTTTCAAAACTAAAGCCATTCTGTGACCAGTTTTTCTTGAAGATAACGCCTTAATCCTTGGATTCTCGGTCCAAGAGGCCAGCCAGGGAGTTCGCCCTTGACGGGCTAAGCGGAACCTCCTAAGCAGAATTCCTCAATGAGAATCATCTTGATCTGGCACCTCGGATCCAATTGGAGAGCCAGCAGAGATTCGTTAGGCCCGAACGCAGGACGCATTCGGGCTTATGTTGTGAAAAAAGGTTCTGGAGCTACGGAACCGCAACTGAAAAAGGAACGTATAACGTGGCACGTATCGCCGGCGTAAACATCCCGACTGCAAAGCGGGTACCAATCGCCCTCACATATATCACCGGTATTGGTAACACCTCTGCCAAAGCTATCTGCGAAGCCGTTAACATCGACGTAACACGCCGTGTAAACGAGCTGTCCGACGCTGAAGTTCTCGCCATTCGTGAGCACATCGACGCCAACTACACCGTAGAAGGCGACCTGCGTCGTGAAGTTCAGATGAACATCAAACGCTTGATGGATCTCGGTTCTTACCGTGGCCTGCGTCACCGCCGTAACCTGCCCGTTCGCGGTCAGCGTACTCACACCAACGCTCGTACCCGCAAAGGCCCCGCAAAGGCCATCGCTGGTAAGAAGAAGTAAGGGAGGGTTCGACCAATGGCTCGTGAAAAGACTCGTACAAAGCGTAAAGAGCGTAAGAACATCGCCTCTGGCGTTGCTCATGTGAACTCTTCGTTCAACAACACAAAAATTCTGATCTCTGACGTTCAGGGTAACGCAATCTCTTGGTCCTCGGCTGGTTCGATGGGCTTCAAAGGTTCGCGTAAATCTACACCTTACGCCGCGCAGATGGCTGCAGAAGATGCAGGCAAAAAAGCGCAGGAACACGGTGTTAAAACCCTGGAAGTTGAAGTGCAGGGCCCTGGCTCTGGACGTGAATCGGCACTGCGCGCCCTGGCGGCAATCGGTTTCAACATCACCTCGATCCGTGATGTAACCCCGATGGCCCACAATGGCTGCCGTCCGCCGAAACGCCGTCGCGTATAATAATAACAACCTGTTGGGGTCCTGCGTTTTGCCGGGCCCCGACGCGCTTCACATAAACCTCGGGCGTTCGCCCCTATTGGGACATGGGGGGTGGACAGGAATGGAGGGAATGCATGATCCATAAGAACTGGGCAGAGCTTATCAAGCCGATGCAGCTTGAGATTAAGCCAGGCAACGACCCCGCACGTCAAGCCACCATCGTCGCTGAACCGCTGGAACGCGGCTTTGGTCTGACGTTGGGCAACGCGTTGCGTCGCGTCCTGATGAGCAGCCTGCAAGGCGCTGCCATCACAAGCGTACAAATCGACAACGTTCTGCATGAATTCTCCAGCGTTGCTGGGGTGCGTGAAGACGTGACCGACATTATTCTGAACCTCAAGCAGGTTTCCCTGCGGATGGAAGTTGAAGGGCCCAAGCGCCTGTCGATTTCTGCCAAAGGCCCGGCTGTTGTGACCGCAGGTGACATCGCCGAAACCGCAGGCATTGAGGTTCTGAACCGTGAGCACGTGATCTGTCACCTCGACGATGGTGCCGATCTGTTCATGGAACTGACTGTAAACACTGGCAAAGGCTATGTCTCCGCAGACAAGAACAAGCCTGAAGACGCACCCATCGGCCTGATCCCGATCGATGCGATCTATTCGCCTGTGAAAAAGGTCTCCTATGACGTTCAACCGACCCGTGAAGGTCAGGTTCTGGACTATGACAAGCTGACCCTGAAGGTGGAAACCGATGGTTCCATCTCGCCTGACGACGCGCTGGCTTTTGCTGCACGTATCGTTCAGGACCAGCTGTCGATCTTCGTCAACTTTGACGAGCCAGAATCCGCAGGCCGCCAGGACGAGGACGATGGTCTCGAGTTCAACCCGCTTCTGCTGAAGAAAGTGGACGAGCTGGAACTGTCTGTACGTTCGGCAAACTGCCTTAAGAACGACAACATCGTTTACATCGGCGATCTGATCCAGAAAACCGAAGCGGAAATGCTGCGCACCCCGAACTTTGGCCGCAAATCTTTGAACGAGATCAAAGAAGTGCTGTCGGGCATGGGTCTGCACCTTGGCATGGACGTCGAGGACTGGCCGCCGGACAACATCGAAGATCTGGCCAAGAAGTTCGAAGACAGCTTCTAAGCACATCACGATTTGAAGGGGGCCTTTGGCCCCTTTCGCAATGCCCGGATCTGCCGGGGAATACATGGGCATCAGCCCCAAGGTGAGTGGCTGACACGCATCAGCTGCCTGACAAAGCAAAAACGCAAGATAAGGATTTAAACAATGCGTCACGCACGTGGTTACCGCCGCCTGAACCGTACTCATGAGCACCGTAAAGCCCTGTTTTCGAACATGGCCGGCTCGCTGATCGAGCACGAGCAAATCAAGACAACCCTGCCCAAAGCAAAAGAACTGCGCCCGATTATCGAAAAGATGATCACTCTGGCAAAGCGTGGCGATCTGCACGCACGTCGTCAGGCCGCATCCAAGCTGAAGCAGGATCAGTATGTTGAGAAACTGTTCGACGTTCTCGGCCCCCGCTACAAAGACCGTCAGGGCGGCTATGTCCGTATCCTGAAAGCTGGCTTCCGCTATGGCGACATGGCACCGATGGCGATCATCGAATTCGTTGACCGCGACATCGACGCCAAAGGCGCAGGCGACAAAGCCCGCGTTGCTGCAGAAGAAGTTACTGCAGACGAATAAAGACGCTGACCTTTTCTAGGTCACCTTTGGCCCCCGTCTGGTTCGCCCAGGCGGGGGTTTTGCTTTTGGGTTCTGATGTCGCGGTTTTTGCCTCAACGAGCCATAGTTTATCCTCAATTTCAGGTCAGTTTGTTTCTGTTTTCTGAGTGATCGAAGATGTTTCTTCGATCGTGTTTAAGAGGTTGCCCCAATGTCTATGGCTGAAACAGACCAATCCGCTTATTTGCAAGCCCGCGACAGCTCACCAAAGGAGTTGTTAGCCTATGCTGCTCGCAAGACCGGCCAATCTGCCTTTAAGATCCAAAAAGAATTCATGGCAATGGCACGGCCGCCGAGCCGGTTGAACATGGTCGAATACATCCGCAACGGGCTGTACGACACGACGCGTCACAGCACCGAGGAACGCAGCCGGTTTATCTCCAACGACCTGCATTGGCCCATCACACATGCCTGCAATAACCAAGCCTGGGCTGGAACGGCCGAAGATAAGCTGGTGGCGGCCACGCTCTTGCAGACGGGTGAGGTGACGGTGCCGGATAGTATTGCCATTCTGGGTAAAACGGCGCGTCTGTTTCCGAGGCTCGAGGTTATTCATTCCGAAGAGGCGCTACGCCGGTTGTTGGCCCAATACAAAGGCGAAAGCCTGTTTTGCAAAATCATCGATGGGATGGTCAGTTTCGGTGCTTTTCGAATTGATGGTTGGGACGACGGTCATGTCACTTGCGTCGGCCATCCACCCATGAGTTATGCTGAATTCCTGTCCGAATTTGTAGCTGACAACGCATATGTCGTTCAGCGCCGTTTGGGCAATCACGGTGATCTTGCTCCTTACACGTCAGCGCTGGCGACGGTGCGGATGGTCAATATGGTCCGAGCGGATGACGTGTTCTGTCCAATGGCGGTGATTAAGTTGCCGCAGGGCGACAATATCGCGGACGCATTTTGGCGCCCAGGCAACCTGGCCTGCGATATAGATCCAGAGACAGGCCGCGTCCAAACCGTAGCCCTGCGTGGGGTCGAAACAGAATTCCTGAAAGACCACCCCAGCGTCGAGGGTTTGATGGGGCTGCAACTTCCGTTCTGGTCCGAGCTGCGGGCATTGAACGAACGCGCCGCACGGATCTTTGCGCCGATCCGCTATCAAAGCACGGATATCGCGATCACGCCTGACGGACCAGTGGTGGTTGAGCTGAATTACGGCGGAGGTTTTGATTTACCCCAGTACGCCAGCGGCCGAGGTATGATGACCCCTGAGGTTTGTGCGTTTTTCCAAAGCTGTGGCGTGGATCTGAAGAACCAGTGTGGCAAGCCGCAAAAGAAAAAACGGTTTGGTCTGTTCTGACCAAGCCATATTTGTGCATCTTATGTCCCCGCTCGGTTCGCCTAGGCGGGGACATCTCGTTTCTAGGGGTGCTGAATTAAAGAGCAACCTGGGGCGGGGCAAACATTCTTGCGTGAATATCAGACATTGCCACTTGAGGCTTACAGGTTCGCTCGGTATATAAATATCAGCAATGCTGACCTAATTGTCCTCCTCCAAAGGATCAGCCATGACCGCGCAACGTGGAATTTTTGACGTACAGGGGCTTACGATTGGCACCATCCTCTGTTCGCTTGGGATCTTGTTTCTGAAATCGGCCGGATTGGTCACAGGGCAGGCCGCGGGTCTTGCCCTGTTGTTGTCCTACGTCCTGCCATGGGATTTTGGCGTAACCTTCTTTGCCGTCAGCGCGCCGTTTCTGGTGTTGGCATGGCGGCGGCGCGGGCGGGTGTTTACCTTGCGCACGTTGATCGTAGTCATCGGCATTTCTCTCGCAGTGGAGGCCTTGGGACGCGTGGTGCTGATTGCTGACCCCGGACGCCCCTTGGCAGCCCTTTTGGGGGGGATTTTGATCGGCATCGGCGTGCTTTCGGTTTTTCGCCACAATGCATCGGCTGGCGGCTTGTCGATCCTGTCGTTGGTGGTTGAGGAAAAGACCGGGATCAAAGCGGGCTGGGTGCAATTGGGAGTCGATGCGTTGATTTTTCTGTCGGCTTGTTTTGTCTTGGCGCCGGGGCAGGTGTTTTACTCATTCATCGCGGCCGCGCTGATGAACCTGATCATTATCTGGAATTTCGACATCCGGCAGGCCCGCAGTGGCGGGCCCTTGGTGGAAGATAACGCCGGTTCCTGAGGCGCACCGGGCGGAAATCTGCGGTATAGTTGATGCAAATCCCCGGGCAAGGTTGACAAGTCAACACTTTGGAGAGAGCTAGGGCTTACTCCTATTCCCACCGACTCTTCTGTACGTACATGAGGAAAATCATGCGTTCTCCGATCTCGTTTTTTGATGTCCAAGGCATCGCCTTTGGTGTGTTGATGTGCTCCCTGGCTATGCTGTTCCTCAAATCTGCGGGGCTTGTGACCGGGCAATTGGCTGGTCTGGCGCTGTTGCTGTCCTATGTGGTGGATTTGAATTTCGGTGCGCTGTTTTTCTTGGTCAGCTTGCCCTTCTTTGTTCTGGCTTGGTTCAAACGTGGGCCGGATTTCACCCTGCGGACCATCGCTGCGGTGGTGGGAATTTCCTTGTTGGCCCCGCAACTGGCGAGGTTCATCACCTTTGACAGTCTGGAACCGATGATCGCCGCCGCCATTGGTGGTGCCTGCGGCAGTATCGGTGTGATTGCCCTGTTTCGGCACAAGGCTTCGGCCGGAGGCGGAACCATTCTGGCGCTGGTGGTCGAGCAAAAAACCGGGTTCAAGGCCGGTTGGTTTCAGCTCTGTGTGGATGCGGCAATTTTCCTAGGCGCGGCCTTCGTTTTGCCGTGGAACTTGCTGCTGGTGTCCTTCCTAGGGGCGGCGGTGACCAATATGCTGATTGCGTGGAATTTCGACATCAGCCAAACCCGGAGCAAATCACCGGCCTAAGCGGACGTTGATTTTAAAGGAAAAATTTCCTGTCGACAGATCCGCGAATCTCGGCTAGCGTCACGGTCATGATACAGACCTTCGCCACCTCCTGGTATTTTTATTATCCGCGCCACATGGCGGTCGGAGGATCTGTCGCGTTCTAAAAACTTGAGAGAGAACGCAACATCCACACCAAACCGCCTCGCACCCGCAGGCGGTTTTTTTATTTTCCGCCCCAAGGTCCCCGAGGCTCCGCACACAAAGACAAGGACGCCCCGACATGACACACCAAACCCAGGATCTGCGGATCACCAAGATGAAAGAACTGGCCTCCCCACAAGAGTTGGCAGAGGCTATTCCCGCCACACAGCCCGCGCTGACGACTGTGGTCGACAGCCGCCGTGCAATCCAGAACGTGCTGCATGGGCGCGACGACCGTCTGGTGGTTGTAGTTGGGCCCTGTTCCATCCACGATGTGCCGGCCGCGATGGAATACGCTCGTCGCCTGGCACCGATGCGGGCCGAATTGGGCGACGCGCTTGAGATCGTGATGCGGGTTTACTTTGAAAAACCGCGCACCATTGGCGGTTGGAAAGGCATGATCAATGACCCCGGAATGGACGAAAGCTTCCGTATCAATCTGGGTCTGCACCGCGCACGTCAATTGTGTCAGGATATCAATGCTTTGGGTCTGCCGGTCGGCACTGAATTCCTGGATGCGCATGTACCACAATACATCGCCGATCTGATCGCATGGGCCGCGATTGGTGCACGGACCACCGAAAGCCAGATCCACCGCGAGATGGCGTCGGGCCTGTCCTGCCCGGTAGGCTTCAAGAACGGCACCCGTGGCAACGTGCAGATCGCGATTGATGCGGTACGTTCGGCGGCGCGCCCGCATCATTTCATGGCGCTTGCGCCCTCTGGTCGGGCAGCGATTGGCGGCACCGCCGGCAACCCCGACTGCCATGTGATCCTGCGGGGCGGCGGCGGCACCAATTTCGACGCGGATTCCGTGGATGCGACCTGCCGTCGGGCCGAAAAGGACGGTATTCGCGGTCATGTGATGATCGATGCAAGTCACGCGAATTCCAGCAAAGATCCCGAGAAACAGCCCGAGGTTCTGGCAGATGTGCGCGGCCAGATCGCCGTGGGCGACAGCCGCATCACGGGAGTGATGATCGAAAGCCATCTGGTTGCCGGCCGGCAGGATCTGCCCAAGGATGGTGATCTGAAAAAGCTGACCTATGGCCAGTCGATCACCGATGGCTGCATCGGCTGGGAAGACACCGAGGTTGAGCTGAAGAAGCTGGCCGAAGCCGTCCGCGCCCGCCGCGTCGCGCTGTCCCGTCTGGCGGGATAAGGCGCGGGCTAAGACATAAGGTTTTCCCTCCCCAACTGGGCGCGCTGTCACCGTAGCGCGCTTTTTTATTATTGCTCACTAATAGTTTATCTAAATCACAGCGGCGACGCAGATATGTATGAGGGGTTTGATTTAAGTATTTGAAAGGGCCAGATATGGCATCAGGAAGTTCAATTGTCGCGGCGCAAATGGAGCCGCAAAAGTTAGGCGTTTATTTCGGCGGAAAGGTCTTGCCACCAAAGAAAGATGCCCCTGAAGGGGGGGCATGGGTCGCAAAACATGAAATGACCGGGTGGAGTGTCATCATGACGCAAGACACGTCGTTCGCGGACCGGTTCATCAAAGACTACGCAGAAGATTTTGATGGTCTATTCCTCGCCTCGACGGTGCTTAATGACACCAACGAAAGCTGGCTGGCTAGCTATGACGAAGGGGAATGTACTTGGTCGGTCGCCCATGATGGCTCATCAGGGGACAAATACCACCTAGAGATCGACGGCAATCCGCCCAGTCTTTTGGATGCAATCGAAGGAGAATATCGCGCGCTTTTGGACGAGCAGGACGATGGTGATCCGATTGACTGGGGGCAGGAAATCCCTGACGCTTTGTTGGAATCACTTATTGGGATGAGCCATGATGTGGCACTTGGTGAACCTGAAGTTCTGGCCTATTTCGAGCTAAGGCGCACGAAGTAACTGGTTGATCTGGACGGCGATGAACTGGAGCTGCCGGACCGGTCCGAAGGCTTGAACATCCTTGATTTGATGAGCATATTCTCCAATAGGCGACTTGGGGAGTTTCAATGTTTCGTAACTATTTGACGGCACTCGCAATTGTTGTGCTGGCTGGCGTGCCTGTTCAGGCACAGACGCGGGTGCCGGCCTCGCAGGCTGAGATCGCATTGGGCTTTGCGCCCTTGGTCAAGGAAGCCGCGCCGGCGGTGGTGAATATCTATGCCAAGATCATCACCCAGACGCAGGCACGGTCGCCGTTTATGAATGATCCCTTCTTTGATGATCTGTTCCGGGGATTTGGCCAGCAAAGCCGCCCACGGGTGCAGAACTCGCTTGGGTCCGGCGTGATCCTGTCGGCGGATGGGCTTGTGGTGTCGAATTACCATGTGGTGGGTACCGCGTCGGAGATCCGGGTGGTGACGACCGACCGGCGCGAGTTCAACGCGCGGGTTGTACTGGCGGATGAGGCGTCGGATTTGGCGATCCTGCAGCTGGATGATGCCGAGGACCTGCCATTCCTGTCCTTGCGCGACAGCGACCGGGTTGAGGTGGGCGAGCTGGCGCTGGCCATCGGCAATCCCTTTGGTGTGGGGCAAACGGTGAGTTCTGGCATTATCTCGGGCCTTGCGCGGTCGGGAACGGCCACGGGTGCAGGGCGGGGTTATTACATTCAGACCGATGCGCCGATTAACCCCGGCAATTCCGGCGGTGCGCTGATTGATGTGAACGGCGATCTGATCGGGATCAACACGCGTATCCTCAGCCGCTCGGGCGGGTCGAACGGCATCGGTTTTGCCATTCCGGCCAATCTGGTGCGCGAATTTGTGCGGCAGGCGCAGGAAGGGTCGGAAGCGTTTCAGCGCCCCTGGGCCGGTATGAGCGGTCAGCCGATGGATGCGGATCTGGCGGAAAGCCTTGGGCTGGGGCTGGTGGAAGGCATGATGATTTCAGACCTACACCCGCAAAGCCCGTTTTTGCGCGCAGGCTTTCAAGTGGGCGATGTGGTGACACAGGTGGATGGCGAGCCGGTGAACTCTCCCCCTGAAATGGTGTTTCGCATGACTGTTGCTGGTCTTGGACAAACGGCGATATTCACCCGCGTGCGCGACGGGGTGGCCGAAGAGGTCGAGGTTGCGCTGCTTCCCGCCCCCAATGATCCCCCGGCCGAGGCATTGGTGCTGGGGGACCGCTCTGTCTTTCCCGGGTTAGAGATTGCGCGAATTAATCCGGCCGTTGTCAGCGGCATGGGCTTGCCCTTTTCGGCGACAGGTGTGGTGGTGACAGCACCGGGTCCTTATGCGGCGCGCGCGGGCATTCAGGTCGGCGACATTCTGGTGCAGGTCAACGGAAATGGGATTGAACGCCCCAAGGACGTGGACCGGGCGCTGCGGGAAAAGACCCGTTGGATGCAGGTTGAGCTGATGCGCCGTGGACAACGGGTTGTGCTTCGCTTCCGACTCTGATCCATGATGGTGCGCAATGGCAGACCTGTTTGACAGCCCACCCCCCGAAGGGATCCCTGAACGCGACCGCCCCGAGCCGCCGCGCCCATTGGCAGACCGTCTGCGTCCGCAAACCCTGGGCGAAGTGATCGGGCAGGAGCAGGTTTTGGGGGCTGAGGCACCTTTGGGTGTGATGCTGACCTCTGGGTCGCTCTCGTCGCTGATCTTCTGGGGGCCGCCCGGCGTGGGCAAGACCACCATTGCGCGGCTTTTGGCGGCGGAGACGGATCTGCATTTTGTCCAGATTTCGGCCATTTTCACCGGTGTGCCTGATCTGCGCAAAGTCTTTGAAGCGGCCAAGATCCGCCGCCAGAACGGGCAGGGCACGCTGTTGTTCGTGGATGAGATCCACAGGTTCAACAAGGCCCAGCAGGACGGGTTTCTACCCCATATGGAAGATGGCACCATCCTGCTGGTTGGGGCCACAACCGAGAACCCGAGTTTTGAGCTGAACGCGGCGGTTCTGTCGCGCGCGCAGGTTTTGGTGTTGGAACGCCTGAGCGAGGGCGATCTGGAACGGCTGTGCCAGCGCGCCGAAGAAGAACTGGGCCGCGCCCTGCCGCTGACGACGGATGCGCGCGATGCGCTGTTGGAAATGGCCGATGGCGATGGGCGCGCGCTTCTGAACTTGATCGAGCAAATCTCAGCCTGGCGCACTGCGGCCGATCTGGACCGTGAGGCCTTGGCCAGCCGGTTGATGAAGCGGGCCGCGAAATACGACAAATCTGGGGATGAGCATTATAATCTGATCTCTGCCCTGCATAAGTCGGTGCGAGGCTCGGACCCGGATGCAGCGCTTTATTGGTTTGCGCGGATGCTGGAGGGGGGCGAAGACCCACGCTATCTGGCGCGGCGCTTGACCCGGATGGCGGTAGAAGACATCGCACTGGCCGACCCGCAGGCCCAAGCCGTCTGTCTGCAATCCTGGGAAACCTATGAGCGTTTGGGCAGTCCCGAAGGGGAGCTGGCGTTAGCGCAGGCAGTGGTCTATCTGGCGCTCGCACCCAAAACCAATGCCCATTACATGGCCTATAAGGCGGCAAGACGTCTGGCCAAACAGAGCGGCAGCGCGCCGCCGCCGAAACATATCCTGAATGCGCCGACCAGGCTGATGGAAGAGCAGGGATATGGTGCGGGCTATGACTATGATCATAATGCAGAAGACGGGTTTTCGGGTCAGAATTACTTTCCCGATGGGATGGAGCGCCCGAAGCTGTATCAACCCGTTGAACGCGGCTTTGAGCGGGATTTGAAAAAGCGGTTGGAGTATTTCGAACGTCTGCGCGCGCAGCGCAATGAGGGTTAAAACGCCCCTTTGGGGCGCAGCCTCCGGCGGAAGTATTTAGAAAAAGGTGAAAGAACGCCGCCATGGCTGGGCTGTAATGTGTGTGGTGCAGGGCAGGCAAAACTTGACAACTGGGCCTGCCTGCGCGACTGACCGGCCTTATGGTTTCAACAGTGGCATATGTGGCGCTGGGCGGCGCGATTGGCGCATCGTTCCGGTTTTTGGCGGGTGTGTGGATCACCCGTGCCTTTGGTGCGCTTGGCTTTCCGCTGGGCGTGCTGAGTGTCAATGTGCTGGGCTCCTTTCTGATGGGAGTGTTTGTTGTGGTTGCGGCCCATCGCGGGCTGACCCATCTGTCGCCCTTTGTGATGACCGGGGTATTGGGCGGGTTCACCACGTTTTCGGCGTTTTCGCTGGAGACGGTGACATTGGTGGAACGCGGAGATTTGGGACAGGCGGCGCTTTATGTCGGGCTGTCTGTTGGCCTCTCGATTGGGGCGTTGTTTTTGGGCCTGATGTTGGCCAGAGGGGTGCTGTGAGATGAGCGGCGTACAGAATATTACGGTTTCCGAGGATGACGCGGGCCAGCGGATCGACCGTTGGCTGCGGCGCTTGTTTCCGCATGTGAACCAGGGCCGGATCGAAAAGATGTGCCGCAAGGGTGAGCTGCGTCTGGACGGCAGTCGCGTGAAGGCAAATACACGGGTGGAAGCCGGGCAAACTGTGCGAGTGCCGCCCTTGGCAGCCAGTGATCTGAAACCTGCCGCCCCACGTGAGGCGCGGGTGTCTGAGGCCGATGCCAAGATGATCCGCGATTGCGTGATCTACAAAGACGATGCCGTCATTGCGATCAACAAACCGGCCGGTCTGGCCGTGCAGGGCGGCAGTGGGACCACCAAACATGTGGATGGTCTGGCCGAGGCGTTGAAATTCGACCTGGAAGAAAAACCACGGCTGGTTCACCGGTTGGACAAGGACACATCCGGTGTTCTGATCATGGCGCGCACGCGTTTGGCGGCGCAGGCGTTGACCGCAGCCTTCCGCCACCATGCCACGCGCAAGATCTACTGGGCGCTGGTGGCCGGTGTTCCGACCCCCTATCTGGGTGAGGTCAAATGTGGGCTGGTCAAGGCTGGCGGCCATGGGCGCAGTGGTGAGGGCGAAAAGATGATCGCCGTGCATCTGGATGATGTGAACAGCACGCCGGGTGCCAAACGCTCCCACACACAATACGCAACGCTTTACCGGGTGGCGAGCCGGGCCTCGTGGGTGGCGATGGAACCGATCACCGGCCGAACCCACCAGTTGCGGGCGCATATGGCCGAAATTGGCCACCCTATTGCTGGGGACGGTAAATACGGTGGCTCGGGGCAGGACAATATGGGCGATGGCTGGGGCGCGCAGATTGGCGGCGTGATCTCCAAGAAGCTGCACCTGCATTGCCGTCGCATGGCCTTTGAACATCCCGATACCAAAAAGCAGATCTCTATCGTGGCCGACTTGCCCGATCATATGAAAAACAGCTGGGACACTTTTGGCTGGACCGAAGATCTGGCGGCAGATGATCCGTTTGAAAGCCTGCGCTGATGTCAGATCTGCGGCTGGTTCTGTTTGATGTGGATGGCACGCTGGTCGACAGTCAGGGCGCGATTGTTGGTGCCATGACGATAGCCTTCACCGCCCTGAACCTGCCGGTACCGACACGGGGTGAAATCCTGTCGATTGTTGGTCTGTCCCTGCCAGTTGCGATTGCCCAGCTGGTGCCGGATCTGCCGCAAGAGCTGCAGGCGGACGTCGTGCAGGGCTATAAGAACGCCTATAAATCGGCGCGCGAGGCAGGAGGGGCGGCGCATTCCCCGCTTTATCCCGGTGCGCGCGAGGCGTTGGATGTGTTGAACTCGGTGCCCGAATACCTGTTGGGCGTGGCGACCGGCAAATCCCAACGCGGTTTGGACGAGCTGATCAAGGCGCACGAGTTAAGCTGCTTTGTCACCCGACAGGTTGCGGACCACCACCCGTCAAAGCCGCATCCTTCGATGGTCATGACTGCGATGGCGGAGACCGGCGTTGAACCTGCGCAGACTGTGATGATCGGCGACACATCCTATGACATTGATATGGGGCGGGCGGCTGGTGTGACCACCATTGCCGTGGACTGGGGATTTCATCCAGCGGACCAGTTGGGCGCAGATCATGTGATCAGCAGCTTTACCCAATTGCCCCCTTTGTTGAACGAGATCTGGAAAGGCTGAACAGATGAGCGAGTGGAAGCAAAAACGATTCTGGAAAGCGGCAACTTCGGCCCCGGAAGACAACGGTTTTGCGGTATTGCTGGACGGGCGCAAAGTGAAAACCCCGGCAAAGGCCGCGCTGGTGTTGCCGACCGAAGCGATGGCACTGGCCGTGGCTGCCGAATGGGACGCACAAGAAGACACGGTGAACCCTAACACCATGCCCTGTACACGGTCGGCCAATGCGGCGATCGACAAGGTTTCGATCCAACATGGTGAGGTCGCGGACATGCTGGCCGAATACGGTGATTCGGATTTATTGTGCTATCGCGCTGAAAGCCCCGTCGAGCTGGTGGCGCGTCAGGCGGAAAGCTGGGATCCGGCCCTGGATTGGGCGGCAACCACGCTTGGTGCACGGCTTGCTTGCCGTAACGGCATTTTGCATTCAGGCCAAGATCCTGTGGCTCTGGAGGTGCTTAGAAACAAGACCCATGCGATGACTCCGTTTCAGCTGGCGGCGTTTCACGATCTTGTGTCTTTGTCCGGCTCGCTTGTGCTCGGATTTGCGGCAGCCTTGGATTGGCGCCCTGCTGCCGACGTCTGGAACTTGTCGCGTTTGGACGAAAAATGGCAAGAAGAACAATGGGGTACCGATGAAGAAGCCAGTGCGGTTGCCATCCGCAAAGAAGGTGAATTCATGCATGCCAAACGTTTCTTTGATCTATCTACCTGAGAGACAAACACCCCCAAGGCCCAACGGTTTTCCACACCTCTGATCGTTCTCGATGCAGTTTGCTCATCGAAACATCTAATTTCCTGATCACGCCCTTGACGTTTGTTGATGATTGATCACACACTTGGCTCGGATTTGGGAAAAACCCAGGTTCGATCTGATCCGGGGGGGAACAATTTTGTCCCGGAAATAACCGCTAACAGAGCGGAAAATCAGGAAGAGGTTAAAATGAAAAAATCCGTATTTTTTGGTGCGATGACTGTTGCCGGTCTTGCAGCTGGTGCGGCCGCAGCGGCGACCCTGGACGATGTAAAGTCCCGCGGTAAGCTGAACTGTGGTGTGTCTACTGGTCTGGCTGGCTTCTCGGCACCGGATGCGAATGGGGAATGGACCGGCTTTGACGTTGCCGTTTGCCGCGCTGTTGCAGCTGCGGTTCTGGGTGATGGAAACGCTGTCGAATTTATTCCGACCACCGCCAAGACACGCTTTACCGCGCTGGCTTCCGGTGAGATCGATATGCTGGCTCGTAACACCACATGGACCTTCTCGCGCGATGTCGATCTGAAGTTCGACTTCGTTGGCGTGAACTACTATGACGGTCAGGGCTTCATGGTTCCAAAGGAACTGGGTGTGTCTTCCGCAAAGGAACTGGACGGCGCGACCGTTTGTATCCAGACCGGTACCACAACTGAGCTGAACTTGGCGGATTTCTTCCGCACCAACAACATCAGCTACGAACCCGTTCCAATCGAAACCAACGCAGAAGCACAGCAACAGTATCTGGCCGGTTCTTGCGACGTTTACACCACAGACGCATCTGGTCTGGCGGCGACACGCGCAACCTTTGACGCGCCTGACGCGCATGTTGTTCTGCCTGAAATCATCTCCAAAGAGCCGCTCGGCCCGCTGGTTCGCCACGGCGACAACGGTTGGGGTGACGTGGTACGTTGGACCATGCAAGCACTGGTTGCAGCTGAAGAGCTGGGCGTGACTTCTGCAAACCTGGCAGAAATGTCCGGCGGCACCAACAACCCAGAAATCAACCGTCTGCTGGGCAGCGAAGGCACTCTGGGTGAGATGCTGGGTCTGGACGCTGACTTTGGCGCCAAAGCAATCGCTGCTGGCGGCAACTACGGTGAGCTGTTCGCGAAAAACATCGGTGAAGACACGCCGATCGGTCTGGCACGCGGCCTGAACGCATTGTGGACCGAAGGTGGTCTGCAGTACGCACCGCCTTTCCGCTAAGATCAATTGGGAGAGGGCGCGGAATTCCGCGCCCTTTTCCCATCTAATAAAACGCTGCGGGAACGTACGGATCGGGGTCAACCTCGACAGGACATAAGTACCGCTAGCTTCGGGGATTTCACAACATGTCAACTTTGACTGACCCGCCGAAGGATTCCTTTCGGCTGTCGATGCTGATCAACGATACCCGCTATAGATCGTTGACCTTCCAAGCCCTGGCGTTTCTCGCCCTGGCGCTTTCCTTCATGTATCTCGGCAACAACCTGATCGCAAACCTGCGCGCTGCTGGTTTGAACATCAACTTTGGTTTTTTGACCGATACTGCCGGTTATGACATCAGCCAGAAGCTGGTTGAATATAGCAACCAAGACAGCCACAGCCGCGCCGCGTTTGTTGGCCTGCTCAACACCATTCTTGTTGCTGTTCTGGCCTGTGTCACTGCCACGGTCTTTGGGGTGATTGCGGGGGTTCTGCGCCTGTCCAACAACTGGCTGGTGTCCAAATTGATGGCGTTCTACGTCGAGATCTTTCGGAACATTCCGGTTCTGATCTGGATCATCATCATTTTCACCATCATGACCGCTGTCATGCCTGCACCGCGCGCCTTCCGTGGCGACAATGCGACGGCGACGATGGTGTTTGATGCGTTTGCCTTTACCAACCGCGGTATCTACACACCGCTGCCCTGGTTCGCGAATGGCATTTTTGAAAGCCAAGCGCTGAATTGGCTATTGGTTCTTGTTGTGGCCTGCGGCTCCTGGTTTGCCGCGCGTCGTGTCAATGTCTGGGCCACTGCAAAACAGGAAGCCACCGGCGAGCGCCCAAACACCCTGCCGATGCTGTTGGGGATTTGGCTGGCGCCATTTCTGATCTTGATGCTGATTATGGGCCTGACGTGGGAATACCCCGCGCTCAAAGGGTTTAACTTCCAAGGTGGGATCAAAATTGGCGGTCCGTTGATCGCCTTGTGGTTTGCTTTGTCGATCTACACCGGTGCCTTTATTGCGGAAAACGTCCGTGCGGGTATTCAGGCGGTTTCCAAAGGTCAGACCGAAGCTGCAGCAGCCCTGGGTCTGCGTCCGTCCAAGGTGATGAACCTGGTCGTTCTGCCACAAGCGCTGCGGATCATCATTCCGCCGCTGATCTCTCAATATCTCAACATCACCAAAAACTCGTCTCTCGCGATTGCTGTGGGTTACGCGGATATCACCGCCACATTGGGTGGGATTACGCTGAACCAAACCGGCCGTGCGATTGAATGTGTTTTGTTGCTGATGGCGTTCTACTTGACTGCATCCTTGCTGATCTCGCTTGTGATGAATGTCTACAACGCCTCTGTTAAGCTGAAGGAGCGTTGAGGATGACGGATCAAACTACCAACTCCATCGCCTTTGTTGCGGATGGAAATATCCCTCAGTCTCCGCCTCCTGCGCGTGAGACCGGGGTTGTCAAATGGATGCGGGAAAACCTGTTCTCCAGTTGGGCCAATTCACTGCTGACCATCGTTGCGGGTCTGGTGATCTACATGGTTTTGTCAGGCGCATTGCCGTGGATGTGGAACGGTGTCTGGACCACATCGAGCCTGTCGGAATGTCGTGAGGTTCTGGCCGGTGAAGTGGGCGGGTGTTTCTCTGTCCTGTCAGAACGCTGGAACCAGCTGTTGTTCGGGTTCCAATACCCGCAGGATCAATACTGGCGGCCGACCCTGGCGTTTGTACTGCTGTTTATTGCGGGTGCGCCGGTTCTGTTTTTCGACCTGCCGCGCAAGATGTTGGCCTTTACCGCAGTTTATCCGTTCCTGGCGTTTTACCTGATCTGGGGCGGTACCATCATGGCGCCGATCGTGGCGTTCCTTGGCATGGGGGCGGCGGCCTTTGTGTTTCAGACTTATGGTAAAGGCAGCTTTGCACTGGGTTTCTTTGGTGCGATTGTTGCGGCCTTTGCGGTCTGGATCATTGGCGGTGCGCTGATCCCTGAAGGGGCGTCTGAGACTGCGATGTTGCAGGCGGTTCCATCACGGGATCTGGGTGGCTTTATGCTGAACCTTATGCTGGGTGTGACCTGTGTGTCCTTGTCGGTGCCTTTGGGCATTGCGCTGGCGTTGGGTCGCCAATCGGATATGCCGTTGATCAAGTGGATCTGCATTATCTTCATCGAATTCGTACGCGGCGTGCCTTTGATCACGCTGTTGTTCGTGGCGTCGGTGATGCTGAGCTATTTCTTCCCACCTGACAGCACCGTCGACCTGTTCCTGCGTGTGGTGATCATGATCACCATGTTCTCGGCTGCTTATATCGCCGAGGTTATTCGCGGGGGCCTCGCGGCTTTGCCAAAGGGGCAGTATGAAGCAGCAGACAGTCTGGGTCTGGATTATCCGCAGGCCATGCGCCTGATCATCCTGCCGCAGGCCTTGAAGATCTCTATTCCTGGTATCGTGAACGTGGCCGTGGGCCTGTTCAAAGACACCACGCTGGTTTCGGTCATTTCGATGTTCGATCTGGTCGGGATGATCCGGGGACCGATCTTGGCCTCGACCGAATGGGCGGGCGTCTACTGGGAGCTCCTTGGGGCTGCCGCGATCCTGTTCTTCATCGTCTGCTATGGCATCTCTCAATATTCGCAGTGGCTCGAGCGTCGTCTCGCCACCGATCATCGCTAAGGAGTTCAAACTATGTCTGATTTGGCAATTGAACGTGAAATCGACCGCACCAAAATGTCCGTCTCGGATGAGGTTGCGATCCAAATTACCGGCATGAACAAGTGGTACGGGCAGTTCCACGTTCTGCGGGACATCAACCTGACCGTGAACCGTGGCGAACGGATCGTGATTGCGGGGCCTTCGGGGTCCGGTAAATCCACCATGATCCGCTGTCTGAACGCTTTGGAAGAGCACCAGGAAGGGCAGATCATCGTCGATGGGACCGAGCTGACCTCGGATCTGAAAAACATCGACAAGATCCGTTCAGAAGTGGGCATGTGCTTCCAGCACTTTAACCTGTTCCCGCATCTGACCATTCTGGAAAACTGCACCTTGGCCCCGATTTGGGTGCGTAAGATGCCGAAGAAGGAAGCGGAAGATCTGGCGATGCACTTCCTGGAAAAGGTGAAGATCCCGGACCAGGCGAACAAGTATCCGGGCATGTTGTCCGGTGGTCAGCAGCAGCGTGTGGCCATCGCGCGCTCCCTGTGCATGAAGCCCCGCATCATGTTGTTTGACGAACCCACATCGGCCCTTGACCCAGAGATGATCAAAGAGGTGCTCGACACCATGATCGAGCTGGCCGAGGAAGGGATGACCATGCTTTGTGTGACCCACGAGATGGGCTTTGCCCGTCAGGTGGCGAACCGGGTGATCTTTATGGCGGATGGCCAGATCGTTGAACAAAACGAGCCGGAAGAGTTCTTTAATAACCCACAGAGCGACCGGACCAAGCAGTTCCTGAGCCAGATCCTGGGTCACTGATCACCGCATCGCAGCTGTTATTAAGCGGGAAGGCCGGGCATTTGCCCGGCCTTTCTGGTTTTGTCGCTGGCGCTCCGGATTGGGACGTGTTGCACCTCGGCTCTGAGGTCGCCAGCGGCGTCTGGCAACGAAATTTCTTGACTCAGAGGGGAAAATAGAAAATATTCATGACAATTCCATATATGAAATATGGGATTTCAAATATGGAAGTTGCATGACCCCGACGGAACGTGCCCTACAGGTCCTAGAATACATTATGGCGGCAGGACCTGGCCCGTTAAAGCAGGTGGATATTGCGCGCGATTGCGGCGTGTCTCCTGCGACGTTGCACCGGATCATCAAGTCCTTGTCGGAATGGGGGTATCTGTTTCGCACAAGTGAGAAATATGTGGTGCGCAACTTTCGCCTGGAGCGCAACGTGCCGATGTCTGGCACCTATCTGGCCAAACTGGACGAGACGATGCGCAGCCTGTCCAAGCGGCTGTGCGTCTCGGCCGAGGTTGTTGTGGTGGCGGGGCACGAACTGCTGTGGCACTCAAAAACCGATTATCCCGACCCGGACGTGTTGATCCGGGCGGACGTTGGATTTCGCCGATCGCTGTACGAGTTGGATGTCTTGTCCCAACTGTATCTGAGCCGTCTGAACTGGGAGGATGTTCAGGCGCAATTTTATACGGACGGATTTTACGAGACCCTACGCCAATCGGGTGTTGGCAATCCGACACTGTCAGAGGAGGCAGTGCGCGGTTATCTGGATCGTATGCGGACAGAGATCTTTGCCGCGGACCTGGAAGGCAATCACGTGGGCATCCGGCGCTTTGCCACGGTCATCCAGGATTCGGATGGAACGTTTCTGCATCTCTTGGCCTTGGCGGAACCTGCCAGTGCCGGCGCGGCCGATGTTGAGACCTATATGGAAGCGCTTTTACAAGCACGTAGCGAGCTTTCTGAGCTCGTGACTGCGGAGGCTGAAGTCAGGAGGCTTCAGCCAAAGCACCATGCCTTGCCCCTGCGTGGAGGATAAGCAGGACAGGGTTATTTCACAGGGAGGAACTATGAAACACTTACTGACGACTGCCCTTGTGGCAAGCTTTGCGCTTGCTGCGCCTTTTGCGCCGACGTCTGCGCAGGCCGAAGAGATCAACGTTGTGATGTTCGGCATGCCCTATACGCGTGGTCTGCAAAAGCTTGCTGGTGATTTTGAGGAGAAAACCGGCATCAAGGCCAATATCGACGTTATTGGACAGGATGTTTTCGAAAATCGGATCACCCTGTCGTTTACCGGTCGGTCCGGCGATATTGATGTGGTGCATGCGCCGGTCATTCAGGTGCAACGCTGGGTGCAAGCCAATTGGTTGAAACCGATCACAGCTGAGGTCGATGCGATGCCGGTCAAAGGCGATCTGATGGCGGGACCGCTGGATGCCTATCGCATCGACGGCGAACAATTTGCGGTGCCGTTTATGGCCGCCACCGGGTTGATGACCTATCGTGAAGACGTGTTGGAGGCTGCCGGTGTTGGCGTTCCCCAAACCTGGGCTGAGATGCTGGAAATCGCGCCCAAAGTGACCGACGGCGACCAGTCAGCCATCGCCCTGCGTGCGGTGCCCGGACAGGGGTTCAATATGTTCATCTTCCCGATGATCATGCGGGCCTATGGCGGTAAGTTCTTTGCGGATTACACCGGCGGTGATTTGACGCCGGCGATCAATTCGCCCGAAACGCTGGAAGCGTTGAATGTCTACAGCAAGCTGATCAATGACCACGCGCCGCAAGGGGCTGGGAATTTTAACTTTGCTGAGGTCAATGCGGCGGCTCAAAATGGTCAGATCGTTTTTGCGGTGGAAGGCACCGGTGTCGCAGCCCAGATCGTGGATCCGGAAAAGAACCAATATGCGGATGTGACCGGTCTGGCCCTGCCACCGGGTGGTCCGGCAGGACGTTCGCCGGCGATTGCGGTACATGGCCTTGGTATTCCGGCCTCAGCCCAGAATGTCGCGGCGTCAGCCAAGTTCATCGAGTGGGCCGTCAGCACCGAAACCGTGACCAAAATCGCCCTGTCTGAACCCTTTGCCAATTTCACCACCCAACCGGTGGCCGAGAACGCCGAGGTGATTGCCAAATACGCGGCCATTCACCCGGATTTCCTGCAAGTGCAGGCGGATGCGTTGAACCTGGCGATTGGGCATTATCGTCCGCTGTTGCCGGAATGGCCCTCGCTTGGTGCAGCTATTGGCGAAAACATCAATGCTGCTGTGAACGGTTTGATCACACCAGAAGAAGCACTGGAAAACGCAGAGCAAGAGATGCGCGACATCCTGGGTCAATAGGCCTTTGTCGCACCCTCATATCCGGCGTGGGAGCCTGCGCCGGATCGACCTCTTTGCGGGAAAAACACATGACACTTACATCCACCAAACGGCTGGGGGCGACCTACGAGCTGCAGCGCGGGTATCGCCGCATGATCTACCCAGCCGTGATCGCCGTTGGTATCTTTGCCATTGTCCCACTTGCCGGCATGTTTGCACTGGCTTTTAGCGACTATCATCTGCTGCGGGGTACAAATTGGCAGTTCGGCTTTAAGAATTTCGCGCGATTGCTGAGCGATCAGCGGTTGATGAACTCGATCTATGTGATGTCGATCCTGTCGTTCTTTGGCGTGGCGACACAGGTTATCATCGGCACCGCCGTTGCTGTGGGTCTGCAAAAGATCGTTGGAAGATGGCGGTTTGGGCGGATCCTGTTTCTGGTGCCATACGCGGTGCCCCATGTGGCCGTCGCCTTGATCTGGCTGTCGCTGTTCACGCCGACCCTGTCGCCGATCAATGCGTTCTTTGACCTGTTTGGCATCACGGTACCCAGCTTTTTGACCACCCAGGGTGGCGCCATGTTTGCCATTGTGATGGCGGACACCTGGACCAATTTTCCCTTTGCCATGTTGATCATTCTGGCAGCCCTGCAGGGAATTTCGCCGGATCTGGACGAGGCGGCTGCGATTGACGGGGCAACACGGGTCAAGACGTTCTTCTTTATCACATTGCCGCTGTTGATGCCGGCCTTGCTGATGGTCACGCTGTTCCGTTTCATTGACTCTTTGAAACACTTCCCGATGATCTTTGTCATCACTAAGGGCGGGCCGGGGCGGTCGACGCAGGCCACCAATTTCTATGCCTATGTGCAGACGTTTCAAAACTCCAACGTGGCCTATGGCGCGGCAATTGCCGTCACCTTGTTCCTGATGGCCGCGTTGATCAGTTTTTATGTCGCGCGTCTGAACCAGAGGGTTTCGCAATGATTGATAAAAGCCCCGAATACCGTTTCAAAAAAGCGCTTGGCGTCTCGATGATGCTGTTGCTTGTGGCCTTTGCAGCCCTGCCAACCCTATGGGCGTTGATTCTGTCGGTGCGCTCTCCCTCGGCGGTGTTTGAACCGATCTGGGAAAGTCCGCTGGCGCTGACGCTGGAGAATTTTTTCAACATCACCCGTTCAGATTTTCCAAAGGCGTTGTTGAATTCGTTCATCACGGCCGGATCGGCCACCGTATTGGCAATGATCATTGGGGTTCCGGCCGGTTTTGCGCTGGCGAAATCGCGGGTGTCGGGCAAGTTCATCGCATCTTGGGTGTTGTTGCTGCTGAGGATGGCCCCTCCGGTCGGGTTCGTGATCCCGTTGTTCCTGCTGTACGTGAACGCCGGGTTGATCGACACCTATCTGGGGCTGATCGTTGCCTATATGACACTGACGCTGCCCTTGGTGGTTTGGTCCATGTGGAACTCTTTCGCGCAAGTCCCAGACGAGCTGATCGAAGCGGCTTTGATGGATGATGCGACCCTGACGCAGGCGTTTTTGTTGATCGTTCTGCCAGCTGCCCGTCCCGGCGCGGTTGCGGCTGCGATCCTTGCGTTTTTGGTGGCGTGGAACGATTTCTTCTTCTCGCTGATCATCACCCGGTCCAGCACCACAACGGCCCCGGTGGCGGTGATGAACTTCATCTCCTTTGACAGTGTGGATTGGGCGTCGATTGCGGTGGCCTCCATCGCGCTGACACTGCCGATCCTGCCGCTGATGGCCATTGCCAACCGCTATATCGTGCAGTCACTCTCAGGCGCGGTGAAAGGGTAACTCATGGGAAAACAACCAAATATCGTTTTCATCATCACCGACCAACAGCGTTACGACACGATTTCGGCGCTGGGGTTTGACCATGCGATTACGCCCAATCTGGATCGTCTGGCCCAGCGGGGGACGGTGTTTGAAAACATGTATATCACCTCGCCCTCTTGCGCGCCGTCGCGGGCCTCGCTGTTCTCGGGCACATACCCCCATACCAATGGCGTGTTTCGCAACGACGAGCCCTGGCAGTACAGCTGGGTCAAAGACCTGGCCGAGGCCGGATATCGCACGGTAAATGTGGGCAAAATGCACACCATGCCGGTCGAAGGGGCCTTTGGCTTTCACGAACGCCATGTGACCGAAAACAAAGACCGCGATCATCCCAATCTGCCGTTCTATCTGGACAATTGGGACAAGGCGTTTTTCCTGCGCGGGGTGGAAAAACCATCGCGTGTGACCCAACGGCGCAAGAATGACTATGGCGACAAGCTGGGGGCCTGGGTCTGGGAGGAAGAGGCGGCGTTGCACCCGGATGTGTTCACCGGGCAGATGGCGAAATGGTGGTTGGACCGTTACACAGGGGACGGCCCGTATTTCCTGCAAATTGGCATTCCGGGGCCGCATCCGCCTTATGATCCAACCCAAGAATACCTGGATATGTACGTAGGGCGCGATCTGCCCGAGGTCATCCCGCCGGATCCAGATGTGCAGCCCGAAGCCTTGCAAAAACTCAGAGAGTTTCATCTGGGCGAAGATGCGGACGGGATCGTGCATCTGCCCGCCCCCACAGCCGAACAATCGCATCGGCAACGGGCCCATTATTATGCAAACGTCACCATGATCGACCACCAAGTGGGTGAGATCATTGACGCTTTGGAAGTCCGAGGTGACCTTGAGAATACGATAATCGTGTTCACCTCAGACCATGGCGACGCGCTTGGTGATCATGGGCATTCGCAGAAATGGAACATGTATCAGTCCACAATGCGGGTGCCTGCGATCGTCGCTGGTGTCCACCTCCCACAGGATAAGCGCGTCGCCGACAATGTATCTCTCTTTGATTTCGGCCCCACAATTCTGGATTGGGCCGGAGTTGAAGTCCCCACCTGGATGGAGGCACAGTCGCTGCAGCCGTATTTCGAAGACGTCACTCCGCCCGAACGCACACGGGTCTTTGCGGAACATTCCAACGATGCTTTGCTGACGGGCACGCGACTGATGACCATGGTGCTGGAGGGCCAGATAAAGCTGGTGCATTTTGTGGATTCAGATGCGGGACAGCTGTTTGATCTGGCTGCGGATCCAACGGAACAGACCAACCTTTGGGATGATCCGGCCCATGCAGAGACCAAGGCCAGATTGATCAATGAAATTTTGAAATGGCGCTCAGAGAGCGGATTGCAAACACAGGGCTTTGTCGAGGCCTGCGTTCGTGGAGCGCATGCAATGATGTCGCCCCCAATACATATGGCACGCGGCCAACACCGGGAGGGAACACGGTAGAATGGGACAAATTCAACTGAAAGACGTCAAAAAGAGCTTTGGCGCAGTGACAGTCATTCCGCCTTTGAACTTGGACATTGAAGACGGCGAATTTGTCGTCTTTGTTGGCCCGTCAGGCTGTGGAAAGTCGACCCTTTTGCGGCTGATTGCCGGGCTTGAGGACGTCAGCGACGGCACTTTGGCCATCAATGGCGCCGATGCTACCGACCAGCCACCGGGCAAACGAGGCCTTGCGATGGTGTTCCAATCCTACGCGCTGTACCCGCATTTGACGGTGGCAGAAAACATCGCCTTTCCCTTGCGGATGGCCGGTCTCAGCCGTGATGAGCAATCGCGCCGGATTTCTGCGGCGGCGGATGTTTTGAACCTCACCGACTATCTGGATCGTCGCCCGAAACAGCTGTCGGGCGGGCAACGTCAACGGGTGGCCATTGGACGGGCGATTGTGCGCGAACCTTCAGCGTTTTTGTTTGATGAACCCCTGTCCAATCTCGATGCGGCCTTGCGGATGGGGATGCGGTTGGAAATCAGCGAGCTGCACAAGCGGCTCAAAACCACCATGATCTATGTGACCCATGATCAGGTCGAGGCGATGACCATGGCGGACAAGATTGTGGTGTTGAATGCCGGTGTAATCGAACAAGTCGGCAGCCCGCTTGAGCTGTATGATGCGCCTTGCAACCTGTTTGTCGCGAAATTCATTGGCTCGCCGATGATGAATATCATCGAAGGGGATGAGGCCGCGAAACTGGGCGCGGCGGCGGTTGGCATCCGTCCCGAACATCTGGACATCTCAACCGAGGATGGGCTGTGGCAGGGCACTGTCGGTCTGTCGGAACATCTGGGCAGCGATACGTTTTTGCGGGTTCATATGGACGGGATGGACAACGTCCTGACTGTGCGCGCGCCGGGCAAAGTCGCGCTCAGGGATGGGGACCGGGTCTATGTGTCACCCCAGATGTCGGACCTGCACCGATTTGACACCGATGGTCTGCGGATGGACGCATGACCCTAGACAGCTGTGGCCATACCAAAAGCTGTTGTGCGCCCGCGCGGGATGGGGGTCAGCCTCCGTCCGCCCACCTGTCCGCGTCCTTGCCTGTGCCGGACACGACAGGCCCTTCCTATCCGCTGCCAACCCGGTCTATTCCGGGGGGGCGGGTCCAGGTGGGCACCAACCGGCCTGCCATCCCGATCGACGGCGAAGGGCCGATCCGCCACAAAACCATCAAGCCCTTTGTGATCACTGAAACGACAATCACCAACGAGGCTTTTGCGCATTTTGTGTTGGAAACGGCCTATATAACCGAAGCGGAGCGGTTTGGATGGTCCTTTGTCTTCTTTTCCGATCTGCCCGAAGGGGCAGCACCAACGCTGGGTGTTGCGGGCACCGAATGGTGGCGCAGGGTGGACGGCGCCAATTGGCGACAGGTACATGGGCCAGGCACGCGGGGGGGCTGGCATCCGTCGCACCCGGTGGTGCATGTGTCCTGGAACGATGCGCGCGCCTTTGCTCAATGGTGCGGAGGACGGCTCCCGTCTGAGGCGGAGTGGGAACATGCGGCGCGCGGTGGGCTGACGGATGTACGGTTCCCCTGGGGCGATCAAGAACCTGATGATACGGAGTTTATGCCCTGCAACATTTGGCAAGGCCGCTTTCCCGATCACAACACCGCCGCCGATGGCTGGAGCGGGACCGCGCCGGCCAAATCCTATGCGCCCAACGGATATGGGCTGTACAATATGGTCGGCAATGTCTGGGAATGGACCGAGGATACATTTCGCGTGAAATCGCTGAAGAAAGATGTGCGGCAACGGATGGAAGCCATGCGCGGACATCGGCTGTTGAAAGGTGGCTCGTACCTGTGTCACCGCAGCTATTGCTACCGGTATCGCATAGCCGCCCGAATTGGAAATACGCCCGACACCACCACCCCGCACCAGGGGTTCCGCGTGGTCTGGGACGTCTAAGGAACAACAATAGTGTACCCGCCAATGCCGCAAAACATCCTTTTGATCCTGTTTGATAGCCTCAGCACGGCGACGTGCGTGGATCTTGCAGAGCAGCTGCCAACACTGACCCAGTTTCGAGGCAACAGCCTATGTTTTCCCAATGCCTATGCGTCGTCGCCCGAAAGCGGCCCGGCCCGTGCAAGCCTGTTTACCGGGCTCGACCTCTCGGCCCATGGGGTTTGGAGCGATGGTGTAGCCTTGCCAGAGCGGGAGACAACTGTCACCGAACGGTTTACCGATCAAGGGTATGAAACCTGGTTGTGCGGGCGCAGACATCTGAGCGGCGTGTCCAATTGGACCACGGAACACGCGCGCCCCTTCGAATTTGCACAATTCGATTGGGCCCATGGACCGCATCACCGATCCCGGCAGAACGCCTATCTGACGTGGCTGCAGGCGCAAGCGCCGGAGCTTTATGCGCAGATCTTTCCCAAACAACCCAATCCCGATGCGACCGATGTCCCCGAGGCACAGCGCCGTGCGATCCGAGCCTTGGCGCATGAGTTGAGCTTTAACAGCTGGGTTACGGACCGCATCTGTGCCCATATCAAGGGCCGGGCGACAGATCAGCCGTTCTTTGGGGTGGCAGGATACGTGGTCGGTCAGGATCAGGGTGGCCCACCAGACCCCGATCATATCGGCGAGGCGGTTGATCCCGCTGCATTGCAACAGGCAGATGCGGGGCTTGCCAGGATCTTGGACTGTCTGAGCGGTGCGGATCTGCTGCAAAACACCACCGTGGTTGTCGCCGCGACCCGTGGGGATCAAGATGCAGGGGCGACCTCGGACCCAATGAAACAACGCGCCGTGCAGACCTCCCTGATGTTTCAAACAGCGGGGATCACGCCCAGAATTGACAGCAGGGTGGTCACGACCGCTGATCTGGTGCCGACGCTTTATGACATCGCCAAGATACGACCGCCGCGCCGCATTCAGGGCACATCGCTGTTGTCGGGCGTGACATCTGCGGTGCCGCCCACGGCGCTGTTCAGACTGCGGCGCGCTGGGCAACAGATGCAGACAGCGGTGGTGCAGGGGGATTGGAAATTGATTGCGGAGCACGGCCAACCCGATGACGGCCACGCACCACGTTATAGATTGTACAATCTCAACGTCGATCCGGGTGAGGCTCATGACCTTGCCGCAGATCCCGCCCATATGGCGGATCTGGAAGCAATGATTGATGTGATGTTGGATGCCCGGGTTGCACGCGAAGACCGCACCGAACCCCGCATCGCCAAATTCTGAGGTCGCACACTATGTCCAATGCACTGACAAATGCGCCGCAACGGCCCAATATCCTGTTTATCTGCACCGACCAGCAACGGGGTGATAGTCTGGGCTGTACCGGTGCCCCTTGGGCCCATACGCCAAACCTCGATCAAATGGCTGCCCAAGGCGCGCTGTTTGAGAATTGCTATGTGCAAAATCCGGTGTGCAGCCCGTCGCGGGCTTCTGTGTTTACTGGAAAATACGTGTCAAATCATGGGCTTTATGCCAATGGGGTGCCTTTGCCGCGCGATCAGCATATGTTCACCCGCACGCTCGCCGATGCCGGATACGACTGCGGCATGATCGGCAAACAGCACCTGTCGCCATGTGACACATGGCGCACGGAACCCAGGCGCGATGACGGGTATCGGGTCTTTGAATGGGCGCATGGGCCCAATCACCGCGCACTGGAAAACGATTATCACCGGTGGCTGCGCCAGACGCATCCGGATCTTTACCAACAGATCTTTCCGGATACGGGTGCCAATGAAAACACGGAATACAGCAATCAGGCCCGCACCGGCACGCCCATCGATCACGTGCCCAAAGAGGCGCATTATTCCCATTGGGTGGGCGAGCGGGCGATAGATTTCATTTCGCATGCACGCGGGCCGGATGAGCCTTTTTTCCTGATGGCGAATTTCTTCGATCCCCATCATTCCTTTGGTGCGCCACAGGAATTCCGGGATTTGATAGATGCGGACGCGATCCCTGCGCCGGTGACCAAACCGGGTGAGTTGGACGAAAAACCCGAGCCTCACCGCGCCTATTCGGAAAAGAGCTACAGCGGCACCGCGCCGGGGTTTCAGGATTACACCGCCGAACAGATCAAGGAAATCCGCGCCCAATATTGGGCCATGATCGCCTTGATCGACCATGAGGTGGGGCGGATCCTGGCCGCGCTCAAGGCTGCAGGGCTGGCCGAGAATACATTGGTGGTTTTTTCCTCGGACCATGGAGAGCTGTTGGGCAATCACCAACAGCTCCTAAAAGGGCCGCAGCTTTATGATGATCTGACACGGGTGCCGTTAGTCATGCGCTGGCCCAACGTCATCGGGGCAGAAAATAAAGTGTCGGAATTGGTGCAATGGGTGGATCTGCCGGCGACTTTCCTAGCGGCGTCTGGCTGTGCGCCGGGGCAGGGCGTTCAGGGGCAGTCTGTGTTGCCCTTGGCAACGGGCGGCTCGGACAATTGGCGCAGCTGGGCGATCAGCGAATACCGCTATTCCGGCTTTACCACGGACCCGCTGATCATGACGACAATGGTGCGGCACCATGAATGGAAACTGATCCTGTGGCATGGCGAACCGGCCTGTGGCACCCAGCGTGACGGAGAGCTGTATAACCTGTCTGACGACCCGAGCGAATTGCACAATCGGTTCCATGACCCCGACTGCGCAGAAATTCGACGCCGCATGAAAGGCGTGATGCTGGATGCGATGGCTCAAACTGAGGACCGCAGCGAGTCGCGCCAGCGACCCTGGTAATCTGCACGCCAAAGCTGCGTCCCCTGTGGCAGGAGGGATCAATCGTTCTGTGTCAGGTCGCCGTCAGGTCGCTGGGCAGAGGTGTCCAGGCGACGAGTCGCGCGGGTGCCCGGCACCAACAGTTCGGCCTTGCGGAAATAGGCGCGTAGCTCTTCTTTGACGATGCCAAGATCCTTGCGCGCTTGCGCGACTGTCTTGGCCTGCCATTCGGGTCCTTCCAGCGGGATGAGGTGCAGATCTTTGTTGGCCAGATTATCAACCGCAAAGCCAACACCCAGCCGGTAAGATGGGATGTGGTCGGCCTCAAAACGCCAATGTTTGGGATATTGGGTTGTTGAAAGGTCGATAAAGAAATCCACCACTTGGTCCGTGATGTCAGAGGCTGCTCCCATGGTGGCGCCAATCACAAAGGCCTCGTCCTGCACATGAAGGCCACGCCCCAGCAGCACGTGAATACAGTCGTGGCGCGCCAGCGAGATTGCGCCGGGCAGGGCGTCCGGGCTTTCGGGGTTCTCATATTTGCGGATGATCTCGGGAACCTCATCGGCCTCGGCAGCGGGCATGGTTGCCAGAACCTCAGCCAGGGTCATGGCGTCGGTGTCCAGCCCCGGCGACCACTCATCCCAATTCAAATCGATCCGGCGTCCCATCAGTCTTGTCCTCCGAAATCTGTAATGGCATCAAATTCAGTGTTCTCAGCAATGGCGGCCTGAAGCGCGGATTGCAGCGCGCCGACATTGCTGACGTCGACAAAGCTGCCCAGATCATTGCGCCGCAACACGTGGGAGCCTTCGATACCAATGCCAATTGTCGCGACTTGGATCGGCGTGGTGGCTGCGATGTTCTCCACCAAGGCGTTCAGCGCATCACCATCATTGGCCTGGCCATCGGTGGTCACGATCATCCGGTAGGTTCCAAAAGACCGTGCAGCGGCGGCCTCGTCCTCCAGCATATCCTTGGCGGATTGCACGGCTGCCGTCAGTGGGGTGCGCCCATTGCTGAGGACATATTGCAGTTCCGCCTCTAGCAGCGCTTTGGCGGCGCGCGCTTCGGTAAAGGGCAGCACCACCCCTTTGTTCAGGGCGACAACGGCCACCCGGTCGTATGGCGCCATGGCATTCAGCGCCAACAAAACCGCGTCCTTGGCGGCTTGCATATCCTCACCCATGGAGCCGCTATCGTCGAGAACAATTGCAGTGATGCGTCGGTTTGGGTCTGGCATGGCCTCGACCGTGGCGCGTTCTGCCAATGGCCAGGCCGCAATGGAGGCCCAATTGGGCGTTACAGGATCCGGGTGTGGCGCCAGAAACGCCGGACCGTTGGGGCCAAGCTCATCCTTGATAATCCAAAAGCCCAAAAGCCCCGCTGCTGCGACCGTCAGAAGTAGTTTTTTCATCACATCCTCCTATTGCAGCGGTGAGAAGGTCGTTGCTTCGGCCTGAACGGTCAGAACGCGGAAGATCACCCGCATGTTTTCACGCCATTCCGCCTCGGTCTTGGGCGGGTTGTGGGTTGGGTTTGCAATGCCAACCCCGTCCACGGTGAACTGATCCCGGTTCATGCGCACGTCGATGTCACCGGCATATTGACCAAGGGCATCCACAACCGCGATGGCGCGGTCCAACGACAGGTTCTGGGTCGAGGTGCGGATGGCGCGTAATTCTGCATTGTTTGCACCGGCCTGTTCGCGGCGCAGGAAATGCAGCGGGTCGGAATGACCTTCGACGGTGATGATCGCGCCAGAATAGGTGGAGGCGAGGCGCAGGATCTCCTCAAAATCACTGGCATAAAGCGCGATGGGAAAATCTGTGCTGTCGGGTTCAAAAAAGACCTGAAAGTCGATCTTGGTATTGGCGTCTAGCTGGCCGGTGCGGCGCAGTTTGCGTACGGCAGCGGCGGCGGCTTCGGGGTTAAAGGCTGCAATCTGCCGCTCGTCCAGGTTTTTCAAACCGTCGGTCAGGGCAGCGTAGTCCCAATTTGCTGTGCTCAGATTGGCAGGGGCCGCCAGCCGATCCGCACCGCGCAGGGCTGTGTTGACCTCTTCCAGCAGCACATCAAACCGACGTGCTTCATTTGGGTCCGCGAAATGTTTGGCGTTGCCAGACCAGCCATCGGTAATCGCATCCTGCCACAGGAACACGCCCTCTTCGTCCGGTAGCCCGCCCAGGAATTCAGAGGCCATCAGCGCCGCCATGGTCGCGCGGTTTGCATCACCGTCTTTGGCCATGAATTGGCGCATGTCTTCTTCGGCACGAAACAACAGGTTCACCATCCGGGCGATGTCGTCCTTGTTGGCGTCAAAGTAGTCTGCGCGCACCGCGATATAGTCACCAATAACCGAGGCGGCTTCTTGGGTGGAGATCAGAATGGTTGCGCCACGCACAGAGCCTTCGGCGCCGGTGCCGACCGCTCCGCCCGAGGTCAGAAAACGCGCATCCGGCAGGATGACCGCAGCGGCATCTGCGCGCCCATCGGCGATGGCGGCGGACGGAGTGTCGCCGTCGCCTGTCAGGTCGGCGACCCAGACGATTTCCACGTCATCAAAGGAAAGTCCGCCGTCTGCTAGAATGCGCCCGACAAAGTCCACATGGGGGCCATTGGCCTGGATGGCGACACGTTTGCCTTTGAGGTCGGCGATTTTACCGATGCCCTCAGCTGCAACAATCCCATCCCCGGCTGAAAATGAGTGTTTGAAAAAGACGATCTGCTCGCTGCGGGGATCGAACTGGGTCACGGGCGCGGCGGCTGCCAACATGCCTAAAGTGCCCCGCAGATAGGGCGTTTTACAGGCAAGATAAGCGGTAAGCTGCGTCTCAAAACTATCCTCAACCGTTAGAGACAGCGGCAGATCCGCGTCCCCCAGCAGACCACCGGCATTTTGCAGGGACGCTCCGTTGGCATAGGCGACAACTCCGTCGGCGCCCCATGCGATCAGTGGCATATTTGGGTTCCAGCCGGGCGCGCAATCACGCACCGGTGCGGTCACCGTTTCAGCCAGCGTATCTCCCGGTGCTGCGATTGCCCCGGTTGCAGTCATCAAAAGTGCAAGGCAAGTAGCGAAAATCTTTTTCATGAAGTGTCCCTATCCTTGAGAGGGTTTTGTATGTCCGCGCGGACGCAAAAGCGTTTCTGCCACGCTTGAGGCGACTTTGACCTCTTCCATCTGTCCTTTTGCGAGCTTCAGATCGCTCGAGACAAAGGCCTGTTCCATTGCGTCCAACGCACCCAACAACGCTTGGCGTGACTCTACCACGGTCATATCGTCAACTTTGTGGCGTCTGCGCAGTTTTTCGTGGGAGGTTGCGGCTTCTGCGATCAACTCGGACCGCAGCAAGATGGGGCGCAGCGCGTTCAGGCGATCGGGGTCATAAAAGATCTCGCGCGCGCTGCCGTCCAACCGATCAGCCGCCAGTGCGATCTGGGTTTTAAGATCGTCCTGAAATTCTGTGGCCCCGAGACGCAGAGCCTGCGCCCGGTCATGGGCCTGGGTGATCAACTGTAAGGCGCTGCTGGCGCGCAGATCGCTGACATTGTGGCGGGCCTGAAAGGCGCGGATAAGACGTTCGCCGTCACTCCACAACCAATGAACTGGGCACCAAACGAGCAAAGCCAGGGTCATAAGAAACGCCAGACCAGCCGCAATACCCACGCTTGTACCAGGGAAAAACATACCAGGGAAAAATACCGGCATGCGAAACATCAGCACCACGCTGAGCGCGGCACACAGACCAATGGTCGCTGCAGCCACTACGGTAAATCGCGGGCTCATCGTTGCACGCGCAGGGTTACATCTACGCGCGCTAGGCCGGCTTGGAAGGCGCGATCAGACTGGCCGTCGGTTTTGGCGCTTGGGGCAGAGCCGCCAAGGCCTGTGATTGAAATGCGTGACGCCTCAATCCCCATATCTTCGGCCACTGCGGCGGCGACCTCTGCGCGGGTCACACTTAGCTCTAAATTCGCGGTCGCATCGCCGTTTTGACCCGTGTGGCCAAGGATCACGACCTGCAGTTTGTCGTCCTGTGCGGCCGGGGCCAAAAACCCTTGGAGCCGGACCAATTCGCCGTTGGCAAAGGACGTGTTGCGGGAGAATTGAAACGTTTGTGTGGCAGGGGTATCCAATGCGCCAAGCGAGACAACGGCGATGGTTGCGGCGGCGGCCAGTGCAGACACGGCAGCGGCGCCAAATGCCCGGCGCGGAAGAAGCGCCAGCCCTTCGCCTTGTTGTGTTAATGGGGTCGAAATTTCGGTTTTAATCTGTGTAGCCATATGCATGCCAATATGGTGAGGGTTGATGTGTTTTCAACCTTTTAGGGTGCAAAAGCCCAACGGGCTGTGTCAGTAACGCTCATGTCAGCTACCACAGGTTACCCTTTTGTGGCGTAGGTTTTGCAGGTGTTGCTGCCGGATCCTGTGTAGCTGCGACCATCTGCCGACAGGCGTCCGCGGAAATGTACAACAAGGCCCGGAAAATACTCGGTCGCGCTGATGTCGCGGCCATTCAAATAGACCTCGGAATTGCCTTTGTTGCCCAGATTATCCTGAATGGTGGCCGTATAGAAATTGTCGCGAACATGGCGCATCCGCACGGTGCCACGGCTTTCGATGAACAAGGCGCATTTCGCCGTGAAGCTCCATGTGCCCGCCAACGAGGGCCCGGTGGACGTCTTAGCACTTGATGCAGCCGCGTTTGTGGCGCTGGGAGCAGGCGTGATCGCAACGGGGCACTTGGCGGCGTCAATGGCAGTGACGGCCTCCAGAGCGGGCATGGTGCCTAGCATGTCTGGCCCCAGATCAAGGTCAGCTGCATCCGCAAACCGCGCAAAGGCCGCGCGTGTGCGGCGGCCGATCACCCCGTCCGCGCCCCCTGCATTGCAGCCAAGCGCGTTCAGGTGCTCTTGGGTCTCTTGGATGATCTCTCGCGTGGAAAGCGCGGCGTTTGAGGGCGCATAGGTCACCGCTTTGGCAGTGGGGATAGAGCTGCGGGCGGTTTCGATGGCGGCTTCTTCGTCGGAGGTTGACGGTGTTGGATCGCCCAGTTGGCTGCGCAGTTTGATCGCTAGCTGTACGGAAAAATCGTCCTGATCTGTACCATATCGTTCCAAGAAGGCATCATAGGCTTCAGCCGTGCCAATGCTGCGCGCCAATGCAAAATCGGAGCGGATTTGTTCGGACTGGGGCAGGGCAGGGCGAGCATCAGATGTGGTGGGTGCAGGCACATCGACCGAGGCCGTGTGGAAATAGAATTGACCCAACAATTCGTCATAATAAGCGGGGATCTGATCATGGTTTGCCGTTTGCGCAAGGTCACGCACCCGGCTGCGCAGCTGGGACATCAATTGGCGCAGTTCGAGATCGGGCTGATCCAGCAGTGGCAACAGATTGCGGGTAAAAACAGAGTTGGCGCCGGTGTCATCATCATCCAACCGATCCAGCGCCAATTGACCCGCACCTGCTGAGAAAATAACGAACATCCCTTCTGGTGCGCTGATCCGGCCCAGACCACGGGTGCCACCGATGCTGCGTCCGGTTGCGGTGGCGAATGGGTTGTCGCGGCAGGCATCAATAATGGCAATTGTCGTGCGCGCACCGGTGCTGCGGATCCTGTCCAAAAGCGCTGACAACGCGATACTCTCGGCCTTGATGAAATCGCGTTCTCCTGACGCAGGTGCGGGCACGTCCACAGGCAGCAAATAGTTCTCACCGTCGATTTCAACACCATGGCCCGCAAAAAACACAAAGGCCGTGTCGCCCGGTTCCAATTGGCTGGTAAAGGTTGAAATCTGGCGGTTGGTTTCCCGGCGTGATCCGTCCAGAAGCTGAGTGACTTCGAACCCTTGGGTCGATAGTTTGGCAGAGATTGCGGTGGCGTCCGCACGGGCCAGTTCCAACGCGGGGACGTCTACATAAGCGTCATTGCCAATCACCAGCGCATATCGCTCAGTTGCAGCGACTTGCAGGCTTTGGCTCAGAAGGGCGGCGAAAAAGGCCGCAAACAGGGTAACAACACGCATGAGAAAACAGTCTCCGCTTTAAGATCCCCGTTAATATAGCAGCCTTGACGCATACAGATAGGGGCTGGTTTGCAAGAAAGCCGCGGGTCTTGGGACATGCGGCTTTCTTCTTTGGGGTTGCGTTAGATGAATTCAAAAACATCCGTGGGCAGGGCAACCTCCATTTCCAGAAATCCCTGCACCGCATCCACCGCGTTGGCGACGCTGCTGCCCACACCGGGGATGTTTTCCGCCACATCTGAAAATGTGTCCATCCAGCCGTCGAAGGCGTCGGCAAATTCGGTGTCTACATAGCTGCTGTTGGTCATACCAATGGCATAGGTCGCCAGATCCACCGCGCCCGTATTGTACGCGCCAAAGCTGGAGCTGGCAGTAAAGGCACCATCGGAAAAGGCCGCTGCAATATCAAAGCTTTGACCGGCTTCACCATTCCACAGGGTCAATGTTTCGACCGCAGTGTCCGCGTCGTGCATGTTCTTGACCCGCAGGCTGGTGCCGTCGTTTTCGATCACCAAATCCCTGTTGCCATCGACCCAGAACCGCAGATCACCTGCGTCCAGCCCACCCGCATCGCGCAGCTCGATTGTATCCGCACCCCCTGCGCCACCCGTCAGCGCATCGATCGCGCCGTCTGCAAGATCCACCAGGCGGCCCGCTTCCTGGAGGGCGTCCAGTCCGGCCTCATCAATGGTGCCATCGGTTTCGAAGTTGAAAACATAGGTATCCGATCCCAGGCCGCCGACCATATCCCCAATGGAAGACAGGATATCATCGCCTGCACCGCCAAACATTTGGGTGCCGGAGTAATCCAACAGGGAGCGCAGGTCTGCCGTAGCTTCAGAAACTTCATCCGTTACGGTTTGGATCGCATCTCCTGCCGCGTCGATAATGTCATCCAGCGGGTTCAGCTCGGCAATCGTGTCTTTGACGTCATGGGCAAAATCGATCAACCCGTTGATCGGCGCAAAGATATCAACGCCTAGGAATGCAGATAGATCGAATTCAGGCAGATCAGGCAGCACTGCGGACAGAAACAGATCGCCAAACGTGCCAATGTCGATCATCCAATCCGAGCCCTCCTGACCAAAGGAGAAATTCAAAGCATCGCCCGAGGTCAGCATCAGATCGCTGTCATCTCCGCCCAGTGACAGGTTGAAGCTGCCACCGCCCAAAAAGATATCCTGGCCGTCCTGCCCCATCTGGAACCCCATGTCGCCACCAACGTGGAAAACATCCGCGCCGTCGCCGGCGAATTGCAGGTTGAAGGCAGTGGGGATCGCATCTTTGATCAGCTCCTTGGCGGTTTCAGTCAGCTCTTCTGTCTGATTTTCCTCGACGCTTTGGGCATCCTCGCCATCTGGCGCAGACGCGAGATCGGTTTTGTCCTCAACCGCATCTTCTACAATGTCTTTTAGGGTGCTCCAGGTTGACTTGCTCCATTCAATGGGATCGCCCTCGCTCAGCATCAGGTCACTGCCTGCACCGCCGTTTTGGATTTGCAGACCAACCTTGCCGCCGACCTTCATCGCCAGCATCACGTCGCCATCGTCGCCGCCCGATTGCACACCGATTTGGCCCAGACCCACCAGCGCGTCGTTGCCCGCGCCACCTGATTGCACATTGGCCTGACCGCCGCCCAACAGGATGTCGTTGCCGGCACCACCGACCTGCAGGTTGCCACGTCCACCGCCGATCATCACATCCGCATCCGCGCCGCCGACTTGCAGGTTGCCATAGCCGCCTGCAAGCATCTTGTTGGCCCCGTCGTCAGTTGCCTCGACGTCCAGGAAATCTTCGATCCGGTCGCGCGCCGCATCAAGATCGAGGTCTCCAAGTTCAAAATCCTCGGGGATGGCAGACCACAGATGTGCGCCGAATTGCACGTTCGACGCACCGGCACCAATCAACCAGTCGTCGCCCTCAGCACCGATCTGAATATTGGAGCTGCCGGCCCCAACCAGCACGTCATCGGATGCGCCGCCATGTTGGATGTTTTGCAGGCCCACGCCGACCACCAGATCGGCGCCGTCACCGCCAAATTGCAGGTTCTGCTGGCCAAGCGCTACAAGCTGGTCATCACCGTCTTGGCCGAATTGCACATTGGTATTGCCGCCTGCCGTCAGCAGGTCATCGCCGGTGCCCCCCCATTGCAGATTGGTCGCGCCAACCGCCACCAGCTTGTCCGCGCCGGCGCCACCCCATTGGCTGTTGCCTGCAGAGAGTGCGACCATTGTATCGTCACCGTCATCGCCCGATTGCGCGGTAGCGGTTAGGGCAGCGGCGGTCATCTTGTCATCGCCCGCACCACCAAACATGATGTTCGCGCCACCTGCGGCTTCCATCGTGTCATTACCTGCGCCGCCAAAGAAAGTGTTCACACCGCCGAGGCCACGGATCACGTCATTGCCGTCACCACCGGACGCGGTGTTGATCCCGCCGATAGCCTCCAAAAGATCGTCGCCGTCATTACCAAAGATCGTGTTGATGCCGCCCTTTGCCGTGATGTGGTCGTCGCCGTCATCGCCAGCGGCCGTATTGACGCTGCCCTTCAGCTCGATCCGGTCGCGCCCCTCGCCGCCAAAGAAGGTGTTGATGGCCTTGTCAGCGGTCAACACATTGTCCCCACCATCGGCAACCATCGTGTCATCACCAGCACCGCCAAAGGCAGTGTTCACACCGCCGGTTGCTTCAATATGGTCGTGGCCGTCTTCACCAGACAGAGTGTTTACGCCGCCTGTGGCCTTGATCGTGTCATCGCCCGTGCCGCCCTTGGCCGTGTTCACGCCCCCTTCGGCGATGATGCTGTCGTTGCCGCTGTCGCCATAAAGGTTATTCGTGCCGCCGACACCTTTGATCGTGTCATTGCCGGTGCCACCATGGGCGACATTGGTGATCCCGCGCGCCTCGATCACATCATTGCCGCTGTCGCCATACATGATGTTGACGCCGCCTTTGCCAACCATTGTGTCATTGTCGTTGCCGCCATGCATTCGGTTCGACGCGCCATAGCCCAGCATATAGTCGCGCCCGGACTTGCCGTGCATGTCGTTGTCGGCCCCATAACCGTAGATGCTGTCGTTGCCATTGCCGCCATCCAAATGGTTCGACGCGCCATAGCCATAAAGCTTGTCCTGATCATTGCCGCCATACAGCACATTTCGCGCGCCATACCCCTTTAGGACGTCATTGTGGTCGCCACCGCTGAGGTAGTTATACGCGCCATAACCATACAGGCTGTCGTGGCCGCTTTCGCCATAAAGCTTGTTGGTCGCCCCATAGCCATAGATCTTGTCTGATCCGGTGCCGCCTTTCAGGTAGTTGTAAACACCTTTGCCTTTGATCGTGTCCGATCCCGACCCGCCGTAGAGATAATTCCGTGCGCCCCAGCCCTCGATGTAATCATTGCCGGACCCGCCATAGAGCGTGTTTTTGTCAATGCTGTAGCCATAAATCTTGTCGTTGCCGGATCCGCCGTCTGCTTTGCTGCTCCAGCCATACTTCTTGATCGTCTCGTGAACGCTTTTCTTTGAGAAGAAACCCATAATCCTAATCCTTTGCGTATGAGGTCGGTCCGGCGGGGCCGGTCTTGGTGATCTCAAACTACGAAACTGTTAGGGACTGGGTTATGGGGTGGATCCCCCAATTGCATGTCTAGACCGGGCGCAGGCCGAGGAAAAAACAGGTGCCGCGACCGGGGATAGATTGCGCGTCAAAGGCAACGCCAAGCTCGGCCGCCAATTGCGCACAGACCGCCAGGCCAATGCCGTGCCCATCGGATGTGTCACCCTTGGCACCTGTGGTTTTTAAGTGCTCAAAATCTTCTATGGCAAAGCCCGGACCGCTGTCGGCCACACAAAGCCACGGCTTGCCTGCACGGCGGCGCACACCAATGACGATACCTCCCTGGTCGGTGTGGCGGATCGCGTTAACCACAAGATTGCAGACAATCCGCATCAGTGGCGCGGCCGCCAGGTCGGTGCGCGCACCGGTTGGAACCGTTCGCAGGTCTAACCCCTTTTCCAGAGCTTCCTGCGCAAACATCCGATGGACCGAGGCGATGACAATGGCCACGTCGTAATCTGCCGTCTCTTCGGCAGGGGCCGTGTGATCTGAGGCCTCCATATAGTCGGTTGTCAGCCGGTCAATGTAATCCAACGCCTCTCTCAACCGGGCTGCGGCGTCCTGGGTCAGAGATCCAGCCAGACTGTCGAGCCTGAGACGTAGCGATTTCAGCGGTTGGCGAATGTCATGGGCTGCGGTGGCCAAGGTTTGTTGCCGCTGTGTCGCCAAAGCCTGGGCTCGCGCATAGTTCTGCTCGGATCCGGCCAGTTGTCGGGCCAGGTCTGCCTCACGCGACAGGGCTGCCAGCTCGGCCTGTTGGGCTGCATCCTGGGCCTGACGTACCGCCAGGATCTGTGCGGTTAGATTGGCAAGACCGGCGAGGATCAGCACTACATACAGAAGTTTGGCCGACGCGAGTATCCCCAAAGGGGCAGGGATGGCAGGCATGATCAAAGGGATCAGAATCGCTAACAACCCGCCAATCACCATCAGGCTGAGCATGCGCGCCACATGCCGACTGGCCGTGTTGGGTCCCGGCGGCAATCGGGTGCCAAGGGCGACGGCGATGCACATGCCGATGACCAGAACATAGCCAGCAAAGGCCGCGATTGGGCCCGGGGCAAACAGTGAAGAGAGGAACAAAGCGACGCTGATGGCGGCCAAACCCCATGCAACATGCGCCGCGCGCCGGACCCCGGCGTGGTGAAATCCAAGCCCCGCCAGCCCATAGCCGAAACTGGCCATGCCCAAAAACAGCGCAAAGCCGACCGCAGATTGGATCTGTGGCATGTTGGGATAGGCAAATCGGAACAACAGACCATCCATGTAGGAGAGAAAGGACAAACCGGTCAGAAACAGCAGCGCATACAGCAGGCTCATCCCATCACGCAACGCCGCAAAATAGGCGAGAAAGACGCAAATAGCCGCCAGGGCAAAGGCGTAGAACCCAGCCCAACTGGCCACGTCCCGCAGCGTTTCTGTTTGGGTCGTCGGCGTGTCTTCCAATGTGACATTCAACTGATGCACCGGGCCAAATTTGAAATGCAGCAGCAAAACCTGTGGCTCTGGCTTTGGCAGCGCAAAGGGCGCCGTCTGCAATCGCCGACCTGCATGTTGCGTGCGATCAAATGGGCGAAACATCGAATAGCTGAGAAGATCGGTGCGATTTTTGCCTTGATAGAGATAGACATCAACCTCGCTGAGCATCGCAATATCGATCAAAACGCGGCGCATCTGGGGTCCAAACGCACATAGCTCGACCGCGCCCCACAGCTCTGCCGCGTGATCTCCCTCAAACGGTCTGGGGGCCACATCCGCGGCAAACCTGCCCGCGCCATAGGCTGCATACATTTCATCCGGATCAGCAGCTGTCCCATGGGAAAATAGCATTTGCGGCACCAAATCCACAACCGGCATCTGATGTTCCGTGTTGCCTGCGCGTACAGGTAAGACCCAGACCATCATGCCCAAGACCACAAGGGCGAGGCCCAAAAAATGAGATTTCACAAAGGCGCGCATCATATGTGGCTCCGGCCAAAAGATACCCCTATCTGAGCGGCGCGCGCGGCCAAACACAAGGCGCAGGGCGTAAAATGGGGGATCCACCTCAGTTATGCATCTGACCTTCACCAGCCTGATGCGCGTCATCGGCCTGGCGCAGCTCGGCCGGGCTTACGACCTGATCGTCATTGCGATCAGCGACACCAAAAGCATAGCGATAGGCCGAAAAGAATCGAATTTGGCGCGCTGTCGGTTGGCCGGTCTTGGCCATCAGGCGCACAAAGGTTTTGAATTCGGAAAATTCCAGCAGGGCGTCCCGATTCCGATCTGCCGCCAGGAAGGCCTGCGTCTCATGCGGGGTGGGGTTCAGATCATCGGCTTGCGCGACGACGGCAACAGGTGACAGAACCAGCGCAACAGCGCAAAACAAATAAACACGACGAAACATGGGCGCGACCTTAGGCACGGTTGCGGGCGTTGACAACGCATACCAGACACCGGCACACATCTTGGGAGATGTGTTGTGACGGGTAACAAGTGTGCGCAAATATACGGCGATCATTGCGGATGATCATGCGATCGTGCGGTCAGGCCTGCGTTCCGCGCTGGAAACGCCCGGCCTTATTGAACCCATCGGAATCGAAGTTTTGGGGGAGGCTGCAAATGGGCTGGAGTCCATCGCAGCCGTCCGTGTTCACAAACCGCATCTTCTGTTGCTGGACGTGCAAATGCCATTAGCGGGCGGCACCGAAGTCGTGTTGGAGACCCGTCGCTGGTCGCCCGAGACCAAGATCGTGGTGCTCACAGGAATATCGGCCGTGGGCAAGATTTCAGAACTGTTGGAGGCGCGTATCGAAGGTTTGTTTTCCAAAGCAACCGAGAATGACGAGCTTTACCGCGCCTTGCCCTTGATCCTGCGAGGGGGACGGCATGTGTCAGAGTATATGGTCAACCTGCTTGAGGCCGCTCCGGAGCGGGTCGCCTTGACCGATCGCGAACGCCAGACGCTGAACATGATTGTGGCCGGGCGCAGCAACAAGGAAATGGCTACCCTGTTGGGTATCAGTCCAAAAACTATTGACCGTCACCGGACCAACTTGATGCAGAAACTCAATGTCCATTCGGTCGCACAACTGATTGCCTTTGCGCTGAAGGAAGGGTTGATCGACCCGAATGTGGAGCTCTAAAGAGGCTGCGGGCGGCAAAGGGACCAAAGGATCAAAAATGTCGTTCCATCGCGGCGCAAGCTTGGCGCAAAGTCTCTAACGGGGCTCCGGATCGAGCCATGATCCAACCGCCCACATATTGATGGACCAGAAAATGGGACAGGTCTTCGGCATGCGCCGCTTTGTCTGTGTCCTGCAAAGCTGTGCGAAACCCAAATTGCATCCGTTGCATTGACCGGGCGACCGCTGTCTTGATCTCGGGATCAAAGGTGGCTGGTCCTGCCGCCGCCGAACATAAGAGACACCCGCGCCGATCACCGCCCTCGACGGATGTGACAATGTCATTGAAGGTCAAGGCGATGCGGCACCTGCCGGATTTGCCAGGCGTGGTTAAAATCTCGACAGCACCGGCGACTTCTTTTTGATCATATCGCTCCAAAACTTGCAGGAACAATGTCTTTTTGTCGGTAAAAGCCTTGTACAGGCTGCCGCGCGTTAGGTTCATACCTTCCAGAAGGTCAGGCAGGGTCGCTTCGCCATACCCAAGTGCCCAGAATACGTCCATTGCGTCGGCCACTGCGGTGTCGGTGTCAAATGTGCGGGGTCTGGCCATCCAGGTCTCATCTCACGGAAAAAACGGTTCAATGTGATCAAATATCACGGAAATGGGATTTGGAACTGTTCGGTTCCTAATGTTAGTTCACGCGGCAGAATAGTACAATTGGCACGTTGGCCGTAAACCTCCCATTCAGGAAAACGATATGAAGTCTGCTATCGTCAAATCCCTCGGTGTCGTCGCAGTTGCGATGATTGCCTTTGCTCCGCTTTCCGCCACGGCTGGCGCGTCCAAAACCCACGGTAGCTTCACCGGTGCAAGCAACCACATCACCACTGGCGGCGTGAAAATCGTGAAAACCGCCGATGGCGGCGCAGTCGTGATCCTGGATTCCGATTTCAGTCTGGACGGCGCTCCCGATCCGCGTGTTGGATTTGGTAAGGACGGTCGCTTTGTCGACAGTGCCGACCTGGGCGAGCTGCAAAACCTGACTGGCGTTCAGGTCTATATCGTACCCGCAAGCGTCAATGTGGACGACTTCAACGAAGTCTACATCTGGTGCAAGAAATTCTCGGTGCCACTTGGGGTCGCCGCGCTGAAGTAAATCACTCACGGAACTTCAGTGTATGCAGGCAGGGCGGTCTCTCACCCGACCGCCCTGTTTTGTATCCGGGTTTGTATCTGGGCCTAGGCGGACCATGCCACGCCCGGAGCCAGCCAGTACCCCCAGGGAAGGCCCGCATTGCGCCAACCATTGATCGCGCGCGCGCCCTGGCTGTTTTTATCTCCTTCGAACCCTTCGGTCAGGTTCCAAACATTCGTATAACCTGCCTGCACAAGTTTACGGACCACGACCGCAGACCGGCTGCCAGAGCGGCAGGTGACAAACAGCGGATCCGCCTTGCTCTTGCCTGTGTCGCGCAGCAATGTCTCGAACTCCTGCACAATATTCGGGTTCTGCACCATCTGGTATTGCCCGGTCTCTTGGCTGACGTGATGGGTGGCGACATTTAACGGAATGATCTTGTCCAGACCTGCGGGGTGACCAACAAACATGATCTCGATCGGGTCGCGGACGTCCACAAACAGGATCTCAGCATCCTGTTGCAGTGCCTGATGTGCCGCTTTTGGCGATAGATACAGCTCCAGCGGCGTTGTCTTGGATGCCTTCACCGCTCCGGCCTCAATGTCCGTTGTGATGACCCCGGCGCGGCTTTTGGTTGCGCCCGTTGCTGCAAGGGCCGCGCCCGCGCCAATAAATCCTCTGCGCGTGATTTGTTCCATCTGATCCGTCCTTCCCGGCGCCGCGGGTCCTGCGGCCATGTTTTGATGATGCTGGACCGATCCGTAACAGCGCAGACCCACGCCGGAATGTGACTGTGTCACACGATGAAATGCACGCTTTTGTGAGGCCGAGGCGGGCCAGGCGCACGCGCGTTCAGAAGGCGATCTTTGTACCCAGCCGGGAGGGGGCGATGGCCGCCCCCGCCTCACGGTTGATCATGTGGACGGCAATTGTATGAGATTTATCAATCCACAATTGGGGTGGAACCGTCCCATCCCGCACTCTGTGTCGATTGGGTCTTTTGCGTGGGGGCTTGCGTTGTGATGCTGTGGCTTTGTTGCGATGTCGGGGTGATCAAGCTGGTCGTCGCGGATGCGCAAACGCCATCGAAAATCTTGATATCCGGGGCAGAGGGCAACACGGAGACATTGAACTGGCCAATGGGTCGATTTCTGCAAAACTGGCCCGAGGCCTGTGCCTTGATTTCCGCTTCCGTCCACGCAGCGCCCGCACTGCCGCTGAAACGCCCTTGGCCGTCGACGTTAAATCGCAATTCATTGACCTGAGGCGCGCCACCGCAAGCCGCAAGGGCCGCACAGCAGAGTAGGGACAGAACAGGTTTGGTGAAGAGAGTGGTCATGAAATACCCTTTTGAAATGCGTCGTTCGTTTAAAAACGCAGTCCGGAAAGCTTTCTCCGGACTGCAATTTCTGCACTAGATTTATCTATCTTGCGATGGGACAAAACCTTTTTCTTCAGACGTTAAAGCTAATATTTTGCGTGTTTAGGCAATAGCTTTGCGCGACAAAAAGAAAACCCGACTGAGGCAGCCGGGTTTTAAAAACACAATGTTGGCAGGGTGGTTTAAGCTGCCAGCCCTTTGGAACCGATAGCGATGAATTTGTCGCGGCGATCTTTGATCAGCGCCTCGGGATCCATATCACTGAGTTCTGACAGCATATCGGCAATTGCGCCGCGCACGGACGTAAGGGTCGCTTCGCTGTCACGATGGGCACCTCCCAGTGGTTCGGAAATGATGCGGTCGACCACATCCAGTTCCAGCAAATCTTGGGCCGTCAGACGCAGGGCTTCGGCGGCTTCGCGCATCTTTTCGGCGTCTTTCCACAGGATGGACGCGCAGCCCTCAGGCGAGATCACGGAATAGACCGAATGCTCCAGCATCGCGACGCGGTTTGCGGAGGCAAAGGCCACAGCGCCGCCCGAACCACCTTCGCCAATGATGACCGATATCAGCGGCACGCCGATCTTTAGGCACATCTCGGTCGAACGGGCAATCGCTTCGGACTGGCCACGCTCTTCCGCGCCCTTGCCGGGGTAGGCACCTGCAGTGTCGACCAGAGTGATCACAGGCAGGCCAAAGCGGCTCGCCATTTCCATCAAACGGATCGCCTTGCGATAGCCTTCGGGGCGCGCCATGCCAAAGTTATGGGTGATGCGGCCCTTGGTGTCCGAGCCCTTCTCGTGGCCGATCACAACAACCGGCTGGTCGTTGAACCGGGCCAGACCGCCCATAACGGCCAGGTCATCGGCAAAGTTCCGGTCGCCAGCGAGCGGCGTGTATTCGGTGAACAGCTCGCGGATGTAATCCTTGCAATGCGGACGGTCCGCGTGACGCGCCACCTGACACTTTCGCCAAGGGGTGAGGTCTTGATACAGGTCTTTCAACAGCTGTTCCGCCTTGGCGTCCAAAGCGGTTGCTTCTTCGGCTACATCCATCTCTTCATTGGCCCGCGCCAGAGCCCGCAGCTCTTCCGCTTTGCCTTCGATCTCCGCCAGGGGTTTCTCGAAATCGAGATAGTTGGTCATGGATGCCTCTCCGCACACAGTTTGCGAAGGCTATATGACCTTGGCCGCACACAAATGCAACCGGGCAGGAGCAGTGGAAAGGAAGGTCACGGGTCAAACAGTGCTTCAAGCCAGCTCCAAGGTAGCACTCCCGCCCGCGCGCGAAGCGTCCTCAGTAGGACGCCTCCCTTGCAGTTGGGCGTAGCGCCGCGCCTACGGCGCGGCGCTACGCCCGAAATCCACCGGTGGTTTTGGCTACAGGCCAAGGCAGCCGATGGGTGCGGGAGTGCTACCTGGCAACTCATCATCGTTTTGTATGTTGGGCTGGGAGAAAGGCATGGTTTGCGGGTTGGACCTGTACATTCAGCAAGATTTGGTAAGCTGCCTTGTGGCACTCCCATCAGAGAAACAGGCCGGGTGCAAATAAGTAAAAGGGCAGTGAGAGATGGCGCGAGATGAAGATACAGAGGCGCGGTTGTCCGCATTGGCGCAGGCGACACATCTGCGCAACACCGAGCGGCGGCTTCTGCGTGTAGTGGAACATATCCACACGGCTGCGCCGGACGATGTGTCGTTGGATCGTCTGGCTGAGATTGCGGCCATGTCGCGGTTCCACTTTCATCGTGTGTTTCATGCGGTAACCGGAGAAACGGCGGCGCAGGCGACCCGGCGCATCCGTCTGCATCGAGCGGCGATGCACCTTGTGCAGGGTACAATGCCGATTGCACAGATCGCCAACGACGCCGGTTACGCCAACGTACCAGCATTTTCACGCGCGTTTCGTGCCAGCTTCTCTCTGCCGCCTGGTCAGTTTCGTCAACAAGGACAACTTGGGCCTGCGCCCAGTGTTCGCAAAAGTGGAGAACCTATTGTGACTTATGATGTGACTCTTGAAACATTACCAGATCGCCGCCTGGCCGCCATTGCTCATCAGGGCGACTATATGGGGATCGGCAAAACCTTTGAGCAACTTAGCCTTTTGGCCAACAGCCGGGCCATGTGGCCGCAGATACAGGGTATGGTAGGTATCTACTATGACGACCCTGACGCCACTCCAACCAAAGATCTGCGCAGTACCGCCGCGTTGGAGCTGACCGCGGATGCGGAGATTGCGGCGCCAATGGAGGAGAAGAGGCTCACTGGTGGCCTCTCGGCCGTTTTGTTGTTCAAGGGTCCTTACGCCGGATTACATGGCGCATACAAATACCTCTACGGTGTTTGGCTACCACTGTCCGGGCGCGAGGCCCGTGACGCCCCACCTTACGAGGTTTATCTGAACAGCCCGGCAGATACGGCACCAGAAGACCTGTTGACCCAGATCTGCCTGCCGTTGGCGGGGCAGTAACAGGTTACTTTAACAGAAGGGCTGCCAGCAGTGACCCCACCAAAAGGGCGGCCATGGCGCCATTGAACAGGCGCAAACGCGCAGGATTGGTCAGGACACGGCGCAGCTGCTGACCCAAAACGGTCCATGTGGTGGTGGAGATGCATCCCATCATCACATAAGTGCCCGCCACCCAGAGGATCGCACCCAGGGTGCGGTCCGTCGCGTAAAGGGTGATCGCGCCAAGGGCCATGGCCCAGGCCTTGGGGTTGACCCATTGAAAGGCGACGGCTTGCAGAAACGTCATGGGTCGCCCTGATGCCTGACCTTCACCGGGCGCGGCTGCGTTGGCGATTTTCCACGCCAGCCACAGCATATAGACCACCGACAAAACCTCCATCACCCGCACCAGGGGTGGATAGAGGTCAAACAACTGCATGACACCCAGGCCGACGGGGACAATCATCATCGGAAAGCCCAGACCAACCCCCAGCATATGCGGCACAGTGCGGCGAAACCCAAAATTGGCACCCGAGGCCATCAACATCAGGTTATTCGGTCCCGGTGTGATGACGGTCCCAAGGGCAAAACCCGCGAGGGCAAGGAAGATTTCATAAGTCATTGCGTGACTATGAGCGTAAAACGGTCGAATGAAATTGTGTTTTACTGCGACTTGCGTCAAAATTCACAACAAATGACGAAATTGGACAGAATAAACCAACAGATATTGCAAGAGCTGTCCCGGGATGGACGGATCTCCAATCTGGAATTGGCCGAGCGGATCGGCCTGTCGCCCTCTGCCTGCTTGCGCCGGGTGCAGGAATTGGAACGCTCAGGGGTGATCACAGGCTACCGAGCGGTTCTGGACCGCAGCGCATTGGGGCATGGGTTTGTCACCTACATTGGCGTGGGGCTTGGCGAGCACACCAAAGATGCGCAGGAAAGCTTTGAACGCGCAATGGAGCGGGCCCCCGAAGTGGTGGAATGCCACAATATTACCGGTACCATAGAATATCTGCTGCGGGTCGAATGTGCGGATTTGCCAAGCTACAAGCAGTTCCACACCGATGTATTGGGCACAGCCCCCTATGTCACCTCGATCACCTCTTATGTGGTGATGGGCTCGCCCAAGGATTTGCGCAGCTGACAGGCTGACGGAGATTTGCACAGCTGGGGCCGCGTCGACGCGTTGCGCAGGCAGCGTACGCACTTCCTTGCAGTCCAAAGGTCACGACAGCTGAGCCATGACGAAAACCTAAACTGCGAAGATGTTGAATTGCGGATCGGCGGACAAGGGTTCGAGGTTTTGTCGGCTCCTTCCGCATGACCATTTGACCCACCGGTATCTCTACCTCAATTCCTTTCGCGCCAGAAACCACATGGCAGATGCTACCTTTGCAGCGAAGCCCGAGCGTTTGCGCTGCGCGATGCGCATCGCCAGGGGGCGGGGGCCGCGCCTTTGGCGCGGCCCCCGCCCAGCCCAACGCTTTACAAGGTGCCTTTGGCGCATTGGCAAAGGGGCGGGAGTATCCGCGCCCGCCGCAGGCGTACAGGAGCGAAAACCTTTACGCGCTTTTGGCGATCAGCTCGGACTGGGCCACCACGACTTCGGCCTGTTTGATCGACGCGATGTCCACCAGACGTCCCTTGTATACAGTGGCTCCGGCGCCGGATGCCTTAGCTTCTTCCATAGCGGCCAGAATTTCACGGGCCTCAACGACGGCCTCATCGGATGGAGTGAACACTTGGTTCGCCAGCGAGATTTGTTTTGGGTGGATCGCCCATTTTCCAACCATACCCAACGTGGCTGAGCGTTTCGACTGCGCGATATAGCCTTCATCGTCGGAAAAATCGCCAAAAGGTCCGTCAACTGGCAACACACCGTGAGTCCGGCAGGCCGCCACAATCGCCGCCTGCGCCCAGTGCCAGGGGTCTGACCAATGCTTTGCCCCGGCGCGCAGCATATAGTAATTTTCCTGCGTGCCGCCGATGCCGGTGGTTTGCATGCCCATGGAGGCTGCGAAGTCTGCGGCCCCCAGGGACATCGCCTGCAGGCGTGGACTGCTGGCGGCGATCTCTTCCACATGGGCGATGCCCGCCGCGGATTCGATGATCACCTCAAACGCGATTGGCTTGCTGCGACCCTTTGCGGTCTCAATCGCAGTCACCAAGGCATCCACGGCATAGACATCCGCGGCACAGCCCACTTTGGGGATCATGATCTGGTCCAGACGATCACCGGCCTGCTCCAGCACATCCACCACATCGCGATACCAATAGGGCGTATCCAAACCGTTGATCCGCACGCTCAGGTGTTTGTTACCCCAATCGACGGTATTGATCGCCTCGATCACATTGGCGCGGGCCATGTCTTTGTCCGACGGTGCCACGGAATCTTCGAGATCCAGATTGATCACATCCGCAGCCGAGGCTGCCATTTTTGCAAAAAGTTTGGTGTTTGAACCAGGGCCGAACAATTGGCAACGGTTCGGGCGGGCCGGGGCGGTGGGCTGAATGCGAAAGCTCATCTCGGGGCTCCTCAGATGGATGACATCGTTAAAGTAACGATATGTCGTTTTGTGTTGTGTGATTGATATATAATTTCACATCCATGTGCAATCATCATTTTGCACATGCAGCATTGTTCGTTGAGTGCCTAAAAATTAACCAGCGCGTTCGCGAAGAGATCTCTGCTAATGAACAGTAGGGTGGGATAAAAATTCGTCATACTCTGACTTGATGAAAGAATCTTGCGCAAATCCATATTTCCGCGATGCAGTCAGGGAGCTCCTCGCGTTTCGAATCCGTTATGTTACCTCGGACTTTAATTCTATGCGGAGCGCATTGAGATGATTGAGACCCCATATCTCCTGTTCCTGGGCGATGCGCCCGATATGTTGGCAGCAAAAGTAGCGATCGGGATCCGTGACTGGCGTCCTGACCACGCGGTTGGCCAGATTTCCCTGCCGGGTTGCGGTGCTGATCTGGGTATTGCTGAGATGACCCTAGCAGAAGCCAAACAAGCCGGTGCTAAGACGTTGGTGATTGGTGTGGCAAACCGTGGTGGTGTGATTTCTGCCGCGTGGAAAGAGCTGCTGATTCAGGCGCTGGACATGGGCTATGATATCGCCTCTGGCCTGCACAACCTGTTGAAAGATGAGGCTGATCTGGTCGCTGCGGCCGAAAAGAACGGCGTGTCGCTGCATGATGTGCGTATCCCAAGCGTCGATTATCCGATTGCCAATGGTAAGAACCGCATCGGTAAACGCTGCCTCGCTGTGGGCACCGATTGTTCGGTTGGTAAAATGTACACTGCCCTGGCAATGGATGCGGAGATGCAGGAGCGTGGAATGAAGTCTTCGTTCCGCGCCACTGGCCAGACCGGCATTTTGATCACCGGCGAAGGCGTACCGCTGGATGCTGTGATCGCGGATTTCATGGCTGGTGCGGTTGAATATCTGACCCCGGATAATGACGAAGATCACTGGGATCTGATCGAAGGGCAGGGCTCCCTGTTCCACATTTCCTATTCTGGCGTGACCATGGCTCTGGTGCATGGTGGCCAGCCGGATGCGCTGATCCTGTGCCACGAGCCGACTCGTGAGCACATGCGCGGCCTGCCGGGCTTTGATCTGCCGACCCTGCAAGAGCTGCGCGACACCGCGCTGCCGCTGGCGCAGAAATCCAACCCCGCCTGTCAGGTTGTTGGCATCTCGGTCAACACCCAGCACCTGAGCGAAGATGAAGCGCTGACCTATCTGGCTGGTATTGAAAAAGAGATGGACCTGCCTGCTGTTGATCCGTTCCGCCAGGGCGCAGCCCGTTTGGTGGACGCACTTGCGGCGGTCTAAGGATACCCTCCCGTTCGGAGGCGCTTGTGGATCGCTGCGGGTGCCTCCGGCGGAAGTATTTTTGAAAAGATGAAAGCATGGGTGGCCCCAGCACAGGGTGCGCCTTAGGGTGACGCCAACAGGGGCGCATCCGGCAAAGGATAGAGTTATGGAACTGACTGTCACCGCGGATGTCTTTAAACTGGCGCAGGTTTTCACCATTTCGCGCGGCTCGCGAACCGAGGCCAAAGTGCTGACGGTGAAGGTGGAAAAAGACGGTCAGGTGGGCTGGGGCGAATGTGTTCCCTATGCGCGTTACAATGAGACGCTGGAAAGTGTTACAGAGGAGATCCGGGGCCTGCCCGCCGCGTTTGATCGCGACATGTTGCAAGGCCTGTTGCCATCGGGGGCCGCGCGCAATGCAGTGGATTGCGCGCTGTGGGATCTGGAGGCGAAGCTAGCCGGAAAACGTGCCTGGGAGCTGGTCGGTCTGCCCGCCCCCAAGCCCGAGATCACCGCCTATACACTGTCTTTGGCGGAACCTGCGGAGATGCAGGCGCAGGCGGCCAAGAACGCCTTTCGCCCCTTGTTGAAGATCAAACTGGGCACGCCGGATGATATGGCGCGTCTGGAAGCGGTGCGTGCCGGTGCGCCCGACAGCACCATCATCGTTGACGCCAATGAGGGCTGGTCGGCCGAAGTCTATGCAGAATTGGCCCCGCATCTGGTGCGTCTGGGCGTGGCCCTGGTGGAGCAGCCCTTGCCCTCGGGCGAAGATGAGGCCCTGATCGGGATGGAGCGTCCGGTGCCGGTCTGTGCCGATGAAAGCTGCCATGACCGTGAAAGCCTTTCCAAGCTGAAAGGCAAATATGATGTGGTCAACATCAAGCTCGACAAAACCGGTGGTCTGACCGAAGCGTTGAAGCTGCGCGAGGCGGCATTGGCCGAGGGGTACAAGGTGATGGTTGGCTGTATGGTTGGCTCGTCGCTGGCGATGGCACCTGCGACGCTGGTCGCCCAAGGTGCGATGGTCACCGATTTGGACGGGCCTTTGTTGTTGGCCGAAGATCGTGATGTGCCGCTGCTCTTTGACGCGGCCGGCGTGCACGGTCCTGATGCGGCCCTGTGGGGGTAAAAATGTCGAAACGTTGGGCGGTCATTGCGGATTGTCATGGCAACGCGGATGCGTTGGCCGCGACTTTGGCAGAGATTGATCGCATCGGCGTTGATGGCATTTTGAACCTTGGCGATCATGCCAGCGGGCCACTGGCCGCGGCAGAGACGCTGGATCTGACGATGGCGCGCTCTGACATGACCTCGATCCGGGGCAATCATGACCGGTATCTGCTGGGCGATCCTGCGGACATGGGGCCCTCTGATGCGGTGGCATTCGCGGAATTATCATCTGCGCATCTGACCTGGCTGGCGGATTTGCCTGCGACCCTGCGGATGGACGATCTGTTCCTGTGTCACGCAACGCCTGGGGATGATCAGACCTATTGGTTGCAGACCGTCACAGCCGCTGGCGATGTGGTGCAGCGGCCCAAAGGTGAGGTGGACAGCCTGAGCGCGGGGATTAGCGATGTATCGCTGTTCCTTTGTGGGCATACGCATCTGCCGGGCACAGCACGTTTGGCTAATGGCGCACTGGTGGTGAACCCGGGCAGTGTTGGTCTGCCGGGATATGACGATGACGCACCGGTTCCTCATGTGGTCGAAAGTGGCGATCCGGCGGCGCGGTTTGCGGTGGTTGAGCGCGGCCCCGCTGGCTGGCACGTCACTCATCATCGGGTCGAATATGATCCGTCCCGCATGGTGGCACTGGCTTTGAAACATCAGCGCGCGGGCTGGGCGCAGGCGCTTGAAACCGGGTGGTACGCCACCTGATCCTTTTTCATCCTGCTTGACGCGGCGCGCGCAAGGCCCGACAAAGCAGCAAATTCATACAGGAGTTGGTCCATGACCCGTACCGTATATGTAAATGGCGAATACCTGCCTGAGACTGAAGCCAAGGTCTCTATCTTTGACCGTGGTTTCCTTTTTGCGGATGCGGTTTATGAGGTGACATCTGTTCTGGACGGCAAGCTGATCGATTTCGAAGGTCACGCGGTGCGTCTGGATCGCTCGTTGAACGAACTGGACATGAAATCCCCTTGCTCCAAGGACGAGCTGCTGGAGATCCACCGCAAGCTGGTGGAACTGAACGGGATTGAAGAAGGTCTGATCTATCTTCAGGTCTCGCGCGGCTCGGACGGCGACCGTGATTTTGTCTTCCCGTCTGAGGACACGCCGCCCTCGCTGGTGCTGTTCACCCAGAACAAACCCGGCCTGGCCAACAGCGAAGCGTCGAAAAAAGGCGCCAAGATCATCTCGATCGAAGACGTCCGCTGGGGACGTCGCGACATTAAAACCGTGCAGCTTCTCTACCCGTCCATGGGCAAGATGATGGCCAAGAAAGCCGGTGCGGATGATGCCTGGATGATCGAGGACGGTTATGTGACCGAAGGCACCTCGAACAACGCCTATTTCGTCAAGGATGGCGTGATCGTGACCCGTCCGCTGTCCAACGACATTCTGCACGGCATCACTCGCAAGGCGGTTTTGCGCATGGCGGCTGAGGCGCAGATGAAAATCGAAGAGCGTCTGTTCACCATCGATGAAGCCAAAGAGGCGGATGAAGCCTTCACAACCTCGGCGTCCGCATTTGTGATGCCAGTGGTTGAGATTGACGGCGAAACCCTAGGCGATGGCACGCCGGGCCCGATCGCCAAGCGCCTGCGCGAGATCTATCTGGAAGAAAGCCTCGCGGCAGCGATCTAACTTACAGATTTAAAAAAGGCTGTCCCGGAAATGCGGGACAGCCCTTTAATGCTGACAGCACGACGTGAGTGGTGGTTGGTCTACTTGCGCTGTGTCAGCAATTAAATCGTAAGCTAAGCGTCATTATTCCTTCAGACGTTGTTTTGCCTGCTCTAACGCTTCTCTTGCTTCTTGAAAATTCGAGTTGCGGGCACAATCTAAGGCATGATCCACTAAGGATTTAATGCCTCCCCCATCTGAACCGTCGACCCCATTATCCGACGACGCAGACGCTGGGAGTTTGTTTGATTTCGTGTAACCCATCGCAGCCTTTTCAGCCTTTTTTCTTTTAATTGAAATTTCTATTAAACTTTGCGTTAGTTGTTCGGACAAGAGCAATCGAAGTGGCGGATTAATCTATGATAAAAATCGATGTATCCCAGATAAACGGCCAAACGCTGCGTGTTTTTCTGGCGGTCTTCGATGAAGTCTCGGTCAGCCAAGCTGCGCTGAAATTGGGCGTCAGCCAGTCGAGTGTCAGTCATACATTGGAAAAACTGCGCGGAACTTTGGGGGTGGAACTGTTCCAGAGGTCTGGGCGCGGCATTGTTCCAACGGCGGCCGCAACACGAATGGCGCAGCAGATGCGTCAAATTTTGGCCGATCTGGAAGCTTTGGGCGAGACCGAAACCTACAGCCCGGAAACTGATCCGCGCCCAATTGTGATTGCAATGAATGGCGGTGCAATGGCCGTGGCGGCGCGTGCGATCCAGACTGCCGTCTGGAAGGAAGTGCCCAACAAACGGGTGACGATCCGCGAATTGGGCGCACGCGACAATTTGGAAGAAACGATAAACCGTATGGACTTGGACGCGGCAATTGTTCCGCGATTAAACAGCTATGCCAATACGTTGCGAACCCAAGCTTTGTATGAGGATACCTCGGCTGTTTTTTATGATCCAAACATGCGTGGTCCGATCACCAGCGTGGAAGACTACGGCGCGGCGCATCACATTGTATTGGATTTCGGTGGGCGGACCAAAAGCACAGTCGAACAGAGGTTGGAGGAATTCGCCATTCGCCGTCAGGTGACAGTTGGTGTGCCCAATGTCTGGCTGTTGGCTGAGGCGATGCGCAACACGCCTTTGATCGCAACCCTGCCGGCGAAACTGCATGATGGGGTGATGGCCGAATTTGCCACCAGTGTCACACCGTTTTCGATGCCTGATATTCCCTTTGATCTGATTTGGCATCTCAGACAGGAAAATTCACCCCGTAACCGCTGGATCCGCAGTGTGATCCAGCGATGCTTCACAAAGTGAATTTGACCCATCGATGACGCGATGTCAGTGGCAGTGAACCTTGCCGAGTTTGCGGTTCATATGACAACATTGACCAGGCGGCGAGCTTTTGCGGCAACCACCACCGTGTGCTAATTCCTGGCTTGCGACGATTTCGGAAAGCCAAGGGGTGGTGGAGGTTTCTGATGCCCAAGTGGCGGAGGCAAGCGTAGATGATGCAAAAAAAATCGCGGTAATGTGTCGGAGCATTTTTGTTACCTTAACAGTGCTAGTTTCCGACGACTATCCTTTTGGTTGCGGGCTAGTCAATTAAGGATTGCGTTTCATTTCGCGGAAAAGGCGGCATTGCGCCGCCTTTGATCATGGCCGTATACTTAGAAAGTCACTCCTGGTCGGTGACGTTTTCCTTGAACGCGACCTCAAAAGCGGCCTGTTTTTCCGAATTGGTATCAGTCTGGTAATTGGCTTTCCAATCATCCATGGTCATGCCATAAAAAATCTCGCGCGCCGCGTTTTTATCCAGATCGATATCACGTTCGTTGGCCGCCTCTTGATACCAGCGCGACAGGCAATTGCGACAGAAACCGGCAAGGTTCATCATGTCGATGTTTTGCACGTCGGTGCGATCTTGCATTAAATGCTGTTGCAGGCGGCGAAAGGCGGCGGCTTGCAATTCGATCTCGGTCTGGGGGTCGATATTTGGCGTGTCCATGGTGCTCTCCAACGGAAATCTATGCTGCTGCAATGGGTATCAGCCGGTGCGGGCGGGGGCAATGGGATCACAAAATCCTGACTGTGGCGGTGCGCGAAGCAAGGTTTGATTGCAGCGCTATGTACGTGTGATTGGTGAGCAGTGACGCGTCTGCGCTACCGTTAAAAAAATGCAGAATATGTCATGTGGATGTCATTGATAAGTGGTGCATCGTTACAGGAGTTGCCAGATAAATGGATTTGCGCGATAAGGGCCGCGATGATGTTTGCGATAACATCCCCGCGCGTGCACAGGCACTAGCTGCGAGGTGGCCGCTGAGCCAGCTGATCACTGCGACGGCTGGGGCGAGCTGGGGCTGACGAAGCCCAGAACACGAAGGAGAACGTCGATGCGACGACAGCGTAACGTAAAGATCGTGGCCACTCTTGGCCCGGCTTCCAATGACTATGACACTATCCGCGCTTTGCATGAGGCAGGGGCAGATGTGTTCCGTCTGAACATGTCGCACGGCAGCCATGATGAGATCGCCGAGCGTCACAAGATTATCCGCAAGATCGAAGCGGACCTGGATAGCCCGATTGCAATTCTGGCCGACCTTCAAGGTCCGAAACTACGGGTTGGCGTATTCGCCAATGACGCAGAAGAGCTGGAAGAGGGCGCAAGCTTCCGCATGGATCTGGACCCGACGCCGGGTGATGTGACCCGCGTGAACCTGCCACACCCCGAGATTTTCCAAGCGCTTGAGGCCGGTGCCTCGCTCTTGGTCAACGATGGCAAGATCCGCCTGAAGGTTGAGCGCTGCGGTGAAGACTTCGCTGATTGTTCGGTCATCACCGGTGGTACGATTTCCAACCGCAAAGGCGTGAACGTGCCTGATGTGGTTCTGCCGCTTGCAGCCCTGTCTGAAAAAGACCGCGCGGACTTGGAATTTGTCTGTGCCCTGGGCGTGGACTGGTTGGCGCTGTCTTTCGTGCAGCGTGCCAAGGACGTGTTCGAGGCCAAAGGTTTGGCGGATGGTCGTGCCGCAATCGTCGCCAAGATCGAAAAGCCTGCTGCGGTCGACAATATCGACGAAATTCTGGATGCTGCGGATGGCATCATGGTTGCACGTGGTGATCTGGGTGTTGAACTGCCGGTTTCAGCGGTGCCTCCGATCCAGAAACGTCTGGTGCGCAAATGCCGTAACGCCGCCAAGCCGGTGATCGTTGCGACCCAGATGCTGGAAAGCATGATCGAAAGCCCGATGCCAACCCGCGCCGAGGTCTCTGACGTTGCAACCGCGATTTATGAAGGCACCGACGCCATCATGCTGAGCGCGGAATCTGCGGCGGGCCAGTATCCGATCGAAGCGGTGCAGACCATGGACAAGGTTGCCAAAGAAGTCGAAGCGGATCCCACTTATCGTGACATCATCGACGCGTCGCGTTCCGCGAAAGGGTCCACCGTTGCCGATGGTATCGTGGCCGCGGCCCGTGAGATCGCCGAAAAAACCGACATCAAAGCGATCGCCTGCTACACGCAAAGCGGCACCACCGCGCTGTTGACCTCGCGTGAGCGTCCGGCGGTTCCGATCTTGGCGATGACACCAATGATCGACACTGCTCGTCGTATGGCGCTGAGCTGGGGTTGCAATTGCATTCAGGCAGATTCAGTGGATCGCTTTAAAGGCGCAGTTGTTGGCGCTGTACGCGCTGCACGCGCAGGCGGATTTGCCAGCGAGGGCGATCAGATTGTTGTGACCGCAGGTGTGCCGTTCAACGTTGCTGGCACCACGAATATTCTGCGTATCGCGCCCTGTGACGAGCGCCAGATCTATACAAGCGATCCGGAATAAGACGCCGTATATTGCTAAATTTTGGACCGCTGCGGGTTGTTTGCCTGCGGCGGTCCTTTTTATTTGTTTGAGGCAGAACTGCCGCAGTAAAGAAGCGTTTTTATTGCACTTTTTCCAATCCATTGTTGGCGAAGGGAAAAGTTTGATATCCTGTCAGCAGGGTGTGTTTGTTGGGGAACCTGTTATGGATCCAGATCTTTGTCTGATTGTTGGATTGGCGCTTGGATTATTGTCCGTGCCAGCCTTGTTGTCTGCTATCAGCGACTCGCGTGCTCCACGCGGGGGCGGGCTGACGTTGTTGGTGGCTGTGGGGCTTGTGGCCTATGCGGTGAACCAAAAGCCGGGCGGTTATTCATTTGAACAGATCCCGGATGTGTTTTTTGGTGTGATTGGCGGGTTGTTCTAACCGCGGGCTGAACGGTGTGGAAGCGTCGTGAGTATGTAAGTACAACATGCGGTAAAACGTAAAAAGGGGCACGGATGCGCCCCTTTTGATGTTTGCGAGATCTTCTCGTGTGCAGCTGCTTAAGCGGCTTTTTTGCGACGGCGCAGTACCGCAAAGGCGCCAAGTGCGGCAGCCATTAACGGAAATCCTGCAGGCACTGGCACGGGTGCAATATCAGCAAATGCGCCAACCGGACCTGCAAACGTGTAGCTTTCGGCAGGACGGCTTGCACGAGATCCTTCGCTGAAGGAAATTTCCGTGAAGTCCGTGTCGGAAGCAAAGCCAAAGAACCCTTGGAAGGTTCCAGGTAGCTCCTGAGCCAGCTCGATAAGCTCATCACCGATAACAACTGAGATCGCAATGCCGGAGCCTGCGCCAACGGGCGACAGGTCAAAGTTTGCGCCAAAGCCGATCAAGGGCGCGTCAAAGTTCAGCACTGTGTCCGGTGCGTCATCTTGATCGATCCGGTCTGTCACCAGCCCGTCCGAGATGGAAACATCGTCTCCGGACAATTCCCAGCCGTCGTCGGTCGACAGGTCAAAGCTGGTTGTGGTTGAGAAGAATGCATCAAAGGCGGCTTCATCCGTAAAGAACTGAAACGTTGCGGCCTTCACTGTGGTAGTCGTTGCAGCGATGACAAGCGCTGCTGCAAAGAGGTGTTTCATTGTTTAGTTGATCCTGAGAATAAATATGAATTGTGTACTTGGGTAACTAAATGTCGCCGCAGCAACGCTTGGATCTTTAGGGCGCTTAACGGACGACAAAATTTTTAAATACTGATCTTCTACTGGCAGAAGTAATATGCACTTCTTGGAATTTTTCTACTCGGTTTGATTGGCGAGTAAAGGAGATCTTTACTTTTTACTCCCGCCTTTCGATAAATTGATCACTTTGAGTAGATTTTTAGTCGAATTCCGATGCGGCAATGTGAGGTGGGCCATCATCCGAGCACTTAGCGCGACCTGTGCAAATAGAGGATGGGGTCCCTGACGCGGTGGTTGATTCTCTTTGGTTTGCCGGGGCGCGGAGTCTTTTGGGGTTGTCATCGGGGGCATCTGCGTCTAAATGGCCGCTCTGTTCGCGCGTCCGGCTAAGTGGCATGCCGAGTCGCGTGTTTTGCGAACCCGCATTGAAGGAGACGGAAATGCCCAAAATGAAGACAAAGTCGAGCGCCAAGAAGCGCTTTAAGGTTACCGCTAGCGGTAAGGTTAAAGCAGGTCAGGCCGGCAAACGCCACGGCATGATCAAGCGTACCACCAAATTCATTCGTGATGCCCGCGGCACCACCACCCTGTCCAAGCCCGACGCCAAGACCGTCAAGGGCTACATGCCCTACGATCGTTAAGAGGAGATCTGAGCTATGTCCCGCGTTAAAGGTGGTACCGTCACTCACGCCCGTCACAGAAAAGTCGTCAAGGCTGCAAAAGGTTATTATGGCCGCCGCAAGAGCACCTTTAAGGTCGCGCGCCAGGCCGTCGATAAGGCCAACCAATATGCAACTCGCGACCGTAAGAACCGCAAGCGGAATTTCCGCGCGCTGTGGATCCAGCGTATCAACGCTGCAGTTCGCAGCCACGACGAGGCGCTGACATATTCGCGCTTCATCAACGGTTTGACCCTGGCAGGCATCGAAGTGGACCGTAAGGTTCTGGCCGATCTGGCCGTGCATGAGCCCGAAGCGTTTGGTGCAATCGTTGCACAAGCGCAGGCCGCACTGGCAGCCTAAGCCAAATACATTCTGTCTTTTTGACAGTCGAAACCCGTCGGAGAATTCCGGCGGGTTTTTTCTTTTCGTTGCGACCGTTTTGCGATTGGGAACAAAAGGTGGTTAATTCTCCTTAATTTTAACAAATTTTTAATTCATTTTTTACGGGTGCAATTTCGGGAAAGCCCATGGCTCGTATCAGTGAACTTCATTATTCAAATGCTTATGCCGCATCGTCGGGCGTGTCCGAATTCCTTGAGGTGGCTTTGTCGCCCGGCGAAGACCCGGCGGATTTCACCGTCTCATTTTATCAGTCCAACGGTCAGGTGGGCATCGAAATCCCGTTGACACACCCGGATGTTCAGGCCTCAATCGATCCAGATAATGGTGAGTTAATTTATGTTATCTCGGCGGATGACTTTAACATCCTTTTGACCGATCCGGATGGCGGTGGCTCGAACAATTATGAAGCCTATGCGCTGAGCAATACCGACACGTCCGAGGTCATCGACTTTTATGATATCGGCGGCGGCACCCAGAATATTGTGGCCGTGGATGGCCTGGCTGCGGGGGAGACCTCGGGCAACCTGGCGGTTTTGGTGGGGCCGAACTCCACGACAACGACCTTGCAGTTCAACCAACCGAATCCGGACACTTTGGTCTATGACACCGTTGGGCCTGGTGACACGGGCATCGCTTGTTTCACCGCTGGAACCCTGGTGGATACTCCGTCAGGTCCACGTCGTGTGGAAGCGTTGCGTGCGGGCGATCTGGTGCTGACGCAGGATCACGGCCCGCAAGTCCTGCGTTGGTCTGGACAGACCACGGTACGCGGGCAGGGGGCCTTTGCCCCGGTGCGTATTGCCCAAGGTGTCCTTGGTGCGGAACAAGACATTCATGTCTCCCCTCAACATCGTATCCTGGTTCAGGGTTGGCAGGCCGAATTGGTGTTTGGTGCCGATGAAGTTCTGGTTCCCGCCAAAGCGTTGGTGGACGGGCAGAATGTGACGCGCGCCGACTGCGATCTGGTTACCTATGTGCATCTGTTGTTTGACGATCATCAGTTGCTGCAAACGCAGGGGCTTGTCTCAGAAAGCTTTTTGCCCGCGGGCGAGGGCATGAAAGGCTGGGCCAAAGACACCGCCGAAGAGATCTATGCGTTGTTCCCAGAGTTGCGTCTGCGACCGGACGCCTGTCTTACTCCGGTGCGGATGATTGCTCGTGCGCGCGAGGCTACAATGTTGGCAGGGCTTGCCGCCTGAGGCACGTCAATCTGTCGTCGGCCGTTTGTAAAATATCCAACTGCCCAACAACAGCGCAGCCACCGGGAAAATGGCCCAGGGGCCTGAAAAGCTCATCAAATTGACGCCGATTAGGAATAAGACCAGCACCCAGATGCGCACGGGGATGGATTTATAAGCCTTGAACCCCAATGCGCGCTCGCCGTAACGCAGGCCAAAGAGCAGCGCGAGGGCGAGGATCGGCCAGGCGAGCCAAAACCCACCGCCGGTGATCAGGTTCAATCCCACAGCGCCCCCAACTCCAAAGACAAACCAACGCTGTGTCTTGGTCTCAAGTGCGAATTGGTCGATGCGCGACGGTTCTGCGGTCTCAGGGTCGGGTGCATGCGAACTGTGGTCGAAATCCTCGAAATCATCGTCCCAGACATGGGCCGCCCGCTCACGGCGTGGCGGCGTGCGGTGCTGTGCCTTGGGGCGTATCTTTTCAAACTGCGCCGCCTGTGCAACGCCGGTGGTGATCCGATAGACCGAGATTTCGTCGGGTAAATTCTTGGCCTGTTTTTCGCCCAAGTATTCAAACCCAATTGTCAGCTTGTTGTGGACCTGATCGTAAACCTGTCGGGAGATCAGGATGCCGCCGGGCTCTGCCATGGTCTGCAGACGCGCCGCCAGATTGACTCCATCACCCAGAAGGTCGGCACCGTCGCAGATCACGTCACCCAGATGGACGCCGATGCGGAACCGCAATGCGCTGTCGGATGCGGCCAGCTCTTGTTGGACTTCGATGGCGCAATGGGTGGCTTCGACCACAGAAGGGAAATCTGCAATCAACCCGTCGCCCGCCGTATTGGCCACCCGACCGCCTCGGCGTTCGATCATTTTGAAGAAAACCGCCCGTGCAGATTTGAGCGCCGCATAGGTTCCAACCTCATCCGCCTCCATCGCCGCGCTGAACCGCTCGGCGTCGGCCGCCAAGATGGTGGTGAGTTTGCGTGTAACAGAGGTACTCATAAACTTGCATCCGGGGAAAAACAAAAGCGCCACAGGTCGTGTCCTTTAAGATGGCCCGCAGGCGGCCCAGTTGCAAGGTTTCAGCGACTTTTGGTCAGGTTTTCGCGCAACGGCTGCGGCTTGCGACCGGCAGGGCTTGTGTCAGCCCCTTGCGTTTGGCGGCGCGTGTGGTAGCAGGACTTAAGCAGAATTCGGGGGACCGTCATGGACGATCTTAAGGCAAAATATCTGGGCCAGATTGCCGAGGCCGCAGATGAGAGCGCGCTGGAGGCCATTCGCCTCGCCGCTGTTGGCAAAAAAGGCGAAGTCGCGTTGAAGATGCGCGAGCTGGGCAAGATGACGCCCGAGGAGCGCCAAGTGGCGGGTCCGGCGCTGAACGCCCTGAAGGATGAGATCAACTCGGCGTTGGCAGCCAAAAAAGCTGGCTTGGCCGATGCGGCCCTGGATGAGCGTCTGCGCTCTGAATGGCTGGATGTAACTCTGCCAACCCGTCCGCAACGCCGCCAAGGCACGCTGCACCCGATCACCCAAGTGCAGGAAGAGATCACCGCGATCTTTGCCGAACTTGGCTTCTCCGTGCAGGAAGGTCCGCGCATTGACACCGATTGGTATAACTTTGACGCGCTGAATATCCCCGGCCACCACCCCGCGCGGGCCGAGATGGATACATTCTATATGCACCGCGCCGAGGGCGACAATCGCCCACCGCATGTGCTGCGCACCCATACCTCGCCGGTTCAGATCCGCTCGATGGAAAAACTGGGCGCGCCGCTGCGTATCATCTGTCCCGGTGGCGTTTACCGCGCCGATTACGACCAGACCCACACGCCGATGTTCCATCAGGTCGAAGGCCTCGCGCTGGACAAAGATATCTCGATGGCGAACCTGAAATGGGTTCTGGAAGAGTTTGTGAAAGCGTTCTTTGAAGTGGACGGTGTTGATCTGCGCTTCCGCGCCTCGCATTTCCCCTTCACCGAGCCGTCCGCCGAAGTGGACATTCGCTGCTCCTGGGAAGGTGGCACGCTGAAGATTGGTGAAGGCGACGATTGGCTGGAAATCCTTGGCTCGGGCATGGTGCACCCCAAGGTGATCGCGGCCGGCGGTATCGATCCCGAAGAATATCAGGGCTTTGCCTTTGGCATGGGGATCGACCGGATTGCGATGCTGAAATACGGCATCCCCGACCTGCGCGCCTTCTTCGACAGCGACCTGCGCTGGCTGCGTCACTATGGTTTCCAGTGCCTGGACCTGCCGACGCTGCATGGTGGCCTGTCGCGTTGACTTAACTTAAAGTTGTGCATTGAATGAAGGAGCGTCCGAAAGGGCGCTCTTTTTGATTGGAGGCTTTATGAAGCAAGACTTAGATTTGCAACGAGAATTGTTGATCGAAATTGAAAGTTGCGAAAGTTTGCACGGTCTTGGCTTTGCTGAGAAGCGATTCTGGGAAGCGATGGGTGTTGATGCGACTACCGAAGCCAGCTCACGACTGCGGGACTTAACGAAAGAGGCCAGCTACAATTTAGATCTTCTTGGACAACGGGAATTAGTGATCCATGAAAATCACGGCGGGCACCTCTACTTTAATTTGACCGCACTTGGGCACGATTACCTCGACGCGATCCGCGCAGACAATGTATGGAACAGGACAAAAAAAGGTGCCTTGTCGGTTGGAGGTATGACCCTAGGAATGATGAAAGATCTCGCTATGGCATATGTCAAACAAGAGGCTAGCGAAAAATTAGGGGTTAGCCTCTAACCGCCGGGCCGCTTGTGGCTCGGCACGCGCCTGCCCGCCCCACGGCGGGCGCGTTGCGCCCACCAGGGCAGCCGAGTGCCTGCGGGTGTGGTTCTCAATTGGGTTGGTATTTGTGCCGATAATAGGTGGCGAGGCCCCCACTAACCCACATGTGAAGTGACTGTTCATCCAAAATCTCTAGGGTCCGGGGCATGCGTTATGTCTTTGCTTTTCTGACCTTCCTGATTGCCACCTCTGCCCATGCGATGGGGCCGTGGAAGGCGTCTGACTGCCACCTTGATCAGCCCTGCGATCTGGATGGGCGGTCCTATCACGTGATGGAGCCTGAGGGCTGGGATGGCGAAAGCCCTTTGCCGGTTCTGCTCCATTATCACGGCTGGGGCCGCAACGGCGTTCATGCGCAGAAAAGCGACCGGATTGGAGCTTCGACCAAGCGGCGCGGCGTATTGCTGGTGACGCCCAACAGCGTCGGGCGCGCGTGGGACTATTGGCAGACCGACAGCGGTGAGGTTGATTTCACCAATGCGGTTCTGGAAGATGTGGCGCAGCGCTATCCTGTTGATGTGGATAAGATTTACGTCTCTGGCTACTCATTGGGGTCGGTGATGGCCTGGCGCTATGCCTGCGAGAGCGGCAACCATGTGGCGGCGCTTTTGGCGATTGCAGGTGCGTTGCATGAGGACAGCCGCTGCGCCGAGGCCCCAGCTGAGGTGCGCCATGTGCATGGGCTGTCGGATACGGTCATGGGCTATTCCAAAGGGCCTGCGGGCGATGATCCGACCTATGCTGTGGGCCTGTGGCGGGCACGCTTGGGCTGTAGTGCGGGGCAAGACGGTGGCGACTGGCAAGCGCGCGAGTTTCTGACCTTTCACCGCAACGCCTGGGACTGTGATGCGGGGCGCGTGGTGCTGGACCTGCATCCGGGTGGGCATTTTGTTCCCCATGGTTGGATTGGTCGGCAACTGGACGAGCTTTTGGGCCGCACCCCCAGCTATCCTTGAGAGTTGGACGCGCGCAAGGCTTGCACCTTTGGCCATTCTTTGCCATTGCCTGCAGGGTATACGCATGGCTTGCCAAGGGATCCTTGACCGATGAAATTCACGCTGTCCTGGCTGAAAGAACATCTCGACACCACCGCATCTGTGGACGAGATCTGTGAAGCACTTACCGACCTCGGACTTGAGGTTGAAGACGTGGTGAACCCAGCAGAGACGCTGAAAGCCTTTACCTTGGCCAAGATCGAGGCGGCCGAGCAGCACCCCGATGCGGATCGCCTACGGGTGTGCAAGGTGAACACGGATGAGGGCGAGAAACAGATCGTCTGTGGCGCGCCGAACGCACGTGCGGGCATCACTGTGGTTCTGTGTAAGCCGGGCGATTATGTGCCGGGCCTCGATTTCACCCTGTCGGTTGGCAAAATTCGCGGTGTTGAAAGCCACGGCATGATGGCTTCGTGGAAAGAGCTGCAATTGGGCGAAGACCACGATGGCATTGCTGAATTGGACAGTGGCGCAGTGGGCGACAAGCTGGTGGATTGGCTTGCGGCCCATGATCCGGCCAAAGTCGACACGGTGATTGAAATCGCGATCACCCCGAACCGCCCGGATGCGCTGGGTGTGTATGGTATCGCGCGCGATCTGGCTGCACGTGGATTGGGTACGCTGAAGACCAGTGAATTCACCTCAATTGAGGGTAAGTTCCCGTGCCCGATCAATGTCACCATTGACGACGACACGCTGGATGGCGCGCCGGTCTTTGCCGGTCGTGTGATCCGTGGCGTGAAAAACGGCCCCAGCCCCAAATGGCTGCAGGACCGGTTGACGGCGATTGGCCTGCGTCCGATCTCCACATTGGTGGATATCACTAATTTCTTCACCTTTGACCAGAACCGCCCGCTGCATGTCTTTGACGTGGCAAAGGTTTCTGGTGATCTGCGGGTGCATCGCGCAACCGGTGGTGAGACGCTGTTGGCGTTGGACGAAAAGGAATACACATTTGCTGCCGGGCAGATGGTGATTTCGGACGACAATGGCGTCGAAAGCGTTGCTGGTATAATGGGCGGCGAAGAGACCGGTTGTACTGAAGACACCGTTGATGTCTTCCTTGAAAGCGCGTTCTGGGATCATGTCCAGATCGCAACCACAGGCCGTGCGCTAAAGATCAATTCCGACGCGCGCTATCGTTTTGAACGTGGCGTTGATCCGGAATTCACCGTCGAAGGTCTGGAACGCGCCACCCAGATGATCCTGGATCTTTGTGGTGGTGAGCCGTCGGACAAGGTGATTGCTGGCGATGTGCCAAATCACGCACGGGCCTATAAGTTGGACGCAGAACGGGTGCAGTCGCTGGTTGGAATGGACATCCCCGAAAGCGAACAGCGCCAGACCCTGACCCGTCTGGGTTTCCGTCTGGAAGGCAATTTGGCCCATGTGCCAAGCTGGCGTCCCGATGTGATGGGCGAAGCGGATCTGGTGGAAGAAGTGGCGCGGATCGCGTCCCTGACCAAGCTGGAAGGCAAGCCGCTGCCGCGTTTGACCGATGGCATTCCCAAACCGGTCATGACCCCACAGCAGCGCCGCATGCAGATGGCACGCCGGACCTCGGCAGCTCTGGGCTATAATGAGCTGGTGACCTATACGTTCATCGACCAAGGCGCCGCAGCACTGTTTGGCGGCGGTGAAGATACCAGCAAATTGGCGAACCCGATTTCATCCGAGATGAGCCATATGCGCCCGGACCTGTTGGCGGGTCTGTTGCAGGCAGCCGCCCGCAATCAGGCGCGTGGTTTTATGGATCTGGCCCTGTTTGAGGCAGGACCGGTGTTCCAGGGCAGCGAGCCTGGCGAGCAGCGTGAACAGATCGCGGGTCTCTTGGTGGGCAAAACCGGTCCCAAGGATGTGCATGGCGCGTCCCGTGATGTGGATGTTTTTGACGCCAAAGCCGATGTTGAGGCGGTGCTGAGCGCGATTGGTGCCCCTGCCAAGGTTCAGATCCTGCGTGAAGGCGATGCTTGGTGGCATCCGGGTCGCCACGGTCGTATCTGTCTGGGACCGAAAAAGACATTGGGTGTCTTTGGCGAAGTGCACCCCAAGGTTCTGTCTGAACTGGGGATCAAGGGCGCGGCGGTTGCCTTTACCATCTGGCCCGAAGAAATCCCGATGCCACGCAAATCCGGTGCCAACCGCGGTGCGCTGGCGATCAGCGATTTGCAAGCAGTTGAACGCGACTTTGCCTTTGTGGTCGACGAGGGTGTCGAGGCGCTGACATTGGTCAATGCCGCAGCCGGTGCCGACAAGGCGTTGATCGCGGATGTGCGTGTCTTTGACGAATTCATTGGGGGCTCACTGGGTGAGGGTAAGAAATCCCTGGCCATCACCGTGCGCCTGCAACCCACAGACAAGACGCTGAAAGAAAAAGACATTGAAGCCGTCAGCGCCAAGATCATCACCAAAGTGACCAAGGCCACTGGCGGTGAATTGCGCGGGTAACCGAATGTTGTCGTGAACACAAAACGCGCTCCGCTTTCGGGGCGCGTTTTTTGTGGCTGGAGGATTAAATGCCCTATGCGTTGGTGCCAGAATTATCTGTCCGAGACTGGATGACATCGCGCGCGTTCTATGTGGACGTATTGGGCTTTTGTGTTCTGCATGAACGCCCTGACGAAGGGTTTAGCTATCTGGCGTTGGGTCGAGCTGAGTTGATGATTGACCAACTTGGCGCAGGGCGGGATTTTGGCGACGCGGTGCTTGAAAAGCCGTTTGGGCGCGGTGTGAACCTTCAGATCGAAGTTCCTGACGTCAGACATCTTCTGAGCCAAGTCATCGCGGCCCAGATGCCGCTTGCTTTAGAACTCGAAGAAAAATGGTATCGGGTTGGAGATCAAGAAGCTGGAAACCTGCAGTTTATTGCCGCTGATCCGGACGGCTATCTGCTGCGGTTTTTCCAAGACTTGGGGACGCGATAAGAGCAGGGATCACTTTTTATGTCCCAGAACCTCTGCCAGAACATCAAACACAAATCGTATTTTGCGACTGGTGTGCAGCTCGCGGTGGGTGGTCAGCCAGATCGGAAAGACCACCGGCTCCATCTGTGGTAACAGGCGGATCACACCTGGTGTATTGTCACCTACATCGGATGCCATAATGGCGATGCCAAATCCCTGGCGCACCAGTTCCCAGCCCACCAAACCGTTATGGGTGTTGAAGCGAAAGTTCTCGGCCGTGGCCTCGATCCCCAAAGGTTTGAGAAACCCAACCATTTGGTCCACATCGCCAAAGCCGATAAATTCATGCTGCCCGCAGTCCGCAAGGGTTTGCGGCGCGCCATTTGCTTTGACATAGGTTTCGCTGGCATAGAGATAGGCGCGCGCTTCCTGTACCAGACGCGCGACCAGATCGGGTTGTTCGGGGCGTACGTGGCGGACGGCGATATCTGCTTCGCGGCGCATCAGGTCACGCAGATCGTTGTCGGCGACGATCTCAACCTTCAGGCGGGGTGCACGTTCGGCAAGGATGCGCAGCGCTTGTGGTAGGACGTAGACGGAAAACACATCTGAGGCAGTGATGCGGACCAGGCCTTCAACCTCTTCGCTTTGACTGGTAGCGGTGATGGCAAAAGCCTCGGCCGCCTGGCCCATCTGGCGCGCGTGGGTCAGCAATTCATGCCCAGCGTCGGTCAATTGCAGCGCGCGGCCCAGCCGTTCAAACAGCATCACGCCCATCTCATCCTCAAGCGCGGCCACTTGGCGCGACAGCGTGGGTTGCGTCAGACGCAATTGCCGAGCCGCCGCAGACAGGGATCCTGTGTCGGCGGTGGCAAGGAAGGCGCGGATATGTGTCCAATCAGGGCTGCTCATACATCCCTGTATAGGTCCCTTGCGATTTTAGGCAATTCATCGCGTGCCGGTGTGGGACTAAGGTGCGCACAACAATGGAGTGTGTGACATGTCGGTTGATCTAGGGTTTTGGAATGGTATCGCCGCGCGATACGCGGCGCTGCCGGTGCGTGATGAGGACGCCTATGCGCGCACATTGGACCGGGTGGCACATTATCTGACACCTGCACAAGATGTTCTGGAATTGGGTGCAGGCACTGGAACCACCGCCGTCAAACTGGCGGGCCAGGTTAATTCTATACTGGCCACGGATCTGGCCCCCGCCATGTTGGCTATCGCCGACCAGCGCGCGGCGGAGGCGGGAGTTGAGAACCTAAAAACCCAAGTGGCCGTGGCGCAGACCGCCCCCGAAGGGCCGTTTGATGTGATCCTAGCGATGAACCTGTTGCATCTGGTGCCGGACCTTGCGGCGGATCTGGCTGCCATTGCCGCGCGTTTGCCCGAAGGCGGGTTGTTCATCTCCAAGACACCCAGCCTGGGGGAGGCAGGGGTGGTTAAACGCATGGTTATGACTGCGATGATCTCTGTAATGGGGTGTATTGGAAAAGCGCCCAAAACGGTCTCGTTTGTGACGGTCGACGGATTGGAACAGATGATCCTGAACGCTGGGTTCGAGGTTCTGGAGGTCGGTAACTACCCCGCCAGCACGCCGGGACGATTTGTCGTCGCGCGCAAGATTTCGCCAGTGGATTGAGCCGCGCGCCTGCGCTAGGTGTAGGCGCGATGTACAACAGTCCTGTGACGGGGCACAGGCGGAGGAGATGTCCAATGATGAGCGTATACCTTTCAGGTGAAATCCACACCGACTGGCGAGAGCAGATTATTGAGGGTGCCGAAGCGCTTGGCATTCATTTTAATGCGCCGGTGACAGATCATGCAGCCAGCGATGATTGCGGCGTGGCGATCCTGGGCGCCGAGGAAAACAAGTTCTGGCACGATCACAAAGGTGCCAAGCTGAACGCGATCCGCACCCGCAAAGGTATCGAAGAGGCCGATGTGGTCGTGGTGCGCTTTGGTGAGAAATACAAACAGTGGAACGCAGCCTTTGACGCAGGTTATGCGGCGGCGTTAGGCAAATCGATCATCGTGCTGAGCCAGCCCGAGCATCAACACGCGTTGAAAGAAGTGCATGCGGCGGCCCTGGCCGTGGCGCAAACCCCGCAGCAAGTGGTTGAGATGCTGACCTATGTAGCTGAGGGCACATTGCCGAAATGATCGCGCCCGAGATCCGCACCGACCGTTTGATCCTGCGCGCACATGGGCTGCAGGATTACGGAGATGTGTTGCGGGTCTGGTCGCAGCCCGAGGTGGTGAAACACATCAGCGGTGTGCCTGATACGGCAGAAACCGCCTGGGCCAAACTGATGTTTCACATTGGTCACTGGGCCGCGCTTGGCTTTGGCTATTGGGCGGTCACATCGCGGGAGGGTGCCTATTTGGGCATGGTGGGGTTTTGTATCCTGCCTCGCCTGTCGGAACCTGCGTTGAAGGACTTATTGGGCGTGGATCCGATTGAGGCAGGTTGGGTGCTGGACCCCTCGGCCCATGGTCAAGGTTTGGCGTCCGAGGCGATGGCGGCCGCCCTGACCTGGGCCGACGGCCAGCCCTGGTCCGAGACAGCCGCGATGATTGCGCAGGACAATGCGCCCTCGGTTCGGCTGGCTGCAAAACTGGGGTATAAGGCGGCGGGCAGAGTGGCGTATCGCGGGGTGCAGAACCAGCTGTCGCGGCGCCCGCGTGGTGGATAGAACGCCGCTGTATCAGCCTCGGCCGCGTTTGCGTGCAATATGAACCAACCAGACGGCGACCGCGATTTCAACCCAAGCCAAAGGTAAAGCGACCAGTGCCACAGACATTGGAGCGAGGTTCATATTGTAAAGCCCAAGCCATAAAATTACAAAGATCGAGGCCCAAATGCCTGTTGCTGTGGCAAGCTGGGACTGCCGGGTTTCCCCGAAGCGATCAAGCGCCAACCAGGTAATTGCCGAGACCGCGACCACCAACAGCGTGTCCCAGATCGCCCAGATCAGAAATACCGGCAGGTTCATTGGCGCGACTTCGGGAATGACGTGCATGGCTTCGCGCATCATGGGCATAACAAAGGCAAAATAGCGAAAGACCTCGGAGATATTCATCCAGATCATGTTCAATCCCACCGCCCACAAGAAGGCGGTCGGCAGTTGGCGTGTCAGGGCGATCGTTGTCATGTGATGCTGCTTTTTAGCATGGAAATGAAATGGCTGGCGGCTGCGCGCAGAACATCGGCATCTTCGGTGACGCGCGACAGCGACCAAAGCCCGGTGGCAAAGGTCAGTGTGGCGTCTGCGCTTGCGCTCAGCTGGCTAGGGGAGTGATCCGGTGCCGTGTTTGCAAGGGCTGATCGGAAGCCTGCGCGCAGGCGGGCATTATGGGCATCGACTTTTGCACGAATGTCTGTGTCGTGAGGGGCAATTTCCGTCGTCAGATTTGCCACCAGACATCCTGGCCCCGGCAGGCCGGATGTTTGGGCCAGGTTGATTTGATAGGTGAAATAGTCCGCGGCGGTGTCGAGCGTTGCGTCTGGTTGTTCCACACGGGCAAAGGCCGGGGTGACAATCTGCGTCTGATACAGATCCAGCGCCTGCAACAGTGCGCCTTTTTTGCCGCCGAATTCCTTGTAAATGCCGTGACGGCTGACCCCGGTTTTACGCACCAGATCATCCATCGACGTCGCGCTGTAGCCGCCTGCCCAGAACAGGTGCAGTGTCTTTTCCGCCAACAGGGCGCGGTTGTATGTTTGTGGTCGAGCCATACTGTTTACGTAACAGAATGATCGTTCTGAAATAAAGCAAAAAAGGACCGCCACACGAAACATGCGGCGGTCGGGGTCTTACTGTTCGGATTTCAGCGAGTCGCGGATTTCCAGAAGAACGTCCAGTTCGCTTGGGCCTTTTGGGGCCTCTTCAGCGGCTTCTTCTTTGGTTTCCATCGCTTCTTTGGCTTTGTTCACATAGCGAACCAGCATGAACACCACAAAGGCGATGATCAGAAAGTTCAGCACGGCCATGCCAAATGCGCCATAGGCAAAGACCGCAGCGCCTGCTTCGCGAGCCGCTTCAAGCGAGGCATACTCGCCGTCGCCGGACAGAACGAAAAAGTTGTTGGTGAAATCAATGCCGCCGGTGAACAGGCCGATGATTGGGTTGACCAGATCATCTACCATGGATTTCACGATCGCGGTGAAGGCCGCACCGATGATGATACCGACCGCCATATCCATGACATTACCGCGGGCGATAAATGATTTGAACTCGTTGAACATGTCGCGTTTCCTCTTGTCCCCGTTTTTGCCCCTGGGTCACCCTATTGTTTCTTCTGGGTTTTCCGAGGTGCGCGCAGGTTAGTGTAGGAAGGGGGCACCTGTAAATTGGCAATACATGCGGTTCAACTTATGCGTTCGGGGAAAACAAAAGGCGTTTTGCCCAAGAGCAGCCCGAAAGGGGAAGGCTGATCAAGGGCAAAACGCGAGGTTTGCGCGACCTTGGACATGAAAAGGGTCGCGCAGGAGGGCCGTCGGGGACGGTTACTGGATGGCGGTTTCAGCCGCGATATGGTCAAGGCCAAGCGCCTGTCCAACAGCCTCATAGGTCAATTGACCCGAGTGGACGTTTAGGCCGTTCAACAGGTGCGGATCTTCGGCGCAGGCACGTTTCCAACCCTTGTCGGCAAGCGCCAACAGGAAGGGCAGGGTGGCGTTGCCAAGTGCCTGGGTCGAGGTGCGCGCCACGGCGCCGGGCATATTGGCGACGCAGTAATGCATGATGCCGTCGACCTCGTAGATTGGGTCAGCATGGGTGGTCGCTTTGGAGGTTTCAAAACAGCCGCCCTGGTCGATGGCGACGTCTACGAGGGTTGCGCCGGGCTTCATCTCGGACAGATCCGCGCGGGTGACCAATTTGGGGGCCGCCGCACCGGGGATCAGCACCGCGCCGATGACCATATCGGCCGCACGCACCAGATCAGCCGTGGCGCCAGCGGTGGCATATTGGTTTTTGAAGTCACGTCCAAAGACATCATCCAGATATTTCAGACGGTTGAGCGACCGATCCAGAACGGTGACATCTGCGCCCATGCCTGCGGCGACCTTGGCCGCGTGGGTGCCAACAACCCCGCCGCCAATAACCACAACTTTGGCCGGGGCAACGCCGGGGACGCCGCCCATCAGAACGCCGCGACCGCCGTTGGCCTTTTGCAGGGTCCAGGCGCCCACCTGTGGAGCAAGACGGCCGGCCACTTCGGACATGGGGGCAAGCAGGGGCAGGCCACCGTGCGCATCCGTGACGGTTTCATAAGCAATCGCGGTGCAGCCCGAGGCCAGCAAATCGCGTGTCTGTGCTGGGTCGGGGGCGAGGTGCAGATAGGTGAACAGCAGCTGTCCTTCGCGCAGCATCTTGCGTTCAACCGCTTGCGGCTCCTTTACCTTTACGATCATTTGCGCGGTGGCAAAAATCTCTTCGGCGGTGTCCAGAAGGATGGCACCGGCCTGTTGGTAATCTTGGTCCGAGAACCCGGCGCCGAGGCCCGCGCCCTGCTGAATATAGACCTCATGGCCATGATTGGCAGCTTCACGGGCGGCGTCAGGGGTCATCCCGACGCGGAATTCCTGTGGTTTGATTTCCGTTGGGCATCCGATTTTCATGGTGGCTCTCCTGCACGCTCTCACACTTCCCAGTGTATTCAGGGTGGCGCAGCTGTCGCAAAATGTGCTGCTTTTCTGTGCAGGTTTACTTTATGGGAATGGGAGATTATGCGGTTAGGAAATCAAGTTGTGAAAGGATCTTCGACATATGTCCTTGGATGAAACAGATCGTCGTATTCTAAAGGTGCTACAAGACCGAGGGCGGATTTCGAACGCAGACCTATCTGAGGCGGTGAACCTGTCTCAATCTGCTTGCCACCGCCGTGTGCAGCGGCTGGAGGTGGATGGCTATATTCGCAAATATGTGGCGCTTTTGGATGCGCGCAAAATGGAAGTGCCCACCACCGTTTTTGTGGAGATCACCCTGTCAGGTCAGGCGGACGAGGTTCTGGATGCTTTTGAGAAAGGTGTCGCGCTAATTCCGGATGTGCTGGAGTGTCATTTGATGGCGGGTACGGCGGATTACCTGTTGAAGGTGGTTGCACAGAACACGGATGATTTTGCCCGTATCCACCGACAGTATCTTGCGCGTCTGCCTGGGGTAGCGCAGATGCAAAGCTCTTTTGCGTTGCGGACTGTTTTCAAGACAACCGCGCTGCCTGTTTGAGCATTGCCTCGGGCTCCGGTAGGGTAATTTGATGTTGGGCTGGTTGAGGACTTCAACCTTTGCATGTCTGGCCCTATGCTTTTAACCCTAACCGCGTGTTATGCGGTGGTTTTTTGCCCAATTGACATGAAACGATCATATGGGGCCGCTATGGCCTCGTATGGATTTTGGATTTGATGAAGGAGATCCCCGTGACCAGCGAAATGGACAACACATCCCTGGATTGGCTTGAAGCTGAGCTGCAGGACACGCTGGATGAGGATTTTGAGATCGAATTTGCCGAGCCTATGCTGTCCATGGAGCTGCGCAAAATCTATCGCGCGCAGCACCCTGAGATGTTGGATCGCAAGGTCTATTTCCAGAACCTTCTGCGCCTGCAGGCCGAGCTGATCAAAGTGCAGGATTGGGTGCAACATACCGGTGCCAAGGTCTGTATCCTGTTTGAAGGGCGCGACAGTGCCGGTAAGGGCGGCGTGATCAAACGGATCACCCAACGCCTGAACCCGCGCGTAGCCCGCGTGGTGGCTTTGCCCGCACCAAGCCGCCGTGAACAAAGCCAGTGGTATTTCCAACGTTACGTGCCGCATCTGCCAGCGGCTGGTGAAATCGTGCTGTTTGACCGCTCCTGGTACAACCGTGCCGGTGTGGAACGGGTGATGGGCTTTGCGTCGGACGATCAAGTCGAACAGTTCTTTCAGGACGTTCCCGAATTTGAACGCATGTTGGCGCGTTCAGGTATCATCTTGCTGAAATACTGGTTCTCGATCACAGATGAAGAACAGCAGCTGCGCTTTATGATGCGGATTCATGATCCGATGAAACAGTGGAAGCTGTCGCCGATGGATTTGGAAAGCCGGATCCGTTGGGAGCAATACACCACTGCCAAAGAAGAGATGTTTGAACGCACAAACATCCCCGAGGCCCCGTGGTTCATCGTCGAAGGCAACGACAAGAAGCGCGAACGTTTGAATTGTATTGAGGACCTGCTGACACGTATCCCATATGAGGACGTCCCGAGCGAAAAGGTCAACTTGCCGGATCGTGAGTATAACCCCGATTACGAACGTCGGGTTCTGCCAGATGAGCTGTATGTGCCCAAGATCTACTGATCTTGATCCCCGGCATCGGGATGAACCAAAAAGGCCCGGCCATTGGCCGGGCTTAGTAATATGGGCAGATCTGAAGACGCTGATCCGCCCGGGGGCATCGGTAGTTTAGGTGACCCAGCGCAGTGCAACGCGCCGGGCAGGTGGTCAGAACAAAAACGTGCTGCTGTCCACGTCAGTCATATCGGTCCGGAGCAAGATTAATGTATTATCCGCATCGTCCGTAATCCGCAGATGACCGTTTTTGACTTCGGTGTGGTTGGCGACCAAGTCCGCGTAACTTGTAATGCCGACTGCGGCGCTCAGATCGACGAAGTCCTCGATGTCAGCTTTGTTAAAGTCGATCACGCGATCGGTGCCCTCTGAGAACACAAAAGTGTCCTTGCCAAAGCCACCGGAAAGTCGATCGTTGCCTTCGCCACCATCCAAAGTGTCCCGACTGAGGCCACCAAATAGGGTGTCGTTGTCTGATCCACCATCAAGGAAATCGAAACCATCTCCTCCGAGAAGGGTGTCTTCGCCCGCGCCACCTTCGAGCGTGTCGGGACCGCTTAGGCCGCGTAGGATGTCATCACCGGCTTCACCCAAAAGCGCGTCGCCGCCTGCGCCACCGATGAGCTCGTCATTGCCGTCGCCACCGTTGACAACATCCCTGCCGTTACCACCGAAGACAGTGTCGTCACCGCTGCTGCCCGTGACCGTGTCGTTGCCACGCAACACCCGGACCAAAGCCGGACTATCGAGTATGATCGTGTCATCGCCGTTGGTCGGCACGTCTTCGACGACTACTGGATCTTCTTGGTTAGGGGGGCTGGACGCATCATCTAGCTGCAGATCAGCAGAGGTGAGTGCAAAGTTCTGGGTGACCATGACGGCTGTGTAACCGTTGAATTCCCCAAGCTCGATTCCGATCCCAATGACCGTCACATTAGGGTCGAGGATATTGGCGCGGTGACCAGGGCTGTTCATCAGTGCGTTGTGCAGATCAATCACATCGTCTTCGAGACCGGGATCGCCGCGTTCGCTTTGCCAGGCGATGTTTTCGCTCCACCGCCAGCTGCCGGTGAATTCAAACCCGGCGTTCGCCATGCGGTCGCCGGCAGAGGTGCCATTAACGCCAGTGTGGGAAAAGACGTCTTGGTTCAGCATCCATGTGCTGTGATCTTCGGCGGAATCGTTCAAACGCAGTTCTAGCTGTACAGGGTTGAGCCCGTTCGCCGCACGTTCTGCGTTAATCAATTCTAACATTTGTCGCTCAAGAGCGCTCGCTTCGCTCATAGGTACTTCTCCTAAGGTAGCCTCATCGCGAGGTCGTAGTATTAACCTCTACGATGGGATTAGCGCGGAATTAGGGCAGGCTGCATGGCGCGTGTTTAAAATCGTAAATTTACGGTGAAACCCCGCCATTCACGTGGTCTTCTATCGGCTTAGATTTGCCTTTCGTTAACTTGAGGGGCTTTTTGAGCGCAAATATGCCGATTGAATTTCAGAAATTAAGAGTAATCTTGCCTGTCGCGACGGTCTGAATAGCTGCCTTGGAATCGGTAGCGATGCTATGCGTGGCGAAATTGAGGCCGGATCGTGGAGAAGTCATGTGCAGGCGCGGACTTTGAAACTTTGAAATGTCGCCAGGCGTTAAGAAGTCTTGTGCTTTGGTTAAGGCCTGCCGTTGTGCTGCCGCCAGGTAATAGTCTGTGGCTTTTTAGAGCACGCAAAAACAAACCCCCGAAGCCAGGGCTGCGGGGGTCGTTATACTTTACAGTATCCAGAACAAAACTGGAGAGGCATCGGTCAGATCGAACAAGCCGACCTGCGGGCCACAGAAGATTTCCTTAGAGGAGACCTTCGCGCTGTGCTTTCTTACGTGCCAGTTTACGGGCACGACGGATCGCTTCAGCTTTCTCACGCGCTTTTTTCTCGGACGGCTTTTCGAAATGTTGCTTGAGCTTCATTTCGCGGAAGACGCCTTCGCGCTGCAGCTTTTTCTTCAGGGCACGGAGCGCCTGATCGACATTATTATCGCGAACACTAACCTGCATGTGGTTTTCACCACCTTTCTAGATAAGAGTTGCAAGGAAATTGCAGGAGCTGGCCATATAGCAAGACGATGTTATTTTGTCTAGTAGGTGGGGTGAGTCCTCGAAGTAACAGCGTATACGCAGGGAGAAAGCCATGACACAGACGGATCAGACCCAAATTAGGGCGCAGATACTGGAAGCTGCGGTGATGCATGTGCCCTTTGATGGCTGGAGCGAGGAAACGTTCCAAGCGGCGATTCGCGATGCGGACGTGGATCCAGCTGTGGCCAAGCTGGCCTGCCCGCGCGGTGCGGTGGATCTGGCGATGGCCTACCATTTGGCCGGAGATCAGACGATGGTCGAACGGCTGAAAGAGGCGGACCTGGAGGGCATGCGTTTTCGTGACAAGATTGCCCAGGCGGTGCGCATTCGGCTGGAAGTGATCGAGGACAAAGAGCTGGTCCGACGCGGCACCACGTTATTCTCATTGCCGATCTATGCCGGTGAGGGCGCGCGGGCCGTCTGGTCCACGAGCGGCGCGATCTGGGACACGCTGGGCGATACTTCAGAAGATGTGAATTGGTACAGCAAGCGGATGACTCTGTCCGGTGTGTATTCAGCCACGGTTCTGTATTGGCTGGGGGACGACAGTCTGGACCATCAGGCAACATGGGATTTTCTGGAGCGCCGTATCGACGATGTGATGCTGTTTGAAAAGGTCAAAGCTGGCGTACAGAAGAACCCGTTGTTGAAGCCATTGCTGGCGGGGCCAAATTGGTTGGCGAGCCAGATCAAGAAACCCAAGCCACGCGATGATCTGCCCGGCGCGCGCGGCTGAAGGTTGGATTTGGCGCGATGCGCCTGTGTTTGGCGAAAGTATTTCCGAAAAGATGAAGGCGCGGTCCTGTATGCCGCCTGATGTCGCAGGCGTAAGGTTGGGCTGGTCCTACACTCTGCGGCATTTATACATTTAGTACTGACGCTATTGGAGACAGCCGATGACACAGACAATGCGGGCAGTTGAGATTGCCGAACCGGGTGGACCTGAGGTGCTGCGCCTATGTGTGCGGCCCGTACCGGTTGCGGGCGCGGGCGAAGTGGTGATCAAAGTGGCCTTTGCCGGGGTTAACCGGCCGGATGCGTTGCAGCGGGCCGGATCATACGCGCCGCCCAAAGGGGCGAGCGATTTGCCAGGCCTTGAAGCTGCAGGTGAGATCGTGGCGGTTGGACCCGGCGTCAGCAACTTTGCTGTTGGCGATCAGGTCTGTGCCTTGTTGCCAGGTGGGGGGTATGCGGAATATGTTGGAACCCCCGCGGCACATTGCCTGCCCATTCCTGCCGGAATGGACCTCAAACAAGCCGCCTGCCTGCCCGAGACGTTCTTTACCGTCTGGTCCAACGTGTTTCAGCGTGCGGGCTTAAAAGCTGGAGAGCGGTTTTTGGTGCATGGTGGCTCATCGGGGATTGGCACCACGGCGATCCAATTGGCGCGGGCGCTTGGGGCAAGGGTCTTTGCCACTGCGGGAACAGATGCAAAATGTCAGGCCTGTCTGGATCTGGGTGCCGAGCAGGCGATCAACTATCGCGAAGCGGATTTTGTTGATGCGTTGCGGGCCGAAGGTGGCGCTGATGTCATTTTGGACATGGTGGGTGGCGACTACATCCCGCGCAATATCAAAGCGCTGGCCGATGATGGCCGTTTGGTTCAGATCGCATTTTTGTCGGGCCCCAAGGTGGCGGTGAATTTTGCCCATGTGATGATGCGCCGTTTGACGATAACCGGGTCGACATTGCGGCCTCAAAGCGATTTGGCGAAGGCAGGGATTGCGGCTGATCTGAAACGTGTGGTTTGGCCTTTGTTAGAGGCTGGGAAGGTCGCGCCTGTGATGGATCAATGTTTTGACCTGGTGGATGCCGCTGCCGCACATACCCGTATGGAAAGTTCAGCGCATATTGGTAAAATCGTTTTGCAGGTAGCGGGCTGAGTTAGGTCACGAAACAGAGGTTGTTCCGATAGGTGTAACAGCGCCGCGCAAGCGGAGGCCGGGCGCAGATGCGCCCGGCCTCCGCTTGCGCGGCGCGCCCGCCGTTGGCGGGCGGTCCCTGATCAAATCCGTTCGGGTTACACCACCAACCGGCGATACAGATGCCAGGTGGCATGACCGAAGATTGGAACAATAATGATCAACCCTGCAAAGAAGGGGATCGACCCAATGGCTAGGGCGGTTCCGACCATAATTCCCCAGACCAAGGTCACTCGCAAATTGCGACGCACAGCGCGCAAGGAAGTGACGACCGCCACCGGCACGCCGACCCTGCGATCCAACAGCATCGGAAAGGAAATCAAGGATGTGGCAAAGGCCGCCAGTGCAAAGATTGACCCAACAACCATGCCGACGACAGCCATAATGCGCCCCTCGGGTGTCGTTACGACATCCCGCAGGAAGGGCCACAGGCCTTCTGGGCTTTCAGGTCCCAGCGTGTACATGAAGATAATATTGGCCATGACCAGCCACATCACAAACAATGCCGCAAGAAACAGGCTGAGTGTCAATATCGGCACGAAGGCTGGTGTGCGGATCAGGTTTAACGCATCGCTCCATTTTGCCTCGAACCCTGCCTCGCGCCGGGCTGACATTTCATAGAGCCCTACCGCCGCCGCGGGGCCGACAATGGCAAAGCCAAGGATCATTGGCACAAGAAGTGGGAAAAACTGTTCCGACGCCGCCATGGCCACCAATGCGATGCCGATTAAGGGGTAGAGGAAAACGGTGAACATGGCGTCGCTGCGGCAGGCTGCAAAGTCACGCATTCCCATTTTGAGCGCAGCGATGAGATCTTGCAGGGCAAGTCGCCGGATCTCTGGCAGCTCGGTGCTTGGCGATCGGATCTGATCGACCGAGTTGCCAATATGCTGTCCCGTGCTGCCAAAATGCTTGACCAGCCAGCTGGCTGGGTTTCCGATTGTTTGTGCCATGCCTTACCCCTTTGTCCTCACCTACATGCTGCCGCCTGTCTGGCCGGTGCCGTCAAAGATTGAGCGTCGGCCATGGGGCGGCCCTAAGGTAAGGATAGCACAGAATAGGATTTCAATCTCTCACAGATGCGCCATGCCTGTGTGATCGGCCTATCGAATTGGCGTAAACAGCGCGTCCTTTAGCTGGCAATCCCGGATCACATCGCGGCCACAGGGCACAGGCGATAGATCGCGAGACAGGCAGATCCGCGCCTCTTGAATGTGGCCATCGCGGCAGGTGATGGTCAGGCTGTCACGGTCAAGATCAGTGTTTGCCTTCAGGAATGCATCTTCGACAACGGATGCCGGCAGTTTGATGGTCTTGTCCAATTTGCGAAAGATCGCGGGGCGTTCGATTTGCTCATAAGCCTGACGGGACAGATCAAAATAGCCTTGGGCGGAAAGGCCAGAACAGGTGCCGTGTTTTTTCCATTGATGCCAAGCCAGCCCGGATGTGCCCATGATATCCGCCATCTCGCTGGTCATACGGCGGGTTGGGGCCTGTTCGACAGTGCGGCAATAGCTGGGCCAACCCCGGTGGAACTGAGGCCACAGCCCATGCATGACCCAGCCGTGGTCATGGCGTGGATCGCATTGATCAGACCCTTTGGCATCGCCTTCCACTTCGCACCAATTGGGAGACCAGCTGAGCGCCAGAACGTAGTAATCAAATTCTCCAGCACGTTCGCCCTCGGCGACCAATGGGGCGGTGAGAACCGAAAAAAACAGTGTGATTGCGTAAAATACAGCGCGCATTGGCCTCTTTCCTTATCAAACGAAGGCGACTATATAGAGCATGAAGTTCCCCGAAAACGGAAACCTGCCCCAAAACACCGGGGCCGCCTATTCCAGGCGACAGGGAAGCTATATCTGGGGATAAGGCGCGCGTGAAGGAGAAGACGCATGGCAAAACCGTTGATGGCCAAGGCGACCGCCGTGTGGCTGGTGGATAATACAACGATCAGCTTCAAGCAGATCGGTGATTTTGTGGGCATGCACGAGCTGGAAATCCAGGGCATTGCCGATGGTGAAGTTGCTGTTGGCGTAAAGGGGTTCGACCCGGTTGCGAACAATCAGCTGACCCAAGAAGAACTGGACAAGGCCGTTGAAAGCCCGCTGCATAAACTGCGGTTGAAGTTCAACCCGGCTGCGGCTGGCGAAGAAAAACGCCGTGGTCCCCGTTATACCCCGCTGTCCAAACGTCAGGACCGTCCGAATTCCATCCTGTGGTTGGTGAAATTCCACCCCGAATTGACCGATGGTCAGATCGCCAAGCTGGTGGGCACAACCAAGCCGACCATTCAGTCGATCCGCGAACGTACACATTGGAACATTTCCAACATGCAGCCCATCGACCCTGTTGCGTTGGGCCTGTGTAAACAATCCGAGCTGGATGCAGTGGTTCAAAAAGCGGCTGCGGCCAAAGCGGCCGAAGGCGGTGTGATGAGCGATGATGAGCGTCGCAAGTTGGTGTCGACCGAGCAGTCACTGGAAATGGACGCAGAACCCAAGATGCCAAGCGGTATCGAAGGTCTGGAAGCCTTTACTCTCGGCAGCAACCCGGCAGAGAAGAAGCCTTCGGACAGTGATCCGATTGTGGATGCGGACAGCTTCTTTAACTTGCCTGCGGGTGGTGGCGATGATGATGAGGACGACGAGGCCTGAGCCTCGCAAAATAAGCCGCCGTTAAGAATTCAAAGCCGCAGCATGAAAATGCTGCGGCTTCTTTGCGGGGTAAGAGTGCTGGTTTGCTTGGGGGCTAAACTGCACAAGTGCTCCCCGCAAAAACAAACTAAGAATAAACAAACAAATAGCGGGCAAATCGCCCAAGGCAAATAATGCTACGTTTTAAAATACACGTAGTTAGCGTTTACTTTCGTTTAGAGTGTAAGTCACATCACATTTTCGCCAATGAAAGTCGCTAATTTTGTCGAAAGATTAGTGGAAATTGATGCAGATTTAACTCCACGCCGCGGCTGTGCGATATGTTGCGTGTTTTGTATGCAAATCAGGCAATGGTGTTCTTTGCGTGGGCAATTGCACGGTGTGTATCGCATACAATTGAGGTTTTGATTTTTTGTGTGACCTGCGCCTAAATGCAAAACACTAGAGGACGACCCGCCAGTGCGCGGCTCTATCAAAAACCAAAAAATTCAGACCATCCGCCGCACACAGACTCTGAGTGTGGTCAAAAAGGGAGTTTGGCCATGAGTCAATATAGCTCGCAACAGGCTTTGAACCCGGACGTTGAAGTCCAATGTGACCTGCGCAGCGATACGGTCACCAGACCGGATGCCGCAATGCGGGCGGCAATGGCCGCAGCGGAAGTTGGAGATGACGTTTTTGGTGAAGACCCCAGTATTACTCGACTTGAGTGTACGCTGGCAGAGCGTCTGGGAAAAGACGCCGCGCTGTTTCTGCCGTCGGGTACTCAAAGCAATCTGATTGCGATGCTTGCCCATTGTGGACGGGGGGAAGAGGTGATCACCGGGCGAGATTATCATGTTTATAAATACGAGGCAGGTGGGGCTTCTGTTTTGGGTGGATGTGTTTTGGACCCGCGTTTGGTCGAGCCGGATGGCGGGCTAAACGCCGATGATGTTGGCCGGGCGGTTAAAGAGGATGATGCGCATCACCCGATCAGCCGTTTGCTGTCTTTGGAGAACAGCCACAACGGTATGGCGGTGCCATTGGCACGCTGTATTGAAGTGGTGAATGTGGCCCGTTCGGCCGGGCTATCGACCCATTTGGATGGCGCGCGTTTCTTCAATGCAACCGTTGCCTTACAATGTGGTGAGAAGGCACTGGCCGCGCCTTTTGACACGGTTTCCATCTGCCTGTCCAAAGGGTTAGGCGCGCCGGTCGGCTCGGTTCTTGTCGGGCCGTCTGATCTGATCGCCAAGGGGCGGCGTCTGCGGAAAATGCTGGGCGGCGGAATGCGTCAAGCCGGTGTTTTGGCGGCAGCGGGGCTATATGCCTTGGAGCATAACATCGCGCGACTTGCTGAGGACCATGCACGAGCGGCTGAGTTGAAAACGGTACTGGAAGATGTCGGTGTTACAGATGTTCGCGGCGACACAAATATGCTGTTTTTGCACGCCGCGTCTGAGGTTCAAAATCGACTGGTGGAAAGCTTCACAGCTACAGGTGTGAAAATAAATGTCAGCAAGGATGAACCAGTGCGGCTCGTTTTGCATAAAGATGTCTCTGAAGCGGGTTTCGCGACGCTCCTACAGGCGGTTCGGCAGATCTGAGGGTTTCATGCTTCATGTAAGTAACCGGTTCAATTGTTCGAACATGGAGCTCCCGCCCATCGTCTGCAATCAGAGATTGCTGTCCGCCGGTTGGGCGTAGCGCCGCGCCTTTGGCGCGGCGCTACGCCCAAGGTTGCGATGGGGTCTGGCTATCGGCCAGGGCACATTGGCAGGCGCGGGAGTATCTGCGTTCTGCTTGGTGATAGCGTTTGAGAGAGCAGACTCTCGTCGGCTTAGGTTCATTTGCGATCTGTGAGTTGCCAAAGTCCTAGAACGCCTTGCGCGCCTTAAGAGCCGCTGAAATTGTCCCTTCGTCGAGATAGTCCAGCTCGCCTCCGATGGGCACGCCTTGGGCAAGGGAGGTGAGCGTCACATCATCTTGCACAAGGTCGGCAATGTAGTGCGCGGTGGTCTGACCGTCGATGGTAGCATTGAGGGCCAGGATGACTTCCTGCACGTTTTCGCCTGTCACCCTGTCCACAAGCTGTGGGATGCGCAGCTCATCGGGGCCAACCCCGTCCAACGCTGACAAGGTACCGCCCAAAACGTGGTAGCGGCCTTTGAACACGCCCGCGCGTTCCATCGCCCATAGGTCTGAGACGTCTTCGACCACACAGAGTTCGCCGTTTGCCCGCACCTCGTCACTGCAAATGGCACAGATCTCGCTGGTGCCCACATTGCCGCAGTTGAGGCAGCTGCGGGCGCTTGTGGCGACCTCCTGCATGGCGGCTGCCAGCGGGGTCAGCAGCAATTCACGTTTGCGGATCAGGTGCAACACAGCCCGTCGCGAGGATCGCGGTCCAAGCCCCGGCAATTTGGCCAGAAGGGCGATCAGATGTTCGATTTCGGCGGTGGAATTTTGCGACACTGGGGCGGGTTTTCCGGCTGATTGGTTGCGGCTTTATGCCTTATACGGCACAAAAACCGAGCGCGAAAAGGGGAATGTTCGAGTTTTGTTTCGCCTCTCGTGCAGCCATTGCCCGGCTTGGTCAGCGCGCAGGTCGTTGCGCGCCAACACGGTCTGCGCTTAAAACGGCAGCTTCATATCAGCAGGCAGGCCAAGGCCGTCGGTCAACTGCTTCATCTCATCCTGAGATTTCTGAGCCGCTTTTGCCTGCGCGTCCTTGATGGCGGCAAGGATCAGATCTTCGACAACTTCTTTGTCATCACCGGAAAAGATCGACGAGTCGATGTCGAGCGCCGTCAGTTCACCCTTGGCGGTTGCTGTCGCCTTGACAAGTCCTGCACCTGCTTCGCCCACAACGGTAAGCTTGGCGAGATCTTCTTGCATCTCGGCCATTTTGGTCTGCATTTCTTGGGCTTTTTTCATCATCCCGGCCATATCGCCGAGAGCACCGAGGCCTTTGAACATCGAAAGCGCTCCTTGGTTTAAGGGTTATGCATGCGGCCATGCGTTTGCAGCGTTAGATACGAAGCGGAACGCGGTTCGGCAAGGGGCGGGGCCATATTGTTGCAGGAACCACTGCGTCGACCCGGTCTGACGGCAGGGTGGGTTGTTAGAAATGCAAGGTGGCGGACTGTTAGTCGTAGGCCGCCGTGACGGTCATTTCCACTTTCAATTCAGGACGGGCCAATTTGGCTTCACCACAGGCGCGTGCGGGGGCGTGGCCTTCGGGGACCCAGGCATCCCAGACTGCGTTCATCTCGGCAAAATCGGCCATATCAGCAAGCCAGATCACCACCTGCAGCATTTGCTCTTTGGACGATCCTGCTTCTTCCAGCAGGGCCTCGATCCGGCGGATGCATTCGCGGGTTTGATCTGCAATGTTGTCATCTGCATTGCCGACCTGGCCACACAGATAGACGGTGCCATTGTGTTTGACGATCTTGCTCATGCGTTGACCGGTGTGAAGGCGTTCGATCATGTTAACCTCTGGGAACATTGGAATTCAAAATGGGTGTCGGCCTTGGGCCGCTGACGACGCAGGTCCGGGATCACTCTTCGAATGGATCCCATTCATCCTCAACCTCGGGCAGTGCCTCGGCCTGTACTTCTGCTTCCATTTCTTCGGGGGTGCGGATGCGTTTGATCTTGGCCTTGGGGAAGGCTTCAAGGACGGCCTGTACCAACGGGTGAGCCGTGGCCTTGGCGCGCAGGGCGTTTTCGGCGGCATCTCGTACTTCGGCAATAGTTTCACTGGCGCAGCCGTCCACGATGGAAACAACCCAGCGGTTGCCGGTCCAGTTCTGCAAGGCGCTCCCAAGGCGCGATGCAAGGTCGCGTGGTGCTGTCTGCGACGGGGTGAACTCAATCCGACCCGGTTGATACGCCGCCAGGCGGATGCCGCCTTCGACTTCCACCAGCAGTTTGACATCACGGTGTTTACGGATCAGTTCAACCACATGTTCAAACGTGGGGTACCGCGCCAGGGCTAGGTTGGTGACCGGAGCCACAGCAGTTGCGGCACCACCTTGTGATCCGCTCTGCGACATGCTCGGCCCGCCAGAGGGGGCGCTGCCCGGTGCCCCTTGCGGCGCGGCTGAGGCGTAAGCCGAAGCCGCGCCTCCCCCGCTCGCCGCAGGCGCGCCCATGTTTTGCATGGGCATTCCACCACCGGGTCCCGGAGGGGGCGGTGTGTCCTGCAGCTTGCGCAGCAATTCTTCCGGACTGGGCAGATCAGCCACATGGGTCAGGCGGATAACGGCCATTTCAGCTGCCATCATCGCATTTGGCGCCGCAGAGACTTCTTCCAGCGCTTTCAGCAACATCTGCCACATACGCGTCAGCACCCGCATCGGCAGGGCTTCGGCCATGGCCTGTCCGCGGGCGCGTTCATCGGGGCTTATGGTTGGATCTTCTGCAGCGTCGGGTGTGATTTTCACGACGGAGACCCAATGGGTGATCTCGGCCAGATCGCGCAGCACCGCCAGCGGATCGGCCCCTTCGGCGTATTGTGACGACAGTTCCGTCAGGGCTGCCGCCGCATCCCCGCGCAGGATCATATCGATCAGATCCAGTACACGGCCGCGATCGGCGAGGCCGAGCATGGCGCGGACTTGGTCCGCGGTGGTTTCTCCGGCCCCATGGGAAATAGCCTGATCCAAAAGCGATGTCGCATCACGGGCTGAGCCTTCGGCGGCGCGGGTGATCAGGGCCAGCGCGTCTTCGGCGATCTCTGCGTTTTCTGATCCGGCAATCTTGCGCAGAAGTGCGATCATGACTTCTGGTTCGATCCGGCGCAGGTCAAAGCGTTGACAGCGCGACAGAACGGTTACCGGAACTTTGCGGATTTCGGTGGTGGCAAAGATGAATTTGACGTGGGCGGGCGGCTCTTCCAGCGTTTTTAACAGCGCGTTGAAGGCCGAGGTCGACAGCATGTGGACTTCGTCGATGATATAGATCTTGTAGCGTGCAGAGGCCGCGCGATAGGCGACGCTGTCGATGATCTCACGAATGTCATTCACACCCGTGCGTGAGGCCGCGTCCATCTCCATCACGTCGACATGGCGGCCTTCCATGATCGCGGTACAATGTTCACATTGGCCGCAGGGTTCGGTTGTCGGGCCACCTTGGCCGTCCGGGCCAATACAGTTCATCCCCTTGGCAATGATCCGCGCGGTGGTGGTCTTTCCGGTGCCGCGAATACCTGTCATTACAAAGGCCTGCGCAATCCGACCCGTTTCAAAGGCGTTCTGGAGCGTGCGCACCATTGCATCCTGTCCCACCAAATCGGCAAAGGTCTCGGGGCGGTATTTCCGCGCAAGTACCTGATATTTGGGCTGAGAGCCGGTCGCGCCGTTGGGGGTGTCGTTCATAATGGGTCTGCCGGATTCGCATCAATTTCGGTTCGCATCAAGGTAAGGAAGCCCGCGGGCTTCGTCCACCGCTCATCGCAACAACTGCGGCCTTGGCGCTGACCTCACAGGCGTATTTTGGCGCGGGCAAAGAAAACTCTAGGCGAATGTCGCATTCCAGAGTTAGAGTTTATGTGTGGGAATGGCGGAACTCTAGCCCAGCTGGGGAGGCGCTTATGCGACTAGAACGCAGTTCAACGACGGATCAAGGTTCACTGCAGGTGGACCCTGATCAAAGCATGCTGACAATTCATGCCCTTTCGGTGGCGAACGGGATCTTGGCCTTGTGCCGCTTGCCTGGCGCAACCGGTACATATCAGGCGGATTTGCAGCATATCAACGATTGGAAGCCGGGGCTTGTCCTGTCTATGACAACCAAGGCCGAGCATGAGGCCGTCGGTGCGGTGACATTGGGTGCTGATATTCAAAGCATGGCAAGTCGGTGGCTGCATCTTCCTGTTATGGATTTTGCGACTCCAGCACCGGATGTTTTGTTCAAATGGCCCAAGGCCAGCCACACTGCCCGCAAAGCGCTGGTCGGTGGTGGGCGGGTATTGGTGCATTGCAAAGGTGGCTGTGGTCGCTCGGGTATGGCGGTCTTGCGGCTGATGATCGAAGCAGGCGAGCAGCCGCATTCCGCCCTAAAACGCCTGCGCGCCGTGCAGCCAGATGCTGTGGAAACCGAAGAACAGCTGGCCTGGGCGATCGGTGCGCGGCGGGTGTGAACTGCGCCGTTAAGTCGGGCCAACTGCTGCTAGGTGGGATGTGATCGCAGTCGCAACAGGTGGTCGTTGTGGGGTGGCCTGCGCCAGGGCGCAGGGACGCGCTGGCAACTTACCCAGACCCACTGTGCCTGGGCTTGTGTCGCACAGCATAACATCAGCAAAACGGTCAAGATCCGTTTGATCTGCTGTATCCGCTACGTCACAGAACACACGGATACGGTAATGGGAGGCAACAAAACGCGCCATGCAGCCCTCGGGGCAGGCGTTTAACCCTGCGTGGCCCGTCATTTGGAAATTATCCTCGGTCACGCCCTTCGCCTGGGTCATACTGGCGCTTAACGCCTTTAACATGCGGGTGGCCGCCGGGCAGGGTCGGCCAAGTTTTGGGCAATGGGTTGCGGCACAGTCATGTGTTTCGTTGGTCCAGATCATAGCGCCCTCCGCGCATTTTGGCGGGAGGTCGTGACAGATCAGATGCGGAAACTGCCAAAATTGGCTGCAATCGGATCCCGTCCCAGAGCACCCCGCCCGGTTTCGAGTTTCAGTCCGATGGCAGGTCTCCTGACTTGCGGGTCATTGCAGCCTTGATCCCTTCCCAACCTTAAAAGTCAGTGGATATGATCAAGACGGCTCATCGCTTACAGTTGCGGGGGCAGTCGCGGAATAAGAGCCATTTGCGTCAAACGCATCCGGGCTCTGCACCGTGTTCCCTTTTCATCCTGGTCCATCTAAACGGACACAAGAACCATCTACCTTATGGGTATCTGGGAGTCCGCTGAGTCGTCAAACGAAATCTCGTAGCTTGCTCGAGGCACTACACAAGATTTTGCGTTCATCTGCGGGGAAGTGAAGTGAGAGGTTGGACATCGACCCAAGCGGGGCTCGTTGTGGCTGCTTCCTTCCGGACCTGACCAGGTTGGCGAGGCGCCTGCCCGCGCCAACCTCTCGACTCCGCATATAGAGTGCAGATCCAAGAATGACAAGGGCATGACATAGGGAAATGGCCGCGGGAAAGAGAGGTTCTGCGCGACTGGGGGGCGTGCCGCGCAGAACCAGATCAGAGCTGCAATCGCAGCCCTAGAAACCCATTGGTATCAACAGGCAATAACGAAAGGCGTTCTGATGGTAACTCATCCAAATGTGCGGCTGCCGCTGGGCCAGTTAGTGCGATGACTTCAGCGTTTTCAATTGGACTGAACTGCCAGGGTGTCAGGGCGTCCTCCAATGGATCGCGGCGCAGATGGCCGGCGATATAGTCCCGGATGACATCACGCAGACGTACAGGAGGCAGGGATAGTTGAGGCGCGTATCGCACCATGTTGAAATGCCCACCACCGCTGGCACGGTAGCTGTTGACGGCGACCAGAAACCGTTGTTCGGGGCGTACCGGTGCACCATCCCAGCGTAGGTTGCGGATGCGTTTGGCGGTTGGATTTACCAATGTGCCTGTGCTGTTAAACCGGGCAGGCTGCGTCAGGTCGATTTCATATTCGACCCCGAACATCACATCATAATTGTGCCCGGCGCGTTGGTCGTTGACCAAAGGCTGGTCCTGGCTGCCGGGAGCAACACGGTTGAAAATCCCGGCAGACATTTCCAGCCAGTCCAGCAGCTCGGTGCCGGACACTTCAACTGCACGCAGGCGGTTGGGGAAAATCTGCAGGTCGGTCACATGCCGCATGGTGACGGGTCCAGCGGGCACATCCGTATAGAAACTTGGCCCGGCGCGGGCACCAAATTTACCGGGAGCGGCAGCGGATAGCAGCGGCAGGTTTTCGGCAGGCGTCCCTTGAACATAGGCGCGCACGGCTGCCGCCTGCGCATATGCGCTGAGCGCAAGCGAACGGTCGTGGGAGAAAAACGTAAAAAAGGAATGCAGGGGTGACGTGATTTGCCCCACTGGCTGATTCAATCGCGCGCAGGCTTCGACGTGGTCATCCAAAAGAGCCGCGCGCAGCTCTTGATCCTCGGCCACCAATGGTGCGTCGCTCGGGGCAACTGCGCGAAGCGAAGAATGCGTGTCCTGCAGGCTCCACCGCGCGCCATCCCAGCGTAGCGACATATCGATCAAGCCGAGGTGACTGCCAAATGCGCCGGGCATGACGACCGGGTTGGCAAATTGATGTTGGGCATCGGGTAGGGCCAGATGAGTGTGTCCCGCCACCAAAGCGTCGATCTCTTCCAATGCGCTGAGCGGATAAAGGGCGTTTTCCATATTCAGGACTGCGTCCTGATCGCCGAGGCCGGTGTGGGCAAGCGCAATTACAAGGTCGCAGCCCCGTTCACGCAAAGCGCGGGCCGTATCCCGCGCTGCATGCACCATGTCTTGGACAACTACGCGACCTTCAAGGAAGTAGGCGTCCCAAATGACGGTTTGCGGCGGCAGTACTGACAAAACCCCAATGCGCAAAGGCGGTGCATCCGCCACATCGGGCATTTTCTTTTCGATAATCGCGCTCGCCTTGAAGGGCAGCTCCAGCCCGGGTTCAATCGCGCTCATATTGGAACAGAGTGCCGGGCAGGGCGCATCCTTTAGCAACCGGCCAAGCGCCGGGAGCCCATAATTGAAGTCATGATTACCAAGGCCTATGGCATCATATTGCAGTTCGGTGAATGCGGTCATCAACGGGTGGCGCTGGCTTTGTCCATGCAGGATGCTCTCGCCGAGTGGGGCGCCCTGAAACCCGTCGCCATTGTCCATCAAAAGGGTCGCGATACCTTCGGCCTGTGCTTCGGTGCGAGCTTGTTGGATCAAAGTTGCAACACGGGTTAGCCCCAGTGGGGTATCCGTTTTGTCTGCATAGTAATCATAGGCTATTAGATGAGCGTGAAGGTCGGTTGTTGCCATAAGGCGTAACCGGGCCACCGGAGAATTGGGAGCCGTAAAAGGACCTGTCATTTTGCCATTGCCTGGCGCATTTCATTTCTGCCCGCACTTGGGTTTCTTCAGTGTTCTTGCACATAGAAACAGTGTTTAAAGCATGTGCAAAGCATAGAATCTTAACAATTCACCATTTTTGGGGGAGTGCGCAACTTAGAGAAGATTCGACCTGTAAAATATTGGCAAAGAAGCGATTTTTTGCGAAGACTTCGCTGAGTGATTATGTGCGCTTGGCGCTAGGATGTGAATTTGTATGAAAAAACGTACAAAAATTAGGCAACGGGCATTGAGCAGATGAAACATGCAGAAACGGTAACCTTTGGCGGCGGCGGTCTGGAACGGGCAGCCCATGTTCGCGATGACGCCGACCAGCTGTCTGACCTGTGGGTTAAGGGAGGCAAGGTTCTTTTGCTGTGGGAAGGCAAACCTTTGGTGCGCCGTTCGCAAAATCCAGACGTTGCACCGATGCCTGATCAATTGGTCCTGTTGGACCCACAACATCCACTGGTACAAAATGCACCTGAACGGTCGGTTTTTATCGGGCTGGACAGTGCGGGTGGGGGTCTCTTTGCGCAAGAGCTGTTGGGGTGGCAACCGCAAGGGGAAGATCTGAGCCAAATCGGAGCTTTTCGTGATCTGACCGAGCAACAGCACCCAGATTTGCCCGAAGGTGATGTCTTTGCAGAGCTGCGCAGCTTTATGGTGGCGCTGACCCCTCTCGATGCCGAGGTTGCGGCCACTGCCAAGGCGGTTATGGCCTGGCACCAAAGTCACGGCTTTTGCGCAAAATGCGGTGGCAAAAGCGATTTAATCCAAGGTGGGTGGCAGCGGATGTGTGGCAGTTGTGGTGCACGTCATTTCCCCCGTACTGACCCTGTTGTCATCATGTTGATCACACGCGGTGACAAAGTGCTGATCGGCCGCTCACCGGGGTGGCCGGAGGGGATGTATTCGCTGTTGGCTGGTTTTGTGGAACCCGGAGAGACGTTGGAAGCCGCTGTCCGTCGCGAAGTCTTTGAAGAGACCGGCGTCAAAGTTGGCCCCGTAGGGTATTTGGCCAGTCAGCCTTGGGCCTTTCCCATGTCGCTGATGTTCGGGTGCTGGGGGGAAGCCACCAGCGAAGAGATCACAATCGATCCGAATGAAATTGAAGACGCGCTTTGGGTGAATAAACAAGAGATCATGGAATCTCAGGCTGATTTGCACCCAATTATTCGGCCAGCACGCAAAGGGGCTATTGCGCGTTTCCTTCTTGATAACTGGCTTGCGGATACACTGCGCTAAATTATGTGTGGACCGCAGTCTTGAACATTACGAACAGGTGAAAATATGGAACTGAAAGCATCCGAAGATATCGACGCCCCGATTGAGCGGGTTTTTCAGCTTTTGTCTGACTTCGACAATTTGGAACGTCTTGCGGCCCGCCGTGGGTTGGACGTTGAACGCCTTACGCTGGGCGATGTGTCTGAAGGCACGCAATGGCAGGTCGTGCTTCAATTGCGTGGGAAAGAGCGGACGCTGGACCTGACTTTGAAGCAATTACAACCCTCAACCTTTCTTGCGGTTAAAGGAGAGGGCGGCGGCGTGTCCGGGCTTTTCAATGTTGAATTGGTCGCCCTGTCCGCGAACTGCACCCGAGTCGCAATTGTCGCGGACCTGGCGGCCTCAACTTTGCCGGGTCGGTTGATGCTGCAGTCCTTGAAGCTCGCACGCGGTAAAGTGGAACAACGTTTCCGCGAACGAGTGGGGAAATTTGTCGCAATTTTGGAAGAGCGTTTGAGCGACTACGCGTAGTCCGCCAAATGGCCAAATGCGTTTCTATCCGTGGCGTTGTAGGCTGGCGGGAAACACGCCCAAGATTTTGATATTTGTAGTGAAATAGGCCAGTTCGTCCATGGCGAGCTGGACATTTGCGTCGTCTGGGTGGCCTTCGATATCTGCGTAAAACTGTGTCGCGGTGAACGAGCCGTCGACCATATAGCTTTCGAGTTTCACCATATTGATGCCGTTGGTCGCAAAGCCACCCATAGCCTTATAAAGTGCGGCCGGAATGTTGCGCACCTGAAACACAAAACTGGTGACCATCCCATGCTCGCCGCGGCGTTCATAATTGGCCTCGCGGTCCATGATGACAAAACGAGTGGTGTTGTTGCCCTGATCTTCGATGTGGCGCGCCAGAACGTCCAGCCCATAGATTTCGCCCGCCAATTCACTGGCGAGCGCTGCAACACTTGGGTCGCCTTTTTCTGCCACATCACGTGCGGCGCGGGCGTTGTCTGGGCTGACACGGCCCACGATGCCGTGCTCTTTCAGGTAACTCGCACATTGTGGCAGGAGCACCAGATGAGAATAGGCTTCTTTGATATCTGTTACCGTGGCACCGGAGACGCCAAGCACATTGATGTGGACCCGTACAAAAGCCTCATCCACGATATGGAGATTGGACGTGGGCAACAGGCGGTGAATATCTGCCACGCGACCATAGGTGGAATTCTCTACCGGCAGCATCGCCTGATCCGCCTGACCACTGTTCACAGCGTCGATTGCCTGTTCAAATGTGCGGCAAGGCAACACCTCCATATCGGGGCGCGCGGCGCGGCAGGCTTCGTGACTATAGGAGCCGAGCTCTCCCTGAATGGCGATTTTGCGGGTCATTTGCGTCTTATCCCATGAAAATTTCGATAAACGGGCATTTCGTCGCGCTGTCTATACCTTGTCAGTGTATAGGGGAAGCCTTAGACAAACGGTAGACAGCTAAATGGACTCGCGATCATGTTCGACACGATGACCCTTACCAAAGCGACCGCAGGTTTCTGCGGAGCGTTCCTCGTATTTCTGCTAGGCAAATGGGCCGCTACCGAGATTTATGCAATGGATAGCCACGGTGAGGCGTCCTATGTGATTGAAGTCGCTGATGCTGGTGGTGCCGAAGAAGTTGAAGAAGTGAGCTTTACCGAGCTTTTGGCCTCCGCGGATGTGGGCAAAGGCGCTAAAGTTTTCAAGAAGTGTGCCGCTTGCCACAAGTTGGAAGATGGTGCCAACGCAACCGGCCCTTACTTGTTTGGCCTGATTGGACGTGACGCTGGCGCAGCAGCCGGGTTTGGTTATTCCGGCGCGTTGCCTGCTGGTGCTTGGACCGAAGATGCGCTGAACGCCTTCCTGACCAAGCCTTCTGATTACGCTCCGGGTACTTCCATGAGCTTCGCTGGTCTCAAGAAAGACACCGACCGCGCAAACCTGATCGCATATCTGGCGACAATTCAGTAAGCCGCGTCGCGCAAACGATGAATATGAGGCCGCTACCCTGAAGGGTGGCGGCTTTTTCTTTTTCAGGCATCAGTTCGCCTCTTCACGGGGTGTTCACTTTCTCTAAACTTGTATTAGCTGTGCTTGGACACATAGAAGTAATCCATAACTCTGGCAGTAGAACCCAAATGGAGGATCCGTCGATGCAGTCATCCCGTGCGCAGACCCGTGTTGCGACCGTTGCCCGAATAGGAACGCCGATGAAATGGCTGGGCCTTGGGCTTGGTACGCTTATTTTGGCCACTGGGCTTGCCCGTGCCGAAGACGGGGTGACCAAGAGCCACGGTTATTCCTATTTTGGAAATCTCGACTATCCGGCGGATTTCGAGCATCTCGACTACGTAAACCCGGATGCCCCCAAGGGCGGGGAGTTGTCGCTGGCAACCTCGGGCACGTTTGACTCTTTGAACCCTTATTCTCGCAAAGGGCGTTCAGGTGTGCTGACGACGCTGCAATACGACAGCCTTATCGACAGCACGTCTGACGGCGTTGGCCAGTATTACGGGTTGCTGGCCGAAAGCCTGGAATATGACGAAGGGCGCAATTGGGTGATCTTCCACATGCGGCCCGAAGCGACGTTTTGGGATGGGACGCCTGTTACCGCCGAGGATGTGGTTTACAGCCACACATTGTTCATCACCCAAGGTTTGCCATCCTATGCGCAAGCCGTGAGCCATATGGTCACCGGTGCAGAAGCTTTGGACGCGCATACTGTCAAATTCACGTTTAACCCGGACGTGACCCGACGCAGTCTGATTGAAACTGTCGGCAATACGCCTGTGTTTTCAAAAGCCTGGTTCGAAGCGGATGAGACCCGTCGTCTGGATGAGCCGCGCTTGGAAGTGGCGGTAGGCTCTGGCCCTTACATGTTGGACAGCTACGACATCAATCGACGCATCACCTATAAACGACGTGACGATTATTGGGGAAAAGATCTTCCCATTAATGTGGGTCGTCACAATTACGACCGCATCCGGGTGGAATATTTTGCGGACCAGACCGCGTCCTTTGAGGGATTTAAAGCGGGTGAATATACATTCCGAATTGAGCCGGACGCAAAGGTTTGGGCGACGTCTTATGACTTCCCAAAGATTGGCGAAGGGTCGGTGGTCAAAGAAGAAATCCCGGATCAAAGCGCGCCGAATCCAACCGGGTTTGTGTTTAACCTAGGCAAACCGCAGTTGGCGGACAAAGAGGTCCGCGCCGCCTTGGCTTTGGCCTTCAATTTTGAATGGGTGAATGAATCGCTGTTGTTTGGGCTGTCGACCCAGCGCAGTTCCTTTGTCGAAGGCACCCATCTGGAGGCAAAAGATGTCCCAGCAGACGGGGAGCTGACCTTTTTGAAGGGCTTGGGGGACGTTGTCCCGGCCGAGTTCCTGACAACACCTGTAGCTCTGAGCCATAACTCCAAAGCTGAGCGTTTGCGGGATCGGCGAAATCTGCGTCAAGCGGCAAAAATGCTGGAAACTGCGGGATGGGTTGTGGGTGACGATAAACTGCGTCGCAACCCAGCCGGTGAGACGCTGAAGATCGAAATTCCTTATGCGACCAGCGTGCCGGAAACCGTGGCAACCATGATCGAGACCTATGTGCAAAACCTGCAAGCCTTGGGCGTGGATGCCATCGCAGAAAAGGTCGACCCGTCCCAGTTTACTTTGCGGCAGCGGGAACGGGACTACGAAATGGTCTATTCCAGCCGTTACAGCTCGTTTCTGTCAACGGGCGGTGGTTTGAGCCAGATGTATGGGTCCAAAGAAGCCGAATTCAGCCTGTTCAACCCGGCAGGTCTTGCGAGTCCCCTGGTTGATGCCATCATTGATGCGTCGTTTGAAACCACAAATCAGGCCGATCAGGACGCGGCCTTGATGGCGCTGGACCGGGCACTGCGGTACGAGTTCTTTGTGGTGCCTGATGGCTATGTGCCGAACTACTGGGTTAGCTATTTCGATATGTACGAACACCCCGAAAACCTGCCGAAATTCGCTCTGGGCTGGTTGGATCTGTGGTGGGTCAATCCTGACAAGGAAGCCGAACTGAAAGCCAAAGGCGCGTTGCGGTAATCATGGCAGCCTATATCCTACGACGCCTATTGTTGGTGATCCCCACCCTGTTGGGGATCATGATTGTTAACTTTGCCCTGGTGCAATTTGTCCCCGGCGGCCCGATTGAACAGATCATCGCGCAGCAACAGGGGCAGGGCGATGTCTTTGCCGGGTTCTCTGGCGGCGGGGCCGAGGCGAACCTGGAGTTGGACAATGATCTGACACTCGGGGGCGGCGGTGACGAAAAATATGCCGGTGCCCGAGGTTTGCCGCCCGAGTTCATCGAAGAACTTGAGCGTGAGTTCGGTTTTGACAAACCACCCCTGCAACGGTTCTTGCTGATGCTAGGCAACTACGCTCGTTTTGATTTCGGTGAGAGCTATTTCCGCAAAATCGGTGTAATCGATCTGGTGCTTGAGAAAATGCCGGTTTCGATCACGCTAGGGCTTTGGTCGACGTTGATCGCCTATATGATCTCGATCCCATTGGGCATTCGCAAAGCCATCAAGGACGGCAGCAACTTTGACACCTGGACCAGTGGTGCGATAATTGCGGCTTATGCGATCCCCGGATTTCTGTTTGCGATCCTGCTGTTGGTCTTGTTCGCCGGTGGCTCATACTGGCAGATCTTCCCGCTGCGGGGGCTGACGTCGGATAACTTTAGCGAACTCAGCCTCATTGGCAAAATTGGTGACTATTTCTGGCACATCGCTCTGCCAGTGCTTGCCTCGACCATTGCCAGCTTTGCGACCTTGACGCTTTTGACCAAGAACTCGTTTCTGGACGAGATCAAGAAACACTATGTCATGACGGCCCGGGCCAAGGGGCTGACGGAACGACGCGTGTTGTACGGTCACGTATTCCGGAACGCGATGCTGATTGTGATCGCGGGTTTTCCCGCTGTGTTCATCGGCGTCTTCTTTGGCGGCAGCCTGATTATCGAGACGATCTTCTCACTCGACGGGCTTGGGCGGCTCGGGTTCGAAGCGGCCGTGGCGCGAGACTATCCAATTGTGTTTGGCACCTTGTTCATCTTTGGCCTGATGGGGCTGGTGGTCGGGATTATTTCTGACCTGATGTATGTGCTGGTCGATCCGCGCATCGATTTCGAAAGCCGGGAGGGATAAGGCGATGTCGATGTTTACTTTGTCACCGCTGAACCAACGCCGTTGGCGTAACTTTCGCGGCAATCGGCGGGCCTATTGGTCGCTGGTTCTGTTTTCCATTCTCTTTGGCCTGTCCTTGCTGGCGGATGTTTTGGCCAATGATAAGCCGATCCTTGTACGCTACCGGGGGGAGTTCTTTGTACCGGTTATGACCTCCTATGCAGAAACCCGTTTCGGCGGCGATTTCGAGACTGAGGCGGCTTACCGCGACCCCGAAGTGCAATGTCTGATCCGATCCGGTGGGTTAGAAGACTGTTTTGATGACCCCGATGGGATTATCGAGGCGATTGGCGCGGGTACTTATGAGGCCGAAGGATTTGAAAAAGGCTGGTCGATCTGGCCGCTCATTCCCTATTCTTTTGACACGGCCGTGGACCGGCCAGGCGCGGCGCCACTGCCGCCCAATGCTCAGAACTGGCTGGGCACCGACAGTCGCAAACGCGATGTATTGGCGCGTGTCATTCACGGGTTCCGCCTGTCGATTGTGTTTACGCTGATGGTCACCGCCGCTGCGACAATCATTGGTGTTGTTGCGGGCGCTGTGCAGGGGTTCTTTGGAGGCTGGGTCGACCTGATTTTCCAACGAATTATCGAGGTGTGGGCCTCCACACCGTCGCTGTATGTCATCATCATCCTGTTTGCGATTTTGGGACGCAGTTTCTGGCTGTTGGTTTTCCTCAGCATCCTCTTTGGCTGGACCGCGCTTGTGGGCGTGGTGCGGGCTGAATTCTTGCGGGCACGCAACCTGGAATACGTTCGTGCGGCGCGGGCCTTGGGTGTCGGAAACGTGACGATCATGTTCCGTCATATGCTACCGAACGCTATGGTCGCCACGCTCACTATGTTGCCGTTCATTGTAACAGGCACCATTGGCACGCTGGCCTCGCTGGATTTTCTGGGCTTTGGTCTCCCGTCGTCTTCCCCGTCTTTGGGAGAGCTGACATTGCAGGCCAAACAAAACCTGCAAGCGCCCTGGTTGGCCTTTACCGCCTTTATCACTTTTGCCCTGATGCTCTCGCTTCTGGTCTTCATCTTTGAAGGCGTGCGCGATGCATTTGATCCAAGAAAGACCTTTTCATGAGCGCAGTTTTGCAAGTGAAAGACCTCCGCGTGGCCTTCCGACAAGACGGCAAGCGGGTTGAGGCGGTAAAAGGCGTGTCCTTTACCGTAGACAAAGGGGAAACCGTGGCATTGGTGGGGGAATCCGGCTCTGGTAAGTCGGTGTCCGCCCTATCCACGGTGTCATTGCTAGGCGAAAGCGCAGAGGTTTCGGGCTCGGTCAAATACGGCGACACTGAGATGGTCGGCGCGGATGAGGCCCATCTGCGCAAGGTGCGCGGCAATGATATCTCATTCATCTTCCAAGAGCCAATGACCTCTTTGAATCCGCTGCACACGTTGGAAAAGCAGCTGGCTGAAAGCCTTGCGCTGCACCAGGGATTGGTCGGCAGTGCCGCACGTCAACGGATCCTTGAACTGATGGAACGGGTAGGTATTCGCGATGCCGAAAGCCGCCTGGGCGCCTATCCGCACCAACTATCAGGTGGGCAACGTCAGCGGGTGATGATTGCGATGGCCTTGGCCAATAAACCCGACATTCTGATCGCGGATGAGCCGACAACAGCACTGGACGTGACCATTCAGGCGCAGATCCTTGATCTGTTGGCTGAACTGCGAGAACGCGAGGGGATGGGTGTGTTGTTCATCACCCACGATCTGGCAATTGTGCGCCGCATTGCTGACCGTGTCTGTGTGATGAAGGATGGCGAAATTGTCGAGGCAGGGCCGACCGCTGAGATCTTTGCCAACCCGCAACATCCCTACACGCAAAAACTGCTGGCGGCCGAACCATCTGGCATTCCGGATCCGGTGCCAAACGCTGCGTCCGAGATTGTCGCCGCCCAGGATCTGAAGGTGTGGTTCCCAATCCAGCGTGGTTTCCTGCGCAAAACAGTCGGCCATATCAAGGCGGTGAACCCGTGCTCCATTTCGATCCGTGCGGGAGAGACGTTGGGGATTGTGGGGGAGTCCGGTTCTGGCAAAACCACGATGGCTCTGGCGATTATGCGATTGATTGCCTCTGAAGGCGCTGTGCAATTCGAAGGTCAAGATTTGCGCAAATGGTCCACGCGTGAACTGCGGGATCTGCGCAAGGATATGCAGATTGTGTTCCAAGACCCCTTTGGCGCGCTTTCGCCACGCATGACATGTGCGCAAATCATCGCCGAAGGGCTGACCGTGCATGAGGTGGACAATCACCGCAACCAGCGGGACCTGGTGGCCGAGGTGATGGAGGAAGTCGGGCTGGATCCGGCTGCCATGGACCGCTACCCGCATGAGTTTTCAGGCGGCCAGCGCCAGCGAATTGCCATTGCGCGTGCGATGGTTTTGCGGCCGAAACTGGTGGTTCTGGATGAGCCGACTTCGGCGCTGGACATGACTGTTCAGGTGCAGATTGTCGAGCTGCTGCGGGATCTGCAAAAACGTTATGGGTTGGCCTATATGTTTATCAGCCACGATCTGAATGTCGTACGGGCGATGTCGCATACTGTTATGGTCATGAACCAAGGTGATGTGGTTGAAAGTGGTCCGGCAGAGGACGTTTTTACTGCGCCACAAGCTGCATACACTCAACGTCTCCTGTCAGCGGCTGTGCCAGCTGAGTAATTGGTCCGTCAGGTCTGAGACGTGGAGCTAAAACTCCCGCGCCCGCATGTGCCTTGCCTTCGGCAATGACCCCTTGGCGGTCTTGGGCCAGGCTCGGCGCAGAGCGCCGAGCCTGGCCCAACGGAAGCGGTGCATGTCATACATGCACCTGCGACGGGCGGGAGGACTTGTTGGATCAAAATGCCTTAGATCGCTGCGCTATGTCCTGCCTTGCTGAGGTCATAAGCGTCAAATTCACGGGCAATCACGCGTGTCAGCGGATGGGCATGGCGATGTAAAACAAAGTTGCCTCCGCTCAAGTCGATCATGTTGGGGAAACGCGCGGCAACACGTTCGAACAGGGCGTTTAGGTCTGGAGTTGAGATTGAAAAGTCTCGCCGGATCTCATCCCCATCTATGCTAAAATCACACATTAAAGTTTCGATTAGGCGCGCGCGCAGATGGTCGTCACCAGCAAAGACATGACCACGCGACGTCGAGAACCGGCCCTCACGAATGGCAGCTGTATGAGCCGATGTCGCGGCTGCGTTTTGTGCATAACCATGGTGAAAACGGGAAATCGAAGACGCCCCAAGGCCGATGAGCACCTCTGAACGGTCATCTGTATAGCCTTGGAAATTACGGCGCAGCTTTCCAAGAGTTTGCGCCACGGACAAGCCATCTTCGGGGCGCGCAAAGTGATCGATGCCGATTTCTTTGTACCCATCCCATTGGAACAGCTGCTGTGCAGTCTCAAACAGCTCCAGCCGGGCTTCGGGCGTTGGCAAAGCCTCAGATGGGATCATGTTCTGACGGCGCGCCATCCATGGAACATGTGCGTAGCCATACAGGGCGACACGATCGGGTGACAGAGACAGCAGTTTCTGGACGCTATCGGCCATACGGGTGTTGGTCTGATGGGGCAGGCCATAAAGGATGTCTGCGTTCAAACTGGCGATACCATGGGCGCGCAATAAGTCTACGGTTGCACGCGTCGTCTCATAACTTTGCGGGCGACCGATGGTTTCCTGAATTTCAGGGTCGAAGTCTTGTATCCCGATCGATGCGCGGTTCATTCCCGCCGCAACCAAAGCTTCAATCCGTGCCTTGTCTATTTCATTTGGGTCAATCTCGACCGAGAATTCGGCGTCTTGCGCCAAAGGCGCGACAGTGGAAATTTTTGCGGCAAGATCACGCATCATGTCGGGTGACAAAAGGGTCGGTGTGCCTCCACCCCAATGCAGACGGGACAGGGTAACACCTGCAGGCAGATGTTGCGCCAGGAGGTCTAACTCCGCCTTGAGCACTTCAAGGTAGCGCTGTACCGGGGAATCGGATTGGGTGCCTTGGGTGCGGCAGGCGCAAAACCAACACAGCCTGCGGCAAAATGGAACATGCACGTAAAGAGAGATTTCACTGTTGGGTGCGATGTCTTGTATCCACCTTGTAAACAAGGGAGAATCCACGGATGATCCAAAATGAGGCGCCGTGGGATAGCTTGTGTAGCGCGGCACTTTGGCATCGAATAAACCGAAGCGGGCCAATTGTGATTTCGTATCCATGCCTCTATTTTAGGTGGTGTAACGTCCCCAGGTCATTGACCCAGATCAATTGGAATTTACCATGGCAGCGCCTGTCCTTTCGCATGTAAAATGTGCCGATTGTCCGATCCGGCACCGGGCTGTTTGTGCCCGCTGCAATGCGGATGAGCTGGATGAACTGGACACGGTTAAATATTACCGCAGCTATGAAGCCGGTCAGCCGATTGTGTGGTCCGGGGATCAGATGGATTTCGTTGGCTCGGTTGTGTCCGGCGTTGCGACGCTGACCCAGACGATGGAAGACGGTCGCACACAGATGGTGGGCCTTTTGTTGCCGAGCGATTTTGTGGGGCGTCCGGGGCGGGATGCGGCCGCTTATAACGTCGTGGCCACCAATACGGTCATGATGTGCTGTTTCCGCAGAAAACCGTTTGAAGACCTGATGGCACGCACGCCGCATATCGCGCATCGCCTTTTGGAAATGACCTTGGACGAGCTGGACGCCGCGCGGGAGTGGATGTTGGTTTTGGGACGCAAAACCGCACGTGAAAAGATCGCGAGCCTGTTGTCAATCATCGCACGCCGCGATGCTTCGCTTGAGAATGGTCCATTGGACAGGGTCGAATTTGAACTGCCACTGACACGCGAGGCGATGGCGGATTATCTGGGTTTAACGCTGGAAACCGTCAGCCGCCAGGTGTCGGCCTTGAAAAAGGATGGGGTGATCGAGCTGGAAGGCAAACGCCATATTATCGTCCCGGACATGAGCCGTCTGATGGATGAAGCTGGTGATGACAGTGACGGTGGATACTTGGTCTGAACGTTCGGACCCGCTCCGCGCATCCCGAACCAGCGCAAAAAATGACCCGCACCATGCGTTGGAGACACGATGCGGGCCAAACCGGATCGACGCGCCCATAAACGGAGACGTGGCGCGGGACCCGTCGTCGGCTCTTGGTTTTTAGTGGGCCATCAAAACCGGACGGCTGGTGGCTTCCAGGATATTGCGGGTCGCGCCACCCAAGATCGCTTCGCGGAAGCGGGAATGACCATAAGCTCCCATTACAATCAGGTCGGCATCAATGTCTTCTGCGTGACGTATCAACACATCTGCAGTGCGTGGCATGGATTTCGCCAAGACATTCACCTCGCAGGCTATGCCGTGGCGAGCCAGCATCTGGCACAACAGCCCACCGGGGTCTGAACGATCTGGACCATGGCGAGGTGGATCGATGACCACCACATGCACACATTCGGCGGCCTTTAGGAATGGCATCGCCTTGCGGATGGCCGATAGGGCTTCTGCGCTTTCGTTCCAGCCAATTAGCACACGTTTGGTGTCGCGCATTGCCTCGCCGCCCTCTGGAACCACCAGAACCGGCGCGGCGCTCTCAAACAGCCCAGCTTCAACAATGGCCTCGCCTTCAATCGTGACCTTTGGACCATAAGGTTTGCCGACAATCATCAAGTCACAAAACCGGCCACGGCGGGAGACATGGCGGGTAATCTGTCCCAATGGTGCGACGGCGCTGAACGCTGCGAACGGTGTTCCGGCACGCGCTAAACTGGCCTCTGTATGGGCTTGCAAGGCTGCGGCCTCTTCCTTAGCGACCTGCAGAGACTGTTGCAGGATCATCGCATTGGCCATTCCGTAGTCATAGCAGTTTTGGGTGCGATCAATCCCAAGACACAGCGCGTCTGTATGGGCCTCAAATCGTTGCGCCAACGCGGAGGTTTGATCCAGCGGTGCCTTGGCACGTTCTACGTCACTGATGACGGTCAACAAAGTTTTGTAACTCATCCTGCACCTCACACGGTTCAAGGGGATCGCGCGTTCCTGGTTCAAGACTGTCATGGATCGTTGGGCAAAGTCTTGATGCAGATCAAGGCCAGTTCTTGCCGATTGGGGCATCACACTATCGGTCTGTAACCGCTCGAAGTCGCCCAACAGAATCGGCAAGAGCAAGGTAAAGGGACGATCAATGTCTAACTATATCAAGCTGATAGTGCTTGGTCTCATAACGTTTTTTGCGATGATCGGGATCAATTTCGCACGCGATTTGGCCTATCAAGTGCATGCTGTAATCATCATGTTGGTAGCGGGGGGAATGTTCCTTTACACGCTGCGCCAAACGGATGAGCCACGCGCGCCAGAACCAAGTCATGAATATCTGGACGGCGTTGTACGCGCCGGTGTGATTGCCACCGCCTTTTGGGGTGTTGTCGGTTTTTTGGCAGGGACCTTCATTGCGTTCCAGCTCGCATTTCCAGCGTTGAATTTTAACTGGGCCGAAGGCTACGCGAACTTTGGTCGTCTGCGCCCGCTGCACACATCGGCGGTTATTTTTGCCTTTGGCGGCAACGCGTTGATCGCGTCGTCGTTCTTTATTGTGCAACGTACATCCGCTGCGCGGCTTTGGGGCGGGAACCTCGCCTGGTTCGTGTTCTGGGGTTACCAGCTTTTTATCGTATTGGCAGCAACTGGCTACCTGCTGGGGGGCACCCAGTCCAAAGAATACGCGGAACCCGAATGGTACGTTGATATCTGGCTGACCGTCGTTTGGGTGGCGTATCTGGCGGTGTACCTCGGCACGATCATCAAGCGCCGTGAGCCGCATATCTATGTGGCGAACTGGTTCTTTCTTGCCTTTATCGTGACCGTTGCGATGCTGCATGTGGTCAACAACCTGACTATCCCTGTGTCGATCTGGGGATCCAAATCCGTGATCGTCTGGCCGGGTGTACAGGATGCGATGGTGCAATGGTGGTATGGCCACAACGCTGTGGGCTTCTTCCTGACCGCGGGCTTTCTGGGGATGATGTACTATTTCATTCCGAAACAGGCGGAGCGACCGGTTTTCAGTTACAAACTGTCGATCATCCACTTCTGGGCGCTGATCTTCATCTATATCTGGGCGGGCCCTCACCACCTGCATTACACCGCGCTTCCGGATTGGGCCTCGACCCTTGGTATGGTGTTCTCCATCGTTTTGTGGATGCCGAGCTGGGGCGGCATGATCAACGGCCTGATGACCCTGTCGGGCGCTTGGGACAAGCTGCGCACCGACCCGGTTCTGCGGATGCTGGTGATCTCGGTTGCTTTCTACGGCATGTCTACATTTGAGGGTCCGATGATGTCGATCCGGGCTGTGAACTCCCTGTCGCACTATACCGACTGGACCATTGGCCACGTACATTCTGGCGCTTTGGGGTGGAACGGTATGATCACCTTTGGTGCACTGTATTACCTGACCCCGGTGCTGTGGAAACGCGATCGTCTCTATTCGCTCTCGCTGGTCAGCTGGCACTTCTGGCTCGCCACCATTGGCATCGTGCTCTACGCGGCGTCCATGTGGGTGACTGGTATCATGGAAGGTCTGATGTGGCGTGAAGTGGATGCCAATGGCTTCCTTGTGAACTCTTTCGCTGACACCGTTGCTGCGAAATTCCCGATGTATGTGGTGCGCGGTCTGGGCGGGGTCATGTACCTCACTGGGTCCCTGATCATGTGCTACAACCTCGTGATGACTGTCCGTAAGGCCCCGGCAAAAGAAGCCAGCCTTTCGGTCGCAGTCCCGGCTGAATAAGGAGGGCCGGAGAGATGGCAATTCTCGATAAACACAAGATCCTTGAAACCAACGCGACCCTCCTTTTGGTCTTTTCGTTTCTGGTGGTGACCATCGGTGGTCTGGTGCAGATTACGCCGCTGTTCTACCTGGAAAACACGATTGAGAAGGTCGAAGGCATGCGCCCCTACACGCCGCTTGAGCTGACGGGGCGCGACATCTACATCCGCGAAGGCTGCTATGTCTGTCACAGCCAGATGATCCGCCCGATGCGCGATGAGGTCGAACGTTATGGCCACTACTCGCTCGCGGCGGAATCCATGTATGATCACCCGTTCCAATGGGGCTCCAAACGTACCGGGCCGGATCTGGCTCGTGTTGGGGGGCGCTACTCGGATGATTGGCACGTGGACCATTTGCGCAACCCACAGGCCGTCGTGCCGGAATCGGTGATGCCCAAATACGGCTTCCTGGAACGGACCATGATCGAAGGCGAATACATTGGCGACGTCATGGCCACCAACGCAATGGTCGGTGTGCCCTACACCGACGAGATGGTGGAGCAGGCGCAGCGCGACTTCCGGGCGCAAGCAGATCCCGACAGCGATTATGACGGGCTGCTTGAACGCTACGGCGAAGACATCAATGTGCGCAACTTTGATGGCCAGCCGGGTGTATCCGAAGCCGACGCGTTGATCGCCTACCTGCAAATGATGGGGACATTGGTTGATTTCTCGACCTTCACCCCAGACGCCAGCCGCTAAGGAGGAGATGGAATGGAATCTTATACGCTTCTACGCCAGTTCGCTGACAGCTGGATGCTGTTGCTGCTGTTTGCTTTCTTTATCGGTGTTGTCGCCTGGGCGTTTCGCCCCGGCAGCAGCAAGGTTTACGCCGATACTGCCGATATTCCTTTTCGCCACGCGGATAAACCCGCCGCGCCAGAGGAGACCCGGACATGAGTAAGAAACCGGTCCAACCTCAAGAAGTCCCAACAACCGGTCACAGCTGGGATGGGATCGAGGAATTTGACAATCCGATGCCGCGTTGGTGGTTGTGGACTTTCTATATATGTATCGTTTGGGCCATCGGATACTCGATTGCCTATCCGGCGTGGCCTCTGGTCAGCTCGGCTACATCTGGTCTCCTTGGCTGGTCCACGCGGGGCGATGTTGCGGCGGATATTGCGGCCGTAGAACGGGCCAATGGCCCCATCAATGCGCGGTTAGAGGCGGCAGATATGGCGACCCTCAACAGCGATCCAGAACTGCACGGTTATGCGGTGTCCGCAGGGTCCGCAGTGTTCAAAACCTGGTGTGCCCAATGCCATGGTTCCGGTGCCGCCGGTGCGGTTGGTTACCCGAACCTTTTGGACGATGACTGGTTGTGGGGCGGCACCATAGAGGACATCCAAACCACAGTGGCGCATGGTATCCGCAATGAAGAAGACGACGATGCGCGGTATTCGCAAATGCCCGCCTTTGGCCGCGATGAATTGTTGGAGGATGGCGAAATCCACGCGGTTGCCAACTATGTCATCTCTTTGTCCGGTGACCCACAGGATGCCTCTGTTGTGGCGGCGGGTCAGGTGCTGTTCGAAGACAATTGCGCGTCCTGCCACGGTGAACAGGCACAGGGTGATCTGTTTCAAGGCGCGCCAAACCTTGCGGATGCGATCTGGCTTTATGGCGGTTCGTACACGGATGTGGTGGATACCATCAACAACGCGCGTTTTGGTGTGATGCCATCATGGTCCAGCCGTCTGAGCGAGGCTGAGATCCGGTCCGTTACCGCCTATGTCCATCAGCTGGGTGGCGGAGAGTAACAGATCCATCGCCGATCAGGTCAAATCATAAAAGGGGCCGCATCACGCGGCCCTTTTTTGTTGGAAAAGTTTTCTGACGTACTTCGGCGGCTTGACGCAGATCAAAGAGGAGCGGGCGGGCATATGGGATAACACCGTCACAAGCTCTGCGCCGGTCCTAGTCCAACGTAGACCTTCCCCAGTTCGTGCTTTTCTTAGCACGATTTTGACGCCGGGGTTTCGAATTGTTCGCGCGTTTCCCGGAATGCCGGCGTCATTTTTCTCCACATTTTATGAACAAAACCTCGTTTCTTTGGCTGGGCTGGCACGACGTCATCAATCGGCGGTAGACGATCAGTGTCGAAGCCCGCTGCCGTTAGGAACACGTGTGAGTAAACGCTGGTCAACATTGGCTTTCTCCTGTGGTTAAGTCTCAATTTCCGTAATCCATCCTTTCCGACGCGCTGGTTTTATGCGACTCAATAAGAATTCCAATATGTAAGCTGAGATTAAGTATGAACTGGATGAAGATGCCGCCGTTGTCTGCGTTGCGCGCGTTTGCGGCCTTTGCCGAACGTGGCAGTGTGGCTGAAGCAGGCGACAGTTTGAACGTCAGCCATGCGGCAATCAGCCAGCAAATCCGGGCGCTTGAGAAGCATTTGGATGTGTCCTTGGTTGATCGGCAGGGGCGTGCGTTGGAGCTGACATTGTCCGGGCATCGATTGGCGCAGGCACTGCATCTTGGCTTTGGCGTAATCGAAAATGCAGTGCGCGAAATTGTCAAACAGGGGGACACACGGCCGATACATATTACCTGTACCCCGATGTTTGCCGCCAAATGGCTGATGCCGCGTCTTGGGGAGTTTCGCGAACGTCACCCCGAGATTGACTTGATTTTGGACCCAACCGGCAAAGTGGTAGATATGAGAAAAGGGGAGTTCGACCTTGCGATCCGCCATGGTGATGGCAATTGGGCAGGGTTGGAGGCCGAGATGTTTCTGCCAGTGCAGTTGGTTGTTACGGCCGCACCAGCGCTTGTGGCTGGGCGCGACATCGCTTCGCCCAGCGATCTGCTGGATTTGCCATGGGTCGAAGAGCTCGGCACCACTGAGGCAAGCGCCTGGATGCAGTCTCGGGGCGTCAAAGGTGAACCCCGTGGTCCGCGGGTGCGATTGCCCGGAAATCTATTGTTGGAAGCGGTCTTGGGGGGGCAAGGTGTCGCTGTCAAAATACGGGAGTTCGTACAGGACGAACTTGCCAGCGGTCGTTTGGTCGAGCTGTTCCACGAAGAAGACGCGCGAGGATATCACATCGTAACGCGGTCCGGCGTCTTGCGCCCGCAGGTTCGAAAATTTGCAGCTTGGTTACGTCAACAAGGCACCGCTTGATGCCAGGCGCGACAATACGCGCAAGGAGAGCGGGTGAAAAACATCCATTGGGCATGCGCATTTTGATCCACGTCAAAGTTTGAAAACTGCATATTTGGCAAAAGTTGGATCGGTAATGCAGTAATCCGTGGAGCACGCCCGTGAGCGATTCCAACCCGACCCCCAGCCTATATGCCGCTAGGGAGCCGATTTTTCCGCGCCGGGTGTCCGGCAAATTCCGGAACCTCAAATGGTTCATCATGGCGGTGACCCTTGGCATCTACTACCTGACGCCCTTCTTGCGGTGGGACAGGGGACCGAACCTGCCGGACCAAGCGGTGTTGATTGATCTGGCCAATCGGCGGTTCTACTTTTTCTGGATCGAGATCTGGCCGCATGAGTTTTATTTTGTGGCTGGCCTTTTGATCATGGCGGGGCTGGGTCTGTTCCTCTTTACCTCGGCCTTGGGCCGGGTCTGGTGTGGCTATACCTGTCCGCAAACGGTGTGGACGGATCTTTATATCCTTGTGGAACGTTGGATCGAGGGGGACCGAAACGCGCGTCTGCGCCTGCACCGACAGAAAAAGCTCGATCTGCGCAAGGTCCGGCTGCGGATCACCAAATGGGCGGCCTGGCTGTTGATTGGCCTGGCCACTGGTGGCGCTTGGGTCTTTTATTTCGCCGATGCGCCAACGCTGGCCGTTGATCTGGTGACGGGGCAAGCGCATGCGATCGCCTATTCCACCATCGCGGTGCTGACCTTTACGACCTTCCTGTTCGGAGGGTTTGCCCGGGAGCAAATCTGTATCTACGCTTGCCCCTGGCCCCGTATTCAGGCGGCGATGATGGACGAAGACACGCTGACGGTTGGCTATCGGCCGTGGCGGGGGGAGCCGCGCGGTAAACACAGCAAATCGGCAGATGCGGATCAAAGGGGCGATTGCATCGATTGCATGGCCTGCGTCAACGTCTGCCCGGTTGGCATCGACATTCGTGATGGGCAACAGATGGAGTGCATCACTTGCGCGCTGTGCATTGATGCTTGCGATGACATCATGGCCAAGATCGGCAAACCGCGCGGGTTGATCGACTATATGGCGCTGTCAGATGAAACCCGTGAAATGGCGGGGGAGAAACCAAAACCTGTCTGGTCTCATATTCTGCGCCCGCGCACGGTTCTTTACACAGCGCTGTGGGCGATGGTCGGTTTCGCACTGGTCTATGCGCTGTTTATCCGTCCTGAGGTCGACCTCACAGTCGCGCCGGTACGCAACCCGACCTATGTGACCCTCTCTGACGGCTCCATTCGCAACACCTACGATGTGCGTCTGCGCAACAAACATGGCGAGCCGCGCCCGTTTGAGCTCTCTGTCAGTGGGGACCCGGCCTATCGCATCGCATTGGAGAATGAGGACGACACCGTGGTCGAAGTGCCCGCTGATGCTGCATATCTGCAACGTGTCTATGTGATTGCGCCCAGAGGGACCCAGCCGGCACTGGGTGAGGCAAGTGACGTCCGCATCTGGGTCGAAGACCAAGACAGCGGTGAACGAGCCCACAAAGACAGCACTTTCAATGGACGAGGACAATAAGCATGGATAAGCCACAACGCGAATTCACCGGGCGCCATGCCTTGATGCTGTTTGTTGGGTGTTTCGCCATTATCATCGGTGTGAACATCACGCTGGCGGTCAAAGCGGTGAAAACTTTTCCTGGGCTGGAGGTGGCAAATTCATATGTCGCAAGTCAGGAGTTTGACGCGCGCCGCAACGCGCAAGAGGCACTGGGATGGGAGATTTGGGCCGAAGTTCAAAACGACATCCTGCGCCTGTCGATCACTGATCAAGACGGGCAACCGGTTGAGGTTGCTAAACTGAGCGCCACATTTGGTCGGGCAACCCATGTGAAAGACGACCAAACGCCGGATTTCACCTATGACGGTAGGGCCTATGTGGCGCCGGTGATTGTGGGCGATGGCAATTGGAACCTGCGTATGGTTGCGCGCGCGGCAGATGGGACTGAATTTACCCAACGTGTGATCATCCACGTGCGCGAGGACGCCTAGATGAGCGTTCAAGCCGACCCACACCGCCCGCAAATGGCTGTTTGCCCAGGATGTATCGCTGCGCCCAGCGGAGCGATCGAGACAGGTCCAACCGAGGCACGCTTGGCGCTTTCCTTGCCGACCATTCATTGTCAGGCCTGTATCTCCAAGGTGGAGCGCGGATTGGCCAAGGTGCCGGGCATTCGTTCCGCGCGGGTGAACCTGACCCTCAAACGGGCCCTGATCGAAGCCGACCCTGACATTGCAGCCGCGGATTTGATCCCAGTGGTCGAAGGCCTGGGCTATGAGGCGCATGAGCTGAACCTAGGCCAGCTGTCATCTACGGCAACCAACAAGGTTGGCCGCGATTTGGCGATGCGTCTGGCGGTGGCTGGGTTTGCGTCGATGAATGTGATGCTCCTGTCAATTTCGGTCTGGTCCGGCGCCAGCGACGCGACGCGAGATATGTTTCATTGGATTTCAGCCGCGATCTCACTGCCGGCTGTCGCCTATGCGGGAAAGCCGTTTTTTGTAAACGCTTGGAGCGCTCTGCGTGTGCGGCGCTTGAACATGGACGTGCCAATTGTTCTGGCCTTGGTGCTGGCCTTGGTGACGTCGCTTTGGGAAACCAGCCTTGGCGGGGAACACGCTTATTTCGATGCTGCTTTGACATTGACGTTCTTTCTTTTGGCTGGCCGCTACCTTGATCAACGCACACGGGCAGTGGCGCGGTCCGCTGCCGAGGAATTGACAGCCCTAGAAGTGCCACGTGCAATCCGCGTCATCGATGGTGAAGAGGCTGAGATCGCAGTCTCAGACTTGGCAATTGGTGATCTGGTCTTGGTACGCCCTGGTGGACGTATGCCGGTGGACGGGCGTATTGCGGATGGTCGATCCGAGTTGGATCGTTCCCTCCTGACCGGAGAGACGCTACCGGTGTTTGCGGAACCCGGTCAGATGGTTTCTGCCGGCGAAGTGAACCTGACAGGTCCTTTGTGGGTGCGCGCGACGGCAGTGGGGGAGGAGACTTCGCTGCACCGTATGGCCGACTTGGTGGCCATCGCCGAAAGTGGGCGCTCGCGCTACACGTCGTTGGCGGACAAAGCAGCCAAGCTTTATGCGCCGGGAGTTCATATTCTGTCGGGGGTGGCCTTTGTTGGCTGGTACCTGTGGACCTTGGACATGCGCACCGCGTTGAATATCGCAGCCGCTGTTCTGATCATTACCTGTCCCTGTGCGCTTGGACTTGCGGTGCCTGCGGTGACAACAGCTGCATCAGGACGGTTGTTCAAACGGGGACTACTGATCAAGAGCGCCACGGCATTGGAGCGATTGGCAGAGGTCGACACGGTCGTGTTCGACAAAACTGGTACACTGACCGAAGGCACGCCAGTGGTGACCAATATTGGCGCGCACAGTCGACGCGATCTCGAAGTTGCATTGGCCCTGGCCGAAGCGTCTTCGCACCCACTGGCGCAGGCACTTTCACGCGCCGCTCGGGCGGCTGGGATCAAACCTGCGGAGCTTCAAAACGTCGAAGAGCTTCCGGGCTTCGGGACTGAGGCTCAACTGCACGGTGCCTTTGTACGCTTGGGGCGGGCGGCGTGGGTTGGAGCGGCTCCTGTACATGAAACGGCCGCGTACCTTGATTGCGGAGATGGCCGCCTCCGGACTTTCACCTTTGAGGATGGTTTGCGGCAAGGGGCCCATGATGTGGTCAAGGCTCTTCAGGCAGCGGGAAAAGAGGTCGTCTTGTTGTCCGGGGACAGCGAATTGCCAGTCTCTGCGCTTGCGCAGCACCTCGGGATCGCGACCTGGGCGGCTTCCGACTTGCCACAAGACAAGCTTGAGCGGGTTCAACAGATGACCGCACAGGGACACAAGGTTTTGATGGTTGGGGACGGGTTGAATGACACGGCGGCCTTGGCTGCGGCACATGTGTCGATTTCCCCCGCGACGGCATTGGATGCGGCGAGGGTTGCTTCAGATGTCGTTCTGCTGGGGCGGGATCTGGCACCAATTGCCGAAGCTTGCGTCACCGCCCAGAAAGCCACCCGCCGAATTCGCGAAAACTTCCGCCTTGCGACCCTGTATAACGTCATCGCGGTGCCTTTGGCCGTGGCCGGGTTGGCAACTCCGTTGATCGCGGCGCTGGCTATGTCTTTATCGTCTATCACTGTGTCGCTGAATGCCCTGCGGCTGCGCTGAACCGGAGCAAACCCAATGACCGTGATTTCTTATCTGATTCCGATATCTTTGATCCTTGGTGGGCTCGGGCTTGCGGGCTTTGTCTATACCATTCGATCCAGTCAATATGACGACCCCGAAGGCGATGCGCGTCGAATTCTGAGCGATGATTGGGACGACCATCCAAAAGTGTGATGGAGCAGTCAAATCAACAAACAAAGGGCGCCGGAGGGGCGCCCTTTGTTTTGTTCAAAATCAGATGCGCGACTTATGATCGAGGCCCGATGGTCTCACATTCGGTGTTGCGCGATTGCAGGCGTCGGCATGCCAACTCTGCGTTCTCGCGTGTCATGCCAAGGAAGTTTGCATCAAAGCCGCGCGGGGTTTTTACCACTTTGCGCAATGACCCCCGCAGTGTGGACATTTCTGTCAGGGCGGTTTTTAGCAAAACTTTTTCCGCCATGAAGCGGTTGCCATAACGTCCGACACTGATGCCCCAGTATCGACCGCCAGAGGTGGACAGACGGGTGACCACAATCGGTTCTGCCGCTTCGTTATTGACGTCAATAAATTCGGCGGGTCGCGCACGGGGGCGGATGCCGCTTTCGTAGGGTTGGACCAAAGACAAGCGTTGTTGCTGGCCAACTGACGCGACGGCTGCAATGACCTGTGCATCCTCTGGAGCGGGCGTTGTTGTATCCAGATGAGCGGCTTCAACCACCGCGGCTTCAGCAATGGCGTTTTGAATGCTTGCTTGCAGATCAGAAGGTTGCGGGGCCTCAGGCGTATTGGCGGCCAACAAGGAAAAGGCGCTGCCTGTCGATGGCGCGGCTGCCGGCAAATCGGATGGTGTTTGATCCAGTTCCTGACCTGGGCGCAATCGGGGGCGCAGGCTGGTCTTGACCAGACCGGTGACCCGGATTGATTTGCCAACCCCATCAGGTGTGTCTGGAACCGTCGGGGTTTCAGCCACTCGGATGCCTTGGTTGCCCAGATATGCAGGCCGGGCCGGTTTGCGCAACTTGGCATGGGTCGGAGCTCGGCGGAAGCCGAGATCCAGAAGTTCGGCGACTTTCGCATTGCGTGAAGTTGTTGATTTCCCACCAAAAACGGTCGCAATCACCCGTTCGTTCCCCCGTTTTGCCGACGCCACAAGGTTAAAGCCCGCAGCATTGGTGTAGCCGGTCTTGATCCCATCGGCGCCTTTGTAGGCTGCAAGCAGACGGCGGTTGGTGTTTGCCACCGTGCGAACACCAGCGTCTGCTGATTTGCGCGAGAACAGGTTATAGTATTCGGGGTAGTCATACAGGATATGGCGGCCAAGGGTTGTCATGTCGCGTGCCGTCGACAAGTGACCGCTGGAGGTGAGGCCATGGGCATTCTTAAAGGTGGTCCGTGACATGCCAAGCGCCTTTGCCGTGCGGTTCATGCGACGGGCAAAGGCGGCCTCAGATCCGGCAATTGCTTCACCAATGGCGGTGGCGGCGTCGTTGCCGGATTTGATTGCGGCTGCGCGAATGAGATAGCGCAGAGCAATACGTTGACCCGATTTGAGACCCAGCTTTGACGGCGGTTCAGCGGCGGCATTGCGCGAAACCTTAACCTTGGTATCCAGAGTGATTTCGCCGTTTCGCACCGCTTCAAACGCGATGTAGAGCGTCATCATTTTGGTCAGGGATGCGGGGTGCAGGCGAGTATCTGCATTGCGGGAATGCAGCACTTCACCGGTTCGTGCGTCCATAACCATCGCCGCATAAGGTGCCGCATGGAGCGTTGTCACCGACAAAAGACACATAACAACGAAGGCTGTAATGCGTGAGAGTGCGCCTCGTGTACGTCGCCGTACAAAGGAGAGGTTAGCCCTGTTGGAGCCGGGTTTCCGGGCGTACGGAACCTGCGCGATATCTGCCATGTCTGCCTCGAGTGTCGCCGATTTTCGGCTGACGATTTTTTGCTCTGCAGAAGGCTAACACAGTGATGGTTAATAATAAACAGCTGTGGAACTACTCAAGCGGCGCCGATTTTTACGCAGATTTCGACATCTAGTAGGGGTGAAGAGACTCCCTACTAGATGCGCTGTTCCTTTAAATCTGCTGACCTCAAAAAAACGACGGGCCTATCCTTTTCGTGAGGTTGATTCCTCTCCAACTCCAAATTTGGTGCTAAGAAGACACAGCCAGCGCTCGCATCTTATGCTTGTGCAGACTGATGGTAGGGGGACAGGAAGGTGATAATCACGTTGTAAGGCGTGCCAGTGGGAATCAATGGCTTTAACGCTTCGACCAGAGTCTCGCTCAGCGTGGTCATGAACACGTCGTCGCGGTGCGGTTTTTCAAGAACCGCGACACGCAACAAAACGTGGTCGTGGTGTGTGGTCTGGACGGGATGCGCACGTCCTTTGCAGGTGCCGGCGGTTTCGTCTTTGGCCCGAATGGTTTCTTCGATAACGGACAGTGCTTTTGCCGCGTCGAAGTCGAGATGGGCTGAATATGACAGGTCAGCTTGGGGCATCATAAGATCCTTCTATCAAAGTCGCGCGATCAGTTCGGCCAGATCACCCATATCGTCAACCTCAAAGTAACGTGCATGGTTGACCGGGGGATCGGCATGTTCGTGGTCCCATACCAACCCATGGGGTACATGTGTGGCCCAACCACCGGCCGCCAAGACGGGCAGGATATCAGATCGCATTGAGTTGCCCACCATCATGGTTTGACCCGGTTCATGCCCGTGCCTGCGAAAAATATCTGCGTAAACTTCGGCAGTTTTATCCGACACAATCTCAACCGCATTGAAAAAATCGCCCAATCCCGACTGGGCGAGCTTGCGTTCTTGGTCCAACAAGTCGCCTTTGGTGATCAAAACAAGGTGATAATCTGCGGCCAAAGCTGTAACGGCATCGCGGGCATGAGGCAGCAATTCAATTGGATAGCTCAACATCATCTGACCTGCCTCAAGCAGATCTTTGATGACGGATGCCGGAACGCGGGCATCTGTGACTTCGATCGCGGTTTCGATCATCGACAGTGTAAACCCCTTCACACCATAGCCGTAACGCCCCAGATTACGGGTTTCGGCGTCCATGAGCAGGCGATCCAACTGCTCAGGTCCGACGTCATGCGGTGTGTGATCCATTAAAAGTTCCGCAAAACGTTCCTGGGTAACCCGAAAGAAACGTTCGTTGTGCCAAAGAGTGTCGTCAGCATCAAATGCGATCGTTGTGAGTGTCTTTGACATTCTAATTCCCTTCGGTCTCTTTTCCTGCCGCCAAGAAAGGCTATATAAGCGCCCTAAGAAATTCCATGCTGGATCGAGACGGCCTGCACATGAGCTTTGAACACATACTGATGACGGACAAGTCTGACGACGAAGGTGAAATGGACCTTCTGACAAAGACTAAGCCTAAGACGCAGCGCCCACCGCGCTACAAGGTTCTGTTGCTGAACGACGATTACACCCCCATGGAATTTGTGGTCATGGTGTTGGAACGCTTCTTTGGCATGACCCATGCGCAAGCGTTCGAAATCATGTTGGTGGTCCACAAAAAAGGTCTCGCCGTGGTTGGTGTATTCAGCCATGAAATTGCTGAGACCAAGGTGGCCCAGGTGATGGACTTTGCCCGTCGCCATCAGCATCCGTTGCAATGCACCATGGAAAAAGAAGAGTAATCAAAGGGAAAGGGGCGCGTTGATGTCCGTTCGCCTGTCGCTGGCACTGGAGGCAGGTGGTTTCGCCGTGCCTGCATCCGGCTCAGTTTTTGTGTTTCACCCAAGCGTCGATACCGATCTGTCGGCTTTGCCCAAGGATCAGGTGAAGATCATCCAACCTCTGCGCCCAGCCTACGAGCATTTCACAAGCTTGGGCTATGATTGTGCGCCGGTTTGGGACGGGGAAAGTACGGCTGTTGCGGCCGTGGTTTTTGCTACACGTGCCAAGGCACAGGGGCGTGATCTAATCGCACAAGCCGTGCGCGCCACCCAGGGGCCGGTGTTGATCGATGGGGCAAAAACGGATGGGATTGATTCGCTTTTGAAAGATTTGCGCAAGCTTGCTGCGCCATCCGCTCCGATTGCCAAAGCACATGGAAAGGTGTTTTGGATCGACGGCGGAGCAGTTTTGCCCAATTGGCGGGCAGAAGAATCAGCTTTGGTCGACGGATATTGCACTGCACCGGGTGTGTTTTCGGCTGATGGCATTGATCCTGCATCTCGTTTGTTGGCAGAGGTCTTGCCGCAAAAATTGGGACGCCGTGTTGCCGATCTTGGGGCGGGATGGGGATTTCTGTCCAATCAGATCCTTGCGCGACAGGACGTGGAAACTGCGCACCTTGTAGAAGCGGATCACATTGCGCTGGACTGTGCACGCGTCAACGTCGACGACGCGCGGGCGCAGTTCCATTGGGCTGATGCCACTGGCTGGCAGTCTCCTGAGCCCTGTGATGCGGTGGTCATGAACCCACCGTTTCACACCGGTCGGGCGGCTGAGCCTGCGTTGGGGCAGGCCTTTATTCGCACCGCAGCCAAGGCGCTGACGCCTGGTGGGCACGTCTGGATGGTGGCCAATCGTCACCTCCCTTATGAGGTGACATTGGAGCAGTGTTTTGCCAAAGTGGAGGAAGTGGCGGGGGACAATCGGTTCAAAGTCCTACATGCGCACCGACCTCGGCGTAGTAAAACCTGAATGTTCACTTGTGTTTGCAGTGCCGTGCTTCCTGTATAAAGTCGGCGAAAACCATGCACCATCTTAGAGGCACCTAATGTCCTTTTCCATTTCAGGTAAAACCGCAATTGTGACAGGGGCCTCCAGTGGCATCGGTCTGGCCATCGGCAAGCAGTTTGCGGACGCTGGTGCCAACGTCATGTTTGCGGATGCAAATGAGGCCGCCTTGATTGCTGAGTTGGGCGAACCCAAGGACGAGGGCAACATCCGCTATTTTGCCGGCGATCTGCGGGAACGTCTGACAATCGCCAATCTGCTCTCGGCAACGATTGATGCCTTCGATGACATTGATATCCTGGTCAATGGCGCGCGGCAGGTGGAACAAAGCGACGCTTTGGACCCCCAGGATGAATCTCTTGATCGCTTGTTGAACCAGAATTTGTTGCCGACACTGCGGCTGTCGCAGCAGGTGGCGCGCCGGATGATCAAACAGGGCGAGGGGCGTGATGATGACGCGCCGCGTGGATCGATCGTGAACCTGTCCTCCATAGCCGCGCGCCGCACCCACCCGGAACTGCTGGCGTTCTCGATCGCCTCAGCCGCGCTGGACCAGATGACCCGTTCGCTGTCGGTGTCATTGGCCCCCCATCGCATCAGGGTCAATTCCATCGCATTTGGTTCGGTGATGAGCGCGTCTCTACAGTCAACGCTCAAGGAAAATCGCGATTTCCGCGACGATATTGAGGAACATACGCCATTGGGTCGCATTGCAGCGCCCAGTGAATTGACAGAAGCTGCGCAATATCTTGCCTCAGACGCATCGGGGTTCATGACCGGCCAAGTCATGACGCTGGACGGGGGACGCACGCTGCTGGACCCGGTAGCGGCACCGGTTCACTGATCGCAATCTGCTTTTGCGTAGCACATAAACGGAACGACCATGTCGACGGAAATGAACACTGAAAAACAACGCGCGTCTGCTTGGTTCAAGACCCTGCGCGATGACATTGTCGCTTCGTTTGAAGCACTTGAAACAAGCCATTCAGAAGGCCCGTTCAGCGAGATGGAGCCCGGCGCGTTTGAGGTCAGCGAGACCAAGCGCACATCGGATGACGGATCGGACGCCGGTGGCGGCTTGATGAGCGTCATGCGGGGCGGGCGCGTGTTTGAAAAGGTCGGCGTCAATATCTCAACCGTCTATGGGACCTTGGGCGAACGCGCGCAAAACGCAATGGCGGCGCGCAAGGGCATTCCGGGCATGAAGGATGATCCGCGGTTCTGGGCCTCGGGCATTTCGCTGGTCGCGCATATGCGTAACCCCCATGTGCCTGCGGTTCATATGAATACGCGCATGTTCTGGACACCGCATGCCTGGTGGTTTGGCGGTGGCTCGGATCTGAATCCTTGTATCGAATATGACGCTGATACGGCACATTTCCACGCCCAGCAAAAGGCTCACCTGGACCCACATGACACCGCGCTTTATCCCAAGTTAAAGGCTTGGGCAGACGAATATTTCTTTATCCCGCATCGTGGCCGTGCGCGTGGCGTTGGTGGGATCTTTATGGATGATCGCAACACCGGTGATTGGGAGGCTGACTTTACGCTAACCCAAGATATCGGTCGCGCCTTCCTGCCGGCCTACACACCGCTGGTGGAAAAACGCCGGGTTCAGGACTGCAATGAGGCGGATCGCGATGCACAGCTGATCCATCGCGGGCTCTATGCCGAATACAACCTGGTCTATGATCGGGGCACCAAATTTGGTTTGGAAACCGGGCATGACGCCAATGCGGTTTTGATGAGCTTGCCGCCCTTGGCCAAATGGGTCTGATCCGGGACCTGTCGGCGAATTGATGCCTTTTTGATGCGGCTTTGATCGACCCGACCTCTGGTGTTGCGTAGACTTGTTTCAATCAAAAAAGTTGGGGCAGGTCGCTATGCGGTTCACGGTTGTTCTGTTGGTTTCTGTTTTTGCGCTTTTGTCGTGCGCTCAACCGGTTGTTAATCCAGCCCCCGGTGTTGGAATTGCCCCCACCGGAGCAGGGCAATCTGCACGATTGGTGACCTATCCGCGCTTCGGCGACAGTGACCCGGTCGAATGGGAACGCCGCAGCCCGCGCAGCTATCCGATCCACGGCATTGATGTGTCGCGCTGGCAGGGTGATATTGACTGGAAACGGGCGCGCCGCGCTGGCGTGTCATTTGCCTTTCTAAAAGCGACCGAGGGCGGCGATGTTCGCGATCCGCAATTCAAATCCCACTGGCGCAATGCGAAGCGGGCTGGCGTACGACGCGGTGCCTATCACTATTTCTATTTTTGCCGATCGGCTGCCGAGCAAGCCCGCTGGTTCATCCGCAATGTCCCGCGTGATGTAAACGCATTACCACATGTGTTGGACATGGAATGGAACCATCAGTCGCGCACATGCCGCGCCCGTCCGTCCGGTACCAAAGTCCGGGCCGAGGCGCGCCGGTTCCTGAACATATTGGAACGCCACTACGGCAAACGGCCGGTTATCTATACCACGGTCGATTTCTTCCGCGAGACCGGGATCGGCGATCTTCCGGACACAGAATTCTGGCTGAGATCAGTGGCAGGCCACCCGAGCCAAGTTTATCCGGGGCAACGGTGGACCTTTTGGCAATATACCGGCACCGGGCAGGTGCCCGGGATTGTCGGAAATGTCGACATCAACGCCTTTGCAGGCACACCAGACCAGTGGCGGCAGTGGGGGAATTGACGGCGAGACTGACGCTTTAGCGCCAGTCAAAGAACCCGTCACCCGCCCGGGCGAGCAAGTCTTGCGCCATTGCTTTGCCAAGAGCTGCGGCATCCGACACATCACCTGTGAGCGTGGCGTCGATTGCTTCGGACCCGTCGGGGCGCAGCACTTGGCCGCGCAAAGATAGCGTAGCGCCCTCCACCGTTGCCAGTCCTGCAATCGGAGTCTCACACGACCCGTCCAAACCTGCCAAAAGCGTACGTTCTGCTGCCATGCGCTGGGCGGTCTCTTGGTGGTGGATGGCCTCCAGCAGCGCTGCGGCACGTGAATCATTCTGGCGGCGCTCAATCCCGATTGCACCTTGGGCGATGGCGGGCAACATGTCGTCGACCTCTACCGGTGTGGCGGGGACGTCTTCCATCGCCAACCGGTTCAGGCCGGCCTGGGCCAGGAAGGTACAACTGGCGACACCGTCGGCCAGCTTTTTCAGACGGGTTTGGACGTTGCCGCGGAATTCAACAACCTTGAGGTCCGCCCTTTTGTTGAGCAGTTGCGCCCGTCGACGCAGCGATGATGTCCCAACCACCGCGCCCTCCGGCAGATCGGCAATTGCGGCGAAACTGGGGGACACAAAGGCATCGCGCACATCTTCACGCGGCAGAAATACATCCAGGATCAAGCCCTGTGGTTGCTCAACCGGCATGTCTTTGGACGAGTGCACCGCGATGTCGATGTCACCGGCCAGCATGGCCTCTTCGATTTCTTTAGTGAACAGACCCTTGTTGCCAATCTCTTTCAGCGGACGGTCCGCATCAATCATGGCGCGATTGTCACCGGTGGTTTTGATCACCACCACTTCAAAGCCACCTTCTGGCAGGTCAAACGCTGCCATCAAACGCGCCCGCGTCTCATACGCCTGGGCCAGCGCCAAGGGCGAGCCACGGGTGCCGATTTTCAGGGGTGAAGCGGGGGAGGGCAGGGTCAGTGTCATGACAAAAGCAATAATCGCGGCGATTTGCCATGGCAAGCGCCCGTCCTGCTCCCCTTGACAATTTGCCGCTGACAGCGGACCTCAAGGGGACGCGAAAGTGAGGAAGTTCCGATGGCCGAACAAAAGATACTGCTCCGCGCCTTGGCAGGCGAAACCCAAGCGGTGCCACCAATCTGGATGATGCGGCAAGCTGGGCGCTATTTGCCAGAGTATAAAGCAACCCGTGCTCAGGCCGGGGATTTCCTGTCGTTGTGCTACAACCCGGATCTTGCCGCCGAAGTGACATTGCAGCCAATCCGCCGTTACGGGTTTGATGCGGCGATCCTGTTTGCGGATATTTTGCTGATCCCGCAGGCTCTGGGTGCGGATCTTTGGTTTGTGACCGGCGAAGGTCCACGTCTGTCAACGCTGACTTCGCAAGCGGACTTCGACAAGCTTGGCAGTGTCGACAACATCCACGAGACGCTGAACCCGATCTATGAGACCGTTAAGATCCTGTCGCGTGAACTGCCATCCGAAACCACGTTGATTGGTTTCGCAGGGGCGCCGTGGACCGTTGCGACCTATATGATTGCAGGTCGCGGGACACCCGACCAAGGCCCGGCGCATGCGTTGATGCAGGAAAACCCGGCGGTGTTTGAAGCGTTGCTTGCACGGATCACCGCTGCCACAATCGAATATCTGTCGATGCAGATCGACGCCGGGGCTGAAGTTGTCAAAATCTTCGACAGCTGGGCCGGGTCGCTCAAGGGCGATACCTTCCAGAAATACGCGCTGGAGCCCTGCCGCCAGATCGCAGCAGCGTTGAAAGAACGCCATCCTGATGTGCCAATCATTGGCTTCCCACGCGAAGCGGGTGAGAAATACGTCGGCTTTGCCAAGGCCACAGGCGTGGATTGTGTCGCGCTCGACAATTCGGTGGATCCGGAATGGGCCGCCGCGCATGTTCAAGTTGATGGTTGTGTTCAAGGCAACCTTGCCTCGCGCCACATGGTGACCGGTGGGCAAGAATTGGTGGACGATACGCGGCGCATCGTGCGTGCATTTGGTAAAGGGGCACATATCTTTAATCTGGGTCACGGGATTACACCGGATGCGGATCCAGACAATGTGCAGTTGATGATCGACACAGTTCGCGAAACTGTGGCCGCAGCGGAGTAGTTGACAATGGACTACGGAAAATCAGGTGCCCCGAAACTGGGTGGGAACAGACCTCGCCATAACAGTCAGGACGCAAAAGGTGCGCCCAAGGGGCTAAAAGCTGGCAACGACAAAAAGGCAACGCTTTTGAAGCGGATGCAGGCCGCCGCAGCTCGAAATTCGGTAGCAAAACCCAAGTAAGTGTTTGCGCTCGTGGGTGTTTCTCACAACGGTGCAAGGCGGTGGTCCTCGAGGCGGTCACCGCGTGTAACTTGTCCCGGAATGTGACATCGGAACATGGAAGGTCAGTCCTGAAATGCAATCCTGCAGGATTGCACAGATAACTGCGCGATCAGGCCTGTGGTGCGCGCAGTCACAAGTGGATAGGGTCACCGCGATCAAACATTTGTGAACGGAGGCCACATGCCTGCCATCCTCTCCATCAGAGATGTGCGCAAAGCCTATGAAAACGGCTTTGAAGCGCTCAAACGTGTGAACCTGGAAATTGAACAGGGTGAAATCCTTGCGCTTCTAGGACCCAATGGCGCCGGGAAGACCACACTTATTTCAACTATTTGCGGCATTACTTTGCCAACCGAAGGTCAAATCACGGTTGGCGGATTTGATACACAGGCGGACTTTCGGTCTGCGCGAAACCTCATTGGCTTGGTTCCGCAAGAAATCAATCTGGAACCTTTTGAGACGGTGCTGAACACGGTGCGTTTCTCACGAGGGTTGTTTGGGAAACCACGCAATGACGCGCTGATCGAAGATATCCTGAAGAAACTATCACTTTGGGATAAACGCCAGGCGCGGATCAGTGAATTGTCCGGCGGTATGAAACGCCGGGTGCTGATCGCCAAAGCGTTGAGCCATGAACCAAAGGTGCTGTTTTTGGATGAACCCACCGCTGGGGTTGATGTCGAGCTGCGCAAGGACATGTGGGAGGTTGTTGCCGAGTTGAAGGCCGCAGGTGTCACCATCATCCTAACCACCCACTACATCGAAGAAGCCGAAGCTATTGCAGACCGTATCGGTGTCATCCGACGAGGCGAGATCTTGTTGGTGGAAGACAAGCAGACCTTGATGGCGCAGATGGGGCAAAAGATACTGGAGGTGCAATTGACCGGGCCGGTGACCGAGGTCCCTGCGTCGCTTGCCGCTTATGATCTGAGCCTCGGAGACGACGGGAGATCGTTGGTCTACAGCTATGACACCCAAGGAGAACGCACCGGGATCACAGCCCTGCTGAATGCCATCGCGCAGGCAGGTTTGGTCCTGGCAGACGTGCAGACACGACAAAGCAGTCTCGAAGAAATTTTTGTCGGGCTGGTCCAAGAAGAGGAGAAAGTGGCATGAATTGGCACGGTGTACTTGCGATTTATCGCTTTGAAATGGCTCGGTTCTGGCGCACGCTTTTGCAAAGCTTTCTGTCACCGGTTCTGTCGACGTCGCTCTATTTTGTGGTGTTTGGATCAGCCATTGGCAGCCGAATCCAAGAGGTCGAGGGGATCCAATATGGCGCCTTTATTGTGCCCGGGCTGATCATGCTAAGCGTGATGACGCAAGGCATCTCGAACGCGTCCTTTGGGATCTATTTTCCGAAGTTTCTGGGCACGATTTATGAGCTGCTGTCCGCGCCGGTGGATCACCGCGAGATCGTTCTGGGCTATGTGGGAGCGGCCGCGACCAAATCCATGTTTATCGGGGTTGTGATTCTGGCAACGGCGGCCTTGTTCGTGGATCTGCCGGTTGCCCATCCGGGCGCGATGATCCTATTTATGGTGCTGACCAGCCTCAGTTTTGCGTTGATGGGCTTTATCATTGGGATCTGGGCACGCAGTTTTGAGCAGCTTCAATTGGTTCCACTGCTGGTGGTCACGCCCTTAGTCTTCTTGGGAGGTGCGTTTTACTCCATATCGATGCTGCCGCCGATCTGGCAAAGCGTGACGTTGTTTAACCCAGTGGTCTATTTGATTTCGGGGTTTCGCTGGTCGTTCTTTGGCGCGGCGGATGTGCCGGTTCTGTTCAGTCTGATCGCGATCAGCGGCTTTACTGTGCTGTGCCTTGCAGTGATTGCCTGGATCTTCAAATCAGGCTGGCGGATCCGGTCCTAATCTGTTGTCGCATCGATCAGACCGGGCGGCGTGTTCTCCCGCCCGGTTTACACAGCTCAAGAGCTGCAAAACCCGTTGGGCTTAGCGCCGTGCTGACGCACGGCGGAGCAATGGGCGCAATCGGTGCTACAACCGAAGGACGTGATTTGTGGGCCAAGCGTTGCAGGAATGTCCCGCCATGTCAGGCAATTTACGAAACTGGTGAGTTTTGATCCTGTCGTAGCCTTGTTTCATGGGGCCGGGCTGTCTACATCGGCCCAATGAGATTGAAGCTGCCTTTCAAAAAGAAGCCCCCATTGGTGGCTGTTGTTCGTCTGTCTGGCGCCATTGGCGGCGCAGGACGGGGCACGTTGAACGATGCGAGCCTGGCCGGTGTCTTGGAAAAAGCCTTTCGCAAAGGCAAGCCCAAGGCCGTCGCGTTGCAAATCAATTCACCTGGTGGATCTCCAGTCCAAAGTTCACTGATTGGGGCGCGCATACGGCGTCTTTCTGAAGAACTGGACGTTCCGGTTTATGCTTTCGTCGAAGATGTTGCGGCATCAGGCGGGTATTGGCTGGCGGCGGCAGCGGATGAAATCTGGGCTGATGAGGCTTCGGTTGTCGGTTCCATTGGCGTGATCTCGGCCGGATTTGGCGCACATGTTTTCCTGGCGCGCCAGGGCATCGAACGCCGGGTTCATACCGCCGGGAAAAGCAAGTCCATGATGGATCCGTTCCGCCCGGAAAAAGAAGAGGACGTCGCCCGGCTCAAGAGCCTGTTGGATGACATTCACACCACATTCATCGACCACGTCAAAACCCGCCGGGGCGATAAGCTTGCACCGGGCGCAGATCTGTTTACCGGCGAAGTTTGGCTGGCAAAACGCGCCAAGGATTTGGGGTTGATTGATGGTATCGGCCATCTGAAACCTCAGATGCAGGAACGTTTTGGGAAGAAGACCCGGTTTCGCGTGCACGGTATCCGCCGACCATTACTCAGTCGCCTTGGCATGCGGGTGGTTGAGGATGCGCTGACCCAGATCGAGGAGCGCGCGTCATTTGCGCGTTTCGGCCTCTGAGGTGCTGTCAAAGATTGTCGCCCTCTTTTTGGTTGTCATGGCCGGTCTTGCCATGTTCGGAAAACTGCGTCTTCCGGGCAAAGGCAAGCTGTCATCGACGCGTTGTTCACAATGTGGGCGGTTTAAAATAGGCAAAGGCCCCTGCGGCTGTAAAGATGGAGGACGTGGCACATGATGCCATGGCTTTACTCGGCCCTGGGGCTGATCATCCTGCTTCTGGCGGGGGATGCGCTGGTGCGTGGTGCGGTGAATTTGAGCCTGCGCGTTGGGGTTCCGGCCTTGATAGTGAGCCTGACCATCGTGGCTTTTGGTACCTCAGCTCCTGAGTTGCTGATTGCAATTTCGGCTATTCATGACAACGCGCCAGGCATCGCCTTGGGCAACGTCGTGGGATCAAACACGGCCAATGTGTTGCTGGTCCTGGGCTTGCCTGCCATTTTTGCGGGGCTGCACACCAGCGAATGCGACACACGCAAAAATTATCTGTTGATGATTGGCGCGTCTGTCCTGTTTATCGCGCTTGCCTTCTTGGGCGAGTTCACGATCTTCTCTGGGGTCATCCTTTTGGCGACCTTGGCCGTGATCTTGTTCATGGCTGCACGTGACGCACATAAACACCGAAAAAATGGTGAGGCTGACGATCTCGAAGAGCTGGAGGAAGCAGATCCCAATATGCCGTCTTGGCGTATCGGAGTGTATCTCATGCTCGGGCTGGTCGGCCTACCCTTAGGGGCCGATCTTCTGGTCGATAACGCCACAGTGATCGCACGAACTTACGGAATTAGCGAAACCGTAATCGGCCTGACATTGGTTGCAATTGGGACCTCTCTTCCTGAGCTGGCGACGACCGTTATGGCCGCTGTGCGGCGTCAGGCGGACGTAGCGCTCGGGAATGTTATTGGCTCGAACATGTTCAATCTTCTGGCCATCATTGGCATCACGACATTTGTCGGAAAGATCCCGGTTGATCCAGAATTCCTGCGATTTGATCTGTGGGTCATGCTGGCGGCATCGTTGATCTTGGTGCCGTTTGTTTTCATGAAACGCGACATTACACGCCCCTGGGGCTTTGTGCTGAGCGGGCTTTACGTGCTCTATATGGTGGCGCTTCTCTGATCACAGAAACCAGCTGATGAAATTTGGCACACGAATTTCTTCGTGGTCCAAATTTCATTCAAAAACCGATATATATCATGCGGATGTCGGGTTTAAACCTGCGCAGACACAGCGAAAAGTGCCGTGGCGAACCCAGTGAAACTGTTAAGAAACCCTTAACCCGCAGCCCAAGTGTACACATTTCACAGTTGCGTAATTTGCGTGTTACAAAAAGATCAAGTTTCCCAAAGGTTTGCGTTGGAACTAAAAAAACTCCTTTGAAAATAGACGTTTGCAAATGTGATTAAAATTTAGGCAAATCTCCAAAACCTCTCTTAAATAAGGGAAAATGCTGGATAGCCAGAAGATATCACCAGACTTATCCCCAGCTTTGGTGGACTTGTTTCGTCTTGCTTTCCACGACGGATCATTGCAGCGGCGGCTTGGGGATTCTAAGACTGGCAATATGAGTGATGAACCACAGACAGCCCCTTCGCAGGCCTCTCAGGACGCAGTCCCGCCGATGGGGTACAGTGTTATTCAGGACTATGTGAATACCCTGGACGGATCCCCCGGCGTGTATCGTATGCTGGATGCGGAGAGCCGAGTTCTTTACGTTGGCAAGGCGCGAAACCTGAAGGCGCGGGTCAGCAACTATACCCGACCCGGCAACAGCCCGCGGATCGAGAAGATGATCTCGCTCACCGCGACGATGATGTTTTTGACAACCCGGACCGAGACCGAGGCGCTGTTGTTGGAGCAGAACCTCATTAAGCAGCTGAAGCCCAAGTACAACGTGCTGCTGCGCGACGACAAAAGCTTTCCCAACATCTTGGTTGGCAAGGAACACGGGTTTCCACAAATCAAAAAACATCGTGGCGCGCGCAAAGAGAAAGGCAGCTATTTCGGCCCCTTTGCCAGCGCCGGTGCGGTGAACCGGACGCTGAACCAGCTGCAAAAGGCGTTTCTGTTGCGCAATTGCTCGGACAGCATGTTTGAAACCCGGACTCGGCCTTGTCTGCAATATCAGATCAAACGCTGTTCAGGTCCTTGCGTGGGGCTGATTTCGGAAGAGGATTATGCGCTCAGCGTGCGCGATGCCGAACGCTTTTTGTCGGGACGCTCAACCAAAGTTCAGGAAGAACTGGGTGAGCAGATGATGAAAGCCTCGGAGGAGATGGAATTTGAACGTGCGGCCGCCTTGCGTGACCGGATCAAGGCGCTGACCCAGGTGCAATCGAGCCAGGGCATCAACCCACGTGGCGTCACCGAAGCGGACATCATTGGCCTGCATATCGACAAGGGGCAGGCCTGTGTGCAGGTGTTCTTTATTCGCGCCAACCAGAACTGGGGGAACCAGGATTTCTATCCCCGGATCGATGCGGACAATTCCCCGGCCGAGGTGATGGAGGCCTTTGTCGGGCAATTCTACTCCACCAAAGAGCCCCCGCGGCAGCTGATCTTGTCGGACGACATCGAAAACGCGGATTTGATGGTCGATGCCCTGACTGAGAAGGCAGGCCGAAAGGTAGAAATCATGGTGCCGCAGCGCGGGGAGAAAACCGAGCTGGTGGCAGGGGCGGTGCGCAATGCTCGCGAAAGCCTCGCCCGGCGGATGTCCGAAAGCGCGACGCAGGCGAAGCTGCTGCGCGGCATCGCCGAGGCCTTTGGCATGGACAAGCCACCCGCCCGGATCGAGGTCTACGACAACTCCCACATCCAAGGCACCAATGCGGTCGGGGGTATGATCGTCGCGGGACCCGAAGGGTTTATGAAAAACGCCTATCGCAAGTTTAACATCAAAGGGGAAGACTTGGTGCCGGGCGATGACTTTGGCATGATGAAGGAAGTGCTACACCGCCGCTTCTCGCGGCTGTTGAAGGAAGATCCTGACCGCGACAAGGGCATGTGGCCCGATCTGCTGCTGATCGACGGCGGGGCCGGGCAGGTGAGTGCGGTGGCGGAGATCATGCGAGAGCACGGGGTGCAGGACATCCCGATGGTTGGTGTCGCAAAAGGTGTCGACCGCGACCATGGCAAGGAAGAGTTCCACCGGTTGGGACAACGCCCCTTTGCCCTACAACGTAACGACCCGGTGCTGTATTTCGTGCAGCGCATGCGTGATGAGGCACACCGGTTTGCGATCGGCACCCACCGTGCCAAGCGTGCCAAATCCATGGCGGCAAACCCGCTGGATGATGTGCCGGGCGTCGGCTCGGCCCGTAAACGCGCGCTCTTGAAGCATTTCGGCAGCGCCAAAGCAGTGACGCGCGCCAATTTACTGGACCTCAAAGCAGTGGATGGTATCTCAGAAGCTCTGGCTGAGCGGATTTACGATCACTTCCACGGTGTGGATTGACGGTCGAATTTTGGAATTGGGCTGGATTGGCGTATAATAACCGCGTTTGTGTTTCCAGTTTCGGTGATTGTTATGCCTGTTTCCCTGACCATGAAGAATGTGACCTATGATACGTATTCGGTTAAGGGAAAGACCCTCGCCGATATCGCAAAAAGCATCAAAAAGTCCGGCCCTAAAGATCCCAATGACAAAAAGAAAGTCGCATTTCTGACCACCACCGCGCTGGATGCTGAGATCACCAAGGGCAAATATGGTGCCGACGGCAAAGCTAAGATCGACAAGAAAACCGGCTGGTATGAGGTGACTTACAAGATCAAGTCGCTGAAACTGATCCTGAGCCCATCGGTGCGCTGCCCCAAACGCAGTGTCAGCGGCCTGTCTCCGCGTGCAATGGTTGAATGGTATCGCTTTTATGGCGCAGCATTGCTGCATGAGGCCGAGCACGTCAGTAAGGCCAAGAAAGAAAGCGAGAAGATCGCCAAAGAGATCGACAAGCTGCGCGGGAAAGGTTTGGCCGACACCGAAAAGGATGCACAGGCAATGGCCGAAGAAGACCTGAAACATGTGATCCACAATTACTTCTTCGTGGAACGTGAGCGGTTAAACGACATTCACCGAAAATTCGACCGCTCGACCCACCATGGGGAAAAGCACGGTGCCTTGTTGGACACAGCGATCCTGTGATCAAACCTTAGTTGCGAGGAATTGTCCGCTTTTAACTTTGCGGTTCGGCGGATAATGTGCCGCCATGAAATGGAACCTGCCCAATATCCTCACCACTCTGCGGCTGCTGGCAGCGCCCGGCGTGGCAATCATGTTTCTGTATTTTGCGCGCCCTTTGGCCGATTGGCTGGCGCTTTTATTGTTTATGGGGGCCGCGGTTACCGATTGGTTTGATGGCTACCTGGCACGAGCCTGGAAACAAGAGACCAAAGTTGGCGCAATGCTTGATCCGATCGCGGACAAGGCAATGGTTTTAGTCGCTCTGATGGTGATTGTTGGCTACTCAGACACCAACTGGATCCCGTGGCTGGTGCTGCCTGCAACCGTGATCCTGTTTCGCGAAGTTTTTGTCTCGGGTATGCGCGAATACCTTGGCGATACTGCTGGCACGTTAAAAGTCACCAAACTTGCGAAATGGAAGACAACAGTTCAGATGGTTGCAATCGCCGTTTTGTTCAGCCGCGGCATCTTTGAACATTACCTTGGCATGTCTGTCTGGGGCATGGATCAGGAAATGGTGGACCAGATCATGGCGGGGGAAGTTGAAGATACGCTCAACATTCGTCTGATGTTTGAAGGTTTGGTGTGGAGCGGGCGTTTGGGGCTGTGGTTATTGTGGCTGGCAGCTGTTTTGACCTTTGTCACGGGCGCAGATTACCTGCGTAAGGCAATGCCACATCTGAAGGAGCCTGTGTAATGGATGTTCTCTATTTTGCTTGGGTGCGCGAACGGATTGGCCTTCCCCGTGAAAAGGTGGAAACCTCGGCCAACACTGTGATGGAACTGGTGGAAGAACTGAAATCACGCGAGGAGCGTTATGCGGCCGCATTCGCCGATATCTCTGCTCTGCGCGTGGCCTTGGACCAGGAATTAAGCGAGTTTGATGCGCCTTTGGAGGGCGTGCGCGAGGTTGCGTTCTTCCCTCCGATGACCGGAGGTTAATTCATGCGGGTTGAGGTTCAGGAAGCCCCCTTTGATGTGGGCGCTGTGACATCAGAGTTCACAAGCGGTGCCAAAGGGGCAGGGGCAATCGTGACCTTTACCGGTGTGGTGCGCGAGGCAGATGCAGGCGCGATGACGGTGATGGAGATCGAACATTACCCCGCCATGACCCAAAAGGCTCTGGAACAGATCGCAACCCAAGCGATTGAGCGCTGGTCCTTGGCGGATGCTCTGGTCATCCACCGCTTTGGGCGTTTGTCGCCCGGCGATCAGATCATGATGGTTGCAACGGCTTCGCGTCATCGCAAAGACGCCTTTGAAGCGGCCGAATTCTTGATGGATTATCTGAAATCTCGCGCCCCGTTTTGGAAGAAAGAGATCCTAAATGATGGTTCAGCTGATTGGGTCGCTGCCAAAGATGGTGATGAAAAAGCTCTGGAACGATGGTAAGTGACGCGTGAAAGTGGAAGATAGGCTTTTGCGGTCTATTAATTCCAATTGATAGATGTGTCTCGAAGTTTTATTGTCCGATAAATCTCCGCCAATTTTTAGTTTAAATTGTTTCATAGTAGGTGGCAATAAAATGGAAGTAACGACCGAGCTCTTGTTAGTTGCTGCAGAAAAATTGCATGCAGACTATGTAACTGTTTCCGTGCCAGATTTCGCGCCTGAGGCACTGCCAATGTCCCTGCGTATTGGTATCTTCTCCGCTGAGACAGGTGTGCTTCGGTGGGTTTCTTTGCCCGCATCAGGAACGTTTTGCGCGCGTGTAATGCGCGAATCGTCGCCTCTTTTTGTGTCATGTCTGAGCGAGGCTGAACAACAGGTAGCCTGCGGTTTGCTGCAGGATACGGGGCCTTTTGCCTATCTAGGTGTCCCAATTCCCGCAGTGACCGGTGGCTCAATTGGGACATTGGCCGCCATATGCAAGGGCGAACGGGCATGGTCCAAAGCAGATGCAGATGATGCAGAACATATCGCGGGCAAGATTGGGTTTGAAATGCTACCCCCTGAAATGCGGGACGCTCAAAACCTCGTCTAAAAGCGGCCATAAACGTGTTTAACGACCCAATTGGCTGCGCAGTTCTTCGGCCTCTCGACGCGCGTCGCGCAAACCGTCCATTGTGGCCCGCAATTCCGCCTCGGTCTGGGTCAGTTGGTTCACCAGTTCCGCTTCACGTTGTTGCAGATAGGTGATCGCCTGGTCGCGGGTCTCTTCTGCAGCGTGCAGCTCTTGGCTCATCCGGTCCAGATCCGCGACGTCGCTTTGTTTCACACGGGTGAAGCGATGCACCAGCCAATTTGCAAACCAGCCGAGCGTAAAGGCCACGAAGAGAATAATCGCGGTGGTGATGATAAACTCGGTCCGGTTCATTCAGAGGGTCCTTCACTCTCACTGTCGGGCGGGGTGGCTGCATCGGGCGCCTCTGGGGCATCTGATGCGTTTGCTTCGTCAGTCGCGTTGTTGAGAACTTGGAAAACGATCCGTCGGTTCGCTTCACGTCCTTCTTCGGTCTCATTGTCGGCAATAGGTTGAGTTTCACCGTAACCGCGCGCGACAAATGTCAACGTTGGGATGCGTCGCGCGCGCAGCTCGTTGAGGACAGATTGAGCCCGCGATTGGCTCAACCGCTCGTTCATGATCTCTCGGCCTTGGCTGTCGGTGTGCCCCTGAATTTCGAGCTGCACCGGCCCGCAATGCTCCAAAACAGTGGCAATCTGGTCAAGGGTCGCGCTGCTGCCGCCCGCCACCGTGGCCGAGCCGGGTTCGAATGCAATCTTGCCGCTGTCCTGTACAACGGTCAGCTGCTCCTGACATTGTTCCGGTGTCAGAGGCTGGTCTTCGGGGATCGGCGGCTCTTCGTAAGTGATGGCCAACTCATAAGTCGCGCGTTCGCCAAGGCGGGTGGAAAATAGTTTTGCGACCTCCGCCGGAGCGTCCTCGTCGAAACTGACACCACGTACAGAAATCACCTGTGGAGTGACGTTGACCAATCCACGTTCAAGATGAGAGAGGGCTTCCAGTGCGGACAAAACCTGCATGTTCCAATCCATCGGCAGCTTGTCTGACACGCGTGCCGCTGAATGAACACGTTCCGCCCCAAACCGCGCCTGGGCAAAGCTGCTGGTTAATGTGTGTTGGGTTTGGTCCGCAACATAACCCCGCAACAGAACCTGTCCTTCGGGGCTTAGAGTGGCCGTAAATTCGGGCTGTGCGTCTTCTTCTTCGCTCTCTGGTTCGGGTAGGATGGCATGCAGTGCAAAAACCTGCGGCAGATCGCTTTTTAGTTTGCCCACGACACGATCAAACAATGCCTGTTCGGTACCTTGAACAGCAGCCAGCGTTATATCGGCATTGGCCAGGGTCAGCGTGCCAGCGCCGAGCTTCGCCAGGCTAGCGAGGCTTTCTTCAACCGCGCGTGACCAATTGGGCGAGGGGACCCCCATGCCAATGGTGCAGTGTTCATCCGCGTCGAGCCCAGCTTTGCGTGCGGCATTCAGGATCCGGGTACGGCTGGCTTCGCTATCGGCGGAACAGGCATCAAAGTGGCCGCCGTTTTCATCCAGCGTGAAGCGCAAAGTGAAGGGCGTAATGACAGGGCGTGGCGCTTTTAGATTCAGTTCCAGCCGCAACCCACCCGTTGCCATCCGGTTCAGCCGCGCCTCCAGTCGCTTCTTTTCATCAGTGCTGTTGGTATTGGCCGTGATCGCAACAGCGCCGGGTTTGACCGAAATTTTTGAGCTTGGCAGTTGTTCCAAAGCTTTCAGGGCAAATCGCATGGCCGCGGGCCATCCTTGCGGGGCGGCATATGTCGTTGATTCCAAAAAATCGGCAACTTGGGGCGCGCCAACAAGGTCTTCCAGTTGATCTATGACATCCTCGCGGTCTGTGCCCGAAGGGACCAAACCGATAATCGAAATACCCGCGTCGTTGCGCAGAATTTCGGCTGAGAATTGTGGCGGCGCAATGCCCCGCGACGGGGTCACCTGCATTCGGTCGATGATGCGCGATCCATCTACAATGGTGCCAACCTGTGACTTGGCAGCAAACCGGTCGGCCTCGTCCGGCGCGGTACCTTCCAGGATGACGCTCAATCCGTCTGCAGTGACTTCCGCCCAGTTGAAGCCGCCGTCGTCCAGTATTTGGCGAACCGCAGACTCGCTTCCACGCTCCATCCCAGTTGCCGCAAAGCCGGCGACAATGAGGCTCAGCGCGGCGGCCGTGACAAAGGTTGCCCCGGTAATCAGCACAGGAGGTAGCCGCATAAACTGGTCAGTCCCTTAATTGTTCGCAAATGTCATAGCGGCGATGCGTTTGATTTTCAATCAGGCGAACAATGCTACGACCAAGAAGATAAGCGGAATCAAGCCGGTATCCCGGTTGAGTCGAAAGAGTTTCAGCAACCTTTCACTGTTTTCGGGATCAAAGCCGCGCAATTGCCAGGTCAAATGCCAGCCCATGGCCCAAGGTGCGGCCAACGCCAGTGCCAATTTCACGGGCGAGCCTTCGGTGCCAAGCGCGGTTAGAACAGCCAATGCCATGAATGTAACCGTCGCCACGATAAAGCGGCGCAGCCACTTGGGGGTTTCATCTTCGAACAGGCGGGCGGTTGATTTCACGCCGATCAATGCGTCATCTTCGGCGTCCTGATGGGCATAGATTGTGTCGTAAAACAGGGTCCAGGTCACACCTGCAAGATACAACAAGACCGGCGCCCAATGCAGGCTGCCGGTATGGGCAACCCAAGCCCACAGTGCGCCCCAGTTTAAGGCGATGCCAAGAAAGGCTTGCGGCCACCATGTAAACCGTTTTGCAAACGGGTAAATCGCTACTGGCAACAGCGCCAGAACACCCATCGCAATCGCGGCCAGGTTAAAGGTAAAAAGAATACAAGCGCTTAGCGCGACCTGTAGCCCCATCCAGGTCAGCGCTTGTTTGACGCTGACCTGCCCGGATGGCAACGGTCGCGATTGTGTGCGGCTTACCTCGGCGTCAATTTTGCGGTCTGTAATATCGTTCCACGTACAGCCAGCGCCCCGCATCAGCCAAGACCCGGCCGCACAGGCCACAACGATCCACAAATCATGCCATCCGATGACCCGATCGACAAGCATCGCCAAAACCAGACTCCAAAGGCAGGGGATTAACAGAAGCCAAGTGCCAATGGGGCGGTCCGCACGGCTAAGGCGCAGATAAGGGCGGCTCCATTCGGGGGCATATGTGTCAACCCAGTTCCCTTTGACCGCATCTGCGACCTGACCATCTGGTGTTGGGGCGTTGCCTTGCATATGTAAGCTCTCATGAGTGCAAAAGTCAGACTGTATGTAGAGCACCCTTTGGGGGCAGGGCAATCGGTTCCTCTGGATCGCGATCAGGCGCATTACCTTTTTGGTGTGATGCGGCTGCAAATCGGCGCGCAGGTGGCACTGTTCAATGGCCGCGATGGGGAATGGACTTGCGACGTGGTCGAGGCGGGGAAACGTGCCGGGGTTTTGTCCTGTGCCAGCCAGGCCAAACCGTTGCAGATGCCGCCGGACCTTTGGTTGCTGTTCGCCCCGATTAAAAAAGCCCGCACCGATTTCATTGTTGAAAAAGCGGCTGAGATGGGCGCCGCTAGGATCCTGCCAGTACAGACCGAATTCACCAACTCGGATCGTATTCGCCAAGACCGCCTGCAAGCGCACGCAGTCGAAGCAGCGGAGCAATGTGGCGGCACCTATGTCCCTAAAGTGGTAGAGCTGCAAAAACTCGGCCGGGTTCTGGATCAATGGCCCAGCGAACGCCAATTGATGTTTTGCGACGAGGCTGAGGTCGGCAACGCGCTGGAACTGGCTGCGGATGCGCATCCTGATGCTCCTTGGGCCATTTTGATCGGCCCCGAGGGAGGATTTTCCGAAAACGAACGCAAACGCTTGCATGGGTTGGCGCAATCGCATGTTGTGAGTCTCGGCCCTCGTATTCTGCGCGCAGATACAGCGGCGGTGGCCGCGATGACCCTTTGGCAGAAAACTCTGGGAGATTGGTGACATGTGGCGCGCCGCAACAGAACAGGATTTGGAGTGGGTCGACACGTTTCTCCGTGACCACATTCAAAGTTCTATGTTTTTGTTGGGTAACCTTCGTGACTTTGGTCTCCACTCCGAAGCGCCATATGCGTTGAAACTGTGGGTTCTCGAACGCGGAAAGGGCGTATTTGCGATTGCCAATTCAGGCACGATTCTGATGCAGGTCCCCGATGCGCCTAACGGTGTTTGGCAAGCCGCCGCGGCACTAATTGCGGGGCGAGACGTCACCGGCATTCTCGGAGACGCGCCACAGGTGCGCCGTTTTGCTGAGGCTGCGGGTTTGGCCGCAGTGGACATGCTGTTGGATAGCGACGACCTTGGGTTTCAAATCACTTTGTCTGATGTGAGGCTTGCTCCGCGCTCAGGTGATCGACTGATCCGTTTGGTCGACGCCAACCGGCCGTTGGTCGAAAGTTGGCGCGCGACCTACAACTGTGAAGCAATCGGAATGGATCCTGATACAGCAAAGTCGCGGGCTTGTAGCGAGATTGCCAAATACGTGGAAAACGACAGCCATCGTGTCTTGTTGTCCAATGGGGTGCCTGTTGCCATGACCGGGTTCAACACACGGTTGCCAGACGTCGTGCAGATTGGTGGTGTTTTCACCCCACCGGAACTGCGCGGCCAGGGCCATGCGCGCCACGCTGTCGCCCTGCATCTGGCAGAAGCGCAACATGATGGCGCTAAGGACGCAGTTCTCTTTGCTGCAAATGCGGCCGCCGCATCGGCCTATCGTGCGGTGGGCTTCCAGCCAGCGGGTAAATTTGCGCTAATGCTGTTTCGAAATGCACAAAAAATCCGCACACTAAATGTGGAGGCACGCACATGAGTTTTATTCGCCCCGAAGCCCGCGCCATGTTGTGGAAATGGAGAGAGCTGATAGCCGCCGCGACCTTGGCCTTGATTGGTCTACGTTGGGTGATTTGGTCATTCGGGTTTTGGCAGGTCACCGGCTGGGCGTTGATTTTGTTATCTGTGATTGTTGCGGTGATTGGCGGACAGCGCTTGCGGTTTCGCCTAGGCGGGCACGGACCGGGTGTTGTGAAGGTCGATGAAGGGCAAATCGCCTATTTTGGACCTCTGACAGGGGGTGCCGTGGCGGCGTCTGAACTGGAGCGGCTGCGCCTTGATCACACAGCAAAACCCGCACATTGGATGTTGGAACAGCAAGGTCAACCCCCTCTGGCGATACCTGTAAATGCAGCTGGTGCCGACGTGTTGTTTGACGTCTTTGCAAGCCTTCCGGGGCTGAAAACCGAGCGGATGTTGGAAGAGCTGCACCGCAAAGGTCCTCACCAGGTCGTGATCTGGGAACGCGCACCCAGTCGAGACAGGTTGCAACGGCTCCATTGACACTTTGGTCGTTTGCGCCCACTTCTGCAAAACGAGACAGACAACGGACGGAGTTCCCCATGTCCATCCCTCAATCCGGCGGCGGACCTATCGAACGGCACGAGCAATTGGCCGAATACCTGGCTTCGGGCTGTAAACCGAGTGCGGATTGGCGCATCGGCACCGAACATGAGAAGTTCGGCTATTGCAAAGATACGCTGAATCCCTTGCCCTATGAGGGGCAGCGCTCGATCGTAGCGGTGCTTGAGGGGCTGCGTGACAGTTACGGCTGGGCCCCGATTTCAGAAGGCGGCAAGCTTATCGGTCTGGAAAAGGACGGCGCCAACGTCAGTCTTGAACCCGGTGGCGCGGTTGAGCTGTCCGGCGCACCGCTGGAGACCATTCACGAGACCTGTGATGAGGTGAACACCCATCTGCGCGAAGTGAAGGATATCGCGGATAAAATCGGCGTAGGCTTCATTGGTTTGGGTGCCGCGCCTATTTGGTCGCATGACGAGATGCCTTTGATGCCTAAGGGCCGGTATCGCCTGATGAACGACTATATGGAAAAAGTCGGCACCATGGGGCGTGCAATGATGCGGCGGACCTGTACGGTTCAGGTGAACCTCGATTTTGGATCCGAAGCCGACATGGTGCAAAAGCTGCGCGTGGCCTTGGCTCTGCAGCCTGTGGCGACTGCGCTCTTTGCCAATTCGCCCTTCTTTGAAGGTAAACCCAACGAGCATAAGTCCTGGCGTAGCCTGATCTGGCGCCATCTGGATGACGCTCGCACCGGCATGCTGCCCTTTGTCTTTGAGGACGGGATGGGGTTTGAGCGTTACGTGGAATATGCGCTCGATGTGCCGATGTATTTTGTCTACCGCGATGGTGAATACATCAACGCGCTAGGCCAGTCCTTCCGCGACTTTCTGCAAGGCAAATTGCCCGCACTGCCAGGGCAGACACCGACGTTGTCAGATTGGGCAGACCATCTGACCACCGCCTTCCCTGAGGCGCGGATCAAGAAGTACATGGAAATGCGTGGCGCAGATGGTGGTCCCTGGAACCGCTTGTGTGCCTTGCCTGCTTTCTGGGTTGGTTTGATGTACGATCAATCTGCGCTGGATGCGGCTTGGGATCTGGTCAAAGGTTGGGATGCAGAGACACGCGAAGCGCTGCGTGTTGGCGCCTCGGTCGACGGGTTGCAGACCGAAGTCGGCAACATCAAGATGCAAACCCTCGCTGGCCAAGTGCTTGAGATCGCGACATCGGGGTTGAACGCACGTGGGTTTGGAACCTCTGGCGGCTTGGTACCGGATGAGACGCATTTCCTCAACGCGCTGAAAGACAGTGTCGAAACTGGAAAGGTACCCGCAGATGAGCTGTTGGACGCTTATCACGGGGAGTGGAATGGCGATCTGACGCGCATTTATGCAGATTACAGCTACTGATTATTGCTGTGATATTTACACGAAGGATGTAAAAGGGCGCCGCTGAGACGCCCTTTTTTCTTGCGCGGACGGCTTTTGCGGCGCGTTACGACGGCAGTGTGTTTGGAGAGGCCGCAGAACGCAAAACGTCGACACCGATAACGATGTCGACGCATAGCCTCATCAGGCCGTTAGAGTACAAGCGTGATTACTGTGCCTGCAACTCTTCGGGTGTCTTGTCTTCAATATCATCCCAATTGACGTCGGCGCTTTCAATAAAGCCCGGGATATCGCCTTCCCAACGTTCCTGAATGTCCTTGGACAGGTTCAGATACAACACGTCGTCAACGATTTTCCACAGCGTTGGATCGCCGTCAAATTTGAAACCCATTGCCGTGCCAAATGCACAGTATCCACCGTAGGCGGGGATATAGGCTTCAGGATTTTTCTCAAATGCGATTTTGTTATCTTCGGACGCAAAACGATAAGTTACGTCGTCATGGATGGAAGTAATTTTCCAGTTACCCTTGGTTGGTGCACCGTCGGTGAAATAAGCGACGGGGTCATACCCTTGAAGAGCCAGTCCGGTTGGGGTTGCGTTGTATTCAACGCCAGCAGCGAGAGTTGTAGTCGCTACGGCAACAGACAATGCGATGCCGCCCAGGATGGATTTTGCTTTGATCATAACGTGATCCTTTCTTCGGGCCCGGGTGCGTAAATTGCGCCGTGAGCTCTGGGTTACGAGTGGTCGCGGAGAAAATCTTCTCTGCCGCTCCCCAGATGTGGGTAGTGCTCAATAATTGTTCAAATCAACAGAAATTGATTGTGCGCATCTGCACGATCACTTGATATGTGGCGCACCTTTACCGATCGGTAAGTGATTGCCGTGTTTTTATTTTTCCGTTGGTTAATAAGCGCTTGTGAATATACGCGGCCACTCAAGCCTAGCGAGCGGTCGTTGCTATAGTCGAATTTTATTTTTGCCCGATCTTTGGTTCTGTGCCTGCCCGCAGACGTTGAATGTTCGCGGAATGCCGCCAGATCACAAGAGTCGTGAGTAAAATCGTGAGAAATATCAGGGATGCGTGTCCCAGGATCAGCGCCCAGACTGTTGATAGAACCGCAGCCACCAATGCGCCCATAGATGAAATCCGGGTCACCGCCGCGGACACCAGCCACGTGAGACAGCAGGCAATGCCGGCAGGCCAGGCCAATGCCAGCATCAGGCCCAAGAACGTAGCGACGCCTTTGCCGCCTTTGAACTTCAGCCAAACCGGGAAACAATGCCCGACAAAAGCCATCAAACCAGCCAGCTGTGCGGCGTCTTCGCCAGCCAGAAGGCGCGCCGCGATGACCGCCGCCGCGCCCTTGCCGCCATCCAGAAAGAGCGTCAGCGCCGCGGCGGCTTTGCTGCCTGTGCGCAGCACGTTGGTGGTGCCAATGTTGCCAGAGCCGATTTCGCGCAGATTGCCCAGTCCCATAGCGCGGGTCAAAAGCAGGCCAAACGGGATCGACCCCAGCAGGTAACCAATCAAAGCCCAGATCAACAGCAAGGGCAGGGCGGTTTCAAAGACGGGCATGGGCTACCTTTCGAACACGCATTCACCGGCCACAAAGGTCGCCAAAACACGCCCTTGCATCCGTTGGGTGTCATAGGGGGTGTTTTGTGATTTTGAACGCAGTTTAAACCGATCCAGAACAAATGGGACATCGGCGTCAAACATCACCAGATCCGCAGGCGCACCAGCCTTCAGGCGTCCGCCAGCCAGACCTAGGCGCTTTGCCGGGTTCAGGGACATCGCGCGGAACAGTGTTGGCAGATCCAACAGACCCGCATGATACAAGCGTAGCGCGGCAGGCAGCAGCGTTTCCAGCGCGACCGCGCCGGATGCGGCTTCTTCAAAGGGCAGACGTTTGCTTTCTTCGTCCTGTGGCGTGTGCATGGACGAGATAATGTCAATCACCCCACTGCGCACGGCATCGACGATCGCCAGCCGGTCTTCTTCACTTCGCAAGGGGGGCTTGACCTTAAAAAACGTGCGGTAATCCGCGACGTCCAATTCGTTCAGGGTCAAGTGATGGATGGAGGTCCCGGCGGTGATATCCAAACCGTTCTTTTTGGCCCGTTCCAACGCAGGCAGCGCGCGCGCGGTGGTGATCTGATCGGCGTGATACTTGGCGCCAGTCATCTCAAGCAAGGCAATGTCGCGGTCGAGCCCCATGCGTTCCGCCATTGGGGATACAGCAGGGAGGCCACGCAAGGTTGCGAATTTCCCCGAAGTCGCGGCAGCCCCGGCGCTTAACACTGGTTCCTGCGGATGGGCGATGACGAGGGCGCCGCAGGATTTGGCATAGGTCAGCGCCCGGCTGAACACTTTGGCGTTTTGGACAACTTTATCGCAATCGGAAAAGGCAACTGCACCCGCGTCCAGCATGAAGCCGATTTCGACCATTTCACGGCCCTCGCGCCCTTTGGTCAGCGCGGCCATCGATACCACATTGATCGGCGCATCTGCCTGAGCGCGACGTGTGACGAATTCAAGCGTTTCCGGCGTGTCAATTGCAGGCAGCGTGTCAGGGCGGGTCACAATTGTGGTGACACCACCGGCAGCGGCGGCCAGTCCCGCAGATTTATAGCTTTCCTTGTGCCGTTCTCCCGGCTCGCAGACCTTAACGCCAATGTCCACAATGCCCGGTGCGAGGCATTTTCCGCCGCAATCGACAATTCGGTCGGCTGAAGGCAGCGGGGCGTCTTCGTTTAGCACGGAAACAATTGCGCCGTCCTGAACCAGCAGGTGTCCCATTGCGTCGGTACCTGCGTCCGGGTTGATCAGGCGGGCATTGGTAAAAAGAAGCGTCATCGTGCTGGGCTCTTTCAATTCAGGTTCACAGGATCAGCGCGGCGAGAATGAGGCCAAAGAGGCTCATCACCACGACAAAGAAGATAAACCCCAGCCTGCGCGCTTCGGCACGGGCTTGACGGGGCGGGATTTTCGGTGTGGGCGTTTGCGGCTTGGCGCTGTCAGAGGTCACGGGGGTCGCGCGCCACGTGTCAGAGGCTTCAGAATAAGTCGCCATCAATTTGATTTGTCTGTTTGGTGTCAGGCGCGTTTGAAGCCCTGAAAAGGCACGGGAGCGTACAACCATCACAGGGCCGGTCATACCGTCCAATTTGACATGATCGTCCGCTAGGTTTTCGACTGCAATGCCGCAGCCTTCGCTTAGGTACCCGCGCAGGCCCAGTTCTTCCAAATCGGCGACATCAAATAGATCGACCTGTGCCATCTCCAACGCGTCGATGCCAAGAATTTGCGCCAAGGCACCGGGTTCGTCCCGCAAAAACGCGAGCTGTTCGGGGCGCATTTCCAGCTGGAACAGTCGGATTTTACCATGCTCACCGGCTGGGATGGCAATCACGGGATCTGAGGAAGATGATGCCGCAGCACGCATGGGTCAGGCAGCCTCACCCTGGCGGCGGCTGCGTAAATTGCGCGCCAGAAGGTCCATCGCGGCCATACGCACAGCGACACCCATTTCGACCTGTTCTTGGATGACTGAACGGTTGATGTCGTCGGCAATGGTGCCGTCAATTTCTACACCCCGGTTCATTGGGCCGGGGTGCATTACGATGGCATCGGGTTTTGCCTGCGCGAGCTTGTCTGCATCCAGACCAAACCGGTGGTAATATTCCCGCTCTGACGGAATGAAGCCGCCATCCATCCGTTCTTTTTGAAGCCGCAACATCATCACCACGTCGACATCTTTCAGCCCTTCGTGCATGTCGTCATAGATCTCCGCCCCGAATTCCGCAAAATGGCCGGGCACCAACGTCGGTGGGCCGATCAGGCGGATGCGGTTTTCCATCTTACCCAGAAGGATAAGGTTCGACCGTGCCACGCGGCTGTGGGCGATGTCGCCGCAGATCGCGATGTTCAAACGGTGCAACCGCCCCTTGGCGCGGCGGATGGTCAGCGCGTCCAACAACGCCTGTGTGGGGTGTTCATGTTTGCCATCGCCTGCGTTCAGAACCGCGCAGTTGACCTTTTGCGACAGCAAGTCCACCGCGCCGGAATGCGGGTGGCGCACAACCAAAAGATCCGGGTGCATGGCGTTCAGCGTCATCGCCGTGTCAATGAGGGTCTCGCCCTTTTTGATCGAGGAGGCCTGCATTGCCATATTCATCACATCCGCGCCGAGGCGTTTTCCAGCCAATTCAAAGCTTGCCTGCGTGCGGGTTGAGTTTTCAAAGAACATATTGATCTGGGTCAGACCCGCCAATGCGTCAGCATGTTTCTGGGTCTGGCGGTTCAGCTCGACGTAGCTGTCGGCCAGATCCAGAATCTCGGTGATTTCCAGCGGGTGCAAAGGTTCGATTCCCAGCAGATGGTTCTGGCGGAAATAGGTAGGCGCATCGGACATTGGCAGTCTCCCAAAGGGGGCAGGCACCGTTTTGCGGCTGCCTGGCTCCGGCGGATTTGGCGGCACTTATAGGTCGCACAGGGATGCGGGGCAAGGTGCTGATACATGTATCAAAGCGATTGGAGCTGCGCGAGAGAGCCTTCGGCGAAAGTATTTGAAAAAGATGAAAGCAGGGACGGTTTTGTTCACCGCCGGAGCGAGGTAGCTTGGGGCATGGAATCAGCTTTGGATTATTGGAGCGCAAAAGCGCTGTTGGAGTGGCAGGTGGAGCTGGGGGCCACGGATGCGGTTTGTGATGCTCCGGTTGATCGCTACGCCTTGCAGCAGGCGGCACCCAAAGCAGTCAAACCCAACAGCGCCCCTGTAATCCTTAAACCCAAAGAGATTGATCCTGTTGCAGAGGCCCAAAAGGCTGCCGCTGGTGCCAATTCGCTGCCCGCACTCAAAGACGCAATGGCCGGGTTTGAGCATTGCCTGCTGAAACGTGGTGCACGCAACCTTGTGTTCGCGGACGGCACGGCCGGGGCACGGGTCATGATTATTGGTGAAGCACCTGGCCGGGATGAAGACCTACAGGGCAAGCCCTTTGTGGGGCGCGCGGGCCAGCTGTTGGACAAGATGCTGGCGGCGATTGATCTGAACCGGTCTGAGAATGTCTATATCACCAATGTCTTGCCCTGGCGGCCACCGCAGAACCGAGACCCTGAACCTGCTGAGATGGCGATGATGCTGCCGTTTCTGGAGCGCCACGTGGCCCTGGCCAAGCCGGATGTTTTGGTATTGATGGGCAATATCAGTTGTCAGGCGGTTTTAGGTCGCCGAGGTATTACGCGCCTGCGTGGCAAGTGGGATCAGGCCTGGGGTAAACCTGCGATGCCAATGTTTCACCCCGCGTTCTTGTTGCGCCAGGCGCAGCAGAAACGGCAGGCTTGGGCGGATTTGTTAGAGCTAAAAGCGCGCCTAAAAGGAAATTGAACTGGTGATTGATACGCTTACATTGCTGACCTTTGTTCCGGCGGCACTGGCCCTGAATATCACGCCGGGTGCGGATATGGTGTTTTGCATCACCCAAGGGGCGCGGTCCGGCCCGCGCGCAGCGGTGCTCGCCAGCGCAGGCGTGGCCCTAGGCGGTTTGATTCACGTGACACTTGCGGGTCTTGGCCTTGGGGCACTAGTGGGGCAAGTCCCTGTGGTGTTTGAGGTGATCCGTTGGATCGGCGTTGCCTATCTGCTGTATCTGGCTTGGGGGGCGTTTCGACCCAAGGGCGGCAAGAGGGCTGAGACCGGGCAAATTGAACTTTCCAAGGGTTCTGCATTTCGCAGCGGCCTGTTTGTAAATCTGTCCAACCCCAAGGTGATCCTGTTTGTGTTGGCGTTTTTGCCGCAGTTCATCTCACCCGAGGCGGGGTCCATATTGGGCCAGTTCCTCGTGCTGGGCGCGATCATTTCCTTGGGTGGGTTTCTGATCAATGGCGGTGTGGGCGTGATGGCCGGGCGGCTGGGACATGCGCTTTCGGCGGGCTCGGGCCTGTCGACTTGGCTGGAACGTATTACAGGCGGCATCTTTGCCGCGTTGGCGGTGCGACTGGCCGTTATGGAAAGGATCTAAAGGATATGTCCCGCATTGACGAGACCAGAGAATTTATCCCCGTGCGCATTGCTATTTTGACGGTGTCTGACAGTCGCAGCCTTGAGGAGGACCGCTCTGGGCAGGTGCTGGTAGACCGGTTGACGGCCGCGGGTCATAGCCTGGCGGATCGCAAAATTCTGCCTGATGAACGCCAGGAGATTGCCGATCAATTGCGCATCTGGGTCGCGGACGACACCGTGGATGTGGTGATCACCACAGGCGGCACCGGGCTAACCGGGCGTGACGTCACGATCGAGGCCCATCGCGATGTCTATGAAAAAGAGATCGACGCCTTTGGTACGGTTTTCACGACCGTTTCCATGCAGAAAATCGGCACATCTGCTGTCCAATCCCGTGCAACCGGCGGTGTTGCGGGTGCCACTTACCTGTTTGCATTGCCGGGCAGTCCCGGTGCTTGCAAGGATGGGTGGGACGAAATCCTGTCAAAACAACTTGATTACCGGCATTTGCCCTGTAATTTCGTCGAAATAATGCCCAGATTGGACGAACATTTGCGACGGAAGTGATCTACTTCTGCGTGAAAGCTCGTAACAGACCGGCAATCTTGATACAGTTTGCCGAGCGACTTTGATGGGGTTCACCCATCGAGAGCCAAAAAGGATCTTGGGATGCGCTTTCTGCGGCAAAGCCTCGTCGGCCTCTTCTTCACAGCGCTTGCGTTGGGACTTGTGGCCTATGCTGGGCAAATTATGTTCACCGCAATTTATGCTTATTTAAATGAAGAGACCCGCCAGCGTCCAGCGCGTGAGCGGGTATTTACGGTCAATGTTGTCACGGCTGAAGCCAGCGAAGAGCATCCGGAATTGGTGGCCTTCGGACGGGTTGAAAGCCGCCGACGGTTGGAGCTGCGGGTGCCTGTGGCAGGGCGCGTGGTCTGGCTGTCGGAGAGTTTTGTCGAGGGCGGCGTCGTCACTGCAGGCGATGTCTTGGTCGAGTTGGACCCAGCTGATGCCCGCGCGACACTTGCCAATGCCGAAGCCGATCAAATGGATGCCGCGGCAGAAACACGGGATGCGGCCCGGGCCTTGGAGCTTGCCCGTGATGAATTGAGCGCGGCCGAAGAACAGGCCGATTTGCGCACCCGTGCCTTTCAACGGCAAAAAGACCTGCAGTCGCGTGGCGTTGGCACTGCCGCTGCGGTGGAAGAAGCCGAATTGGTCGCAGCACAAGCACGTCAGTCGGTCATTACCCGCAGACAGGCGTTGAGCCAGGCAGAAGCCCGCGTGGATCAGGCCGCGACACGTGAGGTGCGCGCCGCCCTCTCGGTGGACACGGCACAGCGCGATCTGGACGATATGACCGTCGTTGCAGAGTTCTCCGGCACACTTGAAGAGGTTTCCTTGGTGAAAGGGCGGTTGGTCTCGGCCAACGAGAAGCTTGCGGATTTGGTGGATCCTGGTCAGCTTGAAGCCGCGTTCAGGGTCTCAACTGTGCAATATGCACGTCTCTTGGATCCGGATGGCCGTTTGCTAGCCTTGCCGGTAACTGCACGGCTGGATGCAACTGGGGCCGACCTTGACGCACAGGGGGTGATATCACGTGACAGCGGCGCCGCAGGTGGTGGGCAGACCGGGCGATTGATCTATGCCCGCCTTGAAACTGCACTTGGCTTCAAACCAGATGATTTTGTCACCGTGTCCGTGCGCGAACCTGCCGTGCGTGGCGTTATTCGTGTTGCCGCATCCGCGCTGGGATCTGATGGCACGGTTCTGATCCTTGGCGAGGAAAACCGCCTGCACAGCCTCAATGTGGAATTGATACGGCGCCAGGGGGATGATGTCTTGATCCGCGGTTCAGGCCTTGTCGGGCGTGAGATCGTGGTTGGTCGCACACCTCTTTTGGGGAGCGGTATCCTTGTCACGCCTTTGCGCAAGAGCCTAGACGGCGCGCCGGCTAAGACCACCGAACAGGATATGATCGAACTAACGGACGAGCATCGTGCTCGTTTGGTTTCCTTTGTCGAAGGAAACAAACAGATGCCGGACGCCGCCAAGAAGCGCGTTCTGGGCCAATTGGATAAACCCGAGGTGCCTGCGGCCCTTGTGGACCGCATTGAATCCCGGATGGGGGGCTAACCAATGTCACGAGATTTGCCAGAACCCGCACAAGGCATCCTGTCTTACTTTACGCGTCACAAAACTGCGGCCAACTTGCTGCTGGTTATCCTGCTAGCGCTTGGCGCTGCGGCGATCCCCAATATGCGGGCGCAGTTTTTTCCGGATGTGATTTCTGAAACCGTCAGCGTGGGCGTCACCTGGGATGACGCAGGTCCCGAAGACGTTGATGCTGCGATTGTCCAGGCGTTGGAGCCTGTGCTGCTGGCGGTGGACGGGGTGGCCTCGACAGAGTCTACCTCTCGTGAAGGCAACGCATCCATCCAATTAGAGTTTGAACCTGGTTGGGACATGGCGCGTGCAGCGGATGATGTACAGACCGCCGTAGACACAGTCACGACGCTTCCGGAAGAGGCGGATGATCCAACGGTGCGCCGCGGTGGTTGGCGTGATCGTGTGACAGATGTCGTGATCTCAGGGCCCATTGATCCGGAACAGCTCGCGCAGTTCGCGGATGAACTGGTCGTGCGCCTGTTTGATGTGGGCGTCACCCGGACCACAATCCGGGGTGTTGCGGCGCCGCAGACCATTGTCGAAGTACCCTCATCGCAGTTGATCGCGAATGATATCACGTTGACCCAGATCGCCGATGCCATCGCAGGCGAGGTGGACGCCAACCCCGCCGGTGAGGTCGAGGGGGCAAATGCCCGTGTGCGCACCGGCAGCGAACGACGCGATCCCGAAGAGCTGATCGCCATCGTCTTGCGGGTCAATGAGGATGGATCTGTTCTGACTGTCGGCGATGTCGCGTCGATCCGGGTGGACGGGGTCACGCGCGAGCGCTCTTATTTTGTGGGTTCGGATCGTGCAATGTCGATCCGGGTGGACCGATCAGACCAGGGCGATGCGATTGAAATTCAAAAAACGGTCGAAGAGACCGTCGCGACCTTTCAGGAGACCTTGCCGCAAGGGGTGTCCGCGCGGCTCATTCGTACCCGTGCCGAGGCAATTTCTGGTCGTTTGAACATCCTGTTGGACAACGGCCTGATGGGGCTTGGCCTGGTGATGCTGTTACTGTTCCTGTTCCTCAATGCGCGCATCGCGTTTTGGGTGGCCGCAGGTATCCCAGCCGCCATGTTTGCCGCCGTCGCAGTGATGTATGCAGCGGGGCTGACGATCAATATGGTCAGCCTCTTTGGGTTGATTATCACCCTAGGCATCGTGGTGGATGACGCGATCGTTGTGGGCGAACACGCCGATTTCCGAGTTCGCCGTCTGGGTGAAAGCCCAACACGCGCTGCAGAAAACGCCGCCCGCCGCATGGCCTTGCCGGTGATTGCCGCGGCGATCACCACCATTATTGCCTTTTTTGGATTGACCAACATCAGCGGCCGTTTTGGAGAGCTGATCCGCGATATCCCTTATACGGTGATCGCGGTTCTGGCCGCGTCCTTGGTGGAATGTTTCCTGATTTTGCCTAACCACATGGCCCATGCGCTGTCTCACGCGCAGCAGGGCAATTGGTATGAATACCCGAACCGCATGGTCGACAAAGGGTTCCGCTGGTCCCGCGAAAACCTGTTCCGCCCGTTAATGGGGATTGTTGTCCAGGCACGTTATGCGGTTTTGGCTGGGGCTTTGTTGTTGCTGGCCTCGCAGATGGTGCTGTTTATTGGCGGAGATGTGCGTTGGCGGTTCTTTAACGCGCCGGAACGGGGATCAGTTACAGGTAATTTCGCGATGGCAGAGGGCGCAACCCGTGCGGATTCACTGGCGATGATGCGCGAAATGCAACGCGCCACCGAAGAACTGGGCCGAGAGTACGAAGAACGCCATGGCCGCAACCCACTTGATTTTGTGATGGCTGAGGTCGGCGGAAACGCCGGTCGTGGGCTTGGCGGTGTCGACAGCAAGGATGCCGACCTTTTGGGCGGTATTTCGATTGAACTGATTGACGCAGATTTGCGCCCTTATTCGTCCTTTGCCTTTGTGGGTGAGTTGCAAGAGCGCGTGCAGCGGCATCCCTTGTCCGAGGTCGTCTCCTTTCGGGGATGGCGGTCGGGGCCGGGGGGCGATGCCTTGGACGTGCAGTTCTATGGAAGCGATCTGGACGTGTTGAAAGCTTCCGCCGAAGATCTAAAAACTGCCTTAGCTGGATACGGCGAAGTTTCCGCCGTCGAGGATACGCTGTCCTATGACAAGGACGAATTGGTTCTGGATCTTACGCCGCAAGGGCAAGCGCTTGAATTCTCGGTTGAGGATCTGGGGCGTGTTCTGCGTGCCCGCCTTGGCGGGATCGAGGCCGCGACCTATCCAGATGGTCCGCGCAATGCCGAAATCAGGGTCGAGCTCCCTTCGGGCGAATTGTCGGCGGATTTTCTGGAAACCATGCAGCTGCGCGCGCCCAATGGAAGTTATGTGCCGCTGGCGGATATCGTTTATGTCTCACGTCAAAGCGGGTTCACATCCGTGCAACGTGAAAATGGCCTGCGCGTGCTGAGCGTGACCGGTGACATTTCCGAAGATGACCCAGCTCGCGCAGCTGAAATCATTGAGACATTGGAGCAGGAAATTCTGCCCAAAATTGCGAGTGAGCGTCAGGTCGAATGGCAACTCGCAGGCCTCAGCGAACAAGAAGACACGTTCCTGACCGATGCCCGCGATGCGTTGATCCTGGTTCTGACCGGGATTTATCTGGTCCTGGCCTGGATTTTTGGCAGCTGGACCCGGCCCATTGTGGTGATGGCCATCATTCCGTTTGGACTGGTCGGTACCATTTGGGGGCACTATTTGTGGGGCGTTCCCCTGTCGATGTTTACGGTCGTCGGTCTGTTGGGGATGACGGGTATTATTATCAACGACTCCATCGTCTTGGTCACAACCATCGACGAATATGCCGAGACACGCGGATTGCGTCCGTCGATCATCGACGGTGCTGCGGACCGTCTGCGGCCCGTTTTGCTGACCACTTTGACCACTGTTCTGGGCCTAGCTCCGCTGATGTATGAAGGGTCGCAACAGGCGCAATTCCTGAAACCGACGGTGATTACACTGGTTTACGGGCTTGGCTTTGGCATGGTGTTGGTCCTTTTGGTGGTGCCAGCCATGATCGCTATTCAGGAAGATGTACAGCGGGTACGCACCGCCATGCGCCGTGGTTTCCGGTATGCCGGTCTAATGCCGCTGTTGTCGGGGGTGACGATTGCGCTGGTCGCGCTCTTTGCACTGACGCTGGGGTGGGTCATGGCGACGGGTCACCTGTGGCCGCCACTGGCTGACGCCTTGCCGCAGGCCGATGCAATTGCGCCGTTGTCAGTTGCCCTGCTGATCTTTGCTGGGACCACTGGCGCGGTCTGTGCGATTGGATATGGTGTTGGCAGTCTGCGCTACTTAGCGTCGCGCAAAACCCGCGCCTGAGCGGCGCGGGCGACCTCTGCCACTTGGGGCAAAAGATCCAGCCCCAAGTGTTCGATCTGATCGACAGGCACCCAGCGTGCATCGGCCGCATCATCCAACGGTGTTGGGGAGCCGGATACATAGGAACATATTACGGCGCCTAACACATAATGCATCGTGACGGTGCCCGTGTCGTCAGCCTCGATCACGTCCACGGGGGGTAACGTTTCAAGTGCGGTGGCTGTGACATCGGTTTCTTCTAGCAGTTCGCGCACCGCAGCCTGAACAAGCGTTTCGCCCCACTCGACATGCCCGCCGGGAAAGCCCCAAGCGCCGCGATTTGGATCTTTGCCGCGTTGCACCAGAATAACATGGGGCAGGCCGTCGATCATATGACAGACGGCCGCAATGGCGCCAAGCACAGGTCGTTGTGGGCTCATCCGGTTGTGCAGCCCTGGATGTCTACCGCGTGAGACTGGCCCAGCACGGTTATGCGTACCGCCGATCGGTCAACTGCGACGAGAGAGTCGTCGACACTGTAAAATTCGGTCTCGGCCACCAAAACGCGCCCCTCGCGGCGGGCCTGCGTATTGCCCGCCTGCAAATAGGGCGAGCCGGGTTCAATCACCGCAATCTCTGTCCCGCCGGCGGAAGGCATGGTGATGTTGGCGGTGACTTTCATGCCGTATTCGGTGGGTGAGAGCCTGCAAGTTGCAGATTTCACGCCGCCTTCACGTGCCGAAAATGGGCGGCTCGCCAAAGCAGCTAAGATCGCGGGATTGCGTTTTGCCGAAGTGTCCAACGTGTGGTCAAAGCTCAACTGAGAGGGGACGCAAACTTCGCGGCAGATCCCGATCCCAACGCGCCCCTTCAGGGTCACAGGCTCCCCTGTGCGCTGCGGCGTGATCTCAACCGGTAGAACCATCTGGTCGTGATAGCCCAACGTCTGATAACCGGATGTCAGAAACACTTCCGGGGCCGGCCAGGTGATTTCTACATTTGCAACGTTTTGCGACCCTTGCCATGAGAAACTGGGCGGAATGCCGGCATCGCCCGGCGTGCGCCAATATGTTTTCCACCCGTCCGACAGTGTGACCCGAACGGCTCCCAGAAGGGTGCCATCTTTGGTCTCGCCGCCGTCCAGAATGTCCAAACGCACCAGATCGTCTGGCAGGTTTTGAGCCTGAGCAACAGACACGGTCATCGCAGTCGCCAGCGTCAAGCCGACAACAAAGGTTAGGGCGGAAAGGGGCGTAAATCTCATCATACCCTTTTACATGAGCGTTAATCGTTAAGAATCCAAGCAAGCATTTTGTGATGGTGCTGTGCCATCGCGTGAATTTGATTGCTGTGTCAGCTCTTGCGTGATGCCGTGACGGGGGGCATTGTGAAAAGGTGAAGCACAACAAAAGCGAGCGACAGCCTATGGATCTGACCGGTAAACTCCTGATTGCGATGCCAGATATTGGAGATCCCCGGTTTGACCAATCCCTGATTTACCTTTGCTCTCACACAGAGGAAGGGGCAATGGGGCTGATCGTGAACAAGGCCGCAACCGGCGTGGCGTTGCGCGACATTCTTGACCAGCTTGAGATCGAAATCGAAAGTGTTTCAAACGGCGAGATCCCCGTGCGCTTTGGTGGTCCTGTTGAAACCCAACGCGGGTTTGTGCTGCATTCCGCGGAATACCAGTCCAGCGTCAGCTCGCTGAATGTGGCGGATGGGTTTTCGATGACTGCGACACTGGACGTTTTGGAAGACCTTGGCGCCGGGCGTGGTCCTGACCAGTTTCTGGTCATGTTGGGCTATGCTGGTTGGGGCCCGGGACAGCTGGAAGCAGAAATCAGCGAAAACGGCTGGCTCACAACGGATGCCGCGCCTGATTTGATTTTTGATACTATTGATGGTGACAAATGGGTCGCCGCGCTCAAGACACTGGGGATTGATCCGATTGTTCTGTCAGCCAGTGCAGGTCACGCGTGATCGAGGTCACTCTCGTGGTGCAGCTGCACGTCGCAGACGATCGTTGATCGCCTGGCCCAGCCCATGATCAGGAATTGGGGCCACGGCAATCGGTGCATTGCGCGCATCCAATTGGTGAAAATAATCAAACAGGTTCGCAGCAGCCTCTGCCAGATCGCCGCTTGGTGATAGGTTCAGGTCGCCGTCGCGTGTGCCAAATCCCAAATACAGCTCGTTGTCTTGTGGCGCGTCGGCCATCAAACGCACAGCGGCATTTGGAGCATAATGGGACAGCAACTGTCCCGGCGCGGTCAATGGATCACCTTGATCGCGGTCCAGAATAGGCTGACCAAGGGCGGCCTCAATCTCTTCGACGGCCAAACCGCCCGGACGCAGCAGGACGGGCGTGTCACCCGTCAGACCCACAATAGTTGATTCCAGGCCAACGCCACACGGGCCATCATCCACCACAGCCGCAATTTTTCCGTCTAATCCAAAGTGCACATGTGCAGCCGTCGTGGGGCTGATCCGGCCAGACGGATTGGCAGAAGGTGCGGCGACCGGGCCACCCACCAGCGACAACAATCGCTGCGCGGTTGGATGTGCTGGAACGCGTACAGCCAAGGTCGACAGGCCGGCCGTCACCAAGGACGACACCCCATGTCCTTTACGCAGTGGTAAAACCAGGGTCAAAGGGCCGGGCCAGAATGCCTGTGCCAATCGATCGGCCACGTCCGACCATTGGACGAGTTTCTTTGCTGCCTCTACAGAGGCTACATGGGCGATCAAAGGATTGAAACTGGGCCGCCCTTTGGCCGTGTATATGGCTGCGACAGTTTCACCCATCAGCGCAGAGCCGCCAAGGCCGTAAACGGTCTCTGTCGGGAAGGCGACCAGCTGGCCTGCACGCAATAGATCTGCGGCTTGCACCAGTTCGGCCTCTGACGGGCCAAGGCTGAGGGTGGAATTCGGGTTCATGCTGTGACGCGGCGTTTGGGTTGATCAGGAGGCTGGGCCAAGTAGGTATGAAGCCCAAGGTGGCCTTGTGTAGCGCCATGCCCCCGTGAAGCCAAGGGCAGAGACAAAGCTCGGTGTTTGTATCGTATGGGCTCACACTCATATCAGCGACGCCGGATGCCCCGCAGTGACCAAAGGAAGGAAAGTCATGGCCTATCGCGCCGCCACACCGGAATATGAATTTATCCTCAAGGCCCTTATCGGTTTTGAAGAGGCCACGGCGACAGACCGGTTTTGCGAGGCAACGCCCGATCTGGTCGCGGCGATCCTGGGCGAAGCAGGCCGCCTGTGTGATGAAGCCATGGCCCCACTGCAACGTGGCGGCGATACGGATGGCGCGCAGCTGGAAAACGGGGTCGTGCGCACTTCGCCCGGGTTTGCGGATGGCTGGAAGGCTATTTCTGAAGGTGGCTGGGTTGGTATGAACGCCAATCCGGATCACGGCGGAATGGGGCTGCCGTTTTCTGTTGCAACTGCAGTCAATGAGATGATGGCGGGGGCCTGCCTGTCGTTGCAATTGGCCCCTTTGATGAGCCAGGGCCAGATCGAGGCGCTGGATGCCCATGGATCTGACGCGATCAAAGACCTGTATCTGCCCAAACTGACGTCAGGCGCGTGGACCGGCACCATGAATCTGACAGAACCGCAGGCGGGATCCGACGTTGGTGCGCTGACATCCAAGGCCACGGATAATGGCGATGGAACCTATGCGATTACCGGGCAAAAGATTTTTATCTCTTGGGGGGATAACGATTTTGCCGAGAATGTTGTGCATCTGGTTCTGGCGCGCCTGCCTGATGCGGTGCCGGGCACCAAGGGGATTTCGCTCTTTGTCGTACCGAAGTTTATCCCTGATGAAAATGGTGAGCCGGGTATTGCCAATACGCTGAAAGTTGTGAGCCTGGAAGAGAAGATGGGTCTTCATGGCTCGCCCACCTGCGTGATGCAATATGACGGGGCCACGGGGTGGCTTGTGGGGGCGGAGCATGGCGGCATGGCGGCGATGTTCACCATGATGAACAACGCCCGCCTTGGCGTTGGCGGACAGGGCATCGGGGCTGCCGAAGGGGCGTTTCAGCACGCATTGGCCTATGCGCAAGAGCGCAAACAAGGACGAACCGAGTCCGGCGCGATTGTTGATCACGCCGATGTGCGCCGGATGCTGATGGAGATGAAGGCAGATATCTTTGCCGCGCGCGCCATTCTGCTGGCCAATGCTCATGCCATTGACATGTCCCACGCAACTGAAGGTGGCGATTGGGCAACCCGCGCGGCCTTTTTGACACCGATCACCAAGGTATTCGGGACCGAGGTGGGGATGCGGGTCTCTGAGACCGGCGTGCAGGTTTTTGGCGGTATGGGCTATATCGAGGAAAGCGGCGCCGCCCAATATTACCGCGATGTTCGGGTGACTGCGATCTATGAGGGAACCAATGGCATTCAGTCGATGGATCTGGTGGCACGCAAGATGATGGACGGCGGCGAGATGGCCGGGCGCCTCTTGGACGAAATCGAGGAGCTGGCCGAACAGGGACGGGGCGCAAATCCCAAGATGACCGATGCGCTGTGGAACGCCTGCGAAGCGCTGCGTGATGCAACCGATTGGTTGGTCTCTCAAGATATGAGCGATCGTTTTGCGGGCAGCCTGGCTTATCTGCGGGCCTTTGCGCGGGTTCTGGGCGGCTATTACCACCTCAAGGCTGCGCAGGCCGATCCAGGTGGGCCCCGCGAAAAGCTGGCGCGTTTCTATATGGCGCGGATGTTGCCCGAATATGCTGCACATCTGGCAGCGGCCACGGCCGGAAGCGACGGGTTGTTTGCGCTCAGCATTGATGAGCTGGCAGGGTAGCCGCATGACAAATGTGCCCGACGTCACTCTTAAATTCCCCTATGAGACCCCGCCCGAAGAAGGGGCCGTGGTCGAAATAGCCGAGGGTGTCTTGTGGCTGCGCTTGCCGCTGCCGATGAAATTGGACCACGTCAATGTCTACGCTTTGGACGATGGTGACAGCTGGACGATCATCGACACGGGCATCAACTCGCGCCGCTCCCGCGCCCTTTGGGAACGGCTGATGGCTGGACCTTTGGGCGGCAAACCCGTGGGCCGTGTTGTGGTCACCCATCACCATCCCGATCACGTGGGTCTTGCGGGCTGGTTTCAGTCTGAACATGGGGCCGAGCTGGTCACAACGCGCACCGCTTGGCTGTTCTCACGCATGCTGACATTGGACGAGCAGGAGGTCTGGCCCGCCGAGACGCTGGCCTATTATCGCAGCGCTGGCATGGATCCTGCGATTTATGACGCACGCGCGTCAGACCGGCCGTTCAATTTCGCCGACACGGTCTATCCGATGCCTTTGGGCTTCACCCGCATCAAGCAGGACGACCAGATCCAGATGGGTGGGCGCATATGGGACATCCATATCGGCAATGGCCATGCGCCGGAACATGCGACGTTTTGGAGCCGCGACGATAATCTGATCCTTTGCGGGGATCAGATCCTATCCTCTATCAGTCCGAATATCGGCGTTTATGCCACCGAACCCATGGCCGACCCGCTGGCTGAATGGCTCGAGGCTTGTGAACGTTTTTCGCGTCTTGCACGCCCCGACCATCTGGCGCTGGGCGGTCACAAGCTGCCATTTCAACGTGTGCCGTTGCGCATGCGCCAACTGATCGACAATCATCACAGTGCATTGGAGCGTTTATTGGAGGCTTTGCGTGAGCCTCACACTGCGGCGGATTGCTTTTCCTACCTGTTCAAGCGCAAGATCGGCACAGGTGAATATGGCCTGGCATTGGTTGAAGCGGTTGCTCATGTGAACCATCTCTTCCATATGGGAGCGGTGGACAGGTGGGCGCGCGAAGACGGGGCTTGGTTGTACCGCCGCCAAGGATAACACGGCCTTTGGCCGGGAAGGGGAAGACCATGGACAACAAGATCGCGACCAGCGCCGAAGTGGCAGAATCAGCAGTGCTGCCTTGCGTGCATGAGGTCCACACTGACCCTGAGGCGTGCGCAGGTCTGACCAAAGTTCCAGAAGAATTGCAAAAGCCGGTTGAAAGCAAAAGCGCGTCGCGCTGGGCTTACGAACGGCTAGTTTTGTACATCCAGAATTTTGAACAACAGTTGGACGCGGAGCATGAGGTCGCCATGGGCATGACCGGCGGCGACGCAGGCGTGTTGAGGATCGAAGGGATCGGCTATTTTGACCCTGATATCATAACCTTTTACGGCACCGACACCGGCGGGGCGCGCACCCAGCTGGTCCAACATGTGACGCAGCTGAACGTCATGCTGCGTGCAACTCCCAAACCAGTAAAAGAAAAGCCTGCCAACCGAATTGGTTTCCGCTTGGCCAAGGATTTGGAAACCACCACGGCCTAATCTGGCGTAGCATCACCGTCACAATTTGCAGCTTGTTTGCACTCCATATGCGTTGCGACCAAAAGCCGTGGTGACACCGCGCATTAAATTCAGTAATCAATCCCCAACACTTTGGGACGAGGACCAGTAATATGGCTGAACACAAACACGGAACCATGGACAGCACCGTTCAAGAGCAAACTTATGCGGGTTTTATCAAATTCGTGACGCGTTTCTGTGTTGCTACGGTGATTTTCTTGGTCGTCTTGGCGATGTTCGCCATCTGATCACCGGAGCGCGTCCCGTGAAAAAACTGTTGTGCCTGGGTGTTGCCCTTGTGGTGTTGGCCGGATGTGCCGCGCCACAACAACCCAATGCGGATCTAGCGACATTGCAACGGGTCGCCTACTCGGATCCGGACGGGCCTGCGCTCACGTTGATCACCGTGATCAACAACCGCAGCGGTCAAGGTGGGCACACGGCTCTGATGGTGAGCGGTTCAGAACGGGTCATCTTTGACCCGGCTGGTTCATTCCACGCTGACATCGTTCCTGAGTTTAACGATGTCCTGTATGGGATCCGCCCAGCCGTTTTTCAGGCCTACCGAAGCGCCCATGCCCGAACCAGTTTCCATGTAAAGACTCAGCGTTTGAACGTCACAGCCGAACAGGCCGAGGTTGCTCTGCAGTTGGTAAAGAACAACGGGCGCGTTCCCGGTGTCTACTGTGCAAATGCGACCTCAAACATTCTGCAGGACATTCCGGGATTTGAGAGCATCAACGTGACCTTTTACCCTGTTAAACTGTCTGAACAATTCGAGATGCTCGGCGATGTCAAAAGCGAGCTGTACTACGAAGGCGATGACGAAGACCTGAAAAAAGGCATCGCCGCCAGCAATGCTGCGCTGAACGGGTAAAAGAAGCCAATTCGCGGGTAAGTTGGCCTCCCAATTTGGTATGTGCAGCTGTTCCCCTGATTTGCTCCTAGACCAGACCGTCATGATCAAGGCTTCGATCACTATATCGGGGTATGTGATAGCCCATCCGTTTAACCTCTAAATGGCCTTAGTCAGAGTTCGCTTCGCAGCAGAGACGACATATTCTGTGCCGCTTCAGGTACGGGTGCGATCAGGTCACAGGGCGCTTGCGATTTTAGACGCTCTGCCGCTTCCGCGAGGGGGCCTCCGCCGAGGATGATCGCTTCGGCTCCTGCTGCATTGGCGCGCTGGATTGCGGTGAGCAAGGCGGCGTCAAGCTGCGTGTAATCTTTTGACAAAACGTGTGGGTCACCTGTCGTCACAAACGTTCCTAGATAATTACTTTTGGGGGCGGAAGACCGCATCAGAGCGTCGATGCCGGTCTTTAGGTTCGGGGTATGGGTGACGACACAATAATGCCGCCCGCCCTTGGCAGCGGCGATCGCGGATTGGCTGGTGCGCTTGACGGCTAATCGGCGGACTTGGGGCTTTGGCCTGTGCTTTCTGTATCTGCGGAACGTGAACAGCTTCAATCGGAACTATAAACGGGTCTACCGCATCTATTGCGAGCTAGAGCTGAACCTGCGGATCAAGCCCAAGAAGCGCCTGAAACGGCCCAAACCAGATGAATTGGCGGTGCCGGACGCATCAAACAGAACGTGGTCGATGGATTTCATGGCAGATCAATTGGCGGATGGACGGTCATTTAGGACGTTGAACGTTTTGGATGACTTTAATCGTGAGGGGCTGGGGATCGAGGTGGACTTCTCGCTGCCTGCCATGCGTGTTGTGCGCAGCCTGAACCAAATCATCGAATGGCGTGGTAAGCCCGCGACCATTCGGGTTGATAACGGCCCCGAATACATCGGTGGTTTACTGATAGAATGAGCCGAAAAGCGCGGCATTGCCATCGAATATATCCAGCCGGGCAAGCCGCAGCAGAACGCCTATATCGAGCGATACAATCGCACGGTTCGGCACGAATGGCTGGACCAAAATATCTTTGAAACGATAGAGGAGGCCCAAAATCAGGCCGCGATATGGCTCTGGACTTAAAACAACGACCGGCCCAACATGGCCATCGGCGGGATCACACCTGCCATGAAGCTAAAAACAGCCGCATGAGTTCTACGAATGAGCCCAATTTAAAATGGGGGATTACCAGATGGCATCCGGGCGCTTCACGGTTGTGATAAACCGTTTGTGAACGGCGCTTGAACAGGGTCGGCTTGGCACGTTGCGTGTGGGTTGGGATAGAAAAAGTGGCAAAGGGGAGTTTGAATAAGTATAATAAAAACAATATATTATATGTTATTCGCTCAGGCGGTTGCGTCTTTGGCCGCGGCCGAAACTACAGAGCGTGATAAAGGTGCCACGCATATCGTTTAGCTAAAGTTCATCGCAACTTAGTTAAAGTGTTACCTAAAATTTTGAGGGTCCCGCGTGACGGTGATTGGGGGCTGACAGGTGATGCGCATACTTGTGCATCGCTCGGATTTTCCTTGGTCACTACGTGATTAAATGCGTGAGAGGGACCATGCGACACACGATTTTCAGTGAAAATTTTAATGATTTCCTAGGTAACGGGATAGCTTCCAATCCGGTTGCGGGGCAATTGGACAGCGGCGTTTGGACCGTAGAAGGCTTTAGCTCTGCTTCAGATTTGTCACGGGGCGAGACTGACGGTTCTGTTGGAACTGGTGGCCTTTATGCGGTTGATCGTGGCGAGGACGAGGGCAATGGTTTGCTTCTCCAACCCGGTGGCAGCGACTTTACTCCGGGCAATTTGACCTTGAACCTGAGCTCCGGTGAAAGTGATCTGACGGATGTGACCGTCTCCTTTGATCGCTTGGTGAACAACGACCAAGGGCGTGCCAACAGCTTTGACTTTTCTTACTCGTTGGACGGGGTGACCTTCATCACGCTCGACAGCTTTGTGAGCGCGGCGGCGGCTGACGCAAATGGTCTGACCTCTGAAACCGTAACCGTGACCCTGCCGGATCTGCCTGCGGGCACCGATTTCCAGCTGCGGTGGACCGGTAATGATGTCGACGGCTCCGGTTCGCGCGACGAGTTTGGCATCGACAATTTGGTTGTCGACGGCGTGTCCGCTGATGACGAACCAAGCGATACGCCCGAGGCTGCCTTTACCCTTGAACTGCTGCATATCGCGGATCAGGAAGCGTCTTCTGCGGCTGTCGTCGATGCACCTAACCTGTCTGCAGTCCTGAACGCATTACGCGACCAAGATCTGGGCAATGACGGCGTTGCAGACAACACTTTGACGTTGTCGTCTGGTGACGCGATCATTCCGGGCATCTTCTTTGATGCGTCCGAGGCTGTATTTGGCAGCGCAGGTATCGCTGACATCCAGATCCAGAACGAGCTGGGCATCCAGGCGATTGCGCTTGGCAACCACGAGTTTGATTTTGGTACCGGCACCCTGGCCGACCTGATCTCGGGTGAGGCCGAAGGCTCGATCCTGGGTGAGGACTTTGGTGGTGCAGATTTTGCATACCTGTCAGCGAACCTTGATTTTTCAACCGACGCGAATCTGGCACCGCTGGCCGTCGAAGGCGGCAATGCTCCGCTGGCGAACACCGTGACCTCTTCGGTTGTGCTGGAAACCAACGGCGAAAAGATCGGTGTTGTGGGCGCAACCACACCAACATTGGGCCGTATCTCCAGCCCTGGTGATCTGGGCATCCTGCCGGGCGAGTTTGACGACACGCCAACCGACGCGCAATTGGACGCGCTGGCGGCCCAAATCCAGAGCGAAGTCGACGCCTTGTTGGCGGCAGACCCGAGCCTGAACAAAATCATCCTGCTGGCGCACATGCAGCAGATCAATATCGAGCAGGCCCTGGCCACGCGTCTGGTCGATGTTGATATCATCGTTGCCGGTGGATCGAACACACGTCTGTTTGACGAAAACGACCGCCCACGCGACGGCGACAGCAGCCAAGGCGTTTACCCGATCATCATCGACAACGCCGGTGGCACACAGACCGCGGTTGTGAACACCGATGGCAGCTACAAATATGTGGGTCGTTTGGTTCTGGACTTTGATGCCGACGGTAACATCATCCCGGAATCCTATGACGCTGAAGTGTCGGGCGCTTATGCAACCGATGCGCAGGGTGTTGCAGATCTGGGTGCCGAAGATCTGGTGGATGCTGAAATCCAAGCCATTGCAGATGCGATCGAAGAGCAGATCATCGCAACCGAATCCAATGTGTTCGGCAGTTCGGATGTCTTTCTGAACGGCAACCGCTCTGGTGTCGAAGGCGACGCGGACGGTGTGCGCACGCAGGAAACCAACCTTGGGAACCTGACAGCGGATGCCAATCTAGCTGCGGCTCAGGAAAGCGACGAAGCGGTTGTTGTCTCGATCAAGAACGGTGGCGGCATTCGCGCCTCTATCGGCGAGACCGTTGTTCTGCCAGGTGACGTCATTGCGACGCGGCTGCCCAACGGTGAGATCGTCGATAGCGAAGGCAATATCGTCAAGGAAGAGGGCGGCATCAGCCAGACCGACATCCAAACGGCGCTGGCCTTTAACAACGGTTTGACATTGTTGACCCTGACCCGCGCTGAGCTGGTTGCGGTTCTGGAGCACGGAGTGAGCGCGCTGCCGGGTGTTGCGGGACAATTCGCCCAGATCTCCGGTGTTGAATTCTCCTTTGATCCGGATCTGGAAGCGGGTTCGCGCATTGTGAACGCAGAAATCGTTGATGCAGAAGGCAATCAGATTGCTGAGCTGGTCCGTGACGGTGTGATCTCTGGTGAGCCGACCGAGACTTTCCGCATCGTAACACTGAGCTTCCTTGCCGATGGGGGTGACGGTTATCCGTTCCCAACAGGCGAAGCCGCCAACCGTGTCGACCTGACCCAGGACGACGATGCGGTGCGTACCGGTGAAGCAACCTTTGCGGCGGATGGCTCCGAACAGGACGCTCTGGCCGAATATCTGGCCGACCTGGACGCACCTTTTGCAGAAGAAGACACCAACGCAGCTGGCGACACTCGCATCCAAAACCTCAACTTCCGCGAAGACACTGTTTTCGAAGATGGCGATGTATTTGACGGTGACGAAGTTATCATCAACGAAGTTCTGGCGAGCACGACAGGTGCCGACAGCGAGTATGTTGAACTGTTCGGCACCCCAGGTGCTTCGCTGGAAGGTCTGAGCTTTATCGCGGTTGAAAGCAATGACAACGCGACACCAGGCACAATCGACTTCCGCTTTGATTTTACCGAGGGCGACTTCATCGGTGCAAACGGTTTCTTCCTGATTGCCAATGACACGGCACAAGCCACCTATGGTGTTGTGGCAAACGCTACCATTTCTGACACGCTTGAAAACAGCTCGGCAACATATGCGCTGGTTGAGACAAGCAGCCTGAATGGCACCAGTGTCACAGGGTCAGAAGTTGTTCTGGATGCGGTTGCAAGCTTTGACAGCAGCGACAGCACGGCCTTCTTTGATGCGCCTGTTGTTGGGCCAGATGGCAACTTCTTTCCAGCCGGTGTTGGCCGTGTTGAGGATGGCGTCGATACAGACAGCGCAGAAGACTTTGCGATCCTGAGCTTCGTCAACGATGACGCTGTCAACACTCCAACAGCGGGCACCGTGGCCGAGACATTTGTTGAAAGCTTCGAAAACGCACCTGGTGAGACCTACACCATCGACGGTGCGTTTGATGATGGCGGCTTTGACTTCTTTGGCCGCTTTGCCGCACCAGACAATAGCAACGGTGCGCGGGATGACTTCAGCAACTTCGACGGTGATTTTGCGATCTTTGCGCAAGACAATGACGGCGAAGGTGGAAACGCCACGCAGGTTATCACCATCAGCGATATCGATGTGAGCCTCTACGCAGATCCGCAGCTGACCTTGTCTTTGGGTGCTTTGGACAGCACGGCATTCGACAATTACGAAGACGGCGATGGTATCCGTATCTACGCCAATCTGGATGACGGCGGACGGGAGCTGATCGGCCAATTCGTCACTGACGGTGAGCCGGGCAACCTGCTGCAGGATACCGACCTTGATGGTATCGGCGATGGTGCAACCCTGACAACTGTATTGCAGGACTTCACCTTTGCTCTGCCCGAGGGCAACGTTCTAGATCTCGAGATCGAATTGACCTCGGATGCGAGCTTTGAGCCGCTGGTGGTCGACAACGTCCGTGTGGGCGATGAAATCCCGGACGTGGGCAGTGATCTGACGCTGGACGATGAACCAACCGTCATCAGCGCCGTTCAAGGCACCGAAGACACCGCGGCACTGGTTGGTCAGACCGTTGTGATCGAAGCCATTGTGACCGGCGACTTCCAAAACGGTGATGCGGATACGTTCCGTGATCTGGGCGGGTTCTTCCTAATGGAAGAGATTGCTGATCGCGACGACAATGCGCTGACCTCGGAAGGTATCTTTGCCTATGAGGGTGCCGATGATCTGCTGGTGGACGTCCAAGACGGCGACCGCGTGCGGGTTCTGGGCACAGTGGTAGAACGGTTCGGCAAAACCTCCATCGAGGTGACCGAAATCCGCGTCGAAGAAGCGGGCGCGGTTGATCCGCTATCTCTCGCCGTCACGGTTGCTTTGCCGGACATCGAAAATCGCGAAGCGCTGGAAAGCCAGCTGGTTACCATCGACGAGGCGCTGACATTCTCCGAAAGCTTCGACTACGAAGACTTTGGCGATGCGACGCTGACCACCGATGGTGTTGTCTACCAATACACCCAGCTCAACGCGCCGGATGTGGAAGGCTTTGCCGCCTACCAAGAAGAAGTTGCAAACCGTTCGATCACCATCTCCGGTGGCAGCTCTGGGCGTCGCGATGATTTTGATCCGATCACCGAACCTGATGGCGATCTGGTCGGCAGCGCGACCGATGGCATCCGCATGGGTCAGTCGGTGTCCAACCTGACAGCGATCTTTGACTACGACTTTGGCGAATACCGCCTGCGTCTGCCCGAAGAGGTCGAATTCGAACTGGATGCGGACAGCAACCCAATTCCTGCAGAGCCAGAAGATGTTGGCAGCGATTACAAAATCGCCTCGCTGAACGTTCTGAACTTCTTCACCACATTGGATGGGGCCACAGATAACGGCAACAGCCCACGCGGCGCGGACAGCGCAGAAGAGCTGGCGCGTCAGACGTCGAAACTGGTCGAAGCCATCGTTGGTCTGGACAGCGACGTTGTGGGTCTCGTCGAGATCGAGAACGACTTTGCCGGTGAAGAGTTCGCTCTGAAAACTCTGGTTGAGGCGATCAACGAAGCAGAAGGCACTGACACCTGGGCCTTTGTTGACCCGGGGACCGAGTTTGTTGGTGATGATGCGATCGCGGTTGCCTTCATCTACAACAGCGCGACCACGGACCTTGTTGGGGATGCAGCGATCCTAGACACGGCTGAGTTCATCGATCCTCTGGGCGCAAATGACGGCGGCGAAAACCGCGCAGCATTGGCACAGACGTTCCAGGACAAAGAAAGCGGTGGTATCTTCACAGCCTCGGTCAACCACTTCAAATCCAAAGGCTCTCTGACTGGTGTTGCTGCGGATGAGGACCAGGGCGACGGTGCAGGCAACAACAACGCGACCCGTACCGAAGCCGCACGTCTGCTGGCCGAATGGTTGGCAACAGACCCAACCAACTCGGGCGACAGCGATGTGGTGATCCTGGGTGACTTGAACGCATATGCTCAAGAAACACCCATCACCACGCTGGAAGATGCAGGCTACACCAACCTGTCCAGCCACTTTGAAGGGGACGAGGCCTATTCTTTCCGCTTTAGCGGTCAAGTCGGCACCCTGGATTACGCCCTGGCAAACGAGAGCCTGTTTGACCAAGTCACCGGCGCAACCACATGGAACATCAATTCCGATACGCCGGTGTTCTTCGACTACAATCTCGACGGCACCTTCACCAACCAGGACCGCCCCACAGATCAGGGTCTGTTCGATGGTGAAACCCCACTGCGGTCGTCGGATCATGATCCATTGATCATCGGCCTGCAACTTGATGATGACCGCGAAGTTATCATCGCCGGTGACAGCGGCAACGACCGGTTAGTAGGCACCGACGGGGATGACATCATCCGCAGCGGTGGTGGTCGTCTGGACCTTGCCGAAGGTGGGGCAGGCGCAGATGTGTTCGTCTTCGAAGACATCGAAGGCCAGCGCGATCTGCTGCGCATTCTGGACTTCGATACAGAGACAGATGTGCTGGATCTTGGCGACGCGACAATTGCGACGGCACGGGCACTTGGCGCCAACCTGTTCATCTCACTCGAGGATGACCGGGACGCCATTTACCTCTCCGGCGTAACTGACATCGATGCGGTCAACTTCGCCGATGACGATCTGATCTTCGTCTAAGCCTTGCAGACGGCGACCTGCCTTATGCGCAGGTCGTCGTCCCTCCAAACGCTCAAACAAGGAATAAAACCATGGCACTCTTCAAGTCACTTATCACCGCTGCGATGCTGGCCGTACCTGCACCGTTGTTGGCCGCCACCACTATTTATGAAACTTCCGGCGATGTTGTGTTGGATCCAATCTTTGGCTTTGCAGACTATGCAGGCTCCAACGGCGATCTCAGCATTACCATCACCGGCGCGCTGTTTGGCGATGTTCTGGATGCATCTCTGGTCGTTGCGGACGCGGGGCAAGCGTTGCTTGAAAGCTTTGACACCGTTGACTTTGACATCGATTTCTCCGGGGCTTCGGACACGGCCAGCATTACCTTTGGCTCACTAATCGGCGATGCGGTTGCGCTTTTTGGTTCGACAGCAACCGTTGAGTTTTTCTTCGACCCATCCGCGGCTGATGTATCCTTGGCGCCGGACTTCATCTTCCTTGAAGATGTAACTGCACAGGTCGTGTCTGACGTGGCCCCGGTCCCGCTTCCGGCTAGCCTGCCGTTGCTAGGAGCCGCTCTGGTGGGTTTCGCAGCCCTGCGTCGCAAGCAGCGTCGTTCATAAGCCAAATAGCGCCCTTACAGCTTGGGAGGGGCGCTATTCCTTCAATCCAATGCGTTGCCGTGTTCAACATCGGTCCAATGTTTGTTCACGGGCAGCGTTTTCGCGCGGCGCTGGATGTCGCTGATTTGGACTGGGCGAAACTCCCATTGGTCGACGCCAACGTTGATACTATTACGTGAGCCTGCCCATTGGTCGTGGACATGACCAAAAAGCTGCAATGCGCCCCGGCGAGCGCCGTTCCAGGTGATCATCGGATAGTGACACAACACCAGTGACTGCGCGCCATCTTTGATCTCTTTCAGGTCTGCGATGCTATCCCAGGGCAGCATCGCCACTGCTTCATCGTCGTGATTGCCCACAATCAGATGCTTGCGGCCGGGAATTTGGTGAAACCAATTTTCGAACCGTGCCGCATCTGTCGACTGTCCAAAGGCAAAATCGCCGAGAATCCAGAGGTCATCGTCAAACCCGACGCAGGCTTGGAAGTTCCGGATCAGCGCCGCGTTCATGTCCTCAGTTGAACGATAGGGGCGTTTGCAGAACTCGATGATCCGGGAGTGGCCGAAGTGGGGATCTGCTGTGTACCAATGGGCCATCTGCTTCCTCATCTTTTTTGAGAGAAGTGTAGCTGGAGGGCTCAGGGGCGGCAATTCAGCGATCAGAAAAACCAAAGGGACATGGCTTTCACGTCTCAGGGCTGTGTTTTGCGCCGCGCGTTAATTGAAGACGCTCAACAGCTCAAGTGCTTACATCGTGTGAAGTATAAGTCTTGGCTGGACAAAATGCGTTTTTAAGCTGGATAAATCTAAATTCAAACTTTACGGCACAACAGGTGTGTCGTCCAGCGAGAATTTGAATCTGGCGAAACCATAACATGTTGGTTTGAAATAAAATTTCAAATCAAATCCAGAATAAAGTTCGATTTTGTCCGGGCAGACGTTGAGTCTTTATTTTCACTGGACCGTTCAATGACCGCGGGAGACACGCGAGGTTTACCGTTTTCTCTGAACAACGAACTGTGGGATTTGGACTTTCGCTTAACTGCCCCGATGGTCCCTCATTTAAAACGAGTGGGTGTGGGTCTGGCCTTCATATTTTCTGGTTTCGTTTTGGGCGAGCGCGACGGACAAACGACAGGATCAACCGGCAGGCGGTATGCTTCCAAGTTTGTCTTCCAGGCCCTGGAGACGGTTCACCATCGGATCTTACGTCTGCACCACTTTGCTCACAGAGGACTTTGTCGCTTCGGTCTCAAGCTCTGCACTTGCCACTCGCTTATCAACCTTCAGATCACGGATCATATCTTTGATATCGGCAAGCTCGCTTTCGTTCTTTTGAACGGGATCTTTGAGTACACGCATAGAAACTGTCGCGGTTTCCACTTCAATCAAACGGTTTTTTACTTATTTGAATTCAGGCATTTAAATATGCCTTTGGTCGCAAGTTAGGATTTGAGGAATGCCTGAACTTCCGCGTTTGTCGCCCGCACCAGTGCGGTGACAGCCTCGATCTGGATTTTCTCGTACGAAGTTAGCTCTGGATGTGCTTCTTTCTCTAACTCATTTTTGAGTATTTCACTGAGTTTCATCGGCTGTTCTCCCAGAGAGGGAGATGCTTCAACTCTATCTGATCGAGGCTTAAGGCGCTTGATTGAATGTCGTCTGCGCGAAGGAGAGCTGTTTGGCATGTTCCTTAATTTCTTACGCATTGATCTCTTGGGCATTATGACTCTCCGGGTTCTGGAACCAAGGTAGAACCCGTGGACGCATAAATCAAATAAGGTTGGATAGACGAGTGTTTGGGATCTTTAATTACGTCCAATTGCAGTTTGCCACAGGCTTGCCGTTTGGGACTTTGCGGCTCGCTCCTGCGTTTGCTCCGGCGGTTTTTGGAATTTTTCTGAGGCTTACGCCCCAGCCTCATAAATTGAAGTCAGTCCATAAATTGCAACGTGCTGACTGTCGCGCAATCCATAACGGCGCTGAGGTGGGCTTTCTTTGGTGATCTCACCAGCACCGTCTGCACGGCCAGCATAATCCACGACATTCATTTGCTTGATTTCACTAGCGTTTGCTCGCGATTTCAAGTGTTCGATGTATTCCAACTCAGTCATGTGTCGATCCAATCTGTGCCTCACTGCATCTTCCAATAACATATTCCAAAATCTAAACATCCTCAAGTTAAACTTCCACAAATCCATTCCAGATATCATTTTCTGTTGTGTCAGATCGTGCTAATTCAAAGGAATGATACAAGACAAACCCCGCCTCCTTTTCGGCTACGCTCGCGTCTCCACGGACGAGCAACGCCTTGATCTGCAGATCGACGCTTTGCTCAAATATGGCGTTGAACGAGACCGTATCTTCACTGACAAAGCTAGCGGGGCCAGCACCAAAGGGCGTCCCGGATTTCGCAATGCCCTAAAAGCAATGCGTCCTGGCGCTTCTCTTGTCGTGTGGAATATTGACCGCTTGGGTCGTGATCTTTCTGAACTGATCCAAACCGCAGATCTCTTGCAAAAACGCGAGGCTGAACTTGTCTCTCTCACCCAGCAAATTGATACGTCCACTGCCACAGGCAAGCTGATCTTTCATGTCTTCGGTATGCTTGCTGAGTTTGAGCGCAATATGATCTCTGATCGAACGAAGGCGGGACTGGCGGCACGGAAAAAGCGGGGCCAGAATGTCGGGCGCAAGAAGAGCTTAGAGCCTGGTACAGAGCTTTGGGATTTAGTGGTCAGCAAGGTTCGCGAAGGGATGCCATTCGTCAAAATTGCGGAGCAAATTGACGGCCTGGGCAAGTCCACTCTCTATAACAACTCCGAGGCACTGCGCGCAGCCGCCGCAATTGCTGAGCAGAGTGAATTAGCTACTTTGAAAGGTGCAGATTAATGGAAGGCAGCAGATATGAATAACTCCAACAGCTCGCCAAGCTGTATGGGGAAGAGACAATCAGTTTTTATGGCAAAGTCCAAAAGCTTGGCCCCCAGATCATAGAAGCATACGATCTCTTTTTGGGTGGTCCGGCAGGCTCTGCCAAGGCTGTGCCACCGGAGGGCGATTTTAACGCTAGATGCGATTACAGAGGTGAAGCATACGACAGCCATGGGCGCGGCTTAATCTTCCTTGATACGATCTGTATGGGAGTATGCACCCAAATCAATAATGTCTCTGACAATGGAGCATCATGGGTACGAACGCTTGTGCGGTTCTCCCCATCAGAAGGGGGCCTATTGTTAACAATAGGGGTCGCCGAACAGCAGTTTAGGATCCAAGAAGACGAAGCAGCCGATCTTTCTGATGTCATTGATGCGATATTTAGAGATGCGATGGCGGCTTTCTCTTTAGAGCTGGAAGACGCACAGGGAAAACCAAAGTTCGGTTTCTTACCGCAGATCGCACCTTCCAAGAAGGGTGCTGAGTGATGTTGGCTAGGATCGTTGGGACAATCTGTGGCGTAGTTCTTGGTGGAATGATTGGCGCAGGAACAGGTATCGTTGGCGGCCCTTTTGGTGCCCTGGCCGGTGTCACAGTTTTCATAGTTGGCGGTGGCATCTGGGGTTTCAGCGCCGGTCCAGATCTTGCCAGACAATTTCAGAAATGGCGTTCCAGAAAGGGTGCTGATTAAAATGTCATTCAGGAAATTTCTTGCACGCAAGAGGCGTTTTGCGGGCCCCTGTCTTTTGCGCCCCATCCTTTTTTCTGTGCTGGTTTGGGCAGCGGTGCCAGCGCAAGCACACTGCAAGTGGCGACATCCTGGTCATTGTATCAGCGGGGGAATCGAAGAGATTGGAAATATCGGCGAAGACATTTTAGGTTTTGGTGGAGATGTCTTTGATCGGGGTATTGAACTTGCAGATGAGCTTGCAGATGAAACCATACGTGTCGTTACTGAAATCGGCGAAGAATTTGAAAAATTTATTTGTAATGTGGCAGGGAGAGAACCAGGCGAAAATTGTAACGTCTCAGCCGGTGTGGCTGTCAATTCAGATGGAACCGTCGTCCTGACAACTGGGCAGGGTCAACCATCAGAAACACCGCCAGTGATGCAGGAATTCGATGTGCTCGCTTGGGAGCGCAAGATGGAGTTGCAAGATTTTTATTACCAACTGGAACAGTTTGTTAGCAATCCTTATCAGGTGGGGCTGTCTCTGGGATTGGTTTCGATAGTTGAAAATATAGGCCCCCAAGGCAACTGGATTGCAAAGGACTACTTTAACGGTCAGTCTCCTTGGTCACCGACTGATAGCGGTACGATCCGGGTCAATGATGACGGAGGATGGGGACTAGTAGGCGCCCGAAGATTCGATAACGACGGCAGCCCTAGGCTGCATACGGGTACGGACTATCTCACCAAACCGGGAGAGAACATAAAAGCCACTGTTGACGGCGTAGTTGTCGAAGCTAACCAGATGTCAAACGGATTGAGCAAAATCGTCATCCGATTGGATAGTGGGGCAGAGGCAAAAATACTCTATGCGACGCCACATGTATCTGTGGGAGATATGGTGCGGCGAGATGATATTATTGCGTCAGCCGAGGATTTGCACAGTAACAATACCTACCCAACCAGTGTGAGTAACCACATACATATTGAGTATAGTAACAAAGGAGCTGTCGGTCATCCTCATCCACTGATGTACTTTTCCCCGGACGGTAAATATTACTTAATGGGAGACCGACGCTTTATGGCGGGGATGTGCCTTAACCGACAATGTTTTGCACCAAGCCCCTGACGGTAACACCGAGAAATGCATATTTTATGCCATAGCAATCTTCCAAGAAAGGTGCGAAATGACGTCCTCTTTGATCAACGACCGCGACTGGTTCAGTTGGGATGGCATTCATCGTATTAAGTCTGCTCTGCGAGACAAAGCGTTGTCGGAGGGGCTAGAGGGTATCGAGCTTCACTTCCGAACCGAGGCTCTTTTCCAAGAAGCACTTGCTGACAAGCCCTCTTTTCGAGAGAGGCAACTTGCTCGGCAAACGAGAACCACCAGTATGCGTGATCCGTTCCACGATGCCCTTGAGCAAATTGCGGCTGGACACAACAACCCAAGACGGCTTGCAGCAAACACGTTGGCCGCTTCTTCCAACAAGGGTGCAGACTTATGACAGAACATGACCGCCAGGTACTGCGCAGCATCTATGGTCGTGGCTTGCTGTTCAGCGTTCAGCCATCAACCGCTCAAGACTCTCTTCAAGTATTACTTTCGCAGGGACTTATTGAACCCGGCACTGATCCTGACGAAAAGGCTGGCTCATTAGTATACCGGGTCACAAATTGGGGTCGTACCGTTCTTGGAGTAACAGATGATACGATCCAATAAAGGTGCAAGTAAATGAGACTAACAGCACTAGTGTTGCCGATACTGATCGCCGCCGGAGCAGCATTTTGGTTCTGGCCAAGCGTGCAGCAGTTCTTCCATGAAAGAAGGATGGCAGAGCTTCATCGCAAGCATGAGGAGGCCAAAGTTCAAGCAGCAATCATCCGAGAAAAAATCGCCTCAGATCCAAATATTCTCTCTGAATGCAGTGTTATCGACAAGCAACCCAGAACAGACAGTTTGGTGAAGTCCGACGGTGGGACAAAAGCAAATCTTGATGAAACCAACACAATCACTGCCAATGCGGGTCGCGTACTAATTCAGACGGAAGCAACAATATCATCGGCGGGATCGATAGCGCTAAGAAAAAACCAGACATCATTCGGGGCATATGAACCTGCCAATGGAACTCCACTAGAAAACTACTTTGCAAGTTCTGTTTCTCATCGACTGACTTGCTACGATGTGGGTCGGTTGGGTGACGCAAGCTGCAAGGTAAGCTCAACCGTTACAATCTCAGAGGTTGGCGAAAAGTGTGCCCAACAAATGATTGAGCGAATTAAAATGTAATTTAAAGAAAGGTGTCGAAGAATGAAAATTGACGCGACAACCGTGCAGAATACTTGACCGTCTTTTCCCAGACACTTCCAGAAAGGGTGCCGAGTGATGAGCAATGATGGTAAATGCCTCGCACATATCTCGCCAGCAGAGATCCGTGATCTGATCGATGCGAATGGGCGCGTGAGTTATGGACAGGGGGAAACGGCCCAGCACGGGCTGATTGTGGATCTATATGAAGGGCGCGGCGAGGCGGCTGTGGTCAGCCCCACCTGAGTGGTCCAATTTGATTGTTAGTGCATGACCGGCCTTGGGTCCATCTGGACGATGG
>CANMIX010000009.1 GCA_947497985.1 uncultured Paracoccaceae bacterium
GCAGAAAGCAAACGCGACTCGCAGCACCAAAAAGAATTGCAAAAAACCGGAACCAGACCAAATAATCGAAATGATCCGGCATGAATGGGATTCGGCGCGCGCTTAGGCGCGCACACATGCGGCGGGCCGCATCACATCTATCATATCGCTGGGGTCGCAGATCAGTGCATCCAATGTCATCTCATCCAAAGCATGGAAGAATGCCTGTGCGGCGTCCGACAAAGCGGTGCGCAGTTTGCAGACATCAAGCTGCGGGCAAGTATCATCGCCATCACCGAAACATTCGATGATCGGGACAGGCCCTTCGATCTGGCGGAAGATATCGCCAATCTTGATCTCAGTGGCGGGACGCGCCAGCGCGATACCGCCGCGGCGCCCTCTATGTGTGTTCAGAAACTCCCGCTGGCTGAGCTGGTTGATCACTTGGGCTAAGTGGTTCTCTGATATCTTGCACCTGTCGGCGATCTCCGCCTTGGTGACAAGACGGTCCGTATTCGCAGCACAGTACATCAGCAGCCGTACAGCAATATTGGTGCGTTTGGTGATACGCATGGGACATCTCCGGATAGAACAAAGGATGCATGAGGGTTGCACAGCAGCGCAAAGGCCGGTTTGACATACATCAATAGGAATCGGAGAAGTCGAATATGAAGAACCCCTATTTCTTTGGCTACGGAAGCTTGGTCAATGTATCCACTCATACGTATGTGGATCCCCGCCCCGCCCGCCTGACAGGATGGAAACGCGCCTGGGTACAGGCCGAAGAGCGTGGTCAAGCATTCCTGACCGCCGTACCTGCCCCGGAGTTTGAGATTGAGGGGCTTGTTGCAGCCGTGCCGGATGCGGACTGGGTTGCGTTGGACCAACGTGAATACGCTTATGAGCGGCTGGGTGCTGCGGACAAGGTCAGCCATGATCTACCAGACGGCACCGATATTCAGGTCTATGCGGTATCGCCAAAGGTCCAGAACACCATCACCCCCGCCTACCCCGTTTGGATGAGTTATCTGGATGTTGTGGTGCAGGGGTATTTGCGTGTTTTTGGTGAGGCAGGTGTTGCGGGCTTTTTCGAGACCACAGACAATTGGGCGCGCCCCTTTGTGGACGACCGTGCCGACCCCAAATATCCACGGGCGCAGGTCTTAAGCGCGTCCGAGCAAGCCTTGGTGGATCACTGGCTCGCCCAGACAGCAGCGGAACGGGTGCACGCCTAAACCGTTAGGCGCAATGGCAATGCAAAAGGCGCGCCCGAATGGGACGCGCCTTTGTTGTTTAACAATAGCGTTTGAGCCAGAAGCGTTTGAGACGGAGACGCCTTAACCGCGCGCGCGTACCACTTTCATCAGCGGCAGCAGCGCCCCCATGTCGGGGCCACGCTCCATGCCAGTGACAGCTTTGCGCAGCGGCATGAAAAGCCCCTTGCCCTTGCGGCCAGTGGCGTCTTTCACAGCGGTGGTCCAACTTTTCCAGCTGTCTGCAGTAAAGGGACCTTCGGGCAGAAGCGTCATCGCCTCGGTAATGAAGTCTTTGTCCTCATCCGCGATCAACGGCTCGGCGCCTTCCTGACAAAGAGTCCACCACTTGGTCAGATCACCAAGTGTGGTGATGTTTTCACGCGCAACACCCCAAAAAGCCTCTTGCTGATCGGAGGGCACACCCAATGCATCCAGTGTCGCAGCTACATCAGAGGCGGACTGGCCTTGCAAATAGCGCGCGGTCAGCGGAAACACATCCTGCACGTCAAATTTCGTAGGCGCGGTACCAAAGCGAGAGACGTCAAATCCTTCGATCAGCTCTGCCATTTCGCTGCGCAGCTCAACCGGATCAGACGAGCCAAGACGCGCCATCAACGACAACAGCGCCATTGGCTGCACGCCCTGTTCCCGCAGATCGCGCAAGGCGAGCGTGCCAAGACGTTTTGACAGCGCTTCCCCTTGCGGGCCAGTCAACAGCGAGTGGTGCGCAAATTCCGGATGACCAAAACCGAGCGCTTCCATGATCTGGATCTGAGTGGCGGTATTGGTCACGTGGTCCGAGCCGCGCACAACATGGGTCACGCCCATATCCGTGTCGTCCACGACCGATGCCAGCGTATAAAGGAACTGACCATCGCCGCGGATCAGCACCGGATCAGACACGGAGGCCGCATCGATCGAAGTGTCCCCACCAATGCCATCGGTCCAGTTGATCCGGGCATGGTTCAGCTTGAAACGCCAGACGCCGTCGCCGCGTTCAGCACGCAACGCGTCCTTTTCGGCATCAGACAGGTTCAGCGCGGCGCGGTCATAGACCGGCGGCTTGCCCATGTTCAGCTGCTTCTTGCGCTTCAGGTCCAGTTCAACCGGGGTTTCAAACGCCTCGTAAAAACGACCTTCTTCGCGCAGCTTGTCGGCAGCTGCGACATACATGTCCAGACGCTCGGACTGGCGTTCAACACGGTCCCATGTCAGGCCAAGCCATTCGAGATCCTGCTTGATCGCATCCACATATTCTTCTTTGGAGCGTTCTGGGTCAGTATCGTCAATCCGCAGAATAAAAGTGCCGCCTGCCTTGCGGGCGATCAGATAGTTCATCAGCGCGGTACGCAGGTTGCCCACGTGAATATATCCGGTGGGCGACGGAGCAAATCGGGTGGTGGTCATCAAGCATCTCCTGTTGCGATGTGCTCTGTCATATGCACGCTGCTTTGTCCAGTTCAGCGCAAGTTAGCGCCGGCAGGTGCGGGATGGTCTGCGTGGCACCGGCACGTCACCGGATGCATGTGCCCAAGGAAGGTAAACGTTTGCTTTAGGTTGGAGTCACAGACCAAATTTTATCGAGGTCTTTTACCCCCTGCGCGATCAATTCGGCCAAAACGTCCAGATCAATATCTGCCAGTTTGTTGACATACAGGCAGGATTTCCCAGCCTTGTGCTTCCCCAAACGTGCCAAAATCTCACTATAATCTTGATAGCCCGGCATTATGTAAATTGAATGCCGCGCTTTGCGTGGAGAAAAACCGGTGGCAAGGAAATCCCCTTCGCGTCCGCTGGCATAGGTATAATGGTAGCTGCCGTAACCAATGATGCTTTTTCCCCACATCTGTGGTTGAAACCCGGTCACCCGCCGAAACAGTTGGTCCAGCTCCTGCGCTTCGACAGCACGGCGCGCTGGCTCGACCGAGAAAATGAAATCTTCAACGCTAGCCAGCGTAGCCACGGTTTTGTTGTCGGATGTCGGCCGTTTGGACATTGGGTTCACCTCAGCGTTGATTGTAGCAAAGCTCACGCTCTCGTCATCACCATTTAGTCGTCTTACTGGTAAAATAGCCTAGGTTGCTCAAGTTCGACTTCCCCAATGGAATGAGGTTCCATCATGTCTTTCAAACTTTCCCGCCGCGCGGCACTTGGCGCCGCCGCTGCCTTGCCCCTGTCTTTGACTGCAAGCCCGCTTCTTGCGAAGGCCAGCGTCACACCTGCCAACAGCACAATTGCCCGCAGTTTCAAAATCGGCAAATTTGTTGTCACCACCATCCTGGATGGATCCGCACAGCGCGATGATGCGTTTGCGATCTTTGGCAGCACCACAACTGAAGAAGAATTCAAAAAAGTATCTGCCGAAAACTTCATTTCGCCAGATGCGGCACAATTCTACTTTACGCCCACCCTGGTGGACACTGGCGCCGAGCTGGTTCTGTTTGACACCGGCCTGGGCAATGGCGGCATTCAGGCCGGTCTCGCCGAAGTCGGCGTGACACCTGAACAAATTGATGTTGTCGTCATCACCCACATGCACCCGGATCACATCGGTGGAATGGCGACCGATGGCCACGTGACCTTCCCGAACGCACGCTACGTGACCGCATCCAAAGAATATGACTTCTGGTCCGGCTTTGACGAAACCCACCGTGTTGGCGGCTTGGTGAAGAAGAATGTGACACCGGTTGCCGAGAAAACGACCTTTATCGAAGATGGCGGAAGCGTTGTTTCCGGCATCACAGCGATCGCAGCCCCGGGTCACACCCCAGGCCACACAATCTATATGCTGGAGAGCGAAGGCCAACAGCTGCTGCTGACCGCCGATATGGCAAACCACTACGTCTGGGCGTTCCAAAACCCGGAATGGGCAATTTCCTTTGACGGTGACAAAGACCTAGCCGCCAAAACCCGTCGTGCGAACATGGATATGATGGCCGCAGATAAAATCCCTATGATCGGCTACCACATGCCGTTCCCAGGCATGGGTTTTGTCGAAACACGCGGATCAGGCTTCCGCTTTGTTCCGGTTAGCTATCAATTCGCGATCTAAGATAAAAACGGCCGGGGCGCTCCCGCGCCCTCGGCCCCTTCCCGCCTAACGGCGGGCACCGGCCTCGATCTTGGGCGTAGCGCCGCGCAATGCGCGGCGCTACGCCCAACTGTCACAGGTTTGCCTGCAAACCGAGACGGGCGGGAGCGATCCGCCAATTTATTTCATACGATGTTCCGTTGCGGTCAGCTTGGGCTGCGCCAACGATTGGCAATTGGGTAACGGCGATCCAACCAAAACGCACGCGGCGTCAGCCGGGCACCAGGTGCAGATTGGAACCGTTTGTATTCGCTAATGTAAATCAGGTGCTCCACCCGTTTTGCATCTACGCGGTCAAACCCAGCTGCAACGCAATCATCAACAGACCCATCTTGATCAACCAGAATATCCAGGATTGCATCCAGAACCGGATAGTCTGGCAGGCTGTCACTATCTTTTTGATCCTCGCGTAACTCGGCAGATGGCGGCTTGTCGATCACGTTTGGACGGATGACTTCGCTTGCCGGTCCCATCATCCATGCCCGGTGATTGGCATTGCGCCAACGACATGTTTCAAAAACCCGCGTTTTGTAGAGGTCCTTGATCGGATTATAGCCACCATTCATATCGCCATAAATCGTGGCATACCCCACGGCGACTTCGGATTTGTTGCCCGTGGTCAGCAGCATCTCGCCAAATTTGTTGGACATTGCCATCAGCAAAAGACCGCGCAAACGGGATTGGATGTTCTCTTCGGTCAAATCCGCATCACGTCCAACAAACAAAGGTGCAAGCGTATTGGTAATCGCATCGCGCCCTTCTGAAATCGGCACATAGTCATAGCGCACGCCCAGCGCCTTGGCGACGGCCTCCGCATCTGACAACGACTCTGCGGATGTATATTCAGAAGGCAACATCACACAGCGCACATTCTCGGCGCCAATTGCGTCAACCGCAATTGCTGCAACAAGAGCCGAATCTACGCCCCCCGACAGCCCTAGAAGCACTTGTTTGAAACCGCATTTGCGCATGTAGTCACGCAAAGCCAGAACCATCACGTGATAGTCCTGCTCCCATTCATCGGGAAGATGTGCTTTTTCACCTTCTACCGCACGCCAGCCTTCGGTGGTCCGTTCGAGATCAAGCTGCGTCATCGCCTCTTCAAACAGGGGCATTTGCAATGCCAACTCACCGCGTGGGTTTAGAACAAAGGTTCCGCCATCAAAGACCTGATCATCCTGGCCGCCCACCATATTGAGGTAAATCACCGGTAAGCCAGTCTCGACCGTGCGGGCCACCATGTGGTTCTGGCGGACTTCCATTTTGTTGCGGTAATAGGGGGATCCGTTGGGTATCAAAAGGAACTCTGCCCCGGTTTCTTCCAACGTTTCCGCCACATCCACGTGCCAACCGTCTTCACAAATTGGCGAGCCCACACGGGTTTCACCAACCACGTAAGGTCCACCAAGTGGACCGGCATCAAAAATGCGCACCTCGTCAAAAACCGTTTCATTGGGCAAGTGGTGCTTCAGTACACGGCTCGCGATGTGCCCATTTTTGAGGATTAGATAAGCGTTGTACAATTTGCCGTCTTCGGCCCAGGGGCAGCCGATCGCAAGCGCCGGACCATCAGCGCATCGTTTTGCCAGGGCCTCCGCTTCGGCCATAGCAGCATGGTGAAATGCGGGCTTCATCACGAGGTCCTGCGCGTTATACCCAGTCAGGAACATCTCTGGCAGTGCCACCAAATCCGCACCAGCCGCGCCCCCTTCTTCCCAGGCAGACAGTGCTTTGGCTGCATTTCCGACAATGTCACCTACAGTTGGGTTCAACTGTGCGAGAGTAATGCGAAATCGATCAGCCATTTTTTCCTACACTTTTTCAGTCACTCCCCTTGCCATTTACCAGATCAGCCGCCGAGGGGAAGCCCACGCCGTAAAAGAGATTGCGACATTGCGGTCGCTGGCATAGTTTTTGCCCAAGCATCGACGCTCCTCGGGGATGCGTCTTCAAAAGGCAGGCAGAGGTTTACATGATCCGCTTTGGCACTATCACCGCAATCACGACCGCTCTGGCGCTGACGGGCGCTGCCTGGGCCCAAGACAGCCAGCCGATCACCACACAAGATGAAATCGGTGGAATTTACGAAGGTGAATTCAAAGGCGGTTTGCAACATGGCACCGGCACATACACTTTGCCCAATGGTTATGAATATTCTGGCGCCTGGGTCGAAGGCGAAATTCACGGTCAAGGTGTCGCTCGGTTCCCCAACGGGTCAATCTATGAAGGGCAGTTTGCCAAAGGAAAACCCGAAGGGATTGGCAAAATCACCTTTGCGGATGGCGGCACCTATGAGGGTGAATGGCGCGATGGTGTCATCAACGGACAAGGGATCGCGATTTATGCCAACGGCATGCGCTATGAAGGCGCTTTTGCTGATGGCAAACATCACGGCCATGGAACAATGACCAATCCTGATGGGTACCAGTATTCCGGCAATTGGCTTGAGGGCCACAAAAACGGCAAGGGGAAAATCTTGCAGGCCAATGGCGCCACCTACGAGGGTGACGTGCGCGACGGCAAACTGGACGGCTTTGGAAAACTCACCTTGCCTGATGGTCTGGTCTACGAGGGCGAATGGCTCAATGATCAAATGCATGGCCAAGGCAAGCTAACCCTGCCCAACGGAGACATATATGAAGGACCCTTGGTCGCTGGACGGCGTCAGGGGCGCGGAAAGTTAAACTATGCCGATGGCTCTGTTTATGAGGGCGATTTTGAGGATGACCTACGCCACGGCGAAGGTTCATTCAAGGGCACAGATGGCTATGCATACGCCGGCAATTGGTCTGGTGGTCAAATCGAAGGCCTGGGCGAGGTCACCTATCCTGATGGTTCCGTTTACAAAGGTGAATTTCGCGCTGACCTGCCCGACGGCGAAGGAAAAGTCACCTATGCGGACGGATCGTCCTATGAGGGCAACTGGATCGCTGGCGTAATCGAAGGCGAGGGAAAATCGATCTACCCTAACGGTGTGACCTATATGGGCACCTTCAAAAACGCCAAACACCACGGTCGCGGGGTTATGACCTATTCCGATGGCTATCGTTATGAAGGCGAATGGGACAAGAACCTACGCCACGGCGAAGCGGTTGTGACCTATGCGGATGGGTCGGTCTACACTGGCGGATTTGATGCCGGGCAGCGCCACGGCCCGGGTAAAATCGTGATGGTGGATGGCTTCAGCTATGAGGGCAACTGGGATCAGGGCAAAATTACCGGAAAAGGGATCGCACGTTACACCAACGGGGACATCTACGAAGGCAATTTTCTCAACGGGAAACGGCAGGGACCCGGCGTTATTCGCTATGCCAGCGGGCAGGAAGCGGCAGGGGAATGGGATGATGGCGTCTTGGTCGTCGCGCCAATTGCGGAAACCGAAGCAGAGGCTGAGGCTGAGGCGCCCGTAGTCACCGAGTAACCCTACCCTAATATGTCGCGATACAAAAATGTCCCCCGCCAGTTTTTTTCCAGGCGGGGGTATTTCTTAGCCAATTTTGACCTCACCTAAATGAGCTGGCTGTGGCACGTCAAAACGAGCGTTGGGATCGTCGACAGGTGGATGCAACCGCATTGTGATTGGCAAAACGCCAGCCCAAATCGGCAAATCATAATCTTCTTCGTCATCGTTTGGCCCGCCCGTGCGAATTTTGGCCGCCCCTTCGGTGATTGGCATTCGCATTACAGCCGTAGCCTTGAATTCTTGATCATTCATTGGGCGCAAAGTCTCCCACCGGCCGGGAAACAGTGCATCAAACATCCGCTCAAGACTTTTCGCCGCGTGATCTCCGTGCACACGTTCAGCCGTGCCAAACAACATGACAGACCGGAAGTTGACGGAATGATGCATCGCTGAACGGGCCAACACGTACCCGTCCAGGCAAGACACGCTCAAGCAGACCTGCTTCCCATCCATGGCCCGCAACGCGCGGCTGGCGGCGGACCCATGCCAATAGACATAATCCCCCTCCCTCCACTGCAGTGTCGGGAGGACCGAGGGCGCGCCTTCGATCTCATAGGCGATATGCGCCATAGGCATCGCGGCCAACACCGCATCAATCGCCTCGTGATCGTAGTGCCCGCGTTCATGCGACCGGCGCAATCGGCTGCGATTGGTTTTTAATTCGGGTGTTTCGGTGGCTTGCGTCATGGCCTGCGTCCTTGATCTTCTGTTTCCCAGAAGATCTACGTAGAAATTGGATGTTTCTTAAGGTCCAATTTCTGACTATTACTGCATGCCAATATGATTGATCTTTCGACCCTCATCGACGCCAATGATCCCGCCCCGATATATGCGCAGCTGGCAAACGCTTTGCGCCAAGCGATTGCGGGGGGGAGCATCGCTGAGGGAACACGCCTGCCCTCGTCTCGCGCATTGGCGCAGGATCTCGGAATTTCACGCAGCACCGTGGTTCTTACGTTTGATCAGTTGTCAGCCGAAGGTTATCTGGTGGCCCGACGCGGTGCCGGCATGTATGTGGCCGATATCGCGCCATTGGCTGATGTTTCCGTTGCGCGCCCATCGGACAGCTCACCCCGCCAACAACACCCCAAAACGCCAAGCTTTCTACGCCCAGGAGAACCCGACCCAAAGCTGTTCCCGACGCGCGCCTGGGCCCGAACTTTGGCCCGTGTCGCACGCAGCACCCCCGAAGCCCTATGTGCGCTGACAGATCCCTTTGGCGATGAAATGCTCCGTCAGGAAATCGCCACCTACCTCCAACGGTGGCGGGGCGTCACCTGCAGTCCTGAGCAGATCCTAGTGACTTCTGGTGCCCACGAAGCGCTTGAACTGGCGATTGATCTGACCATTGACGGACAAGACATCGGGCTTGAAAGCCCGGGATTCACGCCGTTGCAGCGTTTTGTAGCGGGCCGCAGCTGGCCGGTCCGTTGGCTCGACACGTCGGCTGAGGGGCCTAAGATCCCAGATAGGCTGGCCAAGGTGACCGTTCTGACCCCGTCACATCAGTTTCCGCTTGGTGGCACCCTGCCCGTGGCACAACGGCGTGCCTTTTTAAGCGCCGCCAAAGATCAGGACGCTTGGATCATCGAAGACGATTTTGATAGCGAGTTTCGATATGCAGGCCAACCGGTCCCTGCCATGGCCGGGCTCGATCAGCTGGGGCGATGTCTTTATGTGGGAACCTTTTCAAAGACGTTTTCCCATGCCATCCGGCTTGGCTATCTGGTTCTGCCCGCTGCGCTGGTCTCAAAAATGCGGGATAGGTTTATTCACCCCAGCGCAGGTGCTGGCATTACGGCCCAACGTCCGTTGGCGGTCTTTATGGCCGACGGGCAGTACGACCGACACATCCGCCGGGCGCGGCGTCGATACGGGGAACGATACGACGCCACGCTCACCGCGCTTCAGTCCTGGCCAGATGAATGGGGCCATTTCCACCCGCATAGGGCGGGTATGCAAATCGCTTATCACCTGCCGGATACAGTGGATGACAACGCGATCTGCGCCAATGCCGCGACCGAAGGCTTTGCCGTACAGCCCCTGTCCGCCTATTCACCGAACCGGAGCTTGCGCGGACTGTTGATCGGTTTCTGCCGTACGGGCGTTACCGAAATTCCCGATCTGATCGCCCAGTTAGGTCGACATGTAAATGTTGCGCAGAAAGCTGCGTTTTGACCCTTTTCATTTACTGTTCCAACTGTATAAATCGCCTCATGACTATGCGTGCAGATATCCTCAACGCCGACACCGCTTTTTGCGGTGCGCTTCTGCGCGACCTACTGCTCCTAATCCGCCTCTGAGCGTGCCATTCGGCGCGCCCGCTCAGAGGGTTTGGAATGCGCGCCACAAATTGGATTTAGGACAGAGACAAAGAAAGCTACCGACATGACTACTGCATCCGACACAGATCGCGTTTTTATCTTTGACACCACCCTGCGGGATGGCGAGCAAAGCCCCGGCGCGACCATGACCCATGATGAGAAGCTGGAGATTGCAGAGCTTCTGGATGATATGGGTGTTGATATTATCGAAGCGGGTTTCCCGATTGCCTCCGAAGGCGATTTCCGCGCGGTTTCCGAAATCGCGGAACGGTCGAAAAATGCGATGATCTGCGGTCTGGCACGCGCCAATTTCAAAGACATCGACCGCTGTGCCGAAGCGGTGCGTAACGCCGCGCAGCCACGTATCCACACATTTATCGGCACTTCCGCCCTGCACCGGGCGATCCCCAACCTCACCATGGATGAGATGGCGGACAAGATCCACGACACCGTCAGCCACGCACGCAATCTGGTCGACAATGTTCAATGGTCGCCAATGGATGCCACCCGGACCGAGTGGGATTATCTCTGCCGCGTGATCGAGATCGCGATCAAGGCGGGTGCCACCACCATCAACATCCCCGACACGGTCGGATACACCGCCCCTGTCGAAAGCGCTGATTTGATCAAACGCTTGATCGATACAGTGCCCGGTGCTGATGACGTGGTTTTTGCCACCCATTGCCACAACGACCTTGGCATGGCGACCGCAAATGCTCTGGCAGCCGTTGCCGGTGGCGCGCGTCAGATCGAATGCACCATCAACGGTCTGGGCGAACGTGCGGGCAATACCGCGCTGGAAGAAGTTGTGATGGCGCTGAAAGTGCGCAACGACATTATGCCCTTCACCACCGGCATCGACACGCAGAAGATCATGCATATCTCCCGTCGGGTTTCGACCGTGTCCGGTTTTGTAGTGCAGCCGAACAAGGCGATTGTGGGCAAGAACGCCTTTGCGCATGAATCCGGTATCCACCAAGATGGCATGCTGAAGAACAAAGAAACCTTTGAGATCATGCGCCCCGAGGATGTGGGCCTTTCTGGCACTTCTCTGCCCCTTGGCAAACACTCTGGTCGCGCGGCACTGCGCGACAAGCTTTCCCAACTGGGGTTCGAGATTGGTGACAACCAGCTGAAAGATCTGTTTGTTCGCTTCAAAGAGCTGGCCGACCGCAAGAAAGAAGTGTTGGACGATGACATCGTCGCCCTGATGCGGGTCAGCGAAAACGCTGAAGAAGATCACCTGCAACTGGTGTCTATGAAAGTCGTGTGCGGCACCGGTGGTCCGGCCGAAGCAACCGTCGAAATGGAAGTCGATGGCACGGACATAACCGCCACCTCAGAAGGCGACGGTCCGGTGGACGCAACGTTCAAAGCGATCCGCAAAATCTACCCGAACACAGCGCGGCTGCAGCTCTATCAAGTGCACGCCGTGACAGCCGGGACCGATGCGCAGGCCACGGTCACCGTACGTCTGGAAGAGGACGGAAATATCACAACCGGTGAAAGCGCAAATACCGACACTGTGGTATCTTCTGCCAAAGCCTACATTCATGCCCTGAACCGGCTGATTGTACGTCGGGGCAAAATGGGTGAAGGCGTGGACGAACGTGAGATCTCTTACAAAGACGTCACCTGATCCATGTCCATGGTTCTAAAACATTGCCGAGAGCGCCCCAAACGGGCGCTCTTTTCTTTGGCGCCTCACGCAAAAAGCAGAGCTTACCCGAGTGACTTGAAACTTTCGGTCAAACGCTGCGCCTCATCGCTTACCCCATAGGGAGCATTTACGATGAACATGCCTGAACCAACCATTCCGTGACTTTCGCGTGCCGCCGGAAAGGTTACTTCGTGTCGCAAAACACCGGGAAGTTTCTGGTGTTCCAGAGCGTTCAGCATAGGCGCGTGCCGCCCATCGCGCAAAATTGGATACCAAAGCGCGATAATGCCGACGTTCCATTTGCGGTGCAGTTTGGCGATGATCCCCGGCAGGCGCGCATATTCGGTTTTGACCTCGTAACTGGGGTCAATCAACAGCATCCCTCTGCGCGGTGTCGGCGGCGCAATTGACAGTGCGAGGTCATATCCATCTTGTTGACGAATACGGGCACCAGTCCCTTTAAGCGCCACGTCAAGCGCCGCGCGTTCTTGTGGATGCAGTTCCGCAAAATGCATGGTGTCCTGTACACGCAACAACGACGCTGCAATCCATGGCGACCCCGGATAGGCATGTGCGCCGTGTTTGGCACGCAAATAAGCAATTGCTTCCAACAAAGGATGATCCGCCGGCAAAATACCGTCGGTCAACACCCGTTCAACTCCTGCTTCGGCCTCACCTGTTTTGACCGCTTCTGGCGCATCAAGCTGGTAGAGACCGCGCCCAGCATGGCTTTCCATATAGGTCAGCGGTTTCTCTTTACGGGTGAGATACGTCAGCATCCAAGCAAGGAGCGCATGTTTCTGCACATCCGCAAGATTGCCCGCGTGATAAATATGTTGATAGGAAAGCATGCATCCCCTCTATCCTGTGCGGCGACTCGAGGAAATGGGAAACTGCCGGTATTTTATGCGAATCCAGCGCCGGACCAATGGTGTATTGCCTCCGCTATCCCCTTTGCCGCCAAGTCAAATCTCTGATGCGAGCGAAAAGGCGCTGTTGCAGCCGATTCCAGTCTTTCACCGCAAGGCCGCGCTGCTTATAAGATGATAACCTCGCTGGCTCCGTTGGGAGTCGGTGTGCAACTGCAGAACTTACAGGATCCCGACTATATGGCGCTCTTCGGAAATCTAGGCGGTCTGTTCACTTCGGACATGGCTATCGACCTTGGCACTGCAAATACCCTTGTCTACGTAAAAGGGCGCGGTGTTATTCTCTCCGAACCGTCCGTTGTTGCCTATCATGTAAAAGATGGGGTCAAAAAGGTTCTGGCCGTTGGCGAAGACGCCAAGTTGATGCTGGGACGGACGCCGGGCTCGATCGAGGCCATTCGCCCAATGCGCGAAGGTGTGATTGCGGATTTTGACACTGCAGAAGAGATGATCAAACACTTCATCCGCAAAGTGCATAAACGCTCGACCTTCTCGAAGCCCAAGATCATCGTCTGTGTCCCCCATGGTGCGACACCCGTTGAAAAACGTGCGATCCGTCAATCCGTTCTGTCAGCCGGTGCCCGTCGCGCAGGTCTGATTGCGGAACCAATTGCGGCTGCAATTGGCGCTGGCATGCCAATCACCGACCCAACCGGCAACATGGTTGTCGATATTGGCGGTGGTACAACCGAGGTTGCGGTTCTGTCCCTCGGTGACATCGTCTACGCGCGTTCCGTTCGCGTGGGCGGTGACCGCATGGATGAAGCAATCATCTCTTACCTGCGTCGCCAACAGAACCTGTTGGTCGGTGAAGCCACCGCCGAACGGATCAAGACATCCATTGGCACCGCTCGTATGCCCGATGACGGCCGCGGCCAATCGATGCAGATCCGCGGTCGCGATCTGCTGAATGGTGTGCCCAAGGAAATCGAAATCAGCCAAGCGCAGGTTGCCGAAGCATTGGCAGAACCCGTGCAGCAGATTTGCGAAGCGGTGATGACCGCGCTTGAAACCACCCCACCAGACCTGGCAGCCGACATCGTGGATCGCGGCGTCATGTTGACCGGCGGTGGTGCGCTGTTGGGTGATCTGGACCTGGCCCTGCGCGAACAAACCGGTCTGGCCGTCTCTATTGCCGACGAAAGCCTGAACTGTGTGGCCCTTGGCACCGGCAAGGCGCTCGAGTTTGAAAAACAGCTGGCCCACGCGATTGACTACGAAAGCTGAGGCGTCGACCTTCCCGGCCTGATCGGGAAGCGCCATCCCCGAAAGGAACAACGTGTCCCGAGACCGGACTCAGCGTGAAGACTATGCAACCCCGCTGCGCCGCTTGCTCATCGGGATCCTGTGTTTGTGTCTTGCGGCTGTGTTTCTGGTCTGGCGCATAGACAATCCCCGCGTGGAACGGTTCCGTGCGCAGGTGGTAGATCGCTTTGTTCCCAATATGGATTGGGCTATGGCGCCCGTCACCGGCACCATCAAATTGCTACGTGATTTCCAAAGCTATCAACGGCTTGCCGAACAAAACCAAGAACTGCGGTCTGAGCTGCGCCAGATGCGCGCCTGGAAAGAGGCCGCACTGCAGCTAGAACAGGAAAACGCCCGTCTGTTGGATCTGAACAATGTCCGCCTTGATCCACGCCTGACGTTTATCACCGGTGTTGTCATGGCAGACAGTGGCTCGCCGTTTCGCCAGTCGGTCTTGCTGAACGTGGGCGCACGGGATGGCATCCAAGACGGTTGGGCCGCGATGGACGGGATCGGTCTTGTGGGGCGGATCTCCGGCACTGGGCGGAACACCGCGCGGGTGATCCTACTCACCGATACTGCGATGGCGGTGCCTGCGACGATCCAGCCATCGGGTCAAACTGCCTTGGTGACCGGCGACAATACGGCGGCGCCCGTGCTTAACTTTTTGGAAAATTCTGACTTGGTGCGCCCCGGCGACCGGGTTATCAGCTCCGGCGACGGCAGCGTATTCCCGGCCGGACTGTTGATCGGTCAAGTCGCACAAGATCCGTCGGGCCGTTTGCGCGTACGCCTGTCGGCAGACTACGAACGTTTGGAATTCCTGCGGGTCCTGCGCCATCATGGCACCGAAGTGATCTCAGATTCTGGTGGTTTGGTGATCCCGGCCCCGGACGCGACAACTCCACGGGCGCGGCCTGAAAACCTTGATGAATTGGCGCAGGGTGAGGACGACAATGGCTAGCGGTCAACGCGCGCGTGTCTGGCTAATGCGGGGGGCATTTACCCTGTTGGCGCTGATCATCATGTTCTTCCAACTGCTCCCGCTGGAAACTCAACCGCGAAAATGGGCGCCTCCCGATCTGATCATGGGGTTGGCATTTGTCTGGGCGCTCCGACGCCCGGACTACGTGCCAGCCGTTCTGCTTGCGGCAGTTTTGCTGCTCGCTGATCTGTTGTTCCAGCGCCCACCGGGATTGATGGCCCTCTTGATTATCTTGGCCTGTGAGATCCTCAAAGTGCGCATCCTGTCCAACCGCGAAACTACGTTCTTGGCAGAGTGGTTAGAGGTCGCGCTGGCCATTGCCGCTGTCACTACGCTCAATCGCGTTGTTTTGAACCTGACGGGCGTTGCACAAGCCTCTTTGACGCTGACAATGATCCAGATGATCATGACAATTGGAATTTACCCGATTCTCATTGCTTTCAGCCAAACTGTGTTGGGCGTGCGCAAGCTGACTCCGGTCGAAGCAGATGCCATAGGAAACCGCTAATGAAACGCAATCCAAAAGAACAAGATGGATCCGGTCGAGTGTTTGCCCGCCGTGCTCTTTTGTTAGGGGGCGCGCAACTAGCCTTTGCCGGCGGGCTGGCCATGCGAATGCGGTTTTTGCAGGTGGATCAGGCTGACCAATTTCGTCTGCTGGCTGAAGAAAACCGGATCAAGTTTCAACTCCTCGCCCCGGCCCGGGGCGAGATCTTTGATCGCAATGGCCTAATCCTGGCCCGTAACACTCCTTCGTACCGGATCAACATTGTGCCTGAGGACGCAGGCGATGTTGAGAAAGTCATTCGCGATTTATCGCTGCTGATCGATCTGGACCCAGACGATCTGGAACGCGCCCGGACCGAGATGCGACGCAATCGTAACGCGCCGTTCCGCCCCATAACGCTCGCGGATCAGATCCAGTGGGAGGACATCTCAAAAGTTGCGGTCAACGCCCCTGCCCTGCCGGGCATCTCGACAGAGATTGGCCTGTTGCGCAGCTACCCCATGATGGACAGTTTGGCGCATGTGGTGGGCTATGTCGGCCCAGTCTCAGACTATGACTTGAGCCAGATCGAAGACCCCGAACCCATCTTGAAAGAACCGCGTTTTCAAATCGGCAAAGTTGGATTTGAAGCCAAAAGCGAAGGTGAACTGCGCGGCAAGGCAGGCACAAAACAAGTCGAAGTCAATGCCGCTGGCCGCGTCATGCGCGAATTGAACCGCCGGGAAGGCACTGCTGGTGCGGATATGCAGCTGACGATCAATGCCGATCTTCAGACCTATGTCCAAGCACGCCTTGGTCGGGAGAGCGCCAGCGCAGTCGTGATCGATTGCGAAAACGGCGACTTGGCGGCGATATGTTCCTCACCCAGCTTTGATCCAAACCTGTTTGTGCGCGGCATTTCCGTCGCCGACTACCGGACTTTGACAGAAGATCCATACCGCCCCCTTGCCAACAAATCAGTTCAAGGCCTCTATCCGCCGGGGTCCACGTTCAAAATGGTGGTCGCAATGGCCGCGCTTGAGGCGGGCCTCATAGGTACGGAAGATACCGTATGGTGTCCGGGCCATCTTGAAGTGGCTGGACGCAGGTTTCACTGCTGGAAACGCGCAGGTCACGGGCATGTGGATCTGAACGGATCATTAAAAGGGTCCTGTGATATCTACTACTACGATTTGGCGCTGAAGGTTGGGATCGACAAAATCTCGGAGATGGCCAAACGCTTTGGAATCGGCGTGCGCCACGACATTCCCATGTCCGCCGTGGCCGCCGGATTGGCGCCTAACAAAGACTGGAAACAGCGCGTTCATCAGCAAGACTGGCGGGTTGGTGACACAGTAAACGCCTCGATTGGCCAGGGTTACATGCTCGCCTCACCCATGCAATTGGCGGTTATGTCCGCACGGCTTGCAACGGGTCGAGCAGTTACGCCGCGTCTGATCAAGTCTCTCGATGGCGTCGAACAGCCTTCGGGTGCGGGAGAATCCCTCGGCTTTAACGAAAACAATCTGCGCGTGGTGCGTCGGGGCATGTACTCGGTCAGCAACGAACGGCGCGGCACTGCCTATCGCAATCGGATTGTACCGGACGGCATTCGCATGGCCGGGAAAACAGGCACCAGCCAAGTCCGAAACATCACCGCCGCAGAACGCGCAGCGGGCGTTATCCGCAACGAGGACCTGCCTTGGGAACGGCGCGATCACGCGCTCTTTGTCTGCTTTGCGCCCTACGACAAGCCTAAATACGCGGTTTCCGTAGTTGTCGAACATGGTGGCGGCGGGTCAAAGGCAGCGGCTCCGATTGCCCGCGACGTTCTTTTGCAAGCACTGTATGATGGCACCCCACCGCTTGAAGCCTATCCAAAATCGGACCGCAGCCGCATCCAAGCGCAACAGGAACGTTTGACCCGCGAAATTCGCCAGTCACGCGCAGCCGGGAGCGACCAAGCATGAGCTACCTTGCCTATCACGCAAAGTCGACACCGACAGGTCTGCGCAAAATTCTGTTTTTGAATTGGCCACTTGCACTGTTGCTCACAACCGTCGCCAGCGTTGGCTTTCTGATGCTGTATTCCGTGGCGGGCGGTGACTTTTCTCCCTGGGTTGAGCCGCAATTCAAACGATTTCTGCTGGGCCTGGGCGTCATGTTGTTTGTCGCCTTGATCCCTATCTGGTTCTGGCGCAACGTGTCGGTTGTCGCATATCTCGGCTCGTTCGCATTACTGTTGGCGGTGGAGTTCTTTGGCACGGTTGGCATGGGCGCGCAGCGATGGATCGACGTTGGGTTCATGCGGTTGCAACCCTCTGAATTGATGAAGGTCACGCTGGTGATGCTTCTTGCCGCGTATTACGACTGGCTGCCACAAGAGCGCACATCCCGACCGTTTTGGATCCTGATCCCGGTTGCAATGATCTTGATCCCTACCGCTTTGGTCTTGAAGCAACCCGATCTGGGAACCTCGATCCTGTTGATGGCATCGGGCGGTGGCGTCATGTTCCTTGCCGGTGTGCATTGGGCGTATTTCGCCGCTGTCATCTCGGCCGGTGTTGGGCTCGTTGCCGCAGTCTTCCAAAGCCGCGGCACCGAGTGGCAACTGATCAAAGACTACCAATTTCGGCGGATTGATACCTTCCTTGACCCATCGCAGGACCCTTTGGGCGCAGGTTATCACATCACCCAATCCAAGATCGCCTTGGGCTCCGGTGGTTGGTCAGGACGTGGCTTCATGCAAGGCACCCAATCACGGTTGAACTTCCTGCCGGAAAAACACACGGACTTTATCTTCACCACTTTGGCAGAAGAGTTTGGGTTCATCGGCGGCTTCACCCTCCTCACGTTGTACATGTTGATCATCATCTTCTGTGTCGCAGCGGCCATCGCTACAAAAGATCGGTTTTCTTCCCTGGTGACCATGGGCATTGCGCTGACGTTCTTCCTCTTCTTTGCGGTGAACATGTCGATGGTGATGGGGCTTGCTCCCGTCGTTGGTGTGCCTCTACCAATGGTCTCCTATGGTGGGTCCGCGATGCTGGTTCTAATGGCGGCCTTTGGCCTGGTTCAAAGCGCAAACATCCACCGTCCGCGCTGAGGGATACTTATGAGCATATTTCACCTCGCCTATCATGTGGATGACCTCGACGCTGCGCGACAGTTCTATGGTGACGTTCTGGGGTGTCCTGAAGGGCGCAGTACTGACAGCTGGGTAGATTTCAACTTCTTTGGTCATCAAATCTCACTACATCTTGGGCCCGTGTTTGCCACCGCCAATACCGGCAAGGTCGGCGCTCATATGGTGCCGATGCCCCACCTGGGTGTAATCCTCCCCCAAGATGACTGGCGGGTGCTCGCGGACCGATTGCTGACCAAGGGCGTGGCCTTCGCGCTTGAACCCACCACCCGGTTCGCAGGCGAGCCCGGTGAGCAAAGCACCATGTTTTTCCATGACCCCGCAGGCAACCCGATTGAGATCAAAGGGTTTCGGGATATGGCCGGAGTTTTCGCCACATGATCAAGGTCGAATTCGCAGCCGGCGACACCCGTTGGGCTGTCTATGAAACGCCGCTGAAACAGGCCTTTGCCAAACTCAACCTTGATGTAGATCTACAGACCCGGCACGCACCTCAGGATGTGGATTACATCGTCTACGCGCCTGGATCCGATCTGCAGGATTTTACCCCTTACACAAATGCCAAGGCCGTGCTCAACCTGTGGGCGGGTGTCGAGCGGATCATTGGCAATGAGACGCTGACCATGCCGCTGTGTCGAATGGTTGACCCTGGCCTCACCACAGCGATGGTCGAATGGGTTTGCGGCCATACACTGCGCTATCACTTAGAGATCGATAAGTGTTTGAACACGCAAAACCGTTGGGACCCTTATGTCCCTCCTTTGGCAAAGGATCGCCCGGTCACCATTTTGGGATTGGGTGAACTGGGCCAGGCCTGCGCATCAGCCCTGACCGGCCTCGGATTTCCCGTCACAGGTTGGTCTCGTTCCAAGCGAGAAGTGCCGGGAGTGACATGTCACCACGGCGACCAAGGGATGCACGACGCTTTGGCCAATGCGCAAATTGTTGTTTTGCTTTTGCCTGACACTCCCGCCACACAAAACTTGCTAAATGAGCAATCCCTGTCCAATCTCCCCAAGGGTGCACGCATCCTCAACCCTGGTCGCGGTCCTCTGATCGACGATGATGCGCTCCTGGCAGCCTTGGACACTGGCCAGATTGGGCACGCCACATTGGATGTGTTTCGCGTGGAACCCTTACCGCTTGGTCACCCGTATTGGACCCACCCAAATGTCACGGTGACACCCCATATCGCGGCCGAAACACGCCCGTCTACCGCAGCCGAAATTATCGCGGAAAATGTTCGCCGTGGTGAGGCGGGTTTGGAATTCATCTACCAAGTTGATCGCGACAGGGGTTATTGAACGCAGAAACGGAGGCTTGCAGCCTCCGTTCAAGCGTCTCAGACGTCACCTTTTTCGAAGTGGCGCTGGCCTTTATCCAGCGGCCAACCCGCGCCCCTTCAGCAATGCTTCGACACCGGGTAAACGGCCCCGGAAGTTCGTGTAAAGCACCTTTGGATCAACCGAACCACCGGTAGAGAGAATATGCTGTTCCAAAGCCTTGGCGCGGTCCGGATCAAAGGCATCGCCCGCTTCTTCAAAGGCGGCAAATGCATCGGCGTCCATCACTTCGGACCACATGTAGCTGTAGTAACCGGAGCTGTACCCATCGCCCGAAAAGACATGCGCGAAATGCGGCGTGGCATGGCGCATGATGATCGCAGGCGGCATGCCGATTTCCTCCAGCACCTCTGCCTGTTTGGCCATAGGGTCGGTGGGGGCAGGTCCATCGTGAAACGCGAGATCCACCAGCGCAGACGCCACATATTCCACGGTTTGGAACCCCATGTCATAGGTTGCGGCACCCAGAACACGCTGCAACAGATCATCGGGCATGGGCGCGCCGGTCTCCGCATGGGTGGCGAACGTCTGCAAAACTTCGGGCACTTCCATCCAGTGTTCATAAAGCTGGCTGGGCAACTCCACAAAGTCACGCGCCACAGATGTTCCCGAGATGCTGTCATAAGTCACATTGGACAGCATCTGATGCAGCGCATGGCCAAATTCATGAAACAAAGTGCGCGCGTCATCCCAACTGAGCAGTGCCGGAGACCCTTTGGCAAAGTTGCAGACGTTGATCACGATGGGGGATTGCACATCGGGGAACTTGGCCTGACTGCGCATCGCCGAACACCACGCGCCCGATCGTTTTGATCCGCGCGCAAAATAGTCGCCAATAAAAACAGCCACATGTTTGCCACCCCGCGTCACTTCCCAAGCCCGACAATCCGGGTGGTAAAGGGCGACGTCCAAGGGTTTGAACTCCAACCCAAACAATCGCGTGGCACAATCGAACGAGGCTTCGATCATACGATCCAGCTGCAAGTATGGTTTCAGCTCCGCTTCATCCAGATCGTGTTCGACGGCGCGCCGTTTTTCCGAATAATACCGCCAGTCCCAAGGTTCGAGCGGCCCGTTTATCCCATCGGCCTGCATCATCTGCGTTAATACTTCGGCATCCGCATCAGCCTGTGCCTTGGCCGGGGTCCAGACATCCATCAAAAGGCCGCGCACGGCTTCAGGAGTCTGTGCCATTTCGGTTTCGAGCTTGTACTGCGCGAACGTCTCATAGCCGAGCAATTTCGAGCGCTCCTCACGCAGGCTTAGGATCTCTGCCGCGATGGCCCGGTTGTCGGTCTCCCCACCATTTGCACCACGTGCACCCCAGGCGGCAAAGGCGGTTTTGCGCAGATCCCGTCGGGGGGAGAATTGCAGGAACGGGGTAATGATGGATCGCGACAGGGTCACGACCGGGCCTTTGGCGGCTTTCTCTTCTCCCGCGGCGCGCGCTGCAGCGACGGCGAAATCGGGAAGACCTTCCAGGTCTTCTTCGCTCAGCTCCATGAACCATTCCCGTTCATCCGCCAAAAGGTTCTGGGTGAAATTGGTTCCCAAAGTGGCAAGACGGGATTTGATCTCTTGCATGCGGGTGTCCTCGGCCCCTTCAAGGGCGGCACCACCACGGACAAAACCGCGATGGGTCAGCATCAAGACTCGCTGTTGTTCATCCGACAAGTTCAAGCTCTCGCGCTGATCCCAAACAGATTTCACCCGCGCATAGAGCGATTTGTTGGCAGTAATGGCCGAGAAATGCGCGGCAAGCATCGGGGAGAAATCGCGCTGCAAGGCCTCTCGCGCCGGATTGCTGTCCGCGCCCGCGACAGAGAAGAACACGGACAGCACTTGCTCTAACGGTTGGCAAGGGGTCTCCAGCGCTTCTACGACATTGGCAAATGTGGGCGCGTCGGGATTATCGGCAATGGCGTCTATCTGCGCCTTATGTGCACTGAGTGCGGCGTCTAGGGCCGGGGCAAAATCGTCGTCGGAAATCTCGGAAAACGGGGCAAGGCCAAAGGGGGTGGACCAGTCGGCCAAAAGCGGGTTCGTCATGGGTAAATCTCCTTTGCCGCTGAGGCTAACGAGATGCGTTTGGGGGTGCAATGCGTTGCGACAAATACCGCGGAAATCGAGGCTCTCCCGCCCGTGTCGGAACCGCCTTCGCAGGCGCGTCCTCCCCCGTTGGGCATAGCCGCGCTGACGCGCGGCAGGTTCAGGAAATCATTGTGCGCCTTTGCCTTGGCAAATGGGGCAATCTGCCCGTGGCTTAAGAGCGATCCGCCGCGTTTCCGCGTAAAGCGCATCATAAATCAACATCGCGCCGCGTAAGGTCTCTCCAGCGCCGGTGATTTGTTTGAGCGCTTCGACACCCATCATCGCCCCGACGACACCAGGCAACGGCGCAATCACACCAGCTTCGGCGCAAGCGGGAGCCAATCCGGGTGCGGGAGCTTCAGGGAAGATACATTGATAACAGGGCCCGCTTTCTGTTGGATCAAAGAGAGATATTTGCCCCTCCCATTGAGTGAGCGCACCTGAAATCAGCGGCTTGCCCAACTCGACCGCCACGCGGTTGGCCAGATATCGCGTTTCGAAATTGTCGGTTCCGTCCAAAATCAAATCGTATTCCGCGAAAAGTTCCGCCGTGATGTCTTCTGTCAGACGCCGATGATAGGGGCGCACCGTAACGAATGGGTTTTGCGCTTCCATCGCGGCTTGTGCTGAGAAGACCTTAGGGGTGCCGATGTCCTTATCCCAGTGGATGACCTGACGTTGCAGGTTTGCATTCTCAACCACATCATCATCGATCACACCAATGGTGCCGACCCCAGCCGCCGCGAGATATTGCAAGGCTGGCGCCCCAAGCCCCCCGGCACCGATCACCAAAACTTTGGACGCCTTGATCTTTTTCTGACCGGCTCCGCCAATTTCACGCAAGACGATATGACGGGCGTATCGGTTCAGTTCTGTGGCGTTAAATGCGCCTTTCTTTTCTGGCGTCTCGCTCATCGCTTTGCCTTCTGCTTGTTTCTTTAAACGCCGCAAAATTTGGACGTAGAGATAGATCACGGCCGCCGCCGCTCCGGCCAGAAACCAAGGGAGGGCTGAACCTCCCAGGTTAATCCGCAGCGGAGCAGTTGGTGGCAAGGTTAGATGCACCGCAAGAACCACGAAATAGAGCACCGCTAACAAGGATTGGCGGACGACAGGCGCCATTCCGAGAAACCGCCCACCCCACCAGATCAGCGCAACCAAGATCAGGACAGATATCACTAGGTGCGCCCAGTGGAGCCAAATCCACCTGCCCCGCGCGCGGTTTCATTCAGATTTTCGGCCAATTCAAACCGGGCTTGCACGACCGGAGCCAGGATCATCTGCGCAATCCGGTCGCCGTGGGTGATCGTAAATGGGTCCTGGCCCGCGTTCAGGACAATCACCCCCAAGGGACCGCGATAATCGCTGTCGATGGTGCCGGGCGTATTCGGCAAAGTGATGCCGTGTTTGAGGGCAAGACCGGAGCGAGGGCGGATCTGAATCTCATAACCCTCGGGGATTTCCAACCGTAACCCAGTAGGGACCAAGACGCGCGCGCCGGGCTCCAAAGTGATGGATCCTTTGTCGGGCAGATTTGCCCTGAGATCAGCACCTGCAGCCCCAGCCGTCTCATAAGTTGGCAATGGGACAGCTTGGTCGGCACCTTGATCGTATGTGACTTTAACGGGGATAGGGGCGGAAAGGGTCATCGGCTGTTCCTCAGCTCTTGTTGTTCAGAGTATCGGCAATGCGATCGGCCAAACGATCCGCCACAGCTTGTTTGTCCATGCGTGGCCACGGATCGGTGCCTTGTTCGGTTATCAAAACGACAGCATTTTCAGCCCCGCCCATGATCCCGCTTTCCGGAGAAACATCATTGGCGACGATCCAGTCGCAGCCCTTGCGCAGGCGTTTAGCGGTCGCATTGTCGACCACATCATTGGTTTCGGCTGCAAAGCCCACGACCAATTTAGGACGCCCCTCTGCCAACTGCGAGACCGAGCGCAGGATGTCCGGATTCTCCACAAATGTTAACGACGGCAGCCCATCCTTGGATTTTTTCAACTTCCGGTCAGATGCTTCAGCCACATGCCAATCCGCCACAGCGGCGGCAAAAATACCGGCCTCAGCCGGCAGGGCCGCCTCCACTGCGGCCGCCATATCACGTGCGCTTTCAACGGATATCACTTCGACGCCTGCCGGAGGAGGCACCGCTGCAGGGCCCGTGATGAACACCACTTCGGCGCCGCGCGCGGCCAGAGCACGGGCCACCGCTGTTCCTTGTGCACCGGACGAACGGTTGGCGATGTAACGCACTGGATCAATTGGTTCGTGCGTTGGGCCAGAGGTGACGATGATACGTTTGCCGGTCAACGGGCCGTCGGTCAACTGTTCCAGGATCGCAGCCACGATGGCATCAGGTTCGGACAACCGCCCGGGGCCGAACTCTCCACAGGCCATGCTGCCTGCGTCTGGACCAACAAAATGCACACCATCCGAGTGCAACTGGGCAATGTTGCGTTGCGTGGTTGGATGCTCCCACATGCGTACATTCATCGCGGGCGCAACCAGCACCGGCGTATCCGTCGCAAGCAAAAGCGTAGACGCCAGATCATTGGCCAAGCCATTGACCATCTTTGCCATCAAATCTGCAGTTGCAGGCGCCACCACCACCAGATCCGCGCTGCGTGACAGTTGGATATGCCCCATGTCAGCTTCGCTTGTTAGATCAAACAGGTCCTGATGCACCGCCTCGCTCGCCAATGCGGACACTGACAGCGGGGTCACGAATTCCGCCCCGGCGCGCGTCAAAACCGGTGTGATCTGCGCGCCATGGTCTTGCAGCCTGCGTATCAGTTCAAGCGATTTATAGGCCGCTATGCCGCCTCCGATGATCAGAAGGATCCGTTTGCCTGCCAGCATGCCTCTTGCCCCTTTTTGCGCAACGGCTTTAACTTTACCGCCCCGCTGCGCGAGAGGGAAACGCTTTTCCACAGAATTCGCAATGCGACATCTGCGGCCCATCTCAGGGAGTTCTCACACGAGCAAGTGGGCAACTTCACGCGATTGCGATTGCAGGTTTTTACGCATTTTCACAAAGGCCCCTGCCTCGAGCTGGCGTACCCGTTCTTTGGACAGGCCAAGCTCCTGCCCTAGGCTTTCCAACGTCCGTGCAGGTTCGCGCAGCTTGCGGGCTCGGATGATCAAACGCTCACGATCGTTAAGGGACATCATCGCCGTCGCCAGCCATTTGCGCAGCTGCTGACGGTCCAATGTGTCTTGGACCAGCTCTGCGGCTTGTGCCCGGTCATCTTCCAGCGCCTCGATCCATTCGCGCCCTTCGTCGTCTGAGGATTGCACCGCATTCAGCGAGAAATCCGCGCCCGACAAACGCCCATCCATCATCTGGACATCCCGCAGGGGCACGCCAATTTCGGTCGCGATCTTTTCGTGAAGTTGATGTTTGTCGAGCTTTTGACCGTCTGCAAACGCATCGCGCTCCAACTGAGCCTGAATACGGCGCATGTTGAAAAACAAGGACTTTTGCGACGACGTCGACCCGGTGCGCACCATAGACCAGTTGCGCATCACATATTCCTGAATAGACGCTTTGATCCACCACACCGCATAAGTTGAAAACCGCACGCCCCGATCCGGGTCGAATTTATCCGCAGCTTTCATCAGGCCAAGGCCTGCTTCCTGAATCAAATCGTTCATCGGCGCGCCGTAGCGTTTGAACTTTGCAGCCATTGAAATGGCCAAACGCATATAGGCGTTGATCAAGCGATGCAGCGCCTCCACGTCACGGTCATCCCGCCACGCATAAGCAAGTTTCAATTCCGTTTCTGCATCCAATAGCTCCGCTTTCATCGCCTTTTTGGGCAACGGATTAGGACTGGAGTCGTCAAGTGCCATGTCTTCCCCCCGAAATCAGATAAACCGAATACGTCCTGTGGGAAGTTTTGGATTAGTTATTAATCTGGCCCGGCGGTATTGGGTTTCGTACCGGGAAACAGCGGCAAAAAAGCTACGCTGTTGCGCCCTTTCTTTCGCGTAAAATAAGCCTGTATGCTTTGGCGCGAATTGGTGGGCTTGTCATTGACGGGCCTTGCGGATACCCACAGGATCATCCTTTTCGTATCCTTAGGGTAATAAAATTGTCCGGTTCTGTCACACTCATTCTTGGAGGGGCGGCCTCAGGGAAGTCAGCATTCGCCGAAGAAACTTGCGCAAACAGCGGAAAAGAAAAGGTTTATTGGGCCACATCACAAATCTACGATGATGAAATGAAGGCCAAGGTTTCCCGCCATATCGTCCAACGTGGCCCGAATTGGACCACTATAGAGGAACCTTTATCTGCGTCGCTCGCCTTATCCGACCTTTCTGCGCACCAAATCGGCTTGATGGATTGTGCGACGATGTGGCTTACAAACCACCTTTTGGCCGAACATGATTTAGAACAGGTCGAAGCTGACCTCTTTGCTGCCTTGGACGTTTGTGCGGCAGATCTTGTTATTGTCAGTAACGAAACCGGGATGGGTATCGTGCCGGAAAACGCGCTTGCTCGACGGTTTCGCGAGGCACAGGGGCGGCTCAATATTGCGCTCGCGGCGCGTGCTGAACGTGTAATCCTGGTCGCAGCCGGCTTGCCCTTAACGCTAAAAGGCGAACCGCTTTGACTCGTTTCTTTCTGTTGCGCCACGGCCCCACCCACGCAAAGTCCATGGTTGGTTGGTCCGACTTGCCTGCGGATCTCAGCGACACAGCGGCGCTAGAGCGGATCAATGCTTATGTGCCCTCAGATGCATTGGTGGTGAGTTCAGATCTGACCCGCGCGGTCGAGACCGCAAACGCGGTGCAAGGTGACCGCAAACGATTGCCGCACGATCAACGTTTACGCGAAATGCACTTTGGCGATTGGGAATTGCGCACTTGGTCTGAGCTCGAACAAAGCTGTCCGGATCACATCCGCGCCTTTTGGGAAACCCCGGGCGATGTGCAACCGCCCAATGGGGAAAGCTGGAATCAATTGTCTGCGCGCGTGGATCAGACCATCGATGAGCTCGCTGCGGAATACGCTGGGGCGAATATTCTGGTTGTTGGGCATTTTGGCCAAATTCTGTCTCAGGTGCAGCGCGCGGACCGCTTAACTGCGGAAGAGGCATTTGCACATCGGATCGACAATCTTTCGATTACAGAAATCCTCTGCAACGACCGCACATGGTCGCTCAGCGCAATAAATCAAATTTTGTGATGCAACTCTCCAAAATATAACATTTGATAATGTCATATTTCATTTTAAGCTGCCACTAAATCGCGGCAAAAGGAATGCGCAATGTACGAACTTTTTATTGGTGATCGCCTCTTTTCCAGTTGGTCGATGCGAGGTTGGTTGATGTTGCGCAAATTCGACCTTCCCCATCAATGCCAAATGGTTGGGCTTTATTCGGGGACGATGGCCCATGATATGAAAGAGCTCGCACCGGCAAAACTGGTCCCGGCGTTGCGCACCCCTCAGCATGTCGTCATTGGCGAAAGCCTTGCAATGGCTGAAACCCTTGCAGAAGAAAATCCAAATGCCGACATGTGGCCAACGGATCCGGCAGCGCGTGCCACAGCGCGTTGGCTTTGCGCCGAAATGGTCAGCGGCTTCGGCGCATTGCGCGGCGAATGTCCCATGCAACTGCGCCATGTGTGGGATGGTTTCACCGTATCAAGTGCCGTTCAAAAAGATTTGGATCGTGTGGCTGAATTATGGGCGCATGCACGGAAGTTTCGCGACGAGGGCACCGACGGATTGTTTGGTCGCTATAGTTTAGCGGATGTCTTCTATACCCCCGTGGCTGCACGGGTTATCGGATATGACTTGCCGGTATCTGAGGAAGATCGTGCCTATTGCCTTGCCCTGCTTGCGGACCCTATCGTGCAAGAGTGGCGGCAAGAGGCATTGACCGTCGCTTACGACCCTATGCCTTATGATCTGGACCTTCCACATCGCGATTGGCCTGTTTAAGCCACGATTTAACGTGCCCCTGACGCCCGGGTTAACATTTCAGAAACCATGATTGCCAAGCCTGTCTCACAACCAAGGAGACAGGCCATGATCGCACGTTGCTATACAGTTGCATTCCAAGGCGTCCAAGCAAGAACGGTCGAGGTGCAGTGTTCCGTGGCACCCGGGCTGCCCGCCTTTAACTTGGTTGGCTTGCCGGATAAGGCGGTTAGCGAGGCACGCGAACGGGTGCGGGCTGCGTTTTCCAATATGTCTGTGGCGCTGCCTTCGAAACGGATTACGTTAAACCTGTCGCCTGCTGATCTCCCCAAAGAAGGCAGTCATTTCGATCTGCCGATCGCATTGGCGCTTCTGGCAGCGATTGAAATCATTCCATCGGATTTAGTCGCGGAAACAGTGGCCTTGGGCGAGTTGTCGTTGGATGGGCAGCTTATGCCGGTGCTTGGTGCGCTGCCCGCCGCGTTGAATGCTGCAGAAGAAAATCGAACGCTCTTATGTCCAAAGGCATCAAGCGCCGAAGCCGCTTGGGTCGATGCGGCTGAAGTGATTGGCGCACATTCACTGATGGATGTGGTCCGCCATTTTACGGGTCAAATGCCGCTCACTCCGGCCACCGCCGGCGGAGTTACAGTCGCCACGTCACAAAAAGACATCCGCGATGTGAAAGGGCAAGAGCGTGCCAAACGTGCGCTTGAAATCGCAGCGGCAGGTCGGCATCACATGCTATTGGTTGGCCCGCCCGGTTCGGGAAAATCCATGCTGGCCGCACGCCTGCCCTCCCTGCTTCCGCTGCTGACTGCACGCGAAGCGCTTGAGACCTCAATGATCCATTCACTGTGCGGGCTTCTCGACGAAGGCGGCATTACCCGAACACGCCCCTTTCGGGAACCGCACCACACGGCCTCGATGGCGGCAATTGTTGGCGGTGGGCGGCGAGCACATCCAGGCGAGATCAGCCTCGCCCATCACGGCGTTCTGTTTCTGGACGAATTGCCAGAGTTCAATCGAACCGTGTTGGAAACCCTACGGCAACCGCTGGAAACAGGTGAGGTCATGGTCGCTCGTGCCAATGCGCATGTAAAATACCCGTGCAAGTTCATGCTTCTGGCAGCAGCAAACCCCTGCAAATGTGGACATCTTGCCGATCCTGCACAAGCTTGCGGACGCGCCCCAATCTGCGGTCAGGACTACCTCGGCCGGATCTCAGGGCCGCTGATGGATCGATTTGATTTGCGCATTGATGTGCCACCTGTTGCCTTTACAGATCTGGATCTCCCGCCGCCGCAGGAAGGGTCACAAGAGATCGCAGCACGGGTTGCCATGGCTCGCGAATTGCAGGCCGCACGGTACGCCGATCATGCCAGGATCGAGCTAAACTCCGATGCGGAAGGCGAGATTTTGGAACTCGTTACGCGACCTTGTGATGCGGGCCGAGCGTTGCTCCAACAGGCGGCAGAACATTTCGGTCTCAGCGCGCGCGGTTATCACCGTGTCCTGCGTGTCGCACGAACAATTGCCGATCTGGAAGGTGCGGAGCAGATCAGTCGCACACATCTGGCTGAGGCAATTAGCTATCGCCTCAACCCGGTGTCTAAATCAAAATAAGACGCGTTTAGAGCTTGGCTTCGATCGCTTGCCAGACCTTTTCGGCGATATTGACGCCATCGAACCGCTCCAACTCTTGAATGCCGGTCGGAGAGGTCACGTTGATCTCGGTCAGGTAGTCACCGATTACATCGATCCCGACAAAGATCTGACCCTTTTCGCGCAGCAGCGGACCGATGGCCGCGCAAATTTCCAGATCACGTTCGGTCAGGCCAATTTTCTCGGGACGTCCGCCAACATGCATATTGGAACGTGTCTCACCCGCAGCAGGAACGCGGTTGATTGCACCGACAGGTTCGCCGTCGACCAAGATCACCCGCTTGTCGCCATTTGACACATCCGGCAGGAATTTTTGCACGATCAGCGGCTCGCGGCTGAAACCGGTGAACAACTCATGCAGCGAAGACAGGTTGCGGTCATTGGCATCCAAGCGGAACACACCTGCGCCACCGTTGCCGTACAAAGGCTTCAGGATGATGTCGCCATGTTTCGCCTTGAACGCTTTGATGGTGTCGAGGTCGCGCGCGATCGTGGTCGGGGGCGTCAGCTCTGGAAAGTCCAGAACCAGCAGTTTTTCCGGATAGTTGCGCACCCAGAACGGATCGTTCACCACCAAAGCGTGACCTTTCAGGCGGTCCAGCAGATGGGTCGAGGTGATGTAATGCATGTCAAACGGCGGATCCTGACGCAGCCAAACAACATCAAAATCAGCTAGGTTCACCTCGCGCAATTCACCCAAAACCGCAGGCGCATCGGCGACCCGCTGCACGGTCATGTCGTGACCGCGGGCGGTTATGCGCCCTTCTTGGAAGGCAAGCTGATCCGGAGCGTAGTAAAACAACTCATGACCGCGCGCTTGCGCCTCTTCGGCGAGGCGAAAGCTGCTGTCGGCGTTAATATCGACCCCAAGGATCGGATCCATCTGGAAGGCAATTTTCATGACGCATGTCCCCTGTCGTGTTGCAGACCTACATGGCGTACCGATTTGTCATGTTCAATGGGGTCAGCCCAAACCAAACGCATTTTCAAGGATTTCAATCTGCCCCTGACCGTCCACAAGTGCTGCATCAAATCGCATGTCACAGTTTTGCAGATCCACTGATTGAGCCAAAAACGCCTCGGCAGCGGTGTAAATCCGGGCCTGCTGGCGTTGGTTCAGATGGCCTGCTGCCTCTACGTGTGTCCTGCTTTTCTTGACCTCAACGAACACCAACTGACGCCCCTTGTGTAGGATCAGATCGACTTCTCCACCTGCCCCGCGCCAACGTTTTTCGAGCGCCACAAAACCTGCGCCTTCATAATGGCGCAACACAGCCTCTTCTGCGGAGAGCCCCGCCAAATAGGCCTGTTGCCCCTGATGAAATCGCGGCGTTTTGGGCAAATCAATCCTCGTCCTTGGCCAGTTGCAATGCAAGCTGATACACTTTGCGCCGTGCAATATCGTGGGTTTTGGATACCAGATCAGCGGCATCCTTGACTGAGTTCTCTTTTAGTGCGGCGCGCAAATCGCTTTCCAGATCAGCAGCGCTGACCTCAACCTCACCAACGCGTTCGACCAATAGCACGATTTCGCCTTTGACGGGCTTGTCTTCCAGACTTTGTGCCAAATCCACCAAGGAAAGACGGCGTACCTCTTCAAATTTTTTGGTCAATTCACGGCACATGGCGGCAGGGCGATTTCCCAAAACCCCGGACATATCGCGAACTGAGGCCTGAACACGTTTGGGGGATTCGTAGAAAACCAATGTTCCCGGCACTTGTTTGAGCTCTTCCAATCGTTTGCGACGTGCCCCGGTTGCATTGGGAAGGAACCCCGCAAAAAAGAAGGCGTCCGTTGGCAATCCCGCCAGTGTTAAGGCCGTCACCACAGCTGACGCACCTGGAGCGCATGTCACCAAATGTCCCGCGGCCGCTGCGTCCCGGCTCAAGTCATATCCCGGATCGGCAATAAGTGGCATACCAGCCTCAGAGGCATATGCGACGGATTGACCTGCTGCAATCGCCTCCAAAAGCCGCGCACGGGTGCCAGCGCCACTGTGATCGTGATATGCAATGATGTTACGATCTTTTAAAGGAACACCGTGTATTTCCATCAACTTACGAAGGCTACGGGTATCTTCGGCGGCAATAACATCGGCTGACGCAAGAACATCCAAGGCCCGCAAAGTGATGTCGCGCGCTGTCCCAATGGGTGTGGCAACAAAATACAGTCCCGACTGCAATCGGACATTCTGGTGATTCAACTCTGGACCCGCCTATTCGGTTGTCTATTATTTGCGCCTGAACCCCAAAACGACCAGAACGGTCGGAACATGGAGCAAAAGCACTATTATGTTTGCTGTTTTCAAGAACGCCCGCAAGATGGCATGTGGCGCCGCATTGGCAATTTCCGCCTTGGCCCTGGCTGCGTGCGAACCGGTTGCATTAAACTCCGGTCCTACTATCAATCCTTCCAAACCTGTGAAAGTGGCGCTTTTGGTTCCACGCGGCTCTGCGCAGGCGGGCGACGGCGTATTGGCGCAAAGCCTGGAAAATGCCGCCCGGATGGCAATTGGCGATCTGAACGGTGTGGAAGTCGACCTTCGGGTTTATGACACCGCCGGCACACCCGAAGTGGCAGCAACCGCAGCCGAGCAAGCGATAAAAGATGGCGCGGGCATTATTTTGGGCCCACTCTATGCCGAAGCGGCCAATGCTGCGGGCCTTGTCGCCGCGCAAAAAGGCGTAAATGTTCTAGCTTTCTCCAACAACACAGCCATTGCAGGCGGCAATGTGTTCATCTTGGGTTCAACCTTTGACAACACAGCGCGCCGTTTGACGCGTTACTCTGCACAACAAGGCAAACCCAATGTCTTGGTGGTTACAGGTGACAATGCTGCTGGCACCGCAGGACGTGAGGCGGTCAACCGCGCCGCCGCTGGGTCCTCAGCTCGTGTCACAGGCACGGTCAGCTATGAACTGTCACAACAAGGCGTGATCAACGCCATTCCAACCATTCGGAACGCGGCGAACAGCGGCGGCGCTGACGCGGTCTTTATGACCGCGACAACAGCGGGTGCCTTGCCTCTGTTGACACAGTTGCTGCCCGAAGCCGGCGTGTCGCCTGAAAACTTCCAATATATCGGGCTGACACGTTGGGACATTCCGCCCCAAACGCTTGAGCTTCCCGGTGTACAAGGTGCTTGGTTCGCCCTGCCCGACCCATCCCAATCCCGCAAGTTCCGCGACCGTTACACTGCCACATATGGCACCGGCCCTCACCCGGTTGGTGGTCTGGCCTATGATGGAATTGCTGCAATCGGCGCCCTAGCCCAACAGGGCAAGAGCGATGCACTAACAGCAACGGCCTTAACACAAGGCGCCGGCTTCCAAGGTACGGGCGGAATTTTCCGTCTGCGTGCAGATGGGACCAATGAACGTGGCCTCGCAGTGGCCACAATCGAAGATAAGAAAGTTGTCGTAATTGACCCAGCTCCCAAAAGCTTCGCTGGCGCAGGCTTCTAAAGCGCCCTTTGTAACGCAAGCTGACATGACACAATCGGATCAGGTGCCATTGATTTTGGCACCTGAATTGATTTTCGACGTTCAGGCCGTTCACGAAGAGATCCGTGCCAAGGCACAAGATCTGTCTGCTGCGGATCTGCGCGCGCATGTTGTTGCCCTTTTACGAGAGGGCAACACTGTTGGCCGTGCTGCAATTGCCGAGGCCTTTGCCGCGTCTCCGTTTGCGGCACGCGAACTAACCCGGTCTTACACCTATTTGACGGATTGCATCGTTCGTACCGCAATTTTCACGGCCACTGAATTTGTGCACCCCAACGCCTCTCCCACTCAAGGGGAGCGGATCGCGGCGATGGCAGTTGGTGGCTACGGTCGAGGCGAAATGGCGCCGTTCTCGGACGTCGATCTTTTGTTTTTAACGCCTTATAAAATCACGGCTTGGGCTGAAAGCGTGATTGAAACGACACTGTATATCCTATGGGATCTGCGCCTGAAGGTTGGGCATTCGAGCCGTACCATCCGCGACTGCATTCGCCTCGGCAAAGAAGATTTCACCATTCGCACCGCGATGCTAGAAAACCGCTTTCTGACCGGTGACGCGAAACTGGCCGCTGAGCTAGAAGAAAAGCTCAACAAAGACCTCTTTGCTCATAATGCACGTGAATTCGTGTCCGCCAAGCTTGCAGAACGGGACAAACGCCACCTGAAACAGGGGCAACGCTATGTGGTGGAGCCAAACGTAAAAGAAGGCAAAGGCGGCTTGCGTGACCTGCAGTCCTTGTTCTGGATCGCCAAGTATCTGTATCGCGTCCAAGACGTCGAAGAACTGGTAGGATTGGGGCTGTTCAGCCCGGAAGAATTTGACGTCTTTGCCAAGGCCGAAAACTTTCTGTGGGCGGTGCGTTCGCATCTGCACCTGTCAGCCAACCGTGCCACCGAACAGCTCTCCTTCGATCAGCAGGTCGAAGTCGCGCAGCGGATGGGCTTCAAGGACACCGCCGCACGCCGCGGCGTTGAGGTGTTCATGCAAGAGTATTTCCGCCATGCAACGCGTGTCGGCGATGTGACGCGTATTTTCCTCTCCAAACTGGAGGCCAGCCAGCAAAAAGAAGAACCGCTGCTGGAGCGCATTTTCCGCCGTCGACCACGCGTCAAACCGGGCTTTGCAGTGGTGCACAACCGTCTGCAAGTCGAAGATCCGGATACATTTTTACAAGACCGCCTGAATATCCTGCGCCTGTTTCAGGAAGGCCTGCGCACGGGCATGTTGATCCACCCAGACGCCATGCGTCTGGTGACCGCGAACCTGCATCTGATCGATGACAAAATGCGCCAGGACAAAGAAGCCAACCGCATCTTTCTGGATCTCATGCTGAAACACGGCAATCCCGAACGAGCGCTGCGCCGGATGAACGAACTGGGCGTGCTCGGCGCGTTTATTCCCGAGTTCGAGCAGATCGTCGCCATGATGCAATTCAACATGTATCATTCCTACACGGTTGATGAACACACGATCCAGGTGATCTCCAACTATGCGGCGATTGAACGGGGTGAGCTGGAAGACGAACTGCCGCTTTCATCCGACATCTTACGCAAAGGGTTGAGCCGGAAGGTTTTGTTCATCGCTCTCCTTCTGCATGATATTGGCAAAGGTCGCGAGGAAGACCACTCGATCGTGGGCGCACGGATCGCCCGTAAGCTTGCCCCGCGCTTTGGCCTGAACAAGGCTGACAGCGAAACGGTGGAGTGGCTGGTGCGCTATCACCTGCTGATGTCCGATATGGCGCAAAAACGCGATATCGCTGACCCTCGGACTGTGCGTGATTTTGCCAAGGCGGTCAAAACGGTCAAACGTCTCGATCTGCTCTTGTTGCTGACGGTCTGCGATATTCGCGGCGTGGGCCCGGATACGTGGAACAATTGGAAAGCGGTTCTGTTGCGCGCGCTTTATGGCCAAACGCGCAAAGCGTTGGAAGGCGGCATGGAAGCGCTCAGCCGTGAACATCGCGGCCATGAGGCCAAGAGCAAACTGCGGGCAGCCTTGGCCGACTGGAGCAAAGCGGATCTCAAACGCGAAACGAACCGCCATTACCCGCCCTATTGGCAAGGACTGCATGTCACGGCGCATGTAGATTTTGCGGAAATGTTCCGCGACTTGCACGCAAGCGGTGACCAGTCCACGATCAAGATCCGCCTATTCCCGGATGAAGACCGCGATGCGACACGTGCCTGTTTTGCAATGGTCGACCATCCCGGCATCTTTGCCCGTGTGGCAGGCGCATTGGCGCTCGTGGGTGCCAATGTCGTGGACGCGCGATCCTATACCACCAAAGACGGATATGTCGCAGATGCCTTCTGGATCCAAGATTCCGACGGCAGCCCGTTTGAGGCGTCACGCCTGCCCCGTCTGGAGCAGATGATCCGCAAGACCCTGAAAGGTGAAGTCGTCGCAACGGATGCGTTTAAATCCCGCGACAAGGTCAAAAAACGTGAACGGGCGTTCAACGTCCCCACCCATATCACCTTTGATAACGAAGGGTCCGAGATCTATACCATCATCGAAGTGGACACGCGCGACCGGCCTGGATTGCTTTATGATCTGGCGCGCACATTGGCGCATCTAAACGTCTATGTGGCCAACGCGGTGATTGCGACATATGGCGAACAGGTGGTCGATACTTTCTACGTGAAGGATATGTTCGGGCTTAAATACCATTCGGAATCCAAGCAACGCACGCTGAAGAAAAAGCTGCAGGAGGCGATCAAAGAAGGCGTCAAACGGGCCGAAACATGAAACCAATCAAACTCCTGTCAGGGTTTCTGACAGTCGGCTTTTGGACCCTGGCAAGCCGGATCTTGGGCTTTGCGCGAGAGATCCTGATTGCCGCTTACATTGGCCCGGGTCCGATGATGGACGCCTTTGTTGCAGCTTTTCGCCTGCCCAATATGTTCCGCCGTTTCTTTGCCGAAGGGGCGTTTAACGCAGCCTTTGTGCCGATGCTGTCGAAAAAGGTCGAAGGTGAACAGGACGCGCCAGCCTTTGCGCAGGACGCATTCAACCTGTTGGGGACAGCCGTGCTGGTGCTGGTTGCGGTCTCGATGATTTTCATGCCGGGCATGGTCTGGTTCACCGCCGGCATCAGCGAAGGTGATGCCAGATTTGACACCACAGTAGGATTTGGGCGCATCGTGTTTCCCTATATTCTGTGCATGTCGCTGGCGGCACTATTTTCCGGCATACTCAACGCCACCGGACGGTTTGCGGCTGCTGCTGCTGCGTCTGCGTTGCTCAACGTCGTTGCAATACCGGCGATGATTGCCGGTGCTATCGTCGGTGCCGAGGTCATCCAGTGGCTCATTTGGGCCATCCCGGTTGCAGGCGTCGCACAGTTGGTATTGGTCTGGGTCGCGGCCGAGAAGGCCGGTTTCAAACTGCGCCCGGGACTGCCCCGCCTGACGCTGGATATGCGGCATATGGTCAAGGTCGCGTTGCCAGCGGCCCTGGCAATGGGTGTCACCCAGGTCAATCTGGTGGTTGGCCAACGCGTGGCACAAGACATTGAGAACGCGTTGAGCTGGCTGTTCATCGCAGATCGCCTTTATCAACTGCCTCTGGGAGTAGTTGGCATTGCGGTCGGCATCGTGTTGTTACCAGACCTGTCGCGTCGTCTGCGTGCAGGTGACGAGACAGGGGCGCAAAATGCCCTGTCCCGCGCGGGCGAATTCTCCTTGGTTCTTACCCTGCCATCCATGGTGGCTTTTGTGGTCATCCCGCTGCCGCTCATCTCTGTCCTTTATGAACGTGGAGCGACGGATGCGGCGGATGTGCAGGCTATTGCCTTGGCGGTCGCAATCTACGGCGTGGGGCTTCCGGCCTTTGTGCTGCAAAAAGTTCTGCAACCGCTCTATTTCGCTCGTGAAGACACGCGATCCCCATTTCGGTTTGCGCTTGTCGGCATGGCTGTAAACGCCGCGTTCGCCGTTGGGCTCAAACCCATTGTTGGCTGGATTGCCCCGGCCATCGCTGCCAGTGCGGCGGGTTGGGTCATGGTCTTCCTGCTCTGGTTTGGTGCCCGCCGCATGGGCGACGTCGCACAGTTTGACACCCGTTTCTATGATCGTTGCTGGCGGATACTTGCAGCCTCTGGTGTCATGGGTGCCACAGTTTACACCTGCTACCAGCAGTTCGACTGGCTGTTCTATGTTCCAAGCTGGCGTTACCTTGCTTTGCTCGGTCTCATCACACTGGGCGCGCTCAGCTATTTTGGCGCGGCCCAAGTGCTGGGAGCCGTAAAGCTCGGCGAGATGAAGCAATCTCTGCGCCGCAGAGGCGGTTAATCGCGGCGGATCTTTTGCAGGATCCGCTGCCAGCCACCGGGCACCAGGAAAAACGACACACCAAACCCCGTTGCGAAACCGGCCAAGTCGGCAATCCAATCCGGGCGACCGCCAAAAATCAATCCAAAGAGCAACTGGATGCCCATCAGCATCCCAATCAGGCTAAAAGCACGTGCCTGTTGTTCTCCCATCGCGCCAAGTGCGATCCAGCGCACAAATGTAAAAGCCCCGATCAACCCATAGACCGCCGGGAAACCACCAATCAGAGGATAGTCTGAGCCAACGGTTGCATAGATCAACGCACCCGAAATGCCGGACATGAGAAACACCAGCAACATGCGGATCTCACCAAAGACCTCCGCCACCATTTTGCCAAGCGCAAGCAAGAACACACAGACAAAAAGCGCCTGCGTGAACGAGCCGTGGATAAAGAGGTAGGTGACACAACGCATGAGGTTTTCCACGGACCAGCGCTGTGTGTCGGCCATCCACCAAAAAATCTCGGCCGAGAAGGCATAAGATTGCAGCGCTTCCAGACGCCAACCTACGGCTGTGGGTCCACCGACGATGCCACGTGCGCCCAAAGAGAACACCGCCTCGATCCCGATGATGAACACAGCCAACGCCACAACAACGGCAGGCACGGTATTGAAGGGGGATTGCGTATCGGAATTGCTCATCCAATGGGCTCCTATGCCACGCCTTTTGGGCTGGCGGTTGACGATGCGATGCGCCATGGGTAAGCGACTGAGGTGCAATTTTCCAGACGGGACTTTCCAGATATGAGCGAAACCAGCTTCACCCCGCGCGTCTTTTCCGGCATCCAGCCTTCGGGCAACCTGCACCTGGGCAATTACCTAGGTGCATTGAAGCGGTTTGTGGATTGGCAGGACCGCGATGTAGAATCGATCTTTTGCATGGTTGACCTACATGCGATCACCGTCTGGCAGGATCCGGTTGATCTGAAAAAATCCACACGTGAGCTGTGTGCCGGTTTCATCGCCTCTGGTCTGGATCCTGAAAAATCGATCCTGATCAACCAAAGCCAAGTGCCGGAACACGCGCAGCTGGCGTGGGTGTTCAACTGCATCGCCCGGATGGGCTGGATGCAGCGCATGACCCAATTCAAAGACAAAGCTGGCAAGAACGCGCAAAACGCCTCGCTTGGTTTGTTTGCCTACCCTGCGTTGATGGCTGCTGACATCCTGACCTATCACGCGACCCACGTGCCGGTCGGCGAAGACCAAAAACAGCACTTGGAACTGACCCGGGATATCGCGACCAAGTTCAACCACGACTACGGTATTGATTTCTTTCCAGTGCCCGAGCCGGTTATCGAAGGCGCAGCCACCCGCGTGATGTCCCTGCGCGACGGCTCCAAGAAAATGTCGAAATCGGATCCATCTGATGCAAGCCGTATCAACTTGACCGACGATGCCGACACAATCGCCAAAAAGATCCGCAAGGCCAAGACAGACCCCGAAGCGCTGCCTTCCGAGGCTGATGGGTTGGAAGGTCGTCCCGAAGCGCGCAACCTGATCAACATCTATGCGGCGATGAACAATCAAAGCGTGGACGAAGTGTTGGCGGACGTGGGTGGCAAGCAATTCTCAGAATTCAAACCGATGCTGGCGGAGCTGGCGGTTTCGAAAATGTCCCCTATCACAACCGAGATGGCGCGCCTGATGGAGCATCAGGATGAAATCGACAAGATCCTGTCACGCGGCTCGGAACGCGCCCGTGCAATCACAGCACCCATTCTGCGCAAAACTTACGAGATCATGGGCATGGTCCCTCCGATCGAAATGTGATCAAACGAAATCCAAAGTGCCGCCCCAATCGGGCGGCATTTTTTCTTGAGACTCACCACCTTCAAGATACTGAATCAAAACAATTATTTAATTCAGCGGTGATTTTTCCCCAATATATACAGAATTACTGCATTTCCCGCTTGACCCCTCCCGCCTGAACCCTTAAATCGCCTCCACACAGTCACTGAGACAGTGAATGTCACTGTGGCGGAGTAGCTCAGCTGGTTAGAGCAGCGGAATCATAATCCGCGTGTCGGGGGTTCAAGTCCCTCCTCCGCTACCACGACGTTCTAGGTTTTGAACAAACCTTTCGTGGACAAAGGTCAACTTCCATCGATCAGTTTCAATCCCACGATGCCAATCAAAATCAAACCAACACACGACAAGCGCTGCCACGATACTGGCTCTGCGTAGACCAGGATACCAAGCACAACGGTGCCTGCTGCGCCCACGCCAGCCCAAACCGCATATGCGGTCCCGACGGGTATGTGTCGTAGCGACAGGCTGAGCATGTAGAGGCTGACCAACGCCAAGCTCAAAGTGATTACGGATGGAACCAATCGTGACAGTCCATCTGTTTGTTTGAGCGTGGTGGCCCAAGCGGTTTCCAACAATCCCGCTGCCAATAAGATAACCCAAGCCATGACGCACGCTCCTCCTTTAATGTCCGGCGCGCAGACAACCGCGCGCCAGATCGATTAGCTTTGATCCTCGGCCGGGTAGATCCCCAATGATGTCTCTGCTCCGTCATCGAACTGCGACAGATACTCAACAATCATAGGACGGTTAAGCGTAAAGCCTTTGTAGTCGGCCAGCTCATCCGGGAGATCACGGATCACCCTGTGCAGACGACGCCCCCATTTGGGAACCGACGACAGGTCCTGCAGGTTTGCGAGATAACAGCGAATTGGAAAAGCCAAAGCATTCGAACGCGGCAAGCGCCAAAAGGTCTGCAGCTCAACCCTAAGGTATTGTTTCTGTCCCACATTTTCCGGGGTCACTGTGCGCTTTTCCGGCCCCCACAGATGATAGTTCTCCGGGCTGGTATCAAGGCGCGGGTTCACCGTCATCGTCCAGTTCAGCCGTCGTGACGGTGCGCCTTGCTGCACATTCATCAGAAACTTCAGTGCGCGCTCAAAAATCCGCATTTCATGAGCTTTGGGCACCGGTGCATGCCATTCGGTAAAGTTCATACCGATGTTGAAGTCCAGCGACCAATCGGCCTGACAAGTGACCATGCCGGCATCCATCCACAGGCTGCCATCACGTTGATCCAAAACAGCAAAGTCGCCCTGCGCCTGCCGGGTGATATACTCCATCGGCCCGTACGGCAGTGTAGAGGCGTCTAGAAAGGTGAAACTGTCATCGATCCCCAAGGGCTTATTCACCCAACGCCAGGCATTGCCATCACGGTGAAGCTCAAACAGATCAGGATAGTCTGCCACCTTGGACGTCATGATCAGTTCAAGAAGATCCCATCCTGCAAGTTCCATATGCGGCAAGGATTGGCAGCGTTTGGGGTCTTGCTCCAGCGTGATCGCAAGGTCACGCATTTCGCTGACGTAGTGTTCGTCCACATCAAAAGCCACATCAAACGGCGTCCCTTTCGGGCCGCTTGTATGGGATTCAATATTGACCGAATACATGTAGTCATCGCGATCAAAAGGGAAAGGAAACCGCTGGATCGCTTCGGGCGAGTTAAAGTGAGTGTAGTCATCGCGGAAGGTTTCGTCGTTGAAACGGATTGTCATCGGTCCCTCCTACAGGTCAAGGGTCAAGTCCTGCCCCACAAACCGTGAGACACAGGGCATGATTTTGGAATTGGCTGCGCGCTCATCTTCGCTGAGCCAGTGATCGTTGTGCTCCAGCTTGCCTTGGCAGGATGAAATCGCCGTTTCGCATTGACCACAGGCCCCACCACGACAACTCCAAGCGATGTCGACCTCTGCGGCCTCCAGCGCTTCAAGAAGGCTTTGATGCGGCCCAACGACAAGCGTTTTCCCAGACTTTGCCAAGGTAACTTGAAAAGATTGACCGGGCGGCGGCGCCGTAAAGGCCTCGGAATGAATGGTCGAAGCGGGCCATCCCAATGTGGTTGCACCGTCTTTGACGGCTGCAATCAGACGCTCTGGCCCACAAGTGTAGACATGAGTACCAAGCGGTTGCTGTTCCAGAATGGACGGCACATCCATCCGATTGCCATCTGCACTGAAATACACATGCACATTGGGATCGTCCGGCAACAGAGCAAGACCTGCGGCGTCTTCGCGGGATGGCGCGGCATAATGCAACTCGTAACTGAGCCCCAAAAGCGCCAACTGCTTCACTTGCGCCAGGAAGGGTGTGATACCAATCCCACCCGCAATCAACAGATGCTTCTTGGCTCGCAAATTCAGCGCCATCAGGTTCAAAGGGACACCAACGTTTAACGTGTCCCCCGCTTTGACGCTGGAATGAAGGAAACGCGACCCGCCCCGCCCACTTTCCTCACGTTGCACCGCGATTTCATACCCTGACCCGTCCATGGGATCAGAGATCAGGGAATAGGCATTGCGGCGCAAAGTATCTCCGTCTGGCAGTTCCACAACAATATGGGCCCCACCGGAAAACAACGGCAAAGTATCACCGTCAGGGTGCTCAAATCGAAACCGGGTTATGCGGCTGGTCAATGGCTCAACGGCGGTGACCTGCAATGGCTGGATCATCATAATTTGATCTCCTGCGTTTCTGGGACCTCACCTGGGGTTTCAGCGTCAACACAAACGCCTTGGAATGCGCCCAGCCGACGGGAGAAGTGATCCCGCACAAACAGATTGAGCCCGCAGTGGGAACAGGTGAAGGGATCCGTCGTCACATCATCGGTCATCCCTTTGCAGTGAACACATTGCATACGCCGAGCGATGCCGCCCCGATGTTCGCCCTGGATCGACCCGGCGTCGATACCGGCAGCCAATGCTTCGGCCGTCGCATGGCCGATCAGCCCTTCGCTTCCAGCCAAGTAGATACGGGTCGCCATTGTGGCTTGCGCCAGTGCGGCTTGGTATTGCGTCAGGATTTCGTTAAAAAACAAACCTTGATGGTAAGCTTTCGCGCCGGCTTCGCGCAGTTGAGCGCCAAACTCGGTCCCTGCGGTGACAAAAAATATCTGCCCTCGATCTAGAACCGATGCATCCCGGGCGATCAAGTCAAGCAAAGCCTGTCCACCGCTGCCATCGGCGACCAAGATTGCAGGGCTACCGCCGTGAGATTGCAGCTGTGAATAGGTCGGGCGGCTGGTGATTGATGGTGAAAATTGCGTCTGGGTCATTTGGGTCTCCTGTGCCTTGCGCTGAAGACACCGGCGCAAAACGAGCGCGCCGGTGGAGAGGCATCAACCTTTTACGGTGCGCCGCTTTTTCTCGGGGTCATAAAATGGCATTGGGCTTGCCACTGCGGCGATTTCACCGTCCGGGTTTTGCACCGTCAGGGGCACGCCCGGTTCAGCGCAATCAACCGGCATACGTGCAATACCGACATTGTGGTCGTTGAGCGGGCTGTAGAAACCGACCGTTACGACGCCAACCTGTTTGCCGTCGCGTAGCAGCGGCGCGCCTTCGGCTGCAGCTTCGGTCCCTTCCAGTTTCACGCCATAGATCTTGAAACGCTCTTTGCCTTTCAGCCGATAATGCTCTTCGGCACCACGGAAACCGGTCTTGCCCTTAGAGACGGTAAAATCGAGGCCAAGCTCCCATAGGGTGTCCCCACAGGGTTCATCTTCAAACGGATACATCTCGGAATTGTCATAGGGGAAGAACAGCAGCTGGCTTTCCACACGCAGCAGATCAAGCGTGGTGAAGCGTGTCGGGATGATGCCCATCTCAGCGCCTTCAGTCACGATCTGGTCCCAGATCTCCACCGCGTCTTGACGACGGCAGAAAATCTCATACCCACGCTCACCCGTGTACCCGGTGCGCGAAATCATGACGGGTTTGCCAAACAATGTCGTCTGGATGTGGCTGAAATAAACCACGTCGCGAATGCCCGGAACGTGTTTTTCCAGGAAATCGACTGCTGCCGGTCCTTGCAGCGAAATGTCGTGCAGGTCGTCATCAAACAGAATGGTGGCGTTGCGCCCCATAGCCGCCATGGTCAACTGCTCATGGCCCGCACCGGATCCATGCACGACCATAAAGCTGTGCGGACCCATGCGGTAAATCACGCAGTCATCCACGAACTTGCCCTGGTCGTTCAACATACAGGCGTAGGTGGAGCGCCCGGGTTTGAGCTTTTCGATATCGCGCGTAGTGGCGCGGTCGATCACATGGCTGGCGTGCGGGCCGATGACATGGACCTTTTTCAGGCCCGAAACATCCATGACACCCGCCTTGGTGCGAATTGCTGTGTATTCTTCCAGCTGGTCCTTGTCATAGGTCCAAGCAGTGCCCATGCCGCTCCAGTCTTCCAGGGTGGAGCCCATGGCGCGGTGCCGGTCTGCCAGCGCAGAAAACCTCCATGATGCGGTCATCTCTTATCCTCTTTCTGTCGGTAGAAATTGTTTTTTTGGTTGGACTGCAGGGCGACATCGCCGCCCTGCACAATTGGATTACTTCTTTTGCACCGCGTCATAGGCTTCCTTCTCATGACGCGCGCCAAGGACGATCGCGATCACCAGAAGAACAATAGTTGCCAGAAGCCACAGCAGCTCCCCGGAACCGAGACCGGTGTAATAAGCACCCGCGAACCCGTCCCAAGTGCCTGAAGTGATTGGAGAACCCATCGTTGTATCCTTTCTGTAAAAGATTATTCAGCCGGAGAAACCGACGGGTGCAGCGCTTCTGGATAAGCAGACGCAGGCACTTTTGTTTCATCAAGACCGATCAATTCGGCCGCCTCAGGCACACGCAACAGGCCAAAAAGCTTGAGCGCATAGGAGATGCCGTAACCCGGTGCGAAACCAAGCACTGCCATCACGATGCCGCCGATCAGCTGGCCCATGAAAGAGATCTCGATCACGTCCGCTTCGCCAAAGATCGCAGGATAACCGGAGGCTGCGATACCTACGACCAGGACCCCCCAGAAACCGAGGAAACCGTGCACAGCGAAAGCCCCAACCGCATCGTCGATACCAAGCTTTTCGAGTTTGCTTGCAACAAACGGCATCATTGCTGCGCCCACAAAGGCGATGACAAAGGCCAGCGGTGGCCACCACAGATCGATACCAGCCGCACAGGAGATGATCCCGCCAAGCGCGCCGGACATCATCCAGAACGGATCGCGTGTCACCATCCATGCGCCGATGATACCGCCAGCAAACCCCATCAGGATGTTGAACGTCATGCCGGACATGGTCATCGGCGTGCCATAGATCGAGGTTTCAATTGAACCGGACCAAGACCAGGCTTCACCCGGAACAATCACACAACCCATGAGGAAGCCCCAGAACCCTGCGATAATCAGCATCAGACCAATCAGGGTCATCGGCATCGAGTGACCCGAGATCGCATTTGCAGTGCCGTCCGCGTTGAACTTGCCGATGCGTGGGCCAAGGTTGATCAAAACGCCAAGCGCAAAGAAACCGGCAATCATGTGCACCACGCCGGATGCGCCAAAATCGTGATAGCCGAACTTGCTGACAAGCCAGCCATCCGCGTGCCAGCCCCATGCGCCTGCTAGGATCCAGACAAAGGCCCCTAGCACAACAGACAGGACAATAAAGCCTGTAAGTTGGATGCGCTCAATCACAGCGCCCGACAGGATCGACGCTGTGGTCGCACCAAAGAGCACAAATGCCCCCCAGAAGACACCCGATGCACGGTCATCGAGATTTGGGCCCATGTACGGGCTCAGCGGGCTTGCGATTTCATTTGCATAAGCCAGGCCAGAAATACCCATGGCACCTTCAGACAGGGTCAGACCCGTGGGGAAGGCCCAATAGATCCACCAGCCGCAATAGTAAAAGAACGGCACGATCATCGCGAAAGCGAGGATGTTTTTAATGCCCGCGGTCAGCGCGTTTTTGGAGCGAGATGCCCCCATTTCATAGGCGAGGAAGCCCACATGGATCAGCACCATGAGGGGGATGGTGAGGTAATAAAACGTCTCGGAAAAGATGGTGCCTGTGGCATCCGCCTTTGCCTTTAACTCGGCGACCGTGGTCGCCAGTTCTAACAACTCCTGTTCCACAGTTTGTCTCCTTGTTGGTGTGGGAAATGGCGGGTTGTCCCGCTTCTTGAGGTTTCAGTCCGCGCGAGGCTCAACTGCGCGGCCGGGTCTTCTTGGGGTCGTAATGGGGAAAGAGAACCACTTGGGCTGGGATCCGCTTGATCCCTCCGTCCAGTTGTCCAATTTCAAGTTCTGTGCCGATCTCAGCCTGGGTGACGTCCACGCGTGCCAGCGCAATCCAACGCGCCAAACGTGGAGAGTACATGGCCGATGTGATCTCACCGATTTGCGCGCGCCCTTGAAAAACCGGATCACCGTGGGCAGCCGGCTCTTGCCCGGTCAGGTCCAAGCCAACAAGCTTGCGCGCGGGTGCTTCTTTGCGCCGTTGCAAAGCCGTACGTCCGATAAAGTCACCCGTTTTGGATTTCAACGGCACGGTAAAGGCAATGCCTGCCTCAAACGGGTCAGTCTGGCTGCAAAACTCATAGTCCGCAAAAACAAGACCGGATTCGATCCGCACCAAATCCAAGCCCAATAACCCCATGGGTTTGATCCCCATCGGCTCACCTGCGGTCCAGACGGCGTCAAACACTGCCTCACCGTCCTTGGGATGGCAGAACACCTCATAGCCCAGCTCGCCCGTGTATCCAGTGCGAGAGACCACAACTGGCGCGCCACTTGGGCCGCCGATGCGCCCAACTGTGAACCGGAACCACTCGAGATCTGCAACCGCAGTCTGATGCGGCGGGGTCCAAATGATGTCCGCCATCAAGTTGCGCGACTTGGGTCCCTGCACCGCGAGGTTATGCATTTGGTCGGTCGAGCTACGGATCATGACGTTCAGACCCAGTGCCTGCGCCTGTTGACGCATCCAGTCGCCGCCCTCGTCAGAGCCGCCGATCCAGCGGAAATTCTGCGGGCCCAACCGGAACAAAGTCCCGTCGTCAATCATGCCGCCGTGTTCGTAACACATTGCGGAATAGACCACTTGCCCCAGCCCCAGCTTTTCAATGTTGCGGGTCAAAACCCAGTTCATCAACGCTTCAGCGTCGGGACCTGTGATCTCAAACTTGCGCAGCGCCGACAGGTCCATGGCCACAACGCCTTCACGGCAAGCCCAATAGGCTTCGGTCGCATCGGTTTGAGGGAAACTGTTTGGCAGCCAGAACCCTTTGTACTCGACAAAGTCACGGGTCATAGCAGAGAATTTTTTATGAAACGCCGTTTCTCGGGTCATGATCGGCTCCGCATGGGGGCTGGCGCGCCAAGCAGATGCGCGTTGAAAGCGCTCGGCCCCGTCATAGGCGCGGATGTGAATATCGGTGAGATCCCAACCGTTTGCGGCCGAGGTGTCATCGGGGCAAGCGGACGAAACGCAGACTATGTCCGTCAGCGCACGCAGCAGTACATAGTCACCGGGGCGCGACCATGGCTCATCGGCCAAAAGCAATCCGTGAGCGTCAACGCTGGTGTTGAAAAAGAAGTTCGCAGCCATCCAACCGGGACGCGCTGGCACATCAAATGCCGCCAATGCATCATTGAAATTGTCCGAGCAATTGGGGTGTCCAGGATAGCCGATGTCGTCGTAGTATTTGGCTGCACAGGCCATGGCAAAGGCATCGTGACGCCCACATGTATCCTGAATGACTTCGACCAACGGGGTCATATCCTGATCGAAGTATTTCCCATGCAACCCAGGCATCGGATAGGCATGGTGCTGCAGCGTCCGGGTGGTGGTTACATCCAAAGGGTGCGCAATGCCGCGATCCAGTTTTCGCGCATCAAAGCACTGGAAATCAGTACATTGTCGCCCGTCCACATCAATGATCTGGAAATACTGGCCTGCGGCAATTCGATAGGCTTCAGCCGTTGACGATTTGACGCGCAGATCCAGCACCGGATCTGCCAGTGGCTCTGGCAGATCAAACTGCGGTCGTGTGCTGGCATTTGCGCGCGTGACCACCAATGTCAGCGGCGTCGCCGTGTTTTGCCCCGAAACATCCATCGTTCCTGCGGGAGCGGCCAGAACCACAAAACCAGAACCTTGCGCGACAAAGTTTCGTTCCGCACCACCGGGCGTCGCTGCATCGAACAGATGAACGGCCAGAGCATCACCCATGTCGATACCCCGCCGTTTCAGCCCCTGCGACAGCCGTCGCAAACTGGCGTTCCCGAATTTTAGCAGATCCCGAAGCCCGTCGGCGGGTGATCCAACCTGAGCACCAACGAGACCTGGGTCCACGCGCCCATCCGGGTGTGCTGCCAGCAATTCACCCACCTGTGCTCCTTCATCGTTCGTGATGGACAAGTGATCGCCTGCCGAAACCTCGACCAGAACAGCACCGCGTCCGACCACGAAATACCGCTCAACCCCAGCTGAACGTGCATACCCAATGGGCCTGCGCACACGCGTGGGTTTTGGGGGCCCATGACGAGCCGCCCGCAAATTTTCCAGATCCAGCATCACCGGCGCACCCGATCAATTCTTGAGATAGGCTTCCATGGAATCATCCAACGCGTCCTTCCACGGGGTGTGGTGCGCAGGTGCCATGGTACCGGTGATAACGGATTTGTAGCTGTGATTGCGGAAGGCCATGATGTCCTCGGCCTTATGTGCCTTCCATTCAAAGAAAGCCTCACAAGCGCCATCGACGTCAAAGCTGGGGTAGTCCGTGTCGGCAATCAGCTCTTTGACATATGCGCCTTGGTATTTGATCGCATATTTAACGTCACCTGAGGCTTCTTCCTCTCGTTCCCGTTGGGCCACATCTTCCAGCAAGACTTGTTTGTCGGCCGGCACCTCGATGCGATCCATGATAATGTCGCGGACGTACCAAGCTTGGGCGTCGAACATGTTGAAGGTGAACCACTGGTCCTGCATGCCGAGATAAAACAGTTTCAGATTATGCACATAGGCCACGCCCTTGTAGAGATCGGCCGTCGCAAGACGGTTCGCGGTCTTCAGGCGCAGATCATCGGGCAAGAAGTTGAAGTAGTGTTTGTAGCCGGTACACAGGATGATCGCGTCCACCTCTTTGGTGGTCCCATCCGAGAAATAAGCGGTCCTGTCCTGCACCTTTTGAAAGGCCGGTTTCTCTTCCCAGTTCTCGGGCCAATCGAACCCCATTGGAGCCGAGCGGTAGCTTGTGGTGACTGTCTTGGCGCCGTATTTCCAACACTGCGATCCGATGTCTTCGGCCGAGTATGATGAGCCCAGGATCAAGACGTCTTTATCTGCGAATTCCCGCGCGTCGCGAAAATCATGGGCGTGAACGATGCGGCCATTGAAAGTGGAGAACCCTTCGTATTCCGGCACATTTGGCGTCGAGAAATGACCAGAGGCCACGATCACATTGTCAAAACGTTCCTTGTAGACGGTGTCGGCCTCAAGATCATGCACAGTCACCGTGAAATCTCCGACTGCGGCATCATAGTCGACATTGCGCACAACGGTTGAGAAGCGGATCCAATCGCGCACGCCTGCTTTTGACACGCGGCCTTCGATATAGTCGAACATCACGGCGCGCGGTGGGTAGGATGCGATCTGTTTCCCGAAGTGTTCCTCAAACGAGTAATCGGCAAACTCCAACCCCTCTTTTGGACCGTTGGTCCAAAGGTACCGGTACATAGAACAGTGAACTGGTTCCCCATTTTCATCCAGTCCAGTGCGCCATGTGTAGTTCCACAGACCACCCCAGTTGCTCTGTTTTTCGAAACAAACGACCTCGGGGATCTCGGCCCCTTTTTGTGCTGCCGACTGGAACGCACGCAATTGTGCCAGACCAGACGGGCCCGCACCGATCACCGCAACTCGTTTCCCCATGACAATCTCCCATGCCTACTTTGGACTGAACCACATTTTAAAACTGGTCCATAATTCATGAACCAAAACTGCGTTGGAAATTTACTTCTGGCAAAGAAATTTTCCTGTGCAGAAACTTATTTTCTCGTTTCAGCTTGCAAAAATTGGGCTATAGATGAAAATATGAGCACACCTACTCTTTCTCAGCGACTTGCCGTGACTGGTTCACTCCGCCCTCTGGGTGCGCAGAATCGGTCCCCCGTCAGAATCGGATTTGTCACCCCTCTGTCCGGACCAGAAGCCGAATGGGGTCAGCAAGGCGTGGATGGTTGCCAGATTTGGGCCGATGGCATTAACCAATCCGGCGGCCTGATGGTTGCTGGGCGCAGACATCGGGTGGAAATAATCGTCCATGACAGCGCTCTTGGCGCTGAGGCAACTCTGCAAGCCACGCGAGATATGGTCGAACGTCAGCGTGTGCGACTTATCCTCACTCTAGGTGGGGCAAGTTTCGCCCCCGTTCTGCCCTACCTGATGCAGCGACGCATGTTGGTGGCAACCTTGCTGCCGACCGACCTGTCACCGGATACGCCCTTTATGATCGCACCATCCGAGGTGCACCCGCTTTTCAATGTCACCGGCGTGGACTGGCTGGCGCGTGTCGCCCCAAACGCGCGCAAAGTGGCGTTGTGCAGCCAAAGCGACCAATTGGGCCTGCCGTCGTTGGCCGTCTATCGTGCGGCATTTGAAGCCTCTGGGCACCAAATGGTCAAAGAGGTGCAATATGCTCCCGACACAAAAGATACTGACGGTATCGTCGCAGCCATGCTCGCAGACGATCCCGACATTCTGTGTTGGTGTTCCTCCGCGCCACCGATGATGCAGGCCTTAACCGAAGCCGCATACCATCAAGGTTTTAGAGGAGAGATCCTTGCCTGCACTGCTGACAATTACCCGCGCATGATCGCGCGGACGTCCGCGGACTTCATGGACAAATACACCTTCCAATTTCCGGACTTTGACGATCCCAAACTGGCGGATACTGCGTTTTTCTTTCGCAGGCCAAAGACGTTTTTCGATACATACAATCAGTTATTCCCTGGAAAATGGAACGCGGTGAGTTGGGAATATGCCTCGGTGCTTGACCTGTGGCACAACGCAGTTGAGCTGGCTGACACCACACATCCTGTCACAGTGCTTGCCGCGATGAAGCGGCGGCAAGAAATGCCCCATGCCTTTGGGCCGGCACGTTGGTATGGGACAAAATTGTTTGGGATCGACAATGCGCTGGTCGGTGACTGGCCAGTTGTCAAAATCAGAGACGGGCATGCCCGGATTGTGGAATTCGGATCGGTGCTGAACTGGCTTGACCAACACGAAGATCTACTGCGCAGACACATGTCTGACCTTGGCCAGACCTGGCAGCAACGACTGGAAGCCAATCTTCTGCCGGGTTTCAGTCTTCCTGCATAAGCAGCTTTTGATCTTCCAACAGCGTGAGCTTCATAAACTCGCTTGCTTCTTCAATGTCGCGGGCGGCGATCGCATTGAACAAAGCGTTGTAGCCCCGTTGGTATGCCGCAATACGGCTTGGCGTCAGGTGACGGCGATACATCGCGGATCGAAAGGATTGGCGTCTTGCGTCGATCACCAGGTTATAGCAGGCCACCAACAGCGGATTATCGGTGCCTTCTGCGATCTGGCGGTGAAATTCTTCTTCCAAACGCACAAATTGCAACGCATCGGTCTGCACCGCCTCCATTTTCGACAGGGTGACACCCAAACCTTCGATTTGGCGTGGTGACATATGGATGATGGCAAGGCGCACCATTTCCGGCTCAAACATCCCGCGCACAACTTGCAAATGCAGCGGTCCGGTTTCAGCGGCGACAGGCGCGATGGAAACGGTTGAAGCATTGGGATCATAAGTCACAAACGACCCCGATCCTGCCCGTCTGCGGATCATGTCGCGCTCTTCCAACACGTCCAGCGCTTCCCGCACTGTGTTGCGTGCAACACCAAGCTCCTGCGCCATTTGCCGCTCGGACGGCAGGCGCTCATCCGTGCCGTATTCCTGCGACACGATCCGGTTGGTGAGCGTATCGAGCACATATTGCACCGTGACGCCAAAGACTTGCCCGGATGTGTCAGTCATGGCGGCGCGGTTTGAATTGCTGTTCACTTGGGCGTTCCTTGGGCCTTGGATGTATCATTGTGACACGTCCTACCCTAGTCGCGGCAGCGGGAAGTTTCCAGCCGCCGCGATTACGCATGACACCCATGTCACATCAGATATCGAGCGTATTGTCCCGCTCCCAGGATGAGAAGTGAGAGACAAAGGCGTTCCACTCCTGCATCTTCATCTTCATGTAGGAGGATGAGAATTCATTGCCCAGTTTTGCTTTCAGCTCAGCATCCTTGTCGAACCAACGGATCGCGTCCAACAGGTTCAGCGGCAGTTTCGGCGCATCCGTGATGGTGTGACCTTCGGCATACATATCAATGTCATAGCGTGGGCCGGGATCAGCCTCAGATGCCATACCGGACAGACCTGCGGCGATGATGACCGCCTGCAACAAATACGGGTTGGTGGCACCATCGGGCAGACGTAGTTCAAAACGGCCCGGACCCGGAACACGCACCATATGTGTGCGGTTGTTGCCGGTCCATGTAACAGTATTGGGTGCCCAGGTTGCCCCTGACATGGTGCGCGGCGCGTTGATACGTTTGTAGCTGTTGACGGTTGGGTTAGTGATGGCCGCCAGCGCTTCGGCGTGTTTCATGATGCCACCCAGGAAATGCGCACCATCCAAGGATAGGCCCAGCTCACCCGTTTGGCCTTCGCCTTTGTCGGCGGCAAAAACGTTGTTCACACCATCCAGATCCCAGACCGAGATATGCGCGTGGCAGCCATTGCCGGTCAGACCTTCGACAGGTTTCGGCATGAAGGTCGCGCGCAGCCCGTGTTTTTCGGCAACGGATTTGACCATAAACTTGAAGAAGGAATGACGATCCGCAGTTACCAGAGCATCCGCATATTCCCAGTTCATCTCAAACTGGCCATTGGCGTCTTCGTGGTCGTTCTGATACGGGCCCCAGCCCAGTTCCAGCATATAATCGCAGACCTCTGCGATCACATCGTAACGACGCATAACAGCCTGCTGGTCATAACAGGGCTTTTCAGCGGTATCCGCAGGGTCCGAAATTTTATCTCCTTCGGGGGTCAGCAGGAAGAACTCTGCCTCGATCCCGGTTTTGACACGGATGCCTTTTTCAGCGGCTTCCGCCACCAGCTTGCGCAGCACATTGCGCGGGGCTTGCTCGACATCTGCGCCTTCCATCACCGGGTTGGCGGCGACCCATGCAACCTCTGGCTTCCACGGCAGTTGGATCACGGTCGACGGATCCGGCACCGCTAGCATATCCGGGTGCGCAGGTGTCATGTCGAGCCATGTGGCAAAGCCCGCGAACCCCGCGCCGTCTTCTTCCATATCGGCTATCGCTTGCGCCGGCACCAATTTGGCGCGCTGGCCGCCAAAGAGGTCGGTGAAGGAGATCATGAAATATTTCACGCCGGTCTTTGCGGCGAATTCTGCAAGAACGCTCATCGTCTTGTCCTTATCTTTCCCTGTTGAAGGCAAAAGAGGGGGTTCATCGCCCCCTCTTCTTCTTGAATTCAGAAACCGGGTTTGCCGGGGTACCAATCTGTGCCCGCCAAGGGTACGCGCGCCATGGCGGCCGCTTCCATGGTCAATGCACACAGATCCTCGGGTTCGAGGTTGTGAACATGGCTTTTGCCACAGGCCCGCGCAATTGTTTGGCACTCCAGCGTCATCACGTTCAGATAGTTCTGCAAACGACGCCCAGCAGCGACGGGGTCAAGCCGCGCGGCCAGTTCTGGATTCTGCGTGGTGATACCCGCCGGATCCTGTCCTTCATGCCAATCATCATACGCTCCCGCAGTGGTTCCAAGCTTCTGATATTCGCTCTCCCACTTCGGATCATTGTCACCCAGCGCCACCAAGGCTGCGGTCCCGATAGCAACCGCATCCGCACCCAGGGCCAGTGCCTTGGCCACATCCGCGCCATTGCGGATACCGCCAGAGACGACGAGCTGAACCTCGCGGTGCATGCCCAGGTCCTGAAGCGCCTGAACTGCGGGGCGAATGCAAGCCAGCGTGGGCTGGCCCACATGTTCAATGAACACATCCTGCGTCGCAGCCGTGCCGCCCTGCATGCCATCCAGAACCACAACGTCTGCGCCAGCTTTCACAGCAAGCGCAGTGTCGTAATAAGGGCGCGCGCCGCCGACCTTGATATAGATCGGCTTTTCCCAATTGGTGATTTCGCGGATCTCAAGGATCTTGATCTCCAGATCATCAGGGCCCGTCCAATCCGGGTGACGACAGGCCGAACGTTGGTCAATGCCCACTGGCAGGTCACGCATTCCCGCCACACGTTCGGTGATCTTTTGTCCCAGCAACATACCGCCACCGCCGGGCTTGGCCCCCTGCCCGACCACGATTTCAATCGCATCGGCGCGGCGCAGATCGTCTGGGTTCATGCCATATCGGCTGGGCAGATACTGATAGACCAGTTTCTCGGAATGGCCGCGCTCTTCCTCGGTCATGCCGCCGTCGCCAGTGGTGGTGGAGGTGCCAGAAAGAGTCGCGCCGCGCCCCAGCGCTTCCTTCGCCTGACCGGACAATGCGCCAAAGGACATGCCTGCAATGGTCACCGGGATCTTCAGCTCAATCGGCTTTTTGGCAAACCGGGTGCCAAGCGTGACCGAGGTGTCGCATTTCTCGCGATACCCTTCGAGCGGGTAGCGCGACATCGATGCGCCCAGGAACAGCAGATCGTCGAAATGAGGCACCCGGCGTTTGGCACCGCCACCGCGAATATCGTAGATCCCGGTGGCCGCTGCACGGCGGATGTCAGAGTTCACGTCATTTGAAAAAGTCCAAGACTGACGCGGGGTTGTGTTGGGTGTTTTATCCATCTCGCAGTCCCTCAGTAGGCGTCAGCATTGTCGATGTTAAAGTTATAAAGCGTGCGTGCCGAACCATAGCGTTTGAATTCTTCCGGCTTGGCATCTGCACCTGCTTTGACAAGGATATCCGCTAGGAATTCCAGATGTTCCGGTCGCATCTCTTTCTCGACGCAATCCGCACCAAGGGACTTTACAGAGCCACGCACAAACAGGCGGGCCTCATACAGGCTGTCACCCAGCGCATCGCCTGCGTCACCCAAGACAACCAGATTGCCCTTTTGCCCCATAAAGGCGGACATATGGCCGATGTTGCCATGCACCACGATGTCGATCCCCTTCATAGAGATCCCACAGCGAGAAGACGCATTCCCCTTGATGTTCAGCAAGCCACCGCGTCCGGTGGCGCCGGCATATTGGCTTGCGTCACCTTCAATGGTGACCGTGCCAGACATCATGTTCTCTGCGACACCCGGACCTGCGGAGCCTTCAACGGTGACCGATGCATCCTGGTTCATGCCAGCGCAATAATAACCGGTCGAGCCCTTGATGGTGACAGAAACCGCGCCATCCAGACCGCAGGCCAAAGCGTGGCTGCCTCGAGGGTTTTCGACCTCGAAAACATCATTGGCTTTTGCTTTTGCAGCTTCCTGCAGGGTCGAGTTGATCGCCCGCAGCTCCAGCTCGGACATATCCAAAACATTCGCCATGACCTTAGCGCTCCCAGAAGTAAACAGTTGCGGGTTCGGGTTCCCAGACCTTGGCGGCCTCAATCCCCGGAAGATCAGCGAATGCACGGTATTCTGATGCAAAGGCGACGTAGTCTTCGGTCTCAGCCATCACTGCGGGTTTGCAAGCGATGGGGTCACGGACGACGCCAAAGCCGTCTTTGGTCCCGGTGACAAAAGTGAAGAACCCGTCCAGATCCTCCAACGTGCCTTCCAGTGCCTCACCCAACGACGCACCATCTGCGATGCGCGAAGAGATATAGGCCGCGCCCACTTCGGTGTCGTTTTCCGTGCGGGTCATCACACCCTTTTTCGCAAGCGTGCGGCGCATTTGGTTGTGATTGGACAGCGAACCATTGTGGACCAGACACTGATCATCCGCCGTGGAAAACGGGTGCGCGCCCAGCGTGGTCACTGCCGATTCCGTGGCCATCCGTGTGTGGCCAATGCCGTGACTGCCGCCCATGTTGCGCAGGGCAAAGCGCTCTGCAACATCCTTGGGCAGGCCGACCTCTTTGAAGATCTCCATCGATTGGCCAGAGCCCATGATCCGCAAGCCCTTTTCTTCCAGCGCAGCGATTGCGGTCTCTTCTTTGCCTTTTGGGATAGTTAGAACTGCATGGGTGCTGATGGTCTTCATTGAAACAGGTGCCTCAAGCACACTGCTCAGCGCTGCATCTAACCCGTCAAAATCCACTTCAGGCGTATCTGACTGGATGGTGACCTTAGTCAGCCCGTCCACCGTATCTCCATAAATTGCAATTCCCGCGCTGTCGGGACCACGATCAGTCATCGTGATCAACATATCCGTCAGCAAGTCCCCCAAACGCGGGCGCAGCTCGTCCTTTTTCAGGAACAGCCCTACGATGCCACACATAGATCTCTCCGTATTTAATCGACTCTCATGTCGTCACGGCTTCACTAGCAGGAAACTTCATTTCCCTTCAATCAATATATTTTCCACAAAAGAAATAATTCGCGCATGACAAGAAACCGCGCCTGAATTGCTTATTTTTCAGGCAGATTTGAGAATCAGAGCAGATCGGGAAACTACTTTTTCTGTGGGTAGCTGATGATCGACAGGAATTTAGCAGGTAATTCGATCAACTCGGCGGGCCCGTGGGGGGCATCTGCATCAAACAACAGGGTATCGCCGGGTTCCAAACGATACATCTGATCGCCGTGCCTGTAGCCCACTGTACCTTCTAACATATACAGCATCTCCATACCTTCATGCTGAAAGGTCGGAAAACGGTCGCTGGTGTCGGAAAGTGTGATCAGATATGGCTCGATCACAACTCCGGTATTGTTGGACCCAATATGGCCAAGAAGCTGGTATTGATGTCCTGCCCGCGTGCCCGCACGCTCGGTCTCGACCCCTTCACCCGCTTTTACATGCATGGCACCGCGCGTTTCCTCAAACCCGGAAAACAACTGTAAAAGCGGTACCCGAAGCGCATTGGCAAGGACCTGAAGGGTAGTAAGAGAGGGCGAAATCACCCCATTTTCGATCTTGGACAGCATACCGACAGACACACCCGCCTGCGCGGCAAGCTCCGCTCCTGTCAGCCTTTGGCGTTTGCGCAACTCCCGCACCTGGCGCCCGATGGCGACTTCCAAATTCTTCTCACGACGTTCTCGCACGGCGTGAGGATCTTGTGACAACGTATTCGATCCGGCCGTTTCAGCCACCTGCTCACCGCGCGTTTTAGTCATTTCTTTTATTCTCAGTTGTAAGGTTTGCTGCCAAACCCACTGCCCATTTGCCCTTGTTGTGCGTAGATTATCCGATCTCCCCCCCGATTGCGCAACCGGCAATGCCTTGTGTCGTCGCCTCCATACTCGGCGACCCGCGCGGTTGAGCCGTCGATCGCTCTCATTGCTTTCAGCATCGGGGATCAGGTTCTCGCAGAGCAACCACTCCAGTCCACAAACACTTTAATCGAAAATTTTCAGTTTCTTAACAACGCGCTAGCAATCATCGTGCTTTTTTGTGCATTTCGGCAAGTTTCCTCTTGCGCCCAAATGGAGGAGTGATTAAACACCCCCTCACGCACCGTGTGGCCCGTTCGTCTATCGGTTAGGACGCCAGGTTTTCAACCTGGAAAGAGGGGTTCGATTCCCCTACGGGCTACCATTTTTCATAAAAACTGGTCGTGCAATCGCAATTCATAAGATGGTGAATTGCACGTGCGCAGGACCTAAACGTTGCGTTTTCCGGATTACCCCTGCCAACGACAACTGACTGTAGCGCGGCGTTGATAGCGACGAGATCTGTATTGCAAACAATAAATGCACATTCTGCGTAAAAGCCGGTGATCAGCCCATCATTTCCATGTTGGGCTGGTAGAACAAATGTTGACCACGGCCAGCGTTTTTGGCCGCATATAGGGCCAAATCCGCCTGGTGAATGAGCGTCGCTGCATCACGCGGTCTGGCTTCTTTTGCCAAAGACGTTCCGGCACTGGCGGAAATCCGGCACAGTTTTCCTTCGAAGGGAACTGGCTCTTCAAGACATTCAATGAGGCGGTTCGCGATCCGCTCCAATGTTTCTGCGTCCGTCAGCCCGTCCAACAAGAGAATAAATTCATCACCGCCAACACGTACCGCGGTATCCACCTCGCGCGTACAGTCAACCAGAACCTGCGCCACGCGTTGCAACACCGCATCCCCAGCGGCATGCCCCATCGTATCATTGACCTGTTTGAAGTAGTCCAGATCCACATGCATCAAGGCGAATTCTTTGCCCGTTTCGATCATGCGTGACAACACGTGATCCAAGGCCCGGCGGTTCTTTAGACCGGTCAGCGTATCAGTAAAGGCCTGCTCTTCCGCCGCGATTTTTGCACCCTGCAGTCGCATATTCAACTGACGGGACGCCTCCATCGCTGCGGACTTAGCCTCAACCAGATAGAGCATCTCGATTGTTAGGTCGGTTGGCGAAAAGTCTGCACTGGTCAGGTCGTAGTCGCGTACAGCTTCCAAAACGGAGATACCAAAGGACATGTTCAAGAAGCCGCCCCCCGCTGGCAAAGGCGCCAGGACACCTTTGAGGCCAGTTTGAGGCTCGCTGGAAAAATTCATATGCAATTTAACGCCAGCTGAGCGTAGCATGTCTCCAACACTGCGCACCCAGCGCGGTCGAGACACCGCAAAGATCTCGAAGAAGTCTTGACCCGTCCACTTAAAATCAGGACGCAACTTGCGCAATGTAGGCCCGACGGACGTAATCCGGCCGGACGCATCAAAGATCACATGCATCGGACAGATCTGATCCGCGAACTCTGAAAGTTGCTCTGGGGTCATCATAGACTATGCGCCCCCAGGCTAAACGAGCGCCCTTCAGCAAATTGCGATTCGACATGAGTGATCGAAATAATATCCGCGCCGTCACGGACCCCAACATGATCCAAAATTACCAAGTCCCCGTAATCGTCAGCCATCGCACGCAGAATACCCATCATAACATTGGAATACCCCGGCAAGCCTTGCGCGCAGATCAGTTCAAACTGCCCCGGCGCCTGCTCGATCAATTCCAATGTTGGCAAATGGAGATCTGACACAGCAAGCCTTGCCCGGTCTGGCAAATCATCGAGCGAGTGCAAGAATTCGACGTAGTCCACGCCGCCAAAGCGCAACAGCCGACGCAAAGCTTCAGCCTGCGGATTGGAAACAAGAAACGTTCCCATGTCCTCCAGCATTTCGGCCAAAGGCCGATCTAGGACTGTCTCCATCGCTGACAGCACCTTGAACGACTGGTCATCCGGATAAATCAACATCGCCTCGAACTCGACGAAGCCGAGTCCGGCCAAATCCATCACGGATTTCCAGCGGCCTTCACCGTATGTATCGGTGACGAACGCTTGAATTGCTCTGTTGATCAGACCATGCATCGCTTGGCCCCTTGCTGCTATTTGGCCCACTATTGACCGGCTTTTGTTAAAAAACGCCAAATACTCTCAGATCCGACGCACTTTGCTTCAAATAATCGCTCGAACGCGCCGAAACTGCGGCAAGAGCAAGGCAAATTGTTACACGAAAATCTGAAACCTACCTACAGACCCCAAATTCATTCGAACCAATGTCGTGAACAAGGGGAATACTCAGTGATTTTGCGCAATCCAATTTGGAATCTCGCCAATATCAGTCAAAACGACATCTGCATGCTCAGACAAATCGAACCGCGTGGCGGCTCCAGTCAACACGCCAATTGTCGTCATTCCCGCTGCTTTGCCTGCATGTAAATCATGCAAGCTATCTCCCACCATGACGGACCGTGCTGGCGCAACGTCGACTGCATTGCAAAAGGCCAACAATGGCTCCGGATCCGGCTTTGAACCATACCCACTGTCATAGCCGGCAATGAAATCAAATCGTTCCTTCACCCCAACTTGATCAAGCTGGTACAGAGCAGAAACCTCGGCATCGTTGGTCATGACACCAAGCTTTTTTCCATTTGCACGTAACTCATCCAGCAAGGGCGCTAATGGCGCGGCCTCAACAAGCGGCGCAGTTGCACTTTCCCGCGCGAGAAAATCCTCCAATTCCGCCTGACTACGTCGTGGCAGATAGGGAAGAAATGCCGCGGCGACCTCAGAGTTTGTTCCTGCAATCGCAAGACTTGTCGGCAGAAATTCCGATTTTTCCAAATCAAATTCAATCGCACCGGCGAGAGAATGTGCGAGGTCTACCCCACCCTCTGCAAGTGTCTTGATGACGCCTTCGCACCAACTGTTCCACGTGGCCCCAAAGTCGAAAAGGGTTCCATCTTTATCAAATAGGAAAGCGTCAAATGACATATGTGCTCCGATCAGGCAAAAGTCGGCCGGTTGCACAGACCCTATCAAGTCCAGTTGATCTGCGCACCTCCCGGCAATTGTGCACGCGCCTGCATCGGCAATTCATAGCCGACACCTGATGCATCGCAAAATTGCATGACCCAAGTATCATCCATCAGCAAAAAGTCTAGAACCGACGCCAAGAACTCGACATCCTGAGCACGCGCGCGCAGGTCGCTTTCACTTGCACCGGAAGCGCCTAGAAATACAGGCAAAAGTTCGTCCTGCCCGACCAGCCAGCCAAGGGCTTTTAGAGCAAGGGTTTCGGCGGCATGAGCGGAAATATGCATATGTCTTCAGTTTTAAATAGAGATGAAAGGGTTTGTTAACCAGTCTCATAAAAACTCAGTTCAACGAAATTGCAAGCGTTGAAGGGAAATCAGGTGCAGGGAACCATCCTTGTCATAGACGGCGTTTCGACCAACCGGATTGCGCTTAAGGTGCAACTGGCAGAAGCCTTCTTTGACGTTGTGCAAGCGACCGACCTGCGAGACATGCAACGCAAATTGCGCACATGCACGCCCGACGTGATTATCACGGCCCTTTCGCTTTCGGATGGGAACGTCAGCGACATAAAATCCGCTACCGCACGGGAAGAACGTTTGCGCAATGTTCCTGTAATCGCGTTCGACACGCTGGGTTGTTCGCAATCGCGCCTTGATGCGCTTACGGCCGGCGTCGAAGATGTCGTGCGCTATCCCGTCGACAATCTTGTGCTGCAGGCGCGAATCCGTAGCCTGCTGCGCGCACGCAGCGCCAAAGAGGAGCTGTGTCTGCAACGCGATGCCGCAGGCGCAATGGCGCACGGCCTCGTGGAGACGCAAATGGATCACGTGATCCGCGACGCAACGGTTGCCATAGTCACCCAATCCAAGCTCCTTGGTCGCAACTGGAAGAAGCAACTGGAACACCACGCGCCATTTGGCTTACAGTGTCACGACCTTACAGACATCCGCGGCATAATGTCGAAACCTGTTCCGGATGCGATCGTCATCGAATTAAACGCCGAAACCGCTGGGATAGGGCTGCGCCTAGTGGCCGACTTACGCGCGCGCGCCGCCACGCGCCAATCCATCATCGTCGCATTACCTGACAATGAAACTCCGGAAATCGCAGCCGAGGCTCTGGATCGCGGTGCGCATGATGTGGTGCAGTCTGGTTTTGATGCCGCAGAGCTGGCAGTGCGGTTGCGGGCGCAGCTGATGCAAAAGCTACAAGCTGACCAACTGCGCGCAAATATCCGTAGCGAACTGAAAGCGGCCTCTTCGGATATGATGACCGGCCTGTACAACCGAAGATACGCAATGCCCTATCTCGACCGCGTACTGCAGAATGCCCGGGACACCGGTGAAAGCTTTGCGTTGATGGTGGCTGACTTGGACCATTTCAAACGGATCAACGATCTTTATGGACATCCCGTCGGTGATGCCGTTCTGATCGAGACCGCGGCACGCCTGAAAGCGCTGGTAGGGTCTGATGAACTGCTGGCTCGGATCGGCGGCGAAGAATTCCTCTTTGTGCTACCCGGCCAAAGCGCCAGCGACGCCGCCAAGTCCGCCGCCGCTTTTTGCGCGGCAATCAACGAACGTCCTTTCTTTGCGGCAGGCGTCGACAAGCCAATTAAGATGACGATCAGCATCGGCGCCGTCATCGGTAGCAGCTCGCAACTGCGCAGCCTGGACGCCGCCGAGTTGATCGCCAAGGCAGACCAAGCGCTTTATGCTGCCAAAAACTCTGGTCGCAATCGGGTTCGCGTGAGCAAACAAGACCCCGTCGCGGCGTAACTTTACCCAAATGGTACAGTTGAAAAACAGGCCGCCGAAGGCAGCCTGTTTCCGGCATAAACGCTAGCGATTACGCCGATCAATCTGATGCTTGTGAGCGTTCCTTGCCTTTGAAAGATCCACGTGGATCACGCTGCAAGCGTTCCAGCATTTTGGCACGCTCGTCATCGCTCATACCTGCAACTTGGTCGAGCCAAGATTGGCGCAGCTTTTCACGGAATTGATATTGCCGCTGGACCTGCTCATCTAGAACACGTGCAACCGCATCGACCTCAAAAGGATCCGCTTGCAATGTCGCAAACAATGCCTGTCGGTCTGCTTCACGCAACGCACGGATGTTTGGATGCCCCCCTGCCGCGCTCTGGAACAATCTGTGTCGCGTCTCGCGATCCAGTGCCCGATACAGGGTGACTGACAACGATGGCGGCGGCGGTGGCTTGCCGGCGGCCCAGCGATCTTTGACGCGATAGGCTGTTCCAGCCAGCGTGCCAATAACCGCAAGGTTGAGCGCCAGCGACATCACCAATAGAATCCGCACCCAGCGCGGCCCCTTGGAGCTCGTGTTGGGCTTTACATTGTCCTGGCTCATTGCAGGTCCTCGCTCATCAATTCGCTTAGGTCGAACCCGTCAAATGGATCACTGTCTAGGCTCACTGACGCTGTTGCCAGATCGACAGGGTCCGGTAGGAACGAAGGGGGGGCCACGCCTATCCAGATACCGGCCAACCCGGCAGTGATCAGTCCACCAACCCCGAATCCGCCGCCAAGCGTTGCAAAGAAACGGCTCCAAAGGCTCGGCTGTCTCAGCGCGGCACCTTCCATGCTGGTTGGGCGAAACGTATCCTGCACCCGTGTCGCGTCATCCAAAATCGCCGCCATCAGACCGTCAGATAGATCCGGCTGATCGGTACGCGCAGTTTGAAAAAGCGCGTCCAACTCTTTCAGTGCTTTGTCCTGTTCAGCCATCGGTATACCCCAATTCTTGCTTTCGACTGGCCAATGCCTTGGCCAATCCACGTTTCGCGCGTGCAGTCAGGCTCTCGACCGCCTCAACGCCGATGTCCATAATCGCTGCGATCTCAGGATTGGACAATTCTTCAATGTGGCGCAACACCACCGCTTGCCTTTGACGCACTGGCAGGCGCATCAAAGCATCTTGTAAGGCATCCAGCCGCGCCTTGTCCTGCAATTGATCCAACGCACCGCGCGTCTCGTCCGCAGGCTCGGGAATGGCATCCAGATCCAAAGTGCCGCCGCGTTGCCGACGCTTCAGGTCGATACACAGGTTGGTCACGACCCGAAACAACCACGTGGACACCTGCGCCTGACCGGGCTGCCAATCAGGAGCCATCCGCCAAAGTCGCATCATCGCGTCCTGCATGATATCTTCGGCCTCGGCCCGATTGCCCAGCATACGCATGGCGACCCCCAACGCGCGGGGCGCTAAACGCTGTGTCAGGCTCGCCGCCGCCGCGCGGTCACCATTGCCAAACAAAACCAAAAGCGCATCGTCGGAAAGATCCTCGACTTGGCTCATAGGCGCCCCCGCGATAGGGACACCTTGAGTGGTTTTTTGCGGATTATAAAGCACGCAACTTGGGTCAGTTTTGATCCTGTTGCTCTTCTTTCCACTGTTTTCTCCCCTTGTCGCCACGATGTGCTTTGCGGGCGGCGTCAAATTCGTCCTTGGAGATACCACCGCTCTCATCTGCATCCAAGCGGGAGAAGCGTTTTGCCATATCACGGGGTTTGGGCAGTTCATCAGCGCTCAGCACGCCGTCGCCATTCGCGTCATGCTCCTTGAGCATCCGTTCGGCACGCACGTCTGCACGCTTCGAGGCGCGGGCAGTCATCTCTTCCAGAGACAGCGCACCATCGCCGTTGGTGTCTGCTTCGGCAAAGTGGCGCGCGCGGACGCTTTCCAGCTCTGCTTTGCTGACTTCACCATCACCGTTGGTGTCCATTTCCTCAAAGCTCATACGCGGTCCGTGGTGCCCCGGGGATTTGGCCATCGCCGCACCTGCTCCGATAACGCTTGCGCCTGCAATAACCAATGCAATGAATGTCAGATGTTTCATTCTTTACTCTCCTTTGGCAGTGGCAGCGTCTTGCTGCCTTATGCACAAGAGAAACGTGGGGGGACCGGATTTCCGTCGCGCCTTGCTGAAAAAAGTTGCGACATGCGGACGCAAGCGGAGCGCTATGGCTTTACTTCAACCGCGTTAATCCCACATTTGCGAGGAACATTTAGGATAGCGATATGATCGACAGTGTTGCCCAGACCCCGACCGAGACCGACGTCCCATTGGCCACACAGGACAGTGATGCGGCACGTCCAACCCGACCGGCATTGCTCAAAGGGTGGCGCTGCCGTTGCCCGCGCTGTGGTGAGGGGAAGGTTTTGCACTCCTACCTCAAGGTCAACGACACCTGCAGCAACTGCAATCTGGACCTGTCCAAAGCCCGCGCTGATGACGGCCCGGCCTATCTCACCATCCTGCTGGTTGGCCATTTGATGGCGCCATTGTTGCATATTGTCTATTTCAAGTGGGAACCGGCACCGATGGTGACGTTCTCAGTTTTTAGCATAGGCTGCCTGCTGTTGTCGCTGTTCTTGCTGCCCCGAATGAAGGGGATGATCATCGCCTATCAATGGGCACGCGGCATGTATGGGTTTGACAAGGCAGACTAACCTGCATTTTGTATACTGCAGGCTGACGTGCGATGCGTCGGCCGTCAGATGCTGGAACACAAATGACGACACCGCCCGCGCAGGTCGATAAAACCGCGATACGCAATGCATCGAGCGTTATTGTATTGCGCGACAAAGATGGCGCATCCCCAAGCGTTCTTATGGGGCAGCGCGGTGCCAAAGCTGCGTTTATGCCCAGCAAGTTTGTCTTTCCCGGCGGTGCGGTCGACCCAGATGATGCCTCTGTTCCACTGGCAGCAGCCATTCCGTCCCATGTCGCGGAATTGCTGATGGACCATGCGCCCGATCATTTACGTGATGCTCTGGTCTGCGCGGCAATTCGTGAGCTTTGGGAAGAAACGGGACTTGTCCTGGGCCAAACAGACCTGTGGGAGGATCCGCCTGCCGACTGGACAGAGTTTGCGGCAACTGGACACAGACCAGACGCCAGCGCCTTGGAATTCGTGTTCCGCGCGATAACCCCGACTGGACGTCCACGCCGGTTTGATGCGCGCTTCTTCTTGGTAGATGCCAGCCATGTCGCAAGTGATTTGGATGATTTCTCGCGCGCCTCAGATGAACTGTCCAATCTGCAATGGGTCCCATTGGACCAAGCGCGCGGATTTGATCTGCCGTTTATCACGCAGGTCGTTCTGGCCGAAGTCGCCGCGCGCCTGCCCAATCTTACCCCTGTTACGTCGGTTCCCTTTTTTCAGAACAATGACGAAGAAAGCCTGTTCTTGCATCTGAATGGCGCATCGCCGCTCGGGTGATCTGCGCTCAGATCGTCAACACCAGCACTAGAATCGACAAACCAAGGAACGCCATCCCCAGTATCTCACGTCGGGTGACCGTTTCTTTGAAGAACAAGATGGACGCTAGAAGTGAAAGCAATAGCTCCACCTGCCCTACTGCTTTGACATAGGCGGCGTTTTGCAACGTGAAGGCCCAGAACCAGCAAAAGGATCCGCCCATGCTGGTCAGCCCAACCCAAACAGCCACACGACGCGCTTGCCAGACACGACCAATTTCGGCCGGATCACGCAACACCAACCAAACTGCCATGATCAGGGTTTGCAAGCTCACAACTGCCCCCAAGGTAACCCCCGCGCGCACGATTGGCTCCAGTTCCGCCAATTGCAGTGACGCCGCACGGTAGCTGACGGCCGAAAAGGCGAACAAGATGCCCGACCCAATCCCCAGCTTCGCCGCGCGGTTTGTCAGATGAAGATACCAAGCCCCGCTGCTGTCGCTTGGCTTGGACAAGATCAACACAGCAACCAACCCCAACAGGATCGCGCCCCATCCGCCAAGGCTGATCTGGTCTCCCAGAACCACCAGACCCACAATTGCCGTCTGAATGACCTCAGTCTTTTTGAAGGTGATCCCGACGGCAAAGTTGCGCTGCTTGAACAATGCGACGACGCAGATGGTCGCGGTGATTTGCGACACCGCACCTATGGTGGCAAACAACCAAAACCGCGTATCCAACGTCGGCAGGCTGGCCCCGCTGTGCCAGAAATAGGCCGCAAGCCCGGCCAGGATGAAAGGCATCGAGTAGAAGAAACGTGAAAACGTTGCCCCGGCGGCCGACAAGGTGACGGAGGCCAGAACTTTCTGCAACATAAAGCGGATGGTTTGAAAACTTGCCGCGGCTAAGGCGATGACGATCCATAAATACATGTCACGGCTTATGGCAGTTTCGCCCTCACTTCACCACGCAAATCACGTCTTCGATACAATTCCAAGATGTCTGCACACAGATGACATCGCGCTGTTCTGGCCAACGACGACCGACAATTTGCGGTGGCTTGCCCCTGAGCAATTGGGCAAGAAATGTTAAGATTTGGCCGATTTTGGCCGTCAAAATCTTCTCCTTCTTATGTACCGTGTTGTGCCACAAGTTATCCCCAGCCTTGTCCCCGGAAACCGATTTGCGGGTTTTTCGCCCTTCGCCCAGCCTTGTGGAAAGACTTATCACAAAGCGAATCGACTTGATGAAATCCGCACAAAACATCCTTCAGCCCGAAGCAAAGGCGCTCAATACAGCGGTGCTGGTTTTGGATGAAACCAACACACTGTCCTTTGCCGCAACGGTAGATCCCATGCGCGCCGCCAATCGTTTGGCTGGACGTCCGCTCTTTGACTGGGACTATGTCAGCGCCACGGACGAAGTGCCGATGCTGTCCAGCGGGCTGACGGTACCAAGCTTTCCGATGGCGCAATTGGAGACATGTGACGCGTTGATCGTTCTGGCCGGTTTCCAACTTGCGCGCCATGCGACCCCCAGCCTGCTGTCTGGTCTGCGCCGCATTGCCAACACAGGGGCCACATTGATCGGCATCGACGGGGGGGCTTGGTTACTGGCTGAGGCCGGCCTGTTGGACCACCATCCTGCGACCTGCCACTGGGACGCGCAGGAGAGTTTCTCCCGCCGCTTTCCCGAAGTTGAATTTTGTGCCGAGCCCTTCACCACGTCTGAGGGTCGGATGACAGCCAGCGGCGGCACGGCAGCAGTTGACCTGATGTTGCACCTGATCAATGCACGGATGGGTGCCGGATTTGCCGGGCGCATGGCAGATCTGTTTGTCGCACCAAAACTCATGGATGAGCCCTTGCCCGATGACGGCTCTGTTGTATCACTCCCCTCCGGCAGCGCCCGCGACACCGCGTTGACCGATCAGGCCCACGCGCTGATGGAGGACACGCTGGCAACCCCGATGCCGCTTGCCATGATGGCAGAGATTTTGGGGACGAGCGCACGCACTCTGCAACAGCAATTCCGCCTGCGTTTGAACACCACGCCACAGGATCACTATTTGCAACTGCGCCTTGCAGAAGCACGCCGTTTGGTGACCGACACCAGCCTGCCATTGCTGGAAGTGGCCGAAGCCACCGGGTTTACGTCGCAGTCCAGCTTTTCTCGCGCCTTTCGCACCGCACATGGGATTTCCGCACGCGCGTTGCGCCAGGATCTTCCACAGCATCAAGGCACAACAGGAAGCCGCTTGCTCCCACATAGCTTGGCCAAATTTGCGTCCCGCTCTTCGGCGACACGCCACTAGGCCAGAAAACGCAACGGCAGCACCGCGCCAAAAGGCGCGGTGCCCGGCCCAACGGGTCGCCTGCGATCTTGATCGCTGTGCAGACCGGGCGGGAGCCCCCGCCCCTTTGGCCTAAGCACGCCGATCAATACGGCATGGGATACGCTTTGTGGGTGGCATCAATCTCGGAAATGACATCCTCACCCAGTTCCAGATCTTTACCATCCAGGATATGTTGCAACTGTATCTGATCGGTTGCGCCAAAGATGATTGAGGCCATAAAGGGACGGGTTTTGCACCATGCCAGCGCCATGTGGGTCGGATCTAGACCGTGTTTGCTGGCAATCGCCAAATAGGCATCAACGGCTCCAAATACACGCTCGGACACACGACCACCCAAATTACTATTGATGGTCATGCGTGATTTCTCAGGCACAGCACCGCTTTGGTACTTACCGGTCAAAAGTCCCGTCGCAAGGGGTGAATAAGACAACAGCCCCACGTCTTCATAGGTGCTCAGCTCCGCAAGATCCGTGTCAAACAAACGGCACAACAGCGAGTATTCGTTTTGCAACGTGGCCACGCGTGGGCCTTTGCCCGCCTCCGCCAACTCCAACCACTGGGAGGTGCCCCATGCGCTGTCATTGCTGAGACCAAAAGCACGGATATTGCCTTTGTCGACCTGCTCCTGCAGCGCTTCCAGACAGGTTTCGATATCTGCGCGGATATCTGATCGGGTTTGCCCCGATGTCCAGGGCTTAAACCCCCAGTTCTTGCGGAACATATAGCTGCCGCGATTTGGCCAATGGAATTGGTACAGGTCGATGTAATCCGTTTTCAACCGCCTCAGAGAGCCTTCGATGGTTGATGCGATGCTCTCCTTACTGATCGGCGCGCCGTCGCGCACAGCCTTAAGACCTTCACCGGAATGTTTCGTCGCCAGAATATAATCGCCACGACGCCCGGTCTTCTCATTCCAATTGCCAATGATCGCTTCACTGTGGCCAATGGTTTCTGCCCGCACCGGGTTGACCGGATACATTTCTGCGGTGTCTAAAAAATTGATCCCGGCCTCGAGCGCCATGTCAATTTGCGTATGCGAGTCAGCTTCATCGGTCTGCGAGCCAAAGGTCATGGTGCCCAGGCAATACTCTGTGACCATGATATCTGTGCGGCCCAATCGGTTCTGTTTCATTGCACGTCCCTTCGCTGTCCGGCATTTTGTTACCGCAACCTAAGCCTCCATTGGTGTGATGCAACCCCCTCAGAAAAGATTGAGAACAAAATGAGAACATGCCAATCTAAGGCATGCCGACTCATCTTTTGACCCGCAGAACACATCGACCCAAAGACGGCCTGTGTCTGAGCGATGATATCTCCCTGCCCCGCGCCCGCGCGCATGAGGCCTGCGGCCCGGCTCGCTGGGGGTTTGCCCTATGGCTGGCCTCGGCTGTGCCCGGCCCGATCCTCTGGGTGACACCCCAATGGGAGAAGGTACAGCTCAACCCCGATGGCATCGCGCCCTTCACCGATCCGAGCAGGTTTCTCTTTATCCGCGCCCCTCGGACAGAGGATCTTTTGTGGTGCACCGAAGAGATCCTGCGCAGCGGGGCTACGGGGCTTGTTGTCTGTGAACTTCCTGAACCACCTTTGATGACCCCAGTCCGCCGTCTGCATCTTGCGGCGGAGGAAGGCGGTACATTGGGGGCTGCCCCCCTCGCGCTGCTGCTGACCCCTGATCAAGGCGGCGCCCCCGGCATTGAGACGCGCTGGCATATGGCGCAAGCCCACAGCGCCACTCACAGCCACTGGACCCTCAAGCGTCTGCGCGCCCGCACTGCACCCCCCAAAGAGTGGATCCTCAAACGCGGCGCGGCCCCCAAGCCTTTTGCGGTGTCTCCAGCCAGCACACCAAACGTTCGCAATTCATAACCCGTCGTTCAGCACCATGGACGGCAGGTCATCGGACCTGCATGATACATGCATGATAGACACTCTAAGCGACATATTTTCCAAACTCTCCGTAAAAGGAACGCTCTATTTCCGGACCAGTTTTTCCGGCCATTGGGGTGTCTCCGTTCCAAATTACAAAAACGTCGCGCGTTTTCATTTCGCGCATCGCGGCGATTGCACCGTGCGTCTGCCAGCAAGCGGCGAGATGTTGCATCTGGCGCAGGGGGATTTGATCATCATTCCCCATGGCGCAGCACATGATCTCATTTCAGGTCCAGATCAGGCACACCGAAGCCTGCCTTTGGACCAAGTGCTGGAAACATCCGGCTATCAAGGTGATGGAACGCTGGTTTATGGCGACGCTGACAGCAATCGGGAAACACAGCTCATATGTGGGCATTTCTCTTTCGCCCCCAATGCACGGCATCTCATATTTGATCGCCTACCGCCGTATATTCACATCAAAAACTATGGCGAACCTGCCGGTCGATGGATGGACGCAACTCTGCGCATGATTGGCGATGAAGCAGGCCGCACCCAGTTTGGAGGGGACCTTATTGCCCTGCGCCTGTCAGAAGTGATCCTCGCCCAGGCTCTGCGCTGTTTCATCGAAACACAGGGTCATAACTACAGCGGGCTTGCCGGTTTTGCGGACCCCAAACTGGCACAGGCCCTCGCCGCCTTTCACAATGCGCCCGCCAACGACTGGACCGTCGCGGACCTTGCGCGGGAGGCCGGGATGTCCCGCACCGGCTTTGCGGTTCATTTCGCCGACAAAATGGGCATCCCACCAATGCAATATCTGACCAACTGGCGCATGCAGATCGCATGTCAGTCCTTAGGGCAAGATCACGCCAGCATCGCCGAAGTGGCCGCGCGAACGGGGTATTCATCGGAAAGCGCATTCAGTCGCGTATTCAAAAAAGAAATGGGAATTAGCCCAGCAGCCTTTCGCGGACGCGCCTGTGCATAACAGACTGAACGCCGCGTACGATCTGTTGAACGACCAGCAATAGGGTCACTGGAACGGACCACATATCCTTTGGAGACGCCACCGATTTCCGTCCGTGGCACGCAACATCAAAGGAGTTACCATGTCCCTAAAATTCGTATCCAAAACCGTTCATGCCTATCTGGATTATCCGGTTGCGCTGGCCCTTTTGATCGCCCCGTTTGCACTTGGGCTCGGCACAGACACCACGCTGGCTCTTTGGCTGTCCGTCACGGTTGGGGTCGCGGCCTTTGTCCTCACCTTATTGACAGACCACCACCTAGGCCTCTTTCGAATATTGCCGTACTCGGTTCATCTAGCCGTCGACGCAGCAGTGGGCGCGCTCTTTCTCTTCGCACCGATGGCGTTTGGGTTCAAAGGGCTTGATGCCTATTTCTATTGGGCCAACGGCCTGGCTGTGGTGATTGTAGTTGGCCTGCATAAACCCGAAAACGAGTCAGCACACGTTTAGACCAGGCATTCGAACTTTCCCAACAGGCGGCGCTCAAAATGCCGCCTGCTTCAATGAAACCTTGCAGATCGTTCAAGCAACCAAACAGACCGTTCGCAAGATTTCCCGTTCCGTTGCTTTGATTTCCGAAAGCCATCTAAGTCATCCAGGAAGGCCCACACGGCCTTCAACAAAGCAAGATTTCTATATTGGAAGGACACGACATGATCACCAAACTGAACATCGCTGCATTGACCGTCATCGGAGCCCTCGCTGCTGCGCCCGTATTTGCCGCCGACGAATACAACGTCTCCAACGGGCTCACCGCGGCTGGTGCACAGCTGGGTCTGCACGGCGTTGACCCGGTTGCCTTCGTGCAATCCGGCAAGCCGGTCGAAGGCACTGCGGCCTATACCGCTGTGCACGACGGCGTTGCATATTACTTCAATAGCGCCAAAACTCAGGCGCAATTCGAAGCCGATCCGGCGGCTTATCTTCCGCAAAACGGCGGGTTCTGCACATTTGGCGTTTCTGTAGGCAAAAAGTTCGACGGCGACCCGGAATATGCGGCAGTCATCGACAACAAGCTCTATGTCTTTTTGAACGAAGAGATCTTTGCCGCGTTCAACAAGGACCGTGCAGGAACCATCAAAAAAGCGTCCGAAAACTGGGGCACGATCCGCAGCACAGCTGTCGAAAAACTCTGATCGCCTGAGGCATCCCAGAACATTCCTCACACAACGGCCCGGGAACTCCGGGTCGTTTTTTGTGTCTCGGTTGGTCATTGTCGAATTCCACGGCCGGATTGACCGCAGCTGGTCTTCCCCCTCGCGCTTGCTTCCTGTAGACGGTGCAGCAACTTTGTATTCTGGATGGACCGCATGGCACGTATTCTTATCACCTCGGCACTGCCCTACATCAACGGGATCAAGCACTTGGGCAACCTGATCGGAAGCCAGCTGCCCGCCGACCTCTTTGCGCGTTTTCAGCGTGGCATCGGCAATGAAGTTCTGTTCCTTTGTGCCACCGACGAACATGGCACCCCGGCTGAGCTGGCCGCCGCCAAAGCGGACAAGCCTGTGGCCGACTACTGCGCCGAGATGCACGAGGTTCAGGCCAAGATCGCGCAGGGCTTTGGTCTCTCGTTTGATCACTTTGGCCGGTCCTCAAGCGATGCGAACCACGCGCTGACGCAGCACTTTGCCGGCAAGCTCGCTGACGCCGGGCTAATTTCCGAAGTCGCGGATCGCCAAGTCTATTCAAATGCGGATGGTCGCTTTCTGCCGGACCGCTATGTCGAAGGCACCTGCCCCAACTGCGGCTATGAACGTGCGCGCGGCGACCAATGTGAAGAATGCACCAAGCAGCTGGATCCAACAGATCTGATTGAGCCGCGCTCTGCAATTTCCGGCTCAACCGATCTGGAAGTGCGTGAGACTAAACACCTGTTCCTGCGCCAATCCGAGCTGCGTGACCAGCTTGATGCCTGGATCGACAGCAAGGCAGACTGGCCGGTGCTAACCACCTCAATTGCCAAGAAATGGCTGCACGATGGTGACGGCCTGCAGGACCGCGGGATTACCCGAGATCTGGACTGGGGTGTTTCGGTCAAAAAAGGCGACCAACCTTGGGACGGCATGGAAGGGAAGGTCTTCTATGTCTGGTTCGATGCACCAATCGAATACATCGCCTGCGCCAAGGAATGGGCAGAAGCAAACGGCAAGGACGACACCGCATGGGAGCGCTGGTGGCGCACCGATAAAGGCGCCGATGATGTCCGCTACGTGCAATTCATGGGCAAGGACAACGTCCCCTTCCACACACTGTCATTCCCGGCGACAATCCTGGGTTCAGGCGAGCCATGGAAAATGGTCGACCATCTGAAGTCCTTTAACTACCTGAACTATGATGGCGGTCAGTTCTCTACCAGCCAGGGCCGTGGCGTGTTCATGGACCAAGCACTTGAGCTGCTGCCGTCCGATTACTGGCGCTGGTGGCTGCTGTCCCATGCGCCCGAAAGTTCGGATTCAGAATTCACCTGGGAGAATTTCCAGCAGTCGGTGAACAAGGATCTGGCCGATGTTCTGGGCAATTTTGTCAGCCGCATTACCAAATTCTGTCGTTCCAAATTCACCGAAGTGGTCCCCGCAGGCGGCAGCTTTGGCGAACAGGAAGCGGCACTGATCGCAGACCTCACCAAACGTGTCCGCGCCTATGAAGGCCATATGGAAGCGATGGACGTCCGCAAATCCGCGCAAGAGCTGCGCGCGATCTGGGTTGCGGGCAACGAGTACCTGCAATCGGCGGCCCCATGGTCGACCTTTAAAACAGATCCCGAGCAAGCGGCCGCACAAGTGCGCCTGGGCCTGAACCTGATCCGCCTCTATGCAGTGTTGAGCGCGCCGTTTATTCCAGATGCCACAGACAAGATGATGACCGCGCTGAATTCCGATGATCGCAGCTGGCCGACGGATGTCGCGGCGTTCCTGTCGGGGCTACCAGATGGGCATGCTTTCACTGTTCCTGATGTGCTCTTTGCGAAAATTGCCGATGAGCAACGGGAAGAGTGGCAAGCAAAATTTTCTGGCACCCGCGACTAAACATCTGGGAAAACTGATTTTAAAGCGCGCCCACTGGGCGCGTTTTTTCGTTTATACGCAAAAAATAATACCCTATTAAAAAACTCGGATTGACGTATCTGACTAAATAAGTCAGAAAACACATATCCAGCCAGCCTGCCGAGTCAGGTCAGCCCGATGTCAGGAGATAGATGAGGGTCCAGATGACCTCGAAACAGCGTCGGGTAGATGACATGAAACAGATCGATACAAACGAACTAACAACCGCAACTGAAGTTTTCCCCACTTTCTACGCCGAAGATCTGACCAAGGGCGGAAATCAGGCCCGTATCTTGCTGAACGGCCAGGTTTATTCCCTCCGGATCACCCGCGCTGGCAAGTTGATCCTGACCAAATAACACACCCGCCTGGTTCCATTTCTTCCGGGCTTCCCCTTCTGGTGACTGCAACTGCGGTGCCGGGTATTCACAACTAGCGATGAGCACAAAATGATCTCTAAGATTCTTCGCGGCACAGCAGTGTCTGCAACGATCCTTTCCGCAACTGCAGCATTTGCTGTCGAAAAAGACGCGGTACTGACAACTTACGCCGATATTGCTCTGGCCACATATGAAGACAGCCTGACCACGGCTAAGACCCTGCAGACCGCAGTAAACACCCTTTTGGCAGCCCCTTCCGCCGAAAACCTGCAAGCCGCACGTGCCGCATGGTTGGCCTCTCGCGTTCCTTACCAGCAATCCGAAGTCTTCCGCTTTGGCAACGCCATTGTTGATGACTGGGAAGGTAAAGTGAATGCTTGGCCACTGGACGAAGGTCTGATCGATTATGTGGACGCATCTTACGGCGGCCCCAGCGATGAGAACGGTCTGGCGGCACTGAACATCGTTGCGAACCCTTCGTTTGAGCTGTCCGGCAAAGCAATCGACGCAGCCCACATCACCCCCACCCTGCTGGCAGAAACCCTGCACGAAGCTGATGGCGTCGAAGCAAACGTTGCAACAGGTTACCACGCGATTGAATTCCTGCTTTGGGGTCAAGACCTTAAGGGAACCAACCACGGCGCAGGCGATCGTGCCTGGACTGACTTTGCAGCTGGTGAAGATTGCACCAACGGCAATTGTGACCGTCGCGGTGAATATCTGTCTGCTGCAACCGATCTTCTGGTTTCAGACCTCGAATGGATGGTTGCTCAGTGGACATCCGAAGGTGAAGGCCGCACCGCACTGTTTTCGGATCTGGACGCCGGTATCTCGACCATTCTGACGGGTATGGGTTCGCTGTCTTACGGCGAAACTGCGGGGGAACGCATGCGTCTTGGCGTTATGCTGAATGATCCCGAAGAAGAGCATGACTGCTTCTCTGACAACACCCACAACAGCCACTACTATGATGGTCTGGGCGTGCAAAACGTCTATCTGGGCGAATATGTCCGCGTGAACGGCGATCTGGTATCGGGTGCGTCTTTGTCCGAGTTGGTTGCTGAAACCGACGCAGCGCTAGACGGCGAGATCCTGACCAAACTGTCCACCACCATGCGGGCGCTGGGTCGCATCAAATTGGCTGCCGAAGCGGGCTTCTCTTATGATCAGATGCTGGAAGCAGGCAACGCCAAAGGCGAAGCACTGGTGATGGGTGGCGTGAACGGTCTTATCGACCAAACCCGGTCGTTTGAGCGCGCTGTTTCTGCGCTGAAACTGGACGGCATCGCGTTTGAAGGTTCAGACTCCCTGGACAATCCAACAGCAGTCTTCCAATAATTTAACGAGTTCTCTGGGCGAAGGTGTCACCTTTGCCCAGAGCTTTTGTTTGATTTACACCTTGTTTCAAACTCCCTCCCTACCCCGGTTCAGGCATGTTTACCCAAACCACCCGCGCCTTGGCGCTCACCACGACAGCCCTATTTTGCGCAACCAGCATTGATGCCGCTGACTGGCCCGCCAGCGTCTACACAGATCCGCATCTCAACACGGTGCCACGCACTGCACAGGAAGCGTCCCGCATTGATGCGGCCCGCCGTGCAACATCCGATTTTTCCACGCCAGAACCGTTTGAAGCCCACCCTGCGGGTGCTGCAACAACGCGTGCACGCACTGATGCAGATGCGTTTTCTCAACACAGTGGCAACCTGTCGTTTGAGCAAGAGCTGGAGTTCAAACTCGGCAATGCGCTGTTTGAAAAGATCTGGGTCTTTGCACCGGCTTCTACCAAAGCATCCGATGGATTGGGCCCCTTGTACAATGCACGTTCCTGCCAGCGTTGCCACCTCAAGGATGGGCGTGGCCACACACCACAAAACCCAGATGATACTGCGGTTTCCATGTTCTTGCGCGTCTCGGTTCCCGGCCCGGTTCCGGAGCAGGTGAAAGAGATCACCGACTATATCGGAGACACGCCCGAGCCAAATTATGGCCGCCAGCTGCAGGATTTCTCCCCCCCTGGCATGCCGCCTGAATACAGCCTTTCGGTCACCTACGAAGACCTGCCCGTCCCGCTGTCCGACGGAACAGTTGTGACCTTGCGCAAACCGACCTATCAGGCGCGCGATCTCGGCTATGGTCCTTTGCACAGCGATGTCATGATGTCTCCACGTGTGGCACCGCCAATGGTCGGCCTTGGCCTGTTGGAAGCCATTCCGGCCGCAGACATTCTGGCCAATGTTGATGAAGACGACGCCAACGGAGACGGGATTTCAGGGCGCGCCAACCTTGTGTGGTCGCAGGAATTTCAACAAATCCTTTTGGGCCGCTTTGGCCTCAAGGCCGGTAGCCCGACGGTACACGAACAATCAGCCGCCGCGTTTTCCGGCGACATTGGTATCTCGACACCCCTGTTTCCGGCCCATTGGGGCGAATGCACCCCGGCCCAGGTTCATTGCCGTACGGCCCCGCATGGCGACGACGTTGCCCGTGGGACAGAGATCGACCAACCCAATATGGATCTTGTGACCTTTTACAGCCGCAATTTGGCTGTGCCTGCGCGGCGGAATTTGGAAGATCCGGCGGTTCTTCGTGGAAAAGAGTTGTTCTACGACACAGGCTGCACCAGCTGCCACACGCCAAAATTTGTAACTCATCGTCTGACAGATCGGGATGAACACAGCTTTCAATTGATCTGGCCCTACAGCGACATGTTGCTGCACGATATGGGCGACGGGCTTGCGGACAATCGCCCCGAAGCCCGTGCTACAGGACAAGAATGGCGCACCCCGCCGCTTTGGGGTATCGGTCTGACCAAACAGGTCTCCCCACTTGCCGGTTACCTACACGACGGTCGCGCCCGTACGCTGCTAGAGGCGATCCTTTGGCATGGTGGCGAGGCCGCAAATGCGCAGGCCCGCGTGGTGCAAATGTCCGCGGATGAACGCGCGGATCTGTTGAAGTTTTTGGAGAGCCTCTGACACATGCGTCATATTTTCATTCCGCTGATTTGCGCAACCGTCGCAACCCAAGCCCACAGCGACGCGTTGACCCAATCGATTGTGGACACGCAAATTCTCCCCGCCTTTGAAACACTGGCACATCAGACCCGGGATTTGGCCCAGACAACCGCCGAAAACTGCATCAGCGCACCTGCCGCGATGGAGCAGGCATTCGCCAGCAGCTTTGATGCCTGGATCACCGCAAGCATCTGGCGCTTCGGTCCAAGCGAGACTGACTCGCGCGCGTTCTCCTTGGCGTTCTGGCCGGACAATAGGGGCAAAATCGGCAAGGCCGTGCGCACGCTCCTGAGCACCGAAAATCGTGATGTCTTGCCGCCAGAGGTCTTTGCGCAGCATTCAATCGCAGGCAAAGGTTTCTATGCGCTCGAATATCTGATGTATGACGCGGACGCACAAAACCTCGCCAGTGCTGAATACCGCTGTGATTTGGCGCAAGCCATGACAACGGACATCGCCAAAACGGCCGAGACCATCCATCAAGACTGGAGCAGCAGTTTTGTCGATGTGATGCAACCACCGTCAGATCGCTACCAAAACGACGCAGAAGTCCGCCAAGAGCTGTTCAAAACGCTGGGCACCGGTTTGCAGATTGTCGATGACCTACGCCTTGGGCGACCGCTGGGCACCTTTGACAAACCTCGCCCACGTCGCGCCGAAGCGTGGCGTTCGGACCGGTCGCTTCGCCATGTTGTCTTGTCGCTTGAGGCATTGGAACCGCTGGCGCTGGCACTCGCGCAGGATGCACCAGACTTACAGGCACATCTGACCGAGAGTTTTGAGCACGCTTTACGCCGTGCAGCCGCACTTGATGATCCCCGGTTCGCAGGCGTTGCAGACGCCGGATCACGCTTCCGCATCGAGGCCCTGAAACAGGAAGTGGTGGAACTGCGCGCGCTTGTATCAGGTGAATTGGGTCCGCGTCTTGGCGTGGCTGCCGGATTTAACTCTCTGGATGGGGACTGATATGGCCACACGTCGCGGTTTTCTAACAGGACTTTTGGCCGCCAGTGTCGCCCCACAAGCCACCTGGGCTGACGTTGGATATCCCGACTTTGTCACAGCAGGTTTGGAGCAAAACGGGCAATACATCCTTGCCGGGTTAACCGCCGCAGGACAGGTTGTCTTTCGCCATCCCCTGCCGGGGCGCGGACATGCGGCAAGCGCTCACCCGCACCGCCCTGAGGTGATCGCCTTTGCCCGCCGTCCGGGCCGTTTTGCCGATGTGTTGGATTGCCGAACAGGGGCGCAAATCACCCGCCTGACCCCGCCAGAAGGGCATCATTTTTATGGCCACGGCTGTTTTTCGCCGGATGGGCAGCAGCTGTTCACAACCGAGAATGACTATGAGAATGCGCAAGGCGTCATTGGCGTTTGGGACAGCCATACCTATCGCCGCTTGGGCAGTTTCTCGTCAGGTGGGATCGGGCCGCATGACATTCTGCGCCACCCTGATGGGTATCTTGTGGTTGCAAACGGCGGAATTGAGACCCACCCGGACAGCGGCCGTGCAAAATTGAACCTACCAACCATGGAACCGCGCCTGACCTATGTCGGATTTGACGGTAAACTTCTTGAACAGATCAGTCTGCCCGCCGACCTCCACTTAAACTCTATCCGTCACCTGTCACTCTCTGCAGACGGAACGGTGGGGTTTGCGATGCAGTGGCAAGGTGATCTGGGCGAGCTTGCGCCAATTGTTGGCCTGCATAGACCCGGGAAGACTCCGACCCTGTTGGCGGACGGTGACCCTCGCTTGCGCAACCTTAATGGCTATGGTGGATCAATCGCCTTCGCGCCTGATGGGCAAACCGTTGCCGTGTCGTCGCCGCGTGGGAGCCGTGTTCAGATCATGGAGACCAGCACCGGTGATATGGTCAAAGAGTTTGAAATCGCCGATGTTTGCGGCCTTTCAACGGACGCAAAAGGGTGGATCGCCACCACGGGTGAGGGCAAGATCTATTCCCTGACCCTCGACCACGCGACCCAAAGCGCAACGGATACAACCGCTTGGGACAATCACTTGATCCCGATTGGTTGACACTTCGTTCGATGCACGCCCGAGGCTGGAACCCCGGGCGTACAGCTAGACCTTAAAATTCCACACCTTTTTGGGCTTTGATACCGGCACGGAATGGATGCTTGATTTGCCCCATTTCTGTTACCAGATCCGCTATTTCGATCAGCTCTTCTTTGGCATTGCGCCCCGTCAAAACCACATGGGTCATAGCCGGTTTATGCTCCACCAGGAATTCCAGAACCTCGTCCAGGTCTAGATATTCATACCGCAACGCGATGTTGATCTCATCCAACAAGACCATCGTGTTGCGCTCGTCCAGGATCATCTCTTTGGCTTTTTCCCAGCCTTTGCGCGCTGCGGCAATATCGCGCGCTTTGTCCTGTGTCTCCCAAGTGAAACCTTCGCCCATCGCATAGAACTGGCAGAGATCGCCGAAATTCTCTTCGATCAAGGTCCGCTCACCGGTGGCCCAGGCGCCTTTGATGAATTGCACCACTGCACAGGGCATTTTATGCGCGATACAACGCATGATCATACCAAAACCCGAGCTGGACTTGCCTTTGCCGGGACCCGTGTGAACGATGATCAGGCCTTTTTCGCCATCCTTCGTCTTCATCATCTTGTCACGGGCAGCTTTCTTTTTTGCCATCTTTGACGCGTGGCGTGCCGCTTCTTCTTCTGAGATGACGCTTTCAGACTTATCGCTCATGGGGAACCCTCCTGCGGTTTCGCCATGTCTTGACAAGGAAGGGCGCAATAGCGCAAGGGGTTTTGTGTTGGTTCCCAGGTTTCGGCCTGGGCGAAGAGGGAATGTGACAGCAGGAGTGTCCTGCCAAGCACAGCCGCCCCCGCGACCGTGACCGGATGAGGGTTCCGAAAACCACTGGGATAAAACCCGGGAAGGATGGAGCCCACCGCCTGAGACCAGGCGACATCTGCAAGCCGGGAGACCTGCCAACATCTGTAACAACGGGCGGACGGGGTGTTCTGCTACCGGATGTGGGCATTACAATTTCGCCCCGCTGGCTGCTTGCTCCCTTCGACCAGAACCAAAAGGAGCGGCATGATATGGCCGAAACACGTGAACCTGCCGAGGTCATGCTGACCGTTTGCACAACATGCCGCCGTGCGGATGTCGACCCCGAAGGGCCGCGCCCGGGTGCGATTATGCTGGAAGCGCTCAAGGAAGGCGTTCTCCCCGAAGGCGTGACCCTGCGCGGAACCGAATGTCTTTCGGCCTGCACCCGTGGCTGTTCGATGGTGCTCAGCGGTGGAAGCGAACGCTGGACCTATGTCTATGGCGACATGGACCCGAACATCCATGTAGAAGAAATCCTGCAAGGCGTCGCGGCTTATGCACAGACCACCGATGGTCTGGTGCCATGGCGTGAACGTCCGCAAAGCTTTCGCAAGCAAACAGTCGCTCGCATTCCCCCGCTCAATTTGCCCGATAAAACTGCCTGAGGCCTGCCCCCTATGACACCTTTGAACAAGATCCCTGTCACCGTCATCACCGGATTTCTCGGCGCAGGCAAAACCACTTTGATCCGCCATCTGATGCAAAACCCGCAAGGCAAGCGTCTGGCGGTTGTGGTCAATGAATTTGGCACTGCGGGTGTTGATGGCGATATCCTGAAATCCTGCGCGGATGACAATTGCCCGGCCGAAAACATCATGGAATTGGCCAATGGCTGCATTTGCTGCACGGTTGCAGATGACTTTATTCCCACCATCGAACAGCTGATGGCCCTGCCGGAAGCGCCCGAACACATCGTGATTGAAACCTCTGGACTGGCGTTGCCCAAACCATTGCTCAAAGCCTTTGACTGGCCCGCGATCCGCTCACGCATTACCGTGGACGGCGTAATTGCACTGGCCGATGCAGAAGCCGTGGCCAAGGGCCAATTCGCAACGGACCTTGACGCGGTCGAGGCACAGCGTGCGGCGGACGAAGGCATCGACCACGAAACCCCGCTGTCTGAGCTCTTCAAGGATCAGATTTCCTGCGCCGACATCATCCTCTTGTCCAAGGCCGATCTGGCCGGTGAAACAGGCATTGCAAAAGCCCGCACCGTTATCGAGGCTGAAGCTCCGCGGAAACTGCCGATCTTACCAATGAGCGAAGGCGTGATTGACCCGCGCGTGATCTTAGGGCTCGAAGCCGCCGCCGAAGACGATTTGGAGGCCCGCCCCTCCCGTCACGAAGACCATCACCATCATCACGATGACGACGATCACGATCACCACCATCATCATGATCACAGCCACGACGATTTTGAATCCATCGTGGTTGAAATGGGTGAAGTCGCAGATCCTGAAGACCTGCAAAATCGGATTGTTGAAATGGCCCGTACCCGCAACATTCTGCGCGTCAAAGGCTATGTCGCTGTCGAAGGCAAACCGATGCGGATGTTGATCCAAGCGGTCGGCGAACGTCTGCGGGCACAATATGACAAACCCTGGGGCACGGAGCCGCGAAAAACCCAGCTGGTGGTGATTGCCGAGCACGACAATATCAACACCGCAGGTATTCACGCGGATCTGGGAGCCTAAGCACCGATGCACGTCGTCTTCCGCGAAAGCCACGGGTTGGAGGAAAGTGACACGCCACAGGATCTGGGGCAGTCGCCCGCAGACCTGATTGTGTTGTCTTTTTCCGACAGTGACCTTGGCGCTTTTGCGGCGGGCTGGCATCGCGCGGACGGAAATTTGCCTTCGCTTCGCCTCGCCAACCTTGTGGCGTTGAAACACCCGCTCTCGGTTGATGTATACGCGGAACAAACGCTGGAGGGCGCCAAGGGCATTCTGGTGCGTCTGATCGGCGGGGAAAGCTACTGGTCCTATGGTCTGGCCACCTTGCAAGACCTTGCGCGTCGCAAGGGGATCGCATTGGCGATCCTGCCCGCCGATGGGCGTGAAGATGCGCGACTGGATGAGCTGTCAACGCTCCCCGTCTCAACTTTACGAAGGCTTCAGCACCTCTGCGATGCAGGTGGCGCCGTCGCGGCACAGGCTGCGCTGGCGCAGTTTGCTTTGGCTGCAGGTCTTTATGCGGGACCCGTGCGCGGTGTCAAAACCATGCCGGAACAGGGGTTTTATGATCCTGATCAAGGCGTGATCGACGCATTCCCTGAAACAGATCAACCGCTGGTCTTGGTTACGTTCTACCGCTCGTATCTAACCGCAGCTGACACAGCGCCGATTGATGCCTTGATCCGTGAATTTCGGGCGCGCGGTTACGCGGCCTTTGGCGTCTTTGCCACCAGCCTAAAGGCACCAGCTGCGACAGCGTGGTTGCAACACTCCCTGCCAACCGTTGCACCTGCCGCTATTGTCAACGCCACGGCATTCTCCGCCCAGGGGCGCGATGGGAGCGCATCGCCACTTTCCACCACCGGCTGCCCAGTGTTTCAGGTCTCTCTGTCGACCGCACGGCGCAAAGACTGGGCCGAGGCCGACCGCGGCCTCTCACCCGCTGATCTCGCCATGCATGTGGTCCTACCCGAAGTGGACGGGCGCATCTTTGCAGGTGTCATCAGCTTCAAAGCGCCCGGTAAAAAAGACCCCGCACTGGAGTATTCTCGCTTTGCCCACCGCTCAGACCCTGACCGCATCCGCGCAGTTGTCGACCGGGTGACAGGCCAATTGGCTTTGGCGCAGAAACCCAACGCCGACAAACGCCTTGCCCTGGTTCTGTCCACCTATCCGGGCCGCGATCACAATCTGGCCCATGCGGTGGGACTGGATGCACTGGCCTCCTGCGACACGATCTTGGCCGAGCTGTCATCGCAGGGCTACGCGGTGGAGGACATCACAAACGCAGGCCTGCGCCTGATGGAAGACTGCATCGACCTGCCGCTTGATGAATACCTCGCGGCCCTTGAAACATTGCCCAAGACCCTGCGCGATGATCTCTTTGCCGCGTGGGGTTCTCCGCACGAAGATCCAGATTGCGACGGCAAGGCCATCCGGTTTCGCGCGCTCCGGGCCGGATCTGCGCTGGTTGCGTTGCAACCCGAACGGGGTGAGGTCAAAACCCGCGTCGATGACTACCACGATCTGGAACGCACCCCGCGCCACGCCTATGTGGCGTTTTATCTGTGGCTGCAGGCACAGGTCGATGCCGTGATACACATCGGAGCACACGGCACATTGGAATGGCTTCCGGGCAAGGCCGTCGCCCTGTCCAGTGCCTGTTGGCCAGAGGCGCTGATTGGTCGCCTGCCGATGATCTACCCGTTTATTGTCAATGATCCGGGCGAAGCCGCACAAGCCAAACGCCGCATCGCAGCCGTCACCATCGGACATTTGCCGCCGCCTCTTGCCCAGACCAACTTGCCCGACGGTATGGGACGGCTGGAAAGCCTGCTGGACGAGTACTCCACCGCCGATGGTCTTGATCCGGCGCGCCGCGACCGCCTGATCGAAGACATCCGCGATGAGGCACAAGGCACCGGGGTTGAGGCCGATTTGGGCCTCACGCCTGACAGTTCCGCAGCCGAAGCAATCACGCGTATCGACAGCTTTGTCTGCGACATCAAAGAAAGCCAATACGGTGAAGGGTTGCACATCTTTGGTTCTGGTACATGCGGCGATCAGGAACGCGCAGGCCTTGTGTGCGCCTTGAACGGCCAACTTGTGGCCCCCGGCCCGTCAGGCTCTCCATACCGAGGTCGCACAGATGTTGTGCCAACCGGGCGCAACCTCTTTACCACCGACCCACGCGCGGTACCCTCGCGGTCGGCGCAAGCACAAGGGGTCAAGCTGGCGGAAGAGTTGCTGCGCCGCCATCTTCAGGACCATGGCGACTGGCCCAAAGGCTTGGTTATCGATCTCTGGGGCTCGGCCACCATGCGCACAGCTGGTGAGGAATTTGCCATGGCGCTGCATTTGGCTGGCCTCGCGCCAAAATGGGACGAAGGGTCTGAGCGCGTCTCAGGGTTTGAGGTAATCCCGCTGGCGCTGCTGGGACGTCCCCGCATTGACGTTACCTTGCGGGTCTCTGGCCTGTTTCGCGATGTCTTTCCCGGTCTTGCGCAAATGTTTGAAAGCGCGGCTGGCGCCTTGGCCCAGCGTGAAGAAAGCGCCGCAGACAATCCCTATCTGGCTCAAAGCCCGCGCGTCTTTGGCCCGCGCCCGGGCCAATATGGCCTATCGATGGGCACCCATTTGGATGACTACTCCGACGGAGCCCGGACAGCGGCTGGTGAAGCCTGGCTTGCAGCATCGTCCCATGCAATCGACGCCAAAGGCGAGATCCACGATGCCCGCGACGCGCTTGAACAGCGCTTGAAAACCGCAGACAGCTTTGTACACTTACAAGATTTGCCAGAAACTGACGTGCTTGTAGCCTCTGATTATGCCGCACATGAAGCAGGTTTTGCCGCCGCCATGGCACGCCTTGAGCAAGCGGCACCGGCGCTTTACCATATGGACGCCACAAAATTCGACAAACCACAGGCCCGCGCCCTGACCGAGGAAATCGCCCGTGTCACCCGCGCCCGGGCGGCCAACCCGGATTGGGCAACGTCAATGATGGCCCATGGGTTCAGAGGGGCGGCAGAAATTGCCGCAACGCTGGACCACATGGCCGCCTTTGCCCATCTGGCACGCGCTGTGCCCGTACATCTGTTTGATCTTTATTTTGATGCCACTTTGGGACGCGAGGATCTGGTGACTTTCATGGAGAAGTCCAACCCCGCTGCACTAAACGCTATGCGAGACCGCTTTCGCGCCCTCAACGATGCAGGTCTGTGGCAGACGCGGCGGAACTCTATTGTGGCTGAGCTGGAACGCTTGCAATGACCTGTGCACCGCAAGAAACCCCGAAGGTCTATGGCTGGTGCCCCGGCGCCTTGCGCCCGATGCAGTCGGGCGATGGGCTTGTGGTGCGTATTCGGGCACCTCTGGGCCGACTTAGCCAAGAACAGGCCCATCGGATCGCGGATTTGTCGCAGCAATTTGGCAATGGATTGTTGGACCTATCCTCGCGCGCAAACCTGCAACTGCGCGGCGTTGCGCACAAAGACCACCCGCCGCTGATCCAAGCTCTGCGCGAGATCGAATTGGTCGACGACACGCCAGCGGCTGAGGCAAAGCGCAATGTGATTATCACCCCGTTCTGGACCGCAGGCGACATCAACACACAGATCGCTCAAGACTTGGCGAAACAACTGGCTGATACCTCGGACCTGACACTTCCCGGGAAATTCGGCTTTGCCATCGACGCGACAGGCATGCCGAATCTGCACAGCGCCGCAGCCGACATTCGCATCGAAGCAAGTGATCAAGGGCTTTTGTTGCTGGCCGATGGATGTGATCTGGGCAAACCTGTGACTGAGATTTCGGCCGCGGCTGAAGCCGTCGCACTTGCACGCTGGTTCCTTGACCAAGGCGGCGCACCCGAAGGTCGCGGCAGGATGCACCGTCTCGTTGCGCGCCGCACTCTGCCCGCAACCTTTGCCGCAGCGCGTCGTACCCGCGTTTCCTTACCCACGCCCGGACCTGTGGCGAGCGGTCAATTGGTCGCCATCGAATTCGGTCAGATCACCGCGGAAACATTCCACGCCCTCGCCACTCTGGGCAATATTCGCTTAACTCCGTGGCGCATGTTGCTGGTGGAGAGCAAAGACCGCCTCCCTACCAGCCCCGGTCTGATCCTTGACGCAACAGATCCCCGCCTGCAAGTGAGCGCTTGCACCGGCGCGCCCGCTTGCCTGCAGGCGCACGCGCAAACGCGTGCTCTGGCGCGCAGATTGGCCGCGCAAGTCCCACCCGGTAAAACGCTCCACATTTCGGGCTGTTCCAAGGGCTGTGCCCATCCAAAACCTGCGGATCTGACCCTCACGGCCCGCAGCGCCACGACATTTGACCTGATCCGCAACGCCACTGCCGCGGATCGTCCCGACCTGACCGAGCTGAACGCAGACCACCTGCCCAAGCTTCTGACATCCGAATTCTAAAAGAGGGCACCAAACATGCTCCACACCTATGAAACAAATGGCGCGGCGATCTACGCCGAAAGCTTTGCCACCATCCGGGCCGAGGCTGATCTCGCCCGTTTTTCCAAAGATGAAGAAAGCGTCGCGGTCCGCATGGTCCACGCAGCTGGTATGGTTGGCCTGGAAGAACATATTCGGTTTTCTCCCGAGATGGCCAAAACCGCACGCGCGGCCCTGGCCCAAGGGGCGCCGATCCTCTGTGACGCCTATATGGTCAGCGAAGGCATCACTCGCCCGCGCCTGCCGGCCAACAATGAGGTCATCTGCACGCTTCGTGATTCACGTGTACCCGACATGGCCAAGGAGATGGGCAACACCCGCTCGGCCGCGGCGCTTGAACTGTGGCGTCCAAACCTAGACGGCGCCGTTGTCGCAATTGGCAACGCCCCCACCGCTCTGTTCCATCTGCTGAACATGCTGAAAGACCCCAATTGCCCGCGCCCCGCTGCCATCATCGGCTGCCCTGTGGGCTTTGTTGGTGCAATGGAATCCAAAGACGCCCTGATGGCGGACTTGCCGGTCCCGTCAATGATTGTAAAAGGCCGCCTTGGCGGGTCGGCCATCACCGTGGCCGCCGTCAACGCATTGGCCAGTTGGAAAGAGTAACATGGGTAAAGTCATCTGCGCGGGCCTCGGCCCCGGTGATCCAGATCTGATGAGCGTCCGCTCTTGGCGTGCCATCGAAGGCGCGCGTCACGTGGCCTATTTCCGCAAAGCCGGGCGCAAAGGCCAAGCCCGCACTTTGGTTGAAGGGCTCATTCCGCAAAGCGCAACTGAACATGCAATGGAATACCCGGTCACGACCGAGATCCATTTCAGCGACCCTGAATACAATCGCCTGCTTGCCGCGTTTTACGACCAATGGGCCGACACTCTGGCCGAGATTTCGGAACACGAAGATGTTGTGGTTCTCTGTGAAGGTGACCCCTTCCTCTATGGGTCTTTCATGCATCTTTATACCCGCCTAGAAGGGCGGACCGAGATGGAGGTGATCCCGGGCATCACTGGCATGTCTGGTTGTTGGACAGCCACGGGCCAGCCTATCACCTGGGGTGATGATGTCCTGACCGTCGCCATGGCCACATTGGACGAAGATGAGCTGGCGGCACGCGCAAAAAACACCGACGCGCTGGTGGTGATGAAGATCGGCCGCAACCTGCCCAAGCTGCGCCGTGCCCTTGATCGCGCAGGCCGTGCGGATGACGCTTGGCTCGTGCAACACGGAACCATGCCCCAGCAGCAGGTGCGCAAGCTTTCTGAGGTGGACGGGCCGGTTCCCTATTTCTCTATCGTATTGATCCACGGTCAGGGACGTCGCCCATGACACAGAACCGCGCAGGCTCGGTTGTTATCGCAGGTCTTGGCCCCGGCAATGACGCCCTTGTAACAGATGAGGTCCGCCTCTCCTTGGACACGGCCACCGATGTGGTCGGCTACATCCCTTATGTCAAACGGATCACACCACGTGACGGGCTGACGCTACACGCCAGCGACAACCGGGTCGAAGTCGACCGCGCCAGCCACGCCCTGCAGATGGCTGCAGACGGGAAGCATGTTGTTGTGGTCTCCTCTGGCGACCCCGGTGTCTTTGCCATGGCCTCTGCCGTGTTTGAAGCCTTGGAGAATGGGCCGAACGACTGGCTGGATCTGGATATCCGCGTACTACCGGGCATTACCGCGATGCTGGCAGCCGCAGCACAACTTGGCGCGCCTTTGGGACATGACTTTGCAGCGATCAACCTCAGCGACAATCTGAAACCCTGGGACTTAATTGAAAAACGGCTGCGGCTTGCTGGTGAAGCCGGTTTTGCGATGGCATTTTACAACCCACGCTCCAAGTCACGCCCGCATCAATTCGCCCGTGCGCTTGAAATTCTGCGCGAGGCCTGTGGGGGCGAGACGCTGATCAGCTTTGCCCGCGACGTGACCAAACCCACGCAAGAGATCACAACTGTGACGCTGTCCGAGGCCACGCCAGAGATGGCCGATATGCGCACCATGGTCATCGTCGGCAACCGCGACACCCGCCGGATCGGGCGTCACGTGTTCACCCCACGTTACGCCGAATGAGCCGCCAACCAGGCCATCACCTCTGCCACGCTGGCACGGATTGGACGATCGCTGACTTTGGGACGGTCAATCATGATAACCGGCAACCCCAAGGCGCGCGCGGCAGACAGCTTGGCCTCGGCCCCCGTGCCTCCGGCGTTTTTGGCGACGATATGTGTAATTGCATGATCGGACATCAATGCTTGGTCCCCGGCCGCTTCAAACGGTCCGCGCGCGATAATCACCTTGGTGTCAGGCAACCGCAATGCCCCGTCCGGCGGATCAACCAAACGCAGCAAGTAGTGGTTGTTGGGCTTCACCGCAAACGTATCCAGATTTTGCTTACCAATGGCCAAAAAAACCCGCGCACCGTGATCTGGAAGTGCGGCCACCGCCGCATCCATATCCGCCACATGGCACCAGCGATCTCCTGCTCTCGCCTGCCATTCGGGTCGTTGCAGTCCAACAAGCGCAACGCCAACCTCGGCGCAAGCAGCGACCGCATTATTGCTCATCTGCGCGGCAAAGGGATGTGTGGCATCCACAACATGTGTAATCCCCTCGCTGCGGATATAGTCGACCAAACCCACCACGCCACCAAACCCGCCCAGCCGCGAAGGCAAAGGTTGCAACGCCGGGCGCGCAGTTCGGCCGGCATAAGAGAACACCGCCCGACGCCCGGCTCCACCCCACGTATCGGCCAAGGTTCTGGCCAACTGCGAGGCCTCTGTGGTTCCCCCCAGAAGGAGTACGTGTGTCATGTCTGATCCCTTTAACACGCCGTGGCTCACCCTTGTGGGCCTCGGCGAAGATGGACCAGCAGGGCTCAGTGATGCAAGCCGCAAAGCGCTGACCGAAGCTGAGGTTATCTTTGGCGGTCCCCGTCATCTGGAACTGATGCATGCAGGTGAAAAAGGACGGGCCTGGCCGGTGCCTTTCTCCATTGATCCGGTCCTTGCAGAACGCGGAAGGCGTGTTGTTGTACTCGCCTCCGGTGATCCCTTCTGGCACGGCGCTGGCGGCTCCTTGATGGGTGCCGTGACGCGCGATGAATGGATCTCACACCCCGTGTCGTCCACTTTCTCCCTCCTCGCCAATCGCATGGGCTGGAAGCTGGAAGAGACCCTGACTTTGGGGCTGCACGCTGCCCCCTATGCGCGATTGCATCCCTTGCTGGCGGATGGAACCCAGATCCTTTGCACCTTGCGCGACGGTCAGGCCCCGGCGGAACTCGCAACCTTTCTGAACGACGCAGGTTTCGGCGCATCCACCCTGACAATAGCCGAGGCACTGGGCGGCCCGCGCGAACGCCTGCGTGAAACCACGGCAGAAGCCTTCGATCTCACAAACATCAATTCACCTGTTGCCGTGGCAATTTCGGTCGCTGGCGGCAAAGGCTTGCCCCAATCCTGTGGCTTGCCAGACGATCTGTTCCAAAACGACGGGCAGATTACCAAACGCCCCATTCGCGCTCTTACGCTCTCCGCACTTGCCCCCCGCGCGGGTGAGCTGCTGTGGGACATCGGTGGCGGATCTGGTTCAATCTCGGTAGAATGGTGCCTTGCCGCTCGCGGTGCCCGTGCACTCACCTTTGAACCACGCACCGACCGGCACGACAACATCACCGCCAATGCCGCCGCCTTTGGCCTCTCCCACCGGATGCAGGCGCATCTGGGTAAGGCCCCCGACTGTCTCGCAGATCAGCCCCTGCCCGATTGCGTCTTCATTGGCGGCGGTGGCTCGCAAGCCCTGCTCGATCACCTGTGGGAAATCCTCCCCCACGGCACCCGGATCGTGGCCAATGGCGTCACGCTGGAAACCGAAACCCTGCTGATGCAAGCCCATGCCGAACACGGCGGACATCTGTTAAAGGCCGAGATCGCAGAAGCCGGTCCCCTAGGCTCCATGCGCGGCTGGGAGCGGGCGCGCCCTGTGATCCAATGGAGCGTTAACCGATGAAGATCGCAGGCCTTGGCTTTCGCAGCAGCGTGACCACAACCGCATTGCAAAAAGCGCTGATGCTATTGGACACAGAGATCGACGCGCTGGCTGTGTTGGAAAGCAAAGCAACAGCTGCCGGTTTTCATGCATTTGCCGAAACCACAGACGTGCCTGTGCTATTTATCCCTGAAACTGCAATCGCCGACATCAAAACGCCAACCCAGTCAGAACGCGTTATTGCCCGTTTCGGCACCGGTTCCGTGGCCGAGGCTCTGGCCTTGGCGGCCGCCGGGCGTTATGGATCAGCCCGGCTGATCAGCCCAAGACTGATTACCCCGGATGGCCTTGCCACCGTGGCCCTAGCGGAGGTTTACACCCCATGACCGTACATTTCATCGGAGCAGGCCCCGGCGCCGCTGACCTGATCACCCTGCGTGGCCGCGACCTGATCGCCGCCTGTCCTGTCTGTCTTTATGCAGGCTCCTTGGTGCCCGAGGCGCTGTTGCAGCACTGCCCCGACGGCGCACGTATCATCAATACCGCGTCCATGTCTCTGGATGAGATCATCGCCGAGATCAAAGCCGCTCATGACGCAGGCCACGACGTCGCGCGGCTGCATTCCGGTGACCTCTCGGTCTGGTCCGCGATGGGCGAACAGCTGCGCCGCCTGCGCGCCGAAGGCATCCCCTATGATGTCACACCCGGCGTGCCTTCCTTTGCTGCCGCCGCTGCCGCCCTTGGGTCTGAACTCACGCTGCCGGGCGTTGCACAGTCCTTGGTTTTGACCCGCACCTCCGGGCGTGCTTCCTCCATGCCCGATGGCGAAACCCTTGAAAACTTTGGCAAGACCGGCGCGACCCTCGCCATCCACCTCAGCGTCCATGTGCTCGAGGATGTAATCTCCCGCCTCACGCCTCACTATGGAGCGGATTGCCCTGTCGCTGTAATCTGGCGCGCCACATGGCCAGACCAGCGCATCGTCAAAGCCACGCTCGAAACGCTTGAGGACGCGACCCAAGGCGAACGAGGCCGGACGGCGCTGATCCTTGTGGGTCGCGCTATCGGAGCGGAAGATTTCGACGAAAGCTGCCTGTATGCGGGCGACTATGACCGCCGATACCGCCCCGTCGGCACTGACCCACGTTTCCCAGAAGGAACAGAATAATGGCCAAAGGCATCCTGATTTCTGCGCCCTCATCGGGCACTGGCAAAACCACCGTTATGCTGGGCCTGCTGCGCGCTTTGGCCGAAGACGGGCTGGCGGTACAACCGTTCAAAAGCGGGCCGGACTATATCGACCCTGCGTTCCATCTGGCCGCTGCCAAACGCGCGTCTTTCAACCTTGATACTTGGGCGATGGACAACACCCTGCTGAACGCCATTTCGGCGCAGGCCGCTGGCGCGGATATCTGCGTCGCCGAAGGTTCAATGGGCCTGTTTGATGGCGTCGCCACCAAGGGCCAGACCGGTTTTGGCTCTTCTGCGGAAACCGCCAAACGCATGGGCTGGCCTGTGGTTCTTGTCATCGACGTGGGCGGGCAAGCGCAATCTGCCGCAGCCACCGCACTGGGCTTTAAGGCTTACGATCCTGATCTGCCTTTTGCAGGTGTGATCCTGAACCGCGTTGCAAGCCCGCGCCACGAACGTCTGACCCGTCTGGGCATGGAACGTGCGGGCGTCAAGGTTCTCGGCTCCCTGCCCCGACGCGGTGATCTCGCGCTGCCTGAACGCCATCTTGGCCTGATCCAAGCGGTTGAACATCCCGATCTTGAAACCGCAATTTCGGGCTATGCCAATTTTTTGCGCGAACATGTGGATCTAGAGGCGATCAAGGCGGCAGCTCTCTCAGGGCCTGACACACCATCAGCCCCGTTGCCAACACCGCCAGCCCAACGCATTGCACTGGCGCGCGATGCCGCGTTTTCCTTCACCTATCCGCATCTGCTGGAAGGCTGGCGCAAAGCCGGGGCAGAGATTCTGCCATTCTCCCCGCTCGCGAATGAGGCGCCTGAGACGGATGCCGATCTGGTCTGGCTGCCGGGCGGCTATCCCGAACTCCATGGTGGCACGCTTGCTGCAGCAGAAACCTTCCGCAAAGGCCTGCAAAAACACGCAGAAACCAAACCCGTTCATGGCGAATGCGGTGGCTATATGGCCTTGGGCGAAGCGCTGATCGACAAACATGGCAATCGCCACCAAATGGCCGGGCTTTTAGGGCTTGTGACCTCATACGAGAAACGCAAATTCCACCTTGGTTACCGCCGCGCCGTTCTGCAAAATGCGATGCCGGGATTTGACGCGGGCCATGCGCTGCGCGGCCATGAATTCCACTATTCCACCATTTTGGATGAACCGGATGCCCCCTTGGCCAATGTGTATGATGCCGATGGCAACCCTGTGCCTGAAACCGGATCGATCAAAGGCCATGTGACCGGCACCTTCTTTCACCTGATCACCGGAGAGACGGCATGACGGGTTTTGTCTCCTTCGTCTCCTCTGGCCCCGGCGATCCTGAACTGTTGACCGTAAAGGCGGTGAAACGTTTGGAAGCGGCCGAGGCGATCTTGTTTGATGATCTGTCCTCAGGCCCGATCCTGGACCACGCGAACAAAGATGCCGATCTGGTGGGCGTGGGCAAACGCGCAGGACGCCCGTCACCAAAACAAGACCACGTGAGCCGGCTGTTGGTGGACTATGCCAAAACCGGCGCGCATGTGGTGCGGCTAAAATCCGGCGATGCAGGTATTTTTGGCCGTCTTGAGGAAGAAATCACCGCCCTACGCGCCGCCGATATCCCGTTTGAGATCATTCCGGGTGTCACCGCCGCCTCGGCTGCCGGTGCTGCAGCCTGCATCCCTTTGACCCGGCGCCTGACTGCGCGGCGTTTGCAATATATCACCGGACACAGCGCCACGGGTGCCTTGCCCGAACAGCTGAATATGGCCGCATTGGCGGATCCCGAAGCCACAACCGTGGTCTATATGGGCAAACGCACCTTCGCCAAACTGGCCGAGAAGTTGTTGGCTCATGGTCTGTCACCGGATACGCCAACGCTTTTGGCAACCGGTGTGTCGACGCCGGATCAGGACATCCGCCGCGAATCCCTTGGAATGTTGCCCGATCTTCTGCCCAAGCTGGAGACCAAAGCCCCGGTGCTGATCCTTTATGGGGCACTGGCCGACGAGGCATAACGCTAACATCCACACGCTGTGCCCAGGACCTTGCCCTTTGGTCGCATTATTGCGCGCGCTTGACGGTTTCAAACTTGACCTGGGCGCGCGCAGGATGACAGATACCCCTGATATGGTGCCCAATTCCAACGCCAAGCGTTGTGGGCTGAAACGGGAATGAGGACGGGTGGACCCAATCGCGGCACCCAAAGCCTCAACCGCCCCCGCGACTGTGCGTGGCAAGCGGGTTTGCATCACCACTGAAGTGTATTCTTCGGGAAGGGCAGACCACAGCGTTCGAGCCACAAGTCAGGAGACCGGCCATGTATTGGACATAACTCAATCCGCCGGGTGTGGCGGGACTGGAGAGATAAAATGCATATCGAACCTGGCATCGTTGACGGTGCCAAAATTGCCTTTTCTTACGCAACGGCTGCAGGCGCTGTGACCTACGCCGCCAAAGAGACCTTTGCCGACCTACGCAAATCCAACTTTGCGTCCTACGCGGCGCGTGCGCTGATCGCCACCGTTGGCGTGTTCTTCTTCTTCGAAGTGCTGCCGCATTTCCCAGTTGGCGTGTCAGAGGTCCACTTTATCCTTGGCTCGACTTTGTTCCTGTTGTTGGGCGCAGCGCCGGCGGCCTTTGGCCTGGCTGCGGGTCTTTTGATCCAGGGCGCGTTTTTTGCCCCAATCGATCTTCCGCAATATGCGATCAACCTGACCACGCTTTTGGTGCCGCTCTTTGCGCTGCACGCGCTGGCCAACCGGATCATTGCGCCAAACACAGCCTATGTTGACCTTAAATATTCGCAAGTTCTGGCACTTTCGACCGCTTACCAAGGTGGCGTTGTGGCCTGGGTTGCGTTCTGGGCCTTCTATGGTCAGGGCTTTGGCGCAGCAAATATCGCGTCGGTCTTCTCCTTTGGTGCGGCCTATATGCTGGTTGTTCTGGTTGAACCCATCGCCGATTTGGCAGTGTTGTTTGCCGCCAAATCCCTGCGCGGGCTTGAGCGTTCGGGCGTCTTTACTGCACGTCTGTTCAACGCGGCCTGAACCGCAGGCAACAGTTGACCTTTTCTTCGCACGGCCCCATCACCGGGGCCGTGTTTGTTTTTGGAGCCCGTCATGACCACGCCGCAGTCGCCTCAGTACATGCTGTCCCTTGTGGGTATCGGCACCGGCAACCCCAAGTACCTAACGCTGCAAGCAGTTGAGGCGTTGAACACGGTCGACCTGATCCTGATCCCCAACAAAGGTGCGGGCAAAGACGACCTAGCCGCGCTGCGCCAGACCATATGCTCCGATGTGATCCGCGCGCCGGGGCCCAAGATCGTGGAATTCGACCTGCCCACGCGGGACGAGGCAACACAGGACTACCGCACCCGCGTGGATGACTGGCACGACGCAATTGCTGAGATCTGGTGGCAGAACATGGTGGACGCGCTGCCGGCGGGCGGCACGGTGGGATTCCTCGTCTGGGGCGACCCTTCGCTGTATGACAGCACAATGCGCATCGCGGATCGGCTGAAAAGCATGGGCGACATCGCCCTGCACGTCATCCCTGGCATCACGTCGATCCAGGCGCTGACGGCCGCCCATGTTGAACCCCTGAACCAAATCAACGAGGCCGTGACCATCACCACTGGACGACAACTGCGAGACCACGGATGGCCTGCGTCTGCGGATACATTGATTGTGATGCTGGATGGGCAATGTTCGTTTGAGACGCTTGCGCCGGATGGGATAGATATCTGGTGGACCGCTTATGCGGGAATGGAGAACGAGATCTCGATTTCCGGGGAACTGCGCGACGTCAGTCCAAAGATCCAGCAAACCCGTGCCGCCGCGCGTGCCAAGCATGGCTGGCTGATGGATATCTACATGCTGCGGCGCACTGTGCGTTAGGACGGTAATCCGTTCACAGCCATGACCTGATTTTTATACCGCCGGTCCTCGGTCACATCCGTCCCGAACCATGCGGGCGGTTGAAAAGCCTTGGCGGCCTGTTCGGTTTCAAATTCAACTTCGACCAGCACCAACCCCGCCAAAGCGCCCTCAAATACATCCAACTCAAAGGCCAACTCGTCCGGCAGCCCGCCGCGCCAGCGCGTTTTCTCGATCCGACGCCCGGTGGTTTCGGGCCAGAACGTGTCGAATTGCTGTTGGGTGATCGCAGCTTCGCGTTCAACCCGCACTAAGCCCTGCCCGGATTTGAAGGTCAAAACATAGCTGTCGTTGCTCTGACGCAACCGCATTTGAACTGCATCTGTCGGGTGGGTGATATACCCTTGCCGGATCGTAGACCTTATGGCCGCAGTTAGGTCTGGCCGTTCACGAACCAGAAACTTGCGCTCGATCTCAAAGCTCACTCTTTCTTCTTTCCATCCGCCAGATAGGCTTCGACCAGGCGCTCAATGATTTTCTGAACGCTGGTGTCTTCCTCGATGGCGCGAATTTTTAACGCCTTCAGGGTCTTTCGATCCAATCGCAGCGACGTGTTTTTCTTGTCACCCTCCGAGGATTTTGGTTGTTTGTCTTTGGCCATGAATGCGCTCCCTCATGACGTCATGATGACGTTGAAGTCCCGCGAAGTCAAACAGGCAAAGCGCAAGGAAACCCATCACAAGCGCCCCCTTGATCAGATAGAAAATCAAGCGTTGGACATCACGCCAAAAGCCCTTGCGCGTTACTTGGGGGGCGCCGCAATCCGATAGGTGAATTCATTGTTGTCGCCCGCGTGGGCTGCGGCCAAAACTGCATCAACAGCGGCACGGCCCGGCGCACGTGAACAGACCGGATCGGTTGCATTGGCATCTCCGGCCAAGGCCAGCGCCTGACAACGACAGCCGCCAAAGTCGATCTCTTTGCGATCACAGCTCTTGCAGGGGTTCGGCAACCATTCAGTGCCGCGGTAGGCGTTAAACGCCGCGCTTTTGTACCAGATATCCCCCAAGGGGCGATCCTTTACAGTCTCAAACTGCAAATGAGGAATGGTTTCGGCTGCGTGGCACGGCAACACCTTACCTTCTGGCGTCACGTTTACCCCCGCGCTGCCCCATCCGCCCATACAGGCCTTGGGGTATTCGGCGTAGTAATCAGGCGGGACAAAATCGATCGCCAATATGCCCTGCAACCGCTGCGCGGCCTCTGCGACCTTGCGCTTGGTCTCGGCGGTCTGTTCACGGGTCGGCAGCAACATGCCGCGATTTTTGGTGGCCCAGCCGTGAAATTGCACACATGCCACCTCAAGCCTGCGCGCGCCCAGCTCTTGTGCCATCTCGATGGTGCGGTCCAGATCATCCAGATTGTGGCGATGCATCACCGCATTCACTGTCAATGGGATGCCGCGCGCCTTGATCTCGGCCGCGACCTGCATCTTGCGATCAAAGCCCCCTTTGTAGCCCCCAACCCAATCGGCCAGGTCTGCATTGGTGCCCTGCAACGACAGTTGGATGTGGTCCAAGCCTGCGTCCTCCAACTGGCCAATACGACGTGGCGTAAGGCCTATGCCGCTGGTGATCAGATTGGTGTAAAGCCCGGCGTCCCGCGCCCCTTGCATCAACTCCACCAGATCCGGTCGCGCGGCAGGTTCACCGCCAGACAGATGCAATTGCAATACGCCCAGCTGTGCTGCCTGTTGAAAGACATCTAGCCAAACACTGGTCGACAGCTCGTGATCTTTGCGCACCAATTGCAATGGGTTTGAGCAATAAGGACAAGCCAAAGGACAGCGATGGGTGAGTTCCGCCAACAGGGCGATGGGGGGCGGGACCGTCATGGGGCGACATCCAGAAACATCCGGGCCCGAAGCCCCACAAGAAAGGTCTGCACGTCGCCCTCGATCTGCGGGATCGGCGCGTTGTATGTGACCGATAGGTCATGGACCAATCCAGCAAAGCTAGTTTCCCCGTCCACCCGGCTCAGAATTGCGGTGCCGATGGCATCCAGCGCGACAGCTTTTTCTGGTCCAAGCAGGACCATCCCCCCACGCACCCGATCCTCGTGCAGGCGAACACCGCGAGGCAAGACAGGCCGATCTGTGGCGGTGAGAGTTAAGTTCACAACAAGCCCTCGCCCGGTTGCCACGCACCGGGTGGAATGCGCCCCGGTTCCACATAGGCCGCAGAAAGCGCATCCAACTGCGCCCATAAGACATCGGTCTTGAACGTTAGTGCTGCGCAGGCCATGTCTTCTTTTTCTGGCGTGTCCGCGTGTTTCAGCACCCAAGCCAGGCCAAAAGCCACGTCCTTTGGCGCTTCGTTCAAGCGATTGCGGAAATACGACAGGCTGTCAGGGTTGGCAAAATCATAGTGTTCCAACAGGCCTTCGATGCGGCGTTCATGGATCGACGGCGCAAAAAGCTCGGTCAGCGAGGACGCCACCGCTTGCAGCAGTGGCATGTCCCGCACATAGCGCACATAGGCATCAACCGCAAAGCGCGTGGCAGGCAGGATCCCCTGCCCCGAAGCCACGTAATCCGGGTCCAGCCCCACAGCTTCGGCCAGTTTCAACCAGCGCCGCAAGCCACCGCCCGTGTCGGTCCCGCCATCATGATCCTCAATCCGTGAGCGCCATTCGCGCCGCATTGCGGGATCCGAACACCGGGAAAGGAATGCGGCATCTTTCATCGGGATCGCCGCCTGATAGGCCCAGCGGTTGATCACCCAGGCGCGCACCTGATCGGGTGAACACGCCCCATCATGCAGCCGGTGATGAAACGGATGCTTGTCGTGATACCGCTCTGCCCCGATCGCACGCAGCCGGGTTTCCAGGCTTTCTCGGCTCATAAGCTCAGCTCCTGCCCATCCTGCGCGATCTTCCAGCCCTGCGCCTCGGCAAAGGCGCGCTCGGGACTGTTTGGCTGCCACACGGGGTTGGTATTGTTCATATGAATGAAGGTTTTGCGGCACATCACATCGGCCAGTTCGGCAATGGAGCCGTCTGGCCCGGACATCGGGATATGTCCCATCCGGCGCCCGGTTTTGATGCCAGTCCCACTGCGGATCATTTCCTGATCATCCCACAGGGTTCCGTCAAAGAACAACATATCTGCATCGGCAATTATTGCCCGCAGACCGTCATCCACTAGGGCACAGCCTGGGATGTAATAGGCAACACGCTCACCGTCATCCAAGCGCACACCAACGGTCTGTTCGCCAACCAGATCGGTCTGCACGCTATCGCCTTCCATATAGAGCGGCACTTTACCAGGCACCGGAAAAACCGTGGCCTGCAAAGTGTCAAGCAATGCAAAGGCAGCGCCAAGCGTGATCGGGCGACGGGACACCACATCCCGGTTCACCGCGTCAAAAATCCGGTTCTCGGCCAAAACTGCATGGATGTCCCCTGTTGCAAACAGCTGAAACGGTGTTTGTTCCCGCAGGCTCAACAGACCCGCAACATGGTCGATATCGCCATTGGTCAACAAAACCGAAGCAACCGGGCTGTGCCGCAACGCAATGGGCCCTAAGGGAGAAACAGCCTGCATCTGCATCCGAATGTCAGGGGAGGCATTCAGAACAGCCCAGCTTTTACCATCGACAGAAACCGCCAAGGATGACTGGGTCGCAGCGGGGATAAGACCGCTGCGCGCATCGTTGCAATTGGCACAGCCACAGTTCCACTGCGGCAGGCCACCACCCGCCGCAGCACCTAAAACGATAAACCTCATGCACGCACCTCGCGTAGCATGACAGGTTTAAAACAGATCAGGGTCGTGACCGCGGCTGCCTTCGTCCTCGGACGGGCTGTACATGTTGATTTCCATGCCGCAATTGATCTCTTTCAGTGTGGGTGCAGTCCAGGTCATATTTCACCTCCGTTGGCTGGATTGATGGGGTTGAGGATAGGCACGCGCGCGGCCTTCGACCAATGCTCCTTTGGTCGTACGACCCCAACCGAGCGGATCTCAGACCAACGTCGCATAGCCGCAAATAGGGGGTAAACTTAGGCTGTAGCGCATGTTGATACGCGCCTTCATCCTTGCTGCAATTGCACTCTGGTTTGCCCTTTTATCCCCGGCGCAGGCTGAACCGCGGACGCAGGACGCATTGGCAGAATTTGTCATGCCGCCCTTTTCCTTGGGGGATCCGATCAACGAAAAAGGTGTCTACAGCCTGTTGAACTCAGGCGGGGCCGAGGCAGGATATGTCTTTGAAACCGGCCCTCTTGCACCGCTTCCAGGATTTTCGGGCGGTGTCATAAACATGCTGGTGGTGCTGGACCTAGAAGGCACATTTCTGGACGTGCGCCTGCTGGATCATAACGAGCCGATCTTTGTCTCGGGCCTGGGCGAAGCGCCCTTTCACAAATTTTTCGAACAGTATCCGGGCCTGTCGATCTCCTCCTCCATCGTGGTGGGTACACCTTATGGCGATGGTGGCGACAGCTCATCACTGGTCTATCTGGATGGCGTGACCAAGGCGACAGCCTCGGTCCGGATTGCCCATGAATCGGTGATGGGGGCGGCTTTGGCCGTTGCTCGCGAAAAGATGCAAGGTATCTCAACCGCGCCGCCCGCTCGACCGGATCCAGACCATGATGAAGTCCTGACATGGCAGGGCTTGGTCGACCAAGGGCTTGCGACCCACAAGGTCCTCACCAACGCCGAAATTGACGCAGCCTTTGCAGGAACCACCTGGGCCGACGACGACCCCGTGGCGCGCGATTACCCGGATGAGGCCTATCTGGATCTGTGGATCATCGACCTTGGCCCCCGCTCCATTGCGCGCGCAGCCCTTAGCCCGAGCGGATTTGAAGAGCTTCAAAGCTTCCTCAAAATCTCAAACACGGACGAGCCCTTGCTGGTGATCGAAAGCGGGCGCCACGGTCTGGTGACCGAGGACTTTGTGCGCAATACCGCCCCCGATCTGTTGAGCGCAGAACAGGACGGCCTGCCAGTTGCCCTGCGCGACGCGGATCTGCTGGTTGACCTTGCCCCAGACGCGCCCGAAGGCGTGGCCATGATCCTGCGCACGGATCGCCGACTTGGATTTGATCCGTCACGGCCCTGGACCCTAAATATCCGTGCGACGCGCGAACACGGGATCTTTCGCCCTGAAACAGGTTCGGTCACATTGGCCGCCGAGCACAGCACAGATGCCCGGTTCTTTCTGCGCGAAGAGCCGCCCAAGCCTACGCCGCCCTGGCTGGATGCGCTGCGCAACCGGCAACCGGACATGATCGTTCTTGCCGCGGCTCTGACATTACTAACACTCACACTGTTGTGGCGCATGAACCCTTTGGCAAACCTGCGCCGTTTTACCCCTGTGCGACTGGTCATTCTGGCCTGTGTCACCGGCTTTGTCGGATGGTGGGGCCAGGGGCAGCTGTCCATCGTCACCCCGCTGGCGACATTGCGCACCACGCTGGAAGGCGGAAGTTTTTCATACCTGCTCTATGATCCGTTTTCGCTGTTGATTTGGGCCTTTGTGATCGTTGGATTTGTGCTGTGGGGGCGTGGATTTTTCTGCGGATGGCTGTGCCCCTTTGGCGCGCTGCAAGAATTCACCCACCATTTGGGCCGTCTGTTCCGCTTGCCGCAAATCACACCCAGTGCGATCTGGGATGCTCGCTTGAAATGGCTGAAATATCTGGTGCTGGCTGGGTTGGTTGGTGTGACCCTTTTTGCACCCGATCATCTGGACAAGGCGGCAGAGGTTGAGCCGTTCAAAACCGCGATCACCACGTTTTTCGTTCGCGAATGGTACTATGTCGCCTATGCGGCGCTGTGGCTGTTATCCGGCATGGTCTTGTTCAAAGGGTTCTGCCGCTACGTCTGCCCATTGGGTGCGGTAATGGCCATCGGCGGGCTTTTGCGCGGGCGGGACTGGATCGCACGGCGCGATGACTGCGGCTCTCCCTGCCAACTGTGCCGCGTCAAATGTAACTATGGTGCGATCAAAAAATCTGGTGAGATCGCATATGACGAGTGTTTCCAATGTCTTGATTGCGTGACCATCCACAATGATGCGTCCCAATGCGTGCCCTTGGTCCTGGCCGCGCGTCGCAAGGACCGCGACGCGCCCTCTACCAAACAGATGGAGCCCGCCGAATGATCACCCGACGACGTTTCCTCACCCTGTCTGCGGCCTCCCTCGCCTGCCCTGTACAAGCCGCACCTGTCCGATGGCAGGGTTTTGCCCTGGGGGCAGAGGTCACGCTGACCCTGCAGGCGGCCCCAGATTTGGCGGATAAGGCGATCCAAACCGCACAACAGATCCTTGCTGAGGGTGAGGCGCTGTTCAGCCTCTACGACCCCGCATCTGATCTGTCGCGCCTGAACGCATCGGGGCAGCTCCTTCACCCGGCAAAACCGTTTCTTAGCCTGATGCAAATCTCCGGTCAGGTTCAAAGCGCCACCAAGGGACGGTTCGACCCGACAATCCAACCGCTGTGGACCGCCTTGGCCCAAGGCCAAAACCCCGAATCCGCACGTGCTGCAATTGGCTGGTCGAGAATTCGCACGTCCTCCGAAAAGGTCACGCTGGACGCAGGTCAATCGCTCACCTTCAATGGTATCGCCCAAGGGTTTTTGACCGATCTGTTGCAGACACGTTGGCGCGAAATGGGGTTGGAGCATTGCCTGATCAACCTTGGCGAATTTGCAGCCCTTGGCGGTCCGTTCACCTTGGGCATTTCAGATCCAGATCGCGGATTGGTGGGAAAACAAACCCTGACCAACAACGCGATTGCGACTTCAAGCCCTGGCGCCATGTCACTGGGTCAGAATAGCCATATTCTGGACCCAAAAGGAGCGAAACCACAATGGTCGACCGTTTCGGTCGTGGCGCAAACTGCGGCGATTGCCGATGCGGCCTCGACCGCGTTTTGCGTGATGACACGGGATCAAATCCTGACCAGCTGCGCCGCGCTGCCGTCGATCACCTCCGTGGTATTGGTCGCCCGTAACGGCGTGACCGAGCGATTAACGCTGTAGCCGATTAGCGCAGGTCAGGCGGGGCATGGGACAGGCCGAAATCGGCAAAGATCTGCGCCATCCGACCGTCTTGCAACGCGGCATAAATCGCATCCTCAACCGCATAGGCCAAGGGACGATAGGAGAAATGCACGCCCACGCCGACGGTCCACTTGCCGACTGCAAATCCGGGCAAGGGTGGCGTATGCACAGCCAACCCCTCGTTCAGTTCGAACTCCAACTGCGCCAACGGCCCCATCGCGGCCATGGTTGTCCCCGCGGTTAATCCTTCCATTGCCTCGCTCATGGACGGATAACGCGTCACATTGTGGGACAATTGCCCACCGGGAAAGGCAGACAGGTAAAAATCAGCAATGGAGTCATTCTCAACGCCAACCGTATCAAACCTGAAATAGGCTGGGATTGGTGGGTCCTCTGGATAGGCCGCCTCACGATAGGCGATTGCGACTTCTTCGGTGTGGTATTGGCCGGTGAAAACCACCTGTTCGATCCTGCAGGCCAGCTCACTGTCGTAGGGCACATGCAACATCACATTCGCCACCTGACCGCCGACAATTGGCCCTTTCCAGACCCAATTGCGCAAATCCGTATCCAGGTTTTCTCCGGCGGCGACAAGTGTGAACCGGGCTTGTACGCCCAGCGCTTCGGCAATCAATTTGCCGATCTCAATATCAACACCTTTGGGAGAGCCTCCATCATCCCAAGACCATGGCGGGAAATCTTCATAGGCCGCAAAGGTCATAAACCCGCGCTGCTGGATCCGGTCCAGATCCTGCCCCACGATATCTCGTGAGGCATTTTGCGGTTTGGCTTGGGGCACGTGATCGGCGCAACGGGCCAATGCCCCCCCAGCGGTAAGAGCAATTGCACATATTGCAGCAACCCATGTGTTCCCCAAGACCTTCCTCCTGTTTGCAAACCTTTGTTAGGGTCGGCTTAATGCGCCGCTGACAAACCAATTGTCAGCACTTCGGCGGCTTTGGCAAAATCAGGCGCATCACCAGCAAGCAGGTCTGCCGCGCGTAATGCAACGCTGTCGGCTATCGGCGCGCCGGATCCGGTTTCAACCTTTTCCGCAATGCCTGCCAGCTCTGCCTGCAACGCGACCACTTCACCGGTTCCTGCGTCAGCCATCCCTTGCAGCGTGTCCCGGATTTCTTTCAAACGCGGTGACGCTTCGTCCAGTGCCCCATCGTCGGGCCGGGTCTCGATGTAGGTGCGGATCGCCCAAGCGGCCTTTTGGCCCAGCAGATCGCCAAACCCCGGCATTTTCGTGATGCCGTTCTGGGTATAACCCGTGCGGAACCGCTCCACATACCATTCATCGCCAAATTCCTCGGCCTCAAGGTAGCGCAGGTCCGGAGCCAACCCTCCAGACACCACACCAAGGCCATGACAGCGCGCACAATTCTGGTTGTAGCCACTGTCGCCAATGTCGATCGCGGCCTGCCAGACCTCTTCGCCTTGATCGCGATATGGGTTTTCTATCAGCCAGTCTTCCCCCACATCCGGCAGGGCATCGGTGTTCATCGGCTGAGGTGCAACATCGCCATGGGCCAAAGCCAGTGCAGGTGCCATCAGCAGAAGAGAAGCGGTCAGCGCGCGTTTCAAAGTCATCGTATTCCTCCCTTTCGAGCGTTGGCATAGGTCTTAACGCAGCCACCAAGCCTTGGGATATTCGACCTTGGTTTAAGGTGCAGGGCAAATCCTACCTTGGTCCTATAGCCGCGCACGGGGACAACGCCCTAGCCTTCCAAACGGGAGGAGACCAAATGCTAAGAGGTTTGTTTGCAACGCTATTTCTAGCGGCGCATCCGGCGTTCGCCGAGCGCGCGCCGCTGGAAATCCCAATCACCTACATCACCCAGGCCCGCGACGCGGCGATCACCTTGTCGAATTTGGACCCTGTTCCAGAGGATCTCGGCTTGGCCGGGGCCCAGGTCGCGCTGGGTGACAATCTGACCACCGGAAAATTTCTTGGTCACAGCTATAGCCTTGAGGTGATGCGCATCGAACTCAATGGCGATCCCGTTGCCGCCGCCGATACGGCACTCGCGACTGCGCAGGTCTTGGTGCTGGATCTACCAGCCGATCAGTTGTTGGAGATCGCCGATCTGCCCGATGCAAAATCCGCGATCCTGTTCAACGCAAACGCAGGTGACAGCGTATTGCGCGATGCCGAGTGCCGCGCAAACCTATTGCACACTGCACCCAGCAACGCCATGCGCGCCGACGCGGTGATACAGTTTGCACGCAGCAAACGTTGGGACAATCTGGCGCTGATTTCCGGCCCCAATCCCATCGACACGACTTTTGCCGAAGCCTTGCACAAAAGCGCCGCGAAATTTGGGATGAACATCAGCGCCACGCAGACCTGGGACATCGACGCGGACATGCGCCGAAATGCAGCGCAAGAGGTGCCGTTGCTGACCCAGGTCTTGGGCGATTATGACCTGCTGTTGGTCGCGGATGAAACCGATGATTTCGCCCGCTATATCCCCTATAATACATGGCGCGCGCGCCCCGTGGCAGGCTCTGCCGGTCTGATGCCTGTCGCCTGGAGCCGCGTGGTCGAGCAATGGGGCGCTGCCCAGCTGCAAAGCCGTTTTTTGGATCACGCGGGCCGTGATATGCGTGCAGGTGACTATGGTGCTTGGGCAGCCGTGCGCAGCATCGGAGAGGCCGTGACCCGCACCAACAGCGCGGATGTCACCGTGTTACGCAATTTCCTGTTGTCAGAAAGTTTTGAACTGGCTGGTTTCAAAGGGCGCCCCCTTAGCTTTCGCGCCTGGAACGGGCAATTGCGCCAACCCATCCCACTGGTGACCCCACGCGCCGTTGTCGCCCAAGCGCCCCTGCCCGGATACCTCCACCAGCACAGCGAGATGGACACACTGGGGCTCGATCGCCCGGAAAGCAAATGCGAGGCCTTCAAATGACCCTGAAATCCCTGTTCACAAGCGTCGCCTTGATCCCGCTTGCCACTTTTTCCCAGGCAGCAGAAGTCTGGGTGACCAACGAAAAAGACGACACCATCTCGGTGATCGACATCGACACGCTGGAAGTCACGCGCACCATTGAGACGGGCGAACGGCCGCGCGGCATCACCTTTTCCAAGGATTACAGCCGGGTCTATATCTGCGCCTCCGACAGTGACACGGTTCAGGTGATGGACCCCGAGACCGGTAAGGTCCTGTATGATCTTCCCTCTGGCGAAGACCCGGAACAATTCGTCCTGCACCCTGATGATCGTCACCTGTACATCGCCAATGAGGACGACGCGATCACCACCGTGGTGGACACCCAAACCCGCACCGTTGTGGCCCAGATCGACGTAGGGATTGAGCCCGAAGGCATGGCCGTATCCCCTGATGGAAAAATTGCCATCACCACATCCGAGACCACCAATATGGCCCATTGGATCGACACCGAGACCCAAGAGCTGTTTGCCAACACTCTGGTGGACAGCCGACCCCGCCATGCGGAATTCACCGCCCAAGGCGGCGAGCTGTGGGTCAGTGCCGAGATTGGTGGCACAGTGTCGATCTTTGATGTCGCCAGCCAAACCGAAAAAGGCAAAATCCGCTTTGATGTCAAAGGCGTCCACCCTGACCGTGTTCAACCCGTGGGGTTTGAGTTCACCGAAGATGAGAAAACCGCCTTTGTCGCGCTGGGACCGTCCAACCACGTGGCTGTGGTAAATGCCAAAACCTATGAAGTTGAGGACTACATCCTTGTGGGGCGTCGTGTCTGGCACATGGCGTTCTCTCCCGACAAATCCCAACTGTTCACGACCAATGGTGTGTCAGGCGACGTGACCGTGATCGACGTGGCCAAACGTGACCCCATCAAAACCATCAAAGTCGGCCGCTTCCCCTGGGGTGCCGCCGTCCGACCCTAAGACAAATTCTGAGGAAGCTCTGATGAAACACACACTGCTATTGGCCGCCGCAACCTGCATTGCCCTGACCGGAACCCATGTATGGGCAGACGACGACGATGACGGCGGCTTTGGCCTTGCTGGTCTGCTGTCGGCCAAGAACAAAGAAGACCTGCCCCCCATCACTTTGTCAGCGGGTATGCCCCTGTCCGATGCCCCGTGGGAGCTGCAGTCCGGCACCTATTACGAGTTTGAAATCCAAGGCGACGGCAGCCAGGAATTGGCCCTGATCGGTCCCGAATTCTTCCGCGCTATCTGGGTTGATGAAATCGTTGTCGAAGGCCTGGAAATCCGCCCGCTGGGGCTGGACAGCGTTGAATTTGATGAGGCCGGCGAAATGGAAATCGGTTTTGTGGCCATCAAACCCGGGCGCTATTACCTAAAAGTCCCCGGCAGCACAGGTGAGACCCAGCGGCTGGAGATTAACATCAAGTGAGCGGTCTGTGCATCAACAGTCTGACCTATGCCTTTGGGGCAAAAACCGCCCTGTCAGATGTGTCTTTCTCTGTTGAAGAGGGCCGTTTCTGCGCACTTCTGGGGCCAAATGGCGCGGGTAAATCCACGCTTTTTGCTCTGTTGACCCGCCTTTTTACCACGCGCCAGGGACAGATCATGGTGGCCGGTGCCGATCTGAGCCGCAGCCCTCGGGCTGCCCTCGCGCAGATCGGCGTGGTCTTCCAACAGACCACGTTGGATTTGGACCTGACGGTTGAGCGCAACCTGCGCTATTTTGCGGCGCTGCATGGTCTGTCTGGGCGCGCCGCAGACGCATGTATCACTGCCGCGCTGGAACGGCTTGATATGGTGGAACGCCGCCACGAACGCGCCCGCGATTTGAACGGTGGTCACCGGCGTCGGGCCGAAATTGCGCGCAGCCTGCTGCATGATCCTGCCGTCTTGTTGCTGGACGAACCTACGGTCGGCCTGGATGCGGCCAGCCGCCGCGCGATCACCGATTATGTGCACGCCCTGTCGCAGGACGCAGGTAAAACGGTGTTGTGGGCGACCCACCTGACAGACGAAGTGCAAGACGGCGATCAATTGGTCCTGCTGCACCACGGTCAAATCCTTGCCAATGGAAACTGCGCCCAATTGCGCGCAGACCAAGCCCTGGCGGATTACTTCCTGCTGCAAACCGGAGCCACCGCATGAGGCCCGCGCTGATCGCCTTACAGGCCATCGTCCTGCGTGAGGCATTGCGGTTTGTACGCCAACGCAGTCGGTTTATCGCAGCGCTTGTGCGCCCGCTTGTCTGGTTGGTGGTCTTTGCCGCAGGGTTTCGCGCAGCACTTGGCTTGTCGATCACCCCGCCCTACCAGACCTACATCACCTACGAGATCTATATCGTGCCAGGGCTGTGTGGGATGATTATCCTATTCAACAGCATGCAAAGCGCCTTGTCCTTGGTCTATGATCGCGAGATGGGGTCGATGCGCCTGTTGTTGACCAGCCCGCTGCCACGTTGGTGGCTGCTGATGTGCCGCCTCATCGCCGCAACCGTCATGTCCATTGTGCAAGTCTACGCCTTTCTCGCCATCGCGGCGTTGTATGGCATTCGCCTGCCGTGGGAGGGGTATATTCTCGCTCTCCCGGCCCTCATTATTGCTGGTCTCACGCTTGGGGCGCTTGGTCTTGCGTTGTCATCCCTTATCCATCAGCTGGAAAATTTTGCGGGCGTGATGAACTTTGTCATCTTCCCGATGTTCTTCCTGTCCTCCGCGCTCTATCCGCTTTGGAAGATGGCCGAGAGTTCGGAAACCCTGCACGATATCTGCGCCGTCAATCCCTTCACCCATACGGTCGAGTTGATCCGCTTTGCCCTTTATGGGGAATTCAACGTCGGCGCATTGGGCTGGACTGCACTGGCCGGAGTGATTTTTCTGGCGCTCGCGCTATGGGGATACGACCCAGCACATGGTCTGACCCGCCGCAAAGGTTGAAACCCGCCGATTTTTGCGACCAAAGTCGCGATGACCAATGCCCCGACAGCTTCTAGTCTGTTGCCAGATCAGGAGGTCACCGATGCGATATCTGACACTTTGTCTGGCCTTGGGCTGCGCCCCCCAACTGGCGGCCAAGGACATAACCGTCACCGACGACCACGGCACCTTGAATCCGCAAGACAGCGGTTTTGGCCGGGTGTTCAGCAATATCGAAAACGGCGTCACCGATATGACCACCTGCGCGACTGGATATTACATCACCAAATCCGGTCAACATGAGCTGGCACGCGATCTGTTCAAAGCCTGTGCCGACGCCGGATACACCGGCGCGATGACCTGGATGAGCCAGTTGGACAACAATGGATTGGGTGGAGATTACAACCCGGAGACCGCAGCCGACTGGGATCGCCGCGCAGCTGAGGCCGGAGATCCCGTGGGCAAGTTCAACTATGGCCTGGATTTGATGCGCGGACATGGCGTTGCACAAGATCAGTTACAGGGACGTACGCTGGTCGATCAGGCCGCGCGCGACGGTCTCGAAATAGCGCGCCGATTGCAGGGCGCGGACTACGATCTGGACGAGGTCACACCAGACGCTGACAACTGGAAATACGGTCCACTGTTCTAGGAACTTGCAAGAAGCCATCGTCAGGAAATCGCGTTTAAAACCTGTCCACCGCACCATGGTGGACGGGTCTTTGGCGCGCACAGGTCGACGCAACAAACCTTCATCAAATCAACCACTTGAACATGGATACATAGTCGTACGACCATTGGCCAATATCATACAGCGCCCTCTGATTTGATACTGTTCCCAGCTTGCAAACCCAGAATCGACGGGTCTGAAAGCTGCGGAGAGGAAAGATTAACGGGAGGACTCCATGAACCGGTTCATAACAACGGTTGTCGCGGGCGCATTGGCAGCGGGCATGTCCCATGCAGCCGTCACCGAAGACGATCTGAAGAACGATCAAACCATCACCGACCAGATTGTGACCAACGGCATGGGGCGCCATCTGCAGCGCTACAGCCCGCTGGACATGCTGAACAAAGACAATGTGAAAAACCTGGTACCCGCCTGGGCGTTTTCGCTGGGCGGCGAAAAACAGCGCGGACAAGAAGCACAACCGTTGATTTACGACGGCATCATGTATGTCACCGGCTCTTACAGCCGGGTCTATGCCATTGATGTCAAAACAGGCCAAGAAATCTGGCAGTACGACGCACGTCTCCCCGAGGGCATCTTGCCTTGCTGTGACGTGATCAACCGCGGCGGCGCGATCTATGGGGACAAATTTTATTTTGGCACCCTGGACGCGCGTATCGTGGCTTTGGACCTTAAGACCGGCAAAGTCGAATGGCGCAAGAAGATCGCCGACTACAAAGCCGGCTATTCCTATACCGCAGCGCCGCTAATCGTGGATGGCAAGGTCATTGTCGGCAATTCCGGCGGCGAGTTTGGTATCGTTGGCATGGTCTACGCCTATGACGCCGAAAACGGTGATCTGGTCTGGACCCGTCCGATGATCGAAGGCCACATGGGCACGCTGAACGGCGAACCTTCCACCATGACGGGTGAGCTGAACGCGACCTGGCCCGGTGATATGTGGAAAACCGGCGGCGGCGCGACCTGGCTTGGCGGATCCTATGACGCCGACACCGACACGTTGATCTTTGGTGCAGGCAACCCGGCCCCTTGGAACAGCCACCTGCGCGGTGCAGGCACGCCGGTCGAAGGCAACAAAGGCGACAACCTTTATGCGGCCAGCCGTGTCGGCATTGATCCTTCAAACGGTGAGATCAAGTGGCATTTCCAGACCACACCGCGTGAAGGCTGGGATTATGACGGTGTGAACGAAGTTGTTCCCTACACGGATGCCGAAGGCAACAAACGCTTTGCCACCGCAGACCGCAACGGGTTCTTCTATGTGCTGAACCGCGAAGATGGCGCCTTTGTCTCTGCGACCCCATTTGTGAAGGACATCAACTGGGCCGACGGCATTGATGAAAACGGCCGTCCGATCTTTAACGAAGGCAACCGTCCTGGCAATCCAGCCGCTGCTGCCGATGGTAAAAAAGGGGATGTGATCTTTGCTTCGCCTTCCTTCTTGGGTGGCAAGAACTGGATGCCGATGGCCTACAGCCAGAACACAGGCAACTTCTATGTGCCGTCCAACGAATGGGGCATGGACATCTGGAACGAGCCGATCACCTACAAGAAAGGCGCGGCCTACCTTGGTGCAGGCTTCACGATCAAGCCCAACTATGAGGACCATATTGGCAGCCTCAAAGCGATTGACCCAACCACCGGTGAGATCAAGTGGGAGTTCAAAAATGACGCCCCCCTCTGGGGTGGTGTGATGACCACAGCTGGTGGTCTGGTCTTTACCGGCACGCCTGAAGGCAAGTTTATCGCATTTGACGATGAGACCGGCGAAGAGCTTTGGTCCTTCCAGACGGGCTCTGGCATCGTTGGTCAACCGGTCACATGGGAACAGGACGGCGAACAGTTTGTCTCAATCCTCTCAGGTTGGGGCGGCGCTGTTCCTCTGTGGGGTGGCGAGGTCGCCAAAAAGGTCAACTACCTGAACCAGGGTGGCATGGTTTGGACATTCAAACTGCCCAAACAGCTGGCCTCTAACTAAGCCTTTTGTCACCGCTACACACACAGCTGCGCTCCCGCATAGGGGGCGCAGTTTCCATTGATGCTATACGACCTTTCTCCTAATGGGCTTGCTTTCAAGGGTTTGCTACCATCAGATAAGCCACACAGAGATAGAGAGATTGGATGACTGACCTAGCCGAGCGACAGCCCCAAGTGTTCAAGACAGCGTTGATAGTGGATGATCATCCCCTGTTCTGCGACGCGCTGTCGATGACCCTGCAGGCGTCAATCGGCATAGCCACAATCGAAACCGCACCGGATCTGAACACCGCCATGGCCAAGATCAAGGCCGAAGGCGCGCCCGATGTGGTGGTTCTGGATCTGAACCTGCCTGACGTAAACGGGCTCGAAGGGGTGATTTCCCTGCGCAATATGGTCAAAGTGCCGATCGTGGTGGTGTCATCCATGGCCGACAACCGGGTGATCAGCTCGGTCATTCACGCGGGCGCTTCGGGGTTTGTGCCCAAACACAGCCAGCGCACCGTGTTTCAGGATGCGTTTGAAACGCTTGAAGCTGGAAAACGGTTTGTGCCGCCGGGCTATATGTTGCTGGACAAAGACAGCGAAGCGGCCACCAATGATGCGGTGTCCCGACTGACATCGCTGACCAATCAGCAGGCGCGTATTCTACGGCTGATCTGCGAGGGCAAACTGAACAAGCAGATCGCCTATGACCTGTCGATTGCGGAAACCACGGTCAAAGCGCATGTCACGGCGATTATGCGGAAATTAGGCGTGCAAAGCCGCACGCAAGCGGTTCTGATCGCCAAAGAAGCCAGTTTCGGCAGCGTCTTGCAAGATCGCGCCTGAACCGCGTAAACTGTGCCGACATAATTCGGGGGGAGGAGACCGAATGCGTCAGACGCTTAGGGAGGATCCAGAGGCACATGCTTCTGGAAAAATAGTGCGTTCTGCTTTTGCCAATGCCCGTGATCCAGATGCAGTTGAACAGCTGGCGCATAAGCTTGGACCGAATGATCTGGAAATTGTCATTTTGTTCGTGTCACCGGACGCAGATGTGGCCCGTATCACCGCACAAGCCGCGCGTTTCTTTCGCCCGGCCCCTTATGTTGGTTGCACCACCGCTGGTGAGCTTGCAAGCGACGGCTATACCGAAGGCGAAATTGTCGCCATTGGCCTGCCCCGCCAACACTTCTGTTCGCGAGTTCTGCCCATCGACGATCTGGAAAACTACACCAGCCAGTCGCTTATCGACCAGCTAGTACGCAACCGACATGAGATGGCGCAGGAAACACCCGACTGGGAGCATGAATTCAACTTTTTAATGATCGACGGCCTGTCGACCAAAGAAGACAAGCTCACCAGCGATCTGGCCCCCGGTCTGGGCCCCGTGCCGCTGTTTGGTGGCTCATCCGGGGATGGGGCAAACTTCAAACGTACCTTTGTGATCAACAACGGCATTGCCCGCACCAACGCCGCCGTGCTGGTGCAGATCCGTACCCGCTGCCCAGTGCGGATGATCAACACGGACCATCTGATGCCATCAACCGAGCGTATGGTGGTCACCGGTGCGGACCCCGACAAACGCATCGTGACCGAAATCAACGCCGAACCTGCCGCCCGTGAATACGCGCGCCTTCTGGGTAAGGATCCCGAAAACCTGACCACGTTCACCTTTGCTGCCCACCCGGTGGTCGTACGCGTGGGGGGCACTCACCATGTCCGCTCCATCCAACGCATGTGCAAAAACGGTGATCTGGTGTTCTATTCGGCCATCGACGAAGGGGTTGTTCTGACCCTTGCGGATCCCACAGACATGGTGGACCATCTGGAGCGTGAAATGGCCGATCTATGTACGGACGCGGAACCAGAAATCGTGCTGGCCTGTGATTGTGTCCTGCGGCGTCAGGAAGCCATGGAAAAACAGACCACCCGCGCCCTGTCCCGTATCCTGACCAAACATCGCGTGGTGGGGTTTTCCACCTATGGCGAGCAAGTGAATTCCATGCACGTCAACCAAACCATGACCGGTGTCGCCATCTACCCACCCCCGTCGGAGTAACACATGCTGTCCACGCTGATTAATCCAAAGGACTCCCTGGAACGTCAGAACCAAAAACTGTTGCGCATTGTCGAAACCCTAATGCGCCGGGTGGAACAGGACACCGATGCCTCGGGCGTGGCATATACTCAATTCCAACGTGCTGTACTGCTGGAGGATGAGGTTCGCAGTCGCACCAGGGATCTGGAACGGGCGCTGGATCTGCTGAATGTGTCGAACGCCGCCCTGACACAGGCCAATCGCGAGACTGAGGCCGCACGCTCAAACCTCGCCAATGCGATTGAAACCGTCCACGAAGGCTTTGCGCTCTTCAACTCACAAGAAGAACTGGTGATGTGCAACAGCCGCTTTGGCATGCATATGCCCGACATCCGCAAACATCTGAAACCGGGTCTGAAATTTGACGACTATGTGGATGTCGTCTCGCAAAGCCGTTTTCTGGCCCTGCCCCGCAGCGAATGTACCCGGGACTGGGCGGCAAAACGGCTGGAGCGCCATCGTGAATCCAGTGTGATTTTCAATGTGCGCATGATGGGCAATCGCTGGGTGCAGGTTAGCGAACATCGCACCTCGGACGGCGGCACGGTCATTCTGCAAACCGATGTCTCGGACATTATGCGGCTCGAACGCAAAGAGCGGGAGAAACTGGTCGACGATCAGGCCCGGCTGATCCAGGCCACGTTGGAGCATCTGAAACAGGGCGTCTGCATCTTTGACGCGCCGGGGCGATTGGTTGGCTGGAACCGCCGCATCGGCGAGCTGCTGTCGATCCCGGCCGGACGGTTTCACATTGGCAGCCGGTTTGAGACGATTTTTGGCCAGTTGCGCACCAGTTTTTCGTTTCTGGGTCAAACCTCAGACGACGATCTTGAGGCGTGGATAGACGGGCGCCACAGCCGCGCCCCCCTGACCATCGAATTACAAGATCCCGACGACCGGTTCCTCACCGCTTTCATGCAGGAAATGCCCAACGGCGGTTTTGTGATCAGTTTCACCGATGTCACTGCCGAACGCCAGGCGATCCGCACCATGACAGAAGCCAAAGAGACATTGGAACAACGGGTTCTGGAACGCACCCTGGAATTAGAAGATGCCCTCAGCGATGCGGAACGCGCCAATGCGTCCAAATCCCGTTTTGTCGCGGCCGCTTCGCATGATCTTCTGCAGCCGCTGTCTGCGGCAAAACTGTATCTGGCAACTGTTGAACAGGAGACTACACGAGAACCTTCCCGCGCATTGCTGTCCAAGGCAGGCAGCGCGCTGCAAAGTGTTGAAAGCATCCTCGAAGCGCTGCTGGATATCTCCAAGCTCGATGCCAAAAAAGTCGCAGTCCATGTCTCAGCCGTACCACTCAATCAGATTCTGCAGCAACTCTGTGATGAATTGAACCATCGCGCCGTTGAAAAAGGGCTTGAGTTCAAGGTGCTACCGACATCCGCCGTCGTGATGAGCGACCCGACCTATCTGCGCCGCATCCTGCAAAACCTGATCTCCAACGCGCTGCGCTATACCGAACGGGGCAAGGTTCTGGTTGGGGTGCGCAATCTCGCCAATACCGTCCGGGTCGAGGTCTGGGACACAGGGCCCGGCATTGATGAATGCCAACAGGGCAAGATCTTTACCGAATTCCACCGAGTCCACGCTACCGCCAGCGCAGCAGATGGCCTGGGCCTTGGCCTGGCAATTGTCGAACGCGCCTGTGGTCTCCTGCGCCACCCGATCAGCCTGCGTTCGACCATGGGCAAGGGAACTGTCTTCACCGTCGAGTTTCCCCGCGCCAAGGAGTGGACCCCGCTTGTGCCTGTCGACCCAAGCGCGCCACATACAGACGACGGCGGCTTTCTGGATCTGATCGTCTTGCTGATCGAAAACGATCAGGATCTGCGCAATGCTCTGTCGATTACAGTAGAAAACTGGGGGGCGAGCGTCCTCCCTTGTGCAAGCGAGACTGAGGCCTTCGAGCTGTTAGAAGAGATCGGCGTGGTGCCGGACTTTGTCGTTGCTGACATGCAACTGGATGACGAAAAACTGGGCAGCGACGCCATCGCCAATCTACGCAAACGCTACGGCTTTACCCCTGCTTGCCTGATCACGGCCAATCGCAATATTGAACTCGGTCAGACCGCACGCGATCTGGAAGTTGAATTGCTCTACAAGCCCTTTGCGCCAGAGGAGTTAAAATCTCTTTTGATCCAACACGCACGGGACACAAAACAGATAAGCCATTGAAATCACGCCAAGGCACCACTCGTTTTATTGCCCCGAAAACGTTCAGCTCCAGCCACAAGCACGCGGCAGTCTAGCGCCACAAACAATGTGCCCGCGATCTTGTCATCAAAGCCAAAACAATCCGAAACTGTGAATGGGGCCGATGGGCCAAACAAAACCGGTAGCCCCCCAAGGCTTGCGCTTCGAACCTGCATTGGGGGGAGCAATAACGCAACTTTATCGATCATCGCTTTGCCTGCAGTCGGGTCTCATATGGTGAAATGAATAATGTCTGTTATCATCGCCGCTGATTTTATTTGAGCCACCGCTTTTTCTCACAGGATTTCTCATGTCAAAACAACGTGTTCATTGGATGGACTTCGAACGGGGGATTTTCATCTTCCTCGTTGTTTTTTTCCATGCCGCACCCGCCGTCACAGCCGTCGGTTTCGAATATTCGCCCGCATTCAAAGCGATCAATGACTTTTTCCTCCCCTTCAGAATGTCATGTTTGATGTTCCTGTCCGGCATGTTGCTGCACAAATCATTGGGAAAATCATTTAAACCTTACGTCTGGGGCAAATTTGCCCTGATCTTCTGGCCCTTCCTCATATGGAGCATGGTCGTCTACACAGCAGAGGGTCGTCTGACTTTGGAGTTCATCCTCAAGACACCCATCAGTGCCCCGTCGTTTCTGTGGTATCTTTGGTTCTTGTTTGCCTATTACATTTTGGCCCTGGGTCTGCGTCGGTTCTCTCTCCCGCTGATCCCTATTATTGTCGGCAGCCTCATTTTGTCGGCCTTCCTGCCTGAATTTTTGCGTATAAACCGATTTGCCTTTCTCTTCGCCTTTTTCCTGTCTGGGCATTTGGTTATTGAAAAAGGCCTTGCCGAGAAAATCCCGACCGCTTTGGGGCTTGCTGCGCTAGGCGTGGCTATAGCCGGAGGTTTGACCAGCGCATTTGCCTTTTCGATAAACTACAACGCGGTCTTTGCCTTTATCCCTTTTGCGATGATCATCGCAATCCTATGGGCGGCGCGGTATTACCGTCGTAACCCAGTGTCGGCATTTGTCGAATGGGTGGGGCGCAATTCCATTGTGTTTTATGTGGTCCACCTGCCTGCCCATTTCTGGATCTCACGTGCTTTGGTGGACGTAATCGACGTGCCGTCGAACCTCTTTTACATTTTGGTCTCGGTCAGCAGCTTCCTGGTAGCCGTTTTGTTTCAAGTTGCGCGGCAATACTTTGCCCCTGTCGCGGCATTGTTCGATCTGCGTGTTTTGACCCGACGCAGTCCCCGATTGGAGCAGGCGAGCAGCTAACGCAGTCATCGGCTGGCCGTTCCCATATACGACAGCCATATCCAGATCTAAGACCACACATAAGTCAATCGCGCGCTACGCCTCGCGGTTGACATCACGCAACATGCGGTAAAATTTCGCAGCAACAGCCCACTTCAAATCGGTCTAAATGCTATGGCGCGTCTGTCGTGACTGCTGCCGTCCTTATGAGGGATGCAGCCCTTTGAGGGTCAGGGCAGCAACGCCAAGAATAGGTGGCCCAACCTTAGGCGAGTTCGACACAACATAGCCGAGCAGTCTCGTCTTTCGAAGCTTGAATGTTTTTCCGGCCGAGATCGCAAACATGGGATCTCCTGTCGCTTCGATCGAAAGCTCCAAGAGGCGGAGTTCATTGCGAACATCAACAAAACCCGGCGGAGTTGCGAAGGTGTCAGCCGGTAGGTTGGCGGATTTTAGCAGCGACGCGACATCTGAACCCCGGTTTTCCAAAAGCTTGGCCAGGTGGTGCACACCAAATCCAGGGACATTCCAGACAGCGCTATCAGATTTCACCTTGCTCTCATTCGTACAGAAATGTCACCCGAAACTGAAACCCGCCACTCGACTGTGGCGCTTGGTGTGTTGGGCGATAATAAACAGGGTCCAAAAGCGATGCCAAGCCGTCGTTTGGCTACCGCCTGAAAGGAAAGCGAATGCGTTTATTCACGTTTGTGGATCCTCCAGCGCACAGGTGGCTAGAGTTACGGGTTTGGCCAAGTTGAACATCAGGATGTTTTTCGCAAAGCCTGTTGCGCTGAACTGCAACTACGACTGACAAATTCGACGTGTTTTAAATAAGTGACCGCGGCGTAGAACGCGGCACCTGTTGATAGACGGATATATATAACACAGAGACTTACACACACATCCAGCAGGACTTCGCCGGTTTCAACATCGTTTCCTTGCTCAGACAATTTACAATCGTGTCCAATCGCGTCACCTACTAAACGGCCACTCGCAAGTTCCAGCCATCCCGCCAAAAGTGGCCCATAGAAATGGCGTTGAACGACAGTCGTTCTCAACTTTACCAATTCTTAGAATGGTATCCGCAATATGCGCTTTAGATGTATTTTCTTAAAATAAGGAAGATCAGAATTGTTCGAAGAACATTCCCCTAAAGCCGCAGCAAAGATCCCCCCTTTCCCGACGCTCGACGGACAGGCGGAATTGGACAAACAAAAGGCCAAGAAGCTTATCGCCCAGGCAGAATCCGCGCCGCTGACGGACGGCGGTTTGCACACGGCGGAGCTTTTGTCAGAAGCGCTTGCACTCGATCCGACAAACCACCAAGCGCAGATTCTTCGCGAACGCCTTTACCAGACCTTTGTTCCGCGGTGGCACTTCCCGATGCTGGCTGACACCGCGCGCAACACTGCCTACGCCCGCGCGATTGAGGCCAAAGTGCAACCCGGTGACATTGTCTTGGACATTGGCTGCGGTGCAGGTCTCACAGCCATGCTGGCCGCACGCGCCGGGGCCAAACATGTCTATACCTGTGAATGCCAGCCTTTGATCGCAGAGGCCGCCAAACAGGTGATTGCCGACAATGGGTTGAGCGACCGCATTACCGTCATTTCCAAATGGTCCCATGACATTGTTGTGGGCGTGGACATCCCCGAACCAGCCGATCTCGTGGTGTCGGAAATCGTTGATGCCATGCTGCTTGGTGAGGGCGCATTGGCGACACTCACCCATGCGATGAAAGCGCTAGCCAAGCCTGACGCGCGCGCAATCCCAGAACGCGGCACTTTGATGGCGCAACTCGTTCAAAGCGATAAGTTGTTGGAAATCTGGCACCCAGAACAGGCCGAAGGTTTTGATTTAAAATCGTTTCACCGCCTGGCGAACATTGCACAGGTCACGCCGAATGATCTGACGGCCTGTGGCATGCAGCCCCTAGGTCCGACCCAGGATCTGTTTGACTTTGACTTCACCAATCCAAACATCAACCCCGCGCATACGGTTGAGCAGCTCATCTGCACAACCGCCGGAACACTGCACGCGGTCTTTGTCAGTTTTGAGATGGATTTGGCCGAGGGGATCACGGTCGACAATGAAATCCATTCTGGCGGCCATTGGGGGCGCTCAGCCTTTATGTTGGATCGCCCTTGTGCGGTAACGCCCGGAGAGCAATGGACGATCACGGCGCAGCATGACGCCTCTCGGCTGAGTGTGCATGTTCATGACGAACGGCAACCCGCGATCAAATCGTCCTGGGCAGCCGACGCATGGCGCACGGATGCATCCAAGGGAGAGCCCGCGCATCTTCCAGCAGCCACGATCTCAAAACAGGATCCCGCCGCGCAAGCGCATCGTCTGCATTGACGCGACCATGAAACGCCCCGGCATCGCGCGCCCCAAAACGAGCGATGCCGGAGCAGTCAAACTGATGTGGCTTTAACGGTCGCCTCGCTGGTGGCCATCCAGAATATCGGCAATATCAGCCGCAAGCCCTGCCAGTTTGTCACCCATCGGATTGGTGTTCCGCCAGACCAGGCCGACCTTACGGCTGGGTTGCTGGCTCTCGAACCGGGCAATTGAGACATCGGCAGAACGGGTTTCAACTGGCACCGCCATTTCCGGCAACAAGGTCACGCCCAGACCTGCGTTCACCATCTGCACCAACGTCGACAGCGACGAGCCATCCATCACCTCGCGTGGTTGGCTGGGACGCAACTCGCAAAAGCTGAGGGCCTGATCGCGAAAGCAGTGCCCCTCTTCCAGCAACAAAAGCTGCATCTCCCGCAGGCTTTCGCGGCTGGGCACAGGTTTCCCGGCATCGGACACCGGACGCACCAAAACAAATTCCTCGTCAAACAGCGGCTGTTCGGCAAATCCCGTCTCACCCACCGGTAGCGCCATGATGGCAGTGTCCAGTTGGCCTTCCTTCAACGCCCGGGTCAGGTGCTGGGTCTGGGTTTCACGAATACGGAACTCCAACTGCGGATAGCGCGCGCCCAACCCCGTCACAATCTGCGGCAATAAATAGGGGGCAATTGTGGGAATCACGCCCAGACGCAAGCGTCCAGCCAACCCCTGTTTCGCGGCCCGCGCCAGATCCCCCAACTCATCAACCGCGCGCAGGATCTCTTGAGCACGGGTGCGGAACTCTTCGCCAAAGCTGGTGAGCTGCACCGACCGTGCCGTGCGCTCAAACAAGGGCATGCCCAAATTCGCCTCTAACTCTTTGATCTGAACCGAAAGAGCGGGCTGGGAGACCGCTGCCGTTTCGGCCGCCCGTCCAAAGTGACCTTGTTGGGCGAGAGCTTCAAAATATTTTAATTGGCGTAGGGTAATGTTCATCATAACTTCTCCCTATCACCCTTATCACTTAATGTAACTTAAAATTATTGCAGTTACCTGATACCACCACCTCAGGAGAGCGCCGGTCCATTTCGAACTGGCCTAAGACACAGCCAAATCCAACGTGAGGAAATGACAGCTATGGACGGAAACAAATCTGAACAAGCCACCGGTTGCCCAGTAATGCACGGCGCCAACACAGGCGACCAAGCCTCAGTCACCGCATGGTGGCCCAAGACATTGAACCTGGACATCCTCCACCAACACGACAGCAAGACCAATCCACTGGGCGAAGACTTTGACTATCGCGCGGCCGTGGAAAACCTGGACGTTGACGCGCTCAAAGCGGACCTGACCGCGCTGATGACCGACAGCAAGGATTGGTGGCCAGCGGATTGGGGTCACTATGCGGGCCTGATGGTACGTATGGCGTGGCACTCGGCTGGGACCTACCGTACCGCTGATGGTCGCGGGGGCGGCAACACCGGCAACCAGCGCTTTGCACCGCTGAACTCCTGGCCCGATAACGTGAACCTCGACAAGGCGCGTCGCCTGTTGTGGCCGATCAAAAAGAAATACGGCAACGCGCTGTCTTGGGCGGATCTGATGTTGCTGGCTGGTAACGTCGCTTATGAAAGCGTTGGCCTGAAGACCTTTGGCTTCTCCTTTGGTCGCGAAGACATCTGGCATCCGGAAAAGGACATCTATTGGGGCTCAGAACAGGAATGGCTGACTTCGACCCGCTATGGTGAGGATGAGGATCGCGAAACCCTCGACAACCCGCTGGCGGCTGTTGTGATGGGCCTGATCTACGTCAATCCAGAAGGGGTGAACGGCAAATCCGATCCGCTGAAGACCGCGCAAGATATGCGCGTGACTTTCTCCCGCATGGGTATGAACGACGAAGAAACCGTTGCGCTGACTGCAGGTGGCCACACCGTGGGCAAGGCACATGGTAACGGGTCGGTCAAAAACGTCGAAGCGGACCCCGAAGGTGCAGCGCTGCACGAACAGGGCTTTGGTTGGATGAACAACACCAACCGGGGCGTAGGTCGTAACACCGTATCATCGGGTCTCGAAGGGGCATGGACCGCCGAGCCGACAAAATGGGACAACGGTTTCTTTGAGATGCTGTTCAAGCACGAGTGGGAACTGGTGAAATCTCCGGCAGGTGCAACCCAGTGGGAGCCGATCGACATCGCCGAGGAAGACAAGCCGGTCGACGTCGAAGACCCGTCAATCCGCGTGAACCCAATGATGACCGATGCGGATATGGCGTTGAAGGTTGATCCCGGTTTCCGTGAAATCTCTGAGCGTTTTGCCAAAGACCCAGAGGCGTTCTCTGATGCATTCGCCCGCGCATGGTTCAAGCTGACCCACCGCGATATGGGACCAAAATCCCGCTACATCGGTCCAGAAGTTCCAGCAGAAGAGCTGATCTGGCAAGATCCGGTACACCCCGGTGCAAACGATTATGACGTGGACGCCGTCAAAGCCAAGATCGCGGCGGCTGGCCTGTCGATTGGCGATATGGTCGCCACCGCATGGGACAGCGCGCGCACCTTCCGTGGCTCGGACATGCGTGGTGGGGCCAATGGCGCTCGCATCCGTCTGGCACCGCAGAAGGACTGGACGGGTAACGAACCCGCACGTCTGGCAAAAGTGCTGGAAGTGTTGGAGCCCATCGCTACTGACGCAGGTGTCAGCGTCGCGGACGTGATCGTTCTGGCGGGGAACCTTGGTGTCGAACAAGCAGCCAAAGCGGCTGGCTTTGACCTCACCCTGCCCTTCGCACCGGGTCGCGGCGATGCAACCGACGCGCAGACTGATGTGGACAGCTTTGACGTGCTTGAACCGCTCGCCGATGGTTTCCGCAACTGGCAGAAAGAACATTTTGCCGTCGCACCAGAAGAGATGATGCTGGATCGTGCACAGTTGATGGGGCTGACCGCGCCGGAAATGACTGTCTTGATCGGTGGTCTGCGGGTGATCGGTGCGAACAACGATGGCAGCGCGCATGGTGTCTTTACCGACCGTGTGGGCCAACTGACCAATGATTTCTTTGTCACTCTGACCGACATGGATTTCAAATGGGAGCCCACAGGGCGCAACAGCTATGACATCAAAGTCCGCGCATCCGATGAGGTCAAATACACCGCAACCCGCGTGGATCTGGTCTTTGGCTCCAACTCGATCCTGCGCTCATATGCAGAGGTCTATGCTCAGGACGATAACGTCGGCAAATTCGTCACCGATTTCGCCGCTGCCTGGACCAAAGTGATGAATGCGGACCGTTTCGATCTGAAGTGATCACGGGCAATATCAACACAAAAGGCGGCTCCGATCGGGCCGCCTTTTTTCGTAAGTGGATGGGTGTCGTTCAGGCCGCCCGGCGCAGGGGCAGGCACATAAACGCACTGGCGGGATCCGCTGCATATTCACCAAACGGCTCGCAGTATTGAAAGCCCAGCGACTCATAGAGCCCGCGCGCCGCATCATAGCCTGGGCATTGCGATGAGCCCGTCTCCAACACCAACGCGCTATGCCCTGCGGCCATCGCCTCTTCGGCGAGATGTATCATCATCTGGCGGGCCAAACCGCGTCCACGCATCTCTTGCAGAACGTGGACAGACTTCACTTCAGCAGAACCATCCGGCAAAGCTGACAGCGCACCGCAACCGACAGCGCGTTCCTCGTGAAAGGCCACCCAGAACTGCAAGCCACTGTCTCGCATCTCTTGCGGGTCAAGTGTATGGTTGCTGCCTTCCGGGCTGTTTTCGGCCGAGTACTGTACATGTGCCGTCAGCAACTCCTTCAATTCCGGCGCGGCTGGATCTCCCAAGCGAATATCGATCATTTTGTCCGGTCTCCCCCACTGCGTCCCCCAATATAGGCCGCAAACTTACAATCGAAACGAGCTATTCTGCTCGCGCTGACCGTGTACCATTGTACACCGCCCTCTGTCCTGCTTGTTTTGAGTAATTAGAGAATTTTTATAAAATACTTGCAATGAATACGTAAACTTACGGAGTCTCACATGTCAAATTAAGGGCGGTACATCCCCCTGACGCACCGCCCCTTCCAAACCTGCTGTCACCGTCAACAGATCAGGCCCAGAATTTCCAAAATGGTTTTTTGCCACCGCCCGCAGCCATGGCGACCGGCGGGTAGGCTGCGTCCTTCATCACACCTGAAAGCGTGGTATAGGCAACGGTCCAGGCTTCGGCGACTTCAGGTGTCCAGGCTTCGCCCAGACCTTTTTCCAAGGTGCGCAAAAGCGAGCCGCCAACCTTGTCATAATCCTCGGCTTTTACACCGTAATCCACGTGGCCAATCGCCAATTTCTGGGCAACGGGCACGATCTTGTCCAGATCACGCAGACCGTTCACAACAACGCCCAGGGTCGCCATCAGTTTTGAGCCCTGATCGCTCATGTCTGTATTGGCGAAATAGGGTTTCACCTCGGGTGCGGTTTCAAACAGATCGTTATAAAAGATCTCAGCAGCCGCGTCTTTGATGGGCACCACTTTGGCAAAGCTTTCCTGGATCAGAGTGATTTGATTGCTATCCATGTTCTCAGTCCTCCTGTCGGGGTTCGTATGTGTTCAATTGCACGTTATTCAGTTGCCAGGACGTCACCGCCGCTAGCCCAGACCATGAAACGCACCGCTGCCTGAACCTGTGCGTCGCTCAGATCATCATTGCCGCCGCGCGGCGGCATCTGGGTGTATTTTGGTCCGGTAAATCCGTTGATGGCATGGTCAAATAGCACCGCCAGCCCCTGCTCGATCCGGGGGGCCCATGCATCTGTTGCGGTGATTTTAGGCGCACCGGTCAACCGGTTGCCGCCATGGCAGTTCTGGCAGGTCTCTTCCCAAACTGCGCGCCCCTCTAGAAGCTGCGCATCTTCGGGCAAAGGCAGGCGCTCGACAGTGACAAAACCATCAATGCCCTTGTCAGCCAGCAGATCTGCAGGAAAAGGCTCTGCCCGCAGCGGAGTGGCTGCCGCGATAAACGCGGCAACCCCCAGCAACGGCCAGAGCCGGAGTTTATGTGTCGACCCACGCACAGCGATCAGTTGACCGGGATACGGATCACAACGCCGCCCATTACATCACCGCCTTCAAAGTCGGTGCGTGGGCTGTCTTTGTGCTCGTTGTGGCAGGTATAGCAAGCAGGTGCGACCGCGACGTCTGCGTAAACAGCCGTGAAATACTCTTCGCCGCCCAGCTCTTCTACGCCATAGAAGTTTTCGCCTGGGTTATCATTGATGTACTGCAGACCTTCTTCTTCCATCGGAGTGGTTGGCGCGTTCTGCTTGTTGATCGGCCACAGCGACAGCAGGGAGTATGAGAACTCATCGGTGTTCTCTGCCACCATCTCAGCACCAAAACGGAACATCTGCGCCGGCAGAACCAGCGCCTTGTCGTCGACAAAATGTTCAGACGCGGTGATCACGCCTTCCTCATTGGCCAGACGGTTCACAACCATCCGCGTGTAAACCGTACGGTCCGAACTCATGACCAGGTGCAGAAGGTCTGCCACTGTCTCATATTCCATACCATCGGCCATTGCGCTGGTCGCGGTGGTGCCCATCAGGGCTGCGCCCAGAATTGAGGCTTTGATTTTTCCTATTTTATTTCCCATATGTAAGGTCTCCTGTGCCTTTCGCGGGTTGCAGGGTGCGTGGCCAGCCGGTCATTGGTTGGCGCCTTCGGTTGGCTCGGTCACGCGTTTCAACGCCCAATCGATACTCTCGATGTGGCGATTTGGCTGGCCCGAGAAGTTGCTGTTCACCAGCTCCGGGTCCGCCAAAGCATCAATGGCAAATTCCAGACTGTGGCATTCCAGACAGGTCGGGCGGATCATTTTCTCGTTCGGACGCAGCGTGTCGTTTTGGTTGTGATTGGTGGTGATCACACCGCGTTTCTCGGTTTTGGGCATGTGGCATGTGGCACATGTGACACCGGATCCCGGCGGCAGATCTCCTGCCAGCTCACCCTGCCACAGGGCAAAATGCGGGCTTTGGGTGAAATTCTGGCTGTGCTCATCCGCATGGCACGACAGGCAGGCACCGACGGCGGCAAATTGCAGATCCTGTTCATGCGGGTCATGACAGGTGGAACAGGTCAGCTCCTCACCATGGGCTTCGGGCAGCAGCGGCACGCGGGCTTCGGCCGTGCTCATCAAGGGGGCCGGCGTTGGGTCAACCAGATAGGCCTCAAGGAAAGCAATCGCGCCATCAGACGGATCAGACCAGCCCAGACGTTTCAGCATCCGTTTGGCGGGGCGTGGATTTGACACTTCGGGGTGGCGACGCATGCCGTGACGCCCCAGGGCAAAGGTCTTGGCCTCATCCTTGTGGCAGGTTGCGCAGACCTTTTCTTCGGGGTGCTCGATCCATTGCGCCTCGACCTCTTCTTCGGTCTCGGCTTTGGGGGCATGACAACTGGCACAGCTCACATCCGCCAGCGCATGGGCAGATCCTGCCCAATGGGCCTCGACCTCTTGGTCACGGGCGGTGGCAGGTGCGGAAACCTCAGCCAAATATGTCTCGATGTCAGCCGTTTCGGGACGGGGTTTCTCACGCGCGGCCGCTTCAATCGAATGGGTGGGGTCTTCCTGCAACCAGGGTTGATCCGCATGTTTCAACAAGAAATCTTCGTAGAGCGCACGGTTGTCGTGGAAGTTGTGACAGCCGGCCGTTGCACAGGTTTCAAAGCCCAGATCCTTGTGGCTTTCGCGGTTAACCCGCACGTCCTGATCACCTTCGCTGTGACAGGCCACGCAGAAATCACCCGGCTGGGTGACCAGACCCGCTGATGTGATCTCGGGCCGGTGTTCGCTGTGGCAGGATGTGCAAAACCGCGCATCAATATCATCCCAATAGGCAGACATGCGCGGCGGTTTGAATTTCTTGATCGGATGGCTGTCATCAGACGCGTTCAGCTCATCCTTGTGGCAATTCACGCAGGTCTTGTTGATGTCCTTGCGGATTTTCTTTTGTCCGGCAAAGGGTTTGGAGGTATGGCAGGTCTCACAGGCCAGCTCGATCTGATGGTGTACGCCCGCCGTCTGGCCCGGTAACAGATCGGTCCGGTCGCCCGTCACATAGATGCGCGCAAGACCCACACCTGCCAATGCAAATGTGCCAACGCCCCAGGCCATCCAAAGTAATTTGCTCTTCATCTGCTCACCCTCAGAACGCGTAAGAGGCCAGAACGTGCAGCAGGATCAGCACGGGCAAAGGCCAGATAGTGAGGATATGCACCCAAGTGGGCAGTTTACGCGGCGGATTGCGGCTGTTGCCGATGCGGCGGGCGCGCAATTCGTGATCGCCCCCGGTGGTGAGACCCGCAATCGCACCAAAGACCGCGGTCAGAATAAACCCAAGCCCCAAAGCCATGTTCAGATTACTGCCCAATCTGAAACCCGTATGGGCCACAAAACCGATGATCGCAGCAATCCCGATGCCCAGATGCACCAGCCTCCAGGCGTCAAAGCTGCCCAATCGGTCGGTCCAACGGATCCGTTTGCGCAGGCCAATCACCATGGCCGAGACAAACAGCCCCAACAGGATAAACCCGCTCCATTGTTTGACGATATTGTCGCGCCACAGCCAGACGCGCAGGCTGTCCGCGTCGAAACTGGTCGGCAGTGGCACATGACCCGCCAACAGTGGATACAACGCGCCGAGACCGGCAATTGAAGACAGGGCCAATACCGGTTTCCACAAAGGCATCGGTTTTGGCTTCCCACCAACATCGATCAAATCTTCTACCAGCGGACGGCAAGTGCCGCAAACCGTGGCGGCCCCGGTTTCAAAGCTGACGGCATCAACAGTGCCACAACCATTGTTGATTGCCTTGCGGATCGCACCACAGGTCACCCCGGTGCAGTTGCAGACGGTGGCCGTGTCCGGCATTGCGTCAACGGCCTGTTCGCCCTCTAACCACAGCTGCCCGGTCTTGCGGAACCGATGCAACATCCAAGGGTAGACCGTGATCTGTTGTTCGACACCGTCCTGCAGGCGGCTCGCCTGGGGACAGGGGCCAACGGCAATGGCACCAACCAGCTTGCCGCGATCCAGAAAGATCCGGCGATAGCCCAGATTGTCTTCCCAGACATGGCTTTTGATTGCAGCCGATGCGTCGAGCTGTTCGACCGGCCCTGCAGAAAACACATCCGCGCCGATGACTTTGAGCTTGGTGGCCGGGGTCTGCCCGACAAAGGCCGCGTGGTTGCCTGCAATCTGCTCCGCCGCAACTTCAGCCTGGGCATAACCGGGCCCCACCAGACCATACATCTGGCCCTGATGCTCACTGCATTCACCAACCGCAAAAATATCAGGATCGCTGGTCTGCATCTGATCGTTGACAATGACCCCACGGCCAAAGGCCAGCTTGGCCTCTTGCGCGAGTGAGATATTGGCCCGCACGCCCGTACAGACAATCACCGTGTCACATTGGATTTCGCTGCCATCCGACAGGGTCAGCCGGTTGACGCGGAATTCGCCATCGACGGATTTCACCGCGATACCGGTCCGCACCGCAACGCCGATGTCTTCGATTTGCAGGGCAAGCCGAGCGCCGCCGCCACTGTCCAGTTGGCGCGGCATCAGGCGGGCTTCGTGCTCAATCACCGTGACCTCGCACCCGCGCGCACGCATCCCCTTGGCCGCTTCCAACCCCAAAAGGCCGCCCCCAATCACCGCCACTTTCCGGGCCGAAAGCGAACGGGCAAGCAGGGCCGCCGCATCGTCCGCCGTACGGAATGTGAACACACCTGGGAGATCGACGCCTGGTATACGCGGAACAAACGCGTTCGACCCCGTGGCCACCACCAGTTTGTCAAAGGGCCATGTGCCGCCATCCGCGGTCACCACCTGTTGCGTGTCACGATCAATCGCAACAACACGCATGCCTTCAACCAGGGTAAAACTGTCCCCCAAAGTATCAAGATCGGGCAGAATGATATCGCCAAACTGCACATCACCCGACAACAGCGGCGTAAGGCGCACGCGATTGTAGGGGGTGACGGCCTCACCGCTTAGAACTGTGACCTGTTGTCCGCGTTGCACCAGTTCCTGCGCCGTGCGAATGCCGACAGGACCACCACCGATCACAACCACTTTTTGCGCATCTCGCGCGGTGGGTGTCTCGGTTTCTGTAATTTCCGGTCCTGGCGAAGTAAGCTGAGCTTCCGGTTGCAACGTTTTTCCCACCTGTCAAAGGGTCACGCACCCCCCAAAAAAGGGATGCCCTAAGCGATGAGCGGCATTGCTCGAAACTGGGTGCCTGCCAGACTTTGGCGGTACCAAATTGATCCACAGACGCCATTGTCCATGATTTAGTTGGTAAAAGCTCATCATCTTGGGGTGTCGCCGCGCAAATCCTCGGCCGGGATCAGGGGAGTTTTTTTAACAAAAGCCCAACAAATGAGCGGCTTTTGGCGCCCATGCATAACAGCGCCGCAGAAAGTGAGCAGAACGGGAAAAATAAAAAGCCCATTTTGGCTATCCCTTTTGCACATGACGGTGAGAATCACAGACCGCGAGCAAGCCATTTTCGGCGTTCAGAAGGGTCAGATTACAAGCCATTTCCGAGGTCGCAGTCCGCACCGCGGACTGGATCCCCTCGCCAAGTTCCACATTCCCAAAGTAGAGCATCATACGCGAACGGATCGAACCCTGCGCTCGGCCACGTACGGCTTCGGCCTCTGCTGCAATCCGGGTAAAGCTGGGAAAGTACAGCAGACCGACCGCGTTAAAATCCAATTCCGGCAGCGGCAAATGCGTCGCAAGACCCTGCGCGCCAAATGCTTGCTCACGATGGGTCGTGCGCAGTTGACGGGCCCTATCCGCCGCCTCTTCCGCAAAGCCATCAGGCGCGGCAGGCAGAACCGGAATGATCGCAGGTCGCACCCGGAGCACGGATTTGTTCACCCCGGCCGCTCCATGTGTCACAAAGGTCGACACCATTCGCAGGCGCAGAATTAATGCGTCGCCAAGAAAAACCTCATGATTGGATTGCAACCGACTGCGCCCAGCTTGCCAAAGCGAGGATCGCAGCTGCACCCGAGCGCCCAATTGCACCGCATCCGGATCAGGCTGTTCAAAATGGGTCGCACAAAAAGCGGCATAGATCAGCCGCCCTTGTGCATCGCGAAACACCGGATCTGCCTGACCCATCGCGGTGGCGATCATCTGCCAATGGACATCGCCGAGGTGTTTCAGCCACCAATCCTCGGACAGGCCACGAACAGACAGCTGCGCCATGCCAAGGGAAATGTCGGCCTTCTGTTGGATGGCCGACAATGATTCACGTGAATAGAGCGTCATCACGTGGCTTCCAGCACCGGGGTCTTGGCGTGTTTTGCGATGGCGTCGACCAGGAACCGGGAATCCTCGTCAATTCCAAGGAAACGTCCCGACCCCCAGGTGTTCAGCCAGCCAAGCCCAATAAAATAAAATCCCGGCACGTCACAGACACCGCGGGTGTATTGAGGACGGCCCTGCGCATCAAAGACATCAACTTCGATCCAGCCATAGTTGGGCCGGAAACCAATCGCCCAAAGGATCGCGGTGATCCCCTCAGCCTTGGTGTTGATCTCGGTTACCTCAGCCTCAGGCCGCCAGAGCTTTTCAAACGGTTTGGCTGCTGGCGCGTCGATGCCCTGTTTTTCGATATAGCCGTCGATGGCCTTGCAGATCCCGACATAGCTGGCGTCCGCATCATCCAGGTTCTGCTCCAGATCCGGCAGGAATTGGATGGTCTGCCCCGACATGTCCGACACCGAACCAAAGAGCCCCACGCCGTCGAGCGCGAATTTGCGCAGGTCGATCTCATGCCCGCCGTCGCGACCGGTCATATAGTGGTTTGTCTTGGTCACCGCATGGACCGGATCGGGATGGCGGTCGATGGTCATATGGTAATGTCCCATCTCATACAGCCAATCCGTGGCATCGCGGCCCCGGTACTCGCGCGGTGATCGTGGAGCAGGCCCCACGGCCAGCGCAACCTCGCGCCCGTCCAGGTGCAGGTCCTCCATCAGCTGCACGCCGGACTGGCCGGTGCCGACCACCAAGGTTTTGCCTGCGGGCATCTGGCTGGGGCGGCGGTAATCCACCGAATGCATCTGCATGATGCCGGGGTCCAGATCGGCGGCATAGGGCGGCACGATTGGATTGTCATAACCGCCCGTGGCAATCACCACTTGACCCGCGCTGTAATTGCCCTGGCTTGTGTCCACCAGATATGTGCCATCCTCAACCCGCATGATCCGGGTCACGGCGCAGTTTTCCACCACGGGTGGATTGAACTTGGCGGCAAAGGCATCAAGGTAGTCTGTGATCTCGTCCTTCACCATGAAACCATCCGGGTCATTACCAGCATAAGGAAAATCCGGCAGGCGGCATTGCCAGTTCGGCGTCACCAGACAGAATGTGTCCCAGCGGTTTTCGCGCCATGAATGGAATTTTCCATGGCGTTCCAACACCACATGGTCGATCCCCTCGCCCGTCAGATAATAGCTGACCGATAGCCCAGCCTGCCCGCCGCCAACAATGACAACGGATTTATGCTCACGCTCACTCATCAAGGAATTCCTTATCCTAACCGCAGACAATGCACTGTGGCGCTGTCTTCAAACTCTTTTGCTCGTGCTTCGATCCGATCGAGCTGCGCCTCGGCCCGGCTGCAGCGATAGCCATAAATCGCCGCGACCCGCCCGCTGGCCTTGTCCAGCGCCAAACGGCTGCGGACGACAAAATCGCCAAGGGTGTACTCGGTGGCAGGCTCCAGAAACTCGGCCACCACGCTGGAGGGGGAGTAACAGCTCTCCTCCTCACCATCGGGCCAACGGATGGTAAAGCGCATCTCAGGCATGTTGGGTCTCTCGTGTTTTCAGATCGATAAAGGGGGTCTTGCCATGGTCCCAAAACAGCGCACGTTTGCCGCGCTGGCAAAGGGTCACGGTGCTGCCGTCGCTGACATCGCCGCAAACGGCGGCTGTGATGCCACTGGCGTGGAAGGTGTCGCACACCGCATCAGCCTTGTCCGGGGCGACAGATAGAAGAAAGCCAAAGCTGGGAAAGGAGCGCAGCCAGCGATCAAGCGAGACGCCATTTGGCAGCGGGATCGCCTCACACTGCAAGTCAATCGCCACGCCGGATGTCTCGGCCAGCATCAAAGCGGTGCCAATAATGCCGCCCTGGCTGATGTCTTTGCCTGCGCGCACCAGTCCGGCTTCGGCCAGTCCCGGCATCAAGTTCATGTTCTTGCGCAGTTTTTCGGGGGTGGAGGTCAGCGCTGCGTTCCAATTGTCGAACGGTTCACGGTAGCTGCCGGAATGATCCACCGCGACAATCACCACATCCCCGGGGCGCGCCGCAAAACTGGACACCAATGCCTTGGCATGGCCGATGATCGACACTGCCAATTGCAGCTGATCGGTTCGCAGGTTGCTGTGGCCACCCACAATGGGGACGCCGTAAGCGCTGGCGGCCGCCTTCATCCCTGCCAGAACCGGCTGGGCGGCCTCAGCACTTGGTGCCCACAAGGCGTTCGTCACCGCACGCGGACGGCCGCCCATCGCCAGAATGTCCGAGATATTCACCATCACCCCGCACCAGCCGGCAAACCAGGGATCGGCCTCGACAAACGCATTGATAAAGCCTTCGCCCGCAAAGAGATCAAACCCCGCGCCATTTGGCAGAACGGCAGCGTCATCACCAGGCTGGCCCGCGCTGTCGCCGGTCAGGCCCAGCGCAGATGTAGCGTCTGCGATGTCCAGCTTCCCCCGGATCGAAGGATGCGCGCGCAATTCGCGCACCATTTGGGAGAGGTCTGCGCCCTGCTGCATCACGCCCGCCTCCGCCGTCTGCGACCCAGCGTTTTCCAGCCGCAGGCCGGATCCGCGATGGGGGGATAGAAATCCAAGTCCGCCGACATCTCCATATGGGGGACACCGTGCAGATCGACCTCTTTCACAGGGGTCCAGCGAAGGCGTTTGAACAAGGGCACGTTTTGCACCTGCACATGGGCCAAAAACCGGTCACATCCGCGCCCATTGGCGGTTGAGACGGCCAGCCGGATCAGCTCTGCACCCAGACTGCCAATGCGGCGGTGACTGGGGGCCACGGCGAGACGCGAGCCGCGCCACTGCCCCGGCGCGTCCTCATGGATGCGTACGGTGCCGACCACCTGATCGGCCTCGGAGGCATAGGTCGAGATTGCGACCAGCGGCATCGCAATCTCATCAATCTGGTCGCGGTCGTGGCCTGTAAAAATCCCCTGCTCGCGGACAAAGACCTGATGGCGCAAGGCCTCAGCCCCCGCCTGTTCCCAGGCAAGCGTCGCCGCCCGGATAATAAAGTCCGGGGAGACAAAAGCAGATTGGTTCTGAAAGCTCATGATGCGGCCTCCAGCTTTCTGAGGCCGAGCTTTTCGTAAGTCGACAGCGCCGAACAGGCCCCGCATTTGCCACAGCCCGCCTTGATCTGATCGGCGGCCATGCCCGCACGCAGGACCATCTGCGACAGGGGCCGCAGGACCGAGGCCATGAATTCAGAACTCGGCGCGGGGTGGCTTTCCAGCGGTGTGCCAGAGACCGGCACAAAGGGCACCACAAAGGGATAGACGCCAATATCACACAGCTTTTGCGAGGTTTCCAAGATCGCTTCAGCCGTGTCGCCAAGCCCGGCCAGAATATAGGTTGAGACCTGCCCACGGCCAAAGACCTTTACCGCCGCTTCAAAGCTGGAGAAATACTTGTCCAGCGAAACTTGCGCCTTGCCCGGCATGATGCGTTCGCGCACCTCTGGCGTCACGGCTTCCAAATGCATGCCCAGCGCATCAACGCCTGCGTCATACATTTTCTGATGCCATGCGTCGTCTTCCGGCGGTTCACATTGCGCCTGAATGGGCAGATCCACCGCCGCTTTGATCGCACGCGCACTGTCAGCCAATACTGCCGCACCGCGATCCTTGCCTGCGGGCGTTCCAGTGGTCAGAACCATATGTTTGATCCCGTCGAGTTCGACTGCGGCCTTTGCGACCTCGGCCAGTTGTTCCGGGGTTTTATGGGCAATGGTGCGCCCGGCGGCCAAGGACTGACCAATAGAGCAGAACTGGCAGGTCTTCTTGCGGCTTTCATAACGGATACAGGTCTGCAGCACCGTGGTCGCCAGAACATCGCGCGCGTGCAGGACGGCGATATGGTTGTAAGGAACCCCTTCGGCAGTTTTGAGATCATAGAATTTGGGCCGCGCCGGGAATGAGATCTTGCCCATTGGCGCGCCCGATTTTGTGACCTCAGCCGTGCCATCCGCCCCTTCGGGCGTCACCACATAGGGGCTTTCAAACGCAGGCGCGGTGTGAACCGGCACCATTACGGTCTGCTCGCCAATAGTCACCGCCTTATGGTCGGTTGGCCCCGCACCGCCACGACGGCTTTCGTGGCCTTGGCTGGGGTCCACCAACCGCATGCCACGGGTCTGCAATTCGTTGATCAACTCAGCTTCAGACATTTTCAGCCTCCAGTTTCGGGGTCACGTCGGGGGAAAGGGTTTGGGCGGTCTCGGCCACGTCCTCGATCCGATGCACGGGCCGCGCAGGCCGCGCGTCATGGACCAGATGGAGCAATTCAGGGCGCGCATAATGGCCGACGCTGTCCATCATCCGCTTGCGTTTGGTCACCAGTCGCATGTCAAGATCGGCGATCAGGATGCCCTCGCCCTCGGTCAGGGGCGGCACCACATGGCGACCTTCGGGGGAGATAATGCAGGTCATACAGCCATCGCGCAGACCCTTTTGCAGCTTGGGGTCATCATGGATGCTGGCGATCTGATCCTCGGTCAGCCAGCCGGTGGCATTGACCACGAAACAGGCGGACTCCAGCGCGTGGTGGCGCATGGTCACTTCGATCTGCTCACCAAAGATTGGTCCAACCAGACTGCCGGGGAATTGTGCCGCGTGAATTTCTTCGTGCTGGGTCATCAGCGCATAGCGCGCGAGCGGGTTGTAATGCTCCCAACAGGCCAGCGCGCCCATGCGCCCCACTTTGGTGTCGACAACTTTGAGGCCCGAACCATCGCCCTGCCCCCAGATCATCCGCTCATGATAGGTGGGTGTGATCTTGCGCCGTTTCAGCGCCAACGTGCCATCCGCGTCGTAAATCAGCTGCGTATTAAAGAGCGAGCCGTGATCGCGCTCATTGATCCCCAGCACAATCACCACGCCGTGGGTCTTGGCCGCCTTGGCCACGGCTTCGCTTTCAGGCGACGGCACCACCATCGCCTCTTCATACAGGCGCAGATGTTCGGCCCCCTGCTGCATCGGTGGCAGCACGAATGAGAAATAGGGATACCAGGGCACAAAGGTCTCAGGAAAGACAATGAGATCCGCGCCTTTTCCGGCGGCCTCAGCAATGGCGTTCAACACGCGGGTCAATGTGCCTTCGCGGCTGGTAAGGTCAGGCGCAATCTGAACAGCGGCGGCGCGGACGGTTTGGTTGGACATGGGATGATCCTGCTGGGACTAATCAAATGGCAATCAGGGAAAAGCTGGGGCAACGTCACTGTTGCCCCGTTGTTTGGCGCAGAGGACGCGGGAGACGCCGTTGCCTCCCGCTCCCTTTGCGCAAATCAGACTGTCCAAGTGTCCAGAATGAAGGCGTTGTCCTTGCGGTGCAGCAACACGATGTCCAACACATCCTGCGGTGCAATCGGGGTAATGCCCGGCAACAGCGATGGCTCACCATGCCCCATCAGCATTTGCAGCGCGAAACGGCAGGCATAGACTTTGCCGCCTTCCTTCATGAACTTCATCAGGTTTGCGGAATAGTTCTGCGCGCCGGGGAAAGCTTCGTCGCCCAGCGTCGGGAAACCACGCTGCACGCCCAGTGATACGCCCGGACCATAAAGCAGAACCGAGGTTTCAAACCCTTTGCGCTGCAGGCGGATCGCTTGCAGGATATTCACCAGACCGATGGAACCCTCAAACGCCACGGTGTGAAAAGTGACCAGCGCCTTCTCACCCGGATCGGCCTGAACGTCCTCAAAGACCTTCTCTTCATAGTTTACAAAATAGTCGCCATCCTTGTGGGCGGGTGTTGTGACTTCGGGCATCTGCGTCCTCTCCTGTGTTCGTCGCGTTGATGTCCTCTCTTTGCTGACCTCTGCCGCAGCGCCTGCCCATCACTACATACAATTATACAATCAATATAATTGTATTGATTGTATGCTTTGCGTATATTCTGAGCGTCAACCTGGGCAAATCGATCAAAAAAGCACCCAAAAAGGGATGATATCGTGAAATAGACGGAAAAATCCTTGCGTGAAATTGTCTGGAAATGATCCATACAATCACAATCAATTTTCTCATGAGGCGCAGCAACCATGCAAAACTGGCGCAGTCGAATCGAACATTCTTCCAGCCCGCGCTATCTGGCGATCGCCGATTGCATCGCACAGGACATCAAAGACCGGGTGCTTTTGCCGGGTGATCGCCTGCCCCCACAGCGCAAATTGGCGGATCTGCTTGACGTGGATTTCACCACCGTTTCACGCGGATATTCCGAGGCGCTGAAGCGCAAGCTGGTGGAAACCCATGTGGGACGCGGCACATTTGTACTGGCGCAACAGGCTGTCACCAACATCAGCGATGACCGCCGCGCCAATGCCTTTGACCTGACGATGAACGCGCCGCCCGAACCCACCGACCCTGAGCTGCTCGACCGCATGCGCGCCGGACTTTCGGCGGTCTCGGACGATCTGATCCATCTGTTGCGCTATCAATCGCCTGCCGGCAGTGAACAGGACAAGGAGGCCGCTTCGATCTGGTTGTCGATGCGCGGCATGGTGCCCAGCCTGAACCGGATCATGGTCACCCCCGGTGCCCATGCCACCATGCTCGCGCTGCTGTCCGTTCTGGCCGAACGCGGTGATACCATTCTTTGTGAAAACGTGACCTACACAGGATTTCGCCGGATCGCCAAACAGCTGGGGTTGAAACTGGTGGGCGTCCCCTGGGACAAGGACGGCATCCAACCCGATGCGCTGGCCGATCTGATCAAGGAACACCAGCCCAAGGCGCTGTATCTGAACCCGACGCTGCACAACCCCACCACCCATACGATCCCGCAGTCGCGCCGGTTAGAAATCGCCCGCCTGATCCAGCATGAAAACCTGCCTCTGATCGAAGATGACGCCTATGGGTTTATCCCGCCGGATGCACCGCCCCCGCTGGCCACCAGTGCACCGGAACAGACCTGGCATATCGGCGGGCTGGCCAAATGCATCGGTGCCGGCCTTAGGCTGGCCTACACCGTGGCCCCGGATGCCCGATCTGCCTTTGCACTGGAAAACGCGTTGCGTGCGGTTGCTGTGATGGCCTCACCGCTGTCCATGGCGCTGACCACACGTTGGGTGCTGGATGGCACCGCCGACCAGATCCGCCGCTTTATCCGGTCAGAGACTGCCGCCCGCCAAGAGATCGCCGCAGGCATCCTGACCGAGACGCAATACACCGCACAAGACAACGCCTTTAACGTCTGGCTTGAACTGCCGCCCGGCGTCACCTGTGCAGCGCTGATGTCGCAGATGTCGAATTATGAGATCGGGATTGTCCCCGGCGACAATTTTGCCGTCGGCAGCGATCAATCCAATCTGGCCCGCGTGTGCCTGGGTGGCCGCATCAGCCGCGACCGGCTGACTGAAACCCTCACCCATATGAACAACCAGCTGTGGCAATTGTCTGCCGCCCATGGCGGATGACTTAGACGCTCACCGCCTCGTTACCGCCACGCCTTAGTTTGGCCGTCCCATCACAGTAGCTCCAAAGGTACGGGAAATCGCTCGATCGAGGAACGGACAATGAAACATCCAGCTGCGCTTCTAACGGCAGTTTTTCTAGCGTGCGCTACTGTGACCTACGCCAAGGATACGCATACATATCAAAATGGTTTCACCGGATACGTATCGAAAACGAGCTTCCCGCCTGATGCAACCCTTGCCAAAGATCGGTACATCAGCTTGACAATAAAAGTCGACCAAAAGCCCACTGTTTCAAAATCTCGTTTCCGCACGGCGTTCCGTGCAGCCTGCTTCAAACACCGTTATGAATTGCGGAAAGCAGTCCGGAAAATTTCTGATCACAACGATTGGCGTGTAAAGATAACATTCGAGTGGTTAGTAGGTAGCACCAATGGCGTTACCGTTCAAAACGGCAAAAAACTCTCCCTTGACTTGCCGTATTGCAATTACATTGACGAATAGTCGCCCCTGTCACCCTGGGTGAGTGCATCACGGCCTAACCTCGACTTCTGCCACTGCCAATTCGGCCATGCGCAGCGCGCCCTCGCGACTGTCGGCCACGGCGATGAAACGACCGTTGTGGCAGAACTTTGCGCCTTTTACGCCGGATGCCTCTTCTAATGCGGCATCGGTCAACCCGGCCCAGGCTTCGGGCAGATCGGCACGGTTTTCAAAGGTGTCGCTGCCCACGCGAATGGTGGTCAGCGTCCAGTCATCGCCACGTGGATGCACGACGAACCACAGGTGATCCGCGCCTGCTGCATCGACTGCGGAGCGGAACGGCATGCCCATCGGCAGCTCCAGCACCCGACCGTCACCTGCAGCGGTGATCGCATCGGTCACCATCGCCTCGGCGCGGCGTTTTGCAGTTTTGCGGCGAATGGAGGCTTCAATCAGCCCACGCGCCATCGCCAGCGCGTTTTGAAACGCCAGATCATCGGCCCCTTCGGTGGTGTCGTCAAACACTGGCTTCAGGCTCTCGATCAGCGCGGGCAACGTCAGCCCTGCCAGCATCGGCCCGGCTTGGCCCGGGTTCATCACCCCATTGTCCATCAAATCGATCGGCAGCACAAAACCACGATCGAAGGAGGCAAAAATATCGTCCAGATGTTCCTCTGGCACCTCAAGCTGGCGCAGATAATCCATCCCGTAATGCGCCCAGATCAAACCAAAGGAGCTGTAGGGAGACGGGTCTTCTTCTGCGCCCTCTTCTTGCGCACGCAAAGGCACCGGCTTCTGATGGTGGTCAAAGATCTGACGCGCGGCGTCAAACTCACGACCCACGTCATAGATGATCCGATCCTCTGCCGGGGTGATCCATTGCGCATCACGGCTGCGCACCAATTTGGCGTCCGGAAACAGCCGGGTCAGGATGACAGAGGACAGGACCTCATCCGCGTGGAAACCACCGGAATGGGTGACAAGAAAAGAGATCGACATGAGGCGCACACCTTTGGGCGGGAATTGGGGTCTGCGTGATCTATCAGGTTATCAAGGCCCGCGCGCGAGCCTTCCAGGATCACAGTTAAGGCCGCCTCTACCGTGCGGCACCGCGATGTTCAACGCCAGCCACCTTCAGCGGGACCTCGCGTGGTGACGCCGCAACAAGGTGCGTCGATCCAGCAACACCTTGATCAAGGCAAGCACAACTGCTGCACAAAGCGTCCATTTGGTCAGCATCTCCATTGTTCCTTCGATCAACAGCGCATGCAGAACACTGCCCAGGATCACGATCCCGCCCAGACCCAGATGCACCAGCCGCCACAGACGCACCCGCCATTGCAACCGCTTGCGCAACAGCACCAGACCGGCAGAGAGAAACAGCGCCCACATGGCGGAAACACCCCAGACCGAAAACGGGGTTGGCGATCGGTACAACAGCGCATCCACAACGTCCGGCGGGCTGGTCAGCCACAGGCCCGCAACATGCACCACGATGGACAGCACCAGAACGGAGCCGACCAATCGGTGAAATCGACGCCCAACTGCCAAGGACAGGCCCGGCAAGGCCCCGGTCATCAACAGCGGCTGCAACAACAACAGCGACATTGCCACAACCCCGGCAAAACCAGCGGCGATGTAGATCCCGTCGCGCCAGGCCAGCAGCGGGCTTTGCCCTGCCACAATGACCGGCAGGGCCATCAACGCCACAAGGCCGACCCAGGTCAGGAGTGATCGCACCGACATTTATGGCTTAGGCAGGCTGCAGAACGAAATCAGCGCTCAAAGAGGTGTCGGATGCACGGCTCATCACCGGGCGCAGGAACACCGTCTCAAACTCCGGGTCATCATAGGCCAAATGCCCGTGCGCCTGACCAAAGGCCGGCACGATCTGCGGCATCTCAAGGCGGTATGTCCCATCAGCCTGCGTCAGCGTGGCGCCGTGGCTTTGAATGTCGCGCTCATGACCTTCGGTTGTGTGGGCCCAAACCTGAATGCGGATCCCCTCCAACGGGGCACCGTCACCTGCACGGAGCACGGTTCCGGTCATCCAGAACCCGCCGCCACCAATTTTTTCGACAATCGGCGCACCAGGGCGATAGTTATTTGATCCCCCCCGCATGGAACGCGTCGGCGCTAAACCCTGTGCGCGCGCTGGCGATACAAGGCCAGACACACCAGTGACCAGCCCCGCACCCGCTGCGCTGCCTGTCACCAGAAACTTGCGGCGGTTTTGATGATTGAAATCCATATCAGTTCCCTTCTCGCAATGGCGCAGATCGCCGTCCAACGACTCTGTCTTTGGCCATATCTTAGGGCACCGCGCGTCTGTTGCGAGGGGCTGGATGTGGTCCACACGGCTTCGTGACCTAAACTGGCACGACCTCGCCGATTGTCTGTCCAGTCCAGCACAAGAAAAAGCCCCACGCGGGCGAACCGATGGGGCAATCATCTATCTGGGATAATGGTGGCAGGACAGATGCCTGCCGTCTTTTTTGGATCAGTGGGTCCAGACCGCGCGGCGGTTGGTTGCGAAATTGTCGCCATAGCCACCCGCGCGAATGTTCGCCTTGCGCGATTTGGGTTCAACCACCTGTGCGTCGATACCGTTGGCCGCCGCATAATCCAGCGCTGCTTCCTTGGTCGCGAACTTGAGGCGAACCTGCGCTTGGGTGTCATCCGAAGAGGTCCAGCCCATCAACGGGTCCACTTCCCGCGCGCTGCTTTGAGCGTATTCCAGAACCCATGTCCGGGTCTTGGCCATGCCCGAAGTCATGGCGTTTCTCGCTGGACGGTAAATACGCGCGCGCATGGCTGTCTCCTTGGCCTTTAGAATTCGCTCCTGACTATATGCGACAAGCGCCCCCTTGGGTGCAAGATGCCTTTTGTCACGCATTGCACCGATTTCCTGTGGAATTCTTCGCAATCCCTCTGCGATCCGGTCTCAAATCCATGTCTGCGCTTGAAATCCCCCTTGCAGAAGAACAAAAACGGATCAAAATCGCCGCACTTGCCCCGCCCGGCCCCAAAGGAGTCGCTCATGCCATATGCAAATTCCGACAGCTCGCAGCCAATGATGGTGGATCGTGCAGCGGAACGTCGCCCCAAGCTGGAAGGCGGCAAACGATTCGACATGCACACCACCTTTGCACCTGCAGGCGACCAACCCACCGCCATCGCAGAGCTGAGCCAGGGTATTTTGGACGGCGAACGCAATCAGGTCCTGTTGGGGGCCACCGGCACCGGCAAGACGTTCACCATGGCAAAACTGATCGAAGAGACCCAGCGCCCGGCGATCATCCTCGCCCCGAACAAGACGCTGGCGGCGCAGCTATACGGCGAATTCAAAGGCTTCTTCCCGGAAAACGCCGTCGAATATTTCGTCTCATTCTATGACTACTACCAGCCCGAAGCCTATGTGGCGCGTTCGGACACCTATATTGAGAAAGAAAGCCAGATCAACGAACAGATCGACCGCATGCGCCACTCGGCCACGCGGGCGCTTTTGGAACGCGACGATGTGGTCATCATCGCCTCGGTCTCCTGTATCTACGGTATCGGCTCGGTTGAGACCTATTCCGCCATGACCCAGGATCTGAAGGTTGGCGAAGATTATGACCAACGGCAAGTCATGGCCGACCTCGTGGCGCAGCAATATAAACGCAACGACCAAGCCTTTCAGCGCGGCTCCTTCCGGGTGCGTGGCGACAGTTTGGAAATCTTCCCGGCCCACTTGGAGGACCGCGCCTGGCGGTTGTCGTTCTTTGGTGAAGAGCTGGAAGGCATCACCGAATTCGATCCCCTCACCGGGGAACGCACTGGCACATTTGAACAAATCCGCGTCTATGCAAACTCGCACTATGTGACGCCAAAACCGACGCTCAATCAGGCGGTGATCTCGATCAAGAAAGAACTGCGCGAACGGCTCGACCATCTGGTGAGCGAGGGCAAACTGTTGGAAGCCCAACGTCTGGAACAGCGCACCAATTTCGACATCGAGATGTTGGAGGCCACCGGCCATTGCAACGGGATCGAAAACTATTCCCGCTATCTGACCGGCCGCGCCCCCGGTGAGCCGCCCCCCACTCTGTTTGAATTCATCCCCGACAACGCCATTGTCTTTGCCGATGAAAGCCACGTCTCGGTGCCCCAAATTGGCGGCATGTACCGAGGCGACTATCGCCGCAAATTCACCCTCGCCGAACACGGCTTCCGCCTGCCGTCCTGCATGGACAACCGCCCCCTCAAGTTTGAGGAATGGGACGCCATGCGCTCACAGTCGGTCTTTGTCTCGGCGACCCCATCCGGGTGGGAGTTGGAACAAGCCGGCGGCGTCTTTGCCGAACAGGTGATCCGCCCCACCGGCCTGTTGGACCCGCAAATCGAAATCCGCCCCGTCGCCACCCAGGTGGATGATCTGTTGGATGAAATCCGCCAGGTCACTGAACGCGGCTTCCGTACGCTTGCCACCGTCCTGACCAAACGCATGGCCGAAGATCTGACCGAATACCTGCATGAACAGGGGATCAAGGTCCGCTATATGCACTCGGACATCGACACGCTGGAACGCATTGAAATCCTGCGGGATCTGCGGCTGGGTGCCTTTGACGTGCTGGTCGGGATCAACCTCCTGCGTGAAGGTCTGGACATCCCCGAATGTGGGCTGGTCGCCATTCTGGACGCCGACAAAGAAGGCTTCCTGCGCTCGGAAACCTCATTGGTGCAAACCATCGGCCGCGCAGCGCGGAACGCCGAAGGCCGCGTGATCATGTATGCGGACAAGGTCACCGGCTCGATGGAACGCGCAATTGGCGAAACCGACCGCCGCCGCGAAAAGCAGATCGCCTATAACATCGAACACAATATCACGCCTGAGACCGTGAAAAAGAACGTCGAGGATGTTCTGGCCGGCCTTTACAACGGCGACACCGACATGAACCGTGTCACAGCCACCATCGACAAACCCATGCATGGCGCCAATCTGGAAGCCCATCTGGCAGGTCTACGTGATGAGATGCGCAAAGCGGCCGAAAACCTCGAGTTTGAGGAAGCCGCCCGCCTGCGCGATGAGGTCAAACGCCTGGAGGCCGTCGACCTTGCCATCGCCGACGACCCGCTGGCCCGGCAATCCGCAATTGATGCGGCAGCTGAAAAAGCCGTGAAATCACGCGGCCGGTCCAGCGCAGGACGAGCGGGACAACGCGGCGGCAATGTGAAGCGGCGGGGGCGGTAGATTTTAAACATCACCTTTTTAACGATTCAGGTTTTAGGAGATCTTTCAACAAGGGATATTACCCATGAATTTCTACGATATATTCGGATCCGTTTCCGGATTTTTTAAACTATTTTTAGAATACTGGCTTGGCTGTGACGCCTGCATAGAAGGGTTTTCCATTTCAGGAAAACTCGACACATTTGCGATTTTATATGCAGTGTGGGGGTTGCTGCTATTTGCACTGGTGCATCTTCTGTGTCGCTTTCTTTTGGCACAGGTTCCTGCTGTGCAAGATGACGAATTCTACGACGGCCTGAATGACGACACCCTTTCAGAAGACGACCAATTCGACGAAGACGATCAATCTCTGGACGTCGACAGCTCCGCCTATTCCGAACAGATAGAGGATAGCTTTAAAACACCTTATGTGCTGCCTATCTCACTTTTGGGGGGCGGGTTTATTATATGTATCTCCGCCGTTTTGTTAGAATTTTCTTTCTGGGTCATGGGATCACGCAGTGCCCACGAAATGGGGGACGCCTACAGCACGCTAAACGCCATGTTGCTCTTTTGCGCGGTCACAGGCCCGCTCACAGCGTTGCAGGAAATCGTAAAATTCATCAAAGCTGCCGTTGAGAAAATAACTTCTGCATGGCTGTCACCAGGCGACAAGATCTTCACGTTCATAACAGGCCTCGGGTTTCTGTACCTCTATTGCGCGGCCTATTTTGACGTTCTGCATATCGCAATCGGGGCACCTTATTGGACCATTTTCTGGGCAACCGTTTTGCCAATATTAGCCGTGATCGCGCTCTTGGCCCCAATTGGTTTGTTGTTTTTCCGAAAAATTCGCAGGCTCAGATCTGTGTTGCGGATTTAACGTAATTCTCGACAGCCCTTCCCAACATTGCCGAAAAACGGCCAGCTTCAAATGCAGAGAGCACCATCGTGCTCTTTGCAATTGCCCGCTGTCGCCAAATGGAGGCCACATCATTACGCAATAGAACGTGCAAAATTCGCGCCAATCGGATTTCGGCCTCAATGTTGCAAGACTTCCGCAACCTTTTGCTGCGAATTTCACGGTGTACTAAACGCTCGAATTTGACGATTACCTCACGGTTTTGAGGTGGAAGTTTCAGGAAGATTTCATGCAGCACATGCAGCGCCCGTTTAATCCGCAGCAGATGCGGCAACAATCCGCACAGCCCGAGGCCCGCCGCCTGACCGCGGATGACAAACAGAAAATCGGCGATTGGGTCGCGTCCAAATGCACCAGTCACGATTGCCCCGTCTGCGGGCAAAACACCTGGGCAATTGGCGACTACCTGATCCAGAATGGCTCATATGTACCGGGCAGCTCCAAACCAGGACGCGCGTCTTATCCGGCAGCGATGTTGATGTGCTCCAACTGCGCTTATCTGCGCACGTTTATGGCGGCCCCGATGGGACTGACCGACTGACCCGGCAAGGCCCGCAATCCATCGTAAATCTGGCGATCAATGCGCTGTAAAACACTCCCCTGCCGGTTGGGGTTCGTGTTAGGCTGCGCAGAGGTAACGAGGAGAGTTTTTTAATGAGCAGATGGTTTTCTCAGGCAAATATGGTGCGAAAAGCGGTAACAGCATCCCTCATCCTGTGTCTTGGCACCACCGGAGCCATGGCCGATTATGGCGGCGGCAGTGATGAAAGCGGCAATGACACCAACCTGAACCGCAGCACAACCCGCGAAGTGGTTCGCATCCTACGCGGTGGCCATGATCGTTGTGAGCGAGAGAAAAAGATCTATAAATGGGACTGTTATCGGTTGGTCTACCGCGAAGCCAAACGCAAGATCCGCGACAATACAGCCTATGACGAGGTCGAAGAGGCGATGGAGTTGATCGAGGACGCGATCGACGCGGCAGTGACCAAAAACATCGACCCAGCACAGCCAAACCGTCGCCGTCTGGTGCAGACCTATCGTCCGGTGAAACCTGAAGCCATTCCCGAGATCAAACGCGAGACGATCCGCGCCATGGAACAGGCCGAAACCATTCTGCTGCGCGCGCCGGAACACAAGGTCCGCCATATGGGCCAGATCGCCGAAGCGGTGAATTCCAACAAAGTTCTGCTGCGCTCGGCCCTGTTGTTGCTACCTGCACCGCTGCAAACCGGCTTGCGGATGGCCACGCTTTACATCTGGAACCGGGATCCTTTTGGGACCCCGATCTAAGCTCTGGTGACAGTCAGTCGAATGTGGCGGTGACGTCATACATCACCGGCTCGAAACTGCGGCACAGCGCATTAAAAGCCCGAGTGCGTTCGCGCATCTCGGGCGTGCGCAACATGGCCATAAAGTCTTCGCGCCGCGCCCATTGTGAGTAATTTGCAATCCGGGTCTGGGCGTCATTGACGTGCAGGCCTGCCGCCACAAACCCCGGCTGGTGCGAGATAAAGGCGTTCAGCGCCTCCTCTAACGCGTCCAAAAGGTCCTGGCAGGTGCCGGGCGTGACTTCAAATGTGGTGATGACGGTCTGGATATCGTTGGATGTCTGGATCGTTGGCATCGGTTCCTCCCTTAGACCTTCAGCTTAGGCTGTTTCGCGCATTTGCCGAGGATTTTTTCATACCAGCCGCGTTGCAATGCAAAGTTTTGCCTGCAAATGTGTGGGTTATTGGATCAGAACGTCACGGCATCGCGCGCCCATCTACCCTGCGGTCAGGCAAGCCTGTTTCAATGTCGCAAGCAAAATAGCCCTGGCCTCCAAGACTATTTGGTCGACGAATTGGCTAAATCTAAGGTGGTTGCCCACACCCCGTGTGGCGGGACCCGGATCACGGGATGTGGACGTTGATTAACGCTGTTAGGTTATCGGTGCCCTTGGTTAGGGAGCCTTTGCACCGGGCATGGACATTTTGACGGTAACCGCACCGGATGCTTCGTGCAGATATTCCCCAACGAATTTAAAGCCGTACCTTTCATAGAAGGGTTTTCCGACCTTATTCTCCTTGAAAACCTCAACCCGCAATGGTCCCTTAAGCTCGGTTACATGGTCAACCATCGCCCGTCCGTACCCGTGTCCGTGATGGCTCGGATCAAGGAACAACCCACCAATTTCATTGTCCAACATGGCAATGAACCCAATGGGTGAACCATCTTTTTCCATGACCCAAGTCTCTGCATTAGGAAGAAAAATGTTGCGCATGGCATCTTTGACATAGGCCACGAAATCCTGTGACAGGAAGGGATGCGCAAGCGCGTTGGCCTTTTCCCAGATGGCGATCAACGCGTCGGTGTCTTGTGCTGTGTATTGCCTGATCATTGCACTACTTTCGATTTTTCTTCTTGATCGCGCGGATCTTTTTGTGAAGCGCTTTGTCATTGGACCTGCGCTCGGACAAGGAGGCTGTGTTAAACTTCTCTTCCGCCACAAGCTTTTTCCAACGAGCTAGACGAGCCGGCGAAATATCACCTTGCTCCACGGCACCTGTGATCGCACAGCCAGGTTCGGTTTCATGCTTGCAGTCGCGAAACCGGCATTGTTCGACCAATCCTGAGATATCCTCGAACAGGTCGGCGATACCGTCCTTTGCATCCGTCAACTGCAGTTCGCGCATGCCCGGCGTGTCCAGAACCGCACAACCGTTTGCCAGAAAGTGGAGTTGCCGTCGGGTGGTGGTATGTCGCCCCTTTGCGTCATCCTCCCGAATTGCGCTTGTTTCCACAGCCTGCCCATCCATCAAAGCGTTGACCAATGTGGACTTGCCGACACCTGAGGAGCCAAGAAACGCAACTGTTTGACCCGGTTTGCACCAGTCTTTCAATTTTACTTGCGGCTCCTGTCCAAGCGCATCCAACGCTAAAGCAATCACCCGAGGAGAAATTTCTGAGGCCTCTCGCACATAAGGCGCGGTGTCGTCGCAAAGATCCGCTTTGGTGAGCAAAATCACTGGCGTGACTTCGGCCTCAAAGGCCAGCGCCACATAACGTTCCAGCCGCGCCACATTGAAATCCTGATTGCAGGACGTGACGATAAAGACCGTATCGACATTGGCCGCAATCAACTGCAGCACGCGTTCCGTTCCAGGGGCACGTCGTTTAAACAGGCTCTTGCGATTAAGGACGGCGCTTTGTGCGGGCTGCTCCGGATCAAGAAGCAGCCAATCGCCAACGGTGGCGTCCGGCCCCGGTGGGAGCAGCCTGTCAATACCATCGCCAAGGACATGCAATCCGTTGCGATGGACCTCGATGACCCGGACTGGCGGGGTTGCGGCCAGATCGCCATTGGCTTGTTGAATAAAGAACGGTTGCCACCCGAGCGCCTCCAGTTTGGATGGCACCCTGTCTTCAGTTTTATCATTGCGAGAAGGCGGCAAAAATTGGGAATAGTCCCGTGTCATTGTCGTTAACTTTCATGTTCCGGCCACGGGAAAACCCGGGCAATAAAATGTGTCGATCGCTTGCAAAACATCATTCACCCGCATGATGCGAATGTTGGGATCTGTTCAGTTTCGCACCGGGAGGACGCTCTGCCTCCCCACATTATCGGGACATAAAATCTCCATTGCCGTCGCCCACACGTAACAAGTCAGCGGGGCCGATACAAGTCTCTGCAATAAAAGACGTTCCTGTTTCTGGCAACTTCGGTGGTTTTGCCCACGCCTTTCACATGGGAAGTCAGACAAAACCGGCCACGCCCTGGAAGTGACGGCTGCGTTTGACCTCGAATACGAGGTTGCCCGAGCTTCCATAACTGCGCCCAGATTTATCACCTTGGACCCACAAACGCGACATGCCACTCTGCGATCCAAAAGGAGCGATGCCATGACCAATCCGATCCGCGAAACCGATGACGACGCGCGCAAGTTGGCCGAGGACTTCTTGCACAGCTGTCGCCATGCGGCATTGGGGGTCATGATCACCGATCAACAACCCTTGGTCACGCGGATTGCCTTTGGTCTGGATCTGGATGGCACGCCCCTCAGCCTGATTTCAGGCCTGTCGGCACATACCAAAGCGTTGCGCGCGCATCCCCAGTGTTCCCTCTTGTTAGGAGAGCATGAAGAGCGCGGTGATCCGCTGTCACATCCCCGCCTCAGCCTGATGGCGCGGGCCGAAATCATGCCCCGCGACACCGAAGATCACGACGCCCGCGCCGCGCATTACTTGACCCAAAACCCCAAGGCCAAACTATACCTCGGCCTTGCGGATTTCACTTTTGTCCGCTTTGTGGTGCAGGAGGCCGCATTGAACGGTGGCTTTGGCAAAGCCTATCAACTGCAGCCCTCTGACCTGGGGCTTTAAGCCTTATTGATCCATCCGCACCTGGATCATGATCTGCCCGCGTACATTTTCTTGCCAGACCACGTTTACCTGATCGCGGTCGCCGCCCTGGCGCAGCGCCACATAAGGCAAGGCAAACCGGCCACCGCCGCTTGAGGTTTCAATCGCCCCCAAGGGCACGATACTGTCGACCCCGCGCGCCTCCCCCTCAAACGGCAGTTGGCCATCGGTGTCCACGGACCAGGTTCGGGTGGCGGATCCTTGGCTGTGGCGCAGACGCAGTGGATTGGCAGCGTGCACCTCGACGTTGTGAAACGTATTGCCGTCAAAGAACACATCATTGGCCCGGTTCATATCCAGATCCGCAAAGCTGGTATCCACCCGTTCGGCCCGGTCGATCTTGCCATTGGTGGAGCGGAACTTGTTCCCCGTCACCACCAGCCCGTTCAGAAAATGCCCCGTGCCATAGGGTTTCACCACAATCGGGCTGAACCATGGAGCGACGTCACCAGAGAGGAATACATTGTCGCAGATCGACAGCGCCGAAAACGAGAACCCGCCATCGAAATCCGGCTCTTCATCTCGCTCATTGGTCCATTCAATGGAACAATTGTCCACGTAATTGTCTGATATCGTTGTCGAACAATAGGTGGACGTCAGGATAATCCCGGCCGACCGCACCCCATCGGCCACGTTGTCCCCTTGGAAAAAATGATTGCCGGTGATGATATTATTGTCCCCGCCCAGAACGCAGAAATGACGAAAATTGGTCGCCCGGCAATTGCGGACCTTGGGGTCATTGGCATTGACGTTGAACGCAATGGATGTGCGATCCGACACTTCCATCGACTCTTCGGCCGACAGAAACTGGCAATTGTCCAGCAACAGACCCTGACAGCCGGTATTGAACGAGGTTATGCCGCGGTCCATCGGCCGCGAGATAAAACAATGCTCCATTGAAAATGTCGCCCCGGTTTGCGGCAGCCGGATCGCGCTACAGCGCGAATTACATTGCACATCCACATGGTGCATGGCGAATTTCGACAAGAGATCAAAACCCGAGAAATCAAGCAGGCATTTGAAATGACGAAACGTATAGTTCTGCGTGCCCACCGCATCATAGAGCGGCTCGTTCAAGGTCACCTCACGCGCGCCAACATTGACGGCAGCCACATAGATCTCCCGCCCGACGCCATTGCCTTCGACCAAGGCACCGACTTTGATATTGGCCGCGTTGTTCACATTGGTCAGCTTGCGCTTGTCTTCCAACCGATAGGTCCCTTGCGAGGTGACGGTTTCGGTATTCCAGGCGCTGTTATTGGCGGCTGAGAACTGCCCGTTGCGGATCACACGCCGGGTCGAATAGGTCGCGCGATTGGGCACCGCTGCTTGCATATCAATCGGGCCGTTTACGGTGATCATGCGCCCTTTCAGGTCCAACGTGTCGTGATCCACATTGTTCAACAAGGCCTGAAAGGCTTTTTTGAAGCCCTCCTCCTCACTGCCAAAGGCCGCGGCATAGCTGGGCAGATCAAAAGATTTACTCAGCAACAACATGGCGCTTGTGGGCATGCGCACGGTGCCCTCAAACACCACCTCATGGTTCAGCGACACGGTACTGGCGATGTAAAACTGCCCCTCAGGCACCAGAATACGTCGCCCATCCGCCGCCTGATCTGCGGCTTCAAACGCGGCTGCATTGTTGGTGGAATTGTTCCCCACCGCGCCAAAATCGGTCACATCCACCAGGCTCAACATGTCACGCAGATAGAATGCGGTCACATCTTCGACCACCAGATCATCAATGCGCACCACCGCGCCATTGGCGCCGGTCAGATCCAGCCCGATATGGCCATATTGGGCGTTGCGCCCCCAGGGCATATCAACGCCTCCGCGTCGGCCACTGCCAATAATGGCGCTCACCTCAAACACCGTGCCATATTGATCCAGCGCCACGGTTGGCCCGACTTCGACCACACCACCCAGATGGGTTGTCCCGCCCGAACTGGCCCAGGCTGCGATCCGCACCGACGGCAGTGCGCCGCTCAACACTTTGACCCGGGCGCGCACCTGCAGATAACAACCCGGCAGGATCGGCGTCTGGCCCATGTACCGCAACCGCTGTGTGTTCGCCGTTTTCTGCAGCTCCAGACAGGCGCCAAAATCCGCATCTGCCGCCACCAATGCCGCATTGGCCGCACCGTCATATGTATCAGATCCGGCGGTTCCATTGCCGCTGGACCATTGATCCAACCCTTCAGAAAACGCGGGCGGCATCAGGTGCAGATCGTCTGTAATGGCCTTGTTCATGGGGCGGTTCCTTTTCAATCTGAGGTCGGATCAACAAGCAGCCCCAAAACTACCTCTCCCAGATTAACAAGGCCGATGTAATGCGCGCGCTGCCCCCGCAACACCCGCGCCAACCGCTTCGCTTCGGAGCCGCCCATCGCCTACCCCCAAATGGGCCGCGCCCAGTGCCCGCAGGGTCCAGAAAAATTGCGGAGGCTCCGCGCGGGCACCGCGTGGAAACCGTCATTTTGCTTGACCCAAGGGTCGGCGCGGTCATGCAGGGGTGTGGACGATGGGAGGCGCCGCAAGCTTCGCTTTGGTGAGCCTCTAAAGCCCTTTTCCAAACAAAAAAGAGCGCCCAGCGGGCGCCCTTTTGTCTTCTGTGCTACCAAACGATCCGGGCTTAACCCAACTCGCCCGCCAGACCTTTTTCGATCAGCTGAATGGTCTCTTCCACGCCGTAAAGGGCGATAAAGCCACCAAAACGTGGTCCTTGGGACGCGCCCAACAGAACTTCATAGATCGCGGTGAACCAGGCGCGCAGCGGCTCAAACCCGTGGATCTTGCCGATGGCAAAGACCACCGATTGCAAGAACTCCTCGGACGCAAAATCCGCCTCAGGCAATGGATCGTCATTGCCCACAATCTCGTTCTTTTTGGCAATCGCCGCCAGCGCCGCCTCGGGCGTGCGCAGCGCGTCGGCCAGATCTTGCAGCGCTGTGCGCTCTTGATCGGTGGGCGTGCGGAACGTCTTGGTCGGCTTCACCTTGTCGTTGAAATAGGCCACCGCGAAACCCGCCGCCTGATCCATGCCCGGATGTGTTTCGGGTGTTGCATCGGGGGCGTATTTGTTGATGAAACCCCACATGGTGTCCTTGTCCTCAGCGCTCGATGCAGAGGCCAGGTTCAACAACATCGAGAACGGCACCACCATATCGGATGCAGGCACGTCGCCGCCGTGGATGTGCCAAACCGGGTTGTTCAGCTGCCCTTTGGCGTCCTGCGTGTGATAGGCGCGCAGCTGCTGGTGATATTCATCCACCGCCTTGGGGATCACGTCAAAATGCATCCGCTTGGCGGTTTTGGGCTTTTGATACATGAAATAGGACAGGCTCTCGGTCGAGGCATAGGTCAGCCATTCATCAATCGACACACCATTGCCGGAAGATTTGGAGATCTTCTGACCGTTTTCATCCAAAAACAGCTCGTATGAGAAATGCTCAGGTTGACGCCCGCCCAACGCGCGGCAGATCGCGTCATAGATCTTCTCGTTGGTGGCGTGTTCCTTGCCGTACATCTCAAAATCAACGCCAAGAGCTGCCCAGCGTGCACCGAAATCCGGCTTCCATTGCAGCTTCACATTGCCGCCGGTCACAGGTAGGGTCCATTCCTTGCCGTCCTCATCATCAAAGGTGACGGTGTAGGTCTCGGCACAGACCTTTTTCATCGGCACATATAGAACACGGCCGGTTTCAGGATGGATCGGCAAGAAGATCGAATAGGTCGCCGCCCGTTCTTCCCGCAGGGATTTCAACATGATCTTCATAACAGCGTCGTAATTGTCGACGGCGCGCTTCAGGATCTCGTCAAACTGACCGGACTGATAGAATTCCTTGGCTGAATAGAACTCATACTCAAAGCCAAAGGTATCCAGGAACCGGCGCAGCATGGCGTTGTTGTGGTCGCCAAAGCTTTCGTGCGTGCCAAAGGGATCCGGAACCGAGGTCAGCGGACGCTGCAGGTGTTCTTCCAACGCTTCCGGGTTCGGAACGTTCGACGGCACTTTGCGCAACCCGTCCAGATCGTCCGAAAAACAGACCAGCTTGGTCGGGATATCTGAGATTTCCTCGAATGCGCGTTTGATCATTGTGGTGCGCGCCACCTCACCAAAGGTGCCGATATGCGGCAAGCCCGAGGGGCCGTACCCGGTTTCAAACAGCACATAACCCTTCTCTGGCGCGCCCTTGGCGTAACGTTTGACGATGCGACGTGCTTCTTCAAACGGCCAGGCTTTGCTCTTGAGAGCTTCTTCGCGCAGTTCAGACATTTTATGTGTCTCCAAAGGGTGTCTGTTTGGGGATCCGGTGGCCCACATGGCAAACCGGCGTATCCCTCTATGGCCTGCAACGGGGATGTGTCAACCGGAACGCACCGCACAAAAATGCGCAACGGCGCATCGAACGGCGTCCGTCCCCCTTTGCGACCGCATTTACCACGGCTAAGCTAAGTGCAAATATTACCTTATAAATGTGATTGTAATGCTATCAGCCATTCCTGAGATTTGGGCTTTGATCCAGAGCGGTTCGTGGTGGTTCCTTTTTATCACGCTCACCGCTATGTCCTTTTTTCTGCTGAAACGCAGCCTGAACGGTTCTGACCTTGACCGTCAGCGCATTCAAACCTGGTTGCGTCAGGATGCTGCCAATCGCCGTTATCGATCCTGGCTCAGCGCGCTGTTGAACGGGGTCCGGCGCGGGGTGGACGGGCGGCAAAGATTTGCGGCCAAAACCGCGCTTGGCACTGCATTTGCGCCAGGGTTGATCCAGATCACATTTTTGGCTGCGGTGGCCTATCCCATTTTGATGCTGCTGGGCCAATGGTTGGCTGGCAGTCCGATGGTCTTGGGCAGCCAAGAACTCGCCCCTGCTGGTGCCCTGTGGCAACGGGCACTTTTGACCGGGGGTCTGGTGGGTGTTGCCTTGCCGTTTTTGTTGGCCACACGGTCCAAATCCCGATGGCGGCTGGCATTGTTTCTCACCGCCATCGGGATTTGGTTTGGCTTTGATTGGCTTTTGGGTCAAATCAATTTTCCGCGCACAGCCGCAGTCGCAGCCGCAGTCGCATTCGCATTCGCAGTCGCAGTCGCATTCGCAGTCGCAGTCGCATTCGCAGCCGCAGCCGCAGTCGCATTCGCAGCCGCATTCGCAGCCGCAGTCGCATTCGCAGCCGCATTCGCAGCCGCAGTCTATTTTGAACACCAAGCCAATCGTCTGGCCGCACGGGAAAACAACCCTGTCTGGCTGTGGGGGGTATATGTTTTGTTGTTGTTGGCAGCGCTCACTCTTGTTCTGCGCCTTGTCCCTGTGGACAGCCTGCCAAATGCAAGCGCGCGAATGATGATCTTGTGTCTGGGGCTGTTCCCGCCGATCAATGCGTTGGCTGATTTCGCCTCGGTCGGTGCGACGCGGTTTTTTCTGCGTCAGGTTGCCGTTGGCGGCCGCCACCCGCTGCACAGCATCCTGTTGGATGTTGTTTTTGGCGGCGCGGCCTTCCTGACGCTGGGCTGTGTGATGATCACACTGGTGCATCTGCTGCGGTTTGGCGATGGCAGCGGGCTGTTGGATCTGAATGCGCTGTTTGCGGATCTGCAACAGGGCGGAGCGCATTACGGTTGGCTGTTCTTTATGTTGGCCTCCACGCTGCTGCCAACGGTTCTGCATTTTGTGCTGGCGCTGTTTGCGGTGGCCCTGACCTATCCCAAATTTTTGCGAGACTGGATTGCCAACCGTATCGGAGAGACCTCGGGTATTCTAACCGGTGCAGGCGCTGGGGCGCTTGCCCTTGGTGCGTTGTTTGCAGCAAGCGTGACCCTGGTCACCTGGGTCGGCATGTCGGTCTACACCTTGGATCATGCGCTGGTGCCGCGGGTGATGATCCAGATCTTTCACACCTTTGCCTGGCTGATCGGCGCGGTTGATGACGTCCCACTGAAAATCGACGTGGACCCGGCAACCGGCGCATGGCTCCCCGTCGAAGTATAACGCCCCACAGATAGGCGTCACTCTTTCCAGACGTCTTCGAGCCAGCGTGTGGGTTTGAGGAAGTGGCGGTAGCCTTTGAACCCTTTGCGTCCCTGCCAGCAGTCTTTCAAATGATCCCAAGTGCCCAATGCGTCCCCTTTGGGCCACCAGCGCCCTGCCATTGCGTCAGGTGGGTTCATAGACCCGGCAAAGATCACGATCTTGGCCTTGCGCGGGCGTTTAGGCTCCATAAACAGATTGAACGGGAACAGCGGGATACATTGGATACGGAAGTGGCGCACCCAAGCGCGCGGCCAAAAGACCACACCGCCGGGTGCATTCTTGGTCACGAAGTGCTGCTCATATCGGTATTTATCAGCCACACCCTGCGGGTCAGCGGCATAAATGTCCAAGATCGGGGCCAATTTACCAACCGGGAACCGATAGACCGAAGTCTGGCCTAAACGGTGCAGCGGCTTGGCGGCATTGCGCGCCAGAACCACGTCGTCCGGGGTCCCATAGGAAAAAAAGTCGTCCAAGGGTCCAGTAATGGCCACATCCAGATCGATGAACAGAACCGGCCCCTCCAGATCGCCAAGCCCTTCTTCCCACAGGCGCGATTTACCCCATTTACCCAGCGTCTTGGTTGGGTGGTCCCCGCGCAAGGCCGGCAAAGGCTTACATTCGACCTCATCGCGCACGCCGTCGGTGACATCTGTAAAACAGACAAAGCGGAAAGGCGGCGTGATGTTGCGCGCGACCATGCTGTAAAGACGGTTGATATAAGGCGCGCCATAGCGCGTGCCCCAGTTGATACAGATGATTTGCTTATCCATGACGCCTCCTGTCACAGCCGCCATAGCCCGGTCCAAGGGGGTATTGCAACGTGGAAGCCCGGAAATGTCATGTCCTGTCATCTGTCCCTTTGGTTCCAGACATCAAAATTGGCTGACAGTTGCGGTTGATGCAGGTTACATTGATGACTATCCTCTTGGTGCAAACACATCCAAAGGACTCCCGTTCATGTCTGACCAAGATCCGCATCTTTTGACCCCGCAGGATTGTCTGGTGGCGCTGATGGTGGCGGTGTCCGCCTCGGATGAGAATATCCGCACGGCGGAACTCGTCAAAATTCAGAATGCCGTCAATATGTTGCCGGTGTTCGCGGAATACGACACGGACCGCACCAATGCTGTGAGCCAGACGGTTTATGATCTGTTTGAACAAGAAGACGGGTTGGATGCGCTGTTTGGTCTGATCCGCGACAACCTGCCGGAACGGCTGTTTGAAACGGCCTATGCGCTGGCCTGTGATGTGGCGGCTGCGGACGGGCAATTGCATGAGCCTGAATTGCGACTGTTGGAAGAGATCAGATACGAGCTGAACATTGACCGGCTGCATGCTGCCGGCATCGAACGGGGCGCGCGCGCTCGGCATATCACCTGAGCCGGACCCGAAAGCACGCCCTTTGAAAGACGTTCACAGCACCATGATCCTGGATGTTCTGGAGGCCGAGATTGTCTCGGGCCAGATCGATCCGGGTGCGCGCCTGAATGAGGCCGCACTGGCCGAACGATTTGGCGTGTCACGTACGCCTATTCGGGAAGTTCTGCAAAACATCGTTTCCCGCTCTCTGGCGGAACGGGTTCCATTCAAAGGCGTGGTGGTCCGTGCCTTTGACGAGGCGCGGATCCGGTCGATGTTTGAAGCCATGGCCGAAATCGAAGCCACCTGCGGCGGGCTTGCCGCCTTGCGCATGGAGGCTGAGGCCTTGGACGCGCTGGAAAACGCGCATCTGAAAATGTCTGAAATGGCCTCTTACAAGGCGTCGCGCGAATATGAGGCGATGAATATCGAATTTCACAACCAGATCTATCGCGGCTCAGGCAATGATGATCTGGCGCAGATGGCGATGGATATGCGTCTGAAACTGGCACCTTTTCGCAAATCGCAACTGATGCAGGTCGACCGCATGCTGCAGTCCAATCGCGAACACGGCATGATCGTTGGCCTTTTGCGGGCCCGGAACAAGGCGGGTGTCGAAACCGCCCTGCGTCAGCATCTGGCGGGTGCCGCTGAAACCGTGGTGCAAACCCGTCAGTAAAGGGTCCCGTCCAAGCCGCGTATGCCTTGGACGGGTGACGCCTAGCTCAGCAACATTCTGAGCGACGTAATCCCCAGAAACACTGCAAACCCCCGCTTGACCCATTTGGGATCCACTTTATGGGCCAGCTTGGCACCATAAGGGGCCAGCGCGGTGGTAAAGGGGATTATGACCAGCACCGCAGGCAGGCTGACATACCCCAAAGACAGCGGCGGACGGTCTGGCACAGAGAAACCTGATACAACAAATCCCACGACCGCAGGCACCGCGATGATCAACCCAAAGGCCGCGGCTGTGCCAACCGCACGTTTGATCGGAAAGGAAAAGGCCGCAAGGGTCGGCACGCCAAGCGTGCCACCGCCGATCCCCATAAGCGAGGAGACAAAGCCGATGCTGCCCGCCATCCCCGCATTTGCGCTGCGGGACGCAGGCAGCGCCTGGCCCACCACCAGACTGCGCGGCAGACAGAAGTTTAACGACACCAAAAGACCCACACAGCCAAAGACCATGCGCAATCCTGCCGGATCGATCCAACGCGCGGCAAGCCCGCCCGCCAACGCTCCCAGGGCAATTGGCGGCCCCCACAGGCGCAGCAGATCCAGATCCACGCCACCGCGTTTGTAATGCGCCCGCGCCGAGGAAATTGCCGTGAAAATGATGGTCGCCAGTGACGTCGCCACCGCCATATGCATTGTCAGGCTGGCCGGAAAATCGACCAGGCTGAACATCCAGAACATCGCGGGCACCAGCACAATACCGCCGCCGACCCCCAGGAACCCTGCCAGAATTCCGGCAAAGACCGAGGCCCCAACCAGCCCAAAGACCAGCGGCAGATAGGTCAGAACAGATCCCTCCACCTTACCACCCGATCGCTTGCGGCAGCCAGGTTGCGATGCCGGGGAAACAGAACAGCAGAACCAGCGCGACGGCTTGGATGCCAATAAAGGGCAAGACACCGCGATAGATCATAGAAGTCGTGATCCCCGGAGGTGCCGCGCCTTTTAGGAAGAACAAGGCCCAGCCAAAGGGCGGCGTCAGGAAAGATGTCTGCAGGTTCAGCGCAATCAGCGTCGCCAGCCAGATCATATCGGTGCCCTGCGCCTGAAAGAACGGCAGCAACAATGGCAGCGCGATATAGCTGATTTCGATCCACTCCAAAAAGAAGCCGAGGATGAACAGCAACACCATAAGGAAGATCAACGCGCCGGTCTCACCACCGGGCAGAATCGCCAGCATGTCTTTGACCAGATCCTCTCCATGCAGACCACGGAACGCGATGGAGAACACTTGCGAGGCCACAAGAATGAAGAAGATCATCGCCGAAATCCGCAGAGTGCTTTGCGAGGCTTCCCAGATCATCGGCAAGGTCAGACGTCCATAGATGGCCGCGATCACGATAGAGAAGACAGCGCCCACGCTTGCGGCTTCGGTCGGGGCTGCAAGGCCGCCGATGATGGAGCCCAAAACGCCACCAACCAAGATCAGCGGCGGCGCCAACGCTTTGACCGCCTGCCAGACCAATGGCCAACCAATGATTTCCGCACGCTCTTCTGCGGGAATTGCAGGCACCATATCAGGGCGCACCACGCCGAGGATCAGGATAAAGACGATATAGAAACCGGCCAGCATCAGCCCCGGCATCATCGCCGCGGCAAAGAGCGTGCCAACGCTTTCGCCCATGATATCGGCCAAAAGGATCAATACCAAAGAAGGCGGAATAATCTGCCCCAGGGTGCCCGACGCACAGATGGCACCGGCCGCGATACCGCCGTCATAGCCGCGTTTCAACAGCACTGGCATGGTCAGCAGTGTCAGCGTGACCACGGTGGCGCCAACAATCCCGGTCGAGGCCCCCATCAACACGCCAACCACAATCAGCGCAATCGCCATGCCGCCGTTCAGTCGGCCGGAAAAACGCCCCACCACCTCTAACATGTCTTCGGCGGCGCGGGATTTCTCCAACATCACCCCCATAAAGACAAACAGCGGGATCGCCATGAATTCGTATTTGGTCACCACGCCATAGATGCGCGCGGGCGACAGGTTAAACAGGAAGTCGCCGAAACCCATCCAGCCAAACAGAAAACCGGCAACGGCAATGCCGATGCCAACCTGCATGCCCAGCAGCAGAAAGCCCATAAAGCCGAGGATCAGCCCAATTGCGAGAAAATGCTCCATGGATCAGTCCTCTCCGTTTAAAAATGCGTCGCCGTGACGGATCGCGTTCGCGAGGCATTGCAAGGCGAGAAAGGCAAACCCGACCGGAATAAAGCCCTTGATCAACCAACGTCCGGGCAGACCACCCGGATCTGGCGACCCCTCAAGAATGGTGAAAGAATTGGCCACATAGCCGCTGGCGTATTTGATGAAGAGCACGGAAACACAAACGCCCAGAAGCATTGTGATGCAGTCGATGGCATGTTTGACCCGCGTCGGGAAGCGGTCATAAAGCATGTCCACCCGGACGTGACCACCCTCCATCATCAAAACCGTGATCCCCAACAGGGAGATCGGCACCAAAAGATGCCATTCCAGTTCCTGCATCCAGATTGGGCTGGTGCCAAAAACATAGCGGCCGGCCACGTTGAAAAACACCAATGCAATCATGCCGAGCAACAAGGCAGACGCCAGTCGACCGATAGCACGTGTCAGCCAATCGATCCCATCCGCGAGACGTAACGCGTAACTCATGAGGGTCTCATTTTTAGTTTATGGAAAAAAACGGCCAGGAGGTGTGGCACCTCCTGACCTTGGTTGCTGTCGCAAACGGGGGTGTTAGCCGTTGCGCAGCTGCTCGTGCCAGACTTCCTCGGACGCTGCCGCCCAGAAATCATGCTCGGCCTTGAAGGCAAAGTAGTTGTCCATGACTTTCTTGAACAAGGGATCAGACGCGCCCAGTTCTTCATAGACAGCTTTCATCTCAACCCGCAGGGCTTCGACAACCTCTTTTGGCAGGGTGCGGATTTCGGTGCCATTGGCCGCGAATTCCTTCAGTGCGGCGGCGTTGTTCGCCTCACCCCAGCTGTGAGAGATCAGGTTACAGGCCGCAGCCGCATTGGTGACAACTGCTTGCAGGCTTGGGTCCAGACCATCCCAGGCTGCTTTGTTGATCCCCAGCTCGGTGACGGTTGTCGGCTCGTGCCAGCCGGTGGTGTAGTAGTATTTCGCTGCCTTGTTCAGACCAAGGATTTTATCCTGTGCCGGACCAACCCATTCGGCCGCGTCAATCACGCCCCGCTCCAGCGCGGGGAAGATTTCGCCACCTGGCAGAACTTTTACATCCACACCGATGCGCGAGTAGGCCTTGCCCGCCAGTCCCGGAATACGCAGACGCAGACCGGACATATCTTCGAGGCTGTTGATTTCCTTGTTAAACCAACCAGTCATCTGAACACCGGTTGCGCCGATGGGCATGCCCACCAGGCCAAGGGGTTCATAAACTTCGTTCCACAGCTTGATGCCGTCGCCGATGTAGAACCAGGCGTTCTTACCCTGGGTCGACATGCCAAACGGTGCTGCACCAAAGAACTGCGCAGCCGGGACCTTGCCCGCACCGAAATAGGCGATCCAGCTGTTCATCTCAACAATACCCTGACGGGCGGCGTCAAAGCCTTCGAAAGCCGGGACCAGCTCGCCTGCGTGGTAAACTTGGATTTCCATTTTGCCACCGGACATGGCTTTGACCCGATCGGCGAAATCGGTCAGCGAGCCGGGACCGTTGGAATAGAAAGGCTGACCGGCTGGGAAGGCCGAGGTCAGCTTCCACTTAACGGGTGCGCCTTGGGCGATTGCGGGTGCGGCCAAGGAGGCGGCGCCAACAGCACCGGCAGTTGTGATAAAGGAGCGGCGGTCCATGAGGTTCTCCATGTTGTATACGATTTTCGCATTTTTCTTGATTTACTCGTCACATTTCTTGGATCAATTGCGGTTTTGTACACAAAGAAAAAGCCTGAATGCCGTGAAAATTTACCTGAAACGCACCAAGCTGCTTAATTCTTGACCCGCTCACGTCATCGCGGCGCATATTTCCAGCGCCAAACAGTCAAGCCAACTGTCAGATTGTGTACAAAGGGCACATTTATCCATAGGACCGTTGGGTATGAATATGAATCACCACCACCGCTATTCCTACTCTTCTATCACCAACCGGCCCGATTTTGACTGGCCCGAAGGGCGCCGATTGGCGATCTATTTGGGGATGAATCTGGAGTGTTTCTCCTTTGGTGACGGGCTCGGTGCGGAGCTTGCGCCGGGTGGCCCGCAACCTGATGTGTTGAACTATGCGTGGCGCGACTACGGCAACCGGGTCGGCGCACCGCGCATGTTAGAGCTGTTTGACCGCCTAAACCTGCCCTGCACCACCCTCATCAACAGTGAATTGTACACAACCGCGCCGGGTCTCGCCGAAGCCTTTGCTGCCCGCGGGGATGAGATTGCAGGCCATGGGCGCACAAACGCCGAACGTCAGGGCACACTGTCAGAGGCCGACGAAAGCGCGCTGATCGCTGAGGCAACCGAGGTTCTAACCAGCCGTCATGGGCGCGCGCCTAAGGGCTGGCTTGGCCCGTGGATTTCCCAATCCGCCGTGACGCCGGATCTGCTGCACGAGGCGGGGTATGAGTATCTGTTGGATTGGTGTCACGATGATCAGCCAACCTGGATGCAGACCCGGAATGGCCGCATCCTGTCAGTTCCTTATCCGCAGGAGCTCAACGACATTCCACAGATCGTCGGTCGCAAGCGAGAGGGCGCAGACTTTGGCGATATGCTGATCGACGCTTTTGATGTCATGCTGGAAGAAAGCGCGCGTCGTCCCCTGGTGATGGGCATCGCGCTGCATGGCTATCTGATGGGGCATCCGCATCGGCTGAAACATCTGGATCGAGCGTTGCGCCATATGCTGGCCGCCGGCGGCGACGCGGTGTGGTGGACCACCGCCGGAGCCATCAACGACCATTTTCGCGCGCTGGACCTGTAACAGGCGCCTAGCGCGCGTAGCCTGCACCGTCAGAGCGCGGATCGGTTGCGGCTTCGACCAATCCATCCGCGTGGCGCACCACAGCCCCCGCCTGCCCCATGACCCCGTGATGGGGCAGCATGATTTCCAGATCATGCCCCGCCGCGCGCAGGGCGTCGATCAGCTCGGGACCAAAGTCTTCTTCCACTTTCAAGGTCGTAGACTCCTCCCCCCAGGATTTTCCCAGCAGCCAACGCGGCGCGGTGATCGCCTGTTGCAGCGGCATGTCAAACCCGGCATAGCGCGTGAAAATCGCCGCCTGCGTCTGCGGCTGCCCCTCACCGCCCTGGGTGCCATAGGCCATGACGCGCCCATCCTTCAGCTCGGCCAAAGCAGGGTTCAACGTGTGAAACGGCACCTTACCGGGGGCAAGCTGATTGACGCCCGGCGTCAAGGTGAAGTCAGCGCCGCGGTTTTGGAACAGAACACCGGTGGTGGGACAGGTCAGCCCGGAGCCAAACTCCCAAAAGATCGACTGGATAAAGCTGACAACCGTGCCATCCGCATCGGCCGCGCCCATCCAGATCGTGTCGCCTGGCTGTGCGACTTCGGGCCAGGGCATGGCTTTGGTCATATCAATTTCAGCGGCAAGCGCATCCAACCGGTCAGCCGACAAGAGGTCCTGTGCCGCCAGCCGCATCGCGGCGGGATCACCCAGTTCAGCATTGCGTACCCGATAGGCCCGTTTGATCGCCTCAACCGCGCCATGGATATGGGCAAACCCCTCGCCTTCGGTGACGCCGAGCCGTTCAAAGATGCCCAAGATGGCCAATGACGCCATGCCTTGGGTCGGCGGTTGGGTATTGTAAAGACGACCCCATTTGGTGTCCAGCGTCAGCGGGGTGGCCAATTTGGGTTGATAGGCAGACAGGTCACCGACCCGTAACGGGCTGCCCGTTTCCTCAAGGAACCCCGCCATGGCATGGGCGATCTCCCCTTCGTAGAAACAGCGCACACCCTCCTTGCCGATCATTTCTAGCGATGCGGCAAGCGCGGGTTGTTTCAGCATCGCGCCTGTTTTCGGCGCCTGACCGTTCACCAGAAACACGTCGCCAAACCCCGGCACGTCATGCAGCTGGTCCAGCTTTTCCGCCGCCAACCCCGCTTGGTGGCGACTGGTTGCAACGCCGTCACGCGCCAGTTTCACAGCAGGTGCCACCAGATCCGCCAAGGGGATATGCCCCTTTGGCAACAGATCCAGAGCGGCTTGCCAACTGCCCACCGCGCCAGGAACCGTCAGCGCAGCCTTTGCCCCCCGACTGGGGATCGCGTCAAAGTTTGTATACCATTCAGGGGTTGCCAATTCGGCCGCAGCCCCACACCCCATGATCGAGACCGGCGCTTGCCCTGGGCGTTTCACCACCCAGAACGCATCGCCGCCGATACCGTTCATATGGGGATAAACCACTGAAATTGCTGCAGCAGCGGCAACCATAGCCTCAATTGCAGAGCCCCCGGCCTCCATCACTTCGGCGCCAACCTTGGTGGCAACCCGGTGAGGAGCAGTCATTGCGTGCTGACGTCCCAACGCAGTTTCGATCATAGCGAGCCTCGCTTTGTATACAAAGTTAAGCCTGTGTTTCCCGTCGAACACCGAATGTCAAGCGCTGGAACAACCCGCGCACATCACAAATGGGCCGGTGTGTGCGGATTGAGCGGGCGTGGCCGCGCGACGTCGGAAAGCTAGCCGCTGTAGACAGCATCCCAACGTTCGATCAATTTCTGTTGCAGATCTTTTGCCTTGCCGTTCCAGCTTCGCGCCCCTTGTGGGCGCTCCCGCTCTGCCCGCGTGAGAGCTGCGCGCGCGCCCTCGTCAGCGGAGAATATCGCAAAAGCAAGCTCGGTCCCGTCGGCAGCGGTCATAAACCCGCCAAGGCCCGATACAAAATTCAACGTGCCGGTTTTCGCGGTGACTTTAATCCGGTGGTTCTTAATCACGCGGCGGTTGGCATCGCGCAGGGGAAAGTCTTTGAGCAACGGTTTCAATTGCCCAGTGCGATGCGCCGCAATAAGGGCTGCGACCAGATCAGTCGGGGCCATCTTGGACTTCGAACCCAGTCCGGAGTGGTCGACCAGTTTGCTGCGTTTCATACCGTATTTGTCGGCGGCCCAACGGCTCATGACATCGCCAGACTGGGCTAGTGTTTTGGCAGACACGCCGCGCGCGCGGGTTGCGGACAGGCCGATCATTTCCGCCATCAGATTGTTGGAGAAGCGCAGCATCGCTTTCAACATGACGGACAAAGGGGGACTTTGATGGACTGCAATCACCTGCCCGCGCGGCGCGTGCTTCGCTTGTTTTGCAGCGCCCAGGACAACCCCCTGCGCGCGCGCCATGGTCCGAAACACATCCGCCGCATAGGCCGCTGGTTTGCGCACTGGCAACCAACGCGAGCCTCCATTGCCCAGCGCACCGCGTGCAACGGTCCAATGATCTGCGCCACCTTTATCTGCATAAGTGTAAACCGGCACACTGCGCTGCGCGATTTGCATCCGCGCCATAGAGACTGCTGGGCGATACCGTTCAGTTCGGGCGTCCATCGACACGTTCCAGTCGCTGCCGCCGCGCTTCCACTCGAAATGAACCCGATTGAAATTCAAGGCAATGCCTGAAATTGCCGGACTGTAGCCCACGTGATCTGGCTGGCCTGGATCGATCGTCTTGATCGTCGGCAAGGCCCCATCCCAGATCCGAAAATCACCGCGCACCTCGCGAATGCCCGCCTCTTTCAAACGGCGCGCCATTTGCGCCAGATGATCGGTGGTCAGCATACTGTCACCACCACCAGACAGAACCAGATCGCCTTGCAGCACGCCGCCCGATACGGGCCCTGTCGCCACCAGCTCTGTCGAAAAGCGGTGATTGGCCCCAAGCGTGTCCAGCGCATAAAGCGCTGTCACCGCTTTGGCGACACTTGCCGGTGGCAAGGTGGATGCGCCGCCCGCTTCTTCCAGCAGTTCACCAGTGGAGACATCGGCGACCGCGCAGACCACTTTGCCCGACAAGCCCGCCCGGGCCAAAACGCCTGGCAGGCCGCCATTTGCGGTCGCACTGATCGGCCCCCCGCCTGCACGCGCCAAGGGGCGCAGCGACACAAGTGGTGCATTGGCCTGTGCGACCCCGGTGGCAACGCCGGACATCAGCCCGGACAAAAGGAAAGAACGGCGGTTCATCATCGCTTTGATATTCTGCTAAAATCCTTGCGAAACGACAAACGATCCTGCGCTGATTTACAAGTCACTCTTGCGTTTCTCGCAGCATTTTTTCGGCTTGAGGACGCTCTGTGGCCCAACCGCCGCGCGCACGAATTTCAGAGGACGACAGATCGACCATCGGGACGTTTATAAAGCACCAGGCAGGTGCTGCGCGTGTTGACAACAGCTGGCTTTGCCGCCCCTTTAACAAAGCGTGGCGATAGATGCGGGCGGCAGGCGAAAGGCGCGCGCGAATGCGATCTCCGGGACGGGCCAGCACGCCAACGCCCACGGTGTCCAAAATCTCGCGCCACTCTTTCCAGTGGTGGAAATGCACCAGATTGTCGGCCCCCATCAGCCAGACAAACTGAACGCCTGGGTGCCGCGCCCGAAGACGGCGCAAGGTTTCAGCCGTGTAGCGCGTGCCCATCTGGGCCTCGATATCGCTGACATGAATGCGTGGATGGGTCAGCAGATCCCGCGCCGCTGCGATACGGCGCGCCATTGCGGCGGGTGCGTGTTCCTTTAACGGGTTTCCGGGAGATGCCAGCCAGAACAGGTGGTCCAGTCCAAACCGGCGTATCGCCGCTTCGCTGATGGCCACATGCCCGCAATGAGGCGGATCAAAAGATCCCCCCAACAGGCCGACGGTCTGGCCTGCCCGGATATGCGGCAGCGTTTGTGTCACCCTGGCACTGATGCACAGAAATTCGCGTGGGATCAATCAGAGGCAGATAGAAAAATCACCTGCAGCAGGGATATTATTTTAATTGACCAGCATCAACCATTGACGTAAGTCAACGATATGACACTTGATCCAATAGCCCGCATTCGCCGATTTAACCGCGCCGTCACAACCGAAGTTGGCGCGCTCGACACGTCCTTTCTGGGGCGTGGCCGCCCGCTTGGCCATGCCCGCGTCCTGCACGCGATCGGTCATTTTGGCAGCGACCTTGGGGTAATTCGGCGCTATTTGAACCTCGACAAGGCGGTGCTGAGCCGGGCGTTGAAAGCACTGGAACAGGAAGGGCTCATTCAACTGGAAACCGACCAGAAAGACGCCCGCAAACGCCACGCCCTTCTGACTGAGGTCGGACGTCACGAGGCGCAGGCCTATGACGCGCTGTCAGATAAACAGGCCCACGCGATGTTGGAGCGCCACCCGCGTCCCGATGCGTTGTTGGCGGCGATGGATCTGGTGGCCTCGGCGCTGGCGGCGGAGCGGATGGAGATCCATCTGTGTGATCCACGCGCGACAGAGGCCGTGTGGTGTTTGCAGGAGTTTTACGCAGAATTAGGTCGCAGATTGGACTGCGGCTTTGACGTCTCTCTCTCGTCCAATCCAGAAGCCGTTGACATGATGGCGCCGCGCGGAGCCTTTTATGTCGCCTTTTCCGACGGGCTGCCGCAGGGCTGTGTGGGGCTGAAAGGCACCGACAAAGGATATGCCGAGATCAAACGCCTGTGGGTCGCCCCCTCCGCACGCGGGTTGGGTCTTGCACGCCGCTTGATGGATCTGTGTGAGGTGACAGCACGCGACCTTGGCATATCGGTGCTGCGCCTGGACACCAACTCCGCCCTGCCCGAAGCCTCGGCGCTTTATCCAAAACTCGGCTGGACAGAGATCGAGCGGTTCAACGACGATCCTTACCCCGATCTCTTTTTCGAAAAAACGCTTTAGGCGCGGTCAATCCGGGCCGAGAAACAGCCGCGTTGGGCGTAATGGGCGTGGATATAGGCGATATCGGGGTCCTCGAACAAACGCCGGATCTGGGGTTCGATTTCGTCACCCGTCGCTAAAACGGCATCTACAATACAGCCCGCGCTGTCAATTCCGCGCAGTGCCAAGGTTCGACGCTGCATGACCTCTGGCACCACGCCGGTACCGTCATAGGCGGTTGCAGCGCCTTCTTTGACATAGATCGCATGGCGCGACCGGTAGGGGCTGTCGACCGGCAGGTGTTCGTAGTTCAGCAAGAGCGCGTTTTCGCCCGGGTCTAGATCTACCATGGTGATCCGGTCCGGGCAGGCGTTTGACTCTGTCACCACATAGCGCTGGATGTTCTGCGCGGCAAGCTCTTCGTCTGAGAGGCCAAAGAGTGGCGCGAATTCGGATGGGTTCAGGCCGGTGATACGAAAGGTCATGGACAGTCTCCTGTGTTGAGGTCTGCTCATGGGTTTAGGGAGGCGGCGGCGGTGGATCAGCCCGGTTCTTGCGGGAAATACGTTGGGGCTGGCCAAGCCGCTGTGGTCGGGCTTAATCTCCCATGGGTTGATTTTATTTACGGAACACAAGATGAAACGCATTACCGTCCCGGAGCCGGAGATTGAGCTGTATGAAGATGGGTTCGAAGGCCACGATATGCTTGGGCGGGCGGAGACAGGTAAAAAGCTGTCTGAGCTGGTTGAGCGGATTGATGAACCCTTGGTGATCGCGCTGGATGGCGCGTGGGGTTCGGGCAAGTCTTTCTTTTTGAAATGTTGGGTGGGCGAGCACCTCAAAGAAGAAAAGCATAAGGCAGAGACCGTCTATTTTGACGCTTTCAAGCATGACTATCTGGATGAACCGTTGATTGGCCTGACCCAAGCAATCGCAGATAGGCTTCCCGCTGACAGCCGCGGACGCAAGTTTATCCAGTCCAGCAAGAAAGTTGTATCAAAACTCGGCATGCCAGCTTTACGCATCGCAGGCGCAGCGGCCACCGGTGGTGCGACAGAAGTCACAGGAGCAGTACTGGACGGCGTGATAAAGTCAGGATGGAAAGAAGCTGAGAAAGCCGCGCAAGACTTTTGGAACACCCACACTGCTAAAGCAGCCGCAATGGAACAGTTTCGATCTGCCCTAGAACAATTGACCAAACCAAACGAAGATAAGGAACCCCAGCAAAAACTGGTAATTGTGGTGGACGAGCTGGACCGCTGCCGCCCGGATTACGCCTTGTCCCTGCTCGAGATCATCAAACACTTCTTTAACGTCCCCGGCGTGCATTTTGTGTTGGGGGTGAATTTGATGGAGCTGCAGAACAGCGTGAAGGCGCGGTATGGGGCTGGGGTAGACTCTGAACGGTATTTACAGAAGTTTATCACACTCAATATGAAACTTGGATGTTTCAAAAACCTCATCATCGATGACGAAACGCCTACGATAGGCAAATACTTTGAGCATTGCGCTCAACTAATGGGGCTGGAACATTCACCATTCTATGATCCGGTAAAAAGTTACATTTTCAATATGCAATGGGAAAGCGATTTTTCCCTGCGAGCACTTCATCGTATGTTGTCTGCTCTTAGGTTAGCCTCTCTGCCAAGCAACCAACTAGGAGACAGTACGAAAGATTACAACATAGCACTGGTCTCTGGACTTCTTATTCTGGCAGCATTTGACCCAAAAGCGATCGCATCCGTTAGAAACGAAACCGGCGAAATGTATGAAATCGTATCAGCTTTAAACCTAGAAGATCCAAGGGATGCTTCGGGGCAAGAATTGACGAATTGGATAGCTTGGGCTGCATGTTTCAACCACCCTGAACTAAGCTATTTTGTGACCTCGGACGAAAAGGCCAACCACCTTTGCTTAGTTTTCGGCTTGGACCGCGTGCACCACTTGTTGGAAAGCTGCATAGACATATTCGAGCTGACCGATGGTGAATAGTTTTGCCTCAAAGCGATATCTGACAACCCCAATTGCCCCCGCCCCCGCCATCCGCTATCACAGCTGCCAAACAACTTCCCCCCATGACGGAGCAACCAAATGGCGGCCTATCAATACGTCTACCACATGCAGGGGGTCTCTAAGACCTACCCCGGTGGCAAGAAATGCTTTGAAAACATCCACCTGTCCTTCCTGCCCGGTGTGAAAATCGGTGTGGTCGGCGTCAACGGCGCTGGTAAATCGACGCTGATGAAGATCATGGCCGGCATGGACAAGGACTTCACCGGTGAGGCCTGGGCGGCTGAGGGGGCCAAAGTTGGCTATCTGCCGCAGGAGCCGAAGCTGGATGAGAGCCTGAGCGTGCGTGAAAACGTCATGCTGGGCGTCGCCGAGAAAAAGGCCAAGGTCGACCGGTTCAACCAGATCGCGGTTGAGATGGCAGAAAACTACACCGACGAGCTGATGGAAGAGATGACCGTCCTTCAGGATCAGATCGACGCAGATAATCTGTGGGATCTGGACAGCCAGGTTGACGTCTCGATGGAAGCGCTGCGCTGCCCGCCGGATGACGCGCCGATCAAGGATCTGTCGGGCGGTGAACGCCGTCGTGTGGCTCTGTGTAAGCTCCTGTTGGAAGCGCCAGAAATGCTGCTGCTCGATGAACCGACCAACCACCTGGACGCGGAAACCATCGCCTGGCTGCAACAGCACCTGATCGACTACAAGGGCACCATCCTTTGTGTGACCCACGACCGTTATTTCCTGGACGATATCACCAGCTGGATCCTGGAGCTGGATCGCGGCAGCGGCATCCCTTACGAGGGCAACTATTCCAGCTGGTTGGAGCAGAAGTCCAAGCGTCTGGCGCAGGAAGCGCGCGAAGACAAATCCAAGCAAAAGACGCTGGAGCGCGAACTCGAATGGATGCGTCAGGGTCAAAAGGCCCGTCAGGCGAAATCCAAAGCGCGTATTGCTGCCTATAACGAGATGGCGTCCCAGTCCGAACGTGAAAAGGTCGGTCGCGCCCAGATCGTTATTCCAAACGGTCCACGTTTGGGCTCCAAAGTGATCGAAGTTGCAGGTCTCAAGAAAGGCTTTGGCGACGCACTACTGGTCGAGGGGCTGGAATTCTCGCTGCCGCCTGGTGGTATCGTGGGTGTGATCGGCCCCAACGGCGCCGGTAAATCAACCCTCTTCAAAATGCTGACCGGTCAGGAACAGCCCGATGAGGGCAGTGTTGAATATGGCGACACCGTGAAACTGTCCTATGTGGATCAGTCGCGCGATGATTTGAACGACAATGAAACCGTCTGGGAAGCAATTTCCGGCGGGGCCGAGATCATTGAACTGGGCGACGCGCAGGTCAATTCCCGCGCCTATTGTTCTTCGTTCAACTTCAAAGGCGGCGATCAGCAGAAACCGCTGAACCTCTTGTCCGGTGGTGAACGTAACCGTGTCCACATGGCGCGCCTGTTGAAAGAGGGCGGCAACGTTCTGCTGCTCGACGAACCAACCAACGATCTGGACGTGGAAACGCTGCGAGCGCTCGAAGACGCTCTGGTGGATTTTGCGGGTTGTGCTGTTGTCATCTCGCACGACCGCTTCTTCCTTGACCGGATCTGCACCCACATTCTGGCGTTCGAAGGCGACGCGCATGTGGAATGGTTCGAAGGCAACTTTGAAGACTATGAAGAAGACAAGAAACGCCGCCTTGGCCCGGACGCGCTGGAACCCAAGCGTCTGAAGCACAAGAAATTCGTGCGCTGATTTCACACTGAATCCGAAACAACAAAGAGCCCCAATTGGGGCTCTTTGTACGTTTGCCACTGGGCCATGCAGACGCAGTTAGTTGCCGATTTTTTGCAGCACCAAAAAGGTCATCATCCCCATCGGCGGCAGCGTTTTCTTTTCGACCACTTTGAGGTTCGGCTGCTTCAGAACGGTGCCGATTTCAAAATCCGAATGCCATCCCAAGAGATTTGCAAAAGGCGCAGTTAAGCGCTCCACACGGGCCAGCAGGCCAGATTCGGTGGCAAAATGGTTGGTCATCACAATAATACCGCCCGGTTTGCAGACCCGCGCAATCTCGGCCATGACCTGTTCAGGCTCTGGGACAACCGAGATCATGTGCATCGCGGCCACTGCGTCAAAGGAGTTGTCAGGAAAATCCAATGCGCGCGCGTCCATTTGCCTGAGCGCTGCGACATGCTCCATCCCCAACTCGTCCACTTTGTCGCGCGCCTTGGCCAGCATCTCTTCGCTGAAATCAATGCCGGTCACCGCCAAATCCGGTTGGTAAAGAGGCAAGGCCAGACCAGTCCCAACCCCCACCTCCAAGACGGTCGAAACGGGTTCTGCGTTGATATACTCAACTGCGGTGCGCCGCCCGACATCTGTTATTACGCCGAATGTCTTGTCATACACAGGTGCCCAACGGGCATACGAGGTCTTGACTGCATTGAGTTCCAATGAACGGTCCTTTGGCTATGTTCGGTTTCGGGATGTAAAAAATGCCCAAGCGAGGCAACCCACATAAGCCAAGCTCAGCAGGGTCAGAGTTGCCCATAGGTAAGTTAGCAAAGCCGCCGCCAGAACTGCAGCTGCCAAAAGGAAATATTTGGCATTGGCTCGGTCAATATGGGCGTTCTTAAAGGAATAGGTCGGGATCCGGCTGATCATCAGCAGGCCGATCAAGCTGATATGCAGGGCAACCAAGACCGGCAGCAGCAAGGGCATTTCGGGAAACACAAACGACACGATCATCGGCAACATAACCAGCACCGCCCCGGCGGGCGATGGAACACCAACAAAGAAATCGGCAGAGCCGTCTTCACTCTCCTGACGGCTGCTGACGTTGAAACGGGCCAGCCGCAGGACGCAGCACACGGCATAAAGCAGCACCGCAATCCACCCCGCACGCGGGAGGTCTTGCAAGCCCCAGCTGTGCAAGATCAAGACGGGTGCCACGCCGAAATTTACAAAATCCGCCAATGAGTCCAATTCGGCGCCAAGGGGCGTTGAATGGTTCATCAACCGCGCCAGACGCCCGTCTAACCCATCCAGAACGCAGGCCGCCAAAACCAGGCGCACTGCCATGTCAAAGTCGCCCTCATAGCCAAAGCGGATCGCGGTCAGACCAGCACAAATCGCCGCAATGGTAATGAGGTTTGGAAGCAGATGGACAAGTCGGATGTCAGAGTGTTTGGCACTGTCTAACGGTCCATCCATCGATCAATCCGCCCGTGTCTGGCGCGCGGTTTCGGAGGTTTCAAGATCGGCCAGCACAGTTTCGCCTGCGATCATTGTCTGTCCTAAATTGACCATCGGATCCACACCTTCCGGCAGATATACATCCAAGCGCGAGCCAAAGCGGATCAGGCCAAACCGCTCTCCGGTGCGCAGAGTTTCACCCTTGGAGGAGAAACACACGATCCGCCGGGCAACAAGGCCCGCAATCTGCACGACGGCAATCTGGCGACCATCCGCCATCGTGATACACAGGCTGTTGCGCTCATTGTCGGCACTTGCCTTGTCCAAGGAGGCGTTGAAAAACTTACCAGGCCGGTAAGCGATGGCCGCAATTTCGCCTGCGATTGGCGCGCGGTTTACATGGCAGTTGAACACACTCATGAAAACGCTGACACGGGTCAAAGCCTTGTCTTCCATGCCAAGTTCGGCCGGCGGCACCGCTTTTTCAATCAGGGAAACGATCCCATCGGCTGGGCTGACGATCAACCCTTCCCGGGTAGGCGTCACGCGCACCGGGTCGCGAAAGAAATAGTAACACCAGACTGTCAGCCCAACGCCGATCCAGCCCAAAACGGACCATAGGAAAAACAATCCCACAGTGACGAGGGCAAAAATGCCAACAAATTTGCGCCCTTCGGGGTGCATTGGCTTGATGAAAGTGTCGCGCATTCGCATGAGGGTATCGAAATTTCCTCGGGCCTACTGCTACACGCAAACAAGCGGTGCAAGACCCGTAACTTGGTAAATGGAGAGCCTGTCATAACGCTCTGGGTGTGAAGTGCCAAGGTATGAAGAAAGCGCACCTCGGTGCAAGCGCATAAAGCGCCCTGCCCTTCACCAAGCCGGGAAATGCGCACCTCACTACCCTTGTTTTGGGTTCCACGACGCCAATTTGGGTCCCGTTTGCGAATGGGGTCTTATCTGTTCAATATCGTCCAGCGCCGGGTTGTGACTACCAAACAAATGCATGTCGGCACATTTGCCTGCGTCACTGTCCTCAGTGCGGCAAGTGTTTGCCGCACCTCGCATTTTGCGCCCAGAGGCTTTGGCGCAGGAAATAGCCATCCCTCGGCACATCGTTTCGCACTGTTGGCCCTGCGTTTAATCTGGCTGTGTCGGAGGCGTGAAAAACGAGGCTGGGGTCAAAATCTTGTTGACTTGAGACACAAGATTTCCGGCCTCAGCAGAGAGTTTCAGGAACTGCTGCCATTCCGGGTCGGCGGCCATCGCCGCGCGTTTTGCAGCGCGATCGGCTGCGTCCTTGTAGATCCAAATGTGAACGTAAGAGTTGACGTCCCCGGTTTCGGTTGCGCCATATACAACCGGCTGGCCAAGGTGGCGGCTTTGCGCCTCCCAGCCAAATTCTTCGTAGAGTTTCATGTGCTTTTTTATGGTGCCTGGGCGGCAGGTATAGGTGCGATGGTCGTAGATCATTTCGCAAGATCTCCTGATGTGAATTGTTCTTTGGTTTCGACAAAAAGGGTGAAAGTGGAATGCAGCGCCATGACGGCCCCGGATATGGGAATAGCCGCGTAGAAAATGCGCTCCTGAATTTGCAAAATGGGTGTCAACGCATTGGCTTTGTAGAATAAAACGTAACCGTACCAGGTCATTACGTAGAAAAAACCGAGCGATAGAATGGCGACAAAACTGCGCAGGAGCCACTTTGACCTTTGGCCAGGCAAGGACAGTTCCAACCAGTCGACCTGGAAGTGGTCGCGCCTAATCCACAAGGCCGCTGCGCCAAAGAACACCATATAGGCGAAGCACCCGCGGACCACCTCGTCGAACCAGGCAAAGCCCGCCAATTCGAAGCTGCGCGCAACTACATTTATCAAGATCAGCACGAATAAAACCACAAGGGAAGCCGTTGCGACCAGGCGCAATACCCCTTCGACGAATTGCTCAAGGCGGGTCATCACGGCCCTCCCATAATCAGGTCGGGAAGCCAGGTTGAGACCGCCGGAACGGCAACCACCGCCAGCAATACGACGCACAGCCCGACAAGGTAAGGCATCAACGCTTTGGACAGGCGCCCCACGGAGATCTCGGCAATTGAACTGACAGCAAAAAGGACCATGCCAACAGGCGGCGTGAGCAACCCAACCATTGAACACATGATCATGATGACCCCAAATTGGATCGGATCGATGCCGATTTGGGTCACAACTGGCAAGAACAGCGGAACGGTCAAGACAATCACCGCGATCCCCTCAAGGAACATGCCCAGCACCAACAGGATAAAAACGATGATCGCCAAGATGAGTGCCGGGTTTTCGGAAAATCCTAGCATGGCTTCGACCAGTTGATTTGGGATACGCTGTTGGATCAACAACCATCCAAAGAAGCCGGCCGCAGCGATCACAAACATCACGCGAATGGTGTGCACTAGGCTGTCCCAGACAATCGCGGGCAAATCGCGCGGTTTGACTTCACCATAGACCACCATGGACAGCACCAGCGCATAGGCCGTGGCAACAACCCCTGCTTCCGTTGGCGTAAAAATGCCGCCGAATATACCCGCAATGATGATGACCGGCGTCAAAAGCGACAAAAGACTGTCCAGCCCGCTTACCAAGACTTCTTTCCAGTCAATCCCGTCGCGCCGTGGCATTTTATGGATGCGCGCCACCAGATAGACGGCAGTCATCATTGCAAGCGCCATCAGCACCCCCGGAACGACGCCCGCAAGGAAAAGCTTAGCCACCGAAACACCGGTGATAGAAGAGTAGAGCACGAAGGGAATTGACGGTGGGAAGACTGGCCCAATCGTGGACGAAGCAGCCGTAATGGCGGCGGAAAAGTCGCGATCATATCCGCGTTCGTTCATGGCCTGCAGTTCGACCTGGCCTAGCCCAGCCGCATCGGCAACCGCCGCCCCGGACATTCCAGAAAAAAACAGGGATGCCAATACATTGACCTGCCCCAGCCCCCCCCGAATATGACCAACGCAGGCATCTGCAAACCGGAAGATCCGTTTGGTAATGCCACCGGTATTCATCAGATTGCCTGCCAGAATAAAGAAAGGGATCGCCAGTAGGGTAAAGCTGGTGGTCGCAGAGAACATGCGCTGTGGCATCATCGGCAGGATGAAGAAGTCGCCCTGAATTACGTAAAAGCCCACGGCCGTGACGCCCAGCGCAAGTGCGATGGGCAAACCGAGCACGATCAACCCGATCAGCGCTCCGAGAATCAGAAAAGTTGTCATTGTGGATCCGTCTGTCTGAAAGCGTACCACGCCTGTTCCGCGGCAGAGCTGCTCTTGCGCAACAATTCATAAGCGCAAGAGCAGCAGGGAAGGATTTAATCGATCAGTTCCAAGAACTTATCCATATTCTCCTGTCCGCTGTATTCAGCCACGCGGGCACGTGCATCCCCCATTAACGCGGCAAAAGGCTCCAGATCGGGTGTGGTGACTTTCATTCCACGCTCCATCAGACCGGCGATCTCAGCCTCTTCCTGAGCCTGAACCGAGGCCCGCATCAGCGCACCGGCTGCGGCACTTTCTTCGCGGATAATACGTTGCTGGTTCGGGCTCATCGCATCCCATTTGTCTTTGTTCACGACATGGATCATCGCGTTGTAGACGTGACGGGTCAGCGCCATGTGCTCTTGGAAGTCGTTGAGGTTATAGTGGTAAATCACTCCCACAGGGTTTTCCTGCCCCTGCACGACACCCTGATTGAGCGCGTTTGGCAGTTCCGGAAATGCGATTTGCGTCGTCGCCGCGCCGAGCCCCTCCATCGCCGCAACAATTTGCAATTCTGGCGGGGTACGCAGTTTCAAGCCAACCACATCTTCCGGTGCATTGATCGGCTTGATCGAGTTGGTGATGTTGCGAAACCCGTATTCCCAATGAGACAGCATGACCAGGCCCTGCTCTTCCAGTTTGGGTGCGACCCAATCGGAAAATTCACCGTCCAACACTGCATGGGCGTGCTCATAGCTGTTAAAAGCAAAAGGCGTCATCGCCGTTCCGAGCGCGCGGTCATATTTGTCGAGACCACCATGGGTCGGCAGGTTCATATCCACGGCACCCAGGATCGTCTGCTCCAGCTGTTCTGGCGGCGAACCCAATTGGTTTGCCGGGAATAACTCGATCGCAATCGCTCCATTTGTGCGGGTCTCAACGTTTTCAGCAAATTGCACCGCTGCCAAATGACCAGGGTGGGTTTCGGCCGCGAAATGAGCCAGACGAAGTGTGACATCTTGCGCCTGTGCAGCCGTTAAGCTTGCCGCGAACGCCAAGCCAGTGAGATAGGTTGTCTTCTTCAGCATGTTATCCTCCATAGATGCTGTTTCAGATAGAACGCGTCACTCCTCTAGACGCGCGACGACCCCCGTAAGGTCCTCATAAGCTTTGATCACAGCGGTACAGCCCTCCTCGCCGTGCCCCATGATCGAAGCCAATGCATATGTCTGGTGAACGGAGTCGGCCATGAAGCCGGGCAACCCCGCGCTGGACAGCCATTCGGTGTAGTAACGGACGTCTTTCTGGGCATTTGCGAGGGACATATAGGGCGTGAAGTCGCGTTTAAGCGTCTTCTCCCCATAAAGATCCATCATCCCAGACTTGCCGCCCGCGGCCGATATGATGCCAATCACTTTTGACATATCGAGCCCCTCATGCGCCGCGAGCGCGAACCCTTCGCAAAAGGCTGCAACATTTGCGAAGGCGATGAAATTATGGATCAATTTCAAACGGATCGCATGTCCGGCCGGGCCTACGTGGAAAATGTTCTCGGCGTAGAACTCAAACGTCGGGCGCAGCTCCTCCAACAGCTCCTCGTCCCCACCGAACAAGATATTCACCTCACCTCGGTCGGCATGGATGGGCGTACGGGTCATCGGCCCCTCGCAATACCGAATACCCCGCAACTCGCATTCGCTCCGCATTTTCTCGACATGGGCGACCGATACCGTTGTGTGGTCGAGAAAAATCGCGCCTTTCTTCATATGATCCAAGACACCATTTGCCCCCAGCGCCATGTCCTGAACCGCTTCGGCTGTGGTGATGCAGACCGCAAACACATCGCAGTCCGCAGCCATCTCTGACGGCGATGAGCCGCGTTTCGCCCCGAACCCCTCAGCCTCAGTGACCTTTTCGTCATCTAGATCGAGCGCGGTCACATCCCCTCCTTTGAGGGCAATATTCTTGACCACGCCGCGCCCCATTCCACCCAAACCGATAAATGCGATTTTCTTCGCCACATGTTCCGCCATGCGAATCTCTCCCGAATCTTGGTTGACGATTAAATTACATGTTGCCAGTTGTCTGACAACCTGAAATACAGTTATTAAATTGCACTGGAACGCAGGTGCGCATAGACTGCACCTGACCCTCACTTTTGAATTGCCAGGACCGAGCATGCCCAAACCCACACTCTTTGAGGTTATAGAACGCCCAAGACGCCTCCCCGACGAAGTGGCCCAGACGATTATGGCGGCCATTGCTGATGGTTCTTTGAAGGTCGGGGACAAATTACCCAGCGAGGCTGAGCTGTCCGCAAACTTTGGCGTTGCCCGGACCGTCATCCGTGAAGCGGTGTCTCTCTTGAAATTCGATGGCATGGTTGAATCTCGGCGCGGTGTCGGAGCTTTTGTGGCGGATCGCACAGAGCGCACATCCTTTCGGATCAGCCCTGCGTGTTTTGAAAAGCGCCGTGAAATCGTGAAACTTTTGCAGCTGCGCACCTCGGTCCAGTCCGGGGCGGCCGCCTTGGCCGCTGAACTGCGCAGCGAGGAACAATTGGAAATCATTGATAGCGCAATGCGGGACGTCATCCTTGCCAACGACAAAGGTCCGGACAAAGCGGTAGAGGCGCGTGTCGATTCCGAATTACGCCTGTACCGCCTGATCACCGAAGCCTCTGACAACGAGTATTTTTGCGACGTCGTCAACATGATTGAAGCCAATATTCAGAACCATTTGCGGTCGGCATTCCTCAAAAATGCAGCCGCTGTTGAGTTCGAGCCGAGCGTCATCAAAGAACATTTAGCCGTGGTTGAGGCGGTGCACGCCAAAGATCCCGAAGCTGCCCGTATCGCCACGCGGTTGCGCTTTGGCACTGCGGCCAAAAGCTTGGCCGCGCGTCGGGATTTAGCATAGCAACAGCAACATAGGAGGGGGTCGTGCCACAGTCACAACACGGCGGGAAGGTGCTCATTGAAGCGCTTGCAAATCAGGGTGTTAAACGTGTTTTCAGCGTCCCAGGAGAGAGCTTTCTAGCGGCATTGGATGGCTTGTTTGACGCGCATATTGAAAACATCGTAACCCGTCACGAGGGTGGTGCGGCAATGATGGCCGAAGCGCACGGGAAACTGTCCGGGACACCCGGCGTTGCCTTTGTCACGCGAGGGCCAGGCGCCACCAATGCCTCAGCGGGCGTGCATGTCGCATTTCAAGATTCCACGCCGATGATCCTGTTTATCGGGCAAGTCGCCAGCGACCAGCGCGACCGGGAAGCGTTTCAGGAAGTCGACTACCGTGCCATGTTCGCTCCTCTCGCAAAATGGAGCGCTCAAATTGACCGCGTTGATCGCATCCCCGAATACATAAGCCGCGCGTTTCATGTCGCCATGTCTGGGCGTCCGGGCCCCGTGGTTTTGGCACTGCCCGAAGATATGCTCTCCTCGCTCAGCGAAGCGAAAGCCGGCCCGAAGGCGATTTTGCCAAGTGCCCTTGCAAATGACCAGGATCTTGGGACCGTCCTGTCCCTGATGAAATCCGCCCAAAAGCCCCTGGTTATTTTAGGCGGACGCAATTGGTCACAAAACGCCGCCAAGGCAATGGCCCATATCGCAGAGACGCTCGATTTGCCCGTGGCTGCATCCTTTCGGTGTCAGGATTTCTTGGACAATCGCCATCCCAATTATGTCGGAGACATCGGGATCGGTGTGAACCCGAAACTGGCACAGCGGGTTAAGGACGCCGACTTCATTTTCTGTCTCGGTGCGCGATTGGGCGAGATGACCACAAGTGGGTATACTCTTCTGGACAGCCCGGTTCCTCATCAACAGCTGGTCCACGTTTATCGCGACGCCAATGAATTGGGACGCGTCTATCACCCCAGTCACGCCGTTACAGCTGATGCCGGAGACCTCGTGACACAATTGTCAGAACAGCTGCGCGACCAACCAAGTGCAGGCCGCAGAGCATGGACCGCTGAGGCCAGATCCGACTATGAAACCTGGCAAATACCCGTTGAAACACCCGGCAGTCTGAAGCTGGAAAACGTGATCGCGCACCTCAATGAAGTCCTTCCCGATGATGCAATCATCACCAATGGCGCCGGAAACTACTCTGCCTGGCTGCACCGCTACTATCGATATCGCGACTATGGAACCCAACTTGCTCCCACCAGCGGGTCGATGGGATATGGACTGCCCGCCGCCGTCAGCGCAAAGATCGACCGCCCCGATCAAGAGGTTGTATGTATGGCGGGCGACGGATGTTTTCAGATGAGCATGCAAGAGTTCGGCGTCGCCTGTGAAAACGGTGCCAATGTTATCGTATTGATTTCCAACAATGGCATGTACGGCACCATCCGGCTTCACCAGCAAAAAAGGTTTCCCAAACGTCCAAGCGGGACGAAATTGATGAACCCTGATTACGCGGCACTGGCACAGAGCTACGGCGCATTTGGAGCTGCTGTCGAAACAGATGCCGAATTCATGTCCGCCTTGGAGCAGGCGCGCAACTGCGGCACACCCGCCATTATCGAAATGCGCATAGACCCCAACGCGCTCAGCCCGTTGGCAACGCTTGAGGCGATTGATGATTAAAATCCCTGCGAAGGCGGTGTGGAGAAGTCGCGAAAAAACGGGAACATCGCGACAGGCTTCACACGGCCCTCGCGGCGCTACGCAGGAACTGTCGCCGGTGTCTCCTGCGTAGACAGGCTTTTACCTGCAACACTTGGCAAAAGTGGGTTTGAACGATGTGGCTAAGCTATATTGCGGCGCCGTATTAAGCGGAGCTAGGTACAAAAAGATGTTTCAATAAGAACCGGAGAACGGCATTGTTGCCGAGTTTTGGACGAAAAAGGCATGCGATCATGAAGAAGAAAATTCTTGGTTCAGTTTTGGCATGTGTAGCATCGCCAGTGTTCTGCGAAACCTACGTCATCTCAAGCGCGCCTAGCTCGGTGATCGTGTATGTGGAAGGTGCCAAGGTTACCCGCAATGTGACGGTTCAATTGCCTGCCGGACGCCACGACATCATCCTTCCGGACCTGCCGCCCGAACTGAAGCACCAAATCCCGCAAATCGCCGTGAGCAACGCAATTTTGGGACCGGTGTCGGTGCGCAACGATGCATTGCCCCCTCAGTCTGAAACGGACCCTGAAGACGTTGTATTGGCGCGCGAGCAATTGATGATCGCCCAGACGAACTTGGCCGATCACGAGGACCAAGAGGCGCGCGTTATGTCGGCAGCGGAAGCGGCCGAAATGCAGATAGAATTTCTCAAAGCGCTCGCAAGGAATGAAGGTTTATCGTCGGACGCAGGCGACCTGAATTAAATCGCCGTTATGGTTGGCGAACAGACCCAGAGCGCACGGCATCAGATACTAGATGCTGAAAAAATCGTCCGGGGTATGCGAGACACGCGAGAAAGCCTGGAAGACGCTGTCCAAGACGCGGAAGAAGCCTTAGCTGCCCTGCTGACATCGGGCAAAGATCGTGTTCAAGCGGCCATCACATTGTCCACGGACACAGCTGCAACCGCAGAACTCTCCGTGTCCTATTTTGTGTACGCCAGCTGGGAGCCGCTTTACGACGTGACCCTTTCGACGGCAGAGTCCGCACAGATAAGCATCCGGCGAGGGGCCGCTATCGAGCAGTCCAGTGGCGAAGATTGGAACGATGTCTCAGTACGCTTGTCTACGCTGCCAGTTTCAAAAGAATTGAAACCTTCCCGAATTTTCCCGCGAAAGCTAACGGCGTTTGATCCAGTCCCACTTGCGAAGTCACTTGATCGCGGCCCATTGCAGCTCGCAGAGCCGATCATTGAAGCACCTGTTATCATAGCAGAAGCTGCAGCTGTAACCTATGATGGGCCAGGTGTGACCTACGACGTACCTGCACGTATCACGGTTGCAAATGATGTGGATGCGGCCCGGATCGCCTTGGATACGATCACATTGCCAGCAGAGGTGTTTGCGCGTGCGGTCCCGCTCAGGGACGAAACGGCATACCTGATGGCCCGGTTCAAAAATACGTCCGACGAGCCTTTCCTTCGATCAAATGAGACCTTGTTTTCAGTAGACAATCAATTCGTTGGACTGTCGGACATGCCTGAGGTTCCCGCCGGAGATGAAGGCGTTCTGGCGTTTGGACCAATAGAAGACCTTAGATTGGATTTGGAGGTTCTGGATCGAAGCGACAGCGACAGTGGCATTCTAAATCGCTCCAACGTCCGAGACGAAGAAACCCGGATCACTGTGACAAATCTGGGTGACGCGTTTTATTCCTTGGAACTGATTGGCCAGGTTCCTTACAGCGAACAAGACGAACTGCAGATCACATTCACAGCTGACCCGGAACCAACAGAGCGGAACTACGACTTTATGAGAGGCATCCTGAAATGGGATCTCGAAGTTAGACCAAAAGAAGAGATAGTCGTTTCCGTCAAAGAAAGTATCCGCTGGCCGGAAGAAAAGTTACTGAAGTAGGAATTGCTTCGCGACTTCCCGGTACCAGGCATTGCTGAATTGACGTGAAACAGCTGACGCCACTTCGAGACAGCTCAATGAGCTTGACGCCTGCGACGCAATCAAAATCAATTTTATTCAAGATGTTAGGCGATGCGGGAACTCTCAGGCCGGGCAGTGCGCAGTGCTTCGCGAGAATATAATGGACAGCCTTTCTTGCTCATTGAGATCGACAACATCGCCTCAAGCGTAAAATAGGCGCGCAAAACCCTCAGCACCAAATACTCAGGTAAAAACAAAACGGCCAAGGGGCGCCGCAGCAAACAGGCACATAGCGTCGCCATAATCGCAGGGGCTCCGATAAAGACGGCGACCAAGGACTGCCAAGCCAATATGTTAAAGCTGTCGTAAACCGTAAAATATTCGATCACACCAAACAAAACCAAAGGGATCATCATCGCCCGCCGCGCCGAATTCACCAACATATATGGCAGCGTAACTTTTCCCCGAATACTGGCCTGAGGGGCATAAATCAGATCTCGGCAACGTGCGGAGATATGGAACACTGAACGAAACCAGCGAGTCCGCTGCTCTCTCATATGTTTATACGTCGCTGGAACCTCTGAAATATAGCGCACAGAAGGGTCAACCAGAAGCTTGTACCCAGACTCCCCCGCACGCAAGGAGATGTCTGTGTCCTCCCCATTCATGCCCGCGACAAACCCACCCAAGGTCCTTGGGATTTCAGTTCTATAAACCGAGAACATTCCAGGGATCCCCACCACGGAATTGATCACGGAAAAGGCCACTGAATAAAAGCCGTGCTTTACAGCAACTTCCAAAAACCGCGCCCGGTCGAACAGACCGCCGCCGGGGGGCAAGGGAAGCCCGCCAACCACGCCTACTGCTGGGTCAACAAAATGGCGCAGGGCGCGATTAAAGGCCTGAGGGTGTAGCTGTGTGTCGGCATCAACCCGCACGCAAAAATCGGTCTGGACCATGTCCAGGCCTTTATTCAATGCATTTGCTTTACCAGGTTGCGGGACATCAATGACCTCTCCCGTCAGCGCAGAACACTGTGACAGCGCGCTCTTAGCAACCTGTTCAGTCTTATCTACAGAGGCGTTATTCATCACCAGCAATCGCACCTGCCCCGCGTAAGCGGCTGCGGCGCGATCCATCGCTTGAATGGTATCTGCGATAATATGTTCTTCGTTATGCGCCGGTACAAACACCGTCAAATCCGGGCTAAACGTCGACTTGCGCGCCATCTTCGCTTCAACGACGGCCCCCAAATAAAGCAGGATAAAGAAGAGAGGGAGGAACAAAAACACCCCCGGACCGATCCCGCCCAAAAGGCTGACATTTCTCAATCTCGTTTCAACGGGCAAGTTGAGCGACCCAATGTACCAGGCAAAAACGCCCGCAACACACGCCACAAAGAGCAAACGCGCGACAATCAGTCTGGTTTGCGTGCTGTCAATTTTCAATGCAAGACGAGAGGGCATTTCTCCGTGTTCAAGAAGTTTGAAGGAGAAAATCGCAAAGCCAATTAGACCTGACGCGATCTCAACAATATGCAGGGAAAAGACAACGCCAAGCCCCAGAAAAACCAGCTGCAACAACAAATCCAACGCAAGGCAGAACATGAAATAGGTCGCGACCAAATCTGCAGTAATGGTCAGCTTCCTGTACCAACGGGGGTCGCAGCACATTCCAAACGCGACAAAAAAGCTAAACAGGAAAACTCGCACAGGTATCGCATGCCCGCCCGTCGCCGGGGCAAAGACGATGTCATTGTGCCGAAAATTATCGTTCAACACAGATAAGTTGTTGAGCAGCCATAGCGAGACAAAAGCAACCACCGCAAAGACCAGCAAGACCACAGGCGCGCGCCATGGCGCTACCTTTTCGGAAAACCGTCGCGGCGCACTGTCCACAGACCAGTATGTCTCGTCGTCCTTTGAAGAAGATGCACTGTCCTGCTGCGCCACTCACGCACCCTTTGCGACGAGTGAGGTCACCAGCAAAACAGAGCGTGGCATTTGGTCGGTCGGCAGATTGGCGGCTTCGGTCATAGGGACAACCACCAGCCTGTTGCTATCATCACGCGCCATGTAGACAAGCCAGCTGTCACTCTCATCACCGTCAGAAATAACGCTTTGCACATCTTCTGAAGAGAGTGCCGAAATGCGTGTTTCCGGCGTTTCCTCTGCCGCTGCAATTTGCATTTCAAGCCCTTGTGCTGACAGTGATTTCAAGGTTTCAAATGCAAATTGCGCATCATAGGTCGAAACCGCAGATGGCACCGCAAGCGCGACCTTTCTATTTAGGGCCGCATAAAGGTTAAGTCGGGGACTGGCCTGAGAGGTCTCGTCAAGAACAAGGTCCGCCTTGCGAACGTCCACAACAGACGGCACCCCGGTCGCGCATAGGTTTTGCTGCTCCGCTCCGCTTTGCATGGTCACTGTCACGACATTTTCGGCTGCGAGATAGGCACTTGGAACCGCAATACGTTTCTGAAACACCCCTGTGTGGGATGATGTCCCCTCAGCATGCACCAGGCGATCGTTCAAAAAGACCGAGATCAGCCATGCCTCGTCCTTTTGTTTGGCCGATACATATTGCATCTCGAGATCAAGCGCTTTTACCTGCCCGTCGAGTGTCGCTACATCAAAAGGCATACGCAAACGCGTTTCGCGCTCGAACGTCTGTGACCGCCTCTGCCCCAGCGTGGCGGCAAGATCTGTATACTGGCGACCGATACGTGCCTCAGGGGGTGGCATCTGCGCATCTAGCGCCGCGATGTCAGCGGGCGTCAAAGCCAATTCATCGCTCTGCGTATCCACAAACAAAACATCCCCACCGCCCTGATTCAAACGGTGGGCAAGACGCAAGGCTGCGACCTGCTCAGTTGCGGCCGCGTTGGGCCAGACCAGTCTGGTTGGCGCCCCGGCTAACAACAGCTTGTCGAAGGGATCAGTCACGTTCTCATTAAGCTGTAGCTTCAAATGGGAGCTTGGGAGAACCTGCAGCGCAACACCACCATTCCATTCCGCCGTGCATGCCATTTGTGGGGCCCGGCCGTCGACGGACAAGGAAACAGTCAATCGATCGGACGCCAACTCGCGTGTGTTCAGCGGCATGACGATCTTGCGACGCACGCTGCCCCCGTCAAGCGTGATCGCGGTCCGGCGCACGCCATTGACAGAAAGCCGCAACACCCCCTCTGCGCCGTTGTTCAGCTCTCCAGCAATCTCAAGCACAATCTCACCGGATCGAGCTAAAACGCTGTTTGGCATATCAAAGCTCGCTCTCGCAAAGTCCGGAAAGCTGGTCAACGTAGTGAGCGTCCCGCCCTCTCGCATGGCGATTGTTGCGAGCCCAGCGCGCAGATTTTCAGGGGCAAGGCCCACTGCGGGTGCATCAATATTCGCAGAGCTAAGGGGAGCCCAACCTTCGACACTGTCCGTCAGGCGGCTAGTGATCTCATGGCGACGCTCGTAGCTGAAGACCAAAGCAGTCAAGAGAACCACACATAAAGCAACAACGCCCAGAAGCCGCATGGCTTTCTCCTTACATAACTTGCGAAACAGATAAGTTCATAAAAACCCGCGTCCCCGCGTCAACACACCTGGATTATGCAGCTTTATCTGACCGAGATCGCAACTTAAAGCGTTTCTGGCCGTCCCGCTTAAGCACCACACCTGGTTTCTGCTCATCAGTCCAAACCGACTTGCTCGCGATCGTTTCGGTCCGGGCTCTATTGCTAAATGTCTTTGCAATCTCAACCGTTTCGTTAAGCAATCCCTGCTCCAAAGTGGTTGGATTCAAACCAAGATCAAGGAACGTCTTGTTAGAGACTTTTAGATCGTTTTCCGCTGCCTCTTTGCGTGGGTTGTCCACATAAGCAAGCTCGGCATTCGTCACGCGTGCAACCAGTTTTGCCAGGTCGCGAACGCGATGCGTTTCTGTCATTTGGTTCAAGATCTGAACCTTGCCATCCGGCAATGGCGGATTTTCTAGCGCCATAGCAATACAGCGAACCGTGTCTTGAATATGGATAAAGGCCCTTGTCTGCCCGCCTGTACCATGCACCGTGAGCGGATGGCCCAACGCCGCCTGCATCAAAAAGCGGTTCAGCACGGTTCCATAATCGCCGTCGTAGTCGAACCGGTTAATCAAACGTTCATCAAGTCGTGTTTCGTCAGTCTGCGTTCCCCAGACGATCCCCTGATGAAGGTCCGTAATGCGCAAGCCATTGTTCTTGGCATAGAACTGGAACAACAACTGATCCATGGATTTGGTCATGTGGTAAACGCTGCCGGGGTTCGTCGGATACAGGATATCTCGATCAATCAACGTTTCTCGGTCCGGAGCTTCGACCTTTACGTTGAGATACCCTTCGGGAATTTCCAGCCCGTCTCCATCATAGCCATAGACCCCCATCGTTCCCAGATGGACGATGTGCGGGTTCAAGCCGAGCTCTGCAACCAAAGCGAGCAAATTATGGGTGCCGGAAATATTATTATCGACCGTGTACAGCTTTTCAGCGAGGCCGCGCATAGAATATGGAGCGGCACGTTGCTCGGCAAAATGCACGATTGCATCTGGACGGTGCGCGGACAGCACATCCTGCAATCCTTCAACGTCACGCGCGATGTCAAGTTGCACGAATTCTATCGTCTTGCCTGTCACTTCCTGCCACGCAGACAGGCGCTCATCCGGAGTTGTAATGGGCGTCAGACTGTCCGTATCCATGTCTTTGTCAATGCGACGCCGAGAGAGATTGTCGGCAATTACAACATCAAAACCACGTGCTGACAAATACAAGGAGGTTGGCCAGCCACAAAACCCGTCACCCCCCAAGATCAATAATTTAGTCATATACCTGCTCTCCGCTTCACCATGTCGCGACATGCGTTCTATTATGTCACTGATGCGACAACAGAGAATGGGAATATTTAGCTCTTATGGTCATATCCGTTATGCCAAATCTGAATGGCTCAAGACTGAGAGTCTTGTGGATGCGGCGAAATGTTTTTTAAAACAAATTATTAGCGTGTAATGAGGCTCTATTTTAACAGATAGTTAAGTAGGCACATCACTTGAATGTTACCTCAACCCCAAGTCGTAGCGTCACCCCCTGATAGTCTCTGACAGAAACATTTGACTGGTTGGCCTCCCATCCAACTGCCGCAAAAAGCGTCGTATTGGGATCATAGGCCTTGCGTAGCTCGACTTCAAAAGCTGTTCGTGTGTCCTCACGTTCCACTGGAAATGCTGACGAAAACACATCTTTGTAGTCTCGAACAAAAGCACGCGCGCTTGCCCTCAGCGTCAAATCGCTTCTTAATCGGTATCTGGCCTGCACGCGAAGGCCAAATTCTTCGTAGCTAAAATTCTGACCCTCTGCATCGCGTAGGTCAAAGTAGGGCGTTACAGCAATCTGCTCGACCTGGCCTTTCGACGGCGTCCAAGCATATCGAAGGCTTCCAAACAGCTCATTCTGATCAAATCCCTCAAACGAGTTTTCCTCATTTTGGTCGCGGTAACGATACCGTAACGTATAGATACTTGAACGGCCCTGAGCATGGGTTACCCGCAATGCGGCTTGTGCAGAGTAGCGCAGGAAACGCTCTTCGGGAAAGCGGCTAAGTCGTTCGATGCCCGTTCTAAACCGGAGCTGCTTGGTCTGGTCGGATGCCAAATTGAACCTGTATTCACCAAATAACGAAAGGCGGGCTTCGTCCAGGTCGGTCTCACTTGGGAACAGGTTCACCGTGATCCCGGGATCCAAGAAAATTTGGTCCCCGGCCGCATTTTTCCATTCAATCCTGCCTTGAGCCAACAAGGACGGTGAAAAACGAAGCTCAGTCGCCGCAACATCACTGCTTTGATCGACAACACGGGCTGCAGTCCCCAATTGCCCAACCAACCGAAGGGACGACTTTGGCGGACCAAATGTCTCTGCAGCGGCACATGCCCCCCCCGAGAAGATCACTACTGCTAGACAATAAAAAAATCTGTGAGCAACAAAATTCAAAGGCAATAGCTAGCTCCTAAGACAACAATCTGGCGCTATAAATTGACCACAATCCAGTCAAGCGCAACGCGCTCAGCGATAGATCACCCTTGAAAGCCAAACACTGCGGTAATTTAGCGCCTCACAACATGACGGGTTCAAATAAAAACGGCCCTCTGCTCAGTGAAGGGGTCTTCTCAATGTTTAAGAACGCGGAGGAACCAGGCGGTCAACTGGGTTGCTATTTGAAAACAACCCAGCGGCTCATACTGTAGCTCCATATAAACACACAGCCCGTCGCGGCGATCTGGGCCAAAACGTAGAAAAGGCCCATGTGTTGGAACAATGCAAAAGCAGATGCATTTAACCCCATGCCAAGAAGCGCGATCAAAAGAAACTGCGGGGCTGCCTTGCCATGGGATTTTTGGCTGCGAAACACAAAGCGGCGTGTCAGAAAGTAATTGCAAACTCCACCGACACAGAACCCGGCTGTCGTCGCCCACAGTGCCGCCAGGGACAGCAGTTCAACACCAAGAACCAGCACCGCATAATGGGCCAGCGTGCCAATACCGCTGGTCACCGCAAATGTGGAAACGGATCGAACGAGGCCCCTCACGGCAGGCTCAACCAGGGTTGATGAAAGGCAAAGCGCACCTCGGTCTCGCCGGGGCATACATGCACGGCTTGGAAAATCCCATTTGCCGCAATCAATTCACGCGGCTTACCATCCACCCATGCTTTCCAACCCGACCGGCGGCGTTCATGCAGAACAACCAGGCTTGGTTTTGTCACGGTGATCTTGGTCGAAAGCTGTCCGGGCTCGTAGTCGGTTATGGCCAGTTTTCCTTGTGTCGCCGTGGAAGGCGGATCCACACATGGGTGTTCATTAGTCTGCACGAGGGCCTGAGACAGATAATCGAGATCGGGCAGCGCTGCTGTGCCCTCTGCCTGTCCAGGCGAAAGCTGCTGTGTTGCTGCAGTCGGGATCAGAACCGCTCGGGGAATGGCACGTGGGTTGACGTAGAAATAACTGCCCGCGACCTCAATCGGGGTGTCAAAAAACGGAGCACTTTGGGGATCAACAACCTCCATCGGCGCACCAAGGCCGATCACGGCCACGCCAAGGAGATCCGTCAAAGGCGAGCGATAGCCGCTGAGTTGCGCCCCGAACTTGCGCTTGGACGTATGACTGTTCTGCCCGGCTCCGGTCGCCGTATCATAGCGTCCCTTGCGAAAGGGGTTGTACCCTACAGTGCTTTCGACATCCAAAATGAGCGGCAAGTTCTGCCAGGCTCCACCAAAGCCTACGATCTCAGCCCGCATGGGCCCCGCGTCGGAAACGGCCTCCATAAGCTGCATCAAGGTTTCCGCCCGTGGGTCACTGGACGGGTCCGCCTGCACAGCCCATGATCCCAATGGCCGTGTGTTCATCCGGGTGCCGATGGTCTGCGTGCTAAGGTCTACAAGGGTGAATACCGCAAGGACCAAGATTACCTGGACGCGCAGTTTCCGGGAGTGGTGCGCATAGGTAACCGAGGCGACGATCAGCCCAGTCAGCAATAAAAACAGCGCAACTTCAGGCAGGGCGGCAGACAATTTGTCATGCCACTGTGCAACCAAAAGCGCCGCAACCACAGGCCCAGCTATGCAGAAGACTCCGATGCACATGTCCGGGCGCAACCGGGGTTGTTCACTGCCGTTGTTTCGTGGTCCAAGCCCCTCGCGTAAAAACGCGCTGAGCGCACCCGTCACCACCAAGGCGCAGCCCAGGTTGAACAAGAACCCGGCATCCGAGGACCTGCGAAATTTGTCCACGCCCGGGACCCATTCATAAAATACCCAAAACGCCGGTGTCGCATTGCCCAAGCCATAAAGGAGGGACAGAGCACATAGGATCAGTCCAAACCGCACGCTTTCGCCCCGTCGCGACGTGATGCAAGCCGCCAAAGCGAGCGCGAGCGGCACCACAAGACCCGCATAGATCTGCAAACCACTGCGCGCATAGACAGAGTGGGATTTGAACTGCCAGTGTCCTGGCCCCCAATAGCTGCCGTCCAATGTCCCAAACAGATCCGGGATGAACAGCGTCAGAAGGGAAAAGAACGTCAAATGCCCGCGCGCCGCCACGTCAAAGCCAAATGCAGGTCGGTTGCTTTCGCTCAGGAATGCGACGCTGGCTGTCAGCGCAGGCAGGGCGACCAGAAGCGACACAAAGATCGATAAGAAGACAGCAGGCAGAGCGCGACGTAGGGCAAGCCCCGGCGCCTCCTCAATCGAGATGCGCGCAACGGCCCAGCCGATGGCCACAAAGATCGACAGAAAGGCCACGTGATCGCGCCCCAAAACCAAAAGCCCCATCGCCAGACCGAGCCCCGCGCCGCGCAGCAGCGTCGGTCTTTTCACCACGAGATCGATCAAAAGGAGGACCCATGGCAGGAACGCATAGCTTTGCACCAGAAGCGTATGTTGCAGGCGGGAGATGGGCAGGCCGCCAAACATAAACACCAACGCGCCGACGAAAGCGGCAAGCATCGGTAGATTGCGCCCCTGTGCAATCAGCAACAGCGCCACCGCGCCTAGAAACAGTTCAAACAGAACAAGCATATCCATCGCCAAAATCGACGGCTCGGCCTTCAGCGCAGCCAGGATAAGAAACCCCGGCGATGTGATCATGCTTTGGGGATCTGCGAGCGTACTGCGCCCCGCATAGGTTTCGGCCATAAAATCCGGGAACCGCCCGGCGTGCAGCTCACCCGCAAGCCAGCGCAGCATCGGATAGAAATGGTTCTTGGCGTCCATCGGAATGATCTTGCCCTGTCCCCAATAGGGGAAGGTGCCAATCAAAAACGCGGCAAACAGGAACACGACCGCCAAGAGCAGCGGGTAACGGGTCGCAGCCGCATGAAATGCGTGACGGCTGCGCAAAATAAATGGTTTCACGATGCCAGGGATCTCAACTGTGATTGGGTGTCATCTTCTGGTGCATCTGATGGCTCAAATCCAACCTGCTGATCAACGACAAATAGCGGACGCTGTTTGACTTCGGTCACAACCCGGCTGAGATATTCGCCAATCAGACCCAGCCCCAACAGCTGGATCCCAGAAAAGATACAGAGCGCCACCATCAGTGAGGCAAAGCCCGGCACATCAACGCCAAAGATCATGGTCCGGATGGTCACAAAGCCCCCATAGATCAAACCAAACATCGCCAAACAGACGCCGACATAAGTCCAGACCTTCAGCGGCAGGGAGCCGAAAGAGGTCACCGCATCCATGCCAAACCGGATCAACCCGCGCAATTTAAAACTGGACTGCCCGGTCGTGCGTTCGGCGACGTCAAAATCAACGGCAACACGCTTGAACCCGATCCATGCGTACAGACCTTTGGTAAACCGCTCACGCTCTGCCAACGTCAACAAAGCATCGACAGCTTTGCGATCCAGCAGAATAAAATCGCCCAAACCTTCCATCAGCTTAACATCGCTGATGGCCCCATAGACCTTATAAAAGAGCCGCGTTGCAATGCGGCGCAACAGCGGATCAGACTCTCGTGACCGCCGTTTGGCATAGACGACCTGGCCACCAGCGCGCCAGGCCTCAAGCATCTCACCGATTGTTTCGGGCGGGTGTTGAAGATCCGCGTCGATCTGCACCACGACGTTCCCTTTTGCGTGGTGAAGTCCGGCGCTCAGCGCGGCTTCTTTGCCAAAATTACGACTAAAGCGGATCAGTTTTATCTGAGGTGAATCGTGATGACGCTGCGCCACCCGTTCGGCCGTAGCATCCGGGCTGCCATCATCAACGATGATCACTTCGTACGGGCAGTTCAAACTGTCGAGATGCGGTAACAGGCGATCAAAAAACGCGTCAATCCCTGCCTCTTCTGAATAGGCTGGCACCACAACGCTGAGAGAGGGATAGCTATTCCCTGAGACCACTGTATGCAGCTGTGGATGAAAGCGACCATTTCCCATTGTGTGCCCCGTAACGAATAAGTTTCGAAGCGTGTGGCATCAAAAACACGAGGATAGTATTCATGTTTGCTCACGAGTCAGTGAGGGCAGAAAAATCGCAATCTGCCTCCATCCGTATTTGCGCTGATGATTACGGTCTAAATTCAAGTGTTAACAAAGGCATCCTCGAACTTTGCCATCTGGGGCGTCTGGACGCCGTGTCCTGTATGGTTGGCGGTGCGGCTTTTGCCGAAGGCGCTGCAGACCTGGTTGCGGTCTCACGCCAAACACCCGCTCCAATTGAAATTGGCCTACATTTGACCCTGACCGAATTCCAACCGCTTGGAGATATGGCGATTCTCGCTCCGGACGGAACCTTTCCGCAGGTTGGGAAGCTGTTACTCGCAGGCTTTGCAGGCCGCTTGGATCAGGCAGAGTTGGTGGCAGAAATCACCCGCCAAGTTACACGGTTTCAAGAGGTTTTTGGTTTCAAGCCGGACTTCATCGACGGCCATCAGCACGCCCATCTGGTCCCCGGTGTCGGACAGGCGCTCAAGGCCTGCGAAGCCGGTTGGCGCAGTGAGACGACCTGGGTCAGAGGCTGCGGATGCCCGGTGGCGCAGCTCCATCGCCTTCCAACATCAACCGCAAAATCAGGCCTGTTGGCTGCGCTGTCACACCACCTGCACCGACAATTCGATTGGCCTCATAATGCAGCGTTCTACGGTGTAAATGGCTTTCAGCCTGATGAGGACTTTGGCGACTTCATGCAGTCCTGGCTCGACCTCGCTGGAAAGGCCCAACAAGGAAGCCTGATAATGGTTCACCCCGGCACACCGTCAAACGATGGCCAGGACGTCATTGCACATCGACGGCCCCAGGAACTCGAATTTCTGCGTTCTGACCGGTTTTCAGAGTATTTAGTGCACGCAATATCGTGAGGTCTGCTCGGCTGCAACTGCGATGAAAGCGACTGTGAGATGTGTCTAAAGTTCAGAACACTGCTCGCCCACTTTCGGTTCATACGGTTATGCCAGCATGCCCCTTAATGGAAATCAATGGGTCTTGACCCCAAAGGTCTTATGTTAGGGATGGGCTGCGCGGCGAGGACGGTATAGCGGAGTTATGCCACCGCGACAGGTCCACAGCGATGAGAATGCGGCGATCGCGGATTGGCTGGTGCGCTTGACGGCCAATCGACGGACTTGGGGCTTTGGCCTGTGCTTTCTGTATCGGCGGAACGTGAACAGCTTCAATTGGAACTATAAACGGGTCTACCGCATCTATTGCGAGCTAGAGCTGAACCTGCAGATCAAGCCCAAGAAGCGCCTGAAACGGCCCAAACCGAATGAATTGGCGGTGCCAGACGCACCAAACAGAACGTGGTCGATGGATTTCATGGCAGATCAATTGGCGGATGGACGGTCATTTAGGACGTTGAACGTTTTG